>CAVWJV010000013.1:0-288419 GCA_963755365.1 Terriglobia bacterium | reverse complement strand
TCGTCAAGCCCTTCGCATCTACCATTCAAGCGCTTCTAAACAAAATTGATCATGTTTAAGATTTGAAGTTGCAGCGCAGTGTGCTCGGGGATTCTAGCTGCGGCCAACCAGGACATTTCGCTCCACGCCACTTTTTGACTGATCGAAAAGCCAATTCTGGAAAATTAAAACATCCCAGAGAAGGTATTGCCAGTTGCGGGATCCGGAAATATGTTCCTTCCACTTGGTGCGGACGGCATTCACGTTGAACAGACGTTGACGGCTCAGGCTGTCCTCAGATAACAGGTCTTCAGCCCAGGTACGCAAAGGGCCCCTCAGCCAGTGGTCGATTGGCACGCCAAAACCCATCTTAGGACGCTCTACCAACTCTCGCGGAACGTGCTTATAAAGCACCTGGCGCAAAATCCATTTGCTGGTTCCATTTCGGAGCTTGAAATGCATCGGGAGCTTCCAGGCAAACTCCACAACGTTGTGGTCAATGATTGGTACGCGAGCTTCGAGGCTGACCGCCATGCTGGCCCTGTCAACTTTTGTGAGAATGTCATCTGGCAAATAGTTGACCAGATCGGTCAGCATCATTCGTTCTTCAAAGCTGGGCAACCATGCAGTTTGCCCGAAGGCCTGATCGAAGGCGTCTGATTCATGCGATCCGAGGACAACTTCCGTGGGTTCGGGCCAGTGCGAGATTGCCTGCAAGTAAATGGATTCCCGGTCTCTGGCATTGAGAATGGGCGCTAGTTTGTGGGCCTTGTCACCCACGGCGGATAACCGTTTCCGCTCAGGCAGAAAAGGGCGAAACATCTGATAAATAGCATCGATACTGCCCGGCGAAGCAGATTGAACTGCTTTGGACAACATGGGGCGAAACGATTCGGGAACCCGTCTCAGCCAGTTCCAGATCGCCATGGTGCGGAAATACCTCTGGTATCCGGCAAACAGCTCATCGCCGCCATCTCCTGAAAGGCTGACCGTTACGCTGCCGCGGGCAAGTTTAGACACCAGATAAGTTGGAATCTGAGAAACATCTGCGAACGGCTCGTCATACATTCGGGAAAGCAGAGGCACTACATTCAGCGCTTCTTGTGGCGTGACGTAAAGCTCAGTGTGGTCCGTCCCCAGATGTTCGGCAATCTTTTTGGCGTGGACAGCTTCGTTGTAGTCTTCTTCATGGAAGCCGATGGTGAAAGTTTTCACCGGACGGCCGCTCTGCGCCTGCATGAGCGCGACGACTGTTGAGGAATCGATACCGCCAGACAAGGAATGCTCCGACAAATTCGAGTTGCTGGATGAAGTGCACCGGATTAACGAGCAACAGCGTGTTCGCTTTCTGCGCAAAGTGCGTATGGCATTGTGGACGCTGCGCGGCAAGAGGCTCTGCGTGCTGGGTGTTGCTTTCAAAGACGGCACGGATGATGTTCGCGAGTCTCCTTCTCTGCAGATAGTTCAATCCTTAATAGGCGAAGGCTGCGAGATCACTGTGTTCGATCCCGCGGCGATGGCGAACGCAAAGGCCGTGCTGGGAGATTCAGTGCGCTATGCACCGGATGCATATGCCGCCGCCGAAGGAGCGGATGCGCTCCTCATTCTGACGGAGTGGAAGGAATTTGCCGCGTTGGATCTTCAACGCATGAAAACACTGCTCAAATATCCGATCGTACTGGACGGCCGCAATCTTTACTCTCCGGCGGATATGGCCAAGGCGGGTCTGGACTACCACAGCATGGGGCGCGCTCCTCTCCAGACGTCTCACCCCATACCCTTGCACTCGCGGATTACAGAGTAAGCGAATGAACTCAATGTTGTGTTTCCGTGATACTCGGCCCTTCTGAGTTGTTTTAAGTGACACATGCGTTGAAGACGGCAACGACATATAACGCCGGATTATTGTGAGCAAGACGTGTTGAGAGGGAATAGTCGGAGCAATGAATAGTGTATTAGTGACCGGTTGCGCAGGCTTCATTGGTTTCCACCTTAGCAACAGGCTTCTTGAGCTTGGCTTCCGTGTTGTTGGTCTGGATAATCTGAGCCCCTATTACGATGAAGGTTTGAAGGCTGCCAGGCTGGAGATTCTTCAATCAAAGAAAGACTTTCATTTCATCAAGGTTGATATTGCGGACCGGCCTGGTTTAAAAGCTGTATTCGCCCAGGAGGAATTTGGCCCGATTATCCATCTGGCGGCGCAGGCCGGTGTGCGGTACTCACTGGAAAATCCCGATCTATACGTAAAGAGCAATCTCACTGGCTTTGTTAATCTGCTGGAAGAGTCATATCAGCGCAAGGTGCCGCATCTTATTTATGCCTCTTCAAGCTCCGTCTACGGCGCCAACACGAAAATACCGTTTTCCGAAAAGGACAATGTCGACTTTCCAGTCAGCCTTTACGCGGCAACCAAGAAAAGCAATGAGCTGCTTGCTCATGTTTACGCCCATCTTTACGCGTTGCCGGTGACAGGCCTGCGCTTTTTCACCGTCTACGGCCCGTGGGGACGGCCGGACATGGCACTCTTTAAATTCTGCAAAGCCATCATCCATGAGGAACCGGTTGACGTTTATAACCACGGAAAGATGTTGCGTGATTTTACCTACGTGGATGATATTGTGGCGGCCATTATCCGGCTCATGAAAACACCTCCGGTAGCGGGTCAGGGGCCGTCTCCTTCGTCCGCGCCCTATCGTGTCTATAACATCGGAAACAACCAGCCGGTTGAAGTAATGAGATTAGTTGAATTGATTGAGCAGCATATCGGGAAAAAAGCGAAACTGAACATGCTTCCCATGCAGCCCGGCGACGTGCCCGTTACTTATGCTGACGTCGACGAACTTGCGCGCGACATTGATTACCGCCCGGAAACTTCCATCGAAGTTGGCGTGGGCCGGTTCTTAGAATGGTATCGGAGGCATTACCAGTTGTGATCGGTGCAAACGAGAAGGCCGCCAGCCCCGAGATCCGCCGCAGGAAAATCATATTCCTGATTACGGAAGACTGGTATTTCTGGTCGCATCGCCTTCCACTAGCCAGGGCCGCACAGCGGAAGGGCTATGACGTAATCATCGCCACTCGCGTTTCTAAACATGAGCAGGACATCCTGAATGAAGGGTTTCGTCTTGTGCCTCTGCAACTCTCCCGTGAAAGTTACTCTCCATGGAAAGAGCTTAGCGCCATTGTTGAATTAAGGCGGCTTTATGGCAAGGAACGTCCTGACGTGGTGCACCAGGTGGCGCTCAAGCCGGTCTTGTACGGTTCAATTGCCGCGTTGGGGCGGAAACATATCAAAGTCATCAATGCTCTGGCAGGTCTCGGGTATCTGGTGGCTTCTACGTCATGGAAAGCCAGACTGCTGCGTATACCTGTCTGGAGTGCGTTTGGTTTTTTCCTGAAACGGTCGGGCAGCAAGGTGATCTTTCAGAACGATGAAGACCGGGATGCGATCATCACACGACTGAAAGTCCGGGCCGAAACTACTGTGCTCATTCGGGGAGCAGGGGTTGACCTGGAAACCTTTTGTCCGGCTCCCGAACCAACAGGCCTCCCGGTCATCGCCCTGGTGGCGAGAATGCTGTGGAACAAGGGCGTGAAGGAGTTTGTGGAGGCGGCCAGACTGCTCAAGGGTGAAGGCGTAAAGGCACGGTTCATTCTCGTCGGAGATACGGACTCGGCCAGTCCTTCAGGCATGCCCCGGCAACAACTGTCGGCGTGGCATGAAGAAGGGATAGTGGAGTGGTGGGGCCGACGGCAGGACATGGCGTCTGTGTATCAGGGAGCAACCGTGGTATGTTTGCCGTCCCATGGTGGTGAAGGCGTACCCAAGTCTCTACTGGAGGCGGCAGCATGTGCTCGCGCTATCGTTACAACCAATGTTCCCGGGTGTCGTGATGTTGTGCGCGATAATGTGAATGGACTGCTGGTGTCGTCCAGGAACAGCATTGAAGTAGCGAACGCAATTCGAATTCTGCTTGACGATCCGATCAGGCGTGGTCAGATGGGTGCCGCGGGGCGGGACATTGTCTCGCGGGAGTTCTCGGAACAATCTGTTGTCAAGAACACTCTATTCTTGTACGACGATGCGATTGAACAGCCAGCGCAAACGTTCGTGGAATCAGCTTACGTGGGCAAAGAGAATTAGTGACAGACAAGCATGGTTGGCGAACCATGCTGCGCCATTTAAAAATCTATTTATTTTTTCCGTGCTTTGCCATCAGCTCAGAATAAAGACTGATCAGATTGTTGATCATGGCGGTCGCGCTGAATTGAGAGAATACGGCCTGGCGTCCGGCTTCGCCGATTTTGCTGGCCTGATCAGGGTTGCGCAACAGAAACAGCAGCCGCTCGGCGGCTGTCTGATGATCTTCCACCGGGACAAGGAACCCGCTTTCACCATCCCTGATGGCTTCAGGATTGCCGCCTACGCGACTCACCACTGACGGCACGCCGCAGGCCATCGCTTCCAGCAGGGCATTGCAGAAACCTTCACTGCGGGAGAGCATGCAGAACGCACTGCTCATCTTCAGCAGCGGCACCGGGTTCTCCACAAACTCCAGAAATCTTACGTTGCTTTGCAGGCCGAGTGAGTCAACCAGGTCCCTCACTTCACGCGAGTAATCTTTTTCGAAGTGGCTGCCGGCAACGAGGAACAGGGTGTCAGGTAGCTCCTGACAGACCAGGTGAGCTGCTCGCAGAAAAATATCAATACCCTTTACGCGGCGCAGGTTCGCTACACAGGTCACAATCTGCCTGCCCGCGAACTCGGCAAAAACCGGCGATGATGCGCCATTCGCGGCCTCGGCGATCTGCTGCAGATCAACGCCGTTATAAATAACGGAGATTTTGTCGGGGTCAACGCGGTCCTCACCAATGCAGAAGCGCTTCACCTCTTCTGATACTGCCAGAACGCGGTCCGTGATGCGATTGATGAGCTGATAGCCGAGCCGGTGCTTTGGTTTGCGAAGAATACCCATATCGCGACGTGAAGACAAAAGGAGTGCGCCGCTGAGCTTGGCCACCAGGCCGCCCCAGAGGTTCGCCGTCTCAAAATAGGTCTGCACGATATCGATCTTCTCCCGGCGAATGAGACGCCGCAGACGCCAGGCGGCACGAAAGCCGGTGAATCCATAAACGCGGCGAAGAGGAAAGACGTATACAGGAACCGAAATCGACTCTTGAATTGCCGGCTTGATTTTCAGGGTGGCAATGGAGCAGCGCACACGGTCCGGAGGCATCAGCTGAACCACTTTCAGCAGATTGCCTTCGCCACCACCGCGCGCCAGCAAGTGATCAATGAGAAACAAGACGTGGGGTACCGGCTCAGCCTTGCTCAAGGTAACGGAGTCCGTGAAAGTCGACAGGGGCTCAACAACCTCCTGAGAAGAGTTCCAAACTTGTGATGAAAACCTTTGCATACTCGAGGGCGCTGGGTCAATTCTGGTTTTGTCAATCCTAAATAAAACGAGGGAACCCTACCGTCCCCAGGAGTTTCCGGTAACGGCAGGGGCTCCCTCACTTGGCTCGGGAGATTGAGCAACAAATCATTCATGTGCAATTTATCAGCCAATGAGAGAGAAAATAGCCGCATTCTCCTTCCAGTGAAAAGACGAATAGTACGTTTGCTTTCACTGCCTTCAGGAGGCTCGGCAAGGCAGTGGCAAGATTTCACACCCACATTCGGGCGGGAAACCAGGGGGAAATCCCTGCAATCGATTGCATATGTCCCCAGTCCTTTCTGTCTAAGGCATTTGTTTTCCATCGCTGGTGTTTGGCATGGGCCGTGCACAAGTAAGTGGCAGGTTACAAGAGTGGGCCACCGATGAGAGATCCCATTGGATGTCGGGAAATCATCAGCCGAGCGGAGGCCCCGAGACGGAACGCCACTTTTGCTCTGACGGATAAGGACATGGTGAAAAAACTTTCCTATTGTACGATTGCAATGTTCATCTTCGGTGTGACTTTCGGGGGTGTCATTTCCGGGACCAAGGCTTACGGACTTTCGGCAGCCTCTGGTGTTGAAGCAATCACCGGCCACATTGGCAGCAGTTTTCCTGAATCAGGAAGCCTGGCACTCCTGGGATCTATCCTGATCACCGGCGCTACTTTACTGCGCCGGAAATGGGCTACCCACACCAAATAGCGCTTGCTGATCACAAGTAGATTTATAGCAACGGGCGTAGGCAACTACGCCATTTGCTATTTCGTAATGATTTAGCGTTGGCCCACACTACTCAGAAGAGAATCAGAATTAGCCGCCATAGATCCCCTTCCACGAATTAAATCCGCAGCCTTTTCGGCGATCATGATGGTCGGAGCGTTGGTGTTGCCGCCGATGACGGTGGGCATAACGGAGGCGTCCACCACACGTAGGCTTTCCACACCATGCACGCGCAGTTCGGAGTCGACAACCGACGCAGCGTCATTTCCCATCTTGCATGTGCCCACCGGATGGTACAACGTGGCGGCGTAACGTGTGATGTGCCGGCGAAGCGCGCTGTCATCCTGAGCGTCAGGGCCGGGGAGCATTTCAAGGCCACGGAATGGATCAAAAGCAGCCGCGGCGGCGATTTGTCTCGCGAGCTTCACGCCGGTGAGCATCGCGTCCATATCGCGAGGATCTGCAAAATAATTCGCGTGAATCGCAGGTGCGTCCAGCGGATTATTGGAACGCAGTTTGAGCCGCCCCCGGCTGAAGGGCCGTACCAACGTGGGTCCAAGCGTATAAGCATGGCCTTTGATCTTCTGAAACCCGTGGTCAACGTAATAGCCGGGGCCGAAAAGAAATTGAAGGTCAGGTGCAGGCGTGGACGAATTTGAACTGACGAAGCCTCCAGCTTCGCCTACGTTTGACGTGAGCATGCCGTTCTTGAAGCACATGTAGCGCGCCACATTGCCCAGGCTTTCGGCATTGGCCAGCGTAATCGGCTTGCTGGATCGATAGACGATCGGTACGGCAGGGTGGTCCTGGAGATTCTGGCCGACTCCCGGCAGATCAGTCTGTACAGGAACGCCCAGGGCACGAAGGTGGTCCGCCGGGCCAACGCCGGCGAGCATCAACAGATGAGGAGACGCTACCGCTCCGGCGCAGAGAATGATCTCACGTTCGGCATGTTCCTGGGCACTGTGCTCACCCTGCTGAAAGCTCACGGCAATGGCGCGGCCTTTTTCAAAGATAATGTCAAAGACCTGGACGTTGGTTTTAACCGTAAGGTTAGGCCGCCGCATCACGGGATGCAGGAACGCCACTGCAACGCTGCAGCGTTTGCCTTCCCATTGCGTAACCTGATATTGGCCAAAGCCTTCCTGATGCGCTCCATTGAAGTCTGGATTGCGTTGGAAGCCTGCCTGTTCGGCCGCTTGAATGAAGGCTTCAGAAAGCGGGTTAGGACAGCGCAAGTTGGTGACGTGAAGTGGACCATCCGCTCCATGGAATGGGGAAGCGCCGTTCTCCTGCGCTTCCGACTTCTTGAAATAAGGCAGGACGGAGTCATAGTCCCAGCCACGATTGCCCAGGTCGCGCCAGTGATCGTAGTCCCAGCGATGGCCGCGGATGTAGATCATGGCGTTCATGGAACTGCTGCCGCCAAGCACCTTGCCACGCGGCCAATACAGGCTGCGATTCTCCAGATGAGGTTCAGGTTCGGTGAAATACGTCCAGTCGCAAGCGGTCTTGAACAGCTTGGAGAACGCCGCCGGAATATGAATCTCTTTTTTGGAATCAGGGCCGCCCGCTTCCAGGAGCAGGACTTTCATGCTGGCATCTTCACTCAGGCGATTGGCGAGAACGCAGCCGGCCGAACCGGCGCCAACAATGATGTAATCGTACATGGGCAGCTCCTTAACCGGCTCTCGATCAGCTGCTCGATTCTAGCGCGAACGCCAGATACTTGCTCATAATCGATGCCTTTGCACAGGGTATTTGACGGCTGTATAGGGAGAAGGTCGTTTGGTTAGAAGCTATTTAAAAATGATCATCGCTGGCGAAGGCAGCAACTGTCATAGGCCTTTTGCAGGCTGGCGATGTCAATCGTGTCCATCTGGAGCGCTCCTTGGTGGATTAGCGAAGATTGATCATTCGAAATCATTTGCAATACAAGGGCGCCCAGATTTTCTCTACACGATCTTTTCTCTCGAAATGCTGAGCGCCCCGATATGCTCTTTACCTGTTGGCAAGTTGCGATGCCAGCAACTCTGCCAGCTTGTCATAGGTCTCAGCCGCGCCGTGTTCCATACCGGACTTGATGACCGCATCGCGGATTTCCTTTGATTCAGCGAGTACGATGGCGGTGAGGGTCGTCCTGCCTTCGCGTTCCACCCACGTGCTGGTTACCACGGACTCACCGGGATAATCGTCGAAGCGCTCGGTGTGGACGGTACGTTCAGGAGCGTTGATCTCGCGATATACGCCGCTCATTCCCATCTCGCTTCCATCGGGGCCACGCAGGATGTAGCGCCATTTGCCGCCGACTTTGAAGTCGACTTCGCAGACAGTAAGCGACCAGCCGCGCGGTCCGAACCAGCGCTTCAGCAACTCAGGATTGAAGAAAGCCTCGAACACGAGATGACGTGGAGCATCAAAGACGCGCGTCAGCATGACTTCCCGATCACTGGGCAAGGTTACTTTAAGAGTTCCGGTATTTTTCATTTGTGATCTCCTTAAAATTGTTTTTTATTTCTTCTTGCGTCTATGCTTGCTGCTTTTGGATTTGGATGTGGCGGTCTGCATCTCAACCAGCAGGGCATCCAGGCGTTCGAAGGATGCTTCCCAGAATTCGCGATAACGTTCCAGCCACTGGTTGGCTTGCTGAAGCGGCGCGGGTTCAAGTCGACGCGGACGACGTTGCGCGTCACGTCCGCCTGAGATCAGTCCCGCGCGTTCCAGAATCTTCAAGTGTTTTGAAATTGCCGGCTGGCTGATGGAAAAAGGTTCGGCCAACTGATTCACGGAAGCCTTACCGGATGCCAATCTGGCCAGGATCGCACGCCGTGTCGGATCGGCGAGTGCGGCAAAGGTGGCATTGAGAATCTGTGGACTTCGTTCTGCATAGCCCATAAGTTATATAACCTTAGAGTTATGCTATTGACTGCGATGCGCACTGTCAACTTAAAAAAGTCTTGAGAGGCAAGGGCCCTAACCCATGGTCGTAAGATTCGCTTGCGCTGCATGGCTTAAAGACGCAAGCCCAACAAAACAAATTGCTGCCTGCCCTCTGTTTAGAAACATGAAGTGGGAATCTGAGACAACTCCGCGCTGTGAGTAGCTCTCGAACAGAGTGGGATTTCATTTTGACGGATGGATGTTAAGTTTTATGGGCCCTTTCTCGGGAACAAAAGTACTTCTGCGTTGGTCAGTTTTGTTTTTTGGGGCGCCACTATGTTTTTTGCTGGCAGGTTGTCAGGGAATCGGCGGCTCCTCCACGCCGGGAGCAACTCCCACGCCCACACCCCCACCCTCAGGGGGAGCAGCCATTTCTGGTGTGCTCAAGTGGAAAGGCGACCTGACTGGTAAAGGTCTCTTCGACCAGGAGACAGTCCTCGCCCCTGCGAACGTGAACGTTGCGACATTCGGCAAGCGTGGAACGTTCGCTACGGATGGACTCATTATTGCTCAGCCACTGTTTGTTTCAAACCTTGATATGGGCGCTGCCGGCGTCCACAACGTGGTGATTGTGGCAAACGAGCATGACAGCGTCTTCGCCTTTGATGTGGATCATCCTGGGACTCCCCCTTTGTGGGCGCGGAACTACACCGATCCAGCCAACGGAATCACTACGGGGGTTGACAATTTTGGCGGCCGTACAAGTCTGGGCGGAGAGATCGGGATTACCGGAACGCCGTTCATCGATGGGACTACCGGAATCATGTACTTCGTAACCTTTATCGCGCGCAACGGGAAGCCTGAGCAGTGGTTGCGTGCCATTGATATTCGAACGGGCCATGATTTTGGGCCGGGCAGCATGCAAGTTCTGACCAGCGTGCCTGGCAGTGGCAAAGGAAGTGTAAACGGCCAGATTCCGTTTGATGCTTCTCTGCAGAATCAGCGGCAAGGCCTGGTAGAACTGAATGGCCAGATTGTGGTGGGGTGGGGATCCTTTTCAGATTTCGGCGTCTATCATGGCTGGTTGATGGCTTTTGATGCAACTACGTTGCAACTAAAAGCCGTGTTCAATCCCACGGTAACATTCCAGGCGCAAGATGCTGTGGACGGCCCGGCTGACCACGGTGGTGGCGGCGCCTTCTGGGGTGGCGGCGCTTCGCCGGCCATCGACGCCAACGGAAATATCTATGAAATAGGGGCCGATGGAAGCTTTAATGCCGACCAGGGCGGTACCAACATGGGTGACACCGTCATGAAGCTGGCACTGGGCCCGAATGGCTTTTCTGTGGTGGACTGGTTCACACCTGCCAACCAGGCGTGTATAGATCTGGCTGATCTGGAAATCGGATCGGGTGGTGTGGCGTTGTTGCCTTCTGAAGTTGATCCTTCGCGGCGGCTGGCTGCAGTCATTAATAAAGAAGGCCGGGTTTATATCCTGAACCTTGACAACCTCGGCCATTTCAACCCTGCCGGAGACACACAGATTCCGCAGGAGGTGCTGGTTGGCAACCGTGCATGTTTCACCGGCATAGGCAATGGCTTTGCCGAGGGGACGGATTGGCAGCGCCTCTACGGGAATGCATCGTACTGGAACCAGAATCTGTACATGGGCACAGCCAATGGTCCTCTCCGCCAATTCCATTTTCAGGGTGGTACGTTAGTCCCTACTCCTTTTGCGTTGTCGCCAACCTCGTACTTCCTGCGTGGAGCCAACACCGTGGTTTCCTCCAATGGCGCTCAGAACGGCATTGTGTGGGCTTACGAAAAAAGTGCAGATAATGGCCGTGCGGTCCTGCACGCGTACGACGCTACGCTGATTTCACGAGAATTGTGGAACAGCAGCATGAACTTCCGCGACATTCTAGGTACGGGCATCGCATTCGGTGTCCCGTGATCGCCAATGGCAGAGTCATTGTCAGCTCTGATAAGTCAATATTTGTCTTTGGTCCTCTGCAATAACCGCATTTGACGCACAAACCATGGGGCGGATGAGGGAGTGATCATTCTTATGCGAGCTCTGCGCAATCTCCTCATCCTGCCGGTTCTATTGGGCTATTGGGTAAGTGCGCACGCGCAAGCACTCCGCGGTGAACTCCGCCTTGAGGTGCGGGACCCACAGGGTGCTGTTGTTGCCGCCAGGGCGGAGCTTGTCAGCAACGCCAACCAGGTAACCCGAACTTTTGCCCTGACCAGCAATGGCCGATACGTAGCCAGAGACCTCCCGTTTGGTGTCTATCGATTGAGTGTTATTGCGCGTGGGTTTGCGGCCTGGAGAGGTTTGGTCGAAATCCACTCAGAAGTCCCTGTCCCCCTTTCAGTCAATTTAAGGATTGGCACCGTAAGCACGGAAGTCGAAGTGGCTGATTCGCTGACCTTGGTTGATCCGCGTCAGGCTGGAACGCAGTACGCGATCGGACGACAGACACTTGGTGAGGGCCTTGCTACGCAGCCGGGCAGATCTCTATCCGACTTGGTTAACGATTTGCCGGGATGGGTCTACGAGGGCAATGGCGTCCTCCATCCTCGCGGCTCCGAGTATGACGTTCAATATGTAGTTGACGGACTGCCGCTGACCCAGAACCGCTCCCCTGCTTTTGCACCATCCATAAACGGAGATGGAGGCGGGGATGGAGTGGAATCGTTGCGGGTGTTGACCGCGGGGTACCCAGCTGAGTATGGAAGGAAACTTGGCGGCGTTGTTGAGGTAAATACGGCAAAAGACGTGGCGTCAGGCCTGCATGGGCAAATCGACGCCAGTGGCGGAAGTTTTTCCACAGCAACCGCTTCTGCCGTTATCTCGTACGCATCCTCAAAAAACGCATTCTCGATCGGCGGAGAAGGGTTCCATACGGACCGCTATCTCGATCCGCCGGTGCTGGAAAACTTCACCAACACCGGAAATTCGAGCGGCTTTTACGGCTCCTACGATCATGATTTTTCTGACCGCGACCGGCTGCGAGTGACGTTTGCGCATGCGGTCAATCGATTCCTTGTTCCGAACTATCTGGTACAGCAGAGCGCAGGTCAGCGACAGGACGCGGAAAACGCCGAGACTTACGGACAACTCTCCTTCCAACACACGATTTCTTCCGACCTCCTCCTGAGCTTTTCCGGTAGTGTCAGGGATGCAACTGCGGAACTTTCCTCGAATGCGTTGTCCACTCCGGTCATCGTGTCACAGGATCGAGGCTACCGTGAGGGCTATGTGCGCGGTGATTTGGCCGGGCATCACGGCCGGCACGATTGGAAGATCGGCGTAGATGGCGTATTTACCCCGGTCCATGAGAACCTTCAGTACACCATCACCGATCCCTCGCAATTCGATCCCGACACTCAACAGCAATTTCAGTTTTCAGATCACCGCTGGGATGTTGAGTCTTCGGCCTACGCTCAGGACCAGATCCATTTAGGCAATTGGAATGTTTCCGCGGGGCTGCGTTTTGACCACTACGGTCTTGTCGTCCATCAATCGGCATGGAGTCCCAGAATCGGCATTTCGCGATATGTGCCTGCTTTGAAGCTGTTGATCCACGGCTCGTATGATCGGGTATTTCAGACCCCGGCAATCGAGAATCTGTTGCTCGCCAGCTCACCGCAGGTAGATTCGTTGAATTCTCTGGTGGTGCGGCTGCCGGTCCAGCCGGCGAACGCTAATTACTTTGAATTCGGAATCACGCAGGCGATTTTTTCCCACCTGCGGCTGGATGCGAACATATTCCGTCGGGATTTTCGCAACTATTCTGACGATGATGTACTGCTCGATACCGGAGTGAGTTTTCCTATCGCATTTGCCAGGGCCAGGATTTCTGGCGAGGAACTGCGTCTTTATGTTCCTCGCTGGGGCCGGTTCTCCGGCTATCTGAGTTATGCCAACCAGACGGGAATTGGCCAGGGGCCAGTCACGGGAGGGCTGTTCCTGGGCAGCGAGGCGGCAGGTGGACTCACAGATACCAGTAAGTTTCCCGTTTCACAAGACCAGCGGAACACCGCGCGCATGCAGGTCCGTTTCCAGGCCCCGCGGCGGATATGGTTCGCATTTGGCGGAGAGTACGGCAGCGGTTTGCCGGCAGATATAGGTGATGCCGATGTGAATCTTCTGCTGGCTCAGTATGGCGCAGCGGTTCTAAATAGCGTGAATCTGGATAGGAGCCGTGTGCACCCAAATTTCTCACTGGATGCCATTGCAGGTATTGAGGCCTATCACAAGGAGCAGCGCAGTGCCGTGTTTCAGATCCAGGCGGTGAATCTGAACAACCGGCTAAACGTCATCAATTTTGCCAGCTTGTTTTCCGGAACGGCGATTGCACCTCCGCGGACTGTTTCGGCGCGCCTGCGATTTTCGTTTTAGGAGTGATCCTGATTGAATTCGCGGCGGGATCCGGCAAACCATACAGCATGGATCAAATCGTGGTGGTAATGTAAGTAGTTCACAGGAGCCACCATGTCCTCATCAACCATCACGCCTAGCGAGCGCGAAGTCCCTTCTCGCAGCCGCTCGGAATGCGCTGAAGCGCGCGCACGCGCCCTATTCCAATTTCCACGTTGGAGCGGCTGTTCTTACCGAGTCCGGAGAGGTGTTTGTGGGCTGCAACGTTGAGAATGCCTCGTATGGGTTAACCAATTGCGCCGAGCGCTCCGCCATCTTTACGGCGGTGCAACAGAATAAAGACGGAAAACTCGCCATTCGCGCAGTAGCCGTTGTAAACGGAAAAGAATTGCCGTGCTCACCATGCGGAGCATGCCGCCAGGTAATCGCCGAATTTGGGCAACAAGCCGTTGTGATCTTCAAAGGCGAGCAGGAATATCAGGAGATGGCAATCAGGGAGTTGCTTCCTGAAAGCTTCCGGCTATAAGCAATCTAAAGTCCGACCTCAGCCTTTATCGGAAAATCTTATCGCGCCGATCCCAATCGCAGCCTCACGCCGCCCCTGATTAAACGTGGCTGGCCCAGGGTGGGTGTTGGTGTGCGAGCGGTGAAGTACTCTCGGTTGAAAAGGTTTTCACAAGCTACGTATGGCTCCACGCGGTCGTTGATCTGCCAGCGCAACATCACATCGGCTGTGAAGAAACTGGGCAGGATAAATGTATTGAGATCGTCATCGAACTGCTGCGTGACGTAGCGTCCGGTCACGGTGCCGCTCCAGCGCCGGCCGTTGTACACGAGCGATTGTGACGCGGCGTGCAAAGGAACCTGAGGAGTTCGTAAACCAAGCAGGGAAGTGTCCAGCGAACGCGAAATGGTGGAGTCAGAATATTCATAGGCTGTGCGCGTGAGCTAAGTGGTAGGGCAGATTGGCTTCCAGTTCCACTTCCACGCCCTTGGCCAGGATGTCGCCTATGTTCTGGCGTTGCCGGGTGATGAGGGTAGGAGTCGTGGAGAGGGTGCGATTGCCCACGGCATCGTGAATCTTGTTCCAGAAATACGTGGCGCGAAGAAAGAGTCGGTGCGGACCCGATCGTAACTCCGCCTTCTGCCCCCCTGAGCCTCTCCGGGTTCAGCACATTATTGGCCTGGGTGAGAACATTGCCCAGGCGGAATGATCGGTAAAGTTCGTTCAACGTGGGACTGCGAAAAGCGCCATAGGCCGAGCCGGTGAGCGCCACCAGATGTGTAAGTTGATACACCGCACCAAGGGAAGGAGAGAAACCGGCATTTTCGCGATCGGAAAACGGTGTGAGGGAAGAGGCGCCGGATGCGAAGGTCAGGCTGCGTGAGAGTGCATCGTAATTCTTCCAGGTGTCAACACGTGTGGCTGCCGTGATGCGTAAACGAGAAGTCACACGTAATGAGTCTTCCAGGAAGGCCCCGAAATATTGCTGGCGTCCGCCTGCATCCACTGTGCCGGTCGTAGTTCCACGGGCAAAGAGCATGTTCATCGCTGTGTCCGGTGACTCGGCGAAAATCTGTTCCCGCTGCGAAAGTGTTGCGAGCGCCAAGTTGCCGGGTCCATATTGCGGAAATGCCAAACTGCTGCGCCGGAACTGCCTGGGCGCGAACCAGACTTTCCGAATTACGATCCGCGGCGATGGATGAAAAGGTCTGGTCAAAATGCTGGAAGGTAAGATATGTGCGCAAACTCAAGGCTCCGCCGCCTACCGCCAGATTGGCGCCGCCGGTGCCCTCAGCCAGACGCGTGTCGTTGGTCTGTAAGGCAGTACCGTTGTTTCGGGATTCGTTGAATATGTTGCCGCTGATAAAGGCCGTTCCATTGGTGAATTGACGGTCGAGGAGCAAACGTCCGGTTCCAAAATCCAGGCTCGCCGGAGTATCAACCAGGCCTCTGACCGATGTAGGTACCACAATGTAACCATCCGAATGCATGCCTTGAGCGGAAGCATTCACGCCCCAGGGGCCAAAGTGATCAGCAAACGTGCCACTGCCATACGAGATGCCTTCCTGGCCTTCGGACAGATCCATGTAAAGGGCGCGATCATGGTAGTCACTGCGTTCCACGGCAACCACTCCGGCAAGGGCGCCGCTCCCGTAGAGAGCGGAACCTCCACCGCGAAGAGCTTCAACGGCGGCGATGTTCGTGACTGGAACACGGTCCCAGTAAACCCATCCACCGAAAGGATCATTCAAGGGTATCTGGTCAAAAAATACCAGTGCGCGACTGGCTCCGCTGGCGCCCAGGCCACGGAGTGAAACGCCCTGCGTGGTTGGGTTGGCGATGCGGGAATTGGTGCGCCGGAACAGCGAGAATCCAGGCACCTGCCGGAGAATGTCATCCAGTAACAATGGCGGTGACGCGGCGATCTCAGAGGCCGAAACCCGGGAGATGGATGCCGGAACATCGGACAGAGGAGTTCCCATACGGGTTGCCGTGACCACGATCTGTTGCTGGACTTCGCCGGGTTTGAGCGTGATCCTCAGGGAAGGCTGCCCTTCCCATTTCGTGACGGCGGGTGCGAAACCTGCCGCATGCACACTTACATCAGCCGGTGGCGTGATGTTATTGAGTTCAAATTCTCCGTTGGAGATTGTGTGTATGGAAGCAGAGGAGGTGCTGGACTTTGCCGTGACCTCGGCATCCGGAACCACGAAGCCGGTGGAATCAACTACCGTGCCGCGCAGCTTCTGGGCCGTGCAAATTGCCGGCCAGCCCAGTAATACGAGAACGGCCACGTACAAGTTGAGGCTGAGGTGGATGCACGTCCCCGATTGTCGGCGATTTTTCATGCGACCTCCCGGTTGATCAGACACGAGCGCCCTAACTCGCCGCATCGCCAGCATTCAGCAGTTCTGATGTTCTGGTGCCTCCGGCGGTTGTCAGGTGTTATCCATCCTTATCCAAAGCTGATTTACTCCGGGACGGTTTCCGTTTATGCTGGCCCAGACAATGCATGTCACTGACTTGATCCGCAAGAAACGCGATGGCGGGGAACTGCAACGAGCAGAAATCGACTTCCTGGTTGAGGGCTACACCCGCGACCAGATCCCTGACTACCAGATGTCGGCCTGGTTGATGGCCGTAGTACTGCGGGGGATGTCGCGAGCGGAACTGGCTGCCCTGACTGAGTCCATGTTGAACTCCGGCAAAGTCATGGACTTTTCGTCTCTGCCGGCGGCCAAGGTGGATAAGCATTCCACGGGCGGCGTCGGCGATAAAACGTCTCTGGTGCTGGCTCCCCTGGTTGCGGCTGCCGGCGTTTATGTGCCGATGATCAGCGGTCGCGGACTGGGCCATACGGGCGGCACGCTGGACAAACTGGAATCCATTCCCGGATTCAACGTAAATCTTTCCACCGGCGAATTTCGTCGCGTGCTCGCTGAGTGCGGTACCTCCATGATTGGACAGACGCCGGAGATTGCGCCCGCAGACAAGAAATTGTACGCGTTGCGGGATGTGACAGGCACGGTGGAAAGTCCGTATTTGATCTGCGCGTCCATCATGAGCAAGAAACTGGCCGAAGGAATTGATGCCCTGGTGCTCGACGTGAAAACCGGCAGCGGCGCGTTCATGAAGTCCCAGGAAGATGCCGCCCTTTTAGCAGAGCTGATGGTGGAAACAGGACGGAGACTGGGCAAGAGGATTACTGCGTTAATTACTGACATGAGTCAACCGCTCGGGCATGCCGTAGGCAACGCTCTCGAAGTGGCGGAGTGCCTTGAAGTTCTGGATGGTAAAGGACCCGAGGACCTGCGCTCATTGTGTCTTACTTTATCGGCCTGGATGTTGTTGCTTGGACAACGGGTAAAGAGTCTTGATCAAGGACTTATGCTGGCTGAAGAATTACTCGTGAATGGCAACGCAAAAGAAAAATTTCGCGAATTGGTCAGCCTTCACGGCGGAAATCCAAAAGTGGTGGACGACATCTCCATTCTTCCCAGGGCAAAGCATCAAGTTGATTTGGCCAGCCCGGACTCAGGGTACGTTTCCGCCATTATGTGTGAGCAGATTGGCACTGCCGGAGTGCTTCTGGGCGGCGGAAGAGCCAGGAAGGAAGATTCGGTAGACCCTGCCGTGGGAATTATTGTTCATAAAAAGTTAGGCGACAAGGTGGCCGCCGGCGACGTGCTGTGCACGGTACATTACAATTCCAGCGAGCGAATGGAGCGGGCGCTTCCGCTTATTCTGCAAAGCTACACGCTAAACTCTGCCCCGCCTGAGTTGCCGGTGCAGATTTACCGCATCATCGGGGATGAAAAACGAATGGAAATCAAGCCACATCCTTTGCAATCGCCGGAATTACCTCGCGCAACAGGTCCTTGAACTGGCCGGCAATGCGCCGTCCCGTTTCCAGAACTTCTTCGTGATTGATTGACTGTTCCAGGATTCCGGCCGCCATATTGGTCACACAGGAAATGGCCAGTACCTTGATGCCAACCTGTCGTGCGGCAATCACTTCGGCCACCGTTGACATGCCGACCAGATCAGCCCCAATCGTTCGCAGGAAATGAATCTCGGCCGGGGTTTCATAACTCGGTCCAAGCAGTCCGGCATACACGCCTTCACCCAGCTCAATGCCCAGCTTTTTGCCGGCATCAAGCGTAAGCCGCCGGTACTCCTTGCAATATGCCTCTGTCATGTCAATAAATCGTGGGCCAAAACGCGGATCTTCCGGGCCAACCAGCGGGATTGAGCCCTTGCAGATTGATGTGATCAGTGACTACAACGAGCCGTCCCTGGCCATATTCTTTCCTGATACCACCGGCAGCATTGGTAAGAATGGCAGCGCGTATGCCCATACGCGAAAAGACGCGGATAGGGAAGACCACTTTATCAACGGCGTAACCTTCGTACGGATGGAAGCGGCCCTGCATCGCGCCACAGTGTTCGCTCCAGCTTTTCCGATCACTAACTGCCCGGCATGACCAATGGCCGTCGATCGGGAGAAATGAGGGATATCAGCGTAGGGTATACGGACCGCATCGGTGAGTGAGTCAGCGAAGTCGCCCAGTCCTGAGCCGAGAACAATCGCAATGGCCGGCCGCATCTTTGTTCTACCAAGAATGAATGCGCCTGCCTCTTCTGCCTGATCAAAAATGTCCATTTATGATGTCCTGTGTGAGTAGAAGGAATTGTAAATGCTATAGTGCCGTTTGCACTTAGGTGAGGGATCTGGATGAAGTCAGCAAAGCGGATCAGCGCGTACGTGTTTGCAATCGCGCTTCTTACAGCAACAGCGTGGCCACAAACAAATTGCAGGCAAAAAGCCTGCTGCAAGCGCGTCGCCCGGCATTTCTGAAAAGCGCACCGCTGCGTACTTCGAGTCGGTCCGGAATCAGCCTTCCTTGCTGATGGAATTTCTTCAGCGTATGCCCAAAGGAGGCGATCTCCACAATCACCTGTCTGGCGCTGTGTATGCCGAAAGCTTCATCCGGTGGGCGGTACAGGATGGCTTGTGTGTGGACCGCGCATCTTCATCGTTCGTTAACTGTGACACCGCCCAGGACAAGACACCCGCATCCGCCGCCTACACGGACGTGGCGTTGTACCAGCAACTCCTGGAAGCATTTTCCATGCGAGGACTGCTGGCAGCGAAGGAGTCCGGGCATGACCACTTTTTCGCCACGTTCGGAAAATTTGGCGCCGCCACCAATGGCCATACCGCTGACATGATTGAAGAAGTTCGGTCGCGCGGCGCCAGAGAGCATGTTCAATACATGGAGTTGATGTTTAATCCGGACAACGGACAGGCGGCGGGCCTGGGTAAAAAGCTCGGCTGGAATGCTGATCTCGCGAAACTGAGACAGGACCTGCTGGCCGGGGGACTGACGCAGATAGTCACGCAGGCGAGCCACAGTCTGGATGAAATCGAGGCCAGGGAAAAGCAGGACATGCGTTGCGGTGAACCGAATTCTGCGCCCGGTTGCCTGGTACAGGCGCGTTATCTCTATCAGGTGGCTCGGGGATTGCCGAAAGAGATGGTATTTGCCCAGATCCTGGCGGGATTTGAAATGGCGTCGCGCGACCCTCGCGTTGTAGGCCTGAATCTGGTGATGGCGGAAGACTGGTACGTGCCCATCCATGATTTCAATTTGCACATGGAGATGATTGATTACCTCCACCAGCAATATCCTCATGTGCACATCAGCCTGCATGCCGGCGAGCTGACGCTGCAGATAGCTGCGCCTGAAGAGATGTTCCACATACGGGCATCGGTGGAGAAAGCCCATGCCGAGCGGATTGGTCATGGCGTAGACGTGATGCAGGAGCCGCAGCCTTTGCAATTGTTGAAAGAGATGGCCGTAAAACATGTGCTGGTTGAGATCTGCTTGACCAGCAATGATGTGATTCTGGGAGTGACGGGCCAAAGACATCCCTTGCCCATGTATTTGAAGTACGGAGTTCCCGTCGCGCTGGCAACCGATGATGAGGGCGTCTCAAGGGGCAACATGACGCAGGAATATCAACGCGCCGCGGAGACATACCATCTTTCCTATGCCGATTTAAAGAAGATGGCACGCGCGAGTCTGACATACAGCTTTCTGCCGGGTGCGGATATCCAGACATTAGGGAAAGATGCGTGTGACATTTCCGGCAAGCAGTCAGCAGCCTGTGCACAGCTTCTCAAGAGCAGCCAAAAAGCTGCGGCCGAAGCAGAACTGGAATCGGCGTTTACAAATTTCGAAAGTCAATTGGCAACTGCTGCCGGCACCGCAAAAGCGAAGAAGTAAGAGACGAGCGCTAAACCGTACGTCCCGTGCGATTGCGGGCCTTCACGCCCTTTGTGTGCTTGTGGTAAAGGAGTTTGATTTTTCTCAGTGTTCCTCTGTGCCCTCTGTGGTGAAAGCTAGGACAATTTTGACCGCTCGCGCATTGACACGCCAGCTACAATAGTCGGGCAAATTCTCAATCAAAAATCACAGATCAAAGAACTAAGGACCCGAATGTCACGATTCGCAGGCTTGCTCGGTATTGTTGTGTTGTTGTCGCTTGCATATCTGTTTTCCACTGATCGCAAAGCCATACGTCTCAAGACAGTTCTTTGGGGACTGGGACTGCAATTCGTCTTTGCCATTTTGGTTGTGTATTTCACCTTTGGGCAGGTGGTGATGGCCAGGGCCGGTGCTGCGGTAAAGATGCTTCTTTCGTACGCCTTTGCCGGATCCACATTCGTGTTTGGGCCGCTCGGCGCGGACGATCCCAACGTGATGTTCGTCTTCGCTTTCCGTGTATTGCCCACCATTATCTTTATCTCGGCGTTCTTCGCCATCCTTTATTACATCGGCGTAATGCAGCTCATCATCAAGGGAATGGCGTGGGCCATGAGCCGGTTCATGGGCGTGAGTGGTGCTGAGTCGTTGGACGTGGCGGCGTCAATCTTCATGGGACAGACAGAGGCCCCGCTGAGCATCCGTCCTTTGCTTCCGGAATGTACCAGATCAGAGTTAATGACCATCATGACGGCGGGCATGGCGCACGTATCGGGTGGCATCATGGCGGCGTACATTGCCTATGGCATTGAAGCTCGGCACCTTCTGGCTGCGGTGATTATGACCGCGCCGGGTACAATCCTCATGGCCAAGATGCTGGTTCCTGAAACCGAGCAGCCAAAGACCGCCGGCACAGTTGAAATAGCGGAAGAAGCAATCGAAAAAGATTCCAATCTACTGGCGGCCATTGCCCGCGGAACCATCGATGGCGGTAAGCTGGCCTTCAACGTCGGCATCATGCTGATATCCTTTATCGCCCTGATCGCCTTATTGAACGGCGTGATGGGCAGCATACACAACCATGTTGGCTTCTTTCCCGCAAGCATCGATAGTGTCCTGGGCTTCATCTTTAAACCTGTGGCATGGATGATCGGCGTTCCATGGAAAGACGCCACCGCAGTGGGGAATCTTCTTGGATCGCGAATGGTGATCAACGAGCTTTATGCTTACACCCTGCTCGGTGCACAAAAAGCCACGCTTGATCCGCGATCGTTTACCATCGCCACATTTGCTTTGTGCGGCTTCGCCAACCTGAGCTCGATAGGCATTCAAATTGGCGGAATCGGCGCTTTGGCTCCCAACAAACGAGATCAGCTCGCCAAATTGGGATTCCGGGCCATGCTTGCCGGTACCATGGCAAACCTGATGTCCGCATCAATTGTGGGATTGTTGATGCGATCCTAGACCTCGCGCTAGTTTGCGCCTGTGGAAAAGTGCGGCCCGAATCGCCGCACCGCCTTAGAGCTTGTGCCAGAATACCTAGGCGATATCACTGATTTGACCGTCGAAGATCTGATAATCGCGAATTTTAATGAAACGCTATAGACGGCGCAATCACATTACCTTTGTGAAAGCCTTGTTAAATTTGGACTGAAATGCCCCCCTTTTCTGGGCTGAGAAGCTTAAGACAACGCGAAATCAGTCACTAATTCATGAAGAATTTAAACGAGAGCATTACGATGGCTTGGCATTTCCAGCGAAGATAGCTCGAAATAAGGTGCAGCACAGAAGACCCAGGCTCTTAGTTAGTAGTAAACCGTATTCTCAGGAATCCCCCTTCCCATGTATGATTGTGGAACTCTCGACAAAGAAGATGTTGTTTAGAAGTAAGCGAATTCTAAGAAGGCTCTCATAACTGTGGGAATGCTGATCTATCCAATTTACCTCGTAGCCAGCATAGCGATTTCAGTTCTTCTTACGTGGGCCGTAAGGGATACAGCCAATAGGCTGAAACTTGCGTTTGCTCCGGCTTCAAATCGCCACGTGCACACTCGTCCCATTCCCAGATTGGGAGGCGTAGCTGTTTTTCTGACGTGCGCGATTGTCGTAGCAATTTACTACATCGCTGGAAAACTTGGTTTCAGCCAGCCACCCGTTGCGCAAAAGCTGATCAAACTTGTCGTAGCCTCTTTGCCAATTTTTGCCGCAGGAATCTGGGATGATTTGCGTGGTCTGGGCCCTAAAACCAAACTTCTGGTCCAGGTTCTCTCAGCGTCAGGTCTTTATTTCAGCGGACTGAAATTCTTCTCAGTGGAATGGCAATTCGCCGGCCATGTGATTAGTTCAACTATCTGCCTGCTGGCAACCATCGCATGGGTCGTGCTGGTTTGCAACGCAATCAATTTGATCGATGGACTGGACGGACTTGCTGCCGGTGCAGCCCTCTTCTCCATGGTCACAATCTTCACGGTTGCCTTTGTCGGCGGACGCTACGGCGTAACCGTTGGAACCACCATGCTGGCCGGAGCAGTGTTGGGTTTCCTGGTATTCAACATGAATCCCGCATCCATATTCCTCGGCGACGGCGGCAGCTTGTTTGTTGGGTTCATGCTGAGTGGCTTTGTGCTGGCAGAAGCTCCCAGGCAGCCGGATACGGTCAACACGTTCGTTGTACCCCTTATTTCCTTTGCGCTGCCTCTTACAGATACCGTGGTCAGCATATTACGGCGTTTCCTGAGTGGAAGGGCCGTGTTCGGTGCGGACCGTGAGCACATCCATCACAAGCTGCTGGAACTGGGGCTGACTCAGCGCCAGGTGGTATTCGTTCTTTATGGCGCTTCCGCTGTCTTCGCTTTGCTGAGCATGTTCCTCTTGTATGGTTCGCATATCCTTTTGATTCCGGTCATGGCGATCCTGGGGCTCTTCGTATTCTTCAGCATACGCAAACTGGGCTACGCCGAGTTCGAGGAGTTCACCCGCGTAGGCAGGCGTGCTCGCCAGCAAAAACGAGTGTTCGCGCGCAATATCGCTGTGCGCAAGGCCGCTGCTCAACTTCAGCACGCGCGACATATCGATCAGTTAGTCGATCACATGGAGTCGTGCCTGGCTGAGGATTTTGATGGATTCGAAATCCTTCTTGGCCGCGCCTTCATCGGTTACGAACGTGATTTGCTGGCAGGTGACGATTCCATCCGCCACTTCTGGAATGATATGTCGGGTGAAAAGATCACTCTCGTGCTCGAGATCAGCACGCCTGCGTCGGGAAAGATCGGCCAGCTCTCGCTGTACCGTATGGTTGGTGGGGAACTGCTGATCGATACCGGGCTGCTGGCGGGTGATCTGCGTCGATCTCTGGCCTTGGCGTTGGAGAAATGTTTCAGCACTGCACCGGCATCCTACACGGTGATACGCTCGCAGCATCCGAGCCTGGCAGAGATCCAGGCGGGCGGCGATTGATTCTTCACCTTCTCTGACAGAATCATTGACTGTCCGCGTGTGCGACGACGATCTCAAATTTGACCGCATGTTAACGCGCTGTTATATTCAGGTTGCGGGGTGGAGCAGCCTGGTAGCTCGTTGGGCTCATAACCCAAAGGTCGGTGGTTCAAATCCACCCCCCGCAACCAACCTTCTCAGTCACCTACATTAATCAGTGTTGCGAAGGAACGATCTTCCGTTCCTCAGTCTTTCCCTGCCAAAGAATCATTGATTTTCTCTCTAGCTGCTTTTTCCCAGCCAACAATTTCCCGGCCACAACGCTGAGAGAATGTTCTTGATTCTGATTCCACTTTCAGCCGAAAGAGAAAAGCTTGCCTGAAGAGGTCAGTTCGCGGTGACCATGACATCTAAGTTGTTGTAAACCAGTCGCACACGAGTTTCACGCTGCCACCCGGTGGCAGTCTCACTTGAAATTTGGCACGCCATTGCCAACTACCGTGATCTGATTTGTAAAGCTGGAACTGGTGCCGTTTGCATCCGTTGTTGTGACAAGAATGGTGTAGGTACCCGCGAGCTTGTAGGTATGGGAGGCTATTGTCGCGCCAACTGAAATTGTGCCGTCTCCGAAGTCGATGGTGGAATTTGGCGGCAATGGTCTACCATCGAGTGATGTTAGAACCGCAGTTACGTTCTCCAACCCCGCCGGGCTGGAAGAAGATTCGTTGCCAGAAGGCCCGGAATTCGAAGATATGGGCACGCTCGCAACGCTCAGTGTTGCGGCCGGCCCGATAGCAGAAGATGGTGGAACAGTCATTGGGCGCCCCGCTGTGATTGTGTTCGTGAGAGATGGCTTACCTACAGCTTTCACGAAAACCAAATAGTTTCCGGGATCCAGGCCAAAGTGTGCCAGATCAAGAGACGTTTCTCCCGCGGCCACATTAGCCAAAGGCATCAGGTTTTCACCGTCTTCGGAGACAAAGATCGTGAAGTGGTCCACAGTGCTAATATCTCCCTTCACGCGCCAGGAGATGCTGGTGTTCTTCACTGAGTCAGAAACCGTAACGCAGTTGTCCACGCCCGATTCGAATTCAGTGCCTTCCTCGTAGTCATTCCAGGTGACAAGCTGAATGGCTGGTATTTGATTCTCGAGCGAGAATTGATTGTTGATGTCGGCAATGCTCTTTAACCATGTCTGTCCGCAATGCTGATCGATAATCCGGTCCGCATCCCATAGAGCGATGGAGTCATTGAACCCCTTATACCCTGTACCGACAGCGTAGGAATCATGATGCGCCACGGCCGTCCGGTAAAAATTGTCGAGGTAATCCAGTCCCATTTGTATTTGCGGTGTCTGTTTGTCCGAACTCTGTTTGTCCGAACTCTGGTTGTGTGAATTCTGGTTGTGTGAATTCTGATTGTGTGATTGTTCGTGGTCCGAACGGTCCTTGAGTGGCGAAACCCAGGAGAACGCACCCTCGGCTTCTGGATGGGTGAATCCGGCGGAATTCCTGAAAACAAATAGAGGATTTCCAGCCACCTGGGAGCGGACGCGGCGCCAATCAATCTGGTAAGCATCGTCGCCAAAGAAAAATACAACTGGCCGGCCTTTGTAACGCAGATATGCAGACGAGTGCTCATAAGTGCGTTCAGCATAATTGAGGTCCTGAATCAAAATGTGAGTCACGTCACAATCGGAACTATTGACGCAGTCCCTGAACGTTCCAGCATCATGCATGAGAGCAAAGGCAAATCCAGGATGTGACTCGGCTTCATGCATTACTTCCTGAGAAGTCTGATCATAGGCAAGAAACTCTCCCTTTCCAACTCCCGGGCCGTACCAGTCGATGATTAAGCCATCCAGTCCCCGGCTGATCATGTCCTTCACTTGTTTCTGCACCTGACGTTCATCGTTGGAGACATAGCCCACATTAATATGGTTGCCAAATCCAAACCAAGGCATGAAATGAGCATAGACTTTGGCTGTGGAACCCCGGTAAAGCAGAGTACTAATTGGGACTTTGCTTACATTGCCGGGCTTTATGTTTCCGTTTGGCTGGGCAACCAAGGAGTCGGCGGCGCTTGTATTGTTGGCCGTTTCAGCGGCCAAGGTTGTTGTGGAGTTAAAATGGGTTTGGGAATCGGCACTTAAAGAGGAAAGAATTATCAGGGCGCATGCGCTCAGGTAGTAGGACTTGGACACAGCATTATCTCCAGTAGGCCATCTGCTGCCAAGAGGAGTGCAATTCCATCGCAACATGCGATATCGAAGTTGCCGCGCGGCGGGAGGATGACCTTTCCCCTAATAGTTGCCATTAGGGCGCCACTGAGTGTCAATTTTAATCCAGACACAGCTCATACAGAGGTTTGCTGCCGGAAAAAGTCCTCATTGAATTTGTATCAGTAGGGTCAGACGTAAACCATTAAAGGTTTCAATTGCGATCGGATGGCATAGAAATGCCAGGTCTGGTAAGAAAGCGCGCATCTTTCCCTTATGCCTCAAACTCCTTCACATTTTCGGCACGTTTGCGCTACCAACAATCAAGCATCGATTGAATCCTATTGTCTGGAATGCCATCGCTTCGTAGCAGCCAGTCTGTCAGAGGTTAATCTTCTCCTGACACAAATGGCCCACCGGACTGCCTGTAAGCCCAAAGGAGCGATCCTGAGCCACAAGGAAAACCAATTCGATCACTCAAGAGCTGAAGCCCCGCCGAGCGACCAACAAGCGCGCTGGCTAGCATCATTCGACCCTAGCTAAGTCACAACCCTCCCGCCAGGATGTGGACGAGGTCACCATCAGGCGTGTCATGGCTAAGTTCCCAAAACATCACCCCACCCACATGATGACTGCGAAGATATTTCATTTTTGTGCGCAGAGATTGCGGGCAGTCATAGCTCCAGAAGGTCTGATCACTCCACACGGTACAGCTAACCGCGACGGAGTCATAATGGCGATCGGCGCTTTCCGGTAACTGCTGAAGTTCACGGTAAGATCCAGATGCGGTCGCCTCGCCTGTCGCTTTCTGAAAGAGCCCGTGATTCACGTCTTCAACCCCAGCCCACCCTTTGCCATAGAAAGGAACGCCAAAGACAAGTTTATTGGCCGGAACTCCTGCTTTGAGAAAACCTTTGAGTGCGAAGTCACCGTAGCGATTACGGAGCCCCGGGCCAGTCGGATCCGTGGGATCGTAAAACAGTGCGCTGTGCAATGCTGTCAGAGGCTCTGAATTCCAGTGCAGGTCATACGCCATGATGGAGATGAAATCCATGGTTCGCGCGATCTTTTTCAGCTCAAAATTCGCAAAGTACTCATCTTCTGCCGGCAATGCGGAAGTCAACAACAAGCCTGGCCTGACGGCGTTCAACTGGCGACGGAACTCAGCCGCCATCGCGGTAAAGTTTGCTTTGTCCTGTGGCCGTCCGGGTTCAACACCGCCACTAACGGGATATTCCCAGTCAATGTCGATTCCGTCGAAGATACCTGGTGCACTGATTCCAGCAGCAAATTCTCCCCGAATGAAAAGATCAACGCAGGATTTCACGAAATCATGCAGCGCGCCGGGTTCAACGGCGCTGGAAAAGCCGCTCGACTGCCCCCATCCTCCCAGGGACACTAAGATCCTGAGCTTTGGGTGCAGACGCTTCAGTTCCTGCAGTTGGTGGAAAGTTCCGCGCAACAGGTTATCGCCGGCGGGATCAGCGGTCCCATCCACGCTGGCTGTTGCGTCATAGCTCTGCTCCAGTGCGACCGCCGGGTTGGGTATTTCGCAACGATTATTCGCAACCCTCCCGAACGCGTAGTCGATGTGGGTAAGAAGTTTTGCAGCGCCACTGGTCTCGATGTCCTTCACGTGGTATCGGCCCGATCTGGTAGCGTCTTCGTTGAAGTAGCCGACCACTCGAAAGGTTTCCTTTGCTGTAGGCAAAGACGGATGTGGCTGGCCGAACACGTGGAAGGGAATAACCAACGCTAGTGAAACCACAATTGTTCTTATGAAGCTGCTGCCCATCCCATTCACCTCATTGTTACGTTTGTGCTTTCATCACTGCTGTGCAGGTTTATGCGAACCGGCCTGACGCCACGGTTGCAACCACTTCTCCAGATGTGGTCAATACCACCATGTCCGCTAGCTGGCCCGCAACCAACTCGCCACGATCGGCAATGCCCAGGAGACGCGCCGGATTCAGCGTCACCAGCTTCACCGCGCTTTCCAGACTCATGGGAACGAATCGCATCACATTCCGAACCGCTCGATCCAGCGTAAGGACACTACCGGCAAGCTTGCCAGCCAGATCGCAACGATCGCCTTTGACTTCAACTTCAAACCCGCCGAGCTTGTATTTGCCATCCGGCATGCCAGTGGCGCTGATAGCATCCGTGATCAGAATGGAGCGATCATTCCCCTTGGCCTTGAGAAATAACTTGATCACTTCCGGGGCCACATGCAGGCCGTCGGCGATGATGTCCGCGCTCACGCGATCGTCCGCTAAAACTGCTCCCAGCACTCCGGGTTCGCGATGGTCCAGTGGTCGCATGGCATTGAACGTGTGCGTAGCATGGCGTGCGCCAGCCTCGATGCCCGCGTTCGCCTCAGCTATATTCGCATTTGAATGTCCCAGGCTCGCCTGTATGCCAAGAGTCGTCGCTTCAGCGATGGTTTCAATGCCTCCATTCAGTTCAGGAGCGATGGTCAGCATCCGCACCGTGCCCCCGGAAGCTTCATGCATCTGCCTCAACATTGCCGGGGAAGGGAGAAGAAGGTCATCCGGCGGGTGAACGCCGCGTTTTGCATGGCTGATGAATGGCCCTTCCAGATGGATACCAAGTGGACGGGACCGGCCTGGCATTGCCTGCGCAGACCTGATCGCTTTGCCCAGATTTTCCAGCGCGCGCAGGGTTTCCGGTAGTGGCGCGGTAACAGTGGTGGGTAAGTAGCTGGTCACGCCGTGCCTGAACATGCCTTGTTCAATCGTCGCTAGGGCTGCAGGATCGTTCTCCATCACATCGTGTCCTGATCCACCGTGAATATGGAGATCGATAAAACCGGGAGCGAGGACCTTGTCTGGAAAGTCATAGTGCCGCGCATCTTTGGGCAATGCAAGCTGCTCGCGATTTCCCACCGCGAAGACCCGTTCATCTTCCAAAACCAGCACTGGGTGCTCGACGATGGTAGTGGGAGTGAAAAGCCGGGCCGCCGTGATCACCGTTTTCATAAAGTGTACGTTCCCGTCAAAAAGTAGACTTTGCCAAAAACCACAATCCCCGCCTTTGTAAGCTGCTGTCCCGCTCCGTTTTTGGGCTGCGCTCCCCGCCTGAGTTTCAAAATGGGAATTCTATACAATTTTTAGTGAATTTTACTAAATCGGTTTAATCAATCTATTGAAACGGTTCGAGAACTGTATTATCGTTCATGCGCAATCGAGCAGCGCAAACAACTTTTGAGCTGCACCGGTTCAAACTTCCTCCCCGTGGAAGTCAGTCAACTCTGCCTCTCTCAGGAATCCCGGGAGAGCGCGTCCAGCCAGGGCCAAGCTTTCTCCGGGCAAAGCTGCCGGCCTCGACCGAAGGAGGTCACCGTCATGAAGAGGAATTTCCTGGTCCATGCAGCCTTATCTGCAATTCTTGGATGCCTTCTCTTTCCCACTCTGCTTCCGCACAAACCATTCCTAACTGGGCGCCCAACACACCCTACGCTATCGGCGCTCTCGTCATTTATCAAAGCATTGAATATAAATGCATTCAGGCACACACTTCGCAGGTAGGATGGGAACCTCCCAATGTTCCCGCGCTGTGGCAACGAGTAACTGGAACCCCCACACCAACTCCAACGCCCGTTCCTACGGCGACTCCCACACCCACACCGGTTCCTACGCCAACACCGGGCGGAGGCGGTGGTGGTTGCTTCCCAGCGTGGGTAGCAACACAAGTCTACACAGCCGGCAATCAAGCCAGCTTGAACGGAATCAATTACACAGCAAATTTCTGGACTCAGAACCAGAGTCCGGCGACGAATAACGGCGGGCCAGGCAGCGGACAACCGTGGACATCCAACGGGTCCTGCGTTCCTCCCACACCAACTCCGACTCCGAAACCTACGCCCACTCCAACTCCTCTTCCACCGGGCGCTCGCGTGTTCGCACCTTATATCGACATGAGCCTCACAGCCGATGAGCAGATTGAGACCATTCAGCAACAGTCTGGCTTGCAGGCATTCACGCTGGCGTTCGTCGTGGGTACTGGTAATGCATGTTCCATGGGCTGGGGCGGCGTCGGCGGATCTTTGCCCACTGATACTCTTCCCAATGGAACTACCATTCAATCGCATGTCTCGAATCTGCAGGCACTGGGTGTGCAGATGATTGTCTCCTTCGGCGGAGCCAACGGCAGCGACATCAGTTCAAGTTGCACCAGCGCAGCCCAACTGCAAGCCGCATATCAGCAAGTCATCAATCAATATCACGTCAAGATGCTTGACTTTGATATTGAAGGAGGCGCGGTCAGCAATCAGGCAGCACTGACGTTGCGTGATCAGGCTTTGAAAGGGCTCAAGGCAGCCAACGCCGGCCTGGTGATTTCATACACACTGCCTGTGCTTCCAACCGGCTTGATTGCGAGCGGTGTCAACGTGCTTACCACGGCAAAAGCAGACGGCTTTACTCCCGACATCATCAACGTAATGGCCATGGACTACGGTTCAGCCAGTGACAACAATGGCCAGATGGGGCTGGATGCCACGCAGGCCGCCCAAAATACCCATAATCAAGTCATCGCTGCCGGACTGAGTTCCAACATTGGCGTCACGCCGATGGTCGGCATCAATGACACCAATACGGAAATCTTCCAGTTAACCGATGCGAACACGCTACTGAATTTCACATCGTCAAACACATACATCACGCGTCTGGCATTCTGGTCCGTGGCACGCGACAACGGAGGCTGCCCCAACCAGGGCTTCGCTTCACCAACGTGCAGCGGCATCACCCAGACCAACTTCCAATTCTCAAAGGCGTTTGAAGCATTCAGGTAGGAAGAACGCAGCAAATGTAGTACATCCTGCCTGAAAACAGCGGAGGCAAGGCCAACAGTCACTTGCCTCCGCATTGTGTTTTCTGGAGAGCTGGATGCCAAAATCCATCGCCGTCTGGTATTGTGAACCCTTCCATATGATGAAAATATTTAATTGCTTCGCGCTTTGCCTTGCGGCGTGTCTGCTCGCGTGTCCTGGATTTGCGAGCGATCATTTCTCAGAAGCCAGGCCGCTCCATGTCGCGAAAGATGGCGAGCGCTGGGTTGAACACACCTTGAAATCGATGTCACTGGAAGAGAAAGTCGGACAGATGCTCAATGTCCGCTACTTTACTGACTTTCAGAATTTCGATTCGCTCCCCTACCAGCAGTTCCGCGACCAGATGTTGAAATATCATCTTGGATCCGTTGTGCTCACTGTACATACGGATGGTCCAATTCTGCTGAAGAATGGTCCTTTGGAAGTAGCAGCCGTTGCCAACCAGTTACAGCGCGATTCCAAATTGCCATTGTTGATTGCTGCTGATTTCGAACGCGGACTTGATTCGCGTGTGAGCGGCACGCCCGCTTTTCCTGACGCGATGGCATTTGGCGCCATCGGCGATCCTGTGCGCGCGGAAAAATACGGCGCCATCGTCGCCGACGAAGCACGCGCGATCGGAATCCACTGGAATTTTTTTCCCGTCGCAGATGTGAACAGCAACCCTGATAATCCGATTATTAACACGCGTTCTTTTTCAGAGGACCCTGCAGTCGTGGGCAGCCTGGTGGCTGCGTATGTGAAGGGCGCGGCTGAACACGGAATGCTTACTACGGTAAAGCATTTTCCCGGCCACGGTGATACCGGCACGGACTCCCACCTTGGGGTTGCCAAAGTGCAGGGAGACATGGCACATCTTCAATCGGTGGAGCTGCCACCGTTCCGGCAGGCAATTGAAGCGGGTGTTGCCGCCGTGATGGTCGCGCATCTCTCCGTCCCGGCTCTGGACAACGATACCAATCACGTTGCCACAATCTCACCGCGCGTTGTAAATGATGTTCTCAAAAACCAGCTGGGCTTCCATGGCGTGGTGGTCACCGATGCGCTGGATATGCGAGGGCTAACGAGCATCTATCCTCCTGGCCCGGTTAGCGCCACCGCTCGCGCGGCCGTGGACGCAGTAAAAGCCGGCGATGACGTTATTCTTTGGCCTACCGATCTAGACGGAGCGTTTCACGGAATCCTCGCAGCGGTGAACCGCGGTGAAATACCAGAATCGAGAATCAATGAATCGGTCCGCAAGATCCTGGAGATGAAAGCTTCGGTCGGACTGCACAAGGCCCGTCTGGTCAACCTTGATCAGGTCTCACGCATCCTGAACCGGCCGCAAGATATGGCCTTTGCGCAGCAGATCGCAGCAGACGCAATGACCGTGGTTCGAGAAAACCATCAAGTCCTGCCTTTGCCGAAACTGGCGCCTCCTGCCACCGAGAGCGAGACGTATGCGGCGAACGTCCCACCGAGCGTCCAGGTTGTGACTGTGATCATCACAGACACTGTTCAGGGCGACTGGGGCCGCGGCTTCGTGAACACTTTAAGACAACGGCGCGCAGATGCCACTGTCTTCTTCGTGGACAGGACAACAGCAAACGCCATGGCTGGCCAGATATTGCAGGCGGTCAAGGATGCGCATCGCGTGGTGGTTGCTGCCTATGTGGTCCCAACACCGGCCAAGCAAGTTATGGTCAACGGACAGATGGTCAATAGTGTTGGCCTGGAAGAAGCCAACGGTGAGTTGCTGCGCAGCATATTGGATCTTGCCGGAAAAAAGACAGTGCTGGTCGCCATGGGTAATCCGTATGTCGCGCAAAGTTTCCCAGGCGTGGAGAACTACATCTGCACATTTTCAAACGCGACAAGCTCCGAGATTGCAGTAGTGAAATTACTTTTCGGAGAGGCGACCGCCAATGGTCATTTGCCGGTGACTTTGCCGGGGATCGCGAAACGCGGATTCTCCCTGCAGCCGAAGTAAGTGATAAAAGGGAAGGATAACGCGCACCAGAGGATGTGCGAATAGCCTAGTGCGCTTAGGGGACAGCGCGGGTTGACTCGCGAATGACCAGTTCTGCCGCCAGCTTGCGATGAACTGCTGTGAAAGACCTGTTCTCAGCGCCGGCCGTAATCGCGTCATTCACAATCGCGACCGCGGCAGATCCCATGGCCTCCATCGGCTGGCGCACAGACGTGAGCGCGGGCACAAAGATCTGTGAAGGATGGATGTCATCAAAGCCGATGACTGAGCAATGGCCCGGCACCTTGATGCCTGCTTTTGCCATAGCGCGAAGCACGCCGAATGCGGTCATATCGTCATATGCCATCAGGGCCGTAAATGGACGCTTGCTTTTAAGTAATTCTTCCGTCATACGGAAGCTGTCATCGACCCCAACGTTGGGGTTGCGCTGATCGGGCAAATCCACAATCAGACGAGGGTCCAATTCCAGGCCCGTGTCTTTGGCAAAGCGTTGCACGCCGCGCCAGCGGGCTTTGCTGCTGGCAAGCGCTTTGGGGCCGCGCACAAAAGCAATCTTCCGATGGCCGAGCCCGTAGAGATGCGAGACCGCTGAATAGGCTCCGCCTTCATCGTCTACCGTAACCGAACTGGTCGCGTTGGATTCAAGCTCGCGCCCGATGATGACTGTAGGCACTTTACCGCGCTCAATATCGGCAAGCAGATTGATATCCAGGAACAGCCAATTGGCCAGTACGATTAATCCTTCCACACGCCTTTCCAGCAGCATTTCGAGGTAGCGCTCAAAACGTCCGCGCTCGTTATGAGCGTCAGCCAGAATCGGCAGATAGGACACCTGGTACAAGGCATTCTCGATCCCGCGAAGAATGGGTGTGCAGTACGGATCGGTGATGTCAAATACCATCACCCCGACGGTATGGTTTCGTTTGCTGCGGAGCGACTTGGCAAACACGTTGGGGTGATAGCCCAGTGTTTTCGCGGCCTTTTGGATTCGCGCTTTCGTTTGTGGAGGAATATACCGCGCCAGCGGGGCATTGTTCAGCACAATGGAAACGGTGCTGGCCGAAAAACCGCTGGTCCTGGCTACATCGCGAATAGTCACCGTGGTCTTACTCACATCACGTTTCAAGTTTCACCTGATTTGAACAAGGGTTAGAAGATAACGATCCCGGTGTCTTGTGTGACATTCTCGCACCTTTTCCTTAAAACCGTTCAATAATTGTCGTTAAAGATTTCCCCGGCGAAACTGTTGTTTTATTGAAACGATTCGCTATAATAGGCCCGTTTATTGCCGTAAGCATAACCGGGGGAGGGAAATCATGGATGCATTCTCGATTGGAGTGGATCTGGGAGGAACTAACCTGCGCGTTGCTGCTGTGGACCAGGACGGCACGATCCTTGAGTCAGTTGATACGCTCAGCGATTTAGGCCTTGGACGTGAGGCGGTGGTATTGCGGCTGGTTGAAACAATCGGCTTTCTCTCCAGCAAGTTTTCAACTCAGGGACAATATCTAGGCGCCGGCGTGGGTCTTCCCGGCATCATTGACCTTCAATCGGGCACCATCCGAGCCGCCGCCAACCTGCCGGGATGGGACGGCTACGCTGCCCGCGCAGACCTCGAAGCAAAACTCGGTACCGCAGTTCTTCTCGAAAATGATGCCAACTGTGCGGCGCTCGGAGAAAAATGGCTGGGCGCCGGACGAGACACAGATGATCTTTGCATGATCACTCTGGGCACCGGAGTAGGCGGTGGCTTCGTTGTCAATGGAATGCCCTGGCACGGTGTGATGGGAATGGCCGGAGAACTCGGACACATGACGGTGATCGCAGAAGGTATTGCCTGCGCATGCGGTAATCATGGGTGTTTAGAGCAATATGCTTCTGCTACGGCAATACATCGTATGGCCGCTGTGGCTGCCGACGCTGACCCTTCTTCATGCCTCGCTCGCGAGCGTAGTTCCGATCCCGAGTTGAGCGCCAAGTCCGTATTCCACTGTGCCCAAATTGGCGATGTAGCCGCCGTCGAGATTTTCCAGACCGTCGGTTCGGCGTTAGGGATAGCCCTTGCGAATCTGATCAATGCTCTCAATCTGCCGATGTACATCATTGGAGGCGGGGTCGCTCAGGCATGGGATTTGTTCTCTCCAGCCATGTTTCACGAACTTAAGGAAAGATCGATTGTTTTCCGCGCCGGCGCGCATGAAAAGCGGTCCCACCGGTCCACCGCAGTGCGACCTGCCTTACTGCAGGACAAAGCGGGTTTGTTGGGCGCCGCCCGCTTGCCAATGGTCGCCTGCAAGTCCAAATGCCAGCACTCTCTGGCAGTCTGAATCAAAGCACAACCTCTTAATGAAGCAATCCTAATCTGCTTCCTGGTTCGTTTCTGGCACTCAATGTTGCGCACCTTAGAATTTATTTGCGCTTCACTCTTGACACGTGAGCTCCGCTCTGGGAAAATTCCGTCCCGTGTTTACGAAATCGTTTTAATAAACACCAGCGACTGTTTAGTAAAACCGCCTTTGCATGACTGAGGGCAGTGCTCGAAGCGTAGATGGGCCCGGAATGACCCGCACTTTTTGGAGGTTGAATGCTGCGTTCTCAAGTTTACACAAGAAGTCTCCACTCCACCTGCTGCCGAATTAAAGCAGACGACGGGCGAACCAACTTTCACAGGGCACTCACTACGGGCGCCCTTTTATTATGTCTTTTCTCAGCATTCTTCCTGCTCACAGGGACCATGCTGGCACAGGAAGTGACCGGCGCTATTGTCGGCACCGTCCTCGATCCCAGCGGGGCCGCTCTGCGGGATGCGAAAGTCACCGCGACGGATGTCGATCGTGGTACTACGCTCACCGCCATTACCAACGACACGGGCAGCTTCAATCTTCCTCGCGTGCCCGTCGGACGCTACAAGGTGAAGGCTGAATCCAAGGGTTTCCAGACCGCAACCAACCAGGACTTTAACATCCTCCTCAATCAGACCGTACGCGTAAGCTTCGTGATGAAAGTGGGAGAAGTTTCCCAGGCAGTGGAAGTCACGGCCAGCACACCGCTGCTCCAAACCGATACCACCCTGCTGGGCAACATTCTCGATTCGACGGCAGCCACGGAGATTCCGCTTTCCACGCGCAATATCAATCAGCTTACCCTGGTCGCCGCGCCCGGAGTGGTTACACCCAACCTGTTTGGATTTCAGGCTGCCCAGAATACCTTTGGCACGGGCAGGCCATATGTGAATGGCGCTCGCGAGCAGGAAAACAATTTCATCCTTGACGGAATGGACAACAACCAGGCGGACAACAACAACGTGGGATTCGTGCCGGCGCCGGATGCGGTGCAGGAGTTCAACCTGATTACCGGAAACGCTCCCGCTGATTTCGGTAACTATCTCGGCGGCGTGGTAAGCGTAGTTCTCAAGTCCGGCACTAATAAATTCCACGGTTCGGCTTACGAATTTGCCCGCCGCGGAGGATGGAACGCCAATAGCTGGACCAACAATGCCAACGGGATCAAAAGGCCCGGACTGCATTGGGACGATTTCGGCGGTACGCTCGGTGGACCCATCTTCAAAGACAAGTTGTTCTTTTTCGCTGACCTTTCCGTATCACGTTTCTCCCAGCCAGCCACCACAACTCAACTACAGACTATCTCTCTGGCAGAAAGGGCCGGCGACTTTTCCGGGCTTTGCACCGCAGGTTTCACCGGTGGGCTTTGCAATAATGCCGCCCAACAGCTCTTCAATCCTTTTTCCAGTGCCAATCCGGCAACCAGGACTGCGTTCGCTAACAATCAGATACCAACCTCGCTCTTCAACTCGGCTGCCAAGAACATCATCACGTCGCCTCTCTATCCCGCCACGCAACTGGCAAATAACGTCCAGAACTTCGACACAAACTCCTATCAGGGAGACTTGAAGATTGACTATGTCCCTTCAGACCGCGACCACGTAATGGGACGCTGGTCACAGCAGGCAGTCTCCAGCAACCAGGCCAACAGCATTGGTTTGCTGGGTGACTTCGTCCGCGATTTTCCGCTGAAGAACGGCGTTGTCGATTGGACGCGGACTTTATCGCCTTCTATGGTGAATGATGCGCGAATCGGGTTCTCCTATTTCCCAGTCACAGAGGAAGTTCAGAACTCGACTGGCCAGAATCTGCCGTCAACATTCGGAATTGCGGGAGTGTCCGTAAACTTCCTGCCACAATTGAACTTCAATGGAACCGGAGTTCAACCGGGACCAATTGGTAACGCTGATCTGGCTGAATCATTTCACGACACCACATACCAGGTGGAAGACACACTTACATGGACGTATGGAGAACACGTGATCCATACGGGTATGCAGGTCTACCACTATGTGATGAATGACCTCTATCCCGGCAACGCCGGGCTGGCGGGCCAGTTCTCCTTTAACGGCCAATTCACGGGTAACAGTCCAACCGGGACAACGGGCGGTGATCCGGTGGCCGACTTCCTTTTGGGCCTGCCTCAGCAGGTGCAGCAAGGCAATGGTGGCGGTGGCAACAAATATTTGCGAAACACGCTTTACGGGATTTTTCTGCAGGATAACTGGCGTACATCGAAGAATCTGACCTTGAATATGGGACTGCGCTATGAACTCACCACGGCCAGGACCACCAATAACAATCAGGACGTTAATTTCGATCTGGTCAGCGGCGTCCCTAAGATCGGATTCGGCTACAACACGTACAAAGGAATTACCAACTTCCAGCCCCGTCTCGGATTTGCATGGCAGCCTGACATGCTCAAGGGCACGGTTGTCCGTGGCGCTTATGGAATTTCAACTTTCATGGAAGCCAATGGCGTAAATAATCTTCCGTATCAGAATCCGCCTTTCGTACAGGCGCACACGGCCAACTTCAGCGGGCTCGCCTTGCCGAACAGCACGCTTAGCCAGGGGTTCAGCAGTTTCCCGGCTTCCGCTTGCACTCCAGCAACCTTGCAGGCCCTCTCACCTGCCTGCCTGGCGAGTAACACCTTGCATCTGACAAATCCTGATCTGCGTCCGGCTGTGGACCAGCAATGGAACCTCAGTATTCAACGTCAATTCGGCAGGAACACGTCTCTCCAGATTGGCTATGTGGGTAACAAAATTGATCACATGTCTGACATCTTTATCTTCAACCAGCTTGTACTCAATCCCAATGGCACCACATCTCCTGGGCCGTTCGCTCAGTCGCTGATCAACTGTTGCGGAGCGGGTAATTCTCCAACCATTCGCTTCAATGATTCCAGCGGCATTCAGCGTTACAACGCATTGCAGATCACTGCCATGCAACGGGCATGGAAGGGACTTGACTTCCAGGCCAATTACACATGGTCAAAGTGCCTCTCTAATAGCCTGGGCTATTTCGGACAGTTTGGTGACGAAGAAGCAATCTCTGGAGTCAGCCAGACGAACAGCTCCTTCTTCTTCCAGAACAACTACAACGCCAAGGGTGATTACGGACGTTGCATTGCTGATGTTGCCAGCCTGTTCAATGGCTACGTGACGTACGATCTTCCTTTCGGTAAGGGCAGAATGTTCGGCAGCAGCGCCAGCAAGGCCGTGGACGCTGTTCTCGGCGGATGGAGCCTGGGATCGGACTTTACCCTCCACTCAGGCTTTGCCATCAATCCGGGAGCGCCCGATCAGTCAGGCACGCATAGCTCCGGCAACACGCGTCCGAACTGCGTTGCGGGTGTCTCTCAAAGCGGCAGCGGTGACGTGGTTACCATTGGCGGAGTGACGGGAATACAGTTCCTGAATCCGGCGGCGGTTACCACTCCAAGCGCGGGCACTTTTGGGAACTGCGCGGCGGGATCATTCCGCGGCCCCGGATTGAAGACCATGGATCTGAACGTGTCGAAGCGGTTCTCGATCACGGAAGGATCTGGGATTCTGCTTCGTGCTGAATTCATCAATCTAACCAATACTCCAATGTTCGGCGCACCAAACGCTGGTGCTGGTTCCACCTTTGGATTTGTCAGCTCTTCGAATCCGGGGCGGCAGGTCCAGTTGGCGGTGAAGTACAACTTCTAGCCAACTTACAAGCTGCAGTCCTCGCTCACCGGGCCGGCATCAATCACATGCTGCCGGCCCACTGCAGTGATCGATTACGGGAAAGCATTGCAACTTCTGGCAGCGAAAGCTCGTCAGGCGGTGGTGCGGGGCTGTTACACCACGGGGTAAGAGCTCCGCATTGACCGGACTGCAATGTCAACGTTGCTCCTCCCGCCAGTGGCGGAGCACACCAGCACGGCATCGAGATCATTTCGCGTTTGTCGGAGCGAATGAACAATCGCGTAAATCCTGACCTGAGAATTCTGTGAGCAGCGTCTTCCAGAACAAGAGACACACATGTCCCTGAATACGATTGATTGGATCGTTATCGTCGGATACCTGCTGATTAATCTGCTCATCGGCATGTACTATCGCAGGCGGGCGAGCGGCAATACAGAAGACTTCTTCCTTTCCGGGAGAGAAGTTTCCTGGTGGCTGGCCGGAACGTCCATGGTGGCGACTACCTTTGCCGCGGACACGCCTTTGCTGGTGAGCGGTTTGGTGGCGACGCAGGGAATCGCCGGCAACTGGATATGGTGGAGCATGTGCCTGAGCGGCATGCTGACCGTGTTTTTCTTTGCGCGCTACTGGCGGCGCGCGGAAGTCCTCACCGATGTGGAACTGGCGGAAGTGCGCTACAGCGGCAAGCCAGCGGCCTTTCTTCGCGGATTCAAAGCAATTTATCTCGGCTTGATCATGAACTGTCTCATCCTGGGCTGGGTAACCAATGCCATGGTCAGCATTGTCTCCGTGTTGCTGGGCCCATTGATTGAACAAGGGCGTGTCCTGCAAATAACGGTTGGCAATCACACCATCCTCCACTACGTCCTGGGTGTGCCCAGCCACACCGCTTTATTTATCTGTGTATTCATATTGATTCCGTTCACTGGCATCTACACTTCTCTCGGTGGTTTGTGGGGCGTCCTGGTAACAGACCTGTTTCAGTTCATTTTGAAGATGGCGATGGTAGTGGTTCTGGCGTGGACGGCGGTATCTAAAATCGGCGGCATGGCAGCGCTGAAGTTGCAGCTTGAACACGTAAGCCAATCCACGCGGGCGACTGGGGCTACCGTTTCCGACCCGCTGGCTTTCTTCCCCAATATCCACCAAGGCTGGACATCGGATTCGCTCTGGACCCTACCCATACTGACGTTCACCACATACCTGGCTTTGCAGTGGTGGTCGGCGTGGTATCCGGGAGCCGAGCCTGGTGGAGGTGGCTATGTTGCGCAAAGAATGTTTTCAGCCAAAAATGAAAAGCATTCTCTGGGTGCGACGCTGTGGTTCAACATTGCACACTATGCTCTTCGTCCATGGCCCTGGATCATTACAGGATTGGTGGCTCTTGCAGTCTACTCGCCCCATGGCGGCCTTCATCCGAATGAAGCTTTTGGCGCAAACCCGCAGCAGGGATATGTCCTTGTTCTGCGGGATTATCTCCCTCCGGCGCTCCGTGGTTTCATGGTGGCGGCTTTTCTGGCCGCGTATATGTCAACGCTTGGAACACAGCTAAACTGGGGCGTTTCTTATTTGGTCAATGACTTCTATCGGCGCTTTATCAGCAAACGCCGGTCTGAATCTCATTACGTAGCCGCGGGAAAGATTTTCACCATCGTGTTGGTGCTGGCCAGCGGCTATGTTGCGGGACAACTCACTTCCATTCGCCAAGGGTGGCAGGTGGTACTGAATCTGGGAATCGGCACTGGGGCGGTCTACATACTTCGGTGGTACTGGTGGCGAATCAATGCATGGAGTGAGATCGTGGCTATGAGTGTAGCGGCCGCGATAACGCTGGTTCTCAGCCATGTCACGTTTGCCGGCAACGATGCGGTGGTTTTCGCCAAGACTGCTTTGATCACAGCAGGCGTCACAACCGCGAGCTGGGTGCTTGCCACTTTTCTGACGCGTCCAGAACCGGAGAAGACCCTTCTAGACTTTTATCGTCGTGTGCATCCAACAGTTTATGGATGGCGCAGGATCGCCCAGCAAGTTCCGGAAATGCCTCCGGTAAAGGATCTTGCAAGCAACGCTTTTGATTGGGTGCTCGGGTGCCTGTTCGTCTACACCGCCTTGTTTGGTACGGGCAAGTTGATCTTTGGCGAACCGAAATTGGGTTTTGTCCTGCTGATGATCGCAACGCTTTCCGGGCTTGTGATTTTCTGGCATCTTTCGCGCCACGGCTGGCAGACCTTGTCGGGTTCTCAGAGCAACCTCAATGAAGCGGACGCCAATCAGGTGGTGGCCAACGCCGGGGAATAATTTTCGAGTGTGAACAAGATGAAGAAACGAGAAGCGGTTGCCAGAGGTACCAGTGTGAACGGAGATAACATCAGCAACAAAAACGGCTTCGCGCACTACATGATCAAGGAAATTTATGATCAGCCCGAGGCGGTTGCTACCGTCATTGACGATAGTCTTGAGCCTGACGGCCGCATCAATATGGCGCATCTTGGGTTGTCGGCAGACCTGATGCGATCGTTCACCAAAATTACCATCGCAGCCAGCGGTTCAAGCCGGCACGCAGGCATGGTGGGGGAGTTCATGCTGGAGCGAATGGTGGGACTGGACGTGGAAGTTGATTTCGCCAGCCAGTATTGCTATCGCGATCCGGTGGTTGCAAACCACGAGCTTACGATATTTCCTTCGCAATCAGGCACCACCATTGACACCATTACGGCGCTGCAAGTTGCCCGACGCAAGGGCGCATGTTCACTGGCCATTTGCAATGTTCCCGAGACCCCGCTCACACAACTGGCTGACGCAACACTGCTGACTCACGCCGGTGAAGAGGTTGCCATCGCGGCGACAAAAAGCTTTACCACGCAGCTCACCGCCATGTTTCTTTTTTCGGCGTACCTGGCCCAGGAGCGTGAAACGAAAAACGATAGCGTTGCCACGTCCCTGCGCGCACTTCGCGATCTGCCGGAAATGATCCGGAAAGCCCTTAACACGGATGCCCCGTGTCTGGATTTCGCCGGACAACTGAAGGGATATGACGACTTCATCTTCATGGGACGTGACATCGCCTACCCCATCGCGCTGGAAGGAGCCCTGAAGCTGAAAGAGGTTTCCTATATCCACGCCGAGGGATATCCGACAGGCGAACTGAAACACGGTCCCACGGCTTTGGTAAACGAACATCTTCCTGTGGTTGTGATTGCTACGCAGGACCGCAATGATCCAGATTCCGTTCTCCGCTACAGCAAGAGTGTGGCAAGCATTCGAGAGTATGTCGAACGTGAAATTCCGGTTCTGGCAATAGCAGGAGAAGATGACACTGAACTGCAAAACATTGTATCCAGCATACTCAGGGTGCCTGAAATTCCGGGACTACTGCAGCCCATTGTGGACGTAATACCTTTGCAATTTCTTGCCTACCATATAGCAGTCCTGCGGGGACGCAATATCGACCGCCCGCGGCATCTCTCCAAATCGGTCATGAACGAATAAGCAGAGCTGAAATTGGGCTGGATTCATAAGCGGTCTCTACCGATCTCGTTCGATGTCGTGCGATGACGGCGATGTCGGCGATAACAAGAACCATCGTCATCCCGACCACCGTAAAAGGGCCCTGGCGTCTCTCGCCGCTTCCGATCTCGTCGATGACGGCGATGTCGGCGATTGAGAAACTGAAGTTTCCAGCCTGAATGCTGAGTGCTGCCTGCTGTCTTTCCAAATACCCGATTACCAAATTACTCAATCTGTTTAGGTGACGTCGATCTCGGCTATATCAAAAGCCATCGTCATCCCGACGACCCGTAAAGCGGCCGCGCGCACTCTTCAGCGCGGTCGTAGGTCGGAGGGACCTTTTGCTTGCCGTTCCGATGCCGGCGATGTCGTGCGATGACGGCGATGTCGGCGATTGTCTCTCCCGCTGTCATGTTGAGCGCAGAGCCGCGCAGGCGACAGGAGTTCTAGAAGAGGGCTCGCGCCGTCCACGCGCGTCGAGCCCGATGCGTCAGGAGCCAGAAGAAAGCGTACAAGCAGAATGTACTCAAGGCGGTGTGGAGCGTGGCGACAAGAATGAGGAAACATCCCGAGGACGCTGGTTGTAACCATACAGATTCAGGGAATTTTCTCGATGATCTCTCCCTTTAAAGCGCCGAAGGCGCGAAACAGCCTAGCCCCGACCGTGAGGTCGGGGTAGATAAAGCGTATGATGGTGAGCCCCGTAGCGCGACACCTGCGGGCAGAGGAAAGCCACCATTGTCTAGTTCCCTCTCCCCGGTTTTTGTTGCCCAGACGAGACAAGGGGTGCCCTACCCTTTGCGCAGCAAAGGGTGGGATAAAATAACCGCCGATGCCGAAAGGTTTGCGTCGTTTTCACAATACCGGCCAAAGACATTTCATAACATGTGTTGTCACCGTCGCCAACCTTTTCCAGGTTCAGCACGCCGTCGCGATTATTTCCTGAAGGTATTTGAAGAAGTCAGGCAGAAATATGATTTGGTTGTGTGGGGCTACGTGGTCATGCCAGAGCACTTTCACATTTTAATAGGCGAGCCGGCGAAAGGAAATGTCGCCGCGTGATGCAGGTGTTGAAACAGCGAGTGTCGAGAGCATGCCGTAAAAAGAATGAAAGCGGCCGATCAGATGAAATTGTGGGAATCGCCACCAGTGCGAGCGTTCTGGCAACCGCGCTCCTACGGTTTTAACCCGTTTTCGTCGAACCTTCACTAGCAAAAGTAACAGACCTGAGTCATCATGCGACAACTCCTGACTCAAGTTCCTCGTCTGAGCTGAAGTAAGCAGATCGAGGGCCGAACCGTGAGACAGTCTGAATGTCGTTTGCCCGCTGTTCAAGATGATTTGCCTGATGCGCGCTGCGCAATGGTACGCAAGATATCTATTTCACTGCTTACGTTCTGCTGGCTGACTGCGATGGTCGCAACGGCAGCAGGTGAGCAGGTAAAGACTTGTGATGCAACAGCAGCACGCACAGCGGAGGCAGCGAACGAGAGTTGCCCCAAGGAGACTCCAGCAAAACCGGCGGTGAGCGCGGATTCGCATTTCGTCTCGCGCTTTGGCGTGGCGTTGAAGGCGTCAACTTTGGGCGTTGGAGCTGAGATTGGAGCACGACTCACGAATCGTGTGAACCTGCGCGTGGGTTTCAACGGGCTTAACTACAGTCGTACGGACAGCGATAGTGGTTTGACGTATCTCGGGAGTTTGCGATTGCGATCGGTGCAGTCAGTGGTGGATTGGTTTCCGTGGGCGCATGGCTTTCACGTGAGTCCTGGCTTACTGCTTTTTGATGGCAACCATGTCACAGCCAAGGCGGTGCTTCCAACTGGCCAAGTCTTGACATCGGGCGACGACGCATTCATCAGCAATCCTGGGAACCCGGTCAAGGGCTTTGCACAAAGCACGATGAGGAAAGTGGCTCCCATGATTCTTTTCGGCTTCGGTAATATCGTGCCGCGCACGCGACGGTTCAGCGTGGCGGTCGATTTTGGTGTGGTGTTTCAAGGTGAGCCAAAGACACAGTTCGCATTGTTTGGAAGCGCTTGCGATTCTTCGGGCGTGTTTTGCAGCGACATCGCACGCGACGCCAGCATTCAGGAAGACGTACGATCAGGGCAGAAAACGATGCAGGATGAACTTTCCGTGATGAAATATTATCCGGTGATATCGGTGCAATTTGGCTATCGGTTTTGAAGGCCATTTGCTGGCCCTCCAATTCCAGGAACCACTCACGTTCTTGCACGTGAGTTCCCGGAAGCGGAAGCCCTGTTAGTGGTGACAGTGTGCAGTGCGGCGGTGGGCGATGTAAGTTGATGGCGTAGAAAAAGTTAGACTGCCGGCCGAGATCGAGGCCACAGTTTTCTGCGAAAGGCTTTTTCCGCGAAGGGCTAAGGAGAAAAAACAATGAACGCAACCAGCCGGCACGTTAATGGCGTGACTGTCGTGGATATGAGTGGTCGCATCACACTAGGCGAGGGCGGAGTTGTACTCCGCGAAACCATCCGCGACCTCCTGGCCAAGGGAGACAAGAAGATCCTGCTCAACCTGGCAGACATCACCTACATTGACAGTTCCGGGATCGGCGAACTGATCGTTGCGTTCACCTCTGTGCGCAACCAGGGCGGCGATCTGAAGTTGCTCAACTTAACCAAAAGAGTCCACGATCTGCTTCACATCACAAAGCTCTACACCGTGTTCGATGTCAAAGATAACGAAGCTGTGGCCGTCAGCTCTTTTAGCTAAGGCCCGTGGCGGGTTATTCTCCTCCATCGCCCCATACCCACCCACTGTATCTTTTGACAGTCATCCAATCTGTTCTTCCAAGCTAGAACTTAGATATGGTGTGATCGCCAGGGCTGCGTTATGTGCCTTATCGATTCCACTCACGATTTCGCGCTCCACATAATTAAGGAGACGTCATGTCTTCCAGGTCATATCGTGTCTTCTCACTCATTCTGGGCCTATTGGTCCTGACAAGCATCGGCGGCCACGCAATCAAAGAAGAAACCATCCAGGCCCAGGCCTTTGGTACCACGACCATGGCAGGTAAGAGTTTCGGCGTGACCATCTATATCGAGGACCTCTCGACCCCGGCCGAGCAGAAAGCGCTGATTGATGCTTTCAAAAGCGGCGGGCATGACGAGATGGTGAAGGTCCTGAGCAAGATGAAACCCAAAGGCCGCGTGAGACTCAGCAGTGGCGGGGTCGGTTACCAGATTGCCTACATCAGAAGCATTCAGACTGAGAAAGGCCGCACCATCCGTCTCATGACAGATCGCCCCATCGGCATCGGGGAGTCAATGTCCAGCAGTCGCAGCGGGGATTACGACATTTCGATCATTGAACTACACCTTGGCGGTAGTGAAGAAAAGAACTCAGGAAGCCTGATTCCAGGCGCCAGGATTTCGGTGAACAAGGAAAGCAAACAGATTGAGATTGAGACCTATCATGCTTCGCCCTGGCGGCTGGCAGGAATCATGGAACGATAAGTGTAAACTTTGCATCCAAAGAAAATCGGTGGTCTCCCTGGCGGGCACAGTGACAGCCGCTTACGAATAAGATGTTATGGCCCGAACTCTCCCAGCTTTGCTGGCATTACTTCTGCTGACCGGCTGCGGGCAGATCTTTGTTGGTTTTGTTTCTAACCCGCAGGTCACGCCTTCAAGCGTCAGCGGCCTTGTGATCGTGGTGCACCTTGAATCCACCAACGATGTCAACGGTAACTCCGTCACATTTACCGCGGTAACATTTTCCAACGGCGGACTTTCCAGCAACGTCAACTTCTGCGGTGACCAGCGAAACCAATTTCCGCTGAATCAGTCCGTGCGGGCGAACTTCAACCAGGGAACTCCGGGAACCGTGTGTTCGAATCTGGTTCTTGTGGTGAGCCTGTAGTTGAGCGCGGATTTGCTTTAGCAGACTGCGCTGAAACTACGCCTACGCAGCATTTCGTGTAATCCCCAGGCCCTGGCGATCTTGCAGGGATGCGCTGTATTTCTCCTCTGCGTCTTCGAAGGAGTGGCTGATGCTTGCGTGCAACCGTTGTTGCCAGTATTTGATACCGGCATGGCGCTCCAAAGGTAAAACTGTAAGCAGATCCGCCACCAGGGCATTCATCCTGCGCATGACCTGAACACTCTTCGCGCCGTATGAAAGGATCTCCTCGAAGGCGAGATGCAAAAAGTCATCCCAGCACGGGAATGGGATCACCAGCCTCACGCGCCCGGAATCATCTCGGAATGAGCCGATCTCCAATCGGCGGCTGCCCAGGCGCAGCAGAAGATCGCCAATCTGGTCCAGCGCCTGTACCGCCGTCGTAGGATCATTGATTGCCGGTGACAACGCCTTGATCGCGATATCCACCAGCAGCCGGATTGCATATTTGGGGTCCTGCTCAAAAGTGCGCTCTGCTCCCAGTTCGAGCGCGTCACGCAGCTTTCGCTCATCAATACGCCGCTGAGCGCCGAAGACATGCAGCAGCGGCATCCCCTGCATGACGGTGTCACCAACGGCCGCCACCACGTCAATGCGTCCGTCGCAGCCTGATGCCAGCCCCACCAGTTGCTCTACCTCAACCGCCTCCAGTGACAATGGGTGCCCGCGATGAAGCAACGTTTGCGCCGGCAACGATCTGGGGTAATTGTCTGGTTGTATTGTGGCTGGAGGCGATCCGATTGGCGGGTACAAGGTTTCAATCACGCCGCGTCCCTTATCGCCCGTGAAAATCAACATGCGATTGATCTGGAGCATGCCGATACGATGGGTAAGAGCAATGAACATTCCCACGCTGGCAACCAGAAGCAGGAGCACAATCATTGCGCTTATGAAGGGAACTTTGCCGGAACCGCCACGGTCCACCCATGCCAGGGCAGAGACAGCATAGAGAAAAGTGGCGCTGAAAATGCCGATTGCATGTGAGAGCACGGGGGCGCGCGCAATCCACAGCACCAGACGCGGCGAGTACGCCGTCGCGCTGAACTGCACCATCACGAACGCCAATGAGAATACGATGCCGGTGAGCGCCATCATTCCCGATGCGATTGACGAATAGATAGCGATCGCGGAATTAACGGTGAGGTCAGACGCTACATGGGGTAAAAACCGGTGTTCAAAACGCGGGAAGAGCAGTCCGGCGGAAATCGCAATCACCGCATCCACCAGGGGGATCAGCCACGGTCCAAGGCGGGCCCTGCGAAGTTTGCGAAGCATGCGCATATCAGCTCGGAACAGCATCAACGCCCATCAGCTCAACAAGGCGATGATCAGAGTTCCGCAAGTGGTAAGCAGAATATGTCCGAACGCTATGGTTCCTGAATAGCCCAGAACGGCAACAGGACTTTCTGATTTTTCCTGCACGGCGGCAAGGCCCGCTGTCATGGTCTGCGCGCCGGCCAGCCCTCCCAGCAAAAGAAGCGGATTGAGTTTAAGCACATAGCGGCCGAAGAAGAGTCCCAGAAGCAGAGGCGTGAGAGTAACAACCGCGCCTCCCAGAAGGAGTACGTATCCCACCTCTTTTAGAGAAGAGAGAAAAACCGGACCTGCTTTGAGCCCGATCATTGCCACGAAAGCAGCCAGCCCCATGGACCGCATGAACAGGATTGCCCCATCGGGAATGCCTCCGAACCATGGAACTATTGACCTGAGCCAACCCACCAGCAAACCCGCCAGCAATGTGCCAACGCTCGTGCCGAGATTAATTCTCAAATGTCCTATGGGAATAGTGATGATTGCACCCACAAACACGCCGGCAAATATCGCCAACCCCAGTGTCGCAAGGTCGCTCTCCTGAACAGGGCTGATAATACGGCCAGCGATGTTTCCAAACGCTTCTACCGCCGGCTCGGTTCCGGTTACCTTGAGTGTGTCGCCGCGCTCCACAATCGTGTTCAAGCTGATGGGAATCGTCTCTGAGTTGCGAGTGATTCCGCGAAGCAGGACAGCGCGGGTCTCATCCACTGTTGCGACGATTTCCTGCAGCGTCTTGCCCGCCAGCTTCTTCTCAGTCACGTAAACGTCGAACGAAGCCACGGGAATATCCAGCAGTTCCGGATCGGCAATTTCTTGTGCGGCAGGCCCGACTACGCTCACCAACACGTCGGTTCTGCCCAGCAGGGCGACGCGATCTCCCGCCTGGAACACGGTGGCGGGAGCTGTGGCAAAGACTTCGCCGTTGCGCCGGATGCGCTCGGCGAAAATGCGGGAGCCCGCTACTCCATGTTCTGCCTCCGCAACGGTTTTTCCTACGATCTTGCCTCCCGCGCCAAGTGCGTATGCGCGCATCGCGATCGGTTGCCACGCCGGGGTGACTCCTAGTTTGGTACGCTTCATGCCAAGTTTCGATTCAATTTTCCTTGCTTCTTCGATCAGGTTGACTCTAAGCAGCTTCGGTCCCAGGCTGCTGCAAAACCAGATGAGGCCCGCAGTGCCGAAGATGTAGCAGACTGCATCCGCCACAGCGATATGACTGACCAGTTGTTGTTTCTGAGCGTCCGCCATGGCAAGGCCTTTAATGGCTTCACTTGCCGTGCCGATCGCCGGCGATTCCGTCAACGCGCCCGAGAGCAGGCCGGCGGCAAAGCCCAAATCAAGCTTCAACACACGGGCTACGATGTAAGCAGTTAGGAGCCCGACGAAGGGCACAAAAATGCCCAGCACACCCCATCGCCATCCGTCCCCTTTCATACTGCGGAAAAAACTTGGTCCCACGGAAAACCCGATCCCAAATAGAAACAGAAGGAAAAGAATGGACTTGGCCGAATCGGCAACCGTTACGTGGAAGAAATTTCCGATGAGAATTCCTCCCAGCAATGATCCTGTTACGGCGCCTATCCCCGCGCCCCGGAACTTTAGACCACCAATCAAATACCCCAGGCCGATCGCAAGATACACGGCCATTTCCGGATACTTCTCAAAGAGGTGCCCCAGCCATTCCATAAGACCTCCAACCCCGGCAGAAAGTGCAGGGAGCCCGCCATCCGTGATTTCTGGACACGGGAAAGAAATCTACAACTGTTCAACATTCCACTGTGCCTTCATGTAGCTAGAGCGGGAACTAGTACTCTTGACAGTTCTGTTATCCAGCTAATCCGCTAAGAATCTTAGTTAGCGTTCAGGGGACAAAACCGTGCCAGGGTGCAGCTCCCTAAGAGATAGCCCAAGGCAAATTCAGTACTGAATAGGAGGGCGAAATGCAGGCGAGTATGCGCGCGCAAGGTTCAAAATATTGGATTTGGATAGTAGGTCTTCTGACGCTGGCCGCGATCACTCTGCTCGGCGGCTGCGCAAGCAAGACTGAGGCAGCACCGCCGCCGCCTCCCGAAGTTCAGGTTGTCAACATTCAACAGAAAGACGTACCTGTTTACCGCGAATGGGTTGCGATCCTGGATGGCTATGTGAATGCCGACATTCATCCCCAGGTCAGTGGATACCTGCTTAAACAGAATTATCGCGAAGGCAGCCTGGTGCATAAGGGCGACGTGTTGTTCGAGATCGACCAGCGTCCTTTTGAGGCTGCGTTGCAGCAGGCACAAGGTCAGCAGGCGCAGGCTGAAGCGCAACTGGGCAAGACGAAACTCGATGTGCAACGTGACACTCCGCTGGCAAAACAGAGCGCGATACCCCAGGCGCAACTCGACAATGACATTCAGGCCAATGCTGCTGCCATCGCGGTTGTAACGGCAAACAAAGCTCAAGTCGCGCAGGCGCGCCTGAACCTTGAGTTCACGAAAGTGCGTTCGCTGGTAGACGGGGTTGCCGGCTTGGCCAAGGGGCAGATTGGAGATTTGGTAGGCCCGACCTCGCTTCTTACAACCGTGTCGCAGATTCAGCCGATCAAGGTCTACTTTTCAATAAGCGAGCAGGAGTATCTTCCATTCGCCGTCAGGATCAGTGAACTCACCAGCGGCAAGCGACCCATCGGCACAACCAAAAAACTGGAGCTCATCCTTGCGGACGGCAGTGTCTATCCGCATAAAGGTTTAATTCTGACAGCCGACCGGCAGGTCGATCTCAAGACGGGAACCATTCGCATCGCCGGCGTGTTCGACAACGCTGGCGGGGTACTCCGTCCAGGACAGTTCGCGCGCGTACGCGCTCCTACCTCGCTGGAAAAAAATGCATTGCTGGTGCCCCAGCGGGCCGTCATGGAAACGCAAGGCTCCTATCAGGTTGCAGTGGTAACCCCTGACAAAAAGGCAAACATCCGGCCGGTGACGGTCGGAGAGCGCGTCGGGGACATGTGGATTATCAAGACAGGCGTGCAGCCTTCCGATCAGGTCATTGTGGAAGGATTTCAGAAAGTTAAGGAAGGTTCACCTGTCGCGCCCAAACCTTATCAGTCGTCCAACGAAGGCAAGTCCAACGAAGGCAAATAACCATGGCAAATTTCTTTATTCGACGTCCCATCGTGGCAATGGTTATCGCCATTCTCATGGTGATCCTTGGCGTTGTATCCATGCTTCGGCTTCCCACCGCGCAATTCCCCAACATCGCGCCTCCTGAAATTCAGGTGAAGGCCACGTATCCGGGCGCCGACGCGGAGACCGTCGAGCAATCGGTTGCCACCCCGATTGAACAGCAGATGAGCGGCGTGGACAACATGAACTACATGTACTCCACCAATGCCAACAATGGCGCGACCACGCTGACGGTGAACTTTGACGTCAAGACAGATCCGAATACTGACCAGATCCTGGCGCAGATGCGCACCAACCAGGCAAACTCGCAGTTGCCGGTGGATGTGGTCAACTACGGAGTTACTGTGCAGAAATCCACGTCGGCGCCGCTGATGGTGGTGAATCTGTTCTCTCCTAACGGGTCGTATGACAACATCTTTCTCGCCAACTACGCCTTTATCAATCTCAATGACCAGATGACGCGTGTTCCGGGAATCGCCAGCGTGACGGTATTCGGCGCCGGCCAGTACGCCATGCGCTGCTGGGTGAAACCTGATCGTCTGGCAAAGCTCGGGGTGACAGTCCCTGAGATCATTAAAGCCATTCAGTCGCAGAACACGGTGAATCCCGCGGGCCAGATCGGCGGCGAGCCTGTCCCTAAAGGGCAAGACTTTACCTATGCCGTACGGGCCCAGGGACGCCTGCCGTCTCCGGAAGAGTTTGGCACTATCGTGGTGCGCGCGAACCCCGACGGCTCGGTACTTTACCTCAAGGATGTAGCCCGCATTGAGTTGGGAGCCCAGAATTACAACATCGTTGGGCGGTACAACGGAAAGCCCGCGGCGATCATGGCTATCTATCAGTTACCGGGAACCAATGCCGTGCAGTCTGCGGCAGGAGTCCGCAAACTGATGGCGGAAGCCAAACAGCGTTTCCCGCAGGACCTGGACTATGCCATTGCTCTGGACACAACTCTCGCAGTGACTGAAGGCTTGCACGAAATCCAGAAGACACTTTTTGAAGCCATCATTCTCGTCATCATCGTGGTTTACATATTCCTGCAAGGATGGCGTGCAACGCTGATCCCGCTTCTCGCCGTGCCAGTCTCGCTTGTAGGCACATTTGTCGTATTTCCCGATGCTCGGGTTCTCCATCAACACGCTGTCGTTATTTGGTCTTGTGCTTGCCATAGGACTAGTGGTGGACGATGCCATTGTTGTGGTGGAAGCGGTGGAACATCATATTGAGCACGGTCTCTCTCCAACGGATGCGGCAAAAAAAGCCATGGAAGAGGTCTCCGGGCCGGTGATAGCCATCGCGCTGATCCTGGCTGCGGTCTTCATTCCGACAGCATTCATACCAGGCATCACCGGCAGGATGTACCAGCAGTTCGCGATCACCATTGCCATTTCGGTGATTTTCTCCGCTTTCAACGCTCTCTCTCTGAGCCCGGCGCTCGCCGCGTTGCTCCTGAAGCAAAAGAAGGAGGGCAGTGGTCTTCTGGCGAAGTTCTTCCGCTGGTTCAACCGGGTGTTTGGCCGGACAACAGACGGCTACGTAACAGTCTGTGGCCTTCTGATACGCAAGGCCGGTTTGAGCATGCTCTCGCTCGTCGGCGTATCGGTGCTGGCTCTGTGGTTTGGCTCCAAGCTGCCCTCCAGCTTCCTGCCCGATGAAGATCAGGGATACCTGTACGCCGGCCTGCAACTGCCCAATGCTGCTTCACTCCAGCGCACTGATGAGGCATCCAAAAAGGTCGAGGATATCGTCGCCAAGACACCCGGGGTCGAAGGCGTTACGTCAATCGTTGGCTTCAGCCTCCTCAACCAGGTTTACGCGACCTACAATTCGTTCTACTTCGTCACGCTGAAGGAGTGGGCCGACCGCAAGGCCCCGGATGAACAGTACGAAGCCATCAAAAAGCACATCAATCGTGAGCTCGGAAAGTTAAACCAAGGCATTGCATTTTCCTTCCCGCCGCCGGCGATTCCCGGTGTGGGTACTTCGGGCGGTTTCAATTTCCTGCTGGAGGACAGGATCGGGAAAGACCGGGAATTCCTGGACAAGAATCTGGCGACATTCCTGGCAGCCGCGAAGAAGCGCCCCGAACTGGCGGGCGTTTTCACGACCGCGCTGACCGGCATTCCTCAGGTGTATGTCGACGTAGACCGTCCCAAGGTGATCTCCCAGGGCGTGCCACTCTCTGACGCGTACAAGACGCTGCAAGCGTTCATGGGCGGAGTGCTGGTGAATTACTTCAACCGATTCGGCCGGCAATGGCAGGTGTACGTCCAGGCGGAAGGCGATTATCGAACGCGGGCTGAGAACCTGGGCCAGTTCTACGTCACCAACAATGCGGGGACGCCCGTGCCGATGAGCGCTCTGGCCACGGTGAAGACCAGCACAGGTCCTGAGTTCACCATGCGATATAACCTCTATCGCTGTGCACAAATCAATGGCAGTGCTGCGGCCGGTTACAGCTCAAGCCAGGCAATGAAGGCGATGGAAGATGTTTTCAAACAGACCATGCCGGCCGGAATGGGCTATGACTATCTCGGCATGTCATTTCAGGAAAAAAAGGCGGCTGAAGGTGTTTCATCCGCGGTCATCTTTGCCATGTCTCTGCTCTTTGTATTTCTAATCCTTGCCGCGCAATACGAGAGTTGGTCACTGCCTTTCAGCGTGCTTCTGGGCACACCGGTTGCCGTTTTCGGCGCGCTCTGGTTCCTGTACATGCGCGGACTTGAAAACAACGTGTACGCACAAATCGGCCTGGTGATGCTGATAGGACTCGCCGCCAAGAATGCGATTCTGATCGTCGAGTTCGCAAAGATGGAGTTTGACAAAGGCAAATCGATTGAGGAGTCTGCTTTGTCCGCGGCCCGGCTTCGCCTGCGGCCAATTTTGATGACGGCGTTTGCTTTCATTCTTGGATGCGTGCCTTTGTGGACAGCAACCGGCGCCGGCGCCATATCCCGGCGCGTGCTGGGCAGCGCCGTAATCGGAGGCATGCTGGCAGCTTCTCTGCTTGCCATCTTCCTGATTCCTGTGAGCTTCGACGTGGTTGAGCGTCTGGCGCATCGAGGCAAGAAAAAAGAAGAGCCGCCCGCGCCAAAACCTGTCCCGAGGCCAACGGCGGTGGCATGAGGATGCTTATGAAGGGCATTTATAGCTGGGTTCCGATCGTCCTTATTATTATGCTGGCGGGCTGCAAGGTAGGGCCGAACTACAAGCGGCCTACGGTAGACACCCCCTCCGTGTACCGTGGCGCGGATCAACAAGCTGCAACGCAGAACCCAAAGTCATTGGGCGACGAGAAATGGTGGACGGTTTATCAGGACCCGGAGTTACAAAAACTGATCCGCACCGCATTGGCTGAAAACTATGATGTGCGGATTGCAGCTGCTCGTGTGCTTACAGGCCCAGGCGGCGCTGGGGATCACGCGTGCCGACCAGCTCCCGACGGTTTCAGCCGGCGTGGACGGCAGCAATCTGCGCATTCCGCAGACTAAACAACTGCCTTCGGTAAACACCAGCTCTCTTGGGGCAAACCTCTCATTGGCCTGGGAGCTTGATTTCTGGGGCAAGTTTCGGCGAGCCACCGAGGCGGCACGGGCAGACCTGCTTGCCACCGAGTGGGGCCAGCGCGCGGTGATGACGACCCTGGTGAGCAGCGTGGCCTCATCCTATTTCCAATTGCGCGAACTGGATCTGGAAATGGAAATTTCAAAACAAACACTTTCTACGCGCCAGGAATCGTTGCGGCTGGTCAAAGTTCGTGCGCAGGGTGGCGTCACGTCGTTGATGGATGTCCGCCAGTCCGAAGAGTTGGTTTATGGCGCTGCCGCTTCTATTCCCGATCTCGAGCGCCGCATCGAACAACAGGAAAATTTGATCAGTGTCTTGCTAGGCAAAAATCCCGGCCCTATCGTTCGGGGCAGGCCGCTCGTCGCAAATTCAATTTCGCCGACAGTCCCTGCGGGTTTACCCTCGGCCCTGCTGGAACGAAGGCCTGACATTCAAGCTGCTGAGCAATTGCTGGTGGCGGCGAACGCACGCATCGGTGTAGCCAAAGCGGCTTATTTCCCGCAGATTGTTCTCACCGGCTCTGGAGGCTTTCAGAGTTCTGCCCTCACGAGTCTTTTCTCGGAATCTGCGGGATTTTGGAACGCCGGCGCCCAGCTTGCACAACCGCTCTTTGCCGGCGGCAGAATTAAGTCCGGCGTGAAACTATCCAAGGCACAACAGCAGGAGGCTGAACTGTTTTACAAACAAACAACCCAGCAGGCTTTTCGCGATATCTCTGACTCGTTGATTGCCTACACGAAGAACCAGGAATTTCGGCAGCAGCAGGACCTGCTCACCAAGGCTGCTGAGGACGCCGCCCGGCTGTCCCAGGTGCGCTATAGCGGGGGCGCGACAAGTTACCTTGAAGTGTTGGATAGTGATACGCGTTACTTCTCCGCCCAGTTGAGCCTGGCGCAGGCGGACCTCAACGAAAGACTTGCGCTGGTGCAGGTTTATAACGCATTGGGAGGAGGATGGGAGCAGTAATCGTCCGGAATCCTCGGCCTGCGCCCTTTTCCGATATGCGCAATGGACTACCAAAGCGCAAGGTTTTCCTCTGGTCCCGTCCCTCGTCGGATCGGCGCAAAGCGAGCTTCTGCGGGATGTTTCTCGGCATTGTAGCTCTGATCATTTCTTTGACAGCTCCTCCGCTGTGCGCTCAATCACCATTGAGCGTTTTCGCCCCAAAGTCTAAGCCTGCCCCTGCGCAACAAGCAGCATCGCCCACTCCAACTCCCGCTCCAACTCCGGTCCGTGCGATCCCGTTGCCGGAAATGGCGAATCAGGCGGAGGAACTGGACCGCATGTTGCGCGACATTTCAAGGACTCTTCTACCTGTTGCGGACGGGCGGGGCACGGATACTGGAGGAAAAGCGCACGTTGCAGAGGTCAACCAGCGTGTTCGCCAGGCGGAAGAATTGCTGGCCAATTTACCCAACATGATGCAACTTCAGGATGAAGAGCGGTATTGGCGCGCGCTCGCAGAACAAAACAGCATCAAGCGAAAATTATTGACTGAACGGGCCGCCGGTATCGAAAAACAAATGCAGGTGCTTGATGTTGAGCAGGCGCGCTGGAAGGCCACGGCAGAGCAGGTGCAGGAAACCTCCGGTCTTAAAGAGTTGGCGGAGAGGATCGAGCGGGAATTGGAAGCGATCCAGGTGCTGCGCGCCGAGGCTCAAGAGCGATTGAATGTCATACTGATTCTGCAAAACCGCATCTCCGAACAGGACCGGGATGTCTCCGCTGTGTTGCTGAAGGTCGCGGAGGCACATCAATCGTTGCGCGGACGGCTACTGGAACGAGATAGTCACCCTTTATGGGAAACCAGGGAATTGCGGGCTTTCGATCAGTCGATGAGTACTGTAATTTACCTATCGGCCGGCCGTGGCTTAACGGAAATCCCCGGTTTCTTGCGGGCGAATAAAGGCCTGCTTTCCGGCTTCGTGGCGGGTTATGTACTCGCTCTGCTGGCGGCCTTTCGCTTGAGACGTTACGTTACAGATGGAAAAAACCTGAATGTGAGTGAGGATGCATCGCGGGTTTTCGTGCGTCCATATTCCGTCGCCCTGCTGATCACCTTGCTTGCCACGGTTGGGATCACCACTTCGTTTCCTCCCGGCGTGTCATTCGTCCTTTTCTGTCTCATCTATCTTGTCCCGGTTTTGCGGCTTACACCTGGTCTTATCAAACCCGGAATGCGGAAGCCTCTGTACGCGTTATGTGCTTTTTATGTCCTTGAATGGATGCACGTGATACTGCAGTTTGGAGCGGCTTTTAAACGAGAGTCGTTTGCCATCCTAATGTTGCTTGCTATCCTCACCTTGTCCTGGCTGACGCGTCCTTCCCGTTTAAGAATGCAATCGGCTGGGGGACGCTTGCTGGTTGTGAGCATCCGGATTGTCTTGCTCCTCCTGGCCGCTTCTTTATGCGCCAACATCCTTGGTTTTTTTTCGCTCTCACAGGTTCTGGGAATCGGTACGCTCTTCTCCTGTTTCACATTTGCGTTGCTGTATACGCTCGTCAGGGTCCTGGATCTGGCGCTGGCAATCGTCCTGTGCAGCAAGTGGTTTCAATCTCTGCCCGATGCCCGCAGCGACGTAGTCCAACGGCGAGGACGGCGAATTCTGATCAGTGGCGCTTTCCTGCTCTGGTTGAATAATAATCTCTACCTCTTCACGGTTCGCGACGCTGTGATAGCGGCTGCCAAAGACGTCCTGGAATACCCAATAGGTGTTGGAAAAAACCACATTACTCTTGGCGGAACGCTAAGTTTAGTTTTCTTCCTTCTGCTTGGTTATGCCATTGCCAATATTGCAAAGTTTCTTCTGGAAGATGTTCTTCTTCCCAGGCTGTCATTGCGCGGTGGTATGAGCTATGCCATTTCGCGAGTTACATACTACGCGCTGCTGGTTGGCATCTTCTTTGCAGCGTTGTTGGATGCGGGAGTGGAACTCAACAAGTTCACCGTGATCACCGGTGCGGTGGGATTGGGCGTAGGATTCGGGCTGCAAAACATCATCAATAATTTTGCCTCTGGCCTCATTATTCTTTTCGAACGTCCATTCCGGATCGGCGATACGGTAGAGGTTGGAGGCGTGGTCGGTACGGTGAAACGTATCGGATCCCGTTCCAGCACCGTCCTGACTGCCCAATACGCTGAAGTGATCCTTCCCAACAGTAATTTGCTTTCCGACCAGGTGACTAACTGGACCTTAACTTCAGCACGCCGACGGGTTGAAGTGCCCGTCGGGGTAGCTTACGGCACCAACCCGGAATCGGCGCTCAAACTCTTGATTGAGGTGGCGGAATCGAATCCACGCATCCTGAATGAGCCACCACCAGAGGCCTTCTTCCTTGGATTCGGAGACAGTGCGCTTAATCTTGAACTCAGGTTTTGGGCTGCCGAGTCGATATGGTTCGAATTGAAAAGCGAAGTCGGCCTGGCTGTTTTTCGGGCGTTACGTCAAGCGGGAATCCCATTCCACAGAGAGATCTGCACGTGCACAGCATCAATGGCGCTCTCCAGGTCAAAGGCTCCTGAAAGATGAGATCTCCCCGTATCAGATGGTCAACTGTTCGCAAAGTTAGTGGTAGCCGGTAAGTCGGCCCTGGCCCCGTGAAGCCGAAGCGAGGGAACCAGGCCGGAAGTTTTCCAGGTTAGAATATCCCCGCCTTGTCGCGGCGGGGATTGGCTTTACGCTGCGATTTTTCCCTTGCTCCGTTTCTCTTCCACGGGTGCGCGGCCGTGTATTTTCGCAGCCTTCAGGAAAGATGGTTTCAATAGTTTCAAACCCAGAGAGGCGGAAAATCCGTGTATCTCTTTAACGTCCAGCTTGCGCATGAAATCAATGGTCTCAGCGGTAATGACCTGTCCGGGAACCATGATGGGGAAACCGGGCGGATAGGGAATTACGAAGTTGGCCGAAACCAATGCTGGTCCTTCCTTGAGGCGACGGTCGATCTCAGGACTGGAGAGCTTCAGGTGCTCGCATTGCTCTTCGCGATACGCGCCGAAGAACCCTGATCGCATATCGCCTTCGCTGGTGATGCTGGCGGGATTCTCGCGGAAACTGTCATCGAAGCGGCTGAAATTGGGGAGATCAGGAACGTCTTCCATCAATGACTTTACCCGGGCATTGAAAGTTTCGCGCTCCGCCTTTCCTCCCTGCGCTAGCCTCTTCTCGATTTTCAGTGAGATGTCAACCAGCGACTTGATCAACTGGGCTATATCGCTTCGCGTGTTGTTGATATTGGTTTGCAGCAGCACGCTGTTGCGCGATGTCTTGTTCAGTTGAATGTCATACTCGGCTGCCAGCATGTTCTTGAATTGCGTGCCGTCAAAAGCGGCTGTACCGCAGACCAGTGTAAGACGGGTTAGATCCAGCGCGAACTCGTCTTCGTTCAGGGCTTTGATTGCTTTTGCCCAGTTGGCTCCTGGAGTCAGGTAATCAACAAAGCCGGAATTTCTGTATTCGGCCGGAATCATCTCGTCCGCGCCGAGGATGTGGAAGTATTTGGAGATCAACGGATGCGAGTTGACCTCGCTCCGCAGGTCCAGCGCCAACTGGATTGCCCGGTTGACCATCTCATATCCTTCCAGTTCCATCTGCCGCCGCGCCAGGTCCAGAGAAGCGATGATCTGCTGATTGGGCGAGGTGGACGCATGCGTAAACACAGCCTCATGGAATTGCTCTTCCACCGTTTGATAGTCCTGATCTTTCACCAGCACCATCGATCCCTGGCGCAAAGCCGACATCGATTTGTGCGTCGAATTTGTCTGATAAACGCGGAGATGCACTTTGTCCGGGTTGGCCAGTAGACGCGTGTTCAGCAGCTTTTCGTCTTTGGGATTCAGGTCGGCCCCGAACTTCTTCTCTTGTTCTGAATACGCTGCGCGATAAGCAGGATCTTTGAACTTGCGTTCCAGCGCTGCTGCTGCTCCCATGGCAGTGCGACGGCGGTAGAAAGGACTGAAGCGAGCAAAGCCGAACCACGCCTCGTCCCAGAGGAAAATGAGGTCAGGTTTGATCGCGAGGCACTCTTCCATCACGCGCTCCGTGTTATACATCTGGCCGTCAAACGTGCAGTTGGTAAGGACGAGCATCCTGGCCCGGTCCAGTTTGCCCTCAGCCTTCAGGTCAAGCAGGGCTTTCTTGATTGTGCGTAGCGGCACGGCGCCGTACATCGAGAACTGCGTCAGCGGGTATGCTTCCACGTAAAGAGGAAGCGCGCCGGAGAGTACCGCGCCATAGTGATGTGATTTGTGGCAGTTGCGGTCCACGATCATGATGTCGCCCGGCGCCAGCAGAGCCTGCTCAACCATCTTGTTGGATGTGGAAGTGCCATTCGTAACGAAGAACACTCGGTCTGCTCCGAAGGCCCGGGCTGCCATCTCCTGGGCTACCTTAATATTGCCCGTAGGTTCCAGCAGGCTATCGAGTCCCCCAGTGGTTGCAGATGACTCGGCCAGGAAAAGATTCAGCCCATAGAACCTGCCCATGTCACTGATCCAATTTGATTTAAAAATCGACTTCCCGCGCGCCACCGGCAAAGCATGGAAAGTCCCGATGGGGCGTTGAGCGTACTTCTGCAGGTTGTCAAAAAAGGGCGTGCTGTATCTATCGGCAACTCCATCGAGAATGCTGAGGTGAAGTTCAAGCGGCTCTTCAACCTGATAGAAGATGCGGCGGAGGCACTCTGCCCCCAGGCTGCCCGCAACCTTCTCTACTTCGCGATCACTGAGAAGATAAATATCCAGCTCAGGACGAATCAGCTTCAGGCCTTGTGCCAGCGTAAGAGCCAGCTCAGGTGAACTGATATCAATGCCGGTTGCCGCAAGATAATTGGCCAGGAATTCGCGCAAGACCGGGTTGTTGTGCACGGAGGGAAATGGAATGCCTTCGGCGATGATCACGGCCTCAACGCCTCCGTTCAGGATTGTGCCCAGGACCGTATCTTCAAAGCTGCCAACGAACACGGTCTCATAAAGGAATGCGTCGTCTGGCCGGCGCAGCTTGCGGAGTTCTTCCTTGAGAGCGGGCCAGGTTTCCGGATTAGCAATGCTCGCAATCAGTACTTCGAAATACGGCCGGTGACGTGCATCGCCTTCCTTTCCGAGGGGCAACTTCTCGCTGATACCTCCCGCAAAAATTTCCTCGCCTTCCCAATCGGCGGCATTGGTGCGATAGGAGTGTGTCAACAGGGCGGTGCTGATGGCCTGCACCAGCCTGGCCGTGCCGGTTGCATCACCTTCAGAGATGCGTTCTTTCACTGAGTTCAGCAAGGCAGGACCGGGATAAGCGAAGAACTCTTCCCATTGGCGCAACTCAGCGAAGCTGGTTGTCACGTTGTCGCGTTTTGCTTCTGCCGCCGCGTTCTGCTGCTTCGCCATATTCCATGCGCGGGCAGCGCTAAGCAGATTGCGCCAGCGATCGTGCCGGGCCTCCGCTACAGTAAAGAACTGGTCAAGCTGGACGGTTGGTTTCGTTTTTTCGTTACTCATGATTGCGTCCATTCCTTTTCTGAGCGGATGCTCTACTTGGCGTCGGAACTCTTAAATTGCATAAAGCTGTACTTTGCGCTGACCTGGATACGGGGCGCGTTGCCGGTGCTGAGGTCTTTGTTGACCCGCCAGCCATAGAGAAATTCTGTGCCGAAGCTCAATTGCGGGATGGGACTCCAGATCAGGTTGGTAGCGCTGTATTCGCTGCGATGAAAATCTGACGGAGTTTGGGCCGGGGTATTCTCAGACTGAACATAGCCATACACCACTGAGGAGCGCAGCTTCTTGTCCCAGAAATGCTGGTAACCGCCATAGACGCCGACGATTGGCACGGCCTCAAGGCGAGGATCCTGAACGCTGATCACAGCCGCATCAATGCCGAGTCCCGACGTATCTTGAATGTAGCGTGAAATGCCATTACCGTAGGCGCCCTGGTAGACAAATGCATCTTTACCGAAAATCTTCAACAGTCCGGCAAGGTTGAAGCCCCATCCGAAAACGGAACCGCTGCGTCCGTCGGGCAGAAATGCGGAGATATCGCGGAGCAACGCGGCAAATTGCACGTGCCCGTAGTCCATTTCATGGCGGAACTGTAATGTTCCATCCGGGCTGGGGCTGTTGGGCTCAGCCGAGAACTCAGGAGTCGAGAAGGACACATCAGAACTCGGCTTTTCAATGGAGATGCTGGCGGTGGTTTTCTTGCCGAGGCGGAATGTATAACGCATCTGCGGATTACGGATGGATACTTCGCTGTTCGGCCCCTCGAAGTCGAGTGTATCGGGAAAGGCATCAGGATCCATGAAATTGGAAAACGTCTGGCCGATCAGCAGGTTTTTCCCTTGCGCATATGCGTGGCGCAGCCGCGGTGTCGTGGCATTGGTCCCGAAGAAATCCGCCTCAAGGAAGAACTTGAGCGTGCGCGCTGTTTCGGTAGGCACCAGAAACTCCACATTGATGCGGCTGGGGCGGACTGAAATGGTTGAGTTGGCTACTACCGCCTGGGGTGGAATGGGAATACTGGATGTAACGAACCGGTCCGGATCTCCCGCCGGCCTCGGATCAAAAATAAGATCGGTCTTGGCGTAGCCGCCTATTTTCAAGAAATCCTTCGTTCCCGGCAGGCGAAAGTAGCCCGGATATTTGGGATCCAGAGGCGCGTTGTCATAACGTGCCGCCGCAACCTGGTCCTGCGAATCTGTCTGGTAAGTCAATGTCGCCTTGCCCGCCTCCTGTCTTGTTTTTATCTCCTGCGAAGCATCTGAGCCTTTCGTTTCCTGCTGAGTATTTTGCCCTTTGGCTGCTGGTTGGCCGGTGGCGGGTTGAGTCGACGAATCGGTTGCTTCCAGCTTCTTGATCTGGCTTTGGAGTTCCTCAATATGCTGTTGCAAGGCGTCCAGTTGACGCTGAAGGGCTTCAACATCCGGCCCCTTCGCGGCGGTGGCTTGCGCGTAGCTGCGGCACGGTATCGCCACAAACAAAGAGACACACAATAAGACTATTAGAGCGCGTAGTGTTTTCATATTTGGTCCTAGATGGAGGCAACCGCCTCCTGGCTCTGCAAACTACTATGGGAACCACGACTTAAACGCGGAGGTCGCAATCAGCAGCTTAAGCCGCTAGCCGGGAACTGAAAAACTGTCAAAACCACCAGTCGTATCACGCGATGGAGGCCAGTACCCTTAGTCTTGCCAATACCAGACGATCATTGGCCTTAGTGTTTCCGATTACTTTGATAGAGCGTGACTAGACCGGATGGCTGACCGAATTCAAAAGAATGAGACGAGAGAAGCGGAGTGGCAGACTAAGGCTTCCGACTGGAATGCGATTCGCTATCTGGATTCTCCTACCGATTACCGCGAATACCTTCGCGGCGCATTCCTCGCATTGCTGAATAACGATTTCGAGGTGCTGGATAACAGTTCCGGCCAGGTCTGGCGCAAGTTGCGAGACTTAACCCTGCTGACCTTTCTTGGTTCCATCATCCTACTGCTGGTTCTGCGAAGCTGACCGCAAAGACTAGAACGGACTACGTAGAATTACATAGGCGGCCGAGCGCATTCCAGGCTGCCTGCACGGGCATATTCGAAATCGAATTGCGAGAATTGTCAGAGCACGTGACGATGGCCGCAAAGCAAGGGGGGACTTTGCAGCCATCGCGTCAGTTGAGGGAGCAAATCGAAACCATCACCCTCAAGCTACCTGGTGGTCAGTGCCGGCTCTTCACGGTGCTTTGAGGCCTCGTATGCATCGCGGTAGCCGCGCGCGATTGCTCGGACCCCGCGCCCAATTTCTTCATACACTTCGTCGGGCAGATTGGCCAGAGAAACGCGCAATGACCAGTCTGGCGCCTCAAAGCCGCCGCCATTCAGCAACACGATCCCGTGGTCTTCAGCCAGACGAAACGCCAGATCGAGCGGATGGACGTTCTTCTTCAGATACTCAACAGCTTCTGCGCCTATGTTCTTGCGCGCAAAGAACTCGAAGTCGATCAATCCGTAGTAGGCGTCATAGAGCGGGTTCGGTGGCAGTTCAAGGCCCAATCCTTCAAGCAGCGCCGCAATGCGCCGGTAAACGATCTCGCGACAGGCTGTTTGGTAGTGCTTTTTGGTGTCCATCAACTCGGACAGGGAGAACAGGCTCATCATTACCTGCTGCGGCAATGAAAGTCCCGCGGTATGGTTCAGGGCCACGTCGCGGCTGTCGGCAACGATGCGGTCAATCATCTTGAGCTTGCGCGGCTCAAGCGTGATCGGGCCGTAGCGCTTGTCGAGCGCAGTAAGGTCGGCGCTCGGCAGCTTTGCGATCATCTTGTCGAAGATGTTGTCTTCGTGAATCGCGATCACGCCCAGCCGCCAGCCTGTGCAACCGAAATACTTCGAATAGGAGTACACGCCGATGGTGTTGTATGGCAGTTCACCCATCAGCGAGCGGAAGTCCGGGACTAATGTTCCGTAGACGTCATCGGTCAGGAGCATGAGGTCGGGCCGCTTTGTCTTCACCAGCTTCGCGATTTTCGCGATTGTCTCCCGGCTCAGCGCGACACCCGTTGGATTGCCCGGATTCACCAGGAAAAATGCCTTGATCTTTGGGTCCTCGAGCTTCTTGATCTCCTCGTCAGTGAACTGAAAGCGATTCTCTTGCGGGGCAGCGATGTTGACGATGTTCAGCGCATAGTCCTCAAGATGGGGCATTTCGATATAGGGTGTAAAGATGGGCGTGCCCAGTGCGATGGTGTCGCCGGGGTGCAGCAGACGATTCGCCTTCAGCGATTTGAAGATATAGCACATCGCCGCGGTGCCGCCTTCCACTGCGTAGAGATCAAACTTCCCGGTGGGGCGGGGATCTCCGGACATGGCCCACATCAGGTACTCATGGGTGATGCGCTCATTGTGGACGAGCATGCGGTCAGGCACCGGGTAGTTGTCGCCAATGATTGAATCGACGAGTTCATGCACGAACGCATCCGGCTCGAACCGGAACGTCTTCAATGCAAACGGCACCATGGCCGAAAGGAAAGACGCGCCCGGCATCTCAGCGTGTTGGGCCAGCCACGTCTCAAGGCGGCCGGATATGCCCTGCGCTTGCGGCATTCCGCCGAGACCAGCCGGATGTTCCATGACCCGTTTGCTTTCGGTAATCGCAAACTGACCGAGCAGAAAGTAACCTTCGCGAGGAGTGGTGGCGATCCAGTTGGGGTTGCCGCGTCCGGCATTAAGAAATGCTGATTGCGTTGTACGGGAGGTCTTCTTGGCGAGCTTGATCAGTTCGTCCTTGATCTCAAACGGGCTTAGTGTCTCGAAATTGCGAAGGTTCAACAGATCCATGCTTTTCTCCTCAGTCAGTTCAGAAAATCATTATGAAAGAAACATGATGAGCACCATGCCCCAGATCGTAAGCAGCGTGTTGCCCACGGCGTACGTTACGGTGTATCCCAGCGCGGGAACCTGGCTTTCCGCCTGGTCGCAGACCAGGCCGAGCGAAGCTGTGGTGGTACGCGCGCCGGAAACGATGCCAAGTGTAAGAGCATCGTGGAAACGGAAAATGTACTTGGCGACGTACATGCCAATCACAAGAGGCACAGTCGTTGCCAGAGCTCCCCACAGGAACAGGCCGATACCCTGTGTCTTTAAGCCATTCACGAAGCCCGGGCCGGCCGAGATACCGACGATGGCGATGAAGATGTTGAGACCGACGGAGTTCATGAACCAGACTGTGGATGTCGGGATGCGGCCGAACTTCGGATGCACTGAGCGTATCCAACCGCAGATAATTCCTGAGATGAGCGCCCCGCCCGCGGTTGAGAGCGTCAAGCGGTACACCGGCGACCTTCCAGACCAGCGCACCGATAAGTGCACCCACTGCGATTCCAGCGCCGATGAATGCCACGTCAGCGACGTCAGTGGCACGATCCGGTACGCCCAGCATCTTAATGGCCGCGCTGGTGTCCTGAGTCCGACCGACAATGGTAAGAATGTCACCGCGGAAGATTTTCGTATTCGGCAGGATAGGAATCGAGGTGGCAACAGCACCGCGCACGATCTTTCGCAGGAAGACGCCGCGCGCTCCGGGCATAGCAGCAATTTCAGTCAGAGTCTTGCCGTCCACTTCCTTGTTGGTCACATAAACGTCAAGTCCCTCAATGGGGACGCTGAGCAATTCAGGATCGTCCACCTCGATTGCGACTCCGCTGGCAAGGTTGCCAATCGGCTCACGAGAACCGGAGACCGCCACCAACCTTGCGCGTTCTCCGATAACGTTCACAAGCGCTTCGCGAGCGCCTGCAACCGCCACCACGTCGCCTGCGCGCAATACTGTGTCCGCGGTTGCTTCTGCGACCACGCCATTACGGCGTATACGCTGCACAAAAACGCGTTGGGGGAACAACGCCTCAGCTTCGAGGGCCGGAAGACCGTCGGTTCTGCCGCCCGGCTGCACTCGGAACGCACGCGTTTCCCAGCGGTGCCAGGCAGTACCGGCTCCGCCAAGCTCTTTCTTGCCACCTTGCTTCTCCTCGTAATCCTGGCACGCGGCTTTCAGATTGATGCCGAGCAGCTTTGGACCGAGCACTGCGATCACTATGGCCGACCCCATGGTACCGAACATATAGGTGACGGCGTAGGCGACAGGCATCCCGTCGAGCAAGGCCTTGGCCTGGTCGGCTGGCAATCCCAACCGGTTGATGGCGTCGGTTGACAGGCCCATCGCGGCAGAAATCGTTTGCGACCCCGAGTAGAGTCCTGCCGCATAGCCGAAGTTATAGCCTGCAAACTTAACGATTGCGTAGGTACCTACCAGGCACAACAGGCATTGCACAGCTGAAAAGAGTGCTTGCGGCATGCCGTCCTTGGCGACGCCTCGAACGAACTGCGGCCCAACGGCATAGCCAACGGCAAACAAGAACATGAGGAAGACCGTGGCCTTCAAGGGCTGCGAAATCTTGATCCCGAGTTGTCCAATGATGACGCCAGCAATTAGTGTGGCTGTAACCGCCCCCAACCCGATGCCGCGGAAGGTGAACTTGCCAAAGTAGTACCCAATAGCAAGCGTGAGAAATATGGCGATCTCCGGATAAGTGCGGAGGGTCTCAGCGAACCAGTTCAGGATCCCCATTGTCTGCTCCCTTGCAATGAATCAGGTAGCGTCTACGGCCAAGCGAGAGTAGCCGGAAGGCGCCACAGAGTGAGAGTAGTGTCGGCCGGAACCCTAGTCGACTGTCAGATTCGACAGTTTCTGCACTAACCGTGAGCGCTTTCGCTCTCCAGAATCAGAACTTTTCCGGAATGTACTTGAAGAAGTGGTTAGTTTCACGGTAGTCGCCTGGATCCTGCCGCTTGGGCAATTTCACCTTTTCGCGAGGAGGCTCTTCATAGGGAATCAGGCTGAGCAAATGAGAGATGATGTTCAGGCGGACGCGCTTCTTGTCATTCGCGTTGGCCACGTACCACGGGGCATAGGGTGTGTCAGTCTTACTGAACATTTCGTCCCGCGCCCTGGAGTAGTCGTACCAGCGGCTATAGGACTTCAAGTCCATGGGCGAAAGCTTCCAGACTTTTCGTCCGTCGTCGATCCGCGATTCCAGCCGACGGGTCTGTTCCTTGATGCTGACTTCCAGCCAATACTTGATCAAAATGATGCCGGAATCCACCATCGCGCGCTCGAACATAGGCACTACCCGCAGGAATCTCTGCACCTGATCTTCCGAGCAGAAGCTCATCACGCGTTCCACGCCCGCCCGGTTGTACCAGCTGCGATCAAAAATTACGATCTCGCCTGACGCCGGATAATGTGGCGCGTAACGCTGGATGTACATCTGACTTTTCTCGCGCTCGGAAGGCGTCGGCAAGGCCACCACACGAAAAACACGGGGGCTCACGCGCTCAGTGATTGCCTTGATGGTCCCGCCCTTTCCCGCGCCGTCACGTCCTTCAAAAACCACGCACACTTTAAGTCCCTTGTGTACAACCCACTGCTGAAGCTTCACCAGTTCCATGTGAAGCCGGGACAGTTCCTTCTCATATTCTTTTCTCTTCAGCTTTTTGTGTGCGTGAGCCTCGGCTGCATGACCGTTTCCGGTCAATTCAGCAACCCTGCCGTTGTGTGCTTCCGACTTCATGACTTCACCTCAGAATCTTTGGGTTACGCAGCTGTCTTGCCGCGCGCGGTTGCAGCCTGCTGGTATCGCTCAACAGCCGTTTGTAAGTTGAAGAACATCCGCTCCCGGCCCAGCTTTTCCCCGAGTTTGGAGCGCGACACCGTCGCGAACACGTTCGGATTGAGAGCGGCCAGCCACAGCGTGATCCCATCGCGCTGGAGTCTCTCGTCAGCCTCAGTCAGCATCTTGAGCGCTGTGTACTCAAGGTCAAAGATCGCGCTGCAATCAATCACGATAACGACAGGCTTGGTTTGCTCAACCAGTGGCCAAATCCTGTCGCCTATGCGCTGCGCGTTGGCAAAAAAAACGCGCCCCTCAACCCGCACGATCAGCAATCCGGGCCAGGTTTCATCATCCGGGTGCTCTGGCGAGAGCGGTCTGAAGACGTCAGTGTTGCGTTTGCGTCTCACTTCATACACCGGCGGGCTGTAAGCCTGTTGAGCGAGAGCAAGCACCGAGGTTATGACCGCTACCAGAATCCCCCGCAAGGTGCCCAGCAAAGCGACGCCCGCAAAGGCAACTACCGCCCAATAGAACTCAGTCTTACGAACGCGGGCGATGGCGCGAAACTCTCCAAGCTTAATAAGACCAACCGAATACACAACTACGACGGCCGCAAGTGTGGCATTTGGCATCATGCTGATCAGAGGCGCCAGCAGCATCAGAGTCGCCAGAGCAGCCGCGGCGGTAACCAGTTCCGCCATCTGGGTTTGTGCGCCGGCGCTGCGATTAACGGCCGTCTGCGTGGTACCACCACCCGCAGGCATGGCGCCCAAAAAACCTCCCGCCACATTGGCCGCGCCGATGGCAAGCAACTCCTGGTTGGGGAGATGGCGCGCCTCCCCTGGTTTGGCGAAGGCCCGCGCTGCCGCAATGCTCTCAGTGAAGCTCATCAAAGCAATGCCCGCGGCACTTGGCCACATCGGTTCGAGGAGGCCGAGATTCGGCCACATCCAGGATGGAAGGTCGCGCGGGATTTTACCCACGGTTTCCACTCCCATCTGGGGCAAGCCAAGCACTGCGGAAGCAGCAATGCCTAACGCCACCGCGATCAGTGGCGCGGGCGCTCGCGGCACAAAACGCTCCAGGGCAACCATCAGCCCAATCATGACAAGGGCAAGCAGCAGCGTGACCCGCGACGTCTGGGGCAAATGCTGAATCATTGCCAGGATGTCCCGGAAGAAACCCGTTTTCGTAATGTGGAAGCCGAGCAGCTTAGGAACCTGGTCTACCACGATGACCAGTCCAATTCCAGCTTTGAAACCCGCTAGTACCGGGTCCGAAATGAAGTTGGCGACAAAACCAAGACGAAGAACCGAGGCAAGCAGAAGCATGGCGCCTACCAGGACCGCCAGAGTCGAGCTGGCTACCATCAACTCGCCGGATCCGCCATTTGGCGCAACCTTATCCAGTGCGGCCGCCGTCAGGATGGCAATTGTGGTTGTAGTGCTGACGCTGAGTTGCGTCGACGTGCCCAGAACGGCATAAATCACCATGGGCACGAATACGGTGTACAAGCCAACCTGTACCGGCAGGCCGGCAATGGTCGCAAACGCCATTGCTTTGGGAATAACAACCGCGGCCGCAATCAGCCCGGCGATAACGTCCATGCGGAACCATTGCTTTTGATACGCGCGCAGCCACGTCAGGCCAGGGATAAGACCGGGTTGGTTTGCCTCGCCATTCAAGGTCAGGTTTCCCCGAGACCATTCAGGGTCTCTGCGCCACCAGTGTGTCCTTGGTTGGCTGCCAGCTTTTGTCTGGATTGAACCGGTCCATCGCTTTCACGATTTTGAGAGAGTCCGGTCCCAGGTCCTTTTCATAGACAATGCCGTTTTGGTTCACCAGAAAAGTCTTCACGCCGGTCACCCGGTATTCGGCCGGGACAGCGACCAGAGCAAAGCCGCCAATCATGGCTCCATTGATCACGTAATCGATTTTGCCTAACGGAGCTTTCGGGCCTTGACCCTTCAGGATTTTGAAATAGTAGCCGTGGTACGGAGCAGACTTGTCCGTGTACCCCTGCTCGATCGCACGCGCAACGGCTTCGCTGATGGGCCCGCCGGGTGAGCCGTCGGGGTTTTTCCAGCACAATCCATCTTGTTTGCCTGGCGTGCTGATGATCTTCTTGGCATATTCATGAAGGTTCGAATCATCATGGACCGTGGTGACGTATTCGTTCTGGGCCTCTACATATCCATGCGCAATCTGGATCGCGTCGAGTTCATTTTCACCGATGCGCCGGAAAAGAATCTCTTGGCGCCCCGCCGCAGTATCAAAGTGCCACTGTCCCTGCTTCAGGACGATCGGAACCGGCAGTGGCCAGTCATCTTTGCCAACTAGCAGGGTTGCCCTTGTCTTCTCGACGGTCACGTCGGTCTTTTCGTGGGCCCTCTCAGCAAATTCCTCGGCACGGCTCTTGTCCCTGACTGGATCCGCGGACTCCACAATATCTTTGCCCTCTGGTCCGAATATCTCGAGCAGAGCGGGCACGTCATAGCTCTCGGCCGCTTTGATCAGCGCGTCCGCAGCGAGTTGTGGGGTGGCAAACGTCTTTTGTTTCTCCGGCGCAGAAGCTTTGGCAGGCGAATGTTTCACCTGCTCCTGCGCCCACACGGCTGAAGAACAGAAAAGCATCATCAACAGAAGCCCGAGAAGGACCGTGCGTAGTTTGATATTCGATAACTGCGATCCCATATTGTCCTCCTTGGTTTATGCTTCTTTGGTCATACGATCTTTGGTCACGCCATCTTTGATCAAGCTATCTACGCCTTCCACCGCCGCCGCGCGCACCGCCGCCACGAGATCCCATACTGGACGAGCCTCGTGCACTGCTGGCCCGCGCCGCACTATTACTGGAAGCGCCGGAAAAAGCATCGCTGTTTCTGGAACCCATACTGCCGTTCGATGTCTGGCGATTTCCAACGCGGTCCCCGCCTCCGCCCAGGTTCCCGCTCTGTGCGGATGCTGCCCGGTTGCTGGCGGCGCCGCTGTTGCTGAAACTATTACCGGCTCCTGCGTTCTGGCGAGCTCCGGCGTTCTGGCGCGCCGTGGATTGCCGCTGGCTCATGTTGTCTCCGCGGGCAGCTCCACCATACTGCTGGGCTGTCGCTCGGTTCCCGTAAGGTGCGCCCCCGCGATGCTGCGGATTGTGCCGCCAATTATTGTTCGCGCCGCCATATCTGTTTGCCCCGTTGGCGCGGTTGTAGTTACTCACGAAAGTATTGTTCCGGTTGACAGTAATGTTGTTATTGCCGCCCCAACCGGCATTCCAACCCCAGCCGCCGTTGCTCCACGCGGCCCCAATGGCGACTCCCGTGCCGAACGCAAGCATCCGTCCTCCTGTCGGGGCGTACCATGGATACGCCATCACTGGATACGGATAATAGGGCGCGCCATATACCACGGTGGGAGAGTAACTTGGAACATAGACCACCTCTGGACTGGCCGGCTCGACAACGATCACGGTTTTGTTCTCGACAGTCTTGGTTTCAACTTTCTGTTGTTCAGACGATTCCAGTGCGCCTTTATCCTTTGCTTTTTTACGCATGCGCTGTACTGCATCCATCACTTCACTCTGCTGCGCCAGAAAAGCGTTTCCCAGGTTGTCAGTCCAGTCGATGTTCTCGGCGAGATTCTTGACCACGCTCGGAAAGGCGGCCATTGCCTGGACGCTCGGGTCCCAGCTCTGTTTTTCGACCGCATCGGTAACAGCCTTGCCTTTCAGCTCTTTGTTCTTTTCCAGCCATTGATTAAGCTGGACGATTTCCAGGGGATAAGTGCTGGCGACGAGTGTCTGGCTGAGCAGCGGGTCAGGATAGAGTGCAATCGGGGCCACCAGGGAATCGAGTTGATCATTGGTCAGTTTCGCGTCAGAGGTCTTCGCGTCCTGGCCTGTCTTCGTGTCCTGGCTGGCGGTTTTGGGCGCTTGCTGCTGCGGCATGGCCCATGACATCGGGCCCACGATCAAAATCAACACGGCACACATGAGAGCGGTGAGAGTCCGAACGAGTTTTAGATTTCGAACAATCTGGGGAGAACCTGGTCGAGTTTGTGTCGGATTCGTCATGAATGTCACTCTCAATGGCCAGATGATTGCATGCCCTTGCTTACTCTGAGCGGTTAACCTGACAGGTGAGTTGAAAGCAGCTCTGAAAGGCAGCGCGTTTCTCAACGGCAACCTGAACGGAACTCTTCCAGGCCATTGTTCTGAGCACAATTCTTGTCCGATGGGGGAGGGGGTTCAACTGGCAGAACCGACAGTAGATTCGATCTAGAGGAAAATCAAAACTCATGGCTTACATGATTAATAATGCGCGACAAAACCATGGATAGAGGAGTTCGGTCGCTCGCGTCATAGCTTGGCGAGCACGTGGCCGGCACCGCCGTCAGCTTCGGTGTCCTTTGCAGGCGATCCCGTGCCGCGTTAAAGTGTGGTCAACCTTATCCGTGTAGACTTCCGTCGACGCGGAGCCGCGAACATCGGCAGCTTGAGGACTACACCGGAGCTATGGCGCGGCTGCTCACATATAATGGCCTGTATCCAGACCCTGTCGTCTGGCGTCAATGATTACCAAGGCCGATAGTGAACGCTTCCAGAACGGCGCGGACCAGTATGCCGTCTACCTCGAGACGCCCGAGGGACGGTTACGCTCCGACTTGGCCTTTGCCAACCTTCAGGATTTTCTTCCCATACCTCCGGCCAGGTCTTCGTTGTATGCGCTTGATCTCGGATGTGGCCCGGGAGTGACTGCCATTCGCCTGGCGCGACTTGGGATTCACGTCACAATGCTGGATTCCTCGCCAGCGATGCTGGAACTCGCGCGGCGCGCAGCGCTGGAAGCAGGTGTTATCGGCAAGGTCGTATTGCAATGCGGCGACGCTGCCCAATTGGCAGATTTATTCCCCGCGCGATCATTCGATCTAATTCTTTGCCACAACGTCCTGGAATATTGTGATGACGCGTCTGCCGTTTTGCGCTCAGCGGTTCGCGTTTTGCGGGATTCCTCGGCGATACTGTCCGTTCTCGTGCGTAACCAGGCAGGTGATGTGTTCAAGGCCGCTATTCAAGCCGGCGATTTGGCGGCAGCGGAAAAAAGCCTCACTGCTGAGTGGGGACAAGAATCTTTGTACGGAGGCAGGGTACGACTATTTACGCCAGACAGCCTGCGTGCCATGCTAAAAGAGGCGTCTTTGGCGCCGATTGCCGAGCGAGGTGTACGAGTTCTGGCGGACTATTTGCCGCCACAGGTTTCTCGTAGCGCAGATTACGAACGGATTTTTGAACTGGAACGGAAGCTGGGCAATCGGGGTGAGTATGCTGCCGTCTCCCGCTACGCACATTGGCTGGCACGTTGCGCAGATTTGTTGGCACCGGTTCGTTGGACGAGGACAGTGCGTGACCAGAGTCCCTCTTGATTCGAGCGCCACATCAAGCGCGAAGGCGGCTGATGCCACCATTGCGCTCGGGCTCGGGCTCACCAATGAATGCAACCTCGCCTGCTCCTTCTGCTACCGCGACCCAACTCGCACGGATCGCCTCTCTCTGGATCAGGTCAAGTCCATCATGGAACGGCTGCCAATTCGTTCGGTGAACCTGGGCACTGGTGAGAACGGCATGCATCCGGAATTCAAAGCCATTCTCGAGTACATGCGCCAAAAGCCCATCAAACTTACCATCACTTCCAACGGTCATAGCGTTGCTGTGCTGGCGGACAGCGAATTGACCGCCTTTCACGATGTTGAGTTTTCTCTCGATTACCCAACACGAGTGGAACAGGATGCACAGCGGGGAAGCGGGAACTGGGAGTTGATCCACCAGCAGGCAGAACGTTGTGTAATGCTTGGCGTGCCGGTTACGATCATCGCCGTCATGATGAAGGCGAACTACTTGCGCATGGCGGAGGTCGCGCGAGTAGCCAGACAGTTTAATGCTCCCCTGCGTGTGAACGTGTATCAGGCTGTGCGGTCGGACGTTTATGCACTGACATACGGAGAATATTGGGAGGGTTTTCGTGCGCTGTTTGCGGAAACGGACGTGATTGCGATCGGCGAGCCGTTGGTGCGAGCGATGGCCGGATTGCCGCCTCGAACTGGCGGATGCGGCGTCAGCACGGTGCGCGTAACTCCCCGCGGTACTACTCAACCCTGCGTTTATTGGCCGGGAACTGGCGCGCCCTTGTCAGAATTAGAAACTTTGGGATCGAAGGTGATTGAAACTCATCCGTTCCTTGAGGCCCGGTCCTTGCCCGCTGCGTGCCAGCCTTGCGACTTTCGTGACGCCTGCCATGGTGGTTGCGCCGGACGGCGTCGCCTGCAAGATGCGCTTCAGCAACCTGACTTCTATTGTCCCGTTACACGGGGACTGACAGAAAAACTGGACATCACGATGGCCGCAGCCCGGGACCTTCCCAAGGGAGAGAGTTCCTGTACCACAATCGTGATGGCGCGGAGTTGAGCATGCGACGTTTCTTTCTTTCTCGCAAAGTGAGCCTCTCACTATTTGCTGTCCTCATTTTTACCTTTGCGAGTGTTGCTCTCGGCGCTTCAAAGTTTGCAATCTTGCCGGCTTTGGAGGCGCAAAACACCGCGACTACCAATTCTCAGCCGGCGCCGCGCAAGACAAGTCAGCCATACACCGGTGACCTTTCTATTTTTGAAAGCAAAGATCGCGACGAGAAGCTACAGGTCCAGCGCGTGATGGACATTCTGGGCATTAAGGAAGGAGCCCACGTAGCCGATATTGGGGCTGGTTCAGGATGGTTCACAGTTCGCGCGGCAAAGCGTGTGGGAAGCACTGGCGTCGTCTATGCTGTGGATATCAATCCAGAGTCCATATCCTATATAAATCGCAGGATCAAGCAGGATGGCGTTGCCAACGTACACGCAATCCTGAGCCAGGAGGATGATCCCCGGCTGTCGAAAAACAGCATTGATTCCGTACTGCTGTTAAAAACCTATCATGAGGTCGCACATCCCGTGCTTCTCCTGCAAAACCTGAGAAGCTCCCTGCGCAGTGGAGCAAAGATCGGCATTATTGATCGCAATGGCAAAGGGGATGACCACGGCGTCTCCCGTGATGTGGTCATACAGGAAGCCGCCCAGGCCGGTTATCAACTGCAGGAACAGTACGATTTTGTGAAGGGAGACGGGCAAGACTATTTCCTCGTCTTTCGCCCGAACTCCACGCCTAAGTAGCCGAGAACGATGCTGCGCGTTCGTCGTTTATTGCGCGCTCACCCAGGCATCTGAGCCTGTCACCTTAACCGCCACATCTGAAAAGAAAATATGCAGCGGCTTGCCGTCGGCGGTGCCGTGGTGCTCGGTTGAAATAAGGAGAGGGCCGGCCTTCTTATAGCCCTCCCACGTCGCGATGACAACTTGCGGCTTAGCGGTTCCACCGTGGCGGAAGAGCATTTGCTGGACCTGGTTGTCAGCGCCGACAAAGAGTTCCCATGTATCGCCGGGCGTGTAGCCAATATTCGAAGGATATTTCACGACCACCTGATCGGCGGTACCTTTGCCTTGTGGCAGTTTTTGCTTGCCTTTATCTTCCACGTTGGCCCCGGTGTCCCACATGACATGAAACGGAAAGACAAGCCAATACTGATCGTTGACGAATCCCGGATCCACTTCCTTCTTCACACTCTCGGGCTGGCTATCGATCTGGGAGCGCACGTACGTAACCTTCACCGGATTGCCGGCCTTGTCTTTCCCTTCGAAGGTAACGCGGTTGGCTTTGGGCTCCCAGGTCCATGATCTGCTGGCTTTGAGTCCAGGGATATCGATGTTGAAGGTATAGCGGATCGCCTCGATTTGTCCCCACGAATCGATCCCATACGTCTTGGCTATTTTTTCGGCGATTGGCGGACGCGTCTGCGCCCAGGAGGTTGAAGCAAGGATTACTACCGCGAACATCAGAACACGGATCATCATTACCCGGATCGCGTTTGTCATGGAAGGTTACTCCTCGATTGGATAGAGGTTATACAGAGGGCCCTGGCCAAGGCTCTAGGATACATCAAATTCCAGATCACCACAGTACGGTTGCCCACACCGCCGTTCTCAGAAGGATGTGGGATTGTTCGGAGAATCGTATTGTGCATTTGAGCTATCCGCAGAGCCTTGCACCGTCGCCGGTCGCAGGAACTTGCGCACACCGATGGCCGCAATGCACACTGCCAGCACTCCGTATTCCAGCAACATAATCCAGCCAGGAAGCAGCCACGGGCGTCCAACTCTACGCAGGTGCCAGACGTAATAAGTTGGGATGACGCTAATGGTCCAGATCATGAGCGGTACCGTCGTCGTCGATCGAAGAAACGGCAGCAGCCATAGCAAGTACCATGGATAGATGACTGGCGCACATAACAATGATGCTGCCATTGGCCACGCAAACGCGTCGGAAGACCACTCCGTGGATTTTCGTCTCAGCCAGATCGCGACCAGAAAGCCGGCCAGCGCTGCAATTCCAACAACAGCCTGTGGAGATGCCACTCCTTCAAGCATCGCAAACACTGGATCATTAAAGCGGAAACTCTGCACGTAAGTGCCGAGTGACCCGGTCGGAATCCGGCCGTGGTTTAAAAAAGGCAGATATACAAGCGCGACTACGATTGCCGCCAGCGCACCATCGCGTATCCGAACACGTTTCCAATAAAGAGGCAGCAGGATAATCGGAAGCAGTTTCACGGCAACAGCCATCCCAAACGCCACGGCTGCAATCGCACGCCAGCGTCGTCCCAGCGCGGCGGCAGAAATCAACAGCAGCAACACACCGACAATATCGATGTGGCCGCTGCCTGCCACTTCCATCGCCAGCAGAGGGTTCCACGCATATGCCAGAACCCAATGCGCTGCTTGCCCACTGCGCCGCAAGATATCGAGCAGGATGAGCACAATCGCAAAATCGCAAAGTACGAATGCTACCTTCAAGGCAAAGATAGATTCGTAAATCGCTGTTACGGCCCGGAAGAAAAGCTCAGCGCCCGCTGGATATGGGCTTGCCAACTCTGGGTGGTTCAGCGTGCGAGTCTCGGGGGTGTGTAACGGGGCGAGCGCCGGGTCACTGGGAACAATCAGATAAGGGTTATAGCCAAGCCTCTGCACGCGGCCATCCCAAACATATCGATGAATGTCATCATCTGCACCAGGCGTCACAAATAGAAATGCAAAATGCCACAGAGCAGCCAGTACAAGCCCAATCACGATGACGCGGGGCCGGAATTTGAGAGTGCAGAAGAACTCACGAATCGCCAGGAGGTACGCGATGCCGGCAACAACCAGAGGAATGATGAATGATGGCGCACCGATGCTACTGAACTTGCGTGAGCAGATCGTCAATGCCACAAGCAGGATGGCGCCAAACCCGTATAGCCTGCCGGCTGGCGTGACCGTCACAGGTTTCCTGAGCTTGTCCGCAACTGCGTCACGGCCTGTCCCCACTGTTCCAGCCAGACTGCGGTTCGTGGCGCCCTGGCCGGATCAAGCCGCAGCTCCGCGGCAAGGCGTGTTAAGTCGTCCTCCACGTCGACGTCATAGAAGAAATCCGTGAGGGCAACGGAAAGCTGCATTCCACGCGCTCGCGCCAGCAGGGCCTCAAGCGCGCTCTTGGTGCCCATGCCGTCGCCATCGAAAAGAGCTGGGTGGGCGGCCTTGGCGCCTACGAGATAATAGCCGCCATCATGTGTTGGTCCCACAACCATGTCGTGCTTCATCAGTGCTGCGAAGGCATTCTCAAGAACGGAAGCTGGCAGGTGCGGGCTGTCACTGTTGAAGGCAACAACGCGTTGCCGGTCATTCGCTGTGAAGTGCGCAAACACTGAGGTCAAGCCGGCGGCAAGACCCAGCCCCTTCTGCGCCACCACTCTCACAGCACCTTGAATTTGCGCCAGGCGCTTCAGCTCGTCGACATCCGAAGCAGGGCACATAATGGCAACGTCCACAGCATCCAACGAACGCGCCAGGCCTATGGTGTCGTCCAGAAAACAGCGATAGAGCTCGGTGACCGCTTCAACTGGAAAGCTTTGAGCTAATCGGGTCTTGACCATGCCCGGTCGCGGCGCTTTTGCCATGACAACCAGCGTGCAATCCTTGCCATGCGAATGCGCGTTATTGTGATTGAAGGATTCCATAGCAGATTGTTGCGTCAAAAGTCACGGTTCCAGAGTCACGCGGTCCCGTGGCGTTCCGGCTCTACGATGCCGAAAATAATAGCCTACGATCCGCGAGAGAATGAACCACCCTGCACCAACGGTGCCCTTCAGCGTACCGCTGATCTTTGATTTTCCAATTCGCGGATAATAGCTCACCGGCACCTCAGCGATGCGGAATCCCGCGAGCGAACCTTTTAGAATCATTTCAACCGCCCAGCCATACGTGTTTTCCTTGAGCTCAAGCCGCCGAAGAACATCTGCTCGCCCGGCGCGGAATGGTCCCAGATCGCTTATCGTAAGACCATACAAAAGCCTGATCAGAAAGGCCGCCAGACGATTACCGAACGCAGCGTGCCACGGCAACGCCCCGCGAACGCTTTGCTTTGCCAGGCGTGAACCAATCGTAATATCGGCATGGCCCTCAATGATTGGAGCCAGGATAAGTGGCAGTTCATCCGGTCGATCACTGTAATCGCCGTCAAGGAACACGACAATGTCAGGGCTGCTTGCGCCAGCCAGTCCCGTCAAACAGGCGCGCCCGTATCCGCGACGAGGTTCGCGGAGGACCCGGGCTCCCATCTTCGCGGCGATCTCACGAGTCCCGTCCGTTGAATTGCTATCGACTACCAGGACTTCTGTGACAATATCGGCCGGGAGATCTGCCAGGACGCGGCCGATGGCCTGCTCTTCGTTATGAGTAGGAATGACCACTGACACTCGCATTCGATCCTGGCTCAAATCACCACCATGGGGAAGACGGCGACCGGCGGGCTAACACAGCGTCAACGCCCCACGTTCGACCAGCCCGACCGACTGAGAGCGCAAGCGATGCGAGAACTGGAACCAGCAGCTCCCAAATCCACGACGTGCCCCACTCAGAAATCCAAAGGCTGCCCAGGAATAGGAACGCGACAAACGCTGCGGGCCGCGTCAGCAGACCGAGCAACAGAAGGGTGCCGAGAGTGATCTCGGTCAATCCCTGCATGGGAGCGGCCATTGCGGCGTGATGCTCCGCAAGGCCCATGATTGCCTTCCAAACCGCCGGTGCGTGACTCGCTTTCAAGTAATAGGTAATCAGGCCTGAGTAGCCCGCCGCGGTGTAGAGTCCCTTGCCCAGATTTTCGAAGAAGACCCAGACAAACATTGCGCCGATGGTGAGGCGAACGATTGCCAGTCCAATGGAAGCGGTGCGGTGGTTGGTTACATCTTGGGTTGGGTCTGCTTTCGTCATCATCGTGAACCTCGTTCCATTGGTTGCCGTTCTATTTTTGCGACGAGAAGAGAATGACTGCACATCTTACCCGGTTCTTCCGGTTCTTGCCAGTGGATGGACAATGGTTATTCCCCTGAAGACATGCCGAACCATCCGGCAACAGGAGTTGTGTCAAAACAACATTGGAATCATTTTTTGACAGGACAGTTCGCACTCGTCGGGGCTCCCGGGATATGCTGGTGAAGTCTAAGCCTTCAGAGTTGCCTAGATATGGCTCAGATTGAGGTTCCATGTTCACGCTTGTTTCTGTGAATGTCGGTCTTCCGCGCGAGATTGAGTGGCAGGGAAAGCTGGTTCGTACCGCCATCTGGAAGCGTTCGATCCCCCAAAGGGTCCTGGCGCGCCGGCTTAATCTGGATGGCGACGGTCAGGGGGACCTCGCTGGTCATGGAGGAGAGCAACGGGCCGTGATGGTCTATCAGCTCGACTCATACCGCTACTGGCAATCCAATCTGCACCGGAATGATTTCGAATACGGTCAATTTGGTGAGAATTTCACCGTGGAAGGATTATCCGACAACGAAGTCTGTATCGGAGATCGATATCGGATCGGCTCTGCTGTATTTGAAGTAACGCAGCCACGCGTTACCTGCTATCGCGTCGGCATTCGAATGAAAGATCCGCAGATGCCGTCCCTGCTTGTTTCCCATCACAGACCTGGATTCTATTTGCGCGTGATCGAAGAAGGTGAGGTCGGCGCTGGAGATGAAATCCGAAAGGTCACTGAAGGACCAGGGAAGGTCTCGGTGGCTGAAGTAGACTCTCTGCTCTACCTTCCCGGCGCCAAACGCGAACGCCTGGAGACCGCAGCGCGAATCCCCGCGCTAAGCCCGGGTTGGAAGTACTCTTTGGAAGAATTGCTCAAGGCGGACCAAGCTGGAGTCCGCAATGGGAATGCTGGACTGACATCATCTGTTTCGCCTCCTCCGGCCTGGCCTGGATTTAGGACCTTGAGAGTCGAGGAAGTTCGGCACGAAACGAAAACGGTTTCTTCGCTGGTTTTGCAAGCCGAGGACAAATCGCAGCTTCCGCCTGCGCTTCCCGGGCAATACCTGGCTTTACGGCTGCACCCAAATAGTGCGGAGACCGTTTTACGAAGCTATTCCATTTCCGGACCGCCAGATTCCGGTATGTATCGCATCAGCGTGAAGCGTGGTGACGGCGATGGGAGTCGTTATATCGTCGATTCAGCTCGAGCAGGAGAGCCACTGGAAGTAAGCGCTCCTCGAGGCGACTTCCTATTGAGACCTGGCGAATTGCCAATCGTGCTAATCAGCGCCGGCATTGGATTAACTCCTGTTCTTTCCATGTTGCATGCGCTGTCATCTCCCAAACTAAGATCATCACGAGAAGTATGGTGGCTGCATGGTGCGCGGAACGGAAAAGAGCATGTTCTGGCGGAAGAAGTTCGCGGCCTTCTCGGTACCATTTCTGGGAGCCACTCACTCATTGTTTACAGCCAACCCGCTGCCGAGGATCACCTTGGAGATGCGTATGACGCCTCGGGGCATCTCGACCTCAGTTGTCTGCAGAAGATGCGAGTACCAGTTCAGGCGGAGTTTTATCTATGTGGGCCGAATGCGTTCCTCGCCTCCATGAAGAATGATTTGGCCTCGTATGGTGTCCCTGCAGCAGCAGTCCATGAAGAAATTTTTGGGTCCACCGGTTCGATTGAACCGGGTGTGGTAAAGACCGCGGCCAGGAGTCCGCACCCTCCCGTGGGTTTCACCGGTACGGGACCACGCGTTGCGTTCACTCGCAGCGGACTCAGCGTCCCATGGGACAACCGGTTCAAAAGTCTCTTGGAGTTTGCTGAAGCCTGTGACGTTCCTGTGAAGTGGTCCTGCCGGACGGGCGTCTGTCATACCTGTGAGTGCGGATTGTTAGACGGCAGTCTCCGCTACTCGCCGGAGCCACTCGATCAGCCAGCGAAAGGAAACGCACTGATCTGCTGCTCTACACCGTTGACAGAGATCGATCTCGATCTCTAGCCGGTGCTGATATTCGGCATCTGTGCATCTTTTGCGTTTGCCTAAACCTTCCGAATATCTCCGTTTGCAAGATCAATACCAGCGAAAATACGAAAACCATGATGGGCATTTCGGAAACCCATATATTATTTGGGTTATGCCAGAGTTTCCTGTAAACCAGCTTCGCGCCATGTTTCCCGCTTTACGTGATGAATTTATCTTTTTTGATAATGCAGCGGGAGCGCAGTCTCCCGCTACTGTGCTCGACGCGGTCGCCTATCATCTTCGTTATCGCAATGTCCAAAGAGGTGGACGATACCGGCAGTCGCAGGAGGTGGACGAGGCCATCGCGAGCGCCCGCTCAAGCGTCGCACTGCTGGTCAACGCCCGGTATCCCGAAGAGATTTGCTTTGGCATGAATGCGACTTCTTTCATGCGTCTCATCAGTCTCGCGGTCGGTCAATCGTTGCAGGATCGCCGAGAAATCATCGTGACCGATCTCGACCACGAAGCCAACATTGCCGTCTGGCTGGCACTGGAGAGGGAAGGCGCGAAGATCGTATGGTGGCATTTTAGAGACGATGGCCGGCTTCATCCCGAAGACCTGGAGAAGCTGCTCTCCGCGCGAACTCGGATCGTGGCCTGCACCCTGGCCTCGAACGCAATCGGATCGATTCTGGACGTAGCCAACGTCGCGCGGCTGGCTCATGCTGCCGGCGCCGAGCTTTTTATTGATGCCGTGCATTATGGTCCGCATGCGCCAATCGACGTTCAGGCCTTTGGCTGCGACTATCTGATCTGTTCAGGCTACAAAATCTTCTCGCCCCACATGGGCTTCCTTTGGGGCCGTCGCGAAACGCTTGACGCTCTGCCCACTTTCCGTGAAGAGTTTGTTCCCGATACCACTCCTGCCAAGCTGGAGATTGGCACCTATATCTATGAGAACGTGGCCGGTATGGATGCGGCGGTACGTTACCTGGAAGATCTTGGGCGGCTTATCAGGTCTGATGTAAGCTCCCCAGACGCAACCTCGCGACGTGCCGCAATCGTTGCGTCTACAGAAGCAATCCGCGATTATGAGGCTCAACTCTCTTGCGCCATGCTGGATGTGCTGGCCAAAGTTAACGCGAAGGTATATGGCATTACGGCAAAAGAACTGATCTCGCATCGAACTCCGACATTGTGCTTTAATCTTCAAGGTATCTCGCCAGCTAAAGTCACCGAAGCGCTCGCGGCCCAGAACATTGGTGTGCGCGATGGTCACATGTATTCACCGCGGCTGATGAAGCGGTTGGGACTTGCCCAGGAGACCGGCGCGGTGCGCGCGTCCCTGGTGCACTACAACACGCTGGAAGAAGTGCGCCGATTCGGAAGCGCGCTTGCCGAGATGACACATCACTAAAGGGAACCCATGCTGACCGAAAACAGAATCCTGGAGATCCGATCCCGCTTTCGCATCTTCCAGCGCAAAATCTATCTCAATAGTTGTTCTCAGGGGGCCCTTTCAGATGCCGTGCAGGCCGGCCTTGAAGATTACATTGCCAGTTGGCACGAGCAAGGTTCGCCCTGGGAGACATGGGTCGACCACTATGAGGCGGCACGGACCGCCTTTGCGAAATTCATCAATGCCAGCCCGGATGAAGTGGCCATTGTGACCAGCGCCTCGGCAGGCATCAACAGCATCGCCAGCGCGCTGAGTTTCCGGGAACGGAACAAAGTGGTGATGGGCGAGTTCGAATTTCCAACCATGGGTCACGTCTGGCTCGCGCAACGCGCCCGCGGCGCGGATGTGCAGTTCGTGAGTGCGGAAGGGAATCGCATACCGTCGGCCAATTACGAAAAGATGATTGATCGCAATACGCTCATGGTGCCGCTCACGCATGTCTGCTTTAAGAATGGTTTTCGTTCGCAAGTGCGCCCTGTCACGCAAATCGCACACCAGGCCGGCGCGCTGGTTATGCTCGACGACTACCAGGATTGCGGAACTCGTCCGGTGGACGTGAAAGCCATGGACCTGGACTTTTATGTAACTGGAACCTTGAAGTACCTGCTCGGCCCGCCCGGCCTGGCGTTTATGTACGTACGCAAAGATCTCATTTCAAAGCTGGTGCCATCGATCACGGGATGGTTTGCCCAGACCAACCCGTTCGCCTTCGATCCCCAGCATATCGATCTTTCGCCCACTGCCAGGCGATTCGAGTCAGGCTCGCCCTCCATACCCAATGTGTACGCGGCCATGCCGGGATTTCAGATTGTTGCAGGAAATCGGAATGGAGAACGTAGCAACCCACATCAGAAAACTCACGCAATCGCTGTTGAGCTCCGCGCTCGATATGGGTATCCGAATCAAGACTCCATCTGACAGTTCCGGGCCGCTGGTGGTGTTGCAGTCCAGCGATGCAAATCTACTGGTGCAGAAACTTGCTGAGAGTGACATCGTAGCATCGAGCCGGCATGACGGCCTGCGTATAGCCTTCCACGTGTACAACACTATGGATGATGTGAATGCGGTCATGGAAGTTCTCAGGAAGAACATCAATCTTCTGGTGCGGGAAACCGCCGGTGTTGGTAGCGATGATTAATCAGGAACCTTCAGCGGCTGGTACCGCTGTGAGCGAACAGGTTGAGATAGGGGCGGGCGAAGGTGGTCTTCACCGTCGCCTGAGCCAAAGGCAGCTAACCATGATGGCGATAGGCGGCGCCATCGGTGTCGGCTTGTTTTTGGGAAGCAGCGTCACCATTCGCCTCGCTGGCCCCGCCGTCATCATCTCCTATCTTCTCGGAGCTGGTATCGCTCTCATCATGTCGTATGTTCTCACGGAGATGGCTGTTGTCCATCCGGTTGCGGGCGCCTTCGGAGTCTACGCGGAGAAGTATCTGAATCCGTGGGCGGGATTTTCCGTTCGCGCTACTTACGGAGTGGCACAGATCATTGCCATTGGCGCGGAAGTGACGGCCGCGGGTATTTATATTTCGTACTGGCTGCCAAATGTTCCGCAATGGATCTGGTTGGTCTTGGTTTCAGCCGCTCTGGTGGCGCTCAACTCCATGCAGGTCAACCGTCTGGGTGAATTTGAATATTGGTTTGCCATGATCAAGGTGGCGGCGATCCTCGCCTTCATTCTGGTTGGGCTGGCCCTGATTTTCGGATTAGGATCGCGACACGCGATTGGCCTGGCCAATTTAACGCAGCACGGAGGCTTTCTGCCCTCGGGATGGAAAGGAGTATGGCTTTCTCTGACCATCACGGTCACCAGCTATATGGGAGTGGAAATTATCGCCGTCACCGCGGGAGAAGCCCAGCATCCGGAAGTGACCATCCCACGTGCCATGCGCAACATTGTTTACCGGCTCATTGGATTTTACGTGCTGGCGATTGCGATTATGGTCACCATGGTTCCGTGGAACCAGACCGGCAGTTCATCCGCGCTTGGAGGCAGTCCGTTTGTTACGGCGTTTGCGGCGGCGCACATACCTTTCGCTGCGGCGATCATGAACTTTGTTGTACTCACCGCTGCGCTTTCCAGCGTGAACACCAACCTTTATCTTTCAACGCGAATGCTTTTCTCGCTGGGACGGGGCGGCTATGCTCCGGAATGGATGGGCAAGGTAAGCAGCAACGGCGTTCCGCATCGCGCTCTGGTGGCGTCCACTGCGGGGATCGTGGCGGCTATCCTGCTGGCGATCTTTGCGCCTAAGAATGCCTTCCTCATGCTCTATGGGACAGCGGTGGCCGGGATGCTTTTTGTCTGGCTGGTGATTCTCACCACTCACCTTCGCTTCCGCCGGGCTATCACTCATGAGAGGCTATCGAGTTTGCCCATGCGTCTGCGCGCGCACCCGTTTTTCACTGTGATCGGTATCCTGCTGCTGCTTGCGATCTCAGTTACAACTTTCTTCGTAGATGGCCTGCAATGGTCGATTCCAGCGTTCTCCGTTTTCCTGGCTGCTATCTCCCTGTTGTACTGGAGCAATCGGCGAAGCAAGGATAAGCGCTTTATGATCAGCGCCGGCGATGAGGTCTACTCGTTCCTTCGCCGCAACTTTAAAGGCGATCTGCTGCGTCCGGGCCAAAGCGGATTTGAAGATGCGCGGGGCGTCTGGAACGGCATGTTTGATCGCACGCCTGGTTTGATTGCACGATGCGCAGATGTCAGCGATGTCCAAAACGCGGTGCGGGCCGCGTCAGAAGCCGGAGTGCTCACCGCCGTCCGTTGCGGAGGACACAGCCTTGCAGGTTTTAGTACCTGCGATGGCGGCTTGGTGATTGACTTGTCAAGAATGCGACAGGTCAGCGTTGATCCTGAGGCACGCCGCGCGCAGTTCGCTGGTGGTTGCTTGCTGGGATCGGTGGATACAGCAACGCAGAAAGCTGGACTGGTTTTTCCGTCCGGAGTGGTGTCCCACACAGGCGCTGCCGGGCTGATTCTAGGCGGAGGCACCGGCTGGCTCACCCGGCGCTTCGGGTTGTCTTGCGACAACGTCCAGGGCTTCACCCTGGTGACTGCGGATAGCTCGATTGTTCGCGCCAATGAAAACGAGAATGCTGATTTATTCTGGGCGTTGCGCGGAGGCGGTGGCAACTTCGGCGTGGTGACGGAGTTTGAGGTCAAGCTTCATCCTCTCAAGTCGGTGGTGCTGGCTGAAGGATTAACTGCTGAAGCCGGTATTCGTCCTCTCCTTGAACTCTGGCGGGATTTCATGGCTGATGCTCCTCACGACCTGAAATGGAACATCAACCTGCAGCTTGCTTCGCATAAGGCGACCGTGCCTGTTGAACTGCGCGGACGCCCTGTGGCCAGCAGTTCTCTGGTTTGGACGGGTGATCACGAAGCCGGGCGCAAGTATCTTGAGCACGCACTCTCCCTTTGCGATCCTGATTCTGTGAGAAGCAAAGTTGTATCGTTTACGAATCTGCAGACAATGGCTGACTTGGATTTTCCTCACGGCCGGCGCTATTACACCAAGTCAGGTTATTTCACTTATCTTGACGACAATACTATTGATCGCTTGATGAATGCAGTTACCACCATTCCTTCCGCTGAAACCATGATTGAGCTTGCCTATCTTGGTGGCGCGGCAGCCCAGGTCGGTGCCCATGAGACCGCATTCGGCGATCGCAGTGCGCCTTTCGTGCTTACCCTTTTGGCGAACTGGTCGGATGCGTCCGCTGATGCCGGCAATATTGCGTGGGTCCGCGGACTCTTCAATCAACTTCGGCCGGCCATGAAGCCGGGAGTCTATGTGAACTTTATGAGTGGGGACGAGCAGGATCGCGTGCCGGAGGCCTACCACGAACGCTGGGACCGCATGGTCGCAGTCAAGTCACACTATGACCCGGACAACTTCTTCCGTCTGAACCAGAATGTTACGCCACGAAAAGCGGTGGCAAAGACCGACTGATAAGATCTCAGCTCTTGTTCCCGGCCGGTGCGCTCGTATTGGTAGTGATTTCATTCCGCAAATCCCAAAGCTCGCGGTAGGCCACATGTTGCATGCGTTGCTGCAGGACCTCTACCGGCGTCCCCATGGTCCCAACTACCCCGGCTCCAATGATTCGCTGCGCCAGCTTCAGGTGATGAAAACGGAAAAACTGCAACCGCTCGTCGAAGTCGACCATGCGCTCCGCCACGTCGTGCAAGCCGAAGAACTTTTCATGCTGCCGATAGACATCATGTGCGGTCAGCCCCTTACTGCGCAGTTGTTCCTGAAATGCGTCGCCGATCCTGGGCGCGATGTGCAGTAGTGAAAGAAATCCCGGGGAGTCCAACCCGCTGCCATGTCCCAGGCCGGCCCGAATGATGTGATAGTCGTAGGGCGTGATCGTTTCCAGAACGCGGAGAAGGGAAATCGGGTGCTCAAGCATGTCGTCGGCCCGCCGCATGAGCCTTGAACAGTTCTGATAATTTCCTTCAGTAAGAGCCACGCGCGCTCGCTCCAGTTCCCAACTGGCGCCTTTCATCAGCAGCTCTGACGACTGGTGGACCACCTGGAACGTAAGCTCGTCAGGATGAGAAAGCTCCTCCGTGACCGTCTGCAGCGAAAGCAGATCGTCGGTGCGCAGGTAGCGTTCATAATCGGTAGCGCCCTTGCCTTCAAGGACAGGTTTCTGCATTTCATTCGCCATTGGATCAGTTGGCTCCCTTGGGCTTTGACGCGATTTCAGTCATGACTGGCGTCCAACAAAGCCGCTCCGCCGCAGCTCTCACGGTTTCTTATTAATAATGATACCAAGTTGAATGAAGGGGCGTAGCCCAGGCGGCGCTATGAATTCTGTCGACGCATCACGCCGAGTACCACGCCGGCGAGCGCAGTTATTACCAGTCCTGAGCCCAGGATGGCGATGGCTCTGGGCAGCGGGCCATGGCTCCATGTCTGCATCAGGACGCCGAGCGGAAACAGCGCGGATCCAATCAATAATGCCCAGGCCAACAGTTGTTTGATCTTTTCCGCCAGGCCCACATGATCAAATCCAATCGCCAGGACAATGAGGAGCATGGCCAGGCCGATCCAGTGTCCATGCACGTCTACCTGGCGATCGTAAACATATTTCGCCTGGCGGTATGAGCTAAGAGAGTTTTCTGCCCCGATGGAATTTCTTTCGGCGGCTGCCTGGAATCCTGAGGACAACGAGTAGCCGATTCCATCCAGCGCCTGGTGTTCGGCGAATACCGCATACCAGAGACCGTAACTCATCCCCAAAATGGCGAGAGAGATGCCTCCAAGTAAGAGAAGTTGTCGGGCGCTCATGGCCGCGCTCCCAAGGTGATGGCATCAACACGGCCCGTATAACGCAATATACCGATCCACATGGCAAGCAGGGCCACAATCACCAACAAACCTCCGGCGTCGGCGATGCCACCGGCCACCAGTCCATATCTCATTTCCAGTAGAACGCAGACAGGCAACAGCAATGAGCCGCACAGCAAGACTCCTGCCCAGCGGACCTTCCAGATTTCACTGAGCTGCACGTAAGGCTGAAAGAATGCAAGCAACATCGCCAGCAGTCCAAACTCGATGATGTGAGCGTGCGCGGCAATTTTCACCGCCTTGTCACCCTGAAGCTGTCCGTATTCGGCCAGCGACTGGTTGATCTGAGCCTGATTGTGTGTTGCTGCAGCTGAACTCAACTGCGAAAGAATTTTGTAGTCCGCCTCTTCATGACGGTAGAGGTCCGTACCGGCGTAATAAGCGCCGTGGATAAAGCCTGCGAGAATCAGGCACAGGCCTCCAGCAAGCAGCCAACGAGCCGCTGTGCTCCGGTCGCTAAGAAGTTTGTCCGGTGGAAACGCTGACCTCAGCAGGAAATGTCGCCCGATACCTACCATGTAGCCAACGGTCGCGGCCAGCACCAGCAAACCGCCAAGATCGGCAAAGATGCTGGCCCAGCCGATACTACGCAGAGGACTGTAGGCCAGGCCAACGTAGTGAATCAGAAAAACGCCCACTGGCAGCAGGACAGCGCCAAACACCAATAGCCATGCGAGTCGCCGCTTGGTTGCTTCGCCGAATTTCACCCAGGGCTGAATCAATGCCAGCAGGAGAGCCAGATAACCGAACGCGATCAGATGGACGTGCGTGTCCACCTTGGTGCCGCGGTTCTCAAGAAATCCACCCGTATTTTTGAAGTGCGAAGCCACGGCGGCAACATCACCATCTGCCGCGGCCTGAGCAGCAGAGGCCAGACTGCCGCCAACATGGGCAGCGTTTTGATGCAGCACGAACACGGCAAAGATATCGCCGAAGATCATTCCCACCAGAATCATTCCAATACCGGCAAGCGTCAAAAGTCGTCGTGCGCTCAACCGGGCGAAACTCTCCCTGTCCAATGGCGCTAATGCAATCAATGGTTCGGGTGTCGCCATGTGGGATATCCTGAGAAAGTAAATCTGCCTGTGTCGGGTATTTCTGCCAGGAATCCGGCCGCTCGCCGATCCTGTTTCAGAACGAACTTGACGGTAAAGTCTAAAGTTGAATACTTTAGGTGTCAATCATCTACAGGCGACGCCATAATCGTTCAAGCACGCGGGGCTCCTGGGCTGGAACGTAGCCATGACAGAATTCCGAGAAAAAATATTGTCGAACTCGAAAGCTTCGTCCACGCAGAATCCCGTGACTCAAACGCCAAACGTGCCCGTTGATACTTTTGCTCGGGAACACCTGCCACCGATAGAGATGTGGCCGGTCATGGAAGCGATTGGTATTCCAGACCTTGACTACCCTGCACGCCTGAATGCGGCGGTCGAGTTACTTGACCGCCATGTCGAGAGCGGAACAGGTGCGCGTCCCTGTCTGCGCACTGACAGGGAAGTATGGAGTTACCGGAAACTGTTCGAGTATTCGAACCGCATCGCCAACCTGCTGGTGAGCCGCGGGCTTGTGCCGGGCGAACGCGTTCTCTTGCGTGACGCCAACTCTCCCATGCTGGCAGCCTGCTGGTTTGCCGTGATCAAGGCTGGCGGCATCGCCGTGACCACCATGTCCCAGATTCGCGCGCATGAACTGGTCGCGATTGTCAACAAAGCGCGAATCAAGTACGCGTTGTGCGAACAAGGTCTTGTCGAGAGAACTCATCAAGGCACAAAGCATGGCGCCCGTGCTCGAAGAAGTCGTCATCTTCGAAAGTTCAAGCTGTGAACATTCCAAGCGGCGAAGATTCCAATAGCGAAAATCCAGACGACGCCAATCTTCCACCCTTGCTCTACGGTTACTCGGCCGACTTTGCCAACGCTGAAACGTCGCAAGATGATGTCGCGCTGATTGCTTTCAGTTCCGGGACCACCGGCGAGCCCAAAGCGACCGTACACTTTCATCGTGACCTGCTGGCCGTATGTGACACGTTTTCCAAATACGTTCTCAAGCCGGGAGCGGAAGACATCTTTTGTGGCAGTCCGCCACTGGCGTTTACCTTTGGGCTCGGTGGACTCCTTCTTTTTCCCATGCGGGTAGGCGCTTCTTCGCTGCTGCTTCCGAAAGTCACCGGTGAAGGTCTGCTTGCTGCCATTGAGCGGCATCAATGTACCATCTGTTTTACGGCACCCACGCTCTATCGCAGTATGCTCGAGTTCGTGCCGCGCTTCGACATCGCCTCGCTCAGGAAATGTGTCTCGGCAGGAGAGCGCCTGCCGCTTGCGGTATTTGAGGCGTGGCGTACAGCGACAGGGCTCCAGATTATCGACGGCATCGGCTCTACAGAGATGTTGCACATCTTCATTTCTGCCGCCGAAGATGAAATCCGGCCTGGTGCAACGGGAAAACCAGTGCCGGGATATGAGGCGATGGTGGTGGATGAATCCGGGCGTCCCGTTCCAGCAAACACTTCAGGACGGCTGGCTGTTCGCGGGCCTACTGGCTGCCGGTACCTCAATGGACCCGACTTCCAGCGCAATTATGTCAGAGATGGATGGAACATCACTGGCGATTCCTACCGCGTGGACGGTGATGGTTATTTCTGGTACGAAGGCCGCACCGACGACATGATCGTAAGCGCCGGTTACAAGATCGCAGCCGTTGAGATTGAGGCCGCACTTTTAGAGCATCCGAAAGTCATGGAATGCGCGGTGATCGGAGCGCCGAGTGAAGAGCGTGGCGAAATCGTGAAGGCTTTTGTAGTTTTACATGACGGAACGCTCGCGGATGATCTGTTGCGGCGTGAACTCCAGGATTTTGTGAAATCGCAGATCGCGCCTTACAAGTATCCCCGGGCGATCGAGTTTGTTCCCGAGTTGCCTCATTCCTCGACTGGAAAACTTCAGCGCGCCAGGCTGCGAGAGCTGGAACGGCGGAAACCGAACCCGACAGGTTGAACCTTGCCTCGCTAACTCTTTATTTTATTCCGGAATTACGGCCGTTACTTCGATCTCCACGCGTGCATCGGCTTCAACCAGACCTGAAACTTCCACCACCGTCATGGCCGGATAGTGCTTTCCAATGATCTCTCGATAAGCCGCGCCCATTGCCTTAGATGCCGCCATGTATTCATTCTTGTCGATCACGTACCAGGTCATGCGCGCTATGTGCTCTGGTCTGGCTTTGGCCTGATCCAATATCTCAACAATATTCAGCAGTGCCTGTCGAACCTGAGACTGCAAAGTCGCGCGATGCAAACTTTCCTTGCGCGTTCCAGCCAACAACTCCGCTCACAAATACCATGCTTCCCCTGGCCAATACGCCGTTGGCGTAACCTTTGGGACGCGGCCAGTTGGGTGGTTGCAGAAATTTCATCTCGCTCCTGGTCTTCACAAATGCATCAGATGCCTATCAACTCACTCGGACACAACAAAGGTTGAGATCTTCTTGCGCAGTCCTTCAGGGAATGCCAGTGCTTTATGGGAACGTCTGTCCGTAAGCACCAGCACAACTTTTCCGCGTACGCGCTCGCTATGGTCCGGACCGCAAAGCAGAATATCAGCTTTGATCGAGCTGGTGCCCAGGCTGCGCACAAAGAGTTTTGCGATCAGCACTTCGCCTAAGCGGCTGGGCGAAATAAAGTCCGCTTCAAGGTGCACGGTCGGCAGGCCCCAGCCATTCTTGATGACAATATCGTTAAAGGAGAAGTTCAAGCCGGCGCTGCACCAGTCCTCCACCAGGTTGTTGAACATCTCCAGGAAGCGGGGATAGAAAACGATCCCCGCCGCGTCACAATCGGCAAAACGCACCAACACCTCGGTTTGGAATGAAGCTGGTCCTCTGAAGGCAGTGCTTGTTGCAGTCTGGGCTTCAGCCACGTTCTTGCTCTCTTTCCTGATGGGCCTTGATAATGCCACGGGCAATGATCAACTGCTGCACTTCCGTTGCGCCCTCATAGATTCGTAACGGCCGGATCTCACGATAGAGTCGCTCGACCACCTGCTCGCTTACCACTCCCAGCGCGCCGAATATCTGCACGGCGGAATCGATGGTTTGCTGCGCGATCTCTGTCGCTGTCATCTTGGCCATGGCCGCTTCCACGGTCACTGGCTGGCCCCGGTCCTTCAGCCACGCCGCGCGGTAGGTCAGCAATGCGGCGGCGTCAATGTCGGTTGCCATTTTCGCCAACTTCGCCTGCGTCAACTGGAAGTCTGCCAGGACCTGGCCAAACATTTTGCGTGACGTGGAGCGCGACAAAGATTCATGCAGAGCGCACCGGGCAAAACCAACCGCCGCCGCCGCAACGGAAGATCGAAAGATATCGAGCGTGGACATGGCGATTTTGAAACCCTGCCCTGGATCTCCCAGGAGTTGCGTTGCGGGAATCCTGCAGTCTTTGAACACCAGGCGGGCGAGTGGATGCGGCGCCATCACTTCAATGCGTTCCGCGATCTCAAGTCCCGGCGAATTAGCGTCAACGATAAATGCGGAGATTCCCTTGGCGCCCGCGGCTTCGCCCGTTCGTGCAAACACTAGATAGAAATCGGCAATGCCTCCATTGGATATCCATGTCTTTTCCCCGTTGATCACGTAAGAGTCGCCGTCTTTTCTTGCTCCGCACTGAAGAGCTGAGACATCAGAGCCGGCATCGGGTTCCGATATGGCGAAGGCTGCAATCGCCGTGCCCTTGCCCACGCGAGGGAGGTAGCGTTGCTTCTGCTCGTGGCTGCCAAAAATAGAGATTGCGCCGGAACCCAGTCCCTGCATGGCAAATGCAAAATCAGCCAGGCCCGAATGGCGCGCCAGCGTTTCGCGAATCAAACAGACTGCGCGAGTATCTATGGTGTCGCCTGAGGCACCGTAGGGAGTACCGCCGATCGCGTACTTCAACCACCCACCCTCACCAAGCTGGCGCACAAGCCGGCGACAAGCGTCATCCACTGCGCCTACAGAATGGTCCTGCAGGTTGTCCCGCAGTTCGCTGCGCGCCCAACGGTCCAGTTCTGTAGCCAGCGTTTTGTGATGCGGCTCCAGAAAGGGCCAGTCGAGATGGCTACTGGTCATCCTCAATCTCCCTTGAATACAGGCTTCTGTTTCGCTACGAAGGCCTGATAAGCGCGGTCAAAGTCATTCGTTGCCATGCAAATGGCCTGGGCGTGTGCTTCCGCTTCAATGGCTTCATCCACTCCCATGTTCCATTCCTGATGCAGCATTTTCTTGGTCATTCCGTGCGCAAAGGTTGGACCAGCCGCAAGTTCTTTTGCCAGTGACATCGCTGCGGCCAGCAATTCTCCCGGCGCGCACAAGCGATTGAGGAAGCCCCATCTTTCCGCTTCATCTCCGGTCATGCTTCGCCCGGTAAACAAAAGCTCCGCGGCGCGACCCTGACCAACGATCCTGGGCAAGATGGCGCACGCTCCCATATCGCAACCGGCAAGACCCACGCGGGTAAATAAAAATGCGGTTTTGCTGCGCGCGGTTCCCAGACGCAAATCGGACGCCATGGCCAGGATTGCTCCCGCTCCCGCGCAGACGCCATCGATAGCTGCAATGATCGGCTGCGGGCAGGCGCGCATGGCTTTTACCAGATCGCCTGTCATGCGGGTGAAGGCAAGCAGTCCGGGCATATCAAGCTTGGTAAGCGGACCGATGATTTCATGCACATCGCCGCCGGAGCAAAAATTCTCGCCGGCGCCGGTCAACACCACGGCCTTAACGTCTTCCGCGAATGCCATGGCGCGAAACAGGTCGCGCAGCTCCGCATAAGAATCAAAGGTCAAAGGGTTCTTGCGGTCTGGCCGGTTGAGCGTGATGCACGCCATACCATCATTAAAGTCATACTTGAAGTTCTGAGCTGTGTAATCAGCCAGTGCACGAGTTATACGGCGGGTGACCTTTTCACCGTCTTTCATCGGCCCTCCCCGGCACGCGCGCGTTGATTTGCCTTACGCGTTGTAGAGTGGGCGCCATTGATGTGCATCTTCAATTTCCAGAGCTCGCTGTTCATCATTTCCTGTTCCTCGCGAGTCAGACCGCCCAGCAGTTCCACGATCCATAGCTCGTGGCGCGCGGCCATCTCACGAAAACGTTTGAGTCCGGTAGCGGTCAGCTTAACAGTGAATGCGCGACGATCGCCGGGACAAGGTGTGCGTACCACCAGCCCTTCACGCTCAAGCTGGTCAGTGATTCCGGTTACGTTCCCGCCTGATACCATGAGTTGCCTGGAGAGCTCATTCATACGTAGCCCGCCGGGGCTGCGTTCCAACTGCGCCATCAGATCGAAGCGCGGAAGAGTCGTGTTGAACTCGCGCCGAAGGCGAAGGCGAATCTTGTTTTCAATGCGCACAGTGCACGAGAGAAGACGCAACCACAGACGCAATGCCTGGTGATCACCCTTCTGTGCGCGCGTCTCCAGATCAAGGACCAGATCCTTGCGATGGCCCGAACCGTTGCTGCCTTTGCGCATGGTTGAAGTGCTTGCCATGATTTCCCCTTACATCACTTCGCCGCCGGCAACTGCAATGGATTGGCCGGTGATCGCTTCACTGCCCGGAAGACACAGCCACGTGACTGCATTGGCTACCTCTTCCGGTTGTATCATTCGTTTTTGTGGGTTGTTCGAGCTCAAGTCCGCCCGAGCCTCCGCTGGCGTGCGGCCGGTTTTGGCAACAATGCCGTCAATCGTCCGCTGAAGCATCTCCGTCTCCGTGTAACCGGGACAAACGGCATTCACGGTCACTCCCTTGTTGGCGACTTCAAGAGCCAGAGAGCGCGTTAGACCTATCACGCCGTGCTTTGCGGCACAATACGCGGACACGTAAGCGTAACCGATGAGCCCGGCAGTGCTGGCGATGTTTACAATGCGTCCCCATTTTCCCGACAACATGTCCGGCAACGCTGCCTGGGTGCAGTGAAATGTTCCATCGAGATTAATCTGCATCATGCTGCGCCACAGCTCGAAATCTGTCTTGATGAACGGTGCGGAAACTCCCTGACCTGCATTGTTCACCAGAACATGAATAGGACCGAAGCGTGCGCGCGCTGCGTCAAAGGCGCGATGCAGTTCCTCCGGTTCGCAGACATTCGCCTGGGCGTAATGAAGATGAGGATTGTCGGCAAGATCCGTGGAAGGGTTCGGGCTGCGGCCAAGCATGGTAACGTTCGCGCCGTGAGCCACCAGGGCACGCGTCACAGCTGCGCCAATACCCCGCGCGCCGCCAGTGACGACAGCATGCTTGCCAGCCAGTGGTGAACTCTTCTCCATAACCAATCAAACCTGTAACAGCAATTGCGCGCGAGCCAGGTTCCTTTCCAGTTGTTCTTTGCCGCTCAGATACTGTTTGGGCCACGTGATCTCAGTGAACCCTTGCTTGGCTGCCTCGTGCAGGGTCCATGCGGGATCGGCCAAGTGAGGCCGCGCCACGGCACACAGGTCGGCTCGTCCCGCTGCAATGATGGTATTCACATGATCGCCTTCAAAAATGTTGCCGACGGCGATCGTTGGGATCGAGACCTCGTTGCGTATCTTGTCGGCAAAGGGAACCTGGAACATGCGTCCGTACACGGGCTTTTCCGCCTTGCTTACCTGTCCGGAGGAGCAATCGATCACGTCAGCTCCGGCATCCTTGAAAAATCGAGCAACTTCAGCCGCGTCGTCCGGTGTGAGGCCGCCCGGCACCCAGTCATGCGCGGATATTCGCACACTCATCGGCAAATTGTCCGGCCAGACAGCGCGCATGGCAGAAAAAACTTCCAGCGGATAGCGGCAGCGGTTCGCGAGACAGCCGCCATACTCGTCCGTGCGCCGGTTCGTGAGCGGCGAGATAAAGCTCGACATCAGATAGCCGTGAGCGCAGTGAAATTCCAGCCAGTCGAAGCCAGCAGCCGCAGCGCGCCTGGTGGCCGATACAAAGTCTGCCTTGATGCGGCACATATCCGCGCGCGTGGCCTCGTGAGGAATCTGAGACAGATTTTCAATGTAGGGCAATGGTGAAGCTGAAACCAGAGGCCAGTTGCCGGACAGTAGCGGTTGGTCGATGGCATCCCAGCCCGTTCGCGTAGACCCTTTGCGACCGGCATGACCGAGTTGAAAAGCGATCTTCGCGTCGGTGTGCGTATGCACAAAGTCAACCACGCGTTTCCATGCATTCTGCTGCTCATCATTCCACATGCCAGGGCAGCCTGGAGTAATGCGCGCGTCCGGCGAAACACACGTCATCTCGGTCACCACCATGGCTGCGCCACCCATCGCGCGCGCCGAGAGATGCACCAGATGAAAGTCGTCGGGAAGCCCATCCTTCGCCATGTAAGTAGCCATGGGAGAGCAGATCACACGGTTCTTCAACGTAATCCCGCGGAGGGTCATCGGTGTGAACATCGGAGGCAGGGAATGGTCCACGCCGGTGCGACCTGCAAACCATTTTTCCACCCGCTCCACGTAGTCGGAGTCGCGCAGCTTAAGGCTGGCATGGCCCACGCGCTGGCTGCCGGTAAGCAGGCCATAAGCAAACTGCTCCGGCTCCTGGTGGACGTAGCGCTCCACCTCTTCAAACCATTCCATTCGATTGCGCGCAGCGCTCTGCAACTTCAGAGCCTCGATCTCGCGTTCTTCCTGGTAGCGTTGCAGGGCAGCTTGCACATCACCGTGATGAGTGGAGAGCACACGCGCCAGCGCGATTGCATCTTCCATCGCCAGCTTTGTGCCGGAGCCGATGGCAAAATGCGCCGTGTGCGCTGCATCGCCAATCAGCACAATGTTCTTGTGAAACCATTTCTCGCATAACACGCGGTTAAACTTAAGCCAGATAGCGGAGCCGCGTCAGATGCTTGGCATTCGAGATAAGGTGGTTGCCTTCCAGCCGCTCCGCAAAAAGCTTCTCGCACAACGCAATCGACTCTTCCTGCTCCATCTTGTCGATTCCTGCCGCCAGCCAGTTCTTCTCCGGAGTCTCCACAATGAACGTGGACCACTCGTCGTCAAAGCGGTAGGCGTGCAGGTTGAACCATCCCCACTCGGTTTCCTTGAAATCAAAGGTAAACGCGTCAAGCTTCCTGCGACTGCCCAGCCAGACAAAGCGGTTGCGACGCACCTGAACGTTGGGCTTGAACACATCCTCATACTTCCTGCGTGTAATGGAAGACGCACCGTCAGAAGCGATTACCAGGTCGTAACGCGAAGCATAGTCATCCGGATCAGCAACCTCGGTCTGGAAGACCAGCTTCACTCCCAGGCTCACCGCCCGGCGTTGCAACACCTGCAACAGCTTGATGCGGGCAATCCCACAGAATCCATGTCCGCCTGATGTGATCTTGGCGCCCTTGAAGAAGACGTCAATATCGTCCCAGTGGCGGAAAGCGCGAGTGATCTCCCGGTGCGTCTCTTCATCAATCGTCCGGAAGCCGTCCATCGTCTTGTCAGAAAAAACAATGCCCCAGCCAAATGTGTCATTCGGCCGGTTGCGCTCCACCACCGTAATTTCCCAGGTGGGGTTCGCCTTCTTGATCAGGATGGAAAAATAAAGTCCGGCAGGGCCGCCGCCCAGGCAAACGATTCTCACTGATTGCCTCCCGGAACAAGGTTCAGTTCGGCCAGCGCGTTCTCCAGTTTTTTACCCGTATCGTCAGCGAGGGCTGCTTCGCGCAGAGATTTGAGACGGGTTGCTGCGTTTTCCATCTTCCGCAAAGAGGGAAGTGCGCGCATGAGGCTCTCAAAGTTGCGGGATCCGAGCACGTGCGTATCGCCATACCCTTTTACCAGCCTTGGACACTCAGCCACTTCCAGGGCCAAAGCGTAGTCTGTCTGCGCTACGTCCTTCACTTGCTCCAGCCAGCGATCGATTCGCAGTTTCTCTCGTTTGAACCGCAAAGATTTGGGTCGCCATCGACGCATGCTTGCCAGCCAGTAGAGCTGCAGGAATCCCCACAGTGAAGTTGTCTGCAGGATCTTGCCTTTGCCCGTCAGGCGATTGATGAGCCGGCTCGTCCATTCTGTTTTCAACATCCATGTTCCAAGCCCTACGGGCAGGATGTCAGCAAACTCTTCCACGCGAGGATGAAGAAATTCGTTGATCGTCAGCAGTTGATTCTCGGCGACGCGCGCGTCGGTATGCACGCGTTCAAAGCGTGTGCGGCGAGTTTTAAGGTCGGCCACGCGAATCGCATCTTCATATGACATCCAGAGCGCCAGATAGCGCGCGGTCTCTGAAAGCAGCGCGGTATCCTTCTCGCCGCTATCGGTCTGGCTGCGTGGGGCCAGGTTCCTGATTGGCTCCAGCCGGTCAAGATAAGTTGAGGCGTAAGCAACATCCTGATAGTCCGCCAGCCGCTCTATGCCCGCGAGAAGAATCGGGTGGCTTGGCGCGGGAAAATTTGAAGTTATCCGCGTAACGAGACTCGCAAGCGCTGGACCGGGCTTGGGGACTTCTTTGCCGGCCACTTCGACAGTCGCTTCAGAACTGGTGGCCGCATCAAAGCCCGCAGCAAACGCTTTCATGCTGGAACTAACGGACACACCGCTACGCTCAATCGCGGATTCAAACTGTTTGCGCGAGAACGGCAAGCTGCCCGCGCCGGCGAGCGCACCAAACAAAGTGGCGCTGATCACGCTGCGATTCTCCTCCGCCATGGCAGCGAAATCGCGATGGATAAAAATTCTGGCCGCTTCGCCGCTGGCTTTCAAAAAGGCATCGGCATCGGCACGGCCATCGCCCATGGCGATTTTTTCCGTCATGGAGTAAACACGGTTCGTGGACGCAATCAGGGTTGTCCTATCCGGCGTAACCAGGCCGCGCGCAATGGCCCGGCCCGCTTCCATCAGCTCTGAGGCGATCACCACATCAACTTCGCCGGGCACCGGCATCAGCGCCAGCACAGGATCTTTTCCAGCGGCACGCGCGGCCTCTCCGGGAAAGAGTTCGACGTAATAAATAGTGGAACCGGTGCGCTGGGCCACCCCGGGAACGGAGGTGGTCTGTGCCAGATATCCGGAGTCTTCCGCCAGATCAACAATCCAGTCCGCCAGCACCCCGCCGCCTTCGCCGCCCATGGCCAGGATGGCGATGTTGATTGACCGTGCCGCAGCGTCGGAGCCGGAAGAAGCGGATTGTGATATTTGACTGGTCCCCATGTTGTTTCTTCAGGCGGTAATACGAGCCAGGCGGCGATCAATCCGGCGCTGCAGCAGGCTGATCACCGCATTTCTGAACTTTGCTTTCATGCGGTCCCACGCGCTGGGATTGGAAATGACCTCCGCGCGGAAAAATGACGGACACAATCTGGCGGCATGGGCTACCTCACCGCAGACACCGCAACCGACGCAACTATCCAACACCGTCGCAACAGGGTCTTTGCGCAGCAAATCGGGATTTGGCTCGATAGTCAGTGATGGGCAGCCGGAAAGACGTATGCATGAGTGGTCGCCGGTGCAGGTATCGGCGTCAACGCCGAACCGCTCCCGCACCACGCGCTCTCCTTCATCTATGCGTTTCTTTACCAGTGGCTTTAACCGGCGTTGTTCGTTCAGCGCGCATTCACTCTGCGCCACAATCACTTTTGGTCCTTTTTCCTTCGTGGTCAGCGCCTCTTTGAAGATGTCGCGCACCGCCGCAACGTCGTAGGTGCGTGTAATCGTTTTGATCCACTTCACCCCTACGCCGCGCACCGCATCGGCGATGGAAAGTTTCGTAGTGCGAATGGGATTGCTCGCTTTTGACGAGAGAATGTCCTGGCCGCCGGTAGCCGCCGTGTAGCTGTTGTCGACAATCACCAGAACGCTGTCACTCTGGTTGAAGACTGCGTTGCCTACGCCGCTGGTCAGTCCATTGTGCCAGAAGCCTCCGTCACCCATGAAGCTTATGGTGCGTCTGGAAGTTTCAGTGGTATTGAATGCGGCCGCGCTGGCCCAGCCCAGGCCGTAACCCATGGTGTGCGCGCCAATGTTAAACGGAGGCAAAATCGAAAACAGATGGCAGCCAATATCGGAAGCAATATGGTGCGGGCCGAGTTCACGCTCCGCCAGTTTCAAACCGGTAAAGATCGGGCGCTCCGGACAACCGGTACAGAAAGATGGAGGCCTGGGTTGAACCTGGGCCTGCAGGACCGGCAGCATGTCTGACTTTGCAGCTGATTTCGCGACCGTCGGCAGCTTTTGCTGATCGATGAGTTGCTTCCCATAGCTCTCAACAAATTTCAAAATACCTTTGGTGACCACGGATGCCGTATACTCGCCCGCCATCGCCAGCATGTCTTTCCCATGTATCGTCGCTGGCAGGCCGGCTTTGCGAAGGATGGCGTGCAGGTTCTGCTCGATAAAGTCCGGTTGCCCTTCTTCAATCACCAGCACTGCTCGCTTGCCGCTGCAAAACTCTTTTACCTCGTCGTCAATCAACGGGTAGGTTACGTTCAGGACGTACAAAGGAATCTGGCTATCACCGAAGGCATTGCTCAGCCCCAGGAGTTCCAAGGCGCGCACCACCGCGTTGTACATCCCTCCCTGAAGAATGATGCCAAAATCCCTGGCGCCGTCCGCAAAGAGTTCATTCAGGCGGTTCTCGCGAATCCATTTTTGCGCTGCCGGCCAGCGGGTCTCAATCTTCTCGCGCTCATGCAGAAAACTGCCTGGTGGCAGCACGACGCGGCTGGAATCGCGCACGGGATTCTCCATGGCGTCTTTCAGCGTAAAAGTGGGGCGGACGTTATCTTTGGCAATAAAACTTCCGTGCACGTGGCAGGCGCGAATACGTAGTTCCAGCATCACTGGCGTGTTCGTGGCTTCTGAAAGAGCAAAGCCCTGTTCCACGGCCTGCACGATGGCTGGCAGGTTCGGCCGCGGATCGAGCAGCCAGATTTGCGATTTCATGGCAAAGGCGTGAGACCGTTCCTGCATGATGCTGGAGCCCTCGCCGTAGTCTTCGCCGACGATGATTAACGCGCCGCCGGTGACGCCTCCGGAAGCCAGGTTGGCCAGAGCATCAGAGGCCACGTTTGTTCCCACGGTGGATTTGAATGTAACTGCGCCGCGCAGAGGGTAGTTCACGGATGCAGCAAGCGTGGCGGCTGCCGTGGCCTCAGAAGCGCTGTGCTCAAAATGGACGCCGAGTTCCATCAGGATGTCGTTGGCATCTGTGAGCACGTCCATCAGGTGTGAAATGGGGGCACCCTGGTAGCCGGCGACGTACGAAACTCCGGATTGCAACAGAGCTTTGGTGACCGCGAGAATGCCTTCGCCGCGAAATTCCTGGCCTTGACCCAGGTATAGCTTCTGGACTTCCTTCTTGAAAAACCGCTCGGCCATTTCCGCCTCAGTTGATTCCGTTTTCTTTACGCTAGTTGAAATTGTAAAGGAACCAGGCGCAGCGCTCGGCCCAGGTGGCCCTGCTGGAGTACTTGGCAAAATTCTAGGTCTAAACATTTTAGATGTCAAATATCTTGTCAACTCTGCTTGTTGGGGGATATATTTCTCGTCGCGCACGCAATGGAGGGATCGCATGCACATTCGTTTAATCAAACTAGCCGTAAGACTATCGCTGTTGGTTTTATCGCTGTGCCCGGCGGCATTCAGCCAGAGTATTACCGCTTCGCTACAGGGGCGTGTGTCTGACAGTTCTGGTGCGGTCCTGACCAAGGCCAGTGTCACGGCTACCAATACGGAGACCGGACTGATAAGGTCCGTAACGCCCGATGATGCAGGGGAATATAAGATTGCCTCGCTGCCCGTGGGAAATTACAAGATCGAGGTGAAGGCAGCGGCGTTCCAGCCGCAATCGCGATCCATCACGTTAAGCATCGGCCAAAGTGCGAACGTGGATTTCACTTTGAATCCCGGTCAGGTAGAGCAGCAGGTCACGGTGACAGCAGAAGCCCCGCTGATTGAGACGACACGCTCTTCAACTGATACGGTCATTGAGCAGGCGAAGATCCAGAATCTGCCGGTGAACGGCCGCCAGTTCATCGATTTCGCATTGCTGGCTCCAGGTGTCACCATTGGCGATACCACCTCCGGCAGCACGGATGTGATCATTGAACCCGTTACCAAACTGTCCTTTGCCGGCCAGAATATTCATTACAATTTCATCGCCATTGACGGCGCCGATAACATCTCTACGGCATCCGGTGTGCAGAAGACCACGCCCTCCACTGACGCGGTGCGTGAATTCCGCGTGGTCAACAATACGTATAGCGTTGAAGCGGGACGCGCGGTAGGCGGGATCGTCAACATCATTACCAAGAGCGGAACCAACGATTTTCACGGCTCGCTCTACGACTATCTGCGCAATGATGTCTTTGACGCCACCAGCGAGCTGGCCGCGCCTGGCCTGAACAAACTGCACCAGAACCAGTTTGGATTCACCCTGGGTGGCCCGATCAGGAAAAACCGGACCTTCTTCTTTGGCAACTATGAAGGTCAGCGGCGCAGTGAAAATCCGTACTACAACTCCGTGATCCTCGATAACCTCGCCCTGATTAACCAGTTCAAGACCAACTTTGGTCTGGCTCCGGAGCAGCTGAACCAAAACCGGAAGAGTGATTACGATAACTTCCTGCTCAAGCTGGATCATTCATTTACTGATCACGAATACATGTTCGTGCGCTACTTCTTTAATGATGGCCGGCTGACCAATGTTTCGCCGCTGAATGACGGTTTTGACCTGCCTTCAGGCTTTCAAGGACAACAATCTTCGTGACCAGTCGCTGGTAGGCAGTTTGTCCTCTACTCTCTCATCGCACAAGGTCAATGAACTGCGTCTCCAATACGGGCACCGGACATTCGACTTTCCTACCGTTACCACGCAACCACACCTGGAAGTGCTGAACACCTTCACTGCGGGCGTGAACCGAGGCAATCCCGATTTCTATCAGGAGAGCCGCACGGAGATCGTGGACAATGTTACCTGGCAGCACGGTAAGCACACATTCGCATTCGGTGGCGACTTCAGCCACGTGAATACGCTTGAGTCATTCCCGCTCTTCTATCCCTTTGAAGCCGACTTTGGCTGCCTGCTTGCCAGCCAATGCCCGTTCAGCTTGCAAGCCGGCGCGCCACAGGTACTGTTCTTCGAACGATTCGCAGCGCCTAACTTTACGGAGCCGACGTTCAATACTTCAGTTTTCCAGGGCCAGAAAATCTCTGACGCAGTTCGGCACCAGGCAGAAGGTGAAACTCCGCACAACTACGGTGGACTCTATCTTCAGGACACCTGGCAAGTTAAAACCAACCTGACTTTGAATGCTGGCTTGCGCTATCAATTTGAAACGTTTCCAGGCAATGTTCTCGATGGCCCGAAGGCGGAGTTCGATCCGCGCGGAGGTTTTGCCTACAACTTTGGCGGCAAGTACAACGTGGTGCTTGCGTGGCGGCGCCGGACTCTTCCACGGCATTATCCCCATGCCTCTGCTGGCATGTCAGGCACCTTCGTGCGGCGGTACTACCGGAACGTTTCCTGGCCGGACAGACGAAAACTCTCTGAACGCGAACACGCGGCTCTTTGCATTTGCCAGTGCGCCCAACATTACTCAGATTGCATTGGCCGACATGCTCGCCGGAACTTACCCTGACGCCGCTCCTTTGGGTTTCTGCCCGGGTGGTACAGTGGCAGGCTGTGGCTTCTTTGGTGACGCCGTGATTGCTCGCTTTGACAAAAACCATAAAGCGCCCTACGGCATCCAGAACAGCCTGGGGCTTGAATTTCAGCCCACAAAGGACTCTGCGCTGGATATCAGTTTCCTGCGATCGAAAGGTGTACACCTGGGAAGCTTTTTCAACGTGAACCAGCCGGATCCCAGCGGCCAGGTAACCGTGCATAACTCTGGTGGACAGAGTGGCACCAAGAACACATACTTTGCTGCACCGGGAATTCCGGGCTCGCGCAGTGCCGGTCCGGGCTTCCCAACTCTGTACGCGGTGTATTTTGAGGCTGCGTCGCGATGGAACTCATCGTGGAACGGTTTGCTGGTGAATTTCAACAAGCGCATGAGTAACCACTTCAGCACCGGCGTAAGCTATACCTGGTCCAAGGGAATCGATGACGGACCGAACCCCAGTTTTGTTCTCATTCCGCAGGACAGTGCGAACCTGAAAGCCGAACGCGCTATCTCCTCTGATAGCGTCGGCCAGCGCTTTGTGTTGAACTCCACCATCGCCGGTCCGACAAAGATGAATGCTCTTGTTGACAATTTCCAGCTGAGCACCATCGTGACGCTGGAGTCGCCAAACTATTTCACCAAGTTTGCCGGCTTTGATGCCAATGGCGACATTTTCGGCAACAACGATCGCGTGGGTATTGAGGGACGCAACACGTTCAGGGGTGACTCCTATCAATCCGTGGACATGAGGATTTCCCGCACATTCAAGACGACAGAACACCTGAACGTGGAAGCGCTGGCGGAAGCGTTTAACCTTCTGAACACTGTAAACGTAAGGTTTTTCAACACGGTGTATGGCGCAGCCGATTTCTGCAATTTTAACGCTACGGCCCAGGGCTGCTCGGCAACGCAAAAGTTCCTGGAAGGGTCGCCCAACCCGACCTACGGCACGCCCAGGGCTGTCTATAACCCAAGGCAAGTGCAGTTTGCGCTAAGATTGACCTTCTGATCCTCACGTAAAGGGACACCATGGCCAACGTTCTTGCAGAACTGGTTGCGCAACTAAACAACGGCGCTTTGCGGGTGGTAGATCTGACCCAGCCGCTAAGCGCCAAGACTCCTTTGCTTCCACTGCCGCCGCAGTGGCCCAACACGCCGCAATTCCGTATGTGGGAGATTTCGCGGTATGACGATCGTGGACCCGCGTGGTACTGGAACGGCTTTGAAACCGGCGAACATACCGGGACACATTTTGATGCGCCCATCCATTGGGTAAGCGGCAAAGACCTGCCCGAAAACAGCGTTGACCAGATCAACCCGAAAAAATTCGTCGGCCCGGCATGCGTGGTTGACGTAAGCGCCGATGTTCAGCAAAGATCCCGACTTCCTGCTTACCGTGGAAAGAGTGAAACAGTGGGAGCAGCAACACGGACGTATTCCGGCGGGTGCATGGTTTCTGCTGCGGACTCACTGGTCAAAACGCACTGATCCCGACCAATACATCAACCTGCAGAAGGATGGTCCACATACTCCAGGCTTCGTGAAAGAGTGCTCGGAGTTCCTGGCCAAAGAACGAGATGTTCTGGGAGTAGGCGTAGAAACTGTGGGAACGGATGCCGGACGCGCCGCGACCTTCGACCCACCTTTTCCCAACCACTACATCATGCACGGCAGCGGTAAGTTTGGGCTGGCTGGACTCTGCAACCTTGACCAGCTTCCTCCAGTTGGGGCCGTGGTGATTGCGGCGCCGCTGAAGATCGTGAATGGTTCAGGCAGCCCGTTGCGGGTGATCGCGATTACATCGTGATTATCCGATGGGGAACAGCTCATAAGTCGAGCTTTACGATCAGTCCCTCATCTGCACGCAGCGAGATCACTGCCTCAGTCCTTTCATCTTGGCGATCAAGAAAGGTTGAAATCAGGATGTTGCCTTTCTGCAGCTGAACCTCTTGAGGTTCGTGTCCGAGGTTTAGCAAAATCGCGAGATGTTGTTGGTCATCTCTGCGTTCGTAACGCAGAACCAGGCCATTCGCTGCTACGTGATGGATTGGGGCTGACGTTAAACATTCATTGGTACGCCGCAACTCAATCAGTCTGCGATAGAGATGAAGAATCGATTTTCGGTCCTGGGCGAGGCTCGCCACATTTACCTTTTCATGATCATCGCCTAATCGTAACCACGGCCGGCCTCGCGTAAATCCAGCATGTGGCGAACTATCCCATGGCATGGGTGAACGTTCCGGATCGCGTCCCAGCCCAAGACCTGGTTCATTCTTCTCCGCCGGATCCTGCACTTCTCCGGACGGAATGGGCACGTTTACCATGCCGATTTCTTCGCCGTAATAAATGGTTGGAGTACCGCGCAAGGTGAGCAACAACATTGCTGCCACCCGCGCCTGCTCAGCGCCGATGCGACTGGCAAGTCGAGCCTGATCGTGATTGCCCAATACCCAGTTTGGCCAAGCTCCGTGTGGCAATGAGGCTTCATACTCGCGGATGATCTCAGCGATCCTTGCAGCACTCCAGGCGCACTGGATAAGCTGAAAGTTAAACGGAAGGTTTGCTCCTTGCAGTTCTTTTCCGTAGTACGCCACTAGTTGGCTGTAAGGGAGATAGATTTCTCCAATCAGGACTCGATCAGGATATGAATCAAGGACTGATCGCATGTTGGCGACCAGGTCATGAATTTCAGGACGATCAGCGTTATAGACAGACAGGAGTCGATGGCTCGACGGCGAATCCGGCTTATAGCCTGGGTTGAGCGGGTTGTCGCGAAACTGGTCGTCCTTGATCAGCAACCACAAGACATCCACTCGGAAACCATCGACGCCACGATCCAGCCAGAAACGCAATACTCCAAGCATAGCTTCCCGCAAAGCAGGATTACGCCAGTTCACGTCCGGCTGCTGCTTTCAGAAATGAATGGCAGTAGTACTGTCCAGTGGTTGCATCCCACTCCCATGCGGACCCGCCGAAGTTACTGAGCCAGTTGTTTGGCGCCCCACCATCTGCAGCAGCATCTCGCCACAGATACCAGTCGCGTTTGGGATTGTCTCGAGAAGATCTGCTTTCCAGGAACCACGGATGTTGATCTGACGTGTGATTTGGAACGAAATCAAGGATCAGCTTGAGCCCGCGTTCGTGGACTGCAGCAAGGAGCCGGTCGAAATCTGCAAGGGTGCCAAAGATAGGATCAATGTTGCAGTAGTCGGCAACGTCATAACCGAAATCCGCCATTGGGGAAGGGAAGATGGGCGCAATCCACAACGCATTGACGCCAAGTTCCACCAGATATTCCAGCCGTGCAAGGATGCCGGGCAGGTCGCCAATGCCGTCATTATTCGAATCTTGAAAAGAACGCGGATACACTTCATAGATAATCCCGCGCTGCCACCACTCCGTTGCCTGCATCTTACGTTCAGGTGCTCCTTTTAGTTTTACCTTTTCACTCAATCCAGAACCGAAAGCGAACTCAAAGGCATGATCAACGATCTCTGGTACAAGAATGCGATCATCTATTGCCTCTCGGTCAACACATATATGGATGCAAATGGTGATGGCATTGGTGACTTTCGCGGTCTCATGGACAGGCTGGACTACTTGCAGGGCCTGGGCGTTACCGCGATCTGGCTCATGCCATTTCAGTCTTCGCCTTTGCGTGACGATGGCTATGATGTTGCGGATTACTATGGCGTTGATTCGCGGTACGGCACGCTGGGTGACTTTGTAGAGTTTGCCCACGGATGCAGGCAACGCGGCATCCGTGTTCTGATCGATCTGGTTGTAAATCATACTTCTGATCAACATGACTGGTTTCAGCAGGCACGCTCAGATCCCAAATCCAAATATCGAGACTGGTATGTTTGGTCAAAGAAAAGGCCGCCCAACTGCGAATGACGGTGTGGTATTCCCAGGGGTCCAGAAATCAACCTGGACGTACGACAAACTTGCGCGCGCCTGGTACTTCCATCGCTTTTACGATTTCGAACCCGATTTGAATACCTCCAATCCGGAGGTGCAGGCGGAAATTCTCAAAATCATGGGCTTCTGGATTCAGCTTGGGGTTTCGGGATTTCGCATGGATGCGGTGCCTTTCGTGATCGCGGAAAAGGGACCTGGTGTGAAGGCCCCGACGGAGCATTATGAAATGCTGCGAACTTTTCGTGAGTTTCTTTCCTGGCGGCAAGGCGACGCTATCATTCTGGCGGAAGCGAACGTTCTGCCGAAAACTGACATGGAATATTTCGGTGATGCCGGTGAGCGTTTGCATATGATGTTTAACTTTGCCGTGAACCAGCGGCTTTTCTATGCGTTGGCCACCGGCGACAGCCGCCCCTTACAGAAGGCTCTCAAAGACACAAAAGTTTCAGAAGCTACCGCACAGTGGGGACTGTTTCTGCGCAATCACGATGAACTCGATTTGGGGCGCCTGACTCAAACGCAGCGTCAGGCCGTGTTTGACGCTTTTGGGCCTGATAAAGACATGCAGCTTTATGATCGCGGTATTCGTCGCCGCCTGGCGCCGATGCTGCAGGGCGATCGTCGCAGACTGGAACTCGCCTACAGCTTAATGCTGGCACTTCCCGGGACGCCGGTGCTTCGCTATGGCGATGAAATCGGTATGGGCGATAATCTTCGTCTCCCAGAACGCAACTGTGCCCGCACTCCAATGCAGTGGTCCAGCGAGCCGCAGGGGGGATTCACCAGTAGCGACAAGCCTTTTCTGCCAGTCATTTCCGGAGGAGCTTATGGCTTTGAGCATGTGAATGTTGCGCACCAGAGGCGCGATCCCGACTCCCTGATGAATTGGATGGAACGCATGATACGTATGCGCAAAGAAGCTCCGGAGGTCGGCTGGGGTGAGTTCACCTTATTGGACACGAAAAACTCTGAGGTACTGGCTTTACGATACGACTGGCGTAACAACTCCGTGGTGATTGTGCACAATCTCAGCGCGATCCCGCTCGAAGTCTGGTTGGACGAGGGTAAGAAACCAAATGACAAAGAGCATGAAAGCAAAGATGGGGAATGCTGGGTGAACCTGCTCTCATCAGATAACAGCGAAGCAGACGCTTCAGGCAGGCACTATCTGCTGCTTGAGCCGTACGGGTATCGTTGGTTTCGATCTGGCGGTCTGGACTATATCCAGAAACGAAGCTCAATGTAGTGACCTTCTTCATGAATGGGCGCGTGATGCATCGAAGACGACCTGGTCATACCACCAAAGTTGTTCCAGAAAGTCACGAACGCGGTCGAGTTGAAATCCTTGACATTGCGTGAGTAACGATTCTTCAACTAGTTCGCCAATACTGCGCCTCCCATCAATGGCATCGAACAACTTCTTTTCCGAAGCGTCAATAGGCAGGAAGAGATCCCTGTAGGTGTGAGTCTGGTTGATCAAAACGGCCGCAGCTTTCAGTGGAAGCCGTTCCTGAACCACGATTGTGTCTGGCATCCGGATGGGCACATAGCCGAGCCACGCATCGTCGGCAAAACTAACTTGTTGCGAAGCGCTGAAATTGTCATTCCTGTAGAGAACTACGCTGTGGCGAGTCATCGTGCCTCGAAAAAGTTCGATGGCGGCATACTGCTCGTCCAGGGGGAGATGCGCCATCCGGGTAACCTGCGGGATACTTGCCATAACGCCACAGCGCAGGGAATAAGGTGCTTGTTTGATCCACCGTCCAAATTTCAGTCCGCCCTTCTCGATGAACTCCAGAAGCTGCGGAACTGAATATGCGCGGTCCCGGGGATGCAGGAGAGCGTCGGCGATTGCCGCCTCTTGCCGAAAATCGGGCGCATCACGCAGCAGAGTTTCCAGAGGATGTCCGGGCGGCAATCCCCGGAGCGCAGCGACCAGATCCCGAATCGCCGTATCGTTTGCGGAGAGGCCAATTTTTTGGCAGAACTCTTGCAGCAGGTAAATACCGGCGCGTCCATATGGCGCGTATACCATCAGATGCATTGCGCCTTCTGGTTTAAGCACACAGCGCAGGGCGCGCAGTCCTGCATCCGGGTCTGCAAGATGATGGAGGACACCGGTGCACACAATCTGATCAAAGCTGCTTTCCAGTTCACTCACCTGTTCGATGGCCAACTGATGAACCTGGAGATTGTTTAGATTGTGCTTGCGCTTGAGTTCCTCGGTGCAGCGAACACTGGTCGAGCTGACATCTATGCCCGTAACTTTCGCGCCAGGCCAGCGCATGGCGTGCTTTGCGGCCTGGGAGGTCCCGCAGCCGGCAACAAGAATGGATTGATTTTCCTGGTAGGGAATTGCGGGCCAGAACAGATGGTAATCAGCGCGTCGTCGTTGCTCGTTCTGCCAGCGCTGCTGATATTTTTCCAGACTATCGACCGGCCGGGGATAGGGATAATGATCGTAGAAGTCCCGGACTTCATCCTTTACATCAGGGACCTCCGAAACATGCGCATGCTGTTGACTCATTCGATATTCAGCAGTTACCAGGATCTTCGACATTTCATGAAGACCCTCCATTTACACGTTGCGGTGCAGGGCGTGCTATGCAGCGGAATCCGATGTGGCTCATGCTGGTGTCGATCATTTGCGGTTGCCTCGCGGCTGGGCGATAACGCAGGCAGTAATTGGGAGCGCAGAGATGTGAGCCGCCTTTGACCACCTTGCGTGGAATCCGGAATTGGGCCTGCGCCGCATCGTAACTTTTGTCTGGTGAAGCAATCCGCGGGTTGACGGCCGGACCACAGCAGGCTTTTACCACCTCATCAGCATGACGAGGAACAAACCAGTCACAGGTCCATTCCCACACATTACCTGCCATGTCATACAGACCGTAATCGTTTGGCGGAAAAGATCCGATCGGTGAAGTGCCTTCATATCCGTCAACGAGCAGATTTTGCCAGGGAAATTCTCCCTGCCAGCTGTTGGCCATTGCCTTGCCGTCCGGGAAATGCTCGTCGCCCCAGGTAAACTTCTTGCCTTCGAGACCGCCGCGAGCAGCAAATTCCCACTCTGCCTCTGTCGGCAGCTCTTTACCTGACCAGCGCGCAAAAGCTTCGGCGTCTTCATACGCTACGTGAACCACCGGATGTTGTCCCAGGCCATCAAGGGAAGACTTGAGTCCCAGCGGATTCCGCCAACTGGTTCCCGGGACCCAGGCCCACCAATTGAAATAACTGCGCAAGTCAACCGGACCCGACGTTTTGCGAAAGACCATCGAGCCGGGCACTAGATTTGCCTCAGGAGCGCCGGGGAAGTCCGATGAGTTGAGGGGACGTTCAGCGAGCGTCTTGTAGCCAGTGGCGTCCACGAAGCCCGTAAACTGCTCGTTCGTCACTTCGTGGCAATCCATCCAGAAGCCATCCACGGTTACATCGTGAACGGGCCGTTCTTCAGGATAGAACTCCTCTGAACCCATACGGAAGGTTCCGCCAGGTATCCATGCCATATCCAGATGTGTTTCGATTGTGTGCTTGAGGGTACCCGCACTTTGCGATTTCATTCTCTTTCCCTCGTGCATTCGTGATTTTGCAATCCTTTGCCGACTGGAGAGCTGACATACGAAACGTAAGCGCCATTGAGAGTACCGCCGACACAGGGATTTCCTACTGTCACATTTAACAGTCCTGCGCGCGATCACGCGCAGGGGTTCTGGTCCCATTCGGAGATTGGCACCCACTTCCTCAAGGTTGGAAAACAGTGGTAGTTCCAAACCCGACTAGGCAGCCTTGACATATTCATCTTTTTTGCCAACCACTTGGCTGAATCCTCCTTTTTTGCCAGACTCAAGGAACTGTTTGGCATCAACTCGGCCGAAAATCTCGATTAGCTTTGCTACCAATCCAGTCCAGCCAGTCTGGTGGCTTGCTCCCAGGCCCGCGCCATTGTCCGCGTGGAAGTATTCGTAAAACAAGATGTAATCTTTCCAGTGCGGATCGGTTTGAAATTTTTCAGTGCCACCATAAACGGGCCGCCGGCCAGCTTCGTCTCGGAGGAAGATCCGGGTCAGCCGATTGGCAATTTCCCGTGACACTTCAAACAGATTCATCAAGTGCCCTGATCCGGTGGGGCATTCTACCTTAAAGGAATCGCCATAATAGAGGTAGTAAGACAACAGCGCGCGGATCAGCAGCGCGTTGACTGGCATCCAGATGGGACCGCGCCAGTTGGAGTTGCCGCCGAACATGCCCGTATCCGACTCCGCGGGAAGATAATTGACCTGATAGTCCTGGCCACCAACGTTAAAGACATAAGGATGCTCGGCATGGTACCGAGAAAGCGCACGAATTCCATAAGGGCTTAGAAATTCGTTCTCGTCCAGCATGCGTGAAAGAATCCGGCGCAATCGTTCCGGGTTGACCAACGCTGCAATGCCTCGCTCGCCATATCCAAGATGACCGGGGCCCGTAGGGTGAATGCTGTCGAGGAGTTCAGGCATCCGCTCCAGGCGGTTCCTCAACGCTCTGGACACCTCAGGTACGAGTTCGCGCTGCCATGGCTCGATGACAGTGGTGGCAGCGAGCGGAAGCAGCCCTACCATAGACCGCACCTTAAGCCGCGTTGCCGTGCCATCGGGAAGCCGGAGAACATCGTAATAGAAGCCATCTTCTTCGTCCCACATTCCATTGGGTCCCACCCGATTCATGGCATGAGCGATCAAAAGGAAATGCTCAGCGAGCTTAACGGTCATGTCCTGGAAATAAGAATCGTGAGCCGCTAGTTCGGAGCCGATCTCGAGCATGTTTTGGCAAAACATCGCCATCCAGGCAGTGCCGTCTGCCTGTTCCAGGTGGCCGCCGGTGGGCAGTTGAGCGCTGCGATCAAAGACGCCGATGTTATCCAGTCCAAGAAAGCCGCCTTCAAACAGGTTTTTGCCAAAGCGGTCCTTGCGGTTCACCCACCAACTGAAGTTCAACATAAGCTTGGAAAACATCGTCTTGAGAAACTCCAAATCATCTTTCCCCTTAAGCGCCTGCTCCGTCCGATAGAGAAAGATGGTGGCCCAGGCATGCACCGGAGGGTTGACGTCACTGAAGTTCCACTCGTAGGCCGGGATCTGCCCCGTGGGATGGAGAAAGAATTCCTGAAGCAGCAACTTGAGCTGGTCCTGGGCGAAATCGACATCGACTCCAGACAATGCAATGGTGTGGAAAGCGAGGTCCCACGCGGCGTACCAGGGATACTCCCACTTGTCAGGCATTGAAATAATGCTTCCGTTCACCATGTGGAACCATTCGTGGTTTCGGGTACCCGAGGCTTGCGATCCGAAAGGATCCACGTCGTGCTCCCTCAGCCATTTGTCCACGTCATAGCCAAAATATTGCTTACCCCACAGCATTCCCGCCAGCGCCTGTCGCATGACCAGAGCCTCATCTTTGCTGACCCTGGCCGGCGTAATGCCTTGATAGAACTCATCTGCCTCGTGTTGACGGGTCTTCATGACTTGGTCAAAGTTCTTAAACGGATCGCCAATTTTCGAAGGCTCAAGGTCAGTCAGCCGCAACTGGATCGTAGCCGTTTTACCGGCGCCAATATTCAATGAATAATGTGCGGCAGCTTTTGTTCCTTCGTGCTTCGGATTCACTGCCCCTGAATGACCACTCACCAGGTAGTCATTGATCCCGTCTTTTACATAGGGCGTGTCATTCGGTGTGCCAAAGATCCGTTCTTTATTCGTCTCATTCTCGGTGAACAGCAGTTCATGGTCTCCTTTAAAGTACATGTAACGTTCGCCGAGCGTGCTACCCGATGCAGCAACAGCGTGGTCATCCTTCTTGACGACCACCTCCTGGAGCAAGGGTTTCGTTGCTCCGTCACCCCACGCCCAGGTATTGCGAAACCAGAGAGTCGGTAAAACGTGCACGGTGGCGGCGTCCGGGCCGCGATTGGCGACGCTGATCTGGATCAATATGTCTTCCGGTGTGTTTTTGGCGTACTCCACAAAGACATCGAAGTATCGATCTTCGTTGAAAATGCCGGTGTCCAGGAGTTCGTATTCCATATCGCCACGGTTGCGGCGTTGGTTCGTGGCGACCAGGTCGTAATACGGAAAGGCGGCCTGAGGATATTTATAAAGGTATTTCATGTATGAATGCGTAGGCGTATTGTCCAGATAGAAGTAATATTCCTTTACATCCTCACCGTGATTACCCTCGCTGTTCGTTAGCCCGAACAGACGCTCCTTAAGAATAGGGTCCTGGCCATTCCACACGGCCACGCTAAAGCACAACAACTGCTTGTCATCGCTGATACCGGCGATACCATCTTCACCCCAGCGATAGGCGCGAGAACGAGACTGTTCATGAGTGAGATAGTTCCATGCATTGCCATCCTGACTGTAATCTTCGCGAACCGTTCCCCATTGACGTTCACTAAGGTAAGGCCCCCATTTTCTCCAGTTGTCTGTACTCTTGCGATCTGCTCGCAAACGCGTTTCTTCTTGTGTCATGGCGATGCTCCTTTTGCTCCTTGTAACTTTTTGAAGGTGTTTGTGTCAGGGTCGAAGATTGAATATCTGAAAGGGATATCCTCGGCAGGTGTTTGGTCTGCCGGGGAAGTCGCCTTGTTATTGAATTATGCTGCCTTTTCGCCTGAGGGTTTCTTTGCTCCGGCAGCTGTCTTTGCTTTTTCGGCCGCGATCGCCGGCGCTAATTGCTCCATCACCGAGTCAAGGTTGAAAGAGGCCGCCTTCTGGCGCGGCGGGTACTTCACAAAATTCTCGATTTGTGCCGCCACGATTGCCTGAGCTCCGTAAAGTAAAAACGCGTGATCGATCAACCAATCCCAGTAAACATTGGAGTTGAAGTCGGCGCGCTCGAAGGGATCGCGTCGCAAACTAAACATGTGCGGCATTCTCAGTTTTACGAAGGGCTCTGCCCAAACATTCGTTGTCAGGGCACGCTGCGCCTCAAACACCAGCTTATAGTCTCCGTGCCGGAGTGCCATGATGCTGCCGTCATCGCTGACATAGAAGAAGGACTGTCTTGGGCTTTCCTTCACCTGGCCGGTGAAATAGGGCAGCATGTTAATCCCATCAATGTGGACCTTGAATGTCTTGTCTCCAACTTTGTATCCGTCCAGCAGTTTCTGGTTTATGTTCGGATCTCCAGCCGCGGCCAGCAATGTCGGCAGCATGTCCTGGTGGGAAACAATACCGTTCAGGACTGTGCCTGCCTTGATCTTGCCGGGCCAGCGGATGAAAGACGGGACACGCCACGCGCCTTCCCAGTTCGTGTCTTTCTGGCTGCGAAACGGAGTATTAGCGCCATCCGGCCAGGTGTCGTTTTCGGGCCCATTGTCGGTGGAATACATCACGATTGTGTTATCGGCGACTCCCAGTTGCTCCAGTTTGTCGAGCACCTGGCCAATTTGTTCATCATGAGTGACCATGCGATCACTGTAATCGTCCTGGCCGCTTTTTCCGCGATTCTTATCGGCGAGATGAGTTCTGAAGTGCATTGCGGTCGAGTTGTACCAGAGGAAGAAAGGCTTGTCTGCCTTGACCTGCTTTTCCATCCAGCCAATGGCAGCGGACGTAATCTCTTCGTCCACGGTTTCCATCCGCTTTTTTGTAAGAGGGCCGGTATCTTTAATCGTTTGTTTCCCAACTTTGCCCCAGCGAGCATCGGTGGTTGCATCGTCCTTTTCTGTCGCCAGGCAGTGCAGCACGCCTCTGGGCCCGAAGGCAGCCCGAAACTTCGGATCCTTGGGATAATCGGGCAGTTCTGGTTCTTCCTCTGCATTCAGGTGATAGAGATTGCCAAAGAACTCATCGAATCCGTGCACTGTCGGAAGGAATTCATTGCGATCGCCCAGATGGTTTTTCCCAAACTGGCCGGTGGCGTAGCCGAGGGGTTTGAGGAGTTCGGCGATGGTTGGGTCTTCGGGCTGAAGGCCCACAGCAGCGCCCGGCATGCCTACTTTGGTTAAGCCCGTGCGCAGCGGGTTCTGCCCGCAAATGAACGCTGCGCGTCCAGCCGTACAACTCTGCTGACCGTAAAAATCAGTGAAGGTAACGCCTTCGTTTGCGACTCGGTCGATGTTGGGAGTCCGGTAACCCATCATGCCTTTGCTGAAGTGGCTGATGTTCCACATGCCGATATCATCTCCCCACAGGATCAGAATATTTGGTTGCTTTGTGGCCATGAATGCTCCTTCCTTTACTTTATTCGAGTGGTTGAGGTTGCCGCCCCGGGCCGGGACTGATCGAACCGAAGGCTATCTGCGCACATTCATTTGTCATTGCCGATCGTTAATAAGTCATTGCGATCGTTGCGAATACGTACGGTTGTGATTCCCAGAAGTGCAAGCGCGCTGGCGGTAGGGCGGACGAATACCATTAAGTTATGGGGATGATTTCCCTAACGTCTTTGTCCACGCCGGTCGAGTGCGACTACCAGTCATGGTTGTGTCACTGTTTCAAACAAAGACTAGGCCAACAGGCTTTCATGGCGTAACTGTCAAAACCTACAGTTGTTCAAGGGGTGAGCTGGCTGAAGTCACGCCACGGCTTCTCTCTGGAATGGATGTGAACTGAGGGTGGCAGCAGGTTGCCGGCAATCTGCTTAATGAATAGCGTGGGCCAACATCAGTGCGCTGACAGCTGCTGCAAGCAGCCATAATGTCGTTATGACTACGGATGCAACCATGGAACTCCTTCTGCCAATTTCCTCTTTTCTCTGTGTGGCCACATCCTCTGCACGCGCACGACATTCTTCCAGTACGTCCGCCGGCGTAATCCGGTAAAGCAGCTTTGCTCCCAGGAACAGAACGAGGACATCGTCCATAAATCCGATTACCGGAATGAAGCTGGGTATGAGTTGAATCGGACTGAATAGATAACCAGCGGAACAGGCTGCCACCAACTTTGCGTACCACCTTGTCCCGGGATGCTTGAACACAAGATAGAAAACATAGGCCTCTTTGCGGATATTTCGGATGTGTTGATTCCAGCCCATGGCACCGCCACAATGGAAAAGTCTTTTAACCTGAACGGGAAGCGAGTGTTTTCAAAACTCCCGCCAGTCGTTTGACCAAAACAATTATCAGCAGCGATCTCAAGAATGGCGCCACCGTAGCGAATGCCGAGTCGCAGCTCCAGAATGAAAGCATGCGCAGTTGCAGACAACTGCCAGACTTAACAGAGCCTCCAGGAGCCTGCATGTTTTGACAGATGTCCCATTGTGCCTTTGTGCTTATAACCGCTCTAATCGCGCACACCGCTCTCGCACTCAAACGAGATGGCGCCGATAAAGAACGATATGAGAACTCTTTTGGTAGCTGGTTCCAGGACAACAGTTGCGCTTCCACGGATGCCTGGCGTTGTGATGCTCGCTCGCGAACTGAAAACGTTGGGGTTTCGGCTCTTCCGACTCGCGAAAAGTGCAAAGTCCACGGCAAAGTAGTTGAAGTGAGTAACGTGGGCAATCCCTTTCTGTCTGCGCATTCTTGTCCGTTTTTACCTAGAAATAATTACTCCGCATAAGTACGCCACAGAACGCGATCAACCCGATCACAATCACTGCAATCGATGCTATGAATGCGAGAGACCACATGTGTTGCTTATCGGACGCACCGATCTGGGCCAGGAAATGCCGGTGCTGCCAGGCAGCGGCTGCTAGCGTTATGGTGCCCAGGGCAATCAGGCTCATTCCCAGATTGCGCGGCGCCTGCGGACGCTGAACGCGCCCGGAGGCAATGTCTTCCGGGAGATAGCGGAAGAAGTTGTAGATGGTGAAACCGAACCCAATCATGGAAAGTGCGGTCCTGATCCATGCCATTAATGTTCTTTCCGCCGCGATCACCGTGCGCTTAAGCGCCAGGTCGGTTCTCTCCTCGGCGAGAATCGTTCCCTGGTCTTTTGGCACTTGTCCAACGGTGCTCATGAGAGATCACTCCTCAGAATATGTTCCGCCGCCCAGGCACCCTCGGGAATTGAACTTCAAACATTCACGGTACCTGGCGACAAAACATGTAGAGCTATCCAGCCCTTTTCGCCCTTCGCTGGTCCACAACCTGGCGCGGGGCCTTCTGCGGCTGCGGCGATGGGTAGCCGACATAATTCACTTATGCGACCTACCCGCCGCGAAAGCGAAAATCGTCATCAATCCCGGAACGACGGGAGCTGTCTTCTTAGGGACGATGAGCCTTTGCCGCCAAAGGGCGTTCACGCGCCTTGCGGATACCTGCAATCCGGTTTACCGGCCCTCGCACTAACACATATGGGATAATCGCCAGGACCGTTGCCACCACAAGCGCTTCGAATGGGTATATCCAATGCAGTTCGACGATTTGGTATATGCAGTCAAGTACCACAGCGAACAAGAACAGTCTCCCAATGGACCTCCAGCAATCATGCATCAATTCCATGCGCTGCGCAGGGTGTGAAAAAAAGGCTGATAGGAAGGGAGGTTTGTCTTCACGGCTGTCTTTCAAGCCCATGCGGACTGCAAAAAATATTGCCATTGCAGGTTGCAGGACGAACCGGAATTTCATCGGCCCGGCCGGCCTGCTCATCAGCTGGTCCCATACATGCGTAAAAACCGGGTCGATCATCGCAATTCTCCTACTCGCTCATTTGAGTGGCGAGCTCTGCTGAGCGCCAAGGCCAATGGCCATCGATTTCGACCACCACCGACCAGCTAAGAAAAGTTCGGATCGCAACCAGGGCCCCGAGCATGCCCACACTTCTGGCTGTCAGGTCCAGTAAGACTGTACGGACGATATCTGCTGCAACCAGAAACTCAAGGGAGACCAGGAGTGAACGGCCGAGCAGTTTCTTGTACGCGCGATACGGGTCTGGAACGCGAGTCAATAATTGCCACAGAAAGTGCAGCGAACTAAAGATGATTGAGACAACGATAATGACTACCGCCAGCGCTTCGATCAGGTGTGTAGATAATTCGGCCCACTCGCGCATGCTGCCGTGCCCCATATCAAACACCATTGCCGCTGCCCTGATTAACATATTCTGTGGCGCCCAGGTCCCAGCATTAAAGAATTTCCACTCAGATAAGAGGGTAGGGGATGGATTGAGTACAACAACTGTCACATGTAACAGGGATTTGACTGGAGATCGCTGGTGCCCATCTGGTTGCTGTTTCGATTGAAAAAAAGAGCCGCCGGCAATGCGAGCCCGGCGGCTGTTGAAGAGATCAAGAATCAAGGAACAAGGAAAGGAATCGTGTCTCTTGCGGGTGCTGGCCAGCAATTACTTCGCTGCGTTTATCCCGCGGTTCAGTAATAACTTCACTTGCACGCGCTGGTTGAGATCGCGCCCTTCAGCAGTTTGGTTCGACGCAAGGGGATCGGTGGTACCCATGGCGGCCGGATTTACGATATTGTGTAACGGAACGCCATCTTGCTGCAGAGCAACTACTACGGCGTTCGCACGCTGATCGCTCAGTTCCTGGTTCTTTTTGGGGTCGCCGGTGGTGCTGGCGAAACCTTTTACCTGAATCAGGTAACCTTTCATTGATTTAGCAGTGGTAGCGAGTTGCTGCAGTGCCGCTTTGCCATCGGCAGTGATCGCCGCACTTCCGGTCGGGAAGGTCATGATTGCCACACCCTTTGTGTCCCAGTCGGTTAGCTCTGAGAAACGCTTGTTGGCTGCTTCAACGTCCGAGGCATTCGCCGAAATGCCCTTGGCTTGCTGTTCGTTTGTCGCCGTGTTGGCGGCACCAGTCGCTGTGTTGGCCGCGACCTGCTCAGTCGTCGGGTGCAAGCCGGCTTGAATTTGCTGGGCCGTCTTGAGATCATCTGCTGAGAATCTGATTGTATCGGCGCTTATCTGGCCGTTGTCAGTTCCCTGACCTTTGACCGAGACGGCAAGCCCCGGGATCAGCGCCGTTTCCGCCATTGTTTTGTGACGGAAAACACCCTTCGGCTGCTGAACCTTCGTTTTATCAGTGAACAGCACGACGACCTTCTCACCCTGGGTGGTTTTGACGGTTAACGAGTCGCCGTCGCGCGTAATGATCATTCCTTTAACTTCGGCATCTTTACCAGCTGTAATCTGGGCAAACGCCATTGACCCACACAGGCAGCACAGCAATGCGGCATGTACGGATATCCGCTTAGCAATTCGATACATTAGACTCCTGCTTTCTGTGTTCTGGCGTTTTGTTCATTGGCCGGTCATTGGCTGAGATCCAGTTCGCCTGAGAACACTCTCACTTTTTAATCTGCCGCGGAGACATCCGCTGAACCGGGAAAGCACAAAGCTTCAGCATCTGGGTTGTGGAACCAGAACTTCACCCTCAGATCTGCAATTCGGTACGGAATCGTTGGCCTCCAACAGTCTGTAATGAATGGTAAAAATATGCGGTTCTCACGCCTACTGGTAAAAGTGCCAGCGGAATAGCGCGATCATCGGTTCTGAGATTTGGAGCCTGCGCCACGCCAAAATGCATGAATCACCTGTGAGCTATTTGAGGTGGAAGAATTTCGGATTTGGCTCCTGGACTTTTAGCCCGAGCCTGGCGAAATATTTTTTAGCGCGCGCTATTTAGCTGTTTCTGTAGTTCAATCATCGGCTGCTGGCTGACTCTGATATAACCCTGCCAGGGACGATCGAGATCGACAATCACAGTCAGCACAGCGCTGATGGAAAGAGCCAGCATCAATATAGGGACGATCTGTCGCTTGCCAACAAGCCCGAAGCCATACCCGAGCAGCGCCGCCGCCAGCATCGCGATAAAGACGTTTACGCAAATCACTGATCGCGGAATATGGCCCGCGAAAGACGCCCAGCGCGTGGCCTCCAGATCAATCATCTGGTTTGTTGTTTCGAGAAGTAAGCCGGCAGGTACGGAACGCGGGTCCCGGGCCGCGAAGGCCATGACGCGTGACCAGAGTTCGGCTTGCAAGCGAGTGCCCATCTCTCTTAACTGTGGGATTTCACTCAAATTCTTCGCGGCAACAAAATTGACTCGTGCGTCAACATACTGGCGGAGGACAGCAGTAAATTCAGTATTTTCTGGTTGCGGCAACATCATGGATCGCAGCCATGTGGTGCCGATCGCGTTCGCTTCCTCTACTACGAGCTGCCTGCGGGCATCGAATCGAGCCGCGCCCATGGACATGGTAAAGCCCATCAGCAAACCGAGTACACCCAGCATGGCGCCTTCGAAGATGGCGAGCCTTGAGCGCAAGGCTTCATCAATGCTTCCTCGCGCTTTGAGCCCGGCACGGAATCCTGCTTCACTGCAGGCCAGCATCAGGCCCAGGCAAATGATGCCAATTACTTCTACCGGAAGCTCGAAGAAAAGAAAATTATCCACTCGAGTTGTTGTCCGTACAGAAAAAGAAAGCGGCAATTGTCAGAACATGCAGTTTGATCAAACGTCTGCCGGAAGTCCCTATCATTAATAATGTGGTGCGTTGGACGTGGCGAGTCACTTACTTCCATAGTCCATCACGTTCGTCAGGCGCCAGGGGTTCTGGTAAAGCTCAATATGAACTACTTTGTCAGGTGTGAACTTGAACTGGCAAAGGGGCAGCAACTGTCCCTTGCTCTTGCTCTTATTGTCTTTGTCTAAATCAAGCTCAAGGGCGGAAAGGTTGAAAGTTTGTTCGGGGCTGTCCGCCCAGGCTTCGCCGAATCTGATGGGGCGATTCGTTACCAGGCGGATCTTGCGGCCAGTGGGGGTAGGGAATTCCCTTATGTACGTAACGTCAAATCCTAAAGTGCCGGTGATTGCAATGCGGCCCTTGGTTTTCATTTTGTTGAGTGCGTTCGTAACACCGTTCATGCCGCTCTTGTTGTAGGCATCAAACAGAATCTGCTCGTCATTTTCAGTAGAGTATTCGTCGATGCGCACTGTTACATTGAAGGTGTGTCCCATCTGAGTGCCCTCGCCAAAGGCCTGGGCTTGGATCTCCTCGCCTTTCTGGGCCAGGCTCAAGGGTGAAGCCAGTACAACTAACATTAAGGTGTTGAGTATTGCGGATCTTCTGATCATCGAAGTAGTACCTCCAAGCCAAGGCAAATAGTGACCTGTTGTGCTGCCTTCCTGGCATGCGGAGAGCTGGAAAATACAATTTGAAAGCAGAAACTTCCAGGGGGAAAATCCGGCCGCCGGCGTCGAATTTCCATAATTATCTTGTCGCCTTGCCTTACAGCGTGAAAGTAGAGCGCCTGTGCCGCGCATGCGACTGTCAAAACACTCAGTAGTCGAGAATACGCTATTCCACCTTGTGCGAAGCTCGGCCGCGCGAGAACGCCGCAACTGTAACTTTTACGAGTTGCAGCTACTCATGCAGACTCTATAAATGAGGGGGGTAACTGTGCATGCCGCTACCTAATCAAGTAGCCTATATGAGTAATTTCCAGAGCAAAATGTCCCTGAATGGCAGCTCTTCTTCACCAATGCTTTCTCCGGACATCCTCGATTCAATCGACGGACTCTCGCCGCGACTCTTTGAAGGACTGGCACCGGCAGAAGTAAAACTGGTTTTGTCAGCGGCAACATTACAACACTTTCCGGCGAAATATGTGGCCGCTGTACAAGGAGACCTGGCCAGCCATCTTTTCCTTGTGACGACAGGAAGGGCGCGTTACTTTTTTATCGCTGAACAAGGACAGAAACACATACTTTTGTGGCTCCCCCCCGGCGAGGCATTTGGGGTGGCAGCACTTTTGCACCACGCCTCCACTTATATTGTCAGCACAGAAACGGTTCACCCCAGTACCGTTCTGGTCTGGACGCGATCCGAAATCCGCGACCTGGCCTCGCGGTATCCCCGATTAACGGAAAATGCATTGTCAATTACGTCAGATTACCTCAATATTTATGCGGCAACTCACGAGGCACTGACAACCCGGACTGCTCGAGAACGCCTTGCTCGATTATTGGCGAAATTAGCTTCTGGGTTTGGCCGGAAAGTACCCGGAGGCATTGAGCTTGATGTCACGAATGAAGACCTGGCTTTTGCGGCGAACGTCAGTCTCTTCACTGCCAGTCGATTGTTGGGCGAATGGACCGAAAGGGGCGCCTTGGCCAAGAAACGCGGTAAAATCTTACTGCGTTCACCAGAGTGGCTATTTCGCGACAGAATTTCATGACCGGACAACTACTATCCAGCCCTTTCGATGGTTGTGTGCCCGAAGCACATCTGCCAGTTTGCTCTGGCGCAACGACTGTATCACTTCCGCCTGTCATGCTTGTTGAAACAAGTCCCCCGCGAACTTCATCGATATGTTCTAAAACTGAGGGCCAATCGGAGTTCAAGAAATTGTCAGTTATTACAATTCTTTTGGTAGATGATTTTGAGCCATGGCATGCGGTCATCAAGCTGTTTATCAAATTAAACTCCTTGTTGCAGGTCATTGATACAGCAGGCAATGGGGTGGAAGCAATCGAGAAAGCGCACCAGCTCCAGCCGAATTTAGTGTTGCTGGATGTCGGTCTTCCCGGAATCAGCGGCATTGAAGCTGCCACGCAGATACGGAGAGTCTCTCCGGGCTCAAAGATAATATTCTTGTCGGAAAATGATTGCGAGATGGTGAGAGAAATGGCGCTGGGCACCGGCGCGTGCTCCTATGTTCTCAAATCCGACGTTGCGCAACGGCTGCTACCCGCGATCGAGCTTGCGATCCAGGAAAACTGAAGAACGGATCCGCCACTGAACGGGTCGGGAGACATGCCGTCTTGTCTGGCGCATACAGCGGGACGAGGCGTGTGTAAGAATCAGAACCGGATCCCCACCGTGATAGGTATGATGTTGGTGTTGATCCTCGGATTGGGCACATAATGGTAGCGTGCTTCGATATACATGCGGTAACGAGGTTCTCCCACCTTCACCGTAAAGCCGATGCCGCCATTTACACCGGCAGAAGTTGAGCCAGCGCTTGCGAGCGTTACGTCCTGACTGACGACGCCTGACGAGCAGCTGAAACCCCACCATCCCCAGGCCGGGGTGCAAGTTGTTGCAGTGCCGTTCGGTACATTTTGTGTCAGGCTGGCATTGCGGTGGTAGATGCCGCCGCCGGCAATGAAATAGGTCCCAAGCTTTTGCCCTCGCAACTCGAAGCGATAGTTTGCGGTGAGTCCATAGAGATTAGCGGAACCATTTACGCTTGCCGAATTTAGAGCAGCACGGACCGGCGCCATTACCTCATTGGTTGGCGTGAGGCGGTTCCACAGAAATTCCCCGACAAACGCATTTTTACTATTGAAGTTGTATCCTGCGCCTACCGTTGTTCCCCAACCGAAGTTAGTGAACCTGGCAAGCGGATTCAACGGGGCGCTAAAGGACACGGCCAGATTCGTGTTCAGTTTGCTGTCTTCACCATAATCATTTTCAACCTGGGCGCGCAGAGGGCCAACGAGGATAAGGGCGGTAATTACTACGAGCAGAAGCTGCGGACAGCGTCCCATGTGGACCTCCTTCATATTGCTCCCCAATTGCTGAACACTTATGTTTAGCCACTCTTGGTGTGCAAATTTCGGGTTGACCAGAACTGCAGTTGAATACTAGAGAAGAGGATCTTCCAGTCACACTGTCAATATTGGCAGTCAACTGGCGCATCTCACTAATACCTGAATCTTTTGACAGTGTTTTGCCCCCCGATTGCCACTACGCTGAATAATGAATCAGGATTCCTATGAGCATGCTTTTCGCAAAGAATTCCGCCGGCGTCTCGTTGCGCGCGCTTGATGTAGTGAAAATAATCGTGATGTGGATGGCGGTCGTTCCCGCACTGGGCCAATCTGCAAAGCCCGCATATCAGACGGCCACCATTGTGGATGTTAAAACCCATCAGGATAGCGCGGCATCTGCGTCTTCTGTGAGCCGGTATGACATCTCCATACAACTGAAAAATGACATTTACGTGGTCTTATATACGCCGCCGCCTGGCACTTATGGCAGTCAATACATGAAGGGAATGGACATGCTGGTCCTGGTTGGAGCGAATACGATTACCTATAACGACATGCTTGGTGTTTCGAGGGAAGTTCCTATTTTGAGACGCATGAAAGCGCCAGACGCTTCCAGCAATCACTAATCGAATATCCGCCGGATTCCCCTTGTGCGAAGAATTTAGCAGTTCAGGAGTTGCTCAATCGCGGCAAATTTGAGACTGCTGGACCTGATATCTGCTTCGGCCGCTGGAAAAATTAGCTGGCCTTGGCTTGCCTGAAGGATTCTTGAAGAGGTGCTTCGGCTGTCAATCTGGTTCCACCACCTGGTCTTGAGATGACCTCGAGATTCCCGCCGATCATCTGCAATCGTTCCCGCATGCTCGCCAGCCCCAGCCCGAGAGATGTTTCCGCCTGATCAAAGCCATGCCCATTGTCCGTGATGCGCATCTTAAGCAAGGCCTTTTTACCTGAGATTGCTACCACCACCTGGCTCGCCCCGCTGTGTTTCGCTGCATTATGCAGGGCTTCCTGCGCCACTCGGTAGAAGCACAACGCAGTCTCATCAGGAACTGGACCAGTGAGATCACTCGTCCTTAAATCAACTGATATTTGATGTTGCTTCGAAATTTGACGGCCAAGGTCTGTTAACGCGCCGGTCAGACCAATATATTGCAACTTGGAGGAATGTAACCGGTGAGACAGGTCCTGGATGTCCTTGGCTAAATCCCCCACGTTGTCGAGCAGGTTCTGCAGCGGTTCTCTTCCACTGATCTGCATGAACCCTTTCTCCTGGTTCAGGATTTCCAGTTCGATTTTCAGCAGCGCCAGGCGTTGTCCAAAGTCGTCGTGCAATTCCCGTGCAATGCGTTTCCGCTCATCCTCTTGCGCATTGATGAGATGCCGGCTCAGATCCTTAAGCGTTGCTTCTGAGTGCCTGAGCCGGCGCCCCTGTACCACCAGAGTGACAATCAACAAAGACTGAAGCAGTACCAAAAAGACAGCAGCCAAAAAATACCATCTGTAAAGTTCCCACGTTGACTGCTGTTTGAACCTGATAATAGTACCTGGAGGTAATTTACTTTCAACGATGCCCCAGCGCTTGAGCTGTCGCGCATCGACCATGAGGTGATTAGGGTTGATGGTCTGCACGGGTATATCTGTGACTTTTTCGCCAGCCAAGATTCTGGCTCCCATGATGCCCGCCGCTTGCCCTGGCTCCGCCATATTATAGAGATTGCCGCCCACGATGCCATGGCCGAGGTACGGCTCATTCAGGCCGTATACAGGTGCGTTAGAAGAGCGCGCGATGAGTTCCAGCACGTCTTCGGGAAGAAAATAATTGTTGCTGGCATCCTGGAAGTAGCCCGAAGCAAATAAGACGATTGTATGGGGCGGAAGATTGCTCAATCGCGCGAGCAGCTCTTTCAAGGTAAGGTCACGGAGCACGGTGATTGACAAACGTCCGGAGTACGGCGAAAGGGTCTTCAGCGCCTCTTCTGTCCACACTTTCTCAATGGAACTTGATCCTGCAGGAACGACCACACCCCTGGTGTCTGGTTGAAGGAGCAAAGCGAAATCCATCGTGTCGCGAAGATCGCGTTGTACCGCGACGCCGGTAACATTTGGCCCTAACCGAACGCTCTCGAGTCTTTGAATACCCACAGAAGTAAAAACTGCCGGAATTCCAGGGAAAAGTCGATCACCATACTTGTTGAAGAAAGTGAAAGCGAGAGGGCTCACGAGGACGACAAGATCAATTTCTTGATCTGAGTATTTGATCCGGAGATAATCCACCAAAATGCGTTGGCGCCGTTCCTCAGGAAAGCGGAATAGATCCAGATACTCGGTATAAAACGCCACCGGACGGCTGAAGTCAGATTGCAGCGTCGATCTCAATGCACTATCTAATTCAGTGTAGGTAGACAGCTCACGCTCATGTGAATAAAGAATCAGGACGTTTTTTACCTGATATTTTTCTTGTGCGACCGAACTCGGTCTATAGGATAGCGCCAGCAACGCCAAGAGCAATATCAGACGCCATTTCACGTCCCGTCGACTGAAGACACCCCAAGTCGCACCGAAAGCCGTATCTCGAGAATTGAACACTGACATTCTTTTGCTCACCCAGGAGGCGGGCGCCATAAAACCGAAGGCAAGCATACCACCGAAACAATTAGGTCAAATGCGTGGAGTTCACCGTTAACGAAACCAGAACAGCTTCATGAAGTTCCGAACCTGATCCATTGGAACTTGTTAATGTTGGATTGTTCACTACCGACGATAGTAAATTGTTCGACCATCCTTTGCCAGCATCAGCGAACTCATGATGAAGTCAAAGGTACGGATGCTTCGATCTTAGTGCCGGCATGTGGCGTCGACGAAACGATGAAAGTTCCATCCATTGCCAGCAGTCGCTCGCGCGCGCTGGCGAGCCCAGTATTGCCACTATAGAGCTGTTCAGGATTCAAACTCACTTTATCATCGAAGATCACGAGCGAAGCGTTCTCCTTCTCCAGCTTCAACTTAACCATTACAGCACGAGCTTCGTCGCGGTCCGATGCGTTTTGTAGTGCTTCCTGAGCTACCCGGTACAGGCAGAGGGAAATCCCCGGATCGAGTTGAGCCGGCATGTTTTCTTCGATAAATGTGACTTTCAGTTTGCCGTTCGCGTTGCGGCATAATGTTCTCAACGCAGCCACAAGGCCGAGATATTCGAGCACAAACGGGTGCAATTGATGTGACAAATCACGAGTAGCAGTGGAAATACCGCGCAGTTGATCGCGAAGCAGCTGCACACGGTCTTTCATTGAAGGATCCGATTCAGTCTTAAAGCGATCGAATTCCAGCCCCAGCATTGTAAGCCGCTGAGCAAGGTCGTCATGCAGTTCGCGAGCAATGCGGTAGCGTTCGTGTTCTTGTTCATGGATCAGATTATTGCGCGTGTTCTTCAAAACCGCTTCCGCCCGCCGCCGATCCGAGATCACCGCCGCCAATATCATCGAGGGCAATGCGAACAGTATCAGAAGAATATTTAGATACAACACATTTTCTGCCGGCGATTTATTAGGTGTTAACAATCCTCTCCCATGTATCGCATTCCAACTTGCAATGACCGCAACCAGGAGCATCGAAGAGCTATACGCACCTGAGCCAAAGCGAACTGCGGCCCAGAAGAGGAAAGTCAGGGGAGCGAACAAGGTCAATGTGGAAATTGGGTCGCCTGCCGTGGATTCCTGGTGGAATACCACTACACTGGCGAGTGTGAGCCCCAGGCCCAGCATGGCCGCTTCTGCCCAGCGAAGAGTTGGTTTTTGAAACCAGGATTTTCCATCGCGGAAGAAGAACAGAATTGTTGGAACAACGGTTATATTAGCCACCATGTTTGACGAGAGCCGCGTAATCCACATCATCCAATAGTGTCCGCTGAAGCCTGTCAGTTGCACTACCGCAGCATCGAGAAACGATGTGATCAATGGAGCGCCAAAAACACCAAACGCGAGGAATATAGTTACGCCGCGAACGCTGCTGAATAAACGCTCCTGCTTCCTGAAATGAGCGATACAAATGGCGCCCAGCATCGCCTCGCTTGTATTCCCCAGAAACCACCCCAACGTTCTTGCCAGGGGGACACCTGTCGGCAATTGCGCGAAAAGATGCGCCGGAAGCACTGCTAATATGAACGCCCACCACGTCCGCCGCGGAGTTAGAAGGAAGGCGGCAAGCAATAAGGCGTTTGGCGGCCAGAAAGTGGAGATAGGCGAGTTCGCGGGCGTGAAGAGAAACCCGATTTTAGTTCCCGCGTAGTAGCTTATCGCGACCAGAAGCGGGACACGCGCGTTACGCAGGACATTCCGGAGCAGATTAGCGACATCGGCCCGTGATTCTGTTGGGAGTGCCTTGGAGTTGAAGGAATTGTGACCCAGTGAATGGCTCCCCATGACGCTCCTACACCTCGGTTCGCAAATCAACTGATGGCCCGTCTCGCAGCTAACGAAATAATCTTAAACAGCCGTCTCCATCGCGGCAAGGTTTTCGGTGCAAATTGCCTCTTTTTTAAACACTTACGGGTGCCCTTATGGGAAAGGGAAACTGAGTAAGCTCTAATTTTCGTCAGATGAAACATATTTCCGGCCTTGAGCGACCGATCTAACCGCTAAAAGCAAATCTGTTTCGAGGCGCGCCTTGAATACATAACCGAGGGCGCCCGCTTGCAACGCTGCGTTCACAATTTCAGAATCTGTTTCCACAGAACAAATGAGCAATTTTGGAGACTGTTGCTGTTGGGTCAATTCCCGGGCAACGTCAATGCCGTTAAGCAGGGGCATTTCAAGGTCAATGACCGCTATATCAGGGTTGTATTTGAGTGCAGCATCGACGGCTGCCCGGCCATCGGCAACCATGGCGACAACGTCAAATTCGACTTCCAGGATGGAAGCAATTTTGTGCAAGAAGAGCGCATTGTCGTCCGCTATCAGGATACGCAGTTTCATTTTTAGGCACAGAGTATCAGGCGCTCATCTAGTGCTTGCTGCAATGCTTCAATTTTGGGTTTCAAAAGAGGGAGGATCACTGGCGCAACTCAACGTCGTTCCGCTGCGTAATTGGACAGACGGCGAAGGTCGCAACCACGCTTTCATTTTATCCCGAATGTGATGGTACGTCACAACGAAGATCTGACGTTGCAATCGAAGAAAACAGCTAACTGAACCGCAGTTTGAGCATTCGTCCACAATTCAGCCGGTTGTTCGTCAATAACCTAGCATTATTGCCAGTTCTGCAAATGGGGTCTGCCCATAATAATTCTTACGTGCTAACTGGTTCAATTCCAGCGTTTTAGAGGTGTCACGGATGGCCCAGCACGCAAAATTTGCAGTGGCCCACGCTCGGAAATTGTGCCGCGCGCTTCTCACCGCCGTCAATGATGTTGTCCTCATTCTTGATCCGAGATCCCTGCGGATCCTCGATGCAAATGAAAGTGCGTTCAAAGTCTATGGGTATCTGAAAGAAGAACTCGTCGGCAAGCAACTGAAAACGCTCACTCAGGACACACGCGACTACGCAAGGCTGGTTCGCCACCGGCAGGTCATTGAAAGAACGGATGTCAGTAAGAGCGGAGAAAAAATTGATTTTCTTGTAAGTCTGTCGAACATCGACTACTGGGGCCGTAAAGCTATTCTCAGCATCAATCGCGATATTAGTGAACGCAAGCGAATTGAAACCGTTGTCAGTTCCAGTGAACACAAACTGCGTTCACTCGTGGAGGGTATTTCAGAGATCGTTGCACTCATTGATGCAAAAAGGATAATACGGTTCATAAGTCCCCAGGTGGAGCGAGTGCTGGGAATAAGCGTTCAAAAAGTGACAGGACGAAACGCGTTTGATTTCCTTCATTCTGACGATTTCAACCGTATAGAAACCGAATACGCCAAGATTGTGCAGGAATCAGGGGAAGCAGTTCCAACAGTCGTTAGGTTGCAAAACCATCAGGGCCAGTGGGTTCCGTTTGAGATTATCGCCAGCAATCACTTGCTCGATCCCGAAGTCGCCGGCGTAATTGTTACGGCACGCGATCTGCGCTTTCGCCAGGAGGCAGAACAGACAATCCGGCAAGCCAATGCCGAGTTCGACAAGCACGTGAACGAGCGGACCATGGAACTGGCCAAAGCCAACGCTGCGTTGCGAATCGAAAACCAGCAACGCCGCTATGCCGAAGCGCAGCTTCAGCGATCTCTGTCTCTTCTTCATGCGACGTTAGAATCCACAGCGGACGGTATTCTGGTAATTGCCAATGACGCAACCATCAGCGGCTACAACCAAAAATTTATTGACATGTGGCACATTCCACGCATCGCCTTGGCAGGACATCGGGGGAGCGAGGTGCTCAGTTCCATAGCGCCCCAAGTCGAGGATTCACAAGCCTTCATGCAGGGTATTGAGGCTTTGAATGCGAAGCCTGACTCAGTCGCCTTTGACACTTTGCATCTCAAAGATGGGCGGGTGCTCGAACGTTACTCGCAACCGCAGCGCGTTGACGACCGAATCGCTGGCCGTGTGTGGAGCATTCGTGATGTCACGCAGGCGCGGCGTATGGAAGAGGAATTACGACAGTCTCAGAAGATGGAAGCGGTTGGGCGGCTTGCCGGTGGTGTAGCACATGATTTCAACAACCTGCTCATGCTGATCTCCGGTTATGCCAACCAGCTGCTGGAGGATACGGACCTGCCGAAAAAGCACCGCGCGTTCTGCGAGCAACTGGTGAATGCAACGAGGCGGGCGGCGGCCCTCACCAGGCAATTGCTGGCGTTCAGCAGGAAACACCCCGCAATCCCGCAGATCGTGGACTTGAATGCGATTATTTCTGATATGGCGAAAATGTTGCAGCGACTTCTTTCGGACCGGATCCGATTGGTAGTGAACATTCGCGCAGAAGAGTTGCCTATCTTTGTTGATCCTTCCCAACTTGAGCTTCTCATCATGAACATGAGCATTAATGCCCGGGACGCCATGCCGGAAGGAGGCATTTTGTCATTCACGACAAGCAATGAAGCGCCCGAAGAGGGAAAATCCTACGAATCGGACCCCGGAAGTTATGTGGTAATGGAGGTAAGTGACACAGGTCTGGGTATGTCCACTGACATTAAGGAAAGGATCTTCGAGCCCTTCTTCACCACCAAGGGGGTGGGCAAAGGCACCGGACTGGGATTGTCGGCCGCGTATGGGATTGTGGAGCAGGCAAACGGACATATTACGGTCGAGAGCGAACCTGATCACGGCAGCACGTTTCGCGTTTACCTGCCTCGCGCCACTGCCGAGGTTCCGAAAAAAATCACGACCACAAAAGCGTCACCCGGAACCGGCCACGAAACCTTACTGTTGGCGGAAGACGAAGCCGGCATTCGCTCCATGACGCGTGTCTATCTGGAAAATCTGGGATACAAAGTACTCGAAGCGGAAAATGGAGACGAGGCCCTGCGAATCTCGCGAGCATATAAGGAGGCCATTGACCTCCTGATTACTGACATCGTGATGCCCGGCATGCGAGGCGATGATCTTGTCCGCATAATTCAACAGGAACGGCCAGACATGGCGGCTGTCTTTATTTCTGGATACGCAGATCTGGAGAAATTAGGGACAGACATCCCGTTCGTGGAAAAACCGTTTACTTTTCCAGAATTGGGCGAGCGAGTGCGAAGTTCCCTGGATAAAAAAAAAGGATTACTAAAGACCGATAGCTTTCTTCAATTGCGGCAACTCGCGTAGCTTCGGCCTTGAACATAATGGCAGGGCCTGTTCAAAATTCCCCCGAAGAGCAGCCCGGAATACCGACATCCAAGAACCTTTGAAAATGAGACGTATTAATTTAGCGCTGGAGCAACGCACAAATCAGTTTCCAGGCCCGATATACCCTTTTTTGAAATGAAGATGTAATGGTGTGGCGGGCGCAGGACCAGCCAATTGAACTTTGATTTTTCGAAACTGCTCATCCCGGGCAGAATTGACTGGACGATAGCCAAGCACGTAATGGCTTCGAAGTTCCCGGCTAATTGAGGCAGCAGCATCAGGCAACTGCCTGACATCATCCACAGCAACTGTCCTGCCTCCCGTTGCTTCGGTAATGCCAGTCAACATTCGCTTTCCTAACCATTCTTCGTACGTTTTAAAGATTGTGTCGAAAATCCCAACCGCATAAATCTCCACGTCAGCTTCCTCAACAAGCTTTTTTATCTCTTTGGAGCCGTAGCGGCTGTGATTGTCGCCTCCATCGGAGATGATAAAAAGCGCACGTCTTGGATACTTTGCTGAATGTAATTTCGAGAGCCCCATGTAAATTGCGTCCATCAGGGCGGTACTGCCTTTAGGCGTCGCGGATGCCAACTTCATCTCCAGGGAATCTATTGACTGCGTTGTGTCAGCCAGCAAATGAGGGCTATCAGCGAACGTGATTACAAAGTAGTCATCGCTGGGGTTTGAGTTGCTGAAAAACTGCCGCAATGCCTCGCGCGCGATCTCGATCTTGTTCGTCATGCTGTAGCTGAGATCGAGAAGAACTCCAACCGAAATAGGCGAGTCCTCCGTGGAAAAATAGCTGATCTCTTGTGGCTTTCCGGCCTCGAAGAGTTCAAAGTTTTGTTTGCCCAGGTTTACGACTGGATGGTTCATCGCGTCATTGACCGTCACCGGCACGAGAACCAGGTCCGTCTTGACCCGCAAGACACTACGGGTATCATGATCGGACGAGGCACGATCTTCGGCGCCCGCAGGCGCATCATTCTTTGCCGGCGCATCACCCCTTGAAGGCGCATCGCTCGTCGAACGTACGTGTGTCGAAGGTATGTGAACATCATCCGAAGATTGTGATTGCGCGCCAGGACACAGGACCAGAATCACGCAGGCAAGAAAAGAGATGACAGCAAAACTTCGAAAATCGCCGCCAGGAAGAGAGTAGATGAATTTGGACATAGGACACCCGCCAGCGGCGAAGCGGATTATACCACGGCGATGAGAAAAGCTCTATTGCCAATCTTGACAGTTTCATGTCGATTGCGAAGAGCATGAGAAAGAATTCTGTGAGGCTGGAACAGCACTGGAAATTTTCTTTCTGATTCAAAAAATGGCACAAGGAGAGTTCAAGACGGAAGGCATGCAGAGTACTACGTGCTACAAGTGCGCTTGCGATGGAAAAACTCGAGAGAGGTGAAACGAATTCACAATTCGGAATTCAGAACGCGACATTTTACGCTCCCAGCAAAGTTTTCCCAAGTCACCGCTCAAATAAAATCAGAGTGCAGAGCTCAATTGCTAAGGTTCCTGATAATTGTGACAGGGACGGCAGGAGCTATTTGGAGTAAAATTCAAGATTGCTCCACCATCTGAGTGGGATTCGGAGTTATTGAATAAGAGCTGCTTCGGTTTTTATATTCGCGCCTCATTACTATCTGTTGCGAAGCAGTTCATGGTCGATCAAGCGGACCGCCAACGCTAGTCTCGGCGCCAAAGGAGCGACAAATGCAGAAGACAAGGATTCTTATCGCAGATGATCATACGATGATTGTTGAAGCATTTCGAGGATTACTGGAGCCACAATATGAAGTGATAGCAACGGTGCGAGATGGCCGTGAGCTTCTCGATGTGGCGCCCAAAGTGCGGCCGGACGTCATTGTGATTGATATCGGCATGCCGCTTTTGAATGGGCTGGCTGCCGGCCAGCGGCTCAAGCAAACCATGCCGAGAGTGAAGCTGATTTATGTGACGATGAATCAGGATCCCGATATTGCGTCTGAGGCGCTGAACAGCGGCGCGTCGGCCTACTTGCTTAAGAGTTCAGCTGCGTCAGAGCTCCTCCATGGAATTCATGAAGCGCTGAAAGGTGGAATTTACGTTACTCCACTCATCAAACGGGCCCTGACGGAATCATTCATTCGTTGTCCGCACCCGAAGATGAAAGCAAAGAAACTCACCGGTCGCCAGATTGAGGTCCTGCAACTCCTGGCTGAAGGACGGTTGATGAAAGAAGTCGGCGCGGTTCTGGGTCTCACGCCGCGAACCATTGCCTTCCACAAATATCGGATCATGGAAGCAATCGGCGTGAAAACGAATGCCGAATTGATCCAGTTCGCGGTAAAAAACCATTTTGTCGCGGCCGCTAATGAATGACAAATTATTCCGGAATAATCGTCTGTTTTTCTGGTTCGTTCATGGCTACGGGGGCATAGTAGCCATGCCGGTAGAAGACGTGCAAGCCGTGACGCTTGACCTTGACTTTAATTTTTCGAAATGAACCATCCTGATTGAGTTCAGCGGGCTTATAGGCCAGGAAGTAATGGCTTCTCAGCTGTTCCTGGATTGCTTTAAATGCCTTAGCAACGTCTTTTTCACTACTGGCTTTCAGTACAAGACCGCCTGACATGTCCGCCATTTCTTTGATCTGCTTGAACTTTGGGTCAAGAGAGCTCGGCTCGCCATTCGTGTTGAGCGCGATTACGACCACGTTTTGCTGGAGCGCGGCAGCGATGGCTTCGCGCACGCTGTAGTGACTGCTGTTATCATCGCCGTCAGTTATAACAATTAGAACCCGCCGCGCAGGCTGGCCATCAGCGTGCTCCTGCAGCTTTTCACATCCAAAATGCACGGCATCGTAGAGGGCAGTGGAGCCCCCCAATGGGAGTTCGCGAATTGCGTTGCTCAGGGCTGTGAGATCTGAGGTGAAGCCCTGCATCAGCCTTACGTTTTCATTGAAGCTTACGACGAAGGCGCTATCCTTCGCGGGATTCAGAACTTGCCGGATGAAGGCGATGGAAGATTGCTTTTCGAATTTTATTTGGCGAGAAATCGAATCGCTGCTATCAATAATTAATCCAACTCGCAGTGGCAGATCGGAACGGCTCTGAAACTCAAGAATCGAACTGGGCGGCTGGCCATTATCCAGAATACTCACGTCTTCTTCAGAGAGGTCTGTCACCCAGTGGTTATGGCGATCTCTGGCCGTGAGCAAGAGGTCAACTTCATTGACCTTAATCTTGAGTGTCGGGGTCAGCTCGTCGTTTACGTCGAACAGGTTCTGTTGAGGCAAAGATGGCGTCTGTGTATGTCCCGGCGAAACCGAAGTCCATAGCAGGAAAACAAATGCGATGAGCAACAACCTCCCCGCGGACCGTGCGTGGTTGCGAAAAAGCCAGGCATCGCCAGCCCTGATATAAACTGCAAGTTTTAATGGCTTCATGCTTGCAGAATAGGCCTGAATGCAAGCTGCATTAAGTGTTAAAAGTGACAGCCTGTTCCAATGTCGAGATGATCAGGAAGGGCCGCCAATTTTTTCGGTCCATAGTTGCTGACAGTGTTGAGCCGGCAATGAGCGCATGGGGAAGCGTCCTGGAACGGTTAGTGAGTAGAAGGCTGCCGTCGACCATTGTGCTTCGCACACGAGCCACATGGGAGAGGAGTACTGATTATTCCTCTACCACGCTCCAACTGCTATCGGGATCGAATTCGGTCATGGCTGCTGCGGTTGCGGCCGTAGTCTTGCCCAGATCTTTCTGGAGCAATACGCCCTCTTGATTGATGATGAACGTCATTATGCCGGAATTTCCATATTCAGCCGGATATGCGACGAAGGCGAATCCATTCACCATTTTTCCGTCTACCAGGTAGTCCTTGGCGCCGCCCTTTGCCTGGCTTCCTTGCCGATCCAGCATGCGGAAGTTATACCCGTGGAAGGGAGCGCGTGATTTTGCCTGCGCTGCGCCATATCCTTCTGTGCTCGCGAACGCCACCAGCGGCCCGAGGGGACTCTTGGGCTGACCTTCAGGCGATTCCCAGTACAGGCCATTCTGGGTGCCGGGATCACTGATGAATTTCAGGGCGTAGTGCTTTTTAGTTCCGTCATCGTGATGCATTGAGAAGTACTCGCCCTGAGCATCGGCCAGCGCCTCGCAAACGTCAATGACTGCCAACTCATTGTGACCAATCCTGCGCGCGAGTATTTCATCCTTTCCACCTTCGGTGTCAAAGAACCACTGTCCAGCATCGTTTTTCTTTAGCGGGATGGGGAAGGCAAAATTATCTGCTCCAACCAGCATGATCTGCGCGCCATCAGGCATTTTGCGCCACCTGTGCATGGCTTCATAGGCTGACACAAATGCGTCAACTGTTTTCTTATCCTGCACTGCGTCACCAGAGAACACCAGCTCTCTAGATGTCGGGCCGAAAATTGCCAGAAGCCTGTTCTGATCACCAGATTTCGCCGCTTCCAGCAGCGCATTCCCAGCGTTGTCCGGCGAGGGGAATGTCGTGGACGAAGGCGGGCTGGATTTCGCGAGTTGATTATTGCAGGCAGCAAGCTGAACCAATAGCGCCGCAAGGATCAGCTGGCAGGCCACATGAATTCTGTGGGTTACTCGCGACATGACTTTTCCTCCTGCTTCGATTTGAAAACGTCACTCTAGTTTTTGCCTGGGCCAGTTGCTTGCGGATGCAAATATGATTTCACCTACGACCGTGAAAACCACCGAAATGACCGCCGCCCCAACCGCCACCGCCGCCCCTGCTCTCAAAACCACGAGCGCTATCTGCTCTGGACCCCCAGCCGCCGGCCCGGTCACCGAAAGCCGATGATCCGCCACTCTTTTCTGCCTGTCCCCAACCGCTGGAACTGCTCTTCAACGCGTCGTTCGAGGTTCCCCCTCTTTGCTGCCAGCCACTCCCAGTGTTGCTGTAGGCTTTTCCGTCGGCCGTCGCATACTTGTTGCCATTGGCACTCTTGCCAATTGTCGCGCTGTTGTATTGCCCCGACGCTCCAACGGCTTTGCCGCCATTTGAAGTTTGCACTGATCCCGTCGTTCCCCGAGAGGTCGTCTGATGCTGGGAATAGGCGGTGTTGCCATTTCTTGAAACAGCAGAACTTCCCCAGTTTCCAGAAGCATTGGAGCCCTGCTGAGTTGCGCCATAAGTTCCAGTCCTCGGGTTGTACGCTTGACCGGCTCTTTCGGAGCCGTAGCCGTTTGAAACCGAGGCCCCGCGGGCGTAAGTACCGGTGGACGGGTTGTAACCTCTGCCATAGTGCGCAGCCCCGTTAGGGCCGTAGACGGACCCATGAGAACCATAATAGCCACCGTGCCATGCACTGTTTCCGTAGTAGGCCGAGGACCGGTACACAACTGTGCTGCTGTGCCAGTTGCAGTTCCAATAGCCGTAATTCCAGGGACTGCTGCTAGCCAACATTGCGCCGATGGCAATACCAGCTCCGAACGCCATCACACCCGTGGCCACCGCCGCGCTGGTTGTGTATCCGGGAACTACATAAGGAGTTCCGTAAATGACGGCGGGATTGTACTCGGGTACATAAACAACCTGGGGATTTGCAGGCTGGATGACAATGACTTGTGGTGACTGTTGCACTACTTTAATTTGTTCGCTTGACTTCAAATTGCCGGCTGCCTTGGCTTTGGCCCGCATGACCTGGACGGCTTGCATGACCTCAGTAGTCTGCGTGTGATATGCCTCACCCAGCGAGGAGGTCCAACTGAGATTCTTCGCCATGTTGTCGAGCACAGAAGGGAACTGAGTGATCGCCTTCACGCTGGGGTCCCATTGCTGGGCGTCTACAGCGTCCATCAGAGACTTGCCTTTGAGAGAGCTGTTTTGTTTAAGCCAATCGGCAGCGAATGTCACTTGATCTGGGAATGTTGCCGCGCCCAGAACCTGGGCAACCAGGGCATCCGGGTAAAGCGCGATGGGCGCAACCAGCTGTTGCAACTCTTCGGAACTTAGGGGCGTCCCTTGCCCGGAGTAGTCGCTCGTACTTTTTTCCTGCGCTTGAACTCCCCACCGCATGGAACTGACGACCAGAATGAAACACAAAGTGATCGCCGAAGTCTGTTTCATCAAGGTTCGCATGATTTTGCTTCTCCCGATAACGTGCTACATCGAACCGGACAAGCGGAGAGATTCAGATAACGTGTCAGCGGCATCGGAACACGCGCAGACCGTGCTTCGCTCGGTTCACGGTCGCGCCCTGTCCCGCATCATTCTGTTCTGCATCATTCGGCGTCACCAGAAAATGGCTGGCCCGAAGCAGCACTTTGTCATATAGCTGGCAGCGCATCTTCTTGCTGTAGACTTTGGCCTGTCGCAAATCACGACAAAATTAACCAGCTATTTAATGTGTCCCACTCCGAATACAAGCCCGCTCTTCAGCCTGAAGCTGTTCTGACTGTTGTTGTTGTTGCAGAACGCTATAGGACAGTCATTGTTGAAGCGGGTGTAGAGATACTCAGCCTGGACAAGGCGCCAGGAAACCCGCTGGGAAAATTTGACGTCAAGGCCTCCACCTACCGTCAGGGCAAAGGCATTTCTTGAGCCGGACGAGCTGCCGGTCCCATTTAAGCAACCGAATATGGTGCTGTTGCAGCTAAGGCCGAGGCGAGTGCCGCCAAACATAAGGTCGAAGAATGGGTGGATTGCACTGCTGCTTCTGAGAGTAAGCCGCGGACCAAACAGGTAGTTAAGTTGGCTGCCACTAATCGTGTTACCCAAGCCGAATGTGTTGCCGAAAAATCTGCAATAACCTATATCCGTCGCCAGGCCAAGCGTACTGCTGACGTTAAAGGCCAGTGTGGTTCCGCCACCCGCGCAGTTTAAGCTTTGACCTGCGACAGGAGTGCGGGCGTACATGAAGTCCATTGACGCTTCAGCTGCTGGGTACTCGCTCTGAGCCAGGGCGGAGCCGGCAGTTAGCAGAAGCAAGCCCACTAAAACTGTAAGTTTGTGCATTTGGTTCTCCTTTTTGATTGCCACTAAGCTGAACCTCAACTATGAGGTGCATTTCGCGTTCAGCGCCCGGTACTCCTTCATGGCTCATGGCGAAGTGCGTTGTGAAGCCTTTATGCTGGCGCTGCATTGAGTAATTCCCGAATCATCGTAGGAAAGTGCATTCACGACGCCTACTGGCAAAAATGTCAGGAAAGTAGGACCGGGCGCAACAGCATGCAAACAAAGAGGCGAAATGTGCTCGAAGGACTTGCAATGATGTAAATGTCCAACAACTGGAGCTAGTTATTTCTTGACTTCAATCGGCGACAGCTTCGGCAGTGTGTCCCTCTTCTTATTTTGTTATCTTGCCGAAGCCGTTGAATTTACGATCGACGAACGCAGCGCACTACGTCCTTTAAGTTGCAGATGAGTGCGAACAATACTGTCAAAAACGGCGGCCGCGATGGCAAGTAACAGGCTTGAAAGTGCTTTTCTCAACGACTAGTAGTAGTAAGGCCTGTCAGCTTTGACAGTGTTGCTCCTGCTTACTGGGAACATAGGTATCCGCGAGATAACTATTTCCGTCGCAATTCACACCATGACGCAACGCCAAAGCCAGCGGAGATAAGCCTAATGCAAATCAAAAACGGCCCACGTGGCATTGCATGCAGGCCACCGCTGTTGCTATGCCGCGTGGAACCTCCGTCTATTTCATAGCGTCGGTGCCGGCACCCTTAATGTCCATATCCCAATCGCCCGAGATTCAACAGCGCGTGGCTGCTCTCAAGGAATCTGTAGCGCGTGACCGCCAGAACCTCTTAAGAACGGGAACGGTGCATGACCGGTATTGCTGCGTATAGAAGGTTGCGAAAGAGCGCCAAACGCCCTGCGTTCAACTCATGTCTCGCTTAGCTGGCCTCTGCCCGGCTGTGAAAGCAGGCAATAAAAGTAAAAAGGGCAATCCGGAACATACAACCGGACTGCCCTTTTCTCGTCAAGGAGGAGAGAGCGTTGAAACCATTTCAGCAGATGTATTGGGTTGGTCAAACTGGCAAAACTTACAGCTTGTGACAAAATGATTACCTCAATGGTTGCAGTCGCTGGAAAACAAGGGTTGGCGAAAGAGACAGCCTGCATGATGTCGATCTCAGTCCGGGTCTGTTCTGCCTGGCAGGTTTTATAGATTGTGATGATCGATGCACTTGGAGGCAGGCAAGTCCGATCGCTGCCGTTTTCATCAGGAGATATTTCAGCAGATGAAACCAGCGGCGAGACCGCATCCGCGATCTCGCCTGGGGCAGTGGAGTGACGCCGCTGGGTATCAACCTTCATCGCCCTTGCCTTTCACTTTATTCACCAATTGCCGGCTGTAAACTGTTGGATGTGACAGCCCGATTCAGCCTGTTCAATGCTTGTTTGATTAAGTGCCGGCATCGCATCATCTGATGAAAGTGGAAAACGGAAAGCTAACTCGACGATCGCGTCTTACCGTCCTTTCGCGGCCGATCGCGCTTTGGGATCCGGGCTACTGATGGCTGTAACGTTGTTGTCCGGATTTTTAGCAGCGAGGCGGGACGCACCTGTCCCCCCCACAAATCGGATTTCGGTCGGACAGAAAATGCACTGTATCTCCCGGGCATTCACGTCGGCCTGAGGTACCAGAAAAGTCTTCAGGCATTGCGTGCATTTCACCATGACGTAATGCGTTCCGGTTACCTCTTTGCAGCCACGCAGCGTCAGTAGAGGCCTGGTGATGATGCTTTCACCTGCTCGCGCTTCGCAGGTGCGAATGCCGTCCATGATAATGCGAAAGAGCTTTTCCGGGTGGCTGCGACCCTTGGGATAAAACGCATCGGAGATTACCCCATTCGGCAGATGCTCTTCGTCGCTGGTGCAACTCATGGCCACAACAGCTACCTCGGGAAAGCTTAGGCGTACGCTACAGAGGAAATCAACGCCTGAGATGCGCGTCATCTCCAGGTCGGTCAGCAGTAAGTCAGGCACACGGGTTCTGAATTGCGCAAGCGCATCAACACCGTCTTTGGCTGTCGACGTAACATAATTTGCCTTGGAAAGAACCATGGCCAGGGTTTCACGAACGGATGCATCGTCATCCACAATCATCAAATGTAATCTACGAGTCGAAGACACAGTACACCCTCCAAATCCGCTCTCGCCATGCAGGCGAAAATTCAGGGCAAAATTGAGAATCATATTTTGGTTCCAAAAGTAGTGGTTCGTAGCAGACAGCATCCTGGGTCAAAAGTATGCATGTCCCCTCATCTTTTCCATTCTTAAAAGGAAGATGTGTACAGCTCGCCCGTGCCAACTTTAATTGGCGCAGACATTTGTTACTGGATTGTCAGCGGCAAACGAAGTATCGGATAAGAGAAGCACTGCTTCAAACTGGCAAATATACCAGTGATCAATTAACAACCATTGCAAACAAGAACTATAAAAACGACGCCCACTGCGAGCGCGCCGGCAGCCCATCGGATAAGGATCGGCCAAGGCACGGTCATTTGATCATCAACAAACTCTAACTCTCCGGCGACAACTGGCCTGGATTTCGGTGCCATGAAACAGTCACAATTGTGAGTCGGCGCCTCAAGATATTGAATTTCCTGCCAGACTTGAAGATCGAACGCTCTCATCGATTGCTGCCTGTGCCTTGCGTGCTTTGAGTCTCTCCTCATACCAACCCCAAAATCCTGCTACCCGGGCGGTTGCCATCATGGCTGAGTACCGCCCGGTATTAATTCCCAAGCTATTCAGTTGCCCTGATCAGTTAACTCTCAGGGTTGGCCTACGCAGACGCTACTGTAAAAGATTGCAGGTGGCTTTTTGCGGAACTGTATTGGCCGTCGTTAATTCAGCGGTGATTCCCCTTTCGGGAATGCCTGGGTAATGATCAAAAAGTGGCTTCATTAAAGTATGAAAGGGAATATCAGGTGGTCACCTGTCAAAACTAACAGTTCTCGCGCGATTGCCTTTTCATGCAAACAAGATGTGCATAGCTCCGTCTAAAATCGAATGACGAGGGTGAAAAGTATGAATGGGCCCTATTGTCAACACGGAGCAAGCAGGGGTGAGAGTTGATCGCGATGAAGACACAATTAAGGTTCAGCCGGTCCTGCCTTGCTAAACGAAACGTTCATATACAGCTCCTGTTTTTATTGGGCATTCTTATCCTGTCTGGCTCTGTGAGTGCGGTGCCCAGGCCGGATCTCAGTACCATTCAAGGAAGGCATTTTCAGCTCATGCCTGAGCGAAGTTTGCTTGATTCGGAGGCCGTAACACTTCAGGCCTTAATTCCTGCCGGCCGATCCCAAGCCCCGAGGGTAAACCCAGTCCGGAATATGAATTGGCTGTCGGGAATTATCTTGCTCCAGGTTCTCATCATCGTTTATTTGCTATGGACTCGCGCGAATCGAAAAACAACTCAACAACTTGACGCCAGAGATTCTGAATTTCAAAACATTCTTGCAATGATGGCCGCGGAACCGATTGCAGTTTCAGAGACTAACGAATTGCAGTGGCCTCCCATGTTTCTGCATTATTTCGGCTTTGAGTGGGCAAGCTTCGTTGATCTGGCGGACGATGACGTTTCCACAAATCCCGGCTCTCATGGCGCCTGGGTAGCTACATCCAAACAGCCGGTAGCGACGGTGGAGACAGGGAATGCAAGCGACGTCGACGTTACCGTATTTGGGGCCGATGCCGACGAGATCATGGAAAAGTTGACTGGTTTAAGGAAGCTGCTGGCGCAGCACGGCTCCGAATCGTGCGTTATAGTCCCCCTCCGCATCCGAGGTGAATTGCTTGGCGCCCTGGTTTGCGCCCACACCGGCCAACAACCGCTATGGCCGGGTAAACGGAAGCATGAACTGCAGATCGTTGCGAGCGTCCTGGCCAACACATTGAGACGCACGCGCGCTGAGACAGCGTTACGTTTCAGCGAAGCATTGAAAGCTTCAATTCTGTCCTCCTTCACCAGCAGCGTCGCTGTCATTGATCGTACAGGAACAATCCTGGCTGTAAATCGAAGGTGGTCAGAGCTTGGCGCAAAAGCCGGCGTGGATTCCGGTTTGTCGAGTGGCCCGGGGGCAAACTATCTGGAGGAGTGCGAAAGGGCCTCAGCACATGGAGATCCTTATGCCCAGCATGCGCTGTTGGGAATAAGGGATGTCCTGGAAGGCAGGCGGGAAATCTTTGAACTCGCATACGCAAGCCACCCCCCAGATCAAGAACGCTGGTTCAATATGATAGTGACTCCACTCATCGGGGCGGCGGATGGAGCAGTCATCAAACACAATGACATTACCGAGCAGGCGACCGCCCGCTTGATGCTTGAGGAGAGTGAACATCGTTTTCGCGTCATGGCAGATACAGCCCCCGTAATGATGTGGATGTCTGGGCTGGATCGCCTTTGCACCTACTTCAATCGCGGGTGGCTGGATTTTACTGGACGAAGCCTGGAGCAGGAGTTGGGTAACGGTTGGGCACAAGGAGTCCATCCGAATGACCTGGAGAAATGCATTGAAACGTATTTTGCCTCGTTCAATGGCCGACGAAAATTCACCATGGAATACCGGCTTCGACGTTCTGACGGCCAGTACCGATGGATTGTTGATTCCGGTGTTCCTCGGTTTGTCAACGACAGCTTTGCGGGTTACATTGGCTGTTGTTTTGACATTACCGACCGCATGGAACTGGCAGCAACTCGCACGGAGTTTGCTGGTCGATTGATAAAAGCGCAAGAAGTGGAACGCGCCCGAATCGCGCGTGAACTGCATGACGATATAGGACAGCGTCTGGCGTTGATTGCTATTGAGGTGCAAGAGCTCGATAAGGGTTTTTCCGGTTCCCGGGAGGCGATCCATGCAAAGTTACATGGGCTGTGGAAGCAGATCAATGACATTTCCACGGACGCAGGCCGGATTTCCCACCAGCTGCATTCTTCGAAGCTGCAGATTCTGGGCCTGGCGGCTTCGATTCGCGGCTTGTGTCACGATGTTGCCCGACAGCATCATCTCCCTATTACATGCAATTCGAGCGCCCTCCCCGAACCGATAGAAAATGACATTTCACTCAGCCTTTTCCGCGTAGCGCAGGAGGCCTTGCACAATATTGTGCGACATAGCAAGGCCAAGAACGTAACCGTTGAAATAAACGGGGTGGCTAACGGCATCCAACTTGACATACACGACGACGGCACAGGATTTGATGTGGATTCTGCGCTTGCTGGCGAAAGTCTGGGCCTTATCAGTATGATGGAGAGGCTTCGCCTGGTTCGCGGCAACCTGATTATCCGGTCCGAAACCTCGTTTGGTACAGACATTGATGCTTTTGTCCCACTGACCGCCAGCGCTTTTTCCGATTCGGTTCCTGACCAGCCAAACAAGAACGCCGCGTTCGAGAGGAGAGTTGCAGCTTCCCGGGCGTCAGCCATGACGGTGAATCGCAACACATCTTGTAAGTAAATCTAGAGGGGCTGCAACTAACCGCCGCTCTTGGCCTTGTCTATCTCCTGTTTCCGGAGTGCTTTCCATTGTTGATACTGCGTCGGCGAGAGGATGGCTTTGATCTGGGGATCAGACTGCTCATGGATGGCTTTCATCTCTTTTCTCTTATCTCGCTTCGAGGGATCAGATTTCAGTGCTTCCAGCTTGGGCGCCTCTGCTTTAAGGATTGGTAACAGTTGGCTTTTTTGCTGTGCGCTTAAGCCCAGTATCTGGGAGAGGCTCTGAAGCTTTTCCTCCGGCGTCTGCGCCTGCACCATATTGACTAAGAGAAAAACACCAGAGCAAACTGCGATTGCGCCGAGCATTAGCATTCGTTGTCTCATTGCGCCTACTTCCTTTCCGCCAGGCCGATTGTCGACTTAGCACTACCGATCAACAATCGTCGACAGTCATCTAGTGATATTGCGCATTCCCCGGTATCGACAACAACTGATAGAAATCACAGCTTGTAATCCAATGCCGATCACAGACGAATCGTGGCAAGAACGGGTTATAAGGGGACCGTGTGAGGAATAACTTCAGTCGCCCTGGTAAGATAAGGGCCGCTTACGGCCATGAAAGTTCTGTTAATTAGCGTGTTGCCCGTACACAAGCGGATTCCGCGGCCAGAATCTGCATTACATCCGATGCCTCTCGTCCTTCCAGCAGCAGGTCCACCATGAGCTTCATGGGATGATCAATATGGTTAAAAAAGGCTTTGTACCCCGCACAGAGATAATTCAAACCCGGTTCACCATCCGGAGTCTCGATAAACCGGTTGCGGGGACACTCACCATTACACGCAAACTTTACTTCGCACTCGCGACAATAACGTGGAAGCGAGTCCTGTTTGTCATTTCCGAATTTCCGCTGCTGCTCTGAGGCGACCAGTTGTATCAGATGCTGTTCACGGATGTTGCCCAGAAGATATTTGGGCTCGACAAAATGATCGCAAGAATAAAGGTCGCCGTTATGCTCAAGAGCTAAGGCATTGCCACATGTCTTTGCGAAGATACACAGTGAAGCAGGCATCCCCATCCAGGATGCTAACGAAGATTCAAATAACTGGATGAAAACGTTGCCTACATCATGTCGCACCCATTCGTCGAAAATGGCAATCAGAAACTGGCCCCAAAGCTCAGCCTTGACCGTGCGTTCGGTAACGAGGTTCCCGCTCTGTGTGTAAAGCGGGCGGGCGTGGTTGCGCTCACCCCAGCCTTCGTTCGCAATCTCCAGCATCTCAGGCAAGGCCCGTTCAACGATGGGAATGAACTGTACGAAGTGAGTTCTCAATTCATCGCGGAAAAAGCGATATACCTCAAGCGGGTGTTCGACGTTAGCGGCATGAACCGTGCAGAGAACATTGAACTCAACCAGGTGCTGTTGCATCAGACGAGCCGCGCGCATCACCTTGTCGAAAGTTGGTGCTCCCCCTTTGTCCACTCGATAAGCGTCATGCATTTCGCGTGGGCCATCCACCGATAACCCGACTAAAAAACTGTTTGTTCTCAGGAATTCGCACCATTCCTCATTCAAAAGAGTGCCGTTGGTCTGAATGGTGTGTTCAAAGATCATCCCCGGACGCTTATATTTGTGGACCAGGGTCATTGCCCGCCGGAAGAAGTCCAACCCCATCAGTGTAGGTTCGCCGCCCTGCCATGCAATGGTAATCTGCGGCTCGCGCTGAGATTCGATGAGCTGTTTGACGTAGGCTTCGAGCACGTCATCCGCCATGCGAAACTGGCTGCCGGGATATAACGTGTCCTTGGAGAGAAAAAAGCAGTACTTGCAATCAAGATTGCAAACAGCCCCGGTTGGCTTCGCCATGACATGAAAATACGATGGGGCATTCCGCGGCCATACGCTGGGAGCTTCGGGCATCATTCAGTTTCCTCAGAACTCTTTCTTCCGAGCTCTTTCTTTTAGAACTCATAGTGAAGCTTCGAGGGCGGGCGTGCAATCAACCACTGTCACAAATTACAGTCCCGTTCGAAGAGTCAGTTCGCCAGAGTCCATTGAGAATCGACGTACCTTATCTGGTAAAAGTCCTTGCGCAAGAGCCTGATACGGGTCACAATGAGAGAACCACTGGGTTAAGGGGTTCACCATTCCACACGTGACGATTAAAACAGGTCTGAAGACGGCAGACGGGCGCGAAGAAATACTCACGGAATATTTTTGCGACCAGCGCGGCTGCCCTAATGTTGCAACGCAAGCTCTCGGAAGCGTAAGAGAACTGTCGCTTGCCGTCATGGTTTGCGATGACCATGCGCCCAAACCCCGATCTTGAACAGCACACCACTTGAATAAGATGCCCCTTACTGGCGGCCGCTGCTCGCCTGTCCTCGAAGGAGCAATGGGATAAGTAGCCTCCCGCGAAGCAGCTCCTGAAAACCGTGTCGGATATTCTACGACTGCGATTTCTGACAGTAGTCTCGCGCATGGCGGAGTCCTACCGTACCTGTCAGAGGCGATATTCGCCTTGTTCATTTCATCACCCTCATAAACACTCCAGACTTTCAGCAGAAGAAGGTGTGCCTTTCCATGAATGACCAAGATAAAATTCAACGGACCGTTCTCCCCATCCCAGATCAACTTCGCTCAGGCCTTATCACTTATGATGCAAAGGATCCTGACACCAAGAATCCACCGATCACGCAGTTGCGTCCGCCGAAGGGAGCGCCCAACGTTCTGATTGTCTTGATTGACGATGCGGGTTTTGGATCTTCAAGCGCTTTTGGAGGCCCATGTAATACCCCGACGGCGGAACGCCTGGCGGCCGGCGGCCTTACATTCAACCGCTTTCATACCACAGCTCTCTGCTCTCCGACGCGGCAGGCACTGCTAACAGGCCGCAACCACCACACCGTAGGAATGGGCGGGATCACGGAAATCGCCACCGGGTCGCCGGGTTATAACTCCGTTCTGCCGAACACCTGTTCGCCGCTTGCGCGCACTCTTAAGCTCAACGGTTACGCAACGGCACAGTTCGGCAAGTGCCATGAGGTTCCGGTCTGGCAGACCAGTCCGGCCGGTCCTTTTGATGCGTGGCCGACTGGGGGAGGCGGATTCGAATATTTTTACGGATTCATCGGCGGTGAAGCCCACCAATGGTATCCCTCGCTCTATGAGGGAACTACGCCGGTTGAATTGAAGAAAACGCCCGAAGAGGGGTATCACCTGGTTCCAGATATGACGGACAAGGCGATGAACTGGATTGGGCAACAGAAGGCCCTGGTGCCGGATAAACCATTTTTTGTCTACTTTGCACCGGGCGCGACCCACGCACCTCATCATGTCCCGAAAGAATGGGCGGATAAGTACAAAGGCAAGTTCAATCAAGGTTGGGACAAGCTTCGCGAAGAGACGTTTGCGCGTCAGAAAAAGTTGGGTGTTATCCCGCCGAACTGTCAACTCACGCCCAGGCACAAGGAAATCCCGTCGTGGGACGAGATGCCTGCCGCACTCAAGCCCGTGCTCATCCGGCAGATGGAGGTTTACGCCGGATTCATGGAGTATGTCGATCATCATGTTGGCCGGCTGGTGGATTCTCTGAAAAGGCTGAATCTCCTGGACGACACGTTGATCTACTACATCATCGGCGACAATGGCGCATCCGCTGAAGGCACACTGAACGGCACATACAACGAGATGATCAATTTCAACGGCGCCTCCGCGCTGGAGACGCCTGAGTTCCTGAAGGCAAGGCTGGAAAAGCTGGGCGGGCCGGAGTCTTACAACCATTTTGCCGTTGGCTGGGCGCACGCGATGGACACACCATACCAGTGGACCAAGCAAGTCGCTTCGCACTGGGGCGGTACACGCAACGGGACGATCGTTCACTGGCCCAAAGGTATCAAGGGGAAAGCTGAGATCCGCAGCCAGTTCCATCATGTAATTGACGTTGCGCCAACCATCCTGGAAGCGGCCGGGTTGCCGCAGCCGGTTTTCGTGAACGGTGTCCAGCAGCACCCGATCGAAGGCGTCAGCATGGCGTACGCATTCAATGATGCCAAGGCAGCCGAGCGGCACGAGACACAATATTTCGAGATGTTCGGCAACCGCGGCATCTACCACAAAGGCTGGACGGCGGTGACACGGCACAAGACACCGTGGCTCCTCATAGGCGAGGTAACTCCGGCCTTCGACGACGATACCTGGGAACTCTACGACACAACGAAAGACTGGACGCAGGCGAACAACCTGGCAAAGCAGATGCCAGAAAAGCTGCATGAGCTACAACGGCTGTGGCTGATTGAGGCCACACGCTACAACGTGCTACCTCTGGATGATGATCTTAGTAAACGGCTAAACGCAGATACGGCGGGGCGGCCGGTGCTGATCAAGGGCAACTCCCAGATTCTATTTGGCAGCATGGGGCGTCTCTCTGAAAACTCCGTCATCAACATAAAGAACAAGTCACACTCGGTGACCGCTGAGATTGTAGTACCCGCAACGGGGGCAGAAGGCGTCATCATTGCCCAGGGAGGCAACATCGGTGGCTGGAGTCTTTATGCGAAAGATGGCAAGCTCAAATACTGTTACAACCTGCTCGGCATCCACCAATTTTATGCCGAATCAAACAGTCCGCTACCTCCAGGTGAGCACCAGGTACGCATGGAGTTTGCGTATGCGGGCGGTGGCCTGGGCAAGGGAGGCACCGTCACGTTGTATGTAGATGGCAAAAAAGCCGGCGAGGGAAAAGTCGCCGGCACGGCGGCTATGATCTTCTCTGCCGATGATGGTTGCGACGTAGGGGTGGATTCGGGATCTCCCGTTTCACCAGATTACAGCTCGCGAGGCAATGAGTTTTCGGGACAGGTCAAGGGCGTCCAGATTGCTATCGCCAAGGATGCTGTAAGCCCCGATCACCTCGTGGCTCCGGAGGAGGCTGTCCGCATCGCCATGGCACGGCAGTAACAACTCTGCTCCTTTCGTCCTTTAGCCCCCGTTCGAGTTCATCTGGGCGGGGGATTTTTTTGCAAGCCGGTTTGTGGCCGCTGACAAGAATGCGCTGGCAATCCAGAGTCGGCCGCTTGCCTGACACGTTCAGCATGCAGTGACTGTCAATACTGCCAGTTCGGGGCTCTGACTCGCTGATAAGTCTGACAGTTCCACCTGATTACCCAGGCAGCGTAGAGTCCATAAAGCGCCGCTCTTTGTTCAATGCTCAACGTTTGACGGGTCTATTACATTTCGCGAAGCAGCGGCCGCCCGATATTGAGTTGACTCGCAGCGTGTTTGCCTGCCTGTCTGCGAGCGAGAACGGACAATTTATGAATCACAAAGCTGGTGGCATTAAGCGGATATGCTTTTCCACGGCATTGACCCTTGTTCTCGTTGTGTCTTCCAGGGGCCAAGCGCCCCCGCAAAATTCCAACGGAGACACATTGCGCAGCCTGAATGCGTCACTTGAACAAGTAGCCACTACGGTGTTTCCTGCGATCGTTCACATAGAAGTCGTAAGCTATGAACCTTCTTCCGACCGCGATGATGACGCCAAGGTCCAGACTGTTTCCAAGCAACGTGGCTCAGGATCGGGCATGATTGTTGATCCCAGCGGATACGTTGTCACCGCCTATCATGTAATCGACAAGGCAAGACGAATCCGCATTGAACTCGACAGCCATGCTCATCCAACAGTCGAAGGGGACAATAACAAACGCAGCATGTCCTTTGAGCCAAAAATCGTTGGTATTTTCAAAGAGGCTGACATAGCAGTTCTGAAGATTGATGCGAAGGATCTTCCCACGGTTTCGTTTTCCAACTCGAAGAGTCTCAGACAAGGTCAACTGGTGGCTGCGCTGGGCGGTGCTGAGGGCTTTCGAAATTCTCTTTCGCTCGGAGTGGTGAGCGCAGTGGAACGGCAAATTGAGCCCGACGATTCCCTGGTGTACGTTCAGACTGACGCTGCCCTGGCTTCAGGATGCAGCGGCGGCCCGTTGGTGAATATTCAAGGTGAAATGGTAGGGATGGATGTGTTCAGCATAACCGAGCGGGGAAGAATCGAGCGGCTTGGTTTTGCCGTTCCCAGTGACTTAGTTCGTTACGCTTACGAGCAGATTCGACAATATGGATATGTGCCGCGACCCTATCTGGGTGTTGACGTACAGGGAATAACTCCCACGCTCGCCTCTGCCCTTCAGCTGCCGACCGATGCCGGGATTGTGGTCTCTGGTGTTGCCGCCGGAAGCCCAGCCGAGAAGGCACGGCTTCAAGCTGGAGATGTCATTACTAGCGTTGACGGCGCGAGCGCGCGAAGTGTGCCCCAACTCATGTGGGCATTGCTTCACAAGCGACAGGGAGATCACGTTCGGCTTCAGGTGGCCAGAAAGTCAGAGACGGTCGCGCTTAACGTATTGCTGGCGGCGATGCCGCCGGACTCAGAAGACTCTCACCCGCCGGATGAAGTCGAAGAGACCGCGGTGCCGAGGCTGGGCATCATGGTTTCCGGGCGAAAGCCGGAATTAACGGATGACAAAAACAAACGTCTGAATGACGGCGTACTAGTGATAGCACAGCTGCGCGGAATCGATCCCGAGCCGCAGTTAAATGCTGGTGATGTGATCCGTTCAATCAACGCTACTTCCATCAATTCGGTGGCGCAATTGCGTACGGTTCTTGACAGCTTTCATTCTGGAGATGCGATCGCTTTGCACGTGGAGCGGAAGGGCAGGCAGATGTACGTTGCGTTTGAGCTCGATTGAACAAAGTATCGCCGAGAGTATTATTCTCTTTGTTGAAAGGCCATCGCGTAACGCACCAGACGCTACGCGCTCCTTCTTATAGGTTACTAGCCATTTACGACCGCTTTTTCTGGCCCGATTGCGTCTTCGATGGCAGTGACCAGATCATCGTATTCGAAAGGTCCGTCGTGACGGCGACCGTTGATGAAGAAGGTTGGAGTTCCGTTGACGCCGCTTCTCACTCCGCTGCTGAAATCGTTGCCGACACGAGAAGAATACTCGCCCGATTCAAGAGCGTTTACCAGTGCGTCCACCGGCAACTTTAGTTTTTTGGCCAGCTCGGGAAGTAGCGAGTCACTGAGCCGCTCCTGATTTTCGAAGAGCAGGTCGTGCATCTCCCAGAACTTATTGTGAGTACCTGCAAATTCAGCGGTCTCTGCGGCGGCTTCCGCATAAGGGTGGATTTCATTCAAAGGAAAATTACGGAAGATAAAACGAAGCTGCTTCGCGAAGTGCTTTTGAATTCGCTTTATGACCGAATGGGCATGGCCACAGTGTGGACATTGATAATCGCCGTACTCTACCAATGTCACTGACGCATTTTCAGGGCCTTGAACATGGTCTTGGGACGTTACTGGAGTCTTCAAAGTCGCCACAAACACCTCTTTACTATTTTGAGAGATCTTTATTTTGCCGAGTCTTTCATTTTGCAAGATCTTCCAACGCCTGCAGAATTCCATCCGCACCCGGGTTGACGCCGATGGGAGAACAATAACTCCAGGCGATCTTTCCGTCTTTGTCGATCACAAACAGTGCTCGTTCTGAAATGCCATCCCTATCGCGATAGACACCATATTGTTGCGCCACTGCGCCCTTGGGTTCGAAATCCGCCAGTAGCGGAAAATGCAGGTTACGAGCTTCAGAAAATGCGCGGTGGCACCAGACCCCGTCGACTGAAATCCCCAGGAGCTCTGCCCCCAACTTGCGAAACTCCGGCAGAACTTCATTGTAGAGAGCCATTTGATCGCCACAGACAGGACTCCAGTCCGCGGGATAGAAAGCCAGAACCACAGGTTTACCGCGCAGCGCATTGAGAGAGACCTTCTGATCAGGCTTGCTGTTCAGCGAAAACTCCGGCGCCGGAGTGCCGGCGGGAAGAAGCTTGCTTTTTGTTTCGTTCTTGAGTGCGTCTGTCATCGCTGATCAAGTGTTCCTTTCTAATGGCGGCCTTATTGAGAACGATCTGGGAATGGCCCGGTTGTCTCAGACTACAAGGTTTGCCTGTCCAAGGTGATAGGCCAAATGAGAGGTCCTGCCTAACAGGATGGTGAATCGGTTGCGGTGGGGTTCCTTGACGAAATCCGCATCGGAGACTGAGGTATGTTTCTGCAGCCACTCTGAAGGCGTCCATTTGGAAAATGCACTCCAGAGAGATCCGTTGATTTCATCCCAAACGCGCTTCAATTCCTCTCCTGAAAGTATCTTCTGCTGGGAACGGTCTGGATTGGACAAAAACATCGGATCCAGTTCGGGGTGGAGTTTCTCTCCAACACCGAGCAATGGCAGCAACGCGTCATTCACAGCCGTTAAGTGTCCCCAGATGTAGAGCAGTCTGTTCTTGCCGGGAGCAATCTCCTGTTGAAGCTGCGTTTCAGATAGCCCGCCGAACAATTTTCCAGCGCGGTCAATGTTTGATTTCCACGTGCGAAGAGCAGAGTCAATGAGCGAAACATCTGGTGACATGTTGCTTTCCTTTGCAGATCGATCAAGAGAATGGAAACTGATTTACAGACGTCATTGAGATGACAGCGCGCACGCGGAAGATTCAAATGATTGTGGAAAACTACGGCTTGTATTCAAAATCCACGCGACCGTTTTGATAATCGATCATCAGCTTCATCTTCTTCAAGGTGGCAAAACCAATGAAGCCGGAGACCTCCACTCCCAGGTCTTTGCTGAGCTCATGAACATCAAAAGTGACGATATTTTCGTGCGGCTGCTGGAAGCGGCCAAATTGCAATGTGGTGTGGTCCGCAGAGTAAACATTTCTTACGCGGCCACTCATGCCGTTTACGGCGACGTTCGAATCGCGCACGATGCTCACCTGCCGTGCCAGCGCCGGTGATATGGTGTTGGTGGAAGAGCCGGTATCCAACGCAAAAAGACCATGCGCAGAATCGCCGACACTGGTTGGCATGAGCATGATGTGCCCCACGCGGTAGAACTGCAATGGGTCGCCTGGCTCAACGGAACTGCCGGCTGCATCGGAAGCAACTCGCGTGCGATTGAGATGCAGCTTGCGGCCGGGAAAATCAACCGTTACAAGATATTGCTCGAACAGGTCCGTGCCGATCAAGCCGTCATAGTCAGCGTTCATGCTGGGCGAGACGTGAACGTTGCAGTCATGAAATTCAAAGTCGCCGATGATGACCTTGTCGAGCCACGCCTCATAACCTGCGGCAGCGCCGGCGCTGCCCACACCTTCCAGTGAATGCTCTGACAGTTTGCGGGCCCCGGCTTTTTCGGCAACTTTCCGGCTTATGGTCAAACCTGATGCACCGGTGTCCAGCATCACATTCGCATTTGCGCGGTCATTCAATCTAACGCTCAGCGAGTATGCGCGTGGACCATCCTGCAGGCGTGTGACTACAGGTTGCAGCTTCAAATCAGACTGGTCAACGTCATGCGCCATTGTCCATACTTTGTGCCCTGCAAGTGCTTTGATAAATGCGACATATTCTCGCTCATGGCGTTCGCGCTCCTGGTCATCGCGAAATTCGGACAGATGTTTCTCAAGGCCGTTCACATTTTCAGGATACGGTTGCCTCACGGACCAATAGTAAAGAGCGTCACCATCCGCTGGGTCAAGTTCATGAGCTCGGGCAAAATCCTCTCGTGCTTTGGCGCGGCGCGACAATGCAGAATCCACTCGTCCCATGCCTAACCATGCGCGAGCATTGTTGGCGTCAATCTTCAATGCCGACCGATAAAGTTTTTCCGCTTCAATGATTCCACCATTGCGGAAGCGAACGTCGCCGCGTGCAGCCAGCGCAATGGACGATTGCGGATATGCGCGCACACCCATTGCTGCAGCTTCTTCTGCGCCTGCCACATCGTCTAACTTCAGCAGGCTGCGAACCAATCCGGCATATGCTTCTGGCACAGACTGAAGTTGCGGACGGTTGTTGCCGGATGAATCTCCAGCCGTAACATCGCCGGCAATGATCTGCCGGAAAATCGTGGCAGCTTCTGAGAATTTTCCCGACTTGATGAGCGCTTGCCCTGAACTGACTGCTGACTGGGTAGAAGAAATTGGTTTCGTGCTGTCTGGATTGCCTGGAGAAGTTTGGCCCATCGCGCTGCCAACCAGCAACACCAATACAAAGGATCGCCGAAATGCTTTCACACCCCAGGAACGCATGCAGAAAGATTATATGCATTCCTGGGCCTTAGTATGACTACTCTTTAGTTTCCTTTCTTTACTTCCTTACCAGACGTGACAGGCTGCTGCACGTACCATCGGCTGTCCGGCTTTGCAGCCAAAGGCTTTCTGGAATTCAGGCATATTCTGTACCACCCCGTTTACGCGCCACCTGCCGGGTGAATGCGGATCCGTGCGGGCTCCCAAACGCAGGAGTTCCGGCGTGATGTTCTCGCACCAGACTCGGGCAAAGCCAAGAAAGAAACGCTGGTCAGCCGTGTAGCCGTCAATTTTCTTCTCAGGGTCTTGTTTGTTCTGGGCCATCAGGTCATGCAGCGCCATCAGAGCGATGCGAGCGCCACCGTTGTCCGCGGTGTTTTCACCCAGAGTCAGCCGGCCATTCAGGTGCAGATCATCCACGGACGTAAAGCTGGAGTATTCGTCGGCTACGCAGCTTGCGCGCTGTTCGAATTCCTTTCCATCTTCCGGGGTCCACCAGTCGCGCAAATTTCCCTGCGGATCGAACTTGCGGCCTTCGTCGTCAAAACCATGGGTAAGTTCGTGCCCGATGACCAGCCCGATGCCGCCGAAGTTAACAGCATCATCCATTTTCTTATCGAAGAAGGGTGGCTGCAGAATTCCGGCAGGGAAGACAATCTCATTTCTTTTCGCCACTGTAATAGGCGTTTACCGTTGGCGGCGTCATGCCCCATTCCAGCTTGTCCACCGGCTTGCCAATTTTATGTAACTGGCGATTCGACTCAAACTGAGTTGCACTCCAGAGATTGCCGACCATGTCTCCACGCTTGATTTCCAGCTTGCTGTAATCGCGCCACTTGTCCGGATACCCGATCTTATTGCGGATAGCCTGTAGCTTAATGAGGGCTTCTTTCTTGGTAGCGGGCGTCATCCAGGGAAGTTCGCTGATATCGCGATTCAGTGAGCGCTCCAGCGCGTCCACCATTTTCAACATGCGCTGCTTGCCTTCCACGCCGAAGGTTGCGTCCACATAAGGCTGGCCCAGCGCTTCACCCAGTGATCCGTCGGTGGAATTGATGCAGCGCTTCCAACGGGCAGGCAGTTCTTTTTGACCGCTCAGCGCCTGCTGCATCTTGAAGTCTTCCGCCACAAAGTCATCAGACAGCCATCCCGCCACGTTGTTCAACATCTGCCACGTGAGGTATGTCTTCCATTCATCCAGCGGCGTGGATTCAATCAGCGGGTTGACCTGCTTGAAGAAATCAGGATTGGTAACGTTCAATTCTTTGAAGGAAGCATTGCCGGCGGCGGCGAAGTAGCGATCAAAATGAAAATTTGGCGCGCTGGACTGTATTTCACTCACAGCCATTTTGTGGTCCAGATTTTTGGGATCGCGGCGCGCCGTCCGGTCCATGGATGCCTTGGCCAGGGCAGTTTCAATCTTCATCACCGTATCCGCGCTCTTGGCGGCCTGTTCCGGTGACTGGCCAATCATCGTGAACATCTTCTTCATGTGCTCGAGGAAGAGTTTACGGACCTCCACCATGTCCGCATCATCCTTAATATAGTAGTCGCGGTCGGGCAGGCTCAGCCCAGCCTGATCAATGGTGGCGATTGTCATGTTCGCATCATGAAAGTCAGCGTTGGCGCCGAAACCGAAGATCGGGTTGGGCCCAATCAGCGCTTCATGTGCTATCAACTCCATCATCTCGCTCTTGTCTTTGAGGGCAGCAATCTTCTCCAACTCCGGCTTCAATGGCGCAAAGCCTGCCTTGTTGATAGCCGTTTCGTCCATGCAGGAGGAATAGTAGTCGCCAATCTTCTGCGTGACCGGTGTGCGCTTGGGATCATTGACCGCAGCTTTGTCCAGAATGCCGCGCAGCACACCCAGGTTGTATTCGTATACCTCGCTGAAACTTACCCAGTCCGGATAATCCGCAGGGATGGGATTGTTCTTCATCCACTTCGAACAGGAGAAAGCGTAAAAATCCGTGCACGGATCCAGTGACTTATCAATGTTCGCAATATCGAACTTCGGCTGCTTGGCCACCGCGCTGGCCGGCGCTTTCGACTTGGGAGGTTCAACCGGTTTGCTTGTCTTGGTATTGCCTGCGGAGCCATCCTTGGACGCCGGAGCCGCCTGGCTGAATCCCATGGTTACGGCAATCACCAATACACCGCAGATCTTCAAATACTTGCTCAACATAAGGTCAGTTTCCTCCACTAATTTTTGGCAAACATCGCATTGACCGATGACCGATGACCGATGACGGGTGACGATGATCTGATCGATGGCTCCGTTTATTCCCCGTGCTTCTCACTGAGTTAAGCCGAATCATTGTATAAGACCAGCATTAATGCGGTTGGTTCAATTCCGATACCGGCGATGTCGTTGCGATGACGTCGATGTCGGCGATCTCTCATCGCTCCACCCCCCCGTCATTCACCCCATCCGATCCCAGTCATCCCAATTTGGCGTGGACTTCAGCGATTTCTGATCCGCGATCAGCTTCCGCGGTAAGTTTTCGATCCGTAATCAGTGTCCTTTGTGGTTCATAGGTTTCTTTGCCTTTCAATTTCCGCGATGTCACGCGATAGTCGATGTCGGCGATCGGGCACCCCCGTATTCACCCCATCCGATCCCAGTCATCCCAATTTGGCGTAGGTTTCAGCGTTTTTCCGATCCGCGATCATCCGCGTCAATCCGCGGTAAGCCTTCCGGTTTTCTCCGTGCCTCCGTGGTGGGTGTCTCATCATGCCTCAAGTCAGGCTGAGACACAAATGATCTTAAGTTTGCGTGACTGGCTGTTGGCGGAATCGGAAGGATAGGGTATTAATTGGCCGTCCTTTTACATCATCTGCGAACTGATCATCGGCGCCGGTGTTCCTCGATCCGCAAAATACTTTCGTATCCGCGACACCGCCTGATACCCATAAATAATCAGCGCGATGATCAATGCGATCGCCGTAATGGCGAGACTCCATGCCACCATCTGGTTAAACACGTGCGCTACCTTCACATTTTCAACGCTCTGTGCGGCCTGCGCTTTCAGTACGATGTAAGGCTGCAGCTTGGCTGCCGATTGTACGATTCCAAGAAAGCCCGCCGTCGTCATCACGCGCAGTGACGGTGGCAACCATATCCATTGCGGCTGAAAGAACATGATGGCATTCATGACCAGGTCGGCGGCCATCAGGATCAGAATAGGCAAATAGTAAGCGTGGAGCCCCTGGCCAATGCCAAAGTCCTTCACCGTTTGACCAAAGATGGCCATGCCATTGGGAATATTGAGCCAGACCACAATAATCACCAGGTCGGCGACAAATCCCGCCAGAGAATCAAAGCGAGACGTGCGCTTCTTGGGATCCCGCTGGGCTACCTTCGGCAGTTTGCCGGGATTCCAGTTGGCAAAGAGCTGGTTTTTCGCCAGCATTCGTTCCGCAACTGCAAATGCGAGAGTAACCGCCGCGGTGAAATAGACCACGAGCGTCCACAAGCTCCCCAGCGCGTTCCCGATGGTCACGCCATTTTCTGCCCGGTACGGCGGATCAAAACTTACCAGGCAAATCCATATCAGCGCCCAGGGCAGCAGATAATAGAAAGCAATTGCCTTGAGGACAAGAACGTAAACCGGGAAAAGCACAGGTCCAATCAGTTGACGTTGCGGCTGGTAGCGGCTGGCCACAACCATCGGGTGGCCGCACTGTTTGAGAATCGCCTGTACCTCGTTCTCGTTCAGCGGACGGCCCAGCGAATTTTCCTTGTCCTCAATCTGTGAGGTGAGGTCTTCGCGGAGTTCGGCGATGATGTCGCTCTTCTGTGTGCGCGGCAACCAGAATTTAACCGCCTGCAAATAACGTTCGAGAAGGTCCATAACAGCCCCCTAAAGAGTTCCATTGGAAGTATGTGTCAATCCATTTGCCTGACGTTTACGGCCGACCAGGCGCGTGATTTCGATCATGCCGTCAATCAGGAATGCAAAAAGGGTAATCGCCGGCACCAGGGCGACTGCATAGTTGATCAGCTGCGCTTGAGTGATGACGACATGGCCCAGAGTCACGGGACGGCTCATGATGGGTGAATCGGCCTGGAAAACAATGAACTGGCTGGCGCCAAGAAAAAAGTAAAACGTGATCGCGCCCACCAGGTCTTTGAACAATCGCAAGGTCGCACGCAAGCCGGGAAACTGCGGAACAAATAAATGAACGACAGCCGAGGACACGCCCAACAGCACCGTCAACAGCATGGGAATTTCAAACCGGTACCAGACTGGGGCCAGGTGGAATGGCAACAACCCGGCGACGGAAGGAGTGGGTGCGTGCAGGAAAATCAGCCAGCCGATGATGAACAAAGTGCCAAAAATCAGTTCAGCCAGCGAATTTGCTCGTCCTGGTCCAGCCGGTTTCCTGAGCTCGGGCAGATCACGCGGGTCAAAGGTTTCCGTGAAGGGAAGCCTGCCTTTGCCAAAGTACTCAATCAGGCCAAAACAAATTGTGGCCACGCCAACGCTGGTTGCGGTCCAAATCCAGAAAGACGCCCACGTTTCTCCCATGATGCTGAACACACTCCGTGTGCTGAAGAGCATGACCAGGGCAATCATCAGGTGAAAGGCTGCCACGAACCCAACGATTAACTGGACGGCATACCAATACATGGGGAAGAGCGTTGGCCCGATCAGGTATTGCAGAGGCAGACGCCCATAGCGCGCTGCAGCCACCACAGGATGTCCGTGCTGTTTCAGTACCTCGCCCTGTTCTGCTTCCGTCAGTGGACGGCCGAGCTCTTCGGCCTTGTCTTCCATCTGGGAAAGGATGTTGTCGCCAAGTTCCCGCACAATGTCATCCTTGCGGCGGCGGAGCAGGTAACTGCGGACGGCTTGTAAATATCGTTCTAGGAGTTCCATCGTTTTAGTCCCTCGCAGAAATCTGCCGTGCAGGTTCGGTATTGCGTAAATCGCCCGGCGCAAACAGGTCCAGCGAAACAAAAATGAGAGTTATGATCAGAAAAACAATTGCGTTGGAGAAAAGAAAGTCGCGCGGCCGGACCGCTTGTGTGTCCGCAAAGGCAAACATCAGCAGGCCGAAGTTTGATACGCCCAGATTCAGGCCAAGAAGCTTCAGGTAAAAGGCAAACATGGCTATGCCTCCTCCAGGATTCGCGTTAGAGAGTTGTTGATGGTCTGCCACTCGTCCAGCAGCAGCTTGAGGATCTGTTTGCCCGGCCCGGATAGCCGGTAGAAACGCTTGTTGCGTTTGTTCTCCTCGCGCCACTCGCTGGAAAGCAGTCCTTGTGTCTCCAGCCGGCGCAGCAGGGGATACAGTGTGCTTTCATCGATCGCCAGGCCAAGGTCATCCAGCGCTTTGCGCAAGGTGTACCCATAATGCTCTTCCTGTAGCTGTGCCAGCACGGCAACAATCAGGCACCCGCGCCGTAATTCCAGCTTCAGGTTCTCAAAAACCTCGGGATCGATGGGTGAGGTACTGTTCTTCATACAGTGTATGGCACATACTGTATGACGCACAGTAAATATTGTCAAGAGCTTTTGGAATTATTACGGCGTGCCGCAGTCATGCTGCTCCACCCCCGTAAATGCGGTGGCGATGACCGTTTCAAAAGGTGGTGGTCCCTCCGGGACCAAAGACATGCGGACCTATTCGTAGCGCAAAGCAATCATGGGATCAACCTTGGAAGCTCGATAAGCTGGAATATAGCAAGCCAGGATTGAGACCACGCTGACCAGGCCTACCACGGCAGCCAGGACTCCAATATCAGTAGGCTTGACGCCGAACAGCACCGTGCTGAATGAAGTGACGAAGCGGGTTGCGATGAGCGAAAGAACGACTCCAGAAACGATTCCGATCAGAGTAAGTTTGATTCCGGACTTCAGTACCATCTGGACGACGCTGGAGCGGCTGGCGCCAAGGGTCATGCGCACGCCGATTTCACGGGTGCGCTGGACCACGCTATAAGAGATAACGCCGTAGAGACCGACGGCGGTCAGCAGTAGCGCGAGTCCGCCAAAAGCCTGAAGCAGCGTTGACTGAAATCGCGGCGTAGTCAACGTGGCAGCCAGATACTCATCCATGGTCTTGATGTCATAGATGGGCAGATCACGGTCCATGGACGCGACCACATTGCGGACGGACGAAGTAATGCTATGGGGCTCTACGCTGGTGCGCACGCAGACGGCCATGGAGCCAAAATTCAGTTGCGTGTCGGGGATGTAGTATTCGGTCCGGTCTTCCACGTCCAGGCGCTGGCTCTTCACGTTACCGACGATGCCGACAATCTCACGTGGCTGTGCTTTACCGTGGTTGCTGGCGCCAGGCGTCATATGCTTGCCGATCGGGTTCTCATTGGGAAAATAACGCTGGGCAAACGCTTCGTTCACAATGATCACGCCCGGAGCATTTTCATTATCGTGGTCAGTAAAGTCGCGCCCTGCCTTGATGGGAATGTTGAGTGTGTGGAAATATTCAGGACTGACTATCTTAATGTCCGCGGAAGGCTCTTCCGCCTTGGGTACCGGCCGCCCTTCAATGGTAAAGCTGATGATGGCATTGCTTCCGGTCAACGGCAGGGGCGTAACTGCGGCCGCGGAAATCACTCCAGGAACGGCGCGCAGCCGCGACAGAAGCTGGGTGTAGAAATCAATCTGCTGGTGCTCGTTATACGCCTTGTCTGGCAAATCAAAATTCAGCGTCAGAACGTTGTGCGGATTCATTCCCGGATCAACCGAAAGAATGCGGTGAAAACTGCGCAACAGGAGTCCGGCGACCACCAGCAACATGAGTCCCAATGTGGTTTCAGCAATCACCAGCGCGCCGCGCAAGCGGTTGTGAGAAATAGTGGCGGTGCTGCTCCGGCCTTCCTTCATAAACTCATTCAGGTTGGGGCTTGCTGCGCGCAACGCAGGCACCAGACCAAAGAGGAGGCTGGTAAGGAGTGCGATTGCGGCGGTAAAGGCCAGCACGGAACCGTCAAGCCCGGCGCCCTCTATGCGGCGCATTTCGGTATTGAGGCTGATGAAAATCTTCAGGGCCCACCAGGCCAACGGTATTCCCAGCAAGGCTCCCGCGATCCCCAGGACCATGCTTTCAGTGAGCATCTGGCGAACAACACGCATCCGACTTGCGCCCAATGCAGCACGCAGGGCGATTTCCTTGTTGCGTCCGCTCGCCCGCACCAATAACAGGTTTGCCACGTTGAGACACGCAATCAGCAATACCACCGCCACGGAGACAAGCAGGATCACCAATTGCGTCCGGTTCCGCCCCACCAGATGTTCAAGTTCGGGCTGGACGGTGGCGGCGGGAAACTTCTTGTTGGTGTCAGGGTACTGGGCCGCCAGGTTTCGAGCGATCACATTCAACTCTTCCTTGGCGGTCTCAAGAGAGACGCCGGGCTTGAGCCGGGCAATGCCTTGCAGGAAGTGGGCCCCGCGCTGCGTGGTAGCGGGGTGATCTTTTGGGTCAGAAGTCTCGCCATCCACGGCGGTGGTGCGCCACAATTCTGGCGGATCGCCTTCCATGGGGAAGAGGAATCCAGCCGGCATTACGCCGACTACCGTGTAGCTCTGCTTGTCGAGAGTGATATTGCGACCGACAATGCTGCGGTCTCCATGAAATGAGGATTCCCACAAGTGGTGACTGAGCACCACAACCCGTGATCCAGGCTTCTCTTCGTCCAGCGTAAAGCCGCGCCCCAACTCAGGCAACTTGCCGACCACATTGAAGAAATCCCCGGAAACAGACACACCATTGATGTGAAGAGGCTGCGCCACTCCCGTGAGAGTGAAACTATCACCATGATAGGCAGACAGGCCGGTGAACGACTTTGCCATGGAGCGCAGATCGAAAAAATCAGGATAGGACATGGCAAATGAACGGGCCACATTTTGCTGATTGGAGAACGCCGAAGTCACGTAGAGCAGACGGTCCGGTTCCGGCACAGGCAGCGGCTTAAGCAGCACAGCGTTAACGATGCTGAAGATAGCCGTATTCGCGCCAATACCAAGCGCAAGCGTGATGATGGCGACAATGGTAAAGCCGGGTGACTTGCTGAGTGTCCGCAGCCCATAGCGGACGTCTTGAATAAAGGTGGACACACGTCACCTCTCGAGCGCTTGCGCGCCGCTAAATTTGATCTGAGTTATCGATTGATGCCGGCTTACGCCATTTCAGCTTGCTTGGCAGCTTCCGTTTCTTCGACGACCTTGCCGTCAAAGAGGTGGATGGTGCGTTCGGCATGCTTGGCAAAACGAGCATCGTGGGTCACCATGCAGATGGTTGCGCCTTCACGGTGCAACTGCTGCAACAGGTCCATAACGGCCTCGCCATTGCGTGAGTCCAGGTTTCCGGTTGGTTCGTCCGCCAGGAGGATGGAAGGTGATCCACCCAGAGCGCGGGCCACAGCCACACGCTGCTGCTGACCGCCGGAGAGCTGCGACGGATAGTGACGCATGCGGTGCGCCATACCGACTTTCTCCAGCGATTCCTGTACGCGTTTTTTGCGCTCAGCCGAAGACATGGAACGATAGGTGAGAGGCAGCTCAACGTTTTCATACACGGTGAGGTCGCCAATCAGGTTGAAACTCTGGAAGATGAAACCAATTTCCTGATTGCGGATACGCGCGCGATCAGAGAAATCGAGTCCCTGAACGGGACGGCTGTTCAGCACGTAGGAACCGTCCGTGGGCGAGTCAAGCAGGCCGATGATGGAGAGCAACGTTGACTTACCGCATCCGGAAGGGCCGGCAATGGCAACATATTCGCCCTTGGCTATGTCCAGATGGATACCGGAAAGTGCGTGCGTTTCTACTTCGTCCGTGTAGAAGACCTTGGTCACATTTTCCAGCCTGATCAGTGTTTGTCTTATTGCCACGTTTTTCTCTCCTGTTTTATCAAGTTGCGTTTGATAAAGTCCTTGGTCCGAACCCTGACGCCAGTTAGTACGTTGCGACGGGTATAAAAGTTCACCGTTTATCGGGTAAGGCTAATTCTTTGCTGGTTGTCCCAGCGCGACATGTCAGACAGTATGACCTGGTCGCCTTCCTTGAGACCGCGGATCACTTCTATGGTGTTGACTGAGCTCCGTCCCAGTTCCACCGGAGTTTGGCTTGCACCCTTGCCGTCGGGATCAATCTTGAACATGCCAACCGTGCTCTTTTCCTGGCCAAACGCCGGCCGTCCTACATAAAGAACGTTGTCAAGCCTTTCCAGCGTGATGGTTCCATCCACGCTCAGGTCAGGCCGTGCGCCCCTGGGGGGAGCGTCGTCCAGTTTGACGTCAACTGTGACGGTGCCATTCAGCACGGCGGGGTCGATGCGGGTAACTCTGCCTTTGACAACGCCGTTGTGGGTATCAATCTCCGCGCCCTGGCCAATGACGATGTCTTTGGCCTGCGTTTCCGGAATCTTCAGTTCGGCCTTCAAATGGTCCGGCTGCACCACTTTAGCAAGAATCGCACCCTGGGCCACACGCTGTCCCACCTGGACCGGCAATTCCTGCAACACGCCGGAGATGCCTGCACGCACTTTCAGAGCTTCGAGCTGGCGGTTGCGCAGCTGAGCCATAGCGTGTTTCTGATCAATGTTTGCCTGCTGGACCTGCATCTGTGTCTTGATGGCTTCCGTGCTTTCCGAAATTCTTTCCTCTTCAATCTTCCGCCGCACTTCCATCTCATGCGCTTTGGCCAGAGAAGCCTTCAAGGCTGAGTCCGACAATACGCCAATCTTATTTAATTCTTTATTTGCGTCGGCATCGCGCTTGGCATTCTCGTATTCGGCTTCCACGGTTGCCAGGCCGGCTTTCAACGGTCCCCAGGTCGCTGTTCACTTTCGCCTGGGTGTTATGGTATTCCGCTTCGGCGGACTTAACATCCAGTTCAGAAGCAATCGCTTCCTGTGAAACAGTCGGGTTGGAAAGCTCCATGATCACTGTATCCGGGGTGACCGGTGTGCCGGGAAGTACGACAACCCGCTCCACGCGAACGTCAGTCTCTGCGGGAATTAGACGTACATCTTCAGGAATTGGCACCAAAGTGCCCAAACCACGAACCTGACGCATCATGGAACCACGTTTGACGGTGTCAGGCCAGATTGTGCTGTACTCCACGCTGGGAGCTGCGGGCTTCAGAGTACCTACGCCCAGAGTGATGCCTACCACGGCCAGCACCGCAGCCGCACCCAGAAGCACCTGCTTTCGACGCTTCTTCCGTTTTACCGATTCATCGCGGACAATATCCATTTCGGTCTCAATAGGTGCATCCAACATGCCAAAATAGATCGTAGCCTAACTTTATGATTCTAAACGGTAAATTTTACATTTGTTGGAGGCGCGTCTTACCTTGGTTGTCCATTCCTGCAATAAAGTGTGCGGAAACGAACAGTCAAAAATCACACGTCAGGTCTCATACTATAGACCGATTAAACTCCGTCTGGTTATGTCAAATTTAGGAAAAACTGGCCGTCTTTTTTATACCGATCAATACGTAATCACCCTTCCGGAAGGGCACAAATTTCCTTCCAGAAAGTACGGCCTGGTGCGGCAGATACTTCAATCAGATGGCTTGTTCCAGTTTGAGCGTGCCCCGCTGGCCGATCCGGAAATCCTTGAGTTGGCCCATGATCCAAATTATGTACGCAGCTTTATTGCGGGTGAATTGACTCCGGCAGCCATGCGGCGCATTGGTCTGCCCTGGTCAGATGTGCTGGTCAACCGATCACGTGCTTCCGTGGGCGCTACGGTGAGTGCCGCAAATGATGCCATCACAAAAGGCTGGGGTGGGACTCTGGGTGGAGGAACACATCATGCTTTCCGGGCGGAAGGAGCAGGCTTCTGTATTTTTAATGATGTAGCGGTGGCGATCCAGTCTTTGCGCAGCGACGGAAAGATCCAGCGCGCAGCGGTGATCGATCTGGATGTCCACCAGGGAGACGGAACTGCCGAAATATTCGCCAACGATGCAGACGTGTTTACGCTGTCCATTCATTGCCAGAGCAACTTTCCGTTTCGTAAGCAAATCAGCAAGCTGGACGTGGCGCTGCCGGACAAAGTGGAAGATGCCGAATATCTGGAGACGTTGGAGTCTGCCCTGCCGCAGGTTTTTGCCTTTGATCCCGAGATCATCTTTTATCAGTCCGGCGTAGATGGGTTAGCCAGCGATGTTCTTGGCCGCCTGTCACTCACCCCGCAAGGGCTCATTGAGCGTGATCGCATGGTGATGACAGCGGTGCGCGATGCCGCGATTCCACTGGTGTTGACGTCTGGCGGCGGCTATTCCAAGCCGATCGAGCTCAGCGCGGAAGCACATGCGAATACGTATCGAACGGCGTGGGAAGTTTATTTTGCGTAGGACTTAGTTGACGATCTTTGAGACGTAGCAAGCTACGTCTCTACCTTGAGATTTTTCGACGCCAATTTTCGCAGAGCCGAGGGCGGCTGTGCCACACGAGCATCGCTGCGATCATGCGCTTGGAGCGAAGCGAGCCTTGGTCACGAAAACAAGGGCTTCGGCCGAACACGCGCCGAAGCCTGCTGTCGAAAGGCTGACAAATTCAACGCTCGAAAAAGCTGACCCAAGCGGTTTGTCGCGCAGCGACCTAATTAGACGACGAACAAGGGCTTCGGCCGTGGAAGCCGAAGCCCGCCGCACAAAGGCTGAACGCTCAATGCGACTCGAAGTTACCCAAGCGGTTTGGAGCGAAGCGACACTAATTAGACGACGAACAAGGGCTTCGGCCGTGGTGCCGAAGTCCGCTGCAGAAAGGCTGAACGCTCAATGCGACTCGAAGTTACCCAAGCGGTTTGGAGCGAAGCGACAATTAGTTAGACGGAGGATTTTTCAGCGATCGCACGAATAAAACAAACTCGGGGTCCTTGCGCAGTCCCGCGAATACGCTGTCACGTAGCGCGTCCTTGATCGGATAGCCTTCTTCGTTGGCCTTGCTCAGGTAGTAGCGGCAACGATCAGCGTTGTTGCGCTGCCCATACATCTGAGCCATTACATAATGAAAATGTCCCAGATCATTGGAAGTAATCAGCTTAACGGAGACTCCGCCGGATGGTTGACGGTCAAAAATACCGGGGTCAATCTGCATGGCACGCTGATACTCGCGGGTGGCGCCCTCAAAATCCTTTTGCGAGAAATAGGCCGTACCCAGGTTGCTGTGAAAGCTGGCATTCTCAGAGCTTAACTTGATGGCTTTCTTGTATTCCTTCACTGCGGCGCCGAAGCGGCGTCCGTTGTAATTGAGCGCGCCCAGATTGTTGTGGGCCTCAGCGTAGTCCTTGTCCATGTGGACCGCACGTTCAAATTCGTGGCGGGCGTCCGAATCGCGACGCAGCAACAGCATGCTGATACCAATCTTGTTATGGAGCGCGGCGGAATCCGCTTTTTTTATCGCGGCGCGATAGTAATCGATGGAATCCAGGTAAAGTTTCTGGCTACGGAGAGAGTCGCCTTTCTCTTCCAGTTGCCCCTTGGTTGCGTTCTCCGGAGGTGGCGCAACGCGCTGCAAGGCGAGATCTGGGGGAAGAGGGGATTCTTTGTCCTCAGCTTTTTGCCCGGCTCTGTTCTCAATATCTGGCTGTTGAGCGGCGCCTTGCTGGACGACAGGGACTTGCGAAACGGCGCGTTCGACAGCAGGTGTCTGCTGGGCGAACAGAGTGAAGGCAAATACGACTACGAGATAACCGAACAAGCTGTAGCGAGCCATGATGGACTCTCCTTACTGCGGCGGCCGGTCACCAGGACCGTTGGTCGCTGGCTTATTTCCCTTATTATCATCCTTCTTGTCGTCTTTGGAACTCCCAAAAATGCGTCCCCAGAAGCCTTTTTTCTTGTTCTTATCGTCATCTGAGGTACCGGCAGAATTCGAGTTTGCCGGGTTCTGCTGCCCTGTAGTCTGGGCAGGAGGTCCGTTGGTGTTAGACACCGGCGGGGGCTGTTTAGGTTCCCCGCCGAAGATTCTTTGAAAGAAATTTCCGTGCTCTGAGGCAGTCTGTTCGCAAGTCTGAGTGGGCTGGGTACCTTCGATAAATGCCGTTTTGTAGTCGTCCGGGCAGGACGGCGTGGCGATCTGGTTGGTGTTTTTGTCCAGAGTCAACTCCACCACGCCAACCGGGGGCGTAAATGGCTGTACATCAGAGTATTCAGGCAGATTGATGGCCCGCTTCATAAACTCTGTCCAGACAGGCAGGGCGAGAGCAGCGCCGCTCAGTTTGATATCACTGTAGTCGTCATAACCCACCCAGACGATGCAGAGCAGGTTGGAAGTGAAGCCGGCGAACCATGCGTCATGTGAGCTGCCGGTCTTGCCGGCGGCAGGAGCGGTAAAGCCGCGTCCACGGACACCGGCCGCGGTGCCGGTATTCATCACTCCCTGAAGCATGTCCGTGATCACGTAGGAGACACGCGGGTCGAGCACCTGAGTTCTCATCGCTTGATAGTTATCGACAACGTCGCCGTTGGGATCGCGCACGGACTTCACCATCAACGGCGTGATGCGCTGGCCGGCGTTGGTGAATACCGTATAGGCAGATGCCATTTCCAGCGGCGTGGCATCATACGAGCCCAGTGCCATGGCCGGTGTGGCTTTAACCGATGAAATCCCCGCCGTGCGCGCGAGATTGGCAACCTTGTCATAGCCCACCATCTCCGCCACTTTTACGGTTGCATTGTTAAGCGAATGCGCCAGTGCGTACTGCGCGGTGACCTGTCCTTTGTACTGGTCCTGATAATTGCGCGGAGTGTAGACATCATCTCCGTTGATGAAGGCAGTGGGTGAATCATCCACCAGAGTCGACGGCGTAAATACCGGCTGTTCATTAGTGACGGCGTTGTTGACGGCCGCGGCAAAGACAAAGGGCTTGAAGATGGATCCCGTGGGGCGTTTGGCCACGGCGTGATTTAGCTGGCTGAAACCGTAATTGCGACCGCCAACGAGAGCAAGCACTTCGCCGGTATGTGGATCGAGGGCGACCAGAGCGACTTGCGGAATAGGTCCGGGCGCGATCTTGGTTTCAAACTTGTTCTTACCAACCTTCACCTTTTTCGTACGCAGCTTGTTAACCTGCGAGTCCACTTCTTTGATGGACGCATCGACCGCTTCCGCGGCTACTTTCTGAAGCGCCGGGTCGATTGTGGTGTACACGCGATAGCCTTCGCGATTCAGGTCATCTTCGCCATACTTGGCGATCAACTGCTCACGAATCAGGTCGATCAAATAAGGTGCGTCACTGGCTTCCAGATTCTGTGGCGCCAGCTTCAGAGGCGTGGCTTTGGCGGAGTCAGCCTGAGCACGAGTAATGGTGCCGGTTTCCGCCATGGCTTCCAACACCAGATTACGGCGTTCCGTGGCCCGCTCAGGATGGCGATAAGGATTTAAGCTGCTGGGAGCCTGTACCATACCCGCCAGCATGGCTGCCTCAGGCAGCGATATGTCTTTCAGATCTTTGCCAAAGTAGGCGTTGGCTGCCTCGCCAAATCCGGTGATGGTGAAAGATCCGCGCTGGCCCATGTCGACCTGGTTGGCATAGAGCTCAAAGATCTGTTTCTTGGAGAAACGCTGTTCCAACTCAATGGAGATCAGGATTTCCGTCAGCTTACGGGTAAATTTCTTTTCGCGGGTAAGAAAGAAGCCACGCGCCACCTGCATGGTGATGGTGGAACCACCCTGACGATTGCCACCCTGCCGCAGGTCAACCATTGCAGCCTGCATCAGACGCAGGTAGTTCACACCATTGTGATGGAAGAAGCGACGATCTTCGATCGAGGTGACGGCATCCACCATGATTTTGGGGATGTCGTCATATTTCACCAGCCTGCGTTTTGACCGCTGCTGGCTGTCAAACAAACCGGTGACCAGTTGCGGCTCCAGTTCATAAGCAGAGAGACTGTCACCAGCGTTGCCCAGGGAGGCAATCTTATCCACCTTGCCCTGCGCGATGCGCACCACGGCGCCTTCCGCGTTGTAGTACGACTCTTCTCCCGGCTTGATTTCAATGCCGGAGCCGTTGTTCAGCAAACGATAGGTCCCAAACTTTGACTGACCCTGCTCACCAATCTCGGTGTATCCGGCATGGCGCAGGTAGTTGGCGATTTCGCGACCGTCAGCCTTCTGGCCGATGCGGACATCACGAGGCTGGGCAAAGATCTTGGCCGTATTGGCAAAGATGGGACCGTAAAAACGCTTGTCTACGATCTTCTGATATTTGATGTAGTAGTAGGAAAAGATCCCGAACATCACCAGACCGATGATCAGGAACGCAGCCACTCCGGCACGCAGAATGGGACTCTTCAGGCCTCCACGGAAGCCCTTCGCGCGAGGGATTTTTAGTTTAATAGCCAAGCTCAAAACTCCGGCGGAAACGCCAATGATCTCTCAGACGTGGCGGGCCAGAGCGTTACCTGCTGGTGCTGAGGAGTTTTCGTGTTACTCCTTAATATTATATCCGTTTGTTCATCGAATTGGCGGTAAAGTCCAGATCAACCGGACGCACCACCATATCAACATGCACGCGATAGCGAACTGAAATACCCAGTCCGTCGGGGCCACGCGTTACCGTAATATTTTCTTCTTTGAGCGTAACGTCATCCGCCTTAGCCTTGGTGATTACAATCTGCTTGACGCCATCTTCATTGGTTTGCGTGTAGCTATTGCGGCGCGCGATGTCATCGAGATCATCCTGCAGTTGGTAATTGTTGAAATACGGTGGGATCATGTTCCATCCCACATAAAACGCTGCCGCAACTATGCCCAGGAAAATCAGTCCCTTCAACTTACCCATGCGTCACCCACACAAGTCCGTAACTACTGGACTAATTGCTTGAATTGGTCTTCGATGCGGGCGATGTTAGCATCCTCTGATTTACGTGTCGAGCGGGTAACCAGCTCAACTTTCCCTTCCGTAACCTTCTTGCCAACATTGATTCGATAGGGTATTCCCACTAGATCAGCGTCCTTGAACTTCACTCCCGGACGCTCGTCGCGATCGTCCAGCAGCACGTCAAAACCCGCTGCTTCAAGCTTTTGTGCAATCTCTTCAGAGGTCTTCATGAGGGTTGCGTCGGTCACGTTGGTGGGCGTAACCACCACATCGAACGGCGCAATGGACCGCGGCAGCCAGAAACCGTCCGCATCATGGTTCTGTTCAATGGCAGCGGTGAGAATGCGTTCAATGCCGATGCCGTAACTGCCCATGATCGGGTTCACTTCCTTACCATCTTTATCCAACACCGTAGCGCCCATGGACTTGGCATACTTGTATCCCAGCTTAAAGATGTGCCCAATCTCCATGGCCTTTCCGACAACTATGGGATGACCGCACGTTGGGCAGCCTTCACCGGCAGCGGCGTTGCGCAGGTCAACCCACTCCGTGGGATGGAAATCCCGCAGCGGGGTAACGTTCTTCAGGTGGTAGTCCTCTTTATTTGCGCCAACAATCAGGTTCTTGCGGCCCTTGAGCGCAATGTCGGCAAACACCAGCGGCAGCGAATCCAGAAGGAGCGCCTGGGTGGCAGAGCCAAGCTGCTCTCCGCTGGCCATCGCCGGAACTTTCACCGGCCCAAGAAATCCTGCGGGCGACCCGAATACGCGACGAATCTCTTCGTCATGCATGGGGCGAAACTCTTTGCCGCCAAGAGCGGTGGAAAGCTTGGCTTCGTTCAGTGAATGATCACCACGCAGCAGGACAATCACCGGACGAAGGCGTTTCTCACCCGGATGCCTGGTGTCATCTTCCATCTGCATCAGCGCCAGAGTCTTGATTGACTGTGACGGCAACGTGCCCAGGAATTTAACGACATCTTCAATCGTCTTCTTGCCCGGCGTGGCGATTTCTTCCATGGCCGCATCACCCGGCAGATCAACCGCCGGAGAAAGCTTGGACGATGCCTTTTCCAGGTTGGCGGCGTAGCCGCACTTCTCGCAACTCGCCACCATGTCTTCGCCCGCGTCAGTCAAAACCATGAACTCATGTGACATGGAGCCGCCCATGGCGCCGGAATGCGCTTCCACTACGGCATACTTCAAACCGCAGCGGTCAAAGATTTTGCGGTACGTTGCATCATGTTTCTTATAGCTCACGTCAAGCCCGGCAGCGTCAATATCAAAGGAGTAAGCGTCCTTCATGGTGAACTGGCGCACACGGATCAAGCCCTGACTTGGGACGCGGTTCGTCGCGGAACTTGTTCTGGATCTGGTACCAGATCTGCGGAAGCTGCTTATAACTGCGCAACTCTTTGCGGGCGATGTCCGTCATGATCTCTTCATGCGTCATGCCCAGGCACAGGTCAGCTCCTTTGCGGTCTTTAAGGCGGAACATGTTGTCGCCCATCACCTGCCAGCGTCCGCTCAACTCCCATACTTCGCGCGGATGAATGGCAGGCAGCAAAAATTCCTGGCCAATCTTGTCCATCTCTTCGCGGACTACCTGGGTAATGCGCTGGACCGTTCTTTGCCCCAGAAAAAGATAAGAGTAAATTCCAGAACCCAGCTGTCGGACGTAGCCGGAACGAATCAGGAATTTGTGGCTGGCGACTTCAGCGTCTGCCGGGGCCTCGCGCAATGTGGGGATAAACAGTTGTGACCATCGATGCATGAAGTTTTAGTACCCTCAGTTAAAACAATGTTGAAAGAAGCTCTATTCTAGCAAGGGCGCAGCGGGCGCACGAAGGTAGGGCGGCCTGGCGATATTGATGGCAGGCGAAATGCGGCGAATTTTATGGCGATTGCATCCAATGTTGTTATAGCTTCGTAATCAGCGGGAGGTTGGCGCGATGTGGATATCGAACTTTTTCAAAATGATCAAGGAGACTGCCAGGACTCCGGAGCACCGGCTGGCGTGGGCGATTGCCATTGTTGCCGACACGCTGCAGATAGTCGCGCTTCCTTTTTTCGCCGAAGGCGGAATTTCCCCGCTGGATACCGGCCTTGATTTGGTCGTGGCCGCTGTGATGACCAAACTTCTCGGCTGGCACTGGGCATTTCTGCCGACTTTTGCCGCGGAACTTATCCCGGGTCTTGATCTGGTTCCAACCTGGACGGCCGCAGTGTTCTATGTCACGTTCCGGCAGGTTGCCGCCAATGAGCCAGGCAAGATTCATCAGGAAGATGGCTCGGAAGTCCTGCCACCAGGACCTGCGCCGGCGAGAAGATAATTGGAGAGCGCGAAAGAGTTGTGTCGAGGACCTCAGCGCGTGGCTGTGCGACTTAAAATTAAGGGGTGGAGCAGGCATTTATGCCTGCGTTTAGCAGAATGAAAGAGTCGGCTTTAGCTCCTGAGCATAGGCAATGCCACTGACCTTCGCAACTGAATCAGGGCGAGGCCGTCCACGCGCCGAGCCCGCTGTACCAAGGCACGTCAGAAGCACTCACGAGGAACAATCTAAAAGCGGTTTGGAGCGAAGCGACAGAAATAAACGCCGAGCAGGCATTTATGCCTGCGTTTAGCAGTATGAAAGAATCGGGCTTTAGCCCCTGAGGTAACTGGCTTCCAGCTCTCAGCAACTTGGCAATTCCTCCTGACCTCAATATCATGATCGCCATAATCCATGACAGACTTGAACCCCGCAAACAGGCTGGATTCCTGGAAAGAGATTGCCTCCTTCCTCCGTCGTGACGTGCGCACCGTCCAGCGATGGGAAAAGAAAGAAGCCTTGCCGGTGCATCGCCACCAGCATGAAAAACTTGGCTCCGTCTATGCTTACCCTGCGGAATTGAATGACTGGTTCGGCAAACGACAACAGTCCGACGCAACGGCTGAACCTCCGCGCCACTCTGACAAGATCAAGCTGGCCGTGCTGCCTTTCGGCATCCTCGGAGAAGAGAAGCAGGGCGACTACTTTACAGATGGCCTTACGGAAGAGATGATCACGCAGGTCACGCGCCTCCAGCCGGAACAGCTTGCTGTCATCGCGCACAATACCGCGCTGCAATACAGCGCCAACAGCTCCTCCCTCCAGCAAATGCGACAAGACCTCGGAGTCGATTACGCTCTTCAAGGCAAAGTGAGGCGTGCAGGCAACCGCGTGCGCATCACTGCACAACTCAGTGAGATCCAGGACCAGACTCAGCTCTGGGCTGAAACCTATGATCGTGACATCAGTGATGTGCTGGGTGTGCAGGCTGAAATAGCTCAGGCCATTGCCGCGGAAATTCATGTGGCGCTCAATCTCACGGAAAGCAATCGACTGGCGGATATGCAGAAAGGGAAGCGGCGCGTAAATCCTGAAGCCTATGACGCTTACCTCCGCGCTCGCTACCATCTGCATGAAATGATGCCGGCAAGCATTGAGAAGAGCGTGGCTGAATTCGGGCGCGCGATTGAGCTGGACCCTGGCTACGCCTCGGCTTATTCAGGGCTGGCGATTGCCTCTGCGCTGCTCGCCATCGTACCTTTCGATGTAGCTCCGCCGCATGACTCCATGCCCCGCGCGGAAGAATCGGCCCGCAAGGCCCTGGCGCTGGATGAATCACTGGCGGAAGCGCATGCTGCTCTGGCCCTGGTGCAGCATCATTATCAATGGAACTGGGAAGCCGCTGAAGCAAGCTACAAACGGGCGATTGAGATCAGCCCGGATTATTCCGCCGCGCATCTCTGGTATTCATGGCTGCTGCTGGCCATCAACCGTCGTGACGACGCATTCCGCGAAATTGACGCCACCACGCGCATTGTCGAAGAGACTGACCCGCGCCGGCTGGTTGCGGTCCACGCGACGCGCGCTCAGGCCCTCTACTTCGGCCGCGAATATGAACGTGCCATTGCTGAGTGCAGGAAAGCGCAACAGCTGGAACCCGGCCATGCCATGCTGCACTACATCATTGGCCGCTCTTACATGCGTCTGGGAAAACACGACGAGGCCATCGCCGAGCTCAAAGCCGCCGGCGGCGCACCCGGAGATTTCCCCCTCGCGGACGCAGCCCTGGGACTTGCCTATGCCGTTGCCGGCAAGCTGGATGAAGCCAAGCAGATCGGCGCTCGCTTCCGCGACGTTCTATCGCGCCGCTATATTCCCCCTACTTATTTTGGAATGCTGTACGCCGGTATGGGTGACCGTAACCGTGCCTTGATGTGGCTCAACAAAGCCTGCACCGAACGCGCCGATGGACTCACCTGGCTCGCGGTGGAACCCATGATGGATGACATTCGCTCTGACCCGCGTTTTCAGGACCTTCTTCAGCAGATCGGGCTGGATAAGATCACCGACTTACCCACCGAGCCAAAGTGATCTTCCATGCACCAGCGCCGAAGGCGCGAAATTATGTAGCCCAGGCCGCAAGGCCTGGGTAGAAATCAAATATCAATCCGAGCCCCGGCAGGGGCGGCACATCTCTCATTTTCGCCGCTGCCTTGCCACTTCATACATCACGATCGCCGCAGCCACGGAAACATTCAATGACGGGATCTTACCGATCATGGGAATCGAAACCAGGAAATCGCATTTTTTGCGGATCTGTTCATGCAAGCCGTGACCCTCAGCACCTAAAACCAGCGCGCAATCCATCTTGTAGTCGATCTGGTCGTAGAGCTTGGTGCCGCGCTCATCCAGGCCAACCGTCCATATATTCTTCTCTTTTAATTCCTCCACCGCGCGCCCGATGTTGGTGACCTTCGCAATGGGCAGATGCTCTGATGCCCCTGCTGACGCCTTCACCACGGTGGCAGTCACGCCCGTGGCGCGACGTTCCGGAATCAGGACACCGTCAACGCCGGCCCCTTCCGCTGTGCGGATAATCGCTCCAAGATTATGTGGATCTTCTATTCCGTCCAGCACGGCAACAAAGGAAAATTGTCCGCGTTTCGCTGCGAGAATGTCATCCACATCCACGTACTGTTTCTCTGCGGTGACGGCGACCACGCCCTGATGAGACGGCGTTTGTGCCAACCGGGTGAGGTCTTCGCGTTGCATGGCCCGTACCGCCACTCCCGCGGTCCGGCAAAGCTGGGTGATCTTTTGTATGCGGGCGTCGCCTCGACCGCCGGCCACGGCTACGTATTCAAACGCCCGCCCCCGCGCCGACAAAGCCTCTTCAACCGCATGAATACCAAAGATGACCTGCATCGGTTCGATTGTAACTTCTTCTTGTCGCTTCGCTCCACACCGCTTTGAGAGATACGAATGTGGTTACATCGTCAGGCACCTAGGCGGCGGCCTCGGCGCGCGTGGACGCACGAGGCCTTATTGCCGAATGAGGAAACACTGGCTCGCTGACGACTAGGGTGTGAAATAACGCTCCGATGCCGCTTGAGATGACCGAGACAGCTAGCTTCTGGCCACGAGCTAGTGAGTAGCGGTTAAGAGCTATTGTTATGCGCTGAGGCGCGAAGTCTCAAGAAGGCGAGGCCGAACACGCGCCGAGCCCGCTGAAGCAGGCGCCTTTTTACTACAACCACTTCATAAACTTAAAGCGGTTTGGAGCGCAGCGACAAGAACCTAAGACTGGCCGACTCGCGTGCCGAACCGCCGCAACAGGAGCACGTCGCCGGACCACGATTGAAGCTTCATGGCGGTGTGGAGCGGAAGCGACAAAATAAGAAGCCCTTACTGTCCGCTGTTCTGATAGGGAGCGAGCTGGTCCGCAATCTTGCTCTTGTCGCCCACCACCACAATCGTCATCTTGCTGGAATCGAGATACTTTTGCGCCATCTGCTGGACTTGTTCCGGCGTTACCGCATATACGTTTTGCACGTATTTGCTGAGGTAATCGTCGCCCAGTTGATGCAGATCGATATACGCCAACTGGGAAATAATACTTTGCCGGGATGAATTCCGCAGTACGAAGATGCCGGCCATGTAATCCTTCATCCCCTGAAGTTCAGCGGCTGAAGGCGCTTCCTTGCGCAGGCGGTCCACTTCGAACAAAATCTCCTTGATGGAAGGGCCGGTCACCGCCGTGGTAACGTCCGCAATCTCCGCCCAATATGCGTCCTTGTAGCGGGCGGAAAGCGTGCCAAAAGGCGAGTAGGTGTAACCCTTGGCTTCGCGAATGTTGGCAGTGATGCGCGATCCAAAAGAGCCGCCCAGAAGAGTGTTCATCACCTGTAACGGAATGTAATCGGCATTGCTGGGATCAATGGTGGGCAGCCCAACATAGATCGTGGATTGCGCGGCGCCCGGGCGATCAATGACTTCAAGGCTGCGTTTAGTGGACGGCTTCGGCGGATTCACTAACGGATCCGGTCCTTTTGGCCATCCTGAAAATGCATCCGTGATCGCCTTCCTCACTGCTGCAGCATCAAACTTTCCTGCGACATAGATGTGCGTGCGAGACGCGCCGTAGTTGGTCTTGTAGAAAGTCTGGGCGTCACCCACTGTGAATTTGTTGATCATATCCTCGGTCGGAAATACCCGGCCGTAGGGATGGTCAGGGTACAAGGTCTTCATGAATCGCTCTTGCGCCAGCGGCTGTGACTGCGATTTTGAGATGGCCAGATTGCGCAGAGCATCCTGCTTGATGCGCGGCAACTCGGATTCAGGCAGCAACGGATGCTGTACCACGTCCGCCATGAGCGCCACCATTTTGGGCGCGAACTCGGAAAGTAAGTCGGCGAAGACCTGCGTGTTGTCAGCGCCGGAGAAGATATCGATCCCGCCGCCCATGGCTGCCGCTTCTTCCGCCACCTGTTTCGCCGGTCGGTTGGTTGTACCGCCGTCTTTGATGAGCTGTCCGGTTATCTCGGAGAGCGATACCTGGGTCGGTGCTTCGTTCAGGCTCCCGGTGCGTATCACCACGTCAATGGCCACCTTTGGCAAAGTGCCATAAGAGACCATGGTGACTTTCAATCCGTTGGCCAGGCTGAAGGTTTGCTTTTCCGGTACGGAAAATGATTTAGGAGCGCTGCCTGGCGGAGGTGTCTGCTTTTTTTGCGCCTCCGGCTTGGCAGCAGTATCGCCTTGCAATGACATGGACGGCAAGCTCAGGATCAGAGCCAGGCCAGGAATCAATATCAGCTTCATGATCGATTTCATTTTCATGGCTCCTCTCAGTTTCCTGCCCCGGAAGGTTTGGCGGGTTCTGCCGCTTTGGGTTCAATCACCAGCACGGTGCGATTACCGGGCCGCAGATATTCCTGCGCGGTCTTCTGGATCAGCGCCGGCGTCAGCTTGCGAAACTCATTTTCCATGGTGTTGACGCGGGCTGGATTGTCGTCGAACAGGGCAAAGCTGCACAGCAGGTCAGCCAGGCCAATTCCATTGCCACCGCCTACCGCGTCGTAATAACTGGAGCGAAGTTTCAGCAGCGCGCGATCCAGTACTTTCTGGTCAATGGGTTTGCTTCGCAGCGGCTCAATGACTGTTTCCATCGCGGAAACAATCGTGTCCGCATTCACATTGTTGTCATAGAAAAGTGACGATGCCCACAGCATGGGCCCGTTGTAGTTATACATATTGCCCAGCAGGTTCACTCCCCCGGAAACGTCGTCCGTGAGTCCGCGTTTCTTCACCAGTTCTTCGTGTAGCAGACTGTCATCGCCCTGAAGCAGCAGTTCATTGAGGATGCCCATTGCGTAGTACTCGGGTGTATTGCGCTCCGGCATGTGATAGGCGACTGCAATGGCCGGCCGTTTTGCCTGCGAATCGGGCTTGGTAGCGTGAATTTCTTTTTCCTGTTTGGGTTCGGTCAGGTCGGGAAGTTTCGGCGCCTGTCCGCCGGGAATGCCGGCAAAGTATTTCTCAATCCATTTTTTGGCATCGGCTGCTTCAAAGTCCCCGACAACCGCCAGCGCAGCGTTGCTGGGTATGTAATAAGTCTTAAAGAAGCTTTCCACGTCAGGCAGCGTCGCGGCTTCAATGTCCTTCAGGTCGCCATAAAAATTGTGAGCGTTGTACCAGTTGGTGTTCGCATACTGCGGAAGATCAAGCCACGGAAAACCGCCGTACGGCCGGTTCAGAACATTGACCTTCACTTCGTTACCCACCACGCCCTGCTGGTTCTTGAGATTGTCCTGGGTAATGTTGAGTCCGCGCATGCGGTCAGCTTCCGCCCACAACATGGTTTCCAACTTATTGGACGGTACCGCTTCATAGTAGTTGGTGAAGTCAAAGCGCGTGGAACCGTTTAGTATCCCGCCGTTTGCCTGGACCAGCTTGATGAATTCCATCTTGCCCAGATTTTGCGAGCCCTGGAACATCATATGTTCGAACAAGTGGGCAAAGCCGGTGCGGTCGCGTGGTTCAACACGAAAGCCAATGCGGTAATAAACCGCCACAGCCACGGTGGGCGCCGTGTGATCTGGAGAGAGAATAACTCGCAGGCCATTGGGCAGCTTGTAATATTCAACTGGAACATGGAATGCGGCAGCGTTGGCCGGTGTGGTTGCCGGCGCTGCTTTCGGTGCGGTCTGCGCCTGGGCCACTGTTACAGACATGGTGGCCAGGAGCGCAAGTGCCATTAGGCAGGACGATCTCATCGATCCCTCCAGGATTGTTGTTGACGGTGAACAAAGTTATCCGTCAATCGACTAAATTGCAACTTTCATCACTGATTAGCGAATAGCTGTTCTATTCGGAGTTTGCCGCAGATTAGACCGTGAAATTCGCGATTGGTAAGCAAGAGGCCATTTTTCACTGGCCGAAGCGTGTATTTACAATAAGACTGTCAGCACGCCGATCATAGCGCACACCATGAATCTTAGACGCCATGAATTCTACACGCCATGAATTTTAAAAGACCTGCGGGACCTTCCGTCATCCTTACCATTGCCGGCTATGACCCTTCCTCTGGCGCGGGCATCACGGCTGACATTAAGACCATTTCGGCGCACAAGTGTTATGGCGTAAGTTGCATAACCGCCCTCACGGTGCAGTCAACGACTGGAGTGAAACGGGTGGATCCCGTAGAAGGCCGCATCATTACAGAGACGCTGGAAGAACTGGCGAGCGACTTTGATATTGCGGCAATCAAGATCGGCATGCTGGGATCAGCTGAAGGTGCGCGCGCCGTGTTGGCTTTCCTGATGCGAAACAAAGTTGCTCACGTTGTCCTTGATCCGGTCATCCGATCATCATCCGGTGCGCAGCTATTACCGAAGGACGGGCTTCAAATATTGAAAGAGAAGATGCTGGGCCTGACCACCGTGATCACGCCTAACATTGCTGAAGCGGCTGAACTCACAGGACTACCTGTGACCAGGGCCGCAGAAATGGCCGCTGCGGCCGAAGCGCTGCATCAACTGGGAGCGCGCAATGTGGTCATTACCGGCGGACACCTTGATTCCCCCGCTGATCTGGTGAGCTGCCATGAGAGAGAGCCGGTGCTGCTTCTGGGTTCCAGAGTCGCGAGCACCTCAACCCACGGAACGGGCTGCGCATTTTCGACTTCGCTGGCATGTCATCTGGCTTCAGGCAAAGGATTGATCGATGCGGCTCGAATGGCTAAGAGCTTTGTGGAATCGGCAATTCGAAACGCACCCGGAATCGGGAAGGGAAACGGGCCCTTGTTGTAGCCTGTAAACTACTGCGGCGGCTGGTTCGTCGGCGTGGTCTGATCCGGCGGTCGCTGCTTTAAAGTCGGCGGTCCCTGTTGCTGATCAGGTTGCTGCTGATCAGGTTGAGGTTGCGCTTCATCTGGATTGGGCTGGTTCGGATTCGCCTGATTGTTGTTCGGTTTGGCCGGCGTTGCCGGATGCGCCGGCTCCACCACAATCCTGTTGTCGCGTGTACGCAAAGCGGGCGGAGCGCCGCTGCGACGTTTGCTCTCAGCCACTTCAGCCATATTGGCTTCCACCAGAGCCGTGCTCTGTCCCGCCACCTGTCCCACCGGACGTCCCTCGGCTTCGGGACGCGTCGAAGCGGAAACCCTCGAACTGTTACGATTCGCATCCTGCGCTTCCGCATAATACGATTCTGCGGTCTCACGGTCTCCACTTAGCTCGGCCAGATAGCCCATATTATTAATGGTGAAGGAATTCTTGGGATCGAGCTTGAAAGCCTGCTCAAAGTAGTCGCGCGCCGCCTTGCGATCATTTCGATTCATTGCCGAAACGCCACGCAAGTTCAGTCGGGCCACGCGGTTTGCCGTGTCGTTACTGTGTTCCAGGACTTTACGGGCGCTCTCGGCGTTTTTCTCAGCCACATCGCTGATCGCCTTGCCCCTCCAGTCCTTATTAATGGTCACTACCACTAGCTCCCGTGACCCGGTCTTTGCCGACCGGTCATAGGAATTGATCGCTTCTTCCAGCTCGCCTTCTTTCTCCTTGGCAAAGCCCATATTGTTCAGCGTGAATGGATTGTTTCCGTCGATCTTGAGAGCCTGTTGCAGCAGCAAATCGGCCTCAGGCGCACGATCATTATTCAGCAGTCGCACGGCCTGGCTGTTAAGCTCGTTCACCCTCAGGGGGCCTTCAGAAGTGCGTCCGGCAATCTTGGCCACAGACTTTCCTTCGTCCGTCGGCTCAGTGGACTTGTCCACTACGGCATCAGACGTGTTGGCCTGCGCCTGATCGTAATACCGCTGTGCGCGATCAATGTCGCCTTCCGCTTCCGCCAGATATCCCAGATTGTTCAGCGTGAAAGGATCATTGGGGTCGATAAGGTAGGCCTTGTAGAAAAGACGCTTGGCTTTGTCCATCTGGTGTCTTTGCAGAGCCTGCACACCATCGCGGTTTAACTGCTGGACGGGTGTGTACTTGCTTTTCTTTGGCAGGGGAATGCGCAAGGTCTGTGCATTGCATAGCGATCCCGTCAGGGCCAAACCCAGGAACATTGAAACCAGCAATTTTGAATGAAGCTGAATGCGCATCTATTCGGAAGACCTCTTGCTGAAATTGGATTGCTGAAAATGCATTGCTAAAAAAAGACCCGTCACGCAGCCGAGCCTCTGCCCGTTAAGCAGTAGCTCTGCTTATGGTTTGGATGGCATGTACCGGGTCAGAGGTTGGGCGGGTCTGCCACAGTGTTTTTTTAGGGCCAGGTGGCTGCCATCTGAGCTGCTGCTTTATGCATCCAACGCTTTTGGAAGAGGTGTTTCCAGGAGCCTATGCAGCGTCGCTTACAATCTTTGACCTTTGCCTTTTGGATTTGCAGTACTGGTATGTTGTTTGCTCAGACCCAGCCCTCGGCCGAGCCCAAGTCGGCTTCCAGCATACCTTCCACCGCTCCGGCAAACACGTCGAACGCCAACACTGCTCCAGCGACGGCTCCAGCAACTCCTCCCTCGGGTGTACCTTCGCCCACCCCGGCAACCAACTCGAAAGAAACCGCGCAACCGGGCTCCGCCAATACAGCCTCGCCCAGTACGGCATCTTCACCATCCTCTGCGCCTTCATCTACCCGCTCGACCACGCCAAATGGGTCTGAGAAATTCGCTGCGCCAACACCTGTACCCGCACCTGCGCAGCCAAAGACAGAAATTCTGGATAGCTCCGCTACGGCTGGCGCTTTGAATACTGATGGCCGCGATCCCATCCTTGATCCTCCGCCATTTCCTTCCGGCAATGCGACCCTGGTGGGCGGGATCATTCATGATGTCGATCGAATCCGCAATCGTATGGCCGTCTCGGTATTCGGTGGCGGCCGCTGGACTGTATTTTTTGACGAACGCACGCACATCTTCCACAATGGCGCTGAGACCACACAGCTCGCTTTAAAGAAGGGTGAGCGCGTTTATGTTGATACCATGCTGGACAGCACGCGGCATGACATTTTTGCCCGCAATATCCGCGTAGGCGTCAATGCACCGCCTGCTGATGCCGATGGTCAAATCATGGCCGTCGATACAGCCCATGGCGAACTTACGTTGCGCGACAGTATTAACTCCGTGCCTGTTCATTTCGGTGTAGACAAGGAAACACGCATCAGCAGCGGGGCAACTCCCACTTCGTTCCAGCAGATAAAGCCGGGCGCGCTGGTGCACGTCAAGTTTGCTCCAGAAAGTGGAAACCGCGGTGTAGCCCGCGAAATCATCATCACTGCCTCGCCTGGAGCCGCCTTCACTTTCATGGGAGCGCTTACGTTTCTGGACCTCCATCGCGGACTCCTTGCCATTCACAACATCACGGACAATAAGAACTACGATATCCACTTCAGCCCGCAACGCACCCAGCAGGTGCAGAATCTCGGCATCGGTTCTAACGTCACCATTGTTGCGACTTTTGAAGGAACGCAATATACGGCCCAATCGATTGCTCTGAGTGATGACGCCGGGAGGCGCTGAAGGAATAGCTCGAACTTACGATACAGGTTTCTGATCGCGAAACTTTTCAGGAGACGATCATTTTATTCGTCTCGTCATCCCGACGTCCGTCAAGCGAACGCGCGCTGTCTTCAGCGCGCAGAGACTAAGAAACCGGAGCCGGAGCAGCGCTGGGACTCGATAATGCGCTGAAATCGTAGCCTGGTCTGCGCAGGCCCGCGGTAAACTGCGCGGCGCGCACAACGTTTTCCATCAGGGCTGCCACTGTAACCGGTCCCACACCTTTGGGCACCGGAGTGATATTTGCGGCGATGTCTTTCACCCGCTCAAAATCAACGTCGCCATTCAACTTCCCATCCGCTCCAACGCGTGTGGCCACATCAATCAGCGTAGCTCCAGGCTTCACCATGTCCGCCGTGATTTTGTAGCGTTCGCTTCCCACAGAAGTCACCACAATGTCAGCCGACCGCATAAAAGCGTCATGGTCTTCTTTGCGCGTGTGGCGATGCAGCCAGATTGCCGTTGCATTGCACATGCGTCCGCCCAGCATGTGATGGATTGGTTTGGCGGTAATGTCATTGCGGCCGACCACCACAGCAACCCGTCCTTCCGTGGCGATGTTGTAATACGTCATCATGCGGCGAACGGCTAAAGCGGTTGCCGGTAGATGCAGGATCGCGTCGGCCTGGGCGCGATATAGTTCCGGGACAGTTCCGCGTGAGATTCCGTCCACATCTTTCTCGCCACGAATGGCGTCGAAAACATCAAACTTGTTCAGGCCGTGTTCGGGCTCTTCTATATGTTGCGGCAGCGGCAGTTGGACAAGGATTCCATGAACGGCCGGATCATCACTCAGGCGGCGGGTGTAATCGCGCAGTTCAGACGCAGACACATTGTCATCGAAAGTGTGGAGCCGGCCGGTCATGCCCAGGCGTTCACATGATTCTATTTTCTTTCCCACGTATCTCTGGGAAGCCGGACTGCGGCCCACCAGCACCACGTCCAGACGTGGAATCAGGTTGTGGTTAGCCTTCAGCTCCGCGACCTCCGTCTTTACCCAGAGCTCAATCTGGTCGGCAACCGGCTTGCCGTACATAATCGTAGCCATATCACCTCATTATAGGGTCATCGCGTTGAGTGATAGACACGCTGACTGTACACTCCTTGGCATGCCCCATAAACCTGATTACGGAATCGACGCTCCGGGCGTAGTGAGAAACCTGATTCTTGCCGGTGTCGCGGGTGTCGTGCTCGGGTTCGTGGTACCGCCTGTCCACATTGGCTCGGTCATCGTCATCATGAATGGAATGTTCTTCGGGCCGGGACTAGGCTGTCTTACCGGCGGATTCTTGATGATCCTGTACTCGAAGTGGGGAAAATTCCGTCATCGCGAGCGCATGCTGAACATGATTACGTGGCGCGGTGACGAACAGGTGCTTGATGTCGGGACCGGACGAGGGCTCTTGATCATCGGCGCAGCCAGGCGCTTGTCGACGGGAAAGGGAACTGGCATTGATATTTGGAGCGGGAAAGACCTCTCCAACAATTCGATCGAGCAGACCCGGGCTAATCTGGAAAAGGAAGGCGTCGCGGACAAAGTTGAGCTCTTGAGTGAAGACGCGCGCAAGCTTGGCTTTTCCGATCGAACTTTTGATGTTGTGCTATCCAATCTTTGTATCCACAACATACCTTCCAGTGACGGTCGTGCGCAGGCATGCCGGGAAATTGCCAGAGTGTTGAAGCCTGGCGGCAAGGCAATCATTTCTGATTTCGTTTTGACCGCTTTCTATGTGACCATTTTCAGGGAAGCCGGCTTGACGGTGAAACGCAGCGGCTACACCTTCGATTTTCCGCCTCTGCGCGTGATCGAAGCGGAGAAACCGTTGAACTATGGCGCGTATGGCGCGGCCTAGCGAAGTTTCCTGGCAATATTGGCAAAAATCATTTCCAACTCCATCATGGTGTCATCTTCAAGATCCACGCCGGCAGCCTTGAGGGCCGCAATTGGGTCGCTACGGAATAAGCTGGCGTTCTCTCGAGACCTGGCGAGCCATTGCTGCAGCCGTGCCTCTACTTTTTCCAGTTCATTCAGCGGATCCGGCCGCCGTTGCCCAATGTTCTTCTTTCGCAATTCACCCTTCTTCGTCTCCTATCATCCACCATTGCGGGCTGACGCCACAAGGATCGGCCTCGGCGCCCGAGTGCGGCAGAGCATTGGATAATTTTCATTTCCTGATACGTCAGAGCTTCAGGGAAAGTCATGTAATTCGCGTTCTAGGTAGTTATCAATGCATTTGTACCGAAATGAAAATATTGATGGTAGTAGCTGGTAGTTGGATGAAGTTAAGAAAGTCGTAATCTAAACTCCTCAACTTGGAGCTCATTTTTTTTCGGACTAGTCCATATATTTTTCTGTTCAATTCAGCACTCTAGTAATCGAGAGAGACAAAAGTAATTATCGAGCAAGCTGAATAGGATGCAGTAGTGAGGCATCCTGTCACGGGTGGTTCTATTGGCGCCAGAATGCATGCCTCAACGCAAGTCGCGAAAGGGGAGCAGCGTGATCGAATCCTATTGTGGAGCTTGTGGGGTCTTTATTGCCGCCAGCTCAGGACCTAACCTGTTGGAACTGGCTGAGCGCCTGCACCGGTGTACTGGCATCTCCATGGACTCAAAACCAGGGCAGTTTTCTTCGGCTGAAGCCAGGATTGTTTCTTATCTGTTTGGAGCCGGCCAAACCCCGAGCCCTGGCGTTGTGGATGCTCGTTTATCCACCCTGTTAAGCGAACTTACCACCAGGGAACCGGAGCTCAATGCGTGGCTGGAGCGCTCGGCGATGAATGCGCGCTGGTTCCGCAAGGACCCGATTGCGGCTCTGCGGGCCGCCAACATCGGTTTCAATGACGCCATGTTGAATGAACTGGAAAACATTACCGCGTCGATCGCTGAAAAACTGAGAAACGGTTATATCGCCTGAAAAAATCTGACGCTGATTTTCCAGATTCATTCCGCAATTCCCAGCCGGCCTTGTCTCATACGAACGCTTATAGCTCCGATAAATATTTTCGATTTCCCGCATGGGCCCCGGCTGGATAGATTGTGTCTAAGCTCTGCACGGCGTTGCCGGCACGGGGCGGTCACCGATCATGAACAAGTCCAGGACTTTTGTACTGATTGCCGCCCTGTCTTTCTTTATCCCGCTCATTTCGCTGGCTCAAAGTGCCGGCCCAACCGTACCCGCAACCAGCTCTGCGGCAACAGCTGACCCGCAAAATGATCGTCTGGCCAAAATCGAGCAGCAGATTGCTGATGCCAAAAGCTCCGCCGACAACGCCTGGATGCTCACCAGCGCCGCCCTGGTCCTGATGATGACCGGGCCCGGTCTGGCTCTGTTCTACGGCGGACTGGTCCGCAAGAAGAACGTTCTTGCCACCATGATGCAGAGCTTCGCCATGATGGCGATCGTTACCACCACATGGGCGATCTTCGGCTACACGCTGGCTTTCGGCGACGGAAGCAGATTTATCGGCGGCCTTCATCATCTCTTTCTGCAAGGCGTGGGAGCAGCGCCCGACCCTGCGTATGCCGCCACCATTCCGGCGCAGACATTCATGGTGTATCAGTTGATGTTTGCCATCATTACTCCGGCCCTGATCACAGGCGCGTTTGCTGAACGCATGAAATTCAGCGCCATGGCCGCCTTCATGGTGCTCTGGTCGATCGTGGTTTACAGCCCCATGGCCCACATGGTCTGGGGCAAGAACGGATTGCTGAACGCTTCACTGAGCGGGCGCTTTCCCACGCTCGATTTCGCCGGCGGGACAGTGGTGCACATTACGTCAGGAGTTTCTGCCCTGGTATGCGCACTGTATTTAGGCCGCAGGGTCGGATACCCAAAACAGAACATGCCTCCGCATAGCGTGGTGCTTAGCTTTATCGGTGCGTGTCTGCTGTGGGTCGGCTGGTTTGGATTCAACGCTGGCAGCGCCTTGAGTGCTGGCAGTCTGGCCACAAGCGCTTTTGTCGCCACACACTTTGCCGCCGCCACAGCAGCCCTTGGCTGGGCTGGAGCGGAATGGATCCGTAACGGCAAACCCAGTGCTCTCGGCGCGATTTCCGGAGCTGTTGCCGGGCTCGTCGCTATCACTCCTGCCGCCGGGTTCGTTGGCCCCATGTCGGCTTTGGCTATCGGCCTCATCGCCGGGGTCTTCTGCTATTTCATGGTGGCGAAGGTCAAAGCGCGGTTTGGATATGACGACACACTGGATGCCTTCGGCGTACACGGCGCCGGTGGAACCATTGGCGCGTTGCTCACCGGAGTGTTCGCGTCGAGCGCGGTCAATCCCGATGTTCAAGGACGCGAAAGGGAACACCATTGCATCCGGACTGCTGGAAGGGAACCCGCACCAGATGTTGAATCAGCTTATGGGTGTGGTGATTGCCTGGGTGTTGGCTGCGGTGGGGACCATCGTGATTCTGAAGCTGGTGGATATGACCATCGGGCTCCGGGTGAGCGAAGAGCATGAAATTCAGGGACTGGATCTTACTCAGCACGGCGAAGAGGGCTACTATTACGAAGTATCTACATAACACCATGCATCGCAACGTTAAAGTAACGGTTGACATTCCAGGAAGGTCACGATGACAAAACTTGAAGCCGTGATTCGCACCTCCAGACTCGACGCGGTGAAAGATGCGCTCCATGAGATTGGTGTTGAAGGAATGACCGTGCTGGAGGTGCGCGGACATGGACGGCAAAAAGGCCACACCGAGTTCTACCGTGGACAGGAATATACGGTTGATCTCATCCCCAAGACAAAGGTTGAACTTGTTCTGGCTGATGGCATGGTGGAAAAAGCTGTGCAGGCCATTTCCGTTGCCGCCCGCACAGGTAAAATTGGCGATGGCAAGATTTTTCTTTCTCGCGTGGACGAGGTAATTCGCATACGCAATGAAGAACGAGGTGAAGGCGCGCTGTGAAGCGCACGTTTCTGGACGCTTGTTTCCGCTCCGGACCACGGAGCCATAAGGTGCCTGCCTCATGAATGCTGCGGCCTCCCTCCTGAGCAGCGAGTTACGCGAACTCTATGGTTCCGGGTTCGCTCAGTGTGTTGAACAATTCAACCTGTATGGTGACGGACGAAAGTTCGTAAACCAGCGCGCCGCGCTGGTGGATCGCGTCGTTCTGCGTCTCTGGGAAGCTCTGTTCGCCGACAATCCGGGAGCAGAGAGATTTGCTGTGGTGGCCATTGGCGGATACGGCCGCAATGATCTGTTCCCGTTCTCAGACGTCGACCTGCTTTTCCTGCACGCCGAACGCGAATCCGAAGAAGCGCTCAAAGATACAATCCGGGCTTTTTCACAGGAGCTGTGGGACCTTGGCCTGAAGTTGAGTCCAGCCAGCCGCGTGCTTTCTGAGTGCGATCGTTTTGAGCCCAACAACGTTGAGTTCTCTATTTCTCTTCTCGACTGCCGTTTCCTGGCCGGCGATAACGAACTGTTCTTGCGTCTGCATGACAAGATCATCCCGAAACTGGTGATGCGTGAAGCCCAGCCTCTGGTGCAGCGACTGGTTGAACTCACCGGTAGCCGCCATGCCAAACATGGCAACACCGTCTTTCATCTGGAACCAAATGTAAAAGACTGTCCCGGCGGTCTGCGTGATTTCAATGTGGCTCACTGGCTGCTTCTGATCTCTGCCATGGAAAAGCTGCATGCATGGCCGGAAGAGAATAATCTTCTGCCCGCCGCCGCGCGCAAACAGGTGAACCATGCGCTTGAATTCATCACTGCCGTGCGCTGTTTTCTGCATCTTCGTCATGGCCGCGACGATAATGCCCTGAGCTGGTCGGCCCAGGATGAAGCCGCCGCCAAAAAAATCGGCGCTCCCGACGCCGCCACACTTACGTCCGCCGACTGGATGCGGCTCTATTTCAGCAACGCACGCTCTGTGCATCGCACCTGCATCCGTTTGCTGGAAGAAGTGCCGGCTGCGTGGTCCGGCATCGTCAGGCAATTGCAGAACTGGCGCTCCCGCGTCTCCAATGACAGGTTTTCTGTGGTCCACGGCATGGTCTTTCTCACCCAGCCCAGCTCCGTGCAGGACCCTGAAGTACTACTTCAACTTTTCCATTTCATCGCCCAGCACGGCCTCAAGCTCAGCACGATCACAGAGCAGCGCGTGGAGCACGTGCTCCCCGCAATGGCCGCAACACCGCCGCGCGGCGCTGAGCTCTGGATCTACCTTCAAGAGATACTTTTGCAGACGCATGCCGCCGACGCATTGCGGACCATGCATGCTCTGCGCTATCTGACGCTGGTGCTGCCTGAACTTCAGGCGATTGATGCCCTCGTGGTGCGTGACTTCTACCATCGCTTCACGGTTGACGAGCATTCTTTTCTCGCCATTGAAAGTCTCCATCGCCTGAAGGATTCTTCCTCGGAATGGGACCAGCGTTATGCCGAACTGCTCACTGAACTTGAGCAGCCGGAGCTTCTTTATCTGTCCCTGCTCTTGCATGACGTAGGCAAAGGCGCCGGCAGTTCAGACCACATTGCCGCCGGCATGGATCTGGTCGCAAGCGCACTGGAACGTCTCGATCTCGAAGCCGCAGACTGTGACACCGTGCGCTTTCTGGTCATGAATCACCTGGCGATGTCGGCGGCATTACGGCGGGACATCTTTGATCTTGAAACCGTTCGCGGGCTCGCCGAACTGGTGCAGGCGCCTGAGAGATTGAAGATGCTCTGCCTCATGACATACGCCGACATCAAGGCTGTGAATCCTGAGGCGCTCACGCCATGGAAGGCGGAAAACATCTGGCAGCTCTACATTGAAACCGCCAACTATCTGAACCTGAGCATGGACAATCGGCTGCATGGTGACTCGGCGGAAGCCGATCAGATGGTGCGCACGCTCACACCGGTCGCCGGGCGCAGGCTTAAACCTTTTCTTGAAGGGCTGCCGCGAAGATATCTGGCCACTTACCCGGCCAATGACGTGATGCGCCATCTTGAGATGGCGGGCCGGCTCAAGAGTGAGCCGGTGCAACTGCATCTGGAGCGCGGGCGTCACTGGTTTGATCTCACTCTGGTCACCACGGACCGTCCGCTGCTTTTTGCCCGCATGACCGGTGTTCTGGCGGCGTGGGGCATGAGCATTGTGAAAGCCAATGCGTTTTCCAATGCTTCCGGCATCGTAGTGGACACGTTTCACTTTACTGACCGGTTCCGCACTCTTGAACTCAACCTTCCGGAATGGGACCGCTTCAAGAAAAGCGTGGCGGACGTGCTTTCCGGCGCGGCCGACCTGGAAAAGCTGCTGCATCATCGGCTCCGCGGAAACAAGGACCTTCCACGCAAAGTTAAAGTGCAGACGCTGGTGGACTGGCATGACGTGGCGTCGGCGTCCGCCTCGACGTCGGCTTCGACCTCATCGGGAAGCTCCGTGATGCAGGTGATCACGCAGGACCGTCCCGGATTGCTCTATCGCATCAGCTCGCTTCTTTCTGAACAAAGCTGCAACATTGAGATCGCCCTCATCGATACCGAAGGCGAGATGGCGATTGACGTGTTCTATCTGACATCGAAGGGTGCGAAGCTCACACATGATCAGCAGGCGAAGGTAAGGAGCGTGTTGATGCAAGCCCTGAAGGAATGAGGGGGAATTTGAAATTTGAAATTTGAAATTTCAAATTTGAAAATCGTAACTGCTCTGCCCCCTTTTTCGCTTGGAAGGTCTTCTGTGCCATTCAACCCTGTAATCGACGTTCAACCTGTCTGGTCATGTCGTCGCGTCAACCGTCGTCGTTCAACCCTGTCGTCGTCGTTCAACCCTGTCATCTTGAGCGCAGTCGGAGCGAATGCGACGACGGAGTCGAAAGATCCCGAGGATGCAAGTTGTGACGATGCTGCATCGGGAGTTCTACCGAAAACAACAATAGGACCGTCTCCCGGTTTGCCGGCGGCAACGAGGCACAAGGTCCCTCACCTCTATTCGTCGACCGAAGAAAGCGTTGCCTCATGAACGAGGTTCGAAAAAATTTCAAATTTAAAATTTTAAATCTTCAATACCGAATCTGCGGATATCCATGACGCTAACCCCTCCCTTCTATAATGAATCCAGCGCAAACCCCGGGGATTCAATTTGGCAAGGCACATTGGCCTGGATTTCGGAACAACGAACAGCAGTCTGGCAGTTGTAGACAGCAGCGATTTTTCCAATGGAAGCCCCACCGTCAAAGTTGCGCAATTTGCCTCGCCGCTCGGTCTCACTGAAAGCTTTCGCTCCATCCTCTATTTCCCGCCGACGGTGAAAGGCGCAGCCATGCCTGCTCGTCGCGCTTTTGCCGGCCCAACTGCTATCACAAAATATCTGGAAGACGAACATAAGGGACGGCTCATCCAGTCGGTGAAGTCATTTGCCGCCAACCGAACATTCACCTCTACTGTGATCGGCGGGCGGCCTTACACGTTTGAAAATCTTGTCGGCATAATCGTGAAAGAGTTGATCACGGAGGCCGAAGCCGACCTTGGCCCGGTGGGCGATACCGTCACAGTTGGACGGCCTGTGCGCTTTGCCGGCGCTGAAACGCCAGAAGACGAAGCTTTTGGCATTGCGCGCATGACCGCCGCGCTTCATGCCTGCGGACTAAAGCATGTGGAATTCGAGTTTGAGCCGGTCGGCGCGGCTTATTTCTATGAAAGCACGCTGGACCACGAAGAAGTTGTGCTGGTGGCCGACTTCGGCGGCGGCACCAGCGACTTTTCTCTGGTGCGAGTGGGCCCGCGTTCACGCGTGGAACTCACGCCCAAGCAGCGCATCATCGGCAATGCCGGTCTGCCATTGGCTGGCGATACGTTTGATGCAGCCATCGTCCGCAATCTGGTTTCGCCGCAACTGGGCGCCGGTACCGATTATCGATCCATGGAAAAGCTATTGCCCATCCCGGCATGGATTTATCTCAACCTTGAGCGCTGGCATTATGCGTCGTTTTTGAAAGCGCCCGACACCATGCGGCTGCTTAAGTCGCTGCTCACACAGGCCGTTGAACCGGACCGCATTGCCGCACTGATTCATCTGGTGGAAGAGGACCTGGGCTACCAGTTGCACCGTGCCGTGCAGACGACGAAAGTCGCGCTATCCAGCGAAGAGAAATCCCGATTCGTCTTTCAGCAGAGCGACATCAAGATTGATAAGCAGGTTGCGCGGGCGTCGTTTGAAAAGTGGATCAGCCGCCATCTGGATGCGATTGCGAAGACGGTGGATGAACTGTTTGCTTTGTGCGGCATGGCTCCAGCAGATATCGATCGGGCGTTCCTCACCGGAGGATCGGCTTTTGTACCAGCCGTGCGAGCGATCTTTGCCCAGCGTTTTGGCGCTGAAAAGCTCATCGGCGGGAGTGAATTTACGTCGGTGGCCAAGGGACTTGCATTGCGGGCCGCTGAAGCGGCCGAACGACAGGTGGTCAGCTAAAGCCTTGTTTAACCACGCGTCTTTAACTATGTAACGACGCACCCGCCATGACCGGCGCAATCGCCGTCAAAGCCTGGTCCATGATCTTGAGGGCTTCGTCGACGTCGCTCTTGCTGATATTCAGCGGCGGCGACGTACGTACCACGTTGCCGCCAAGTCCGCCCTTGCCCACCAGCAGTCCGCGATTGCGGCATTCTTCCATGAACCTATTGGTCATGGCTGCGTCCGGCTCTTTGCTTACGCGATCTTTCACAAACTCCATGGCCAGCAGCAGGCCCATGCCACGCACATCGCCAATGGGCTCGAATTTTTCCTGCAGACTTTCCAGTCCTTCACGGAGATATCGGCCTACCACATCCGCGTTGTCCGCGAGATGGTCTTCTTCAATCAGATCGAGTGTCGCTTTGGCTGCGACGGACGTCACCGGGTTTCCGCCAAACGTCGAAATCTGCAGTCCCTGGAAGCTCGCCGCAATCTCCGGACGCGTCATGGTAACGCCCACCGGCACGCCATTCGCCAGACCTTTGGCGGAGGTAATGATGTCCGGCGTCACGTCCCACTGCTCAATGCCGAACCAGCGTCTGCCCGTGCGTCCCCATGCGGTCTGCACTTCGTCGGCGATGAAGAGCCCGCCGTACTTCTTAACGATTTCATAAACGATCTTGAAATATTCCTTCGGCGGCGTAATGAATCCGCCCACACCCTGAATCGGCTCTGCAAAGAATGCGGCAATCTGGCCGGAGGTGGAGGTCTGGATCACGGCTTCCACGTCTTTGGCGCACGCCACTTCGCAACTCGGGTAGGTCTTGCCCAGCGGGCAGCGATAGCAATAAGGATTGAGCGCGTGTACAAAGCCAGCGGCCGGCACGGGTAATGACTTCCGCCAGGTGCTGTGGGCGGTGAGTGACTGGCCAATCGCCGAGCGTCCGCTGTAGCCGTGGCGCAACGCCACCACTTCAAAGTTGCGAGTGAACATGCGCGCGATCTGGATGGCCATCTCATTAGCTTCAGTCCCGCTGTTGCTGATGAAGCTCTGGCTGATCTCGCCCGGCGCGATCTCCGCCAGTTTTTCCGCCAGGGCCACAATGCCTTCATTGGGAAACATGGTGGACGCGTGCTGGAGCTTATCGATCTGGGCTTTGATTTTGGCTGTGATGCGCGGATTGCAGTGGCCGACAGAGACGGTGACGATACCGCCGAAGAAATCCAGATACTTCTTGCCTTCCGTGTCCCATACATACTGCATGCTGGCATGATCGGTCACCAGAGGATCAGAGTAATAGTTGCTGATGGAAGGGAAAAGATATTGCTGGTGCTTCTTGAGGATTTCTTCTTTAGTCATGGATGTAAGTCCTCAGCCAAATTCGCGCGGGGGCGAAATCCGCTGTGTTCATTCTACCGACTCTGAGGGGCTGGAGGTGGTGAATTTGCGTTGGACAAAACACCTACCATGGAGACAAGGGCGAGGCGGCGAAGCGACAAAATTAAAGTGCGGCTAACAGCTGTTCCGGTTGGGCGTTATCCCCGAATGTTTCGCTGACGTGTACGAAGATGTCTTTGTTGCCGGGAGCGAAGATAAAGCTACCGCCCAGTTGAAACGGATCTTTACCCAGTTTGTGTTGCTTATGTCCGCCGGCCTTGGCGCGTGCGCGGTACTTCATGTTGTCGCCACGCAGCAGATGAAAGATGTTGGCCTTCTTCAGTTCAAGTTTGCTGTAGGCTTTGCGGTCTTCGTCCACGAGCAAGGGGAATGAGATATGGGTTTTCTCGCGAAAGAATCTGGCATAGGTGAAATCGCCCAGGCCGATGGCTGACAGCGTGGCGCCTTTTTTGCGAAACTGGTCTTCGTATTCGCGCAACTGCGCGACGTGCTCTCCGCAGAAGATTCAGCCATAGTGACGCAGGAAAACCACCACGGCAGGTCCCGCACTCCACAACGATCCCAGCTTTACCGGGCGCTGGTCCACGTCCGGCAACGTGATTTCGGCGAGTCTGCTGCTATACGCTTCAGCCATGGCCTGTCATTCTCGTGGGCCTTGCCCATCATGTCAAGAATGAATCACGGTTCATTTTCCGGAAAGCTGTGCTAGACTGCCATTCGTTTTTGAGTTGACGCGAGGCCTGCGCCTGGAGAGTTGCCGTATGGATGATCGATCATCGCGTTACTGCGTGATTGGGGCTGGCCCGGTGGGCTTGAGCGTGGCCAGGGCGCTGGCCAAAGCCGGCATCGACTATGAGCAGCTTGAGGCAGATGCTGATGTCGGCGGAAACTGGCGTCACGGTGTTTACTCGTCTGCGCACATCATCTCTTCACGCAAGACCACCGAATATGCCGACTATCCCATGCCGGCCGGCTATCCTGATTTTCCCAGCGCCGAGCAGATGCGTGCCTACCTGGCCGATTATGTCGATCATTTTGATCTGCGTCGCAACATACAGTTCAACACGCGGGTGGAGTTTTGCCGGCCGCTGGCTGATCATCGATGGGAAGTGGAGGTTGAGCATGGTGAGCGACGGATCTATCGCGGCCTGCTGGTGTGCAATGGACATCACTGGGACACGCGCTGGCCCAGCTATCCCGGCGAGTTCACCGGTGAGTACATCCACTCCAAACAGTACAGAAATCCGGAGCAGTTGCGTGACAAGCGCGTGCTGGTGATTGGCGGCGGAAATTCCGCTTGTGACGTGGTATCTGAAGCGGCGCGCGTTGGACGCAGCGCGGCCATCAGCATTCGACACGGCTATTGGTTTCTGCCCAAGACTCTCCTGGGCAAGCCGCTGGTGGAAGCGGTCCCGTGGTGGACTCCGGTGTGGGCGCAGCGATTGTTGTTGCGCGCGTTATTGCGTGTGATCGTGGGCAGGTACGAAGCCTACGGACTGCCCAGGCCTGACCATCGCATTTTTGAAAAGCATCCGACTCTCAACAGCGAGTTGCTGCATTACATTCGCCACGGGCGAATTTCTCCCAAGCCGGATATCCGTTGTTTCGACGGCCGCACAGTTGAATTTGTGGATGGCAGCAGGGAAGAGTTTGACCTGGTGGTGGCAGCCACTGGCTTTCACGTCAGCTTTCCATTTCTGCCCAAAGATCTGGTGCCGGTGCAGGGCGGCCTCGCGTTTCTCTATGCCGGATGTGTTCTTGCCCACGGTGAAGAATCTTTATGTAATCGGTACAGGGCAGGCGCGCTATGGATTCGGTCCGCTACTCACACCGGCTGCGGAACTGGTGGCGCAAATGATTCGGCTGCAGGAGAAGATGGAGTTGCCGATTGGGCTCGTCATGAAGGAGTCTGGCGTGCCGTTGCCGACGACCCATCTGGTGGACCCGCATGATGCGTTGCGCAGGATGAAGCTGGCCAGGCGATTTTTGTTGCCGCGATTGGTGCGCAAAGAAAAGAAGCTGCGCCAGCGGATGGCCGTGCCGGAGCCGCCCGAATTGCGCGCCACCTGTTCGACGGGGCGCAGAGGTTTATTGATTTATTGCGACGGGAATGCGGGATGCGCGATGACGACTATGAGCAAGGGCGAGGCCGGCTAGCGCGCCGAGCCCGCTGTCTGAGGAGCGCGTTGATTTAACCACGAAATTTACTCTCGAGCGGTTTGGAGCGGAGCGACACCAACATGAAAGACGACTATGAACAAGGGCTCGCGCCGTCCACGCGCGCCGAGCCCGCTGTGTGAGGAGCGCGTTGGTTTAACCGCGAGATTTACTCTCGAGCGGTTTGGAGCGAAGCGACATGAAGATGAAGACACGCAGTCGTAGTCATTACCGGAGCGGGTTCCGGAATTGGGCAGGCGTTAGCCGCTGAGTTCGCGCAACTCGGCGCGCGTCTTGCTCTGGCGGACGTCGATGATGCCGGCTTGCAACAGACGCTTGGATTGCTCGGATCGTCGAATGCCAGGACTTACCATGTCGATGTCTCTGATGCGGCGGCGGTGGAAGCATTCGCAAATCAGGTAGGTCAGGATTTTGGCTCGGTGTCCGTTCTGATCAACAATGCCGGCGTCGCATTGCACGGCAATTTTGCTGATATCACTCTGGCTGAGTTTGATTGGCTGATGAACATCAATTTCTGGGGCGTTATCCATGGTTGCAAGTTCTTTTTGCCGCTTCTGCGCAATGCGTCATCCGCGCGGATCGTGAATATTTCCAGCGTATTCGGCCTGATAGGGCCTCCCGGGCAGACCGCCTATAGCGCCAGCAAGTTTGCCATTCGAGGATTCAGTGAGTCCCTGCGGGAAGAGCTGCGCTCCAGCGGAATCAGAGTGACGTGTGTACATCCTGCGGGCATTGCCACCAGCATCGCGACGAAAGCCCGTGCCGGAGTGCATACACGCACGGAAGACCAGGCCATGGCGTTGAAGATATTTGCCAGGGCGGCGCGCATTACTAAGGAAGAAGCCGCCCGCACCATCGTGCGTGGAATCTTGAAGGATAAAGATCGGGTACTGATTGGCAAGGACGCATATCGCATGGACCGGATGGCACGTCTTTTTCCGGCCCGGGCTGGAGCCATGTTCGCCGATTATATGGCCAAACGCAGGCAGAAGATCCTCGGGAACCGCCCGGAGGCAGCGGAACGGCCTTAGAAAATGGCCGGGAAGCTAGTGGTCACGTCCTAATAGATTCAATGCTTTGACAAAACGTCCAGAGCAGTAGATAATTCGTCGCCGAATTCATATGCCTGCACGGAACTAATAGTCTCTACGGATGCTGCTGAGGATTCACCAAGCGACGACGTGGACATAGATGAAGATGCGGCTTATGCACAAGCAACATCTGAATGAGGATTCATTCAGCTTTAAGCGACAAATGCCAGGGCAGCCCGTCCAAGGGTTTACGCCGTGGCAATGTTCCCGCTTCGGATAGGAGGATCGATGAGGTTGTTCAATCTCGCTAAAGTTTTGTTTGTATGTCTGCTGATCACAGGTTTTGCGCACGCCCAGGGCGTGGGCGCCTCGGGCGGACTTAAAGGATTGGTGACCGATCCCTCGGGAGCCACCGTAGCCAACGCCACAGTCACCGCGACTGACGTTGCGAAAGGCACCAAACGCACTGTCTCTACGGATGCTAACGGTGAGTATCAAATCCCGGGCCTTCACCCTGCAGCTTACAGCGTCACAGTGAGCAAGACGGGTTTTCAATCTGAAGTGGTCAAGTCACTGGTGGTCTACGTAGGCCAGACTCAGTTGCAAGACTTCCACATGAAACTTTCACAGGTGTCGGAGTCAGTGGAAGTCACCACCGAAGTGCCCGTTGTGGAAACGGAAAGAACCGGCCAATCAGACGTGATCAACCAGGCACAAATTGAAGACCTGCCGATCAACCGTCGCGACTATCTGACGTACACCTTGCTCGCTCCCGGCGTTTCAGATTCCACGCGCCTGGCCTCTGACCAGGATTTCCGCGTGAAGCAGACTCCACAGAGCGGACTTTCTTTTTACGGCAGCAATGGCCGTGGTAACAGCGTGACCATTGACGGCGGCGAAGCCAACGACGATGCCGGCGGCGTGCGCACCACCATGAGCCAGGAAGCGGTGCAGGAATTTCAGATCAACCGCAGCAATTACGGTGCGGAACTGGGCGGCGCCAGCGGCGCAACCGTAAACATTGTTACCAAATCAGGTACCAATACCCCTCACGGATCGTTATTCGGGTTCTTCCGCAATGACGCGATGGATGCCGCGAATCCGTTTTCGTTAAGCCAAGCTCTTGGCACCAGGACAAACATTTAACACCGCCGCGCAGCCCGATGTAACGGGCAACTCACGTCAAAGACTCCTCTGAACCGCGAACAATTTGGTGCCTCCATCGGTTTCCCGATCAAGAAAGACAAGACATTCCTGTACACCGCCTTTGAAGGCTTGATGCAGGATGCACAAAACTCCGTCCCGCTGCTGACCACCACTGCGGGCTTTCCGGACCACGGCAGCTCAGCAACTCGATCTTCACCCAACTTGGTGCAGCTGATCCTAACCCGGTTCCATGTCTCAGCAATCCGGCTAATCCGGCTTCACCGATCATTCTGCCCAACGGTCCAACTTGCGTGTTCGCGCTGACCAATCTTTTAACGGTGAATCCGGCGCTACCCCGAATGCGTTTCTCTCAGCGGCGCAGATTGCTCGATGCGATTTTCGGTTGAACAACTCGAAGCAAATGGCGGTCTATTCAACTTTCCTCGCGTCAGTACCTTGCCTCCGTACGCTTTGACCACCAGTTCAGTGATAAGAACCAGATTTTCCTGCGTTACAACTTTGGCCATGACCGTGAAGAGAACCCTGACGTGCAGTCGCTTACCGGCTTCAGCCGCGGCAGTTCGGTTCACGACTTCGACCATACGCTCCTCGCCTCATGGTTCCACCAGTTCAATGGCAAGACGTTGAATGAAGCTCGCGCGCAGTATGACTATAACGATTTCAACGTAATCCCCAACGCTCCTGGCGAGGTTGGTCTTGACATCCCGGGAACAGCGAACCTGGGGAACCAGATTTTTATTCCCAGCTTGACCATCATGCGGCGTTACGAGGTTGCTGATAATTTCAGCGTGATCAACGGCAAACACGCATGGAAGTTCGGCGCATACGAACTGCTGCGTGGCAATCACACTGAGTCGCACACCTTTTTCCCTGGACGGTTCGTGTTTGGCAACCTGCCGGGCGGACTGCTCAGCACCATGCCTAACGGCCACCGAGCTGCTTGCGGGTCTCAACTGGCACCCCGCAGTTGATTACACCGCTGCAGTCCGTAGGCTCTGGGCTTGCCACAGTTCTATCAGCAGGGTTTCGGCGATCCCGTTTACACCTACACTCGTCCCTTAACGTCCTTCTATGCCCAGGACAACTGGTCGATGAAGCCTAACCTCACCGTGAATCTGGGTCTTCGTTTTGAGATCGATCAACAGCCCGCGGTGCTGCACACGGCATACAACGACTTTGCTCCGCGTGTGAGCCTGGCCTGGGACCCGTTCAACGATAAGAAAACCGTTGTCCGTGCCGGCTATGGAATTTTCTACTCGCCCGTTTACGGACAGATCGCTGACGTCGCCCAGACTCTGGGCGTAGTCAGTGGAGTACGGCAGATTGCTCAGGTATTCGTTCCGCTCACCGGCGTGCCGGGTTCTCCCGCCTCGCTGACTTCCGCCGCAATCTTCCAGACATTGTTTGCTCAAGGGAAGATTAATCCTTGCACCGTAGCGCCCGGTCAAGCCGCTTGCGTTACGGCGACTGATCTCAGCCAGTTCGGCATTGCTGTAACTCACACGGGCCCCGTGCCTCCACTGAGTGTTGTATTCAGCGGCCAGCCTAACTACAGAGCTCCTTATTCGCAGCAGGCGGAATTCGGCATTGATCGTGAGATCGGCCGTGGTCTATCTGTCTCGCTGAGCGGCATCTACGTGCACACCATCGGCTTGCCCGTAGCCATTGATCAGAATGACCTCACCACCGCGCCGTTCACCAGTGTTCCGTTGCAGAACGGCAGCACGGCCACGTTCAGAAACTTTGCTGGCGCATCTTGCGCAGGCGCGGGCATCGTCACCTGCTTTAGGAATCCGCTGCTGCTTCAGGACAACGTTTATTCATCAAAGGGCTCCGCTCTTTATGAAGGCGCTATTCTGGAAGTCAGGAAGCGCATGGGTAATCACTTCTCGCTGTTCGGCAACTACACCTACAGCAAGGCGTTTGACACCACCACGGATTTCAACAGCGACTTCGGTCCGCAGGATAATACCAACCTGGGTGGCGAACGCGGCCTTTCTGACTTCGACCAGCGTCACAAGGTCGTTCTCCTTTCAACCATTGACACTGGCAACGGCGGCGGACACGCTCTGCTCTCCAACTTCCAGATCTCACCGATTTTCCGCTATAACAGCGGCCATCCTTTCAACCTGCTGGCTGGCGCTGACGTAAACGGCGACCGTCACTCTACCAATGACCGTCCCATCGGGGTCGGCCGCAATACAGGGCTGGGTCCTGACTTCACCTCCTTTGACATGCGCTTGTCACGCGCCATCAAATTGGGAGAAAGAGCGCAGCTCCTGTTCATGGCGGAAGGCTTCAATCTGGCCAACCGTACCAACTATGCCAGCGTAAACAACATTCTGGATCCAAACTTCCTGGTCGCGAAATCAGTTGGCGGCGACGGCAACCCGACCGCGAACGTAAAGGGCAGCGCCTCTTTGTCACCAACGCAGCCTCTTGGCTTCACCTCGGCCCTGGCGAAACGCCAGATCCAGTTGGGTCTGCGCGCGACGTTCTAAACCTCTAACCAGAGGACGACGGAGTGATCTTTCACTTCGTCGTCCTTTTTCTATTGACGATTTTTTCGAAGCTGCCGTGCTCAGTGATCCCATCGCCATAGCGACCTAGCAATGTCTTCTCCCTCAGCCACCATTCCTCAAAGCGTGCTCGGCGCCCAGGCAGTTGTTCAGGCTCTTCTGCGCAATGGCATTGACACCGGCTTCGGCATCCCCAGCATCCACAACATTCCCATCTATGAAGTCCTTCGTCAGGCCAAACCGTTTCATCACTGGGTAGTCCGCCATGAGCAGGCTGCCGGCTACGCCGCCGACGGTTACTATCGCCAGAGCGGACGCGTGGCCGCGGTTTTCGCCTCCACCGGTCCGGGAAATCTCTTTACTGTGGTGCCGCTGCTTGAGAGTCTGCAGACCAACACGCCCGTGCTGGTGATTGGCAGCAATATCGCCACCGCACTTGAAGCAGGTTCCGGCGGCGCTCTGCATGAAACTCCGCATCAGATCGAAATATTCCGTCCGCTTACCCGCATTGCTCGCCGGATCGATAGAGCCGATGAAATTCCCGCCGCAATCGCTGAAATTGCCGCCATGTTTCACGGCCCGTCGCCTGGCCCCGCATTTCTGGAGATTCCACATGATCTGCTGGCTGCTCCGCTGACAGGTTCACCCGCGGCCTCAGCCGAAACCGCCTCAGCCGAAAATAAGCGCCGGCATCCAGGCCGCTGGCCGACGCCGGCGACGCGGCAGCTATGATCGAACAAAGCCAACGGCCCGTCATTCTTCTTGGTTCTGGTGTTCGCGGTGATGCCACGTCGATCATCCAACTGGCCGAACTGCTGCAAGCCCCCGTCTTCACCACCACTACCGGCAAAGGCATCATCGCCGCGGACCATGCTCTTTCTTTTGGCTGTATCTCGCGGCTTGGTCCTGTGCAGGATGTCCTGGAGCAATCTGACCTGTTGATTTCCTTCGGCACGCGCTTCACAGAATTCGACACGGGACGCTTCGGTCTTCGCCTGCCCGGGAAGCACCTGCAGATCGTCGACGATCAAAGCTATCCCGGAACGCGCATTCGTCCCACCACGCTTCTTACCGGCGATATTGGATCCATCGCCGGCGCGCTTGCAGCACGAGCAGGCCGCAGAAAACCATGGATTGATCTGGATGGAGCGCGAGCCAATGAGAAGCTGCGTCTGGAAGCTCTTGGCTCTGAAGCGTATGGCGCGCTCCACCTGCTGCGCCGCAAACTTGATCGCCAGGACGTGGTGGTGAATGATCAATCCATTCTCAACTACTGGGCCTCAGCTTTTTTTCCTGTCCTCCAACCGCGAACATTTCTTTATCCTGCTGGTTCGGGTACTTTGGGTTATGGATTGCCATCAGCGATCGGAGCTGCGTGCGCGTTGCGCCAGTCAGGCGGGCAGGCCAAAGTGATCTGCATCGCCGGCGATGGAGGCTTTCAATACACCAGCCACGAGCTGGCCACTCTGGCGCAATATCAGTTCCCGGTAAAGATTCTTCTGGTAAATGACCAGGCTTATGGCGTGATTGGTTTTCTTCAGCGTTCTCTTTTCGGGCAGACGCATGAAGTTGCGTTGCGCAATCCTGATTTCTGCGAACTCGCGGACGCCTATGGTATTCAGTCCATGCGCGCATCTTCATTCGGCGAACTCGAACAGGCAATACCGGCATGGCTGCAAAGTTCGGGCCCCGCATTGCTGGAATGGCGGACCGTTTTAAAAGCTCCATGGGAGGCCGGGGCCATACCCAGACCGACAGGAATCTCGCTCAAGAAGGAAAGCTAAAAATGGCGAACCAGACACAGTCGAGCAATGTAAAACAGCTCTTTGATTTGCATGGCAAAGTGGCGGTGATTACCGGTGGTTCTATCGGCCTGGGACGGCAGATGGCGGAAGGTCTGGCTGAGATGGGTGCTGATGTGGTCCTGTGCGCCCGCAAAAAAGAACGGTGTGAAGAGGCTGCGCATGATTTGGCCAGCCTTGGCGTTAAGACGGCTGCGCTTGGCTGTGACGTAAAGGATCCCGCCAGTATCCAAAAGATGGTGGATGACAGCGTAAGCCAGTTTGGCCGCATTGACATTCTGATCAACAACGCTGGAATTTCATGGGGCGCGCTGGTGGAGAAGATGACGCTGGAAGAATGGAACAAGGTCATCGAAACCAACTTGACCGGGACCTTTCTTTGCTCGCAAGCCGCAGGCAAAGTGATGATCAAGCAGGGAGGCGGGAAGATTATCAACGTGGCATCTGTTGCCGGACTGCGCGGCGCGCCACCGGATACCGTGAACGCCATTGCTTATCATGCCAGCAAAGGGGGCGTGATTTCATTCACCAAAGACCTGGCCTGGAAGTGGGCGCAGCACAACATACAGGTGAACGCCCTGGCCCCGGGATGGTTCCCGACTCACATGTCCGGAAAAGTGCTGGAGCACAAGCAGGAGCATTTGTTGTCACACATTCCGCTTCGCCGCTTTGGTTCTGATCATGATTTGAAAGGCGCGGCGGTTTTTCTCGCATCCGCGGCATCCGATTATGTGACCGGCCACGTACTGGTGGTTGATGGCGGCCAATCAGCCTGAAAATAGAAGACAATCATCATGAATATTCCTCTTACACCAACTCGCTTTCTGCGTTATGCAAGCCAGCAGTTCCCCCGCAAAATCGCCATGGTCTGTGGTGACGAGCACATTACCTATGCGCAGTTCGCGCAACGTTCGGCGCAGCTTGCCGGAGCTCTTCGTTCGCTTGGTGTAAAAGCCGGAGAGCGCGTCGCGTACCTCAGCGGAAATTGCCATCGCCTGCTGGAAGGCTATTACGGGGTGCTGGAAGCCGGCGCGGTACTGCTGCCGCTCAATATCCGTCTTACTCCGGCTGAGCTTGCGTATATCCTCAATGACTCCGGCGCTACCGTGCTTATTTTTCAGGAGCAGTTTGCTCCCATGGTGGAAGGCTTCCGTTCGCAGCTTGAGACGGTGAAATCATACGTGGCGCTTGACCATGTCCCAAAGGCAGCCTGGATGGTCAGGCAGAATTATGAGCAGCTTCTGGCCGCGGCGGAGCCGATTCATCATGACATCATGCAGGTGGATGAAAACGCGGTCGCCGAGCTTTTTTACACCAGCGGTACCAGCGCCAATCCCAAGGGCGTGATGCTCACGCATCGCAACATTTATCTGCACGCTTTAAATGTCGCCATTAATTTCAGCAGTGACGCAAAGTCGGTGGAGCTCCACACCATTCCGCTGTTTCATGCCAACGGCTGGGGCGTGGCCCACTCGCTCACACTGACAGGCGGAACTCATGTGATGATCTCCAAATTTGATCCGCCGGAGGTCTTCCGCATCATTGAGAAAGAAAAAGTCCACGCCTGCAGCCTGGTGCCGACCATGGCCACCGCGCTGGTGAATTGTCCCGAACGTACCAAATACGACCTGAGCAGCCTTGAACGAATCACCCTTGGGGGCGCGGCGGCATCGCCCACGTTGGTCCGCGAAGTGGAAGAAACCTTCAAGATCCAGTGTTTCTCCGGCTACGGGCTCACGGAAACCTGCCCGGTATTGACTACCGCCAAATGCAAAGCAGGAACGGAACTGGAAGGCCAAGCTCGTTATGACGGCCAGGCGCGCACCGGTTATGCCTTGCCCGGCGTGGAGGTCCGTATTGTGGACGCTGAAGACAAGGATGTTCCCCATGATGGCGTGAGCGTGGGAGAAATCGTGGCGCAGAGTGATGGCGTGATGGCTGGATACTGGAAGCAGCCGGAAGCCACGGCCGCGGTCATGCGCAACGGATGGTTTCACACCGGTGATATGGCAACCATGGATGAAAATGGCTATTTGCTGATCGTGGATCGCAAAAAGGACATCATCGTCAGCGGTGGAGAAAACATTTCATCGCTCGAGGTGGAGAAGGTCATGCTTGCCCATCCTGACGTATACGAAGTGGCAGTGATTCCCGTTCCCGACGAACGCTGGGGTGAAGTTCCCAAGGCGCTGGTCTCGCTCAAACCCGGCGCCCGGGCCACTGAGACCGATATCCTGGAATTTGTCCGCGGACGTCTTTCGCACTACAAATGTCCGCGTTCGATTGAGTTTATGGATGTACTGCCGAAGACCGGTACTGGGAAGATCCTGAAGAAAGAGCTGCGCAAGAAATACTGGTCGGGAACAGAAAGTATTCGGCCCGAGATGGCGACTAAGAAATAGGCCCTCCGGATCTATCCGAGATTCGGCGGAAAGGGCGAGGCCGAACACGCGCCGAGCCCGCTGCAACAGGAGCCCTCATGGTGCAACCAGTACCAACGCCGTCAAGCCGGTTTGGAGCGAAGCGACAATATCTATGAAACTTCTGGAAAACAAAATTGCCATCATTACAGGCGCCGCCCGCGGTATCGGCCAGGCTACCGCCGAACTATTCGCACAGCATGGCGCGCGTGTGGTTATGTCAGACATCGATCCTGTGCCGCTCAAGGACGCTGCTGCGGCTATTCAGAAGTCGGGCGGCCATGTGCATGCCCACGCCGGCGACGTGACTGACCCGGCATTTCCCGACGCACTCATCAAGGCCACGCTGGATAAGTTCGGCGGGCTCGATATCATCGTGAACAACGCCGGTTACACATGGGATGGCGTCATCCACAAAATGACTGACGCGCAATGGCAGGCGATCATCGACTGCCATCTGACCGCGCCGTTTCGCATTATCCGGGCAGCGTCGAATTTTATCCGTGAGTCGGCCAAGAAAGAGCAGGCCGAGACGGGAAAGGCGCGTGCGCGCAAAATCATCGGCATCAGCTCAACCACCGGAACGCGCGGTAATCCGGGCCAGGTCAATTACGCTTCCGGCAAAGCCGGTGTTATCGGACTGACGCGTACGCTGGCCAAAGAGTGGGGCATGTTCAACGTGCAGGCAAATGCCGTGGCTTTTGGATGGATTGATACGCGCCTCACGCGGGCAAAAGAAGAGCAGGCTAAGATTCAGCGCGAGGGTGTGGAGATTGATCTTGGCATCCCCGCCGACCGTCTGCAAATGATGTCAAAGTTCATACCCATGGGACGCGCAGGCACAACGCAAGAGGCGGCCGGAGCTGTCCTGTTCTTCGCATCGCCGCTGTCAGACTATGTTTCCGGCCAGGTGCTGGAAGTAACGGGCGGAATGTAATTTAGGTTATCTTACTCTGTCGCTTCGCTCCAAATTAATGCAGCAGCTGCAGGATCATGGCGATGCCCTCACCGTCTCCGGGTCGAGGTAGTCCAATCTGGAAAGGTGCTTATGCCGAAACGAAGGCTGGCTTCACTTGACGCGTTAAAAGAATTAGTTGGACAGGAGGTGGCTGTCACGGACTGGTTTACCATGACCCAGGACCGCATACAGAACTTCGCCGATGCCACGCTGGACCATCAATGGATACACGTGGACGTTGAGCGAGCAAAGAAAGAGTCACCGTTCAAGACGCCGATTGCGCACGGGTTTCTTACGCTCTCACTACTCGCCCATTTCATGGAAGACGCCGTATCGATTGATCAGAAGTTCAGCCTGGCGGTGAATTACGGGATGAACAAGATGCGTTTTGTCTCCCCAGTGAAAGTGGGGGCCAGGATCCGTGCTCGATTTGTGCTGGCTGCTACCAGAGACGTTGAGCCCAGGGGACTGGAAGCGCAATACAACGCGACCATTGAAGTTGAAGGCTCTGAAAAGCCCGCGTGCGTGGCAGAGTGGCTGGTGCGATATTACCGTTAAATTGTTCCGCGCTCGGCGGCACGCAGCGCCGTCTGCATCAGCATTTTTGCGAACTCACCTAGAGTGGCAAAGCGCTGGTCTTTGGTCAGGCCGTGATGGTAGCGATAGTAAATCTGCTGAATAATCACCGCTACCTTGAACAAAGCAAAAACATAGTAGAAGAGAATGTTTGAGACGTCGCGCCCGGTCACTCGAGCATAGCGTTCGACAATTTCTGCGCGTGTCAGACTGCCGTTGAGGGTGGTGGGGCCCCAGCGCACCATCTGCATCTCCGGCGGATCGTTGGCATTCACCCAGTAGGCAATGGCGGTGCCCAGATCGGTCAGCGGGTCGCCCAGGGTGCACATCTCCCAATCCAGCACTGCGCGTATGCGCGTGATGTCATCTTCGGCCAGCACAATGTTGTCGTATTTATAGTCATTGTGGACGAGCGTGCTGTCACTCTGTGCGGGCATGCGGGCCGTTAGCCAGGTGGCAAGAGTCACCACCTCCGGCAGTTCGTGCGTCTTTGATCCGTCATAACGCTCAATCCAGCCCTTGACCTGCCGCTCCAGATAGCCCTGAGGTTTGCCCAGTTCGCCCAGGCCGAGCGCCGCGTAATCAAGCCGGTGCAGAGCTGCCAGATTCTCGACAAATGACTCACTCAGCTTGCGGGCAGTTTCCGGCGGCAGGGAGAAGCCGTCCGGCAGTTTGCGGCGCAGAATGACTCCGCGTACCCGCTGCATGACATAGAACGGCGCGCCGATCACGGATTCATCGTCGCAAAAGACCAGCGGCCTGGGCGAAGGATACGCCGCATGTAGCTTGCTGAGCACGTTGTACTCGCGACCCATATCATGCGCGTGCTTTACCTTGCTGCCAAACGGAGGGCGCCGCAGCACCATCTCCTGATCGCCCAGCGTGACGGAGTATGTAAGATTGGAGTGGCCGCTGGGAAACTGTTTGACGTCGAACGCGCCGCCGGGAATATCGAGATGCGCGCGCAGGTATGGCTCCAGGTGCGCGAGGTCGAGCTCTTCGCCACTGCGAATGTCCGCTGATTTGTCCGCAAAAGAAGCGTTGTCTTGAAAGTCACTCATGGCTGTTGGCTATCATTACCGATAGGTGAAGAATTCCCGGTCCGTGATGTGTGGATACGCATTATAAGAGGCCAGCGTAAATCGTGCGCCGGAGAAAATATACTGGCTGTAAGCGGAGTTAACCGTCATCCAGGCCGTGCGGAGCGTGGCGTCAATACCAAGGTTAAGCGCGCGCTGCATCGCCACTCCATTGGGGCCCCCAGAGGTGAAAACGGCGATGTTGAGATTGCCGCCGTTGTTGGTGGTCAGGTGGGTCAAGGCATCCTGTACGCGCTGGCAGAAGCCTGACCACGGTTCTATGCCAGTTAGCGGCAGATTTCCGTTTGCCCAGCGACCAACAATGACTTCAAACACGCGCTGAAAGGCCTTGAATCGTTCCGCCTGGCTCTCAGCTTGTTCAAACTCAGCGTGCAGCCCTCTGACGTGGGCATCACTTTCCAGCAGTCCGGGCAAGGCCTTCTCAATCACTGCCTCGGCGCTGAATTCGTCAAAGCCCTGGATGATAGCAGGCTCGGGCCAGTGCAAACCGGCTTTAAGGTAGCTCTCGCCGACGAGGCGGGCTGTGTCGCGCTGGCGGGTGCGAGGCCCGGAAAAGATCTGATCGAAGCAAACGCCGTGCTTCACCCAGTACTCGCCCAGCATGCGGCTCTGGGCCTCACCCTTAATGGAGAGCTTGTCGTAATTTGTTTCAAGAAATGAAGCCTGGCCATGACGGACCAGAAAAAGATTGCTCATGAAATGCTTGCGACCCTCTTAAGGAGAAGAAGGAGGATAACACAACGAAGAATTCCCAAGACCACGGGAATTGCCGGAACGCACATGGCTCCTGGTCTTCAGCGATTAGCTAAAAAGATCAAGAACGCTTAAAAAGCTATCCGGCTGGTTTCATGGCCAGCTCTTAGTTAGGCGACACGGGCTCAGGTAGATGGATCTCGACTCCATTCGCGGCGTTGGCTTTCTCGGTGGCCGCGCGATCAATATCAGAAAGAGGAGTCTTGCGAGCGCTGTGCTCGTTGAGAATCCATAGCGTCTGGCCGGAGATGGCGTAGTTCTGGGCGGTGAAGCGCCTGCCATCGCGTAAAACGAAGATAGTGTTTGCGGAGGGCGGCACCGCGGAAAGAGTCGAGCCAGAGGAAGCTGATGATCGATCCTGATTTTGCTGATCACGATTGCTATTTCGGTCATCGCGTAAGTCGTCAATTTCATCGCTCAAGCGCTGGATCTGAGCAGTCAATGCCACCTCATTATTGTTGTCACTGGTGGTCGAGCTCTGCTGCGGATAGTAGTCAGGCGGAGGGGACGAATAGCCAGGATAGTATCCGTAGCCGGGGTACCCGTAAGGGTAACCAGATCCAAAGCCGAGTCCAAAGAACGGATCACCGAAGAAGAATGCCGAGCCTACAAAGCCGCCGCAGAACGGATTGCCAAACGCGAAGGTGCCAAAACAATTAGCGCCAAAGAATCCATTGTGAAAGATAAAAGGATTGTGAAAAAACGCGGAGTGAAAATGCCCATGATTATTAAAGAAGAAGACATGACTGTTGGTTGAGACGTGCGTCGTATTGAAATTCTGGCGATTCAAATTGCCGACCGGCGCGCTCTGGCCGCGGAACGGAGAACCGTGGGCAAACGACGGGCGAGCAGCTGGTGTACCACGAAATCCCTGACCTACTGGCGCGCCACGAAATCCCTGACCCGAAGGCATGGGACGGCCCGAGGAAATGCCAGGCGCCGGCGAAGCCATGCGGGGTGCTGGTGCAGACATACGAACGCCGCCACCACCGCTTCGCATGCCGCCACCGCCACCGCCACGCATTCCACCGCCACCACCGCCACGCATCTGTGATTGAGCAGTAGAAGTGAGTAAAGCCAACGTGCCAAGTATCGCGATGGAAGTCAGCCTGCGCATAATACCTATATTCTAGTCCTGCGAGGCCTGAGCAGCTCAATAATTTGTGTCTTGTTTTCAATCATCTGGCGGCTACATCCGTTCTTATAACGCGAATTCACGCGAATAGGTGTCTGGATCCGGGGTAAAAAACGAACGGACGACCCATTGGGCCGTCCATTGTTTGGAGCTATTGAGCCTTGTTTTTGCTAAAAGAGCTAGCCGTTGGCGCGCGCACTGGCCGTGTATTTGTAATACCCCTTGCTGGTCTCATCTTCAGCAGCATTGAAAACCACGCCGGCGAGTTTTTTGGGATCGACCTGAGCAAGAACGCGCGTCAGCGAACGACGATCTGTCTTGCGCGCACGGACAACCAGCATGGCGCTTTCACAAGGCGCGCTGATAAGTTCAAAATCAGCCAGGTTCATGATGGGGGGTGAATCGATGATGATGAGACGGAAAGTCTCCGAAGCCCAGCCAATTAATTCCTTCCAGCTTGTGGCGGAGAACAATTCCGGCGGAGAGGAAGTGGTGTCACCGCTGGGGAGAACGTACAGGCTGGCGCAGTCGGTACGCAAAATAGCATCCTGGTAAGAGGACGTACCTTCCAAAACGCCGGCAAGTCCGGGAGATTCCGGGTCGCCGAGGAGAGCGGAAAGACCTCCGGTACGAAGGTCGGCATCGATCAGCAGGACCGGCCAGTTCTGTATGTTGGCGTAGCACAAAGCCAGATTGAAGCTGGTGAGCGTCTTGCCTTCACCCTGGGCTGCACTGCTCACAACAAGAGACCGCGCTCCGTTCTTCATTTGTTGTTTGACCAGACGGGTACGTAAAGTGCGATACGCTTCCACCGCGGATTGCATTTCAGTGTTGTACTGCGTGACCAGAAACGACTTTTCTTCCGTCCGGGGCAGGCGAATGCTCCGACATTTCTCCAACCGTCCAGAAGTCAGATGGACCGCGCCCTCCTGGGCGTCCTTCAGCGGCTTGAGCAGATGCTTGAGGTCCGTCTCAGCGAGAACTGGCGTGCTGCCGTTGGCAGACATGCTTTGCTTGAGAGATCCCACCAGTTCCTGTATATCCACGTTGGCCGTTGCAGGAGCATTATTCGCGCCCTGAAGGTTATTGCGGGTTTCATTGAAGAATTTACTCATATCGTTTTCAGTCCCAATCCTGTTTTATGAGAACCTAATTTTTCTAAGACCCTAGATTTTTTGCCCTGGTGTACTTGCTGCGGCAAAAGCCGCGGAAGAATTGCCGGATGTTTGTGTTACGTCCAGTGAGAACTGCATGAGGCTGAGCTCGTCAGAAGCTTCAATAATGAGATCGGCGCCAATCTTGCGCGATTGCCTGCGCTGGCCGAGCGTGAGCGCTTTGTCACAAATGGAATTGATCAGGCGCGGAACGCCGGTGGTGCGACGGTGAATCTCTTCCAGTGCCGGCGTGGTGAACATGCTGTCGCCGGTCAGGCCGGCTACATGCAATCGCTCAGCGATGTAAGCACGGCTTTCAACAAGGGTGAGTGCGCGCAGCTTCGAGACTACGGAGATGCGCTGCTTCAATGCCATCAGTTCAGGCTTCATCAGCAAAGGCAGAAGTTCAGGCTGTCCGCAGAGGATAATTTGCAGAACGTTGACTGGATAGTTATCCAGGTTCAAGAGCAGGCGGACCTCTTCGATCAGCGCCGGCGATAGCAGGTGGGCTTCATCAATGATGACGACCACGGCGCCATTCCGCTTGTGCGTCTCCAACAGAAGCTCATGAAGAGCGCGGAGACGAGCAGGCTTGGTAGTGGCATGAACACCGATTTCCAGTTCGTCAAAGAGCATTTCGAACATTTCGTCGGCGTTAAGTGTTGGGTTCACGATAAACGCCGAGCGGACCGGCCGCTGCGGAGACGCTTCATGGATGAGAAGGTGTTGCAGGCAATAAAGCAGCGTGGTCTTGCCCGTGCCGATCGGTCCCACGGAAATCTGAAGGCCTTTGCGCGCGGCTATACCTTCCACCATGGCCCGCAGTGTGTTGCGGTGCGGTTCGGCCAGATGGAGAAAACGCGGGTCAGGGGTGAGCCTGAAGGGTTCCTGCTGTAATCCGTAAAATGCCGAGTACATACTTATCCTTCTGTGAAGACGCTGCTTGCCACCCGATAAAGGGCAAGTAGGGTTCCAAATGAGGCGGTCGGAAATAGCTCATTTTCAAAGGCTTACCTTGAGCGACGGAAACGCATAGAGCAGCATCAAGCAGCCCTGCGCAATTGTTTGCATATATTGAACCTGCAATTTTCTTTCTAAGGTCTGTGCAGGCCGGCGAGGGATTCAACGTACTGAAGAGCCAGATTGGTTGGAAGCTTGGCAGGGAGACTGGCGGGAAGATTGGTTGACGAAGCTAGCCAGACCGTTGATCGCTTCACGAATCTGAAGGCAGATTTTCAACGTTTCCACCGCGCTCGCCGTGTAGGGATCAGAGATGATGGGTTCTGGCTTGGACGCGAACAGGCCGAGCATGGTCGTCCGAGCAAGCTGTTCCGGAAATGTCTGCTCCATCTGTTGCATGTTGGCGGAATCCATGACCAGAATCAGATCAGCATCCCTCAGCAGTTCTGCGCTTATGAGTTGCGAGCGGTGGCTGGTGAGATCGATGCCAAAGTCAGATCCAATATGGACCAGCTTATCGGGTGAAGGACGTCCCACCTTGTGATGAAACCCGGCGGAGACAATTTCAGCAATGGCAATTTGTTTTTGAGCCAGATGAGCAGCAAACGGACTACGGCAGATGTTACCGAGACAGATGAAAGCAATCTTGCGGACCGGATGATTGCTGATTTGCGCGAGAACGGCCTGGTGATGACGAAGAAAGTCCTGGTTTGCGCTTGATCTGCGAAGCCGGCGCATGATGGGTGCGATCTGTGCTTTCACAGTCTGGGCCACAATTCTGCAAGTCACCGAAAGATCGTGCCAGTCGAAGTGGTCCCAGCTTTCGGATCCCAGCAAGGGGCGAAGTAATTCCAGAATGGCGGAGAATCGCGGCCGGGTCAGGAGTAAAGGGTCGTGATGGTCAGCTTTGAGATTGGCCTTGAACCATTCCACGTCAGTGCGCAGGTCGCGGGTGTAAATATTTGACGGATACACGGGCTGAGGAAGCGGCTTTTCTCCACGGGCAATCCTCAGCAGGCCCATGGGGAAATCAACACCAGCGTCAATGGCCAGGGCGAGCGAGCCCCAAAAACGAGGATTGATTTCCATAAGCCAATGCTGGCCGTCAGGATCAAGCTTGAATTCCACCATGGCTACGCCGTGCCAGTTGAGAGCGACGAGTAATTTTTCAGCGTCGGCCAACAGGTTTTCCGGAGAAGCAATGGACTTGCGATAGGAACTGGCTCCGCCGGACAGAGGATATTCGTGGATGCGTTCGTGGAAAAAGTGCCAGAGTTTGCGTCCGCGCTCAAAAAGAAATTCCGCACCCACTCCCTTGCCTGCAACGTACTGCTGTTCCAGGACAGCGGTAAACGGTAACCATTGGCGAAGCTGCTCGCGCCGCTGGTCTTCCGTTTGGACCACGGCCACTGCCAGCGATCGCAGCTCGCCATGCATGATCACTTTGCTGCGAACAGGCTTTAGAACGACAGGAAGTTTTTCGGCCACACCAATTTCATCGATGGTGGAGATGAGCCTGCCTTGAGGTACAGGAATTCCCAACTGCAAAGCCAGAGCGCAGGTCTTATCCTTGTCGATGGCGATATCGAGTGCGTAGTTTGAGGGAAGCACGGCTTTACGGCGGAGCGGGTCATCTTCGTCGAGCGCGCGAAGCTCGCGTAAGGAAGCTTCCGTTGCCGGCACGATCAATTCGTAGTTGCGAGTTCTATCGTGCTCCCGCAGCCATTGCTGAAAAGTTCCAGCAGGCTGCGAAGGTTGCAGGAGTCGGTTGGTGGCATAACGCGAATGCATGGCAAGGCATTCCAGCGATTCTGCCGCTACGTCGACTTCAATGCCCGGCGCGCCCCAGGCTTTGCAGGGTTTCCAGGGCAGCGCGGCTGTGTCCGTCAAGTACCAGAACTGGCATGCTTATGCTCCTGGGCGGTGCAGCCGCCAGGCGAGCAATGCTGTGGTGTGCGCCGAGGGTATGCGTGGCAGCCGGTGTTGATCTGGCGTTTCGACGCGACCCACCGTACCGCTTTCAGTGGACACAGCCGCAACATAGCTTTTCTGCACTGCAGCATGCACGCGCGCATCAAGAGCGCCGTTGGGATAACAGAAATAGGGAACCGGGCGATCAAGTTTTTCTTCCAGCTCCAGCCGGCTTTCGCATACCTCGAGTTCAAGCTGATCATCCTGAAGCGTGGTGAGAATTGGATGCGTGAAAGTATGCGAGCCAATGGTGACAAGCTCGGGATCGAGCGATCGTAACTCATCCCAACTCACGATGTCGTAAGTGGAGTGCTGTTCTAAAGAAGGGATGAAAAGTCGCGATGCCACAGCAATGAATTCTTCAACGCGTCTGCGCTCGTGAAACGGAAGTGTTTTCATCCAATCGATGAGGCCTTCCACCGTATGTGCGGGTGCAGTGACGTGCTGAGAGAGTTCTTTTAATCGCTCAGGACCAAGAGCCTTCAGCCGGCAACGAGCTTCATGGTTCCAAAGCCATTTTCTAGAGTTAATCAGCCCCGGACAGACGAAGAATGTGGCCGGAGCCTTGAATTTTTGCAGCAGCGGATAGACAACGCTGAAGTTGTTGCGCAAGCCATCATCAAATGTCAAGACTATATCGTCGGGAGCAGGGCCACCATGTTCTCTGATCTGCTCCAGCATGTCTTTGAATGAGACGACGCGAAAGTTCTGGGTCAGGTAAGAGAGCTGGTCTGCGAACCGGTCAGCCTCGTTCGCAGAAACGCCGTGATACATGATGATGCGCGAACACGATTGCCGGCGCGCCACAACGGCTGACAGCCCTGAAACGTAGGAAATGTGATGACTCAGGGACTTAAGTTGTTGTGCAACAGCCAAAATGTCTGAACTCCTTCGTTCACATCGTTTTCACGGCTTGGTCAATGCCGACGGGCACAAACAAAGTGGTGATGCAGTTTCCGTTCCTTTCAATGCAAGGTATTGGCGGTAGAACGAAACCATGTTTGGGAATGAGATTAGTGATTCTTTGCAACAGGTTATGGGAAGCTTCCGGCGCTGAAGTGAAAGGGTTTCGGCATTTCTAGGAAACACTGGGTTACTCAGAATGTGCAAGTTTTTGCATGCCGCCATCCGGGTAACTGGTCATCCTCGTCCAAACCCTTATAAATAGGCAGCTTACGGTCAAAGCCCAACGGCATTGCAGGTGCATTGATCAAGGGTTCCGGAATTATTGGTCGGAATGCTAAGTATCCAATGAACAAAGTAGAACATAAGTCGAAAATGCCGGCACACGTCCTGACCGTGGATGTGGAAGATTACTTTCAAGTGGAAGCGTTTGCGGACAATGTCAAACGCGAGAACTGGGACCAGTACCCAAGCCGCGTGGATGCCAACACCAGGCGCGTGCTTGACCTTTTCGACGAACATGACGCCAAGGGTACGTTCTTCTTTGTGGGCTGGGTGGCAGACCGCTTTCCTGAACTGGTCCGTGAGGTACACGCACGCGGTCATGAACTGGCCTGCCATAGCTACTGGCATCGGACCATCTACAGTCTTTCGCCGGAAGTGTTTCGCGAGGATACGCGTCGAGCCAAACATGCGATTGAGGACGCCGCCGGCGTCGCCGTAACAGGTTATCGGGCGCCGAGCTGGTCAATCACGAAAGACTGCATGTGGGCACTGGAGATCCTGGCCGAAGAAGGTTTTACCTACGATTCCAGCATTTACCCGATTCATCATGATCTTTACGGCGTCCCCGGAGCGCAGAGATTTCCCTATACGTTTGCCTGGGAAAACGGATTGAAGTTGCGTGAGTATCCGCCTGCGACGTTGCGATTCATGGGAACGAACCTTCCTGTTGCGGGCGGGGGATACCTGAGAATCTTTCCCGCAGCCTACAACGAGATGGCTTTTCGGGTTTTCGAGAAGAATTACTCACAGCGCGTAGTGGTCTATATGCATCCGTGGGAGATTGATCCTGATCAGCCGCGCATTGCCGGAAAGCTGAAATCACGTCTGCGCCACTATACGCAATTGAAAAATATGAGCAGCAAGGTTGGACGTTTGCTGAAGCGCCATGCGTTTGAACGCTTCTGTGACGTGGTGGCTGCGGACAAAGCCTTGGAGATGAATTGCCAGGCAAGCGACCATCCGGTGACGCTGTTGCCCAGCATGCAAGAGGTAAGCGCGTAATGAGTAGCCACCTGCAACGGAGAGCCATTCTCGCCTATCACGAGGTGATGCCGAATTCCGACTATGCCTATTGCGTGCCAGAAAGAAAATTTCGCGAGCAGATGCAATTGCTATCTGTTCAAAACGAATCAGGTGTGAACGCGCAGGTGACGTTTGATGATGGTGAACGGTCAGAAAAAGAGATTGCGGGCGCGGTACTTGCCGAGCTTGGAATCAAAGCTACATATTTCATCACACCAGGGTTGATTGGTACGGCACACAAGTTTCTCGGCTGGGATGAACTCAGGGAATTGCAGGCGGCGGGACATTCGGTGCAGTCACACGGATGGTCGCATAAATTTCTCACGGCGTGCAGTGAAGGTGAATTGAGAAACGAGTTGAGGATGTCCAAACAGCGCTATCGAAGATCGGCTGGGCAGCGGGGTAGAAGAAATCTCGATACCAGGCGGGCGTTGGAACACTCGGGTGCTGCGCGCGTGCGCCGATGCCGGATACCGCAATGTGTACGTCTCAGAGCCGTGGATGGAATCGGAAATGTTCGGAGTAAGAGTGCTGGGTCGCTTCATGGTGCGCAACAATACGTCATTAGGGCAGCTGGAAAGAGTCGTTCGTGGCGATCGGGCGACACTGCGCAAGATGAAAATGCGGTCGCAAATCAGGAAAGGCATTGTCAGCCTGGTTGGCGACGATCGCTACCACCGGCTGTGGTGCCGGCTGACCGGGTACAACGAATTTGAACAGGCGAGGCAACAAGGCCAATAGCAGAAGGAGCAAGAGGTTGAGAGTCTTACAGTTGATCAGCAGCGGCGGATATTACGGCGCGGAAAACATGCTTCTGAACCTGGCACAAAGCCAGAAGATCATGGGCTGCGATCCTTGCCTGCTGCTGTTCTACAACGTGCATCAGCCAAATGTGGAACTATACGAGCGCGCGCGCAGCCGTGATCTGAGCGCGCGAATGTTGCGTTGTGAGGGTCGCGCCGATTTGCGTGCCATCCGGGAAATTCGAGAATACATACGCACCGAGCAAGTGGATCTCATACACACACATGGTTACAAAGCCGATCTCTATGGCTATCTGGCGGCACGCACTGAATCGAAGCCAATAGTTGCCACGTGCCACAACTGGGTGGGCGGCACTGCTGCGCTGGGCATCTACAATCGTCTGGATCGTATGGCGCTTAGAAATTTCAATGGCGTTGCCGCGGTTTCAGATGCAGTGGCCAGACAACTGCAGCAGGCAGGGATTCGCTGAAGAATAATATTTTCACCATCGCGAACGGAATTGATATTGATAGATTCACCGGAGCCGAAGCTGCGTGGTTTGGTCCTGCGACTTACCTGCCGGGAAAGACCATCGGTATCGTTGCCCGCCTGGATCTGCAAAAAGGATTTGAATATTTACTGGAAGCGTTTGCCGGAATCTCAAGCTCACATCCTGAGACGCGCCTGGTAATCGTCGGCGAAGGCCCGGACGAACCAGCCATTGCATCGATGGTTGACCGACTCAATCTCAGGTCGAGGACCGTTTTTGCGGGCCAGCGTGGCGATATGGCGAATGTTTATGCTGCCTGCGATATTTTTGTTCTGCCGTCCTTAAATGAAGGTCTTCCCATGACCGTGCTGGAGGCGATGGCTGCTGCGCGTCCGGTTATTGCTTCAAATGTTGGAGCAATTCCTACCGTCGTGCGCAACGGCGAAACGGGATTGCTGGTTGAGCCGCGCGATGTTGCCGGCCTGAAAGCGGCACTTGGCCTGCTGTTAGACGATCCTGCGTTGAGCAGTCGACTTGCGAGTAACGGACATGACTGGGTGCGACGGAACTTTACCTCGGATGGCATGGCCGCAAACTATCAGCGAATGTACGAGACGGTTCTGGCCGGCAAGAGCGTTGCAGCAAAAAATCGGCCAGGTAACAGGACTGAAGACGGGACCGCGGACGATCTGGTGAGGCTCGGAAAAATATGAGTGCTTGAACAGCAGATACTGAGCGCCGCAAGGCACGGAAAGAGGAAGCGAAGCTGGCGCGTTGTGAGTGCGCCGTTGGGATTCAACCGTTGTGAGTGCAACCCAGGATTTCCATCATCATTCCGGCATTCAATGAAGCACGCATGATCGGCAAGTGTCTGGATTCCCTGACGCGCCTGGATTTTCCTCGCGATCAATTCGAAGTGATTCTGGTAGACAACGGATCAGAAGATGCAACTGTCCAGATTGCCGAAAGCTTTGCTGACCGGCTGAACCTGACGATCCTGGAAAAGCACGCCGTAAAGATTTCAGCCCTGCGCAACCTGGGCGCGAATTCGGCACGAGGCGCCATCCTGGCATTTCTGGATGCCGACTGCCTGCCCCCGGCCACGTGGTTGACGGATATTCTCGCGCTCGCGCCGGCTGACGGCTCCGGCGTGGTGGGCGCCCATTATGTTCTTCCTGAAGATTCCACATGGGTCGGACGGACCTGGCATGTTTATCAGGAGGCACCCAAGGCAGGTGACGTATCCCATGTGCCCGCCGGCGATCTGGTCATGCGGCGCGAAGACTTCCTGCGCATTCGTGGTTTCGATGAATCGATTCAGACAAATGAAGACTATGAGCTCTGCGACAGAGTACGCAAGGCCGGGATGCCGGTTCGCGCGTTTCCGAAAATCGGTGTGGTGCATCTTGGAACAGCGCAAAGCCTGAAGGTTTTTTACCGAAAACAGCGCTGGCACGGAACTCACGTCGTCAAGGTATTCTTGCGCGACGTGCTGCACTCGGACAATAAGAAGGCGGTCTTGTTTGCCATCTATACGTTGATCTGCGTTGTCGCATTCGTGGCCACATCCGCGATGGTGCTTTTTAAATTCAGTCGGGTTACACCCATCATCGCGCTGGGTGCGTTGTTGTTACCGCCCGTGTTGATGGCTTTACCCAAAGTATGGGCAAAAAAGAAGTTTGGTGACCTCATTCCGTTGATGACGCTCTATCTCACTTACGGCTTGGCCCGGGCGCGTGCGCTGCTAAACGTGGCGAAATCATAACGTCAATTGATTTGAGGTCCGGTCCGCGTTGTCGCATTCGACCTCGCTCCGGATGACAAGTTTTGGGAACGCATTCTTAAAAAAAATGGCAACCCTTGTCCAGGCTGCCATGATTGAGTCGGAGTATTTTGAGCGGAGTTAGTGAACCACTGCCTTGACCGCCGTCGGCGCGCTGGGACGCGTAGGGCCGGTGCCGGCGAAGAATTCATAGGCTCCCAGATCGAACGCTGTGCCCTGGGGACGAAGAATTCCGTCTTTGTCATTGCCGATAGTCGCCCCGGGATTCGGGACAAATTGGATTGTTCGGCAGTACGGTCAAGCCAGCATCCTTCGCCGGACTTGTGCTGGTGATGTGATAGTCGGAAGCCGCACGATTTACGAATAGCGGGTCACTGGTGAGATTGTTGACCGTCTGCGTGGGAGCGCCTGTCAGGCCGAACCAGAGGTTATGGTCGCCGGTAATCTGCGCCAGGACGCCATCAATATAGATTTCTCCGGGCAATTGATAAGCAATGTTGTTGCGCAGGTTCATGATCAAAGTTGAAGGACCACCGGCAACCCCAAATGCGCCACGCGATCCAGCTGGCATTGGCTGAATTGTTAGCAGAGCAATCAGCCACTGTGTTGTTGAAGACCTGCACAGTCCCGGTTCCTTCAACTCCGTTATTGGTGATGCCGGCAACGTAGATGCATGAAAAGCTTGCGCCAAGCTGGAGTGGGTCCATCAGGCCCACGTGATAGACCACGTTGTTGTACGCCTCCACGGTGCCTTTGGATGGGTCGACTGTGGCAAAGTTGATGCCGTTGCAGTTGTCGCCGTGAATCAGGTTGTCATGTACATGGAGATCAAACATGTCAAAGCCGGTGGTATCACCCGCACCGCAAGTAGGTGAGCAGAGCGGTGATGAGTGGAACTGCAGTGCGCGACAGGTAAAGTTGTCATGTATATGGTTCCAGCCTACGTCAATGTGGTTGGAATCCGTGCTGAAGTAAACCGCGTGATAGAACTTCGATGAGGTGGGATTGATGCCGGCGTTATGGACCTCATTGCCGTAGAACTTCACCTGATTGCCGCCGCTCATCTCAAAACAACCCACCTGGTCGTCTGCGCCGGGGCATTGCATCTCATTGCCAACAATTTTCCAGCCTGTTCCACTTACATCCATCGACTGTGTGCCGCCAACAATGTGGAGCTGAGAGATCACCCAAAAGTCTTCATCGGTGCCGATGTTGGGCGTGCGGATGCCATAATGGAGCCCGCCTGCAACGCCAACTGTCACGGTTGCGCCCGGGTACGCGATCAAGGCCATGGGAGCAGCGGCCGTCCCGGAGTTGCTGGCGCCCTGTTTGTCCATGCTGAGGTAGGCAGTGAAGTTGTCCTCTGAGGTTTGTGATACGCCGTCTTCAATATAAGTGGTGTCGCCGGCGACCATGGCGTTCTTCGCGTTGACAATAGTCTTCCAGGGAGCAGCAAAGCTGCCCGCAGCAGCGTCATTGCCGGTGGTCGCGACAAAAAAGATGTTGCCTGGGCGGACTGTGAAATGGAGACCGTTGCTTGAACCAATACCGGCTACGTTCACAACGATGCTTCCGCTTACCGCGGCGGCGCCGAGCTGAAAGGTGATCTTGCTGTCAGACCATAATGGATAGTTGTCCACCGCGCCTCCGCCGACCGTGACGGTGGATGTGCCCTGCGTGGCTCCAAATCCCTTGCCCCAGATAGTTACCCATACACCTTTGTTGTTCTGTCCGCCGGTGTTCGGTCCGCTTTCCAGGTCAGAAAAGAAAAGGCTTGGTGGAGCGCTCTGGCCAAACAGAACCGCGGGCGAAAGCAACAGCAGCACGAAGAGGGAAATGTTCAGAAACTTCATGATTTCCTTAACTCCAGATAATTTCGTTGAATCGGGCTCGAGGAACGGGGACCCACACCGGTTACGGGACAGGTATGGTGACCGCGACCTCATTGGACGCTGCGCTTTCAACGCCGCTTGTGTTCACGTCCGTGACCACATAAAAGTAGTGCCCACCGGAAACGACCGTTGTGTCAGTGAACAACAATGTGGTGCTGGTGAGCGACGGAGAGATTTTGGCGTAAGGGCCGCCGGTTGTAGTGCCACGATAAACGTTGTATCCCTGCAGTGGCGAAGCAAGGCTAGCCGCCCAGGATATGTCCACCGAATGCAGGATCGAGCTGACACCGGTGCCGCTTAGCGGAATCGTCAAAAGCGAGACGCCGTTGCCAGACAGAGATAGCGCGCCGGAGAGACCGCCTGCGGTGGTGGGAGTAAAGACAATCGTTGCGGTTACGCTTTGTCCCGCGCCCAGCGTAAGCGGAGTGGTTAATCCGGTACTAAAGGCGGTTCCGGTGACTGCATCCTGAGTGATGGTCGCAGAAGCGGTCCCCGTATTGGAGATCTTCACTGTCTGCGTGGCTGTTGTATTCAACGCTGAATTGCCAAATGCCAAGCTAGACGGTGTTGCGGTGAGTTTCGCACTGCCGGGTGTTACCGGAGTTGGCGAAGGCGAAGGAGAAGGTACAGGAGAAGGCGTCGGTGTTGGCGAACCCGGTGTTCCGGTGGATGCCACCAGCGAACCTTTGCCTCCGCAGCCAATTAGCATCAGCGTGCCGAGCGTGAATGCGAATAAAAACAGGAAAAGTCGTTGCGCGGTGGTTTGTTGCTTCAAGGGAATTGCTCCTGCTTCTTGTTGCTATGAATCGTTACTGCGTGGCCTTGAAACTCTGTCGTGTCTCTACTAAAACATTTCAATCATTCAGCCTCAACACATAACTGTTGCGGCGCGAATCCTTGGATCAGGTTGCTGACTGGCGATTCGGCCAATGACTGTCAGTTACTACGTCATCAATACGCCGGAAGATAATAAGGTCGCGTAATGCCGGAAGAGTGAAACAGATTTACCACGGGCAGGAAATGAAATTCAGGAGTTTGTGCCTGACCGGTTGCAAGTGAGATTGCAAGCACCTGACCATTGGCGGGAAGCAAGGAAATGCAGCATTCATGCTAGTCAGAGCGATCGGCGAGGATACGGCACATGTAAAAACTTCAGGAGTGGATAGCAGCTTAAGTGTAATTTTAGGGTAGACACACCTGTGGCGTGGTGTTTATCAAATTGCAACCGAATTCATACTGTGCAATGGTTTGCACACTCAGCGTTAACTATCGAATACGCGTTAACTCCAATCGGAAAACACTTTGTCCGAAATAGGACACGCTTTTTGGCAGCGTGCGAAGACCTGCGTAGCGAAGAATCCTGCCGCTTGACCAGTGAATGACGGGTTCTCCAAAACCGGATTGTTTGAGAAGTTCAACCCAGTATTGCGGTTGCTGATGTTTGAACCATTCAATGTTAGGGGTAAGCGGGTTGCGCATGCCGAGGTCGCCAAAGACGTTATGGCGTGCCGCATCCGTGATGATGAGTTTTCCGCCCAGCTTCATCATGCGGGCAATGCCGCGAAATATGTTTTCATAAGTGCGGACGGCATCAGACGAATCCTGCAACTTCACACAGGCCTTCTCATCCAGATGATTGATGGAGGCCACGGAGAGCACGATGTCAAAGTGGTTTTCTATCCCGGCGTATTGCTGGACCGTAAGTGGAAGGATTTTTGCCTGAGGCAAATCAAGCTGGCGAGCCATGCTTTCAAAATCGCGATGACATTCGCTGGAATCATAGGCGCCTTCGGCCAAAGGCTCGAGTCCTACGACTTCGCTGGCACCGTGCAACGCGGCCCACAGGCAAAGGACCCCTTTGCCGCAGCCAATCTCCATCATGCGCTTACCGGTGAAATCAATGTCACGGAAAAGTTGAGAGCAAGAGCGGGGAAAGTCGAAGCCGTGGTTCCACAATCCCATCTTCTTGCCGACCTCGCGGATCCTTTCCGAAGGTAGTGCTGCCTGCTCATGTGAAACAGTCTGATATATGGTTGACATTCGACAAGACTCCTTAACTGTTGACCGGCGATAGTTGCGAGTGGCGCTGAAGCAATGCCAGTACTCGTTCGGGTAGATGCGTCTTCAGCCATGCTTTTAGAGCGCGGCTGCGTTGGCGGGCGATCAAAACCAGGCGGCCCTTCCATGAGGGACCAGCAAAATAGAGATTGAGATACTTGCCTTGCGTGGCTCCGAACCTGGCTTTGTAGGCATCGGCTCCGCCAAGGAAGTCATATCGGCGCGCGCCAGTGGAGATCATTTCCTGCAATGCGTGAGCCCGCAGCGCGTAGCCAACTTTCTCCGCCGTGTATTTGGGATGGAAGCCTTCCTGCAATAGCGAGACTGTGTCGCGATAACGAAAGCAAAACTGAGTGGCGACGGTTTCATTTTCCAACTTGAGCGACCAGAACTCCAGCCAGCCACGTTGCAGGAAAGCACTTGCCATCCGCGAATAGAAATCGCGCCGTTGGGCATCAGCGAAGGCGCCTGGCTCGCCGCGTCCGGTCCAGCGCATCTGGTGCAGGGTGAAGAGAGTTTGCAGCCCGATCGCCAGATCTTCTACATTTTGTAAGCGTGAGATGTCTACGCTAAAACGCGATTGAAGCCGCCGGGGATAGCGCGTGAGCAGAGGACGGAAGTCAGAGGCGAGCCCCTCAACGTATTCGCTCCACTTGCGCGGCAGTTCCACATACGAATGGGGCAGTTCTTCGGTCGTCAGCTTCCATTTGCATTGCCTGGCCAACACAACCAGATTGCCGGCGAACAAGGATCCTTCAGGCAGAGTTTCCAGAGCGCAAACATGGCAATGCTTTTGCGATTGAAACCACTTTGCGAATGCCTGCGCAACGCGAGCCTCACAGCCAGGCAGGACGATGAAATCAAGATCATCAGAATCGCCGGACCCGGCACCGACCAGACGCAGAGTTGTGGTTGTGATTCCAAATCGTGAACTGCGTTCCAGGTAAAGAGGCGCGATCGCCAAAGTCCTGCGCTGTGCGTCCACAAACGCGAGAGCGCATAGTTGGCGGCCAGCGCCATAGGCGCGCCACCAACTGGAAAGCCACTCCGGCGTCATAAAAATGGAAGACGATGGCGATTCCGCGAGCAGGTGGTCCCACACCGCGCGGTAGCGTTCGAGCTCCGCCCAGGAATTAAATTGAATAACAACCAGAGGGCTGGTTTCCTCGAGGCGATTGCCGACTATACTGTTTTCGATTTGTGCAGTTAGAGTCGCCATGTGTATCCAGACACAAATGTGCAACTTGGCTGCCACCCGGGAGAAAGGCCTATAGGGGTAAGAGAGGGAATTTACTGGTTTTTGGCGCAGATTTCGTTTGTCTGTGGTTCTGGACGCTGGTTGGCCCACCCGGGGGTTGCAAAATTTTTCACAAACGGGGAATAACTCTTAGACCTTCGTGGGGATAACCCCTAGACCTTTAGTCATTTATACGCAATTATTTACAATTTTTTAGCTTGCATTGTTAGGGGCATTGTCCTATAGTCCATTTCAATGTAGTACTTAATGCAGCATTGCTGCTGGCCAAGTGGACGATCATCTGGGCGCTCTGGGACCCGCTTAGGGAACTTCGAAAAAAAGACGTTCCTTAACTTTAGAGCTTAGCCCGATGTATCGACGGAATCGGACACCTTGGATCGGGATACAAAGTCATTTTGATCGACAGAACGAGAAGCGTTTTTGAGCCGAAGGTCTGCGCGAAGCTCTTCCGGGCACGCGCAGCCAGAAAGCCTGAAGCCAAAGACGTATCGCAACTGCAAAATGACTCATTGCCGCCAACCTGAGCGGCGATTATCCAACCCCTCGGAATCCAATTCTTTCAATCCGCTTAGCGAGATTAGACAGCGTTAATTTGTCTACATCATTTTTGGGCAAGACGTGGACAACGCCGAATAAACGTCAATGATGCGACAGGAAGATCATGTGGAAATGGGCAAAGCTGTGACAGTGATCACACTTACAAGATTGCAGACACCAGCTTTACATAGGTTACGTGAATTTTTTCTAGTTAGCGCGGCAGTCTTTAGTTTGCTTGCCATGTTACTGTCAAAATAACCAGTTGCCCTTTATGAGTTTGCGGGTAAGTTTGAATGCTTTCGAGAAGATCTAAAGTTCTGAAACCAGGCCCCAGAAAAAAGCTGACAAACCTGCCCATAGGATGTAACCGCTGACGCGCTAAACGCGTGCGGCCCAGGCAGAAGGATAAGGACGTAAATGTTGCCGGAAGAACGACAATCAGCACGAGTCGAGTGTCCTGTGTGTCACACTCCCGTGACTTCGTCGCAGCACAGCCAAGGATGTGCGACGGAAGGTGCGCGGGACGATTGTAGAAGTTCATCCACCTGAAATCGCAGCACGCGGCAACGTGACCGGCCACGAATCAGTAGAAGCCGAGTTTTTTCCTGTCGTATCTGCCGCCCATGAATTCAAAACACCGCTTGTGGTGATGCTCGGCTACACCGACCTGTTACGCAACGGACACCTGGGCCCGCTCAATGATCGCCAGCGAGAAGTATTAACAGAAATACAGGAGAGCACTGAACGGCTGCAAAAGCTGATCCTCAACCTGCTGTTGTTGAGCGAACTAAAAGCGGGAAAAGTAAGGCGCGAGGCGGCTGATCTGGAAGGCGCGGAACTAAACGAGCATCTGCAGGAGATTTATAAGTACTGGTCAGTGGCAGCGAGGGAGAAATCGATTCGCTATGAATTTCATCCGGCTCCGGGGCCGGTGAAGGTGGGGGTTGATTCCCTTAAGTTACAACACATAGTTTCAAACCTGATTGAGAACGCATTGAAATTTACAGCACCCAGCGGAAAAGTGACTGTACAAGTTACGCCGTGCTTCTGGGAACGGCGCAAACCGCAGTCAGAGTTTTTGTTCAATATGGAGAGAAAAGTCGATCGCAAGATCGAGAACGCTGTCCGTATTGATGTTAGCGATACCGGCAAGGGGATTGCGCCGGAGTACCACAGGGCCATTTTCTTGGATTTTGTACAGGTACCAGGGACGTCCTCCCGAGGCACCGGGTTAGGTCTGGCCATTGCCCGGCGCATGGTGGAAGCACACGGAGGATTGATCTGGGTGGAAAGTGAACCAGGTAAAGGCAGCAAGTTTTCGCTGTTGTTACCGCAAGTGCGGCAGGAGACGGATAAACAATGAGCGCGCCAAATATTCTGCTCGTGGATGATGAGCCGAGCGTACTTCGTTATACGAAGACGCTACTTGAAATTGATAATTACAACGTGGAAACCGCTTCCAGCGGAGAGGAAGCCTTACAACGCATGTCTCGTGGTCCGGCACCAAACCTGATTCTGCTCGATCTGGTACTTCCGGGGATCGACGGATTACAGACGCTGGAAAGCTGCAAGAAGATGCGGCCTGAGCAGAAAGTGCTCATGATGTCCTGCTTGAATGACACCAGTAAAGTGGTGCAGGCAATCAAGCTGGGCGCATCCGACTATCTCACCAAACCATTTCAACCGCCACAATTGCAAGGCGCCATCCGGCGCGCGCTGGAAAGCACTACGCAGAAGGCAAACGAACAGGCCACCAGGTACAGCGTGAAGGGAACAGAGATTGTTGAAAATCTGGACGATGATCTCTTTTTTCTTGCCGCAAGCCCGGCCATGAAGCAGTTGCGGGCACAGGTTGCGCTGATAGCAAAGGTAGATGTTCCCGTGCTGCTGCTGGGCGAGAGTGGCGTCGGCAAAGAGATTCTGGCCCGCCTGATCCACAAGATGTCCATTCGGGCACACCGGCCGATGCTGAAAGTGAACTGCGCTGCGCTTCCGGCAGAGCTGCTGGAAAGCGAACTGTTTGGATATGAAGCCGGGGCATTTACAGGAGCGAACAAATCCAAGCCAGGAAAATTTGAAATGGCGCAGAAGGGAACGATCTTGCTGGATGAAATCGGCGAGATGAGTGCGGCGCTGCAGGCCAAACTGCTGCATGTGCTTCAGGATGGCACCTACTGCCGCCTGGGTGGACGCGCCAACCTTACGGCTGACGCAAGAATCCTGGCCGCGACCAACATCGACATTCAAAAAGCGATTGCCGAGAAACGGCTGCGTGAAGATCTTTATTATCGCCTGAACGCATTTACCATGACGATCCCGCCATTGCGTGAGCGTCGTGAAGAAATTCCACTGCTGCTGAACTACTTCATGAACAATATGGCAACCAAGTTCGGCAAGAACCCGCTGATGATCTCTGACCGGATGGTCAAGGATGCTCTGGCATATCACTGGCCAGGTAATCTGCGCGAACTGGGGAACTTTGTGAAGCGGTATCTTGTGATGGAGAACGAAAATCTGGTACTGGATGAACTTCAGACCAAGGGTAAAGAAGGCAATGGCGAAGCCGGCACACCTTTTTCAGCCAGGGGTGGTTTGAAGGCAATGGTTCGCAGCCTGAAAGATGATGCGGAAGCACGGGAAATTCAGCGAGCACTGGAAGGCGCGAACTGGAACCGCAAAGTGGCCGCGGCGCAACTGAACATCAGCTACAAAGCCCTGCTCTACAAAATCAAGCAGCATGGCCTGGCGCCGGTACCGGTAACGTATCGCGGTCTCCGCATCGCCAGCAGCAACTAAACATATCGATCACTGGCCAGGTTCCGGGCGCAAAAGGGAGCCTGGCCATCGTTTTACAATCATTGTGGAGCAATCATGGCTAAATATCTGGTAACAGGTGCTGCAGGTTTTATTGGATCGTCGATCGTGCGGGCATTGATCGACCGTGGTGAGAGCGTTCGTGGCATTGATAACTTTGCCACCGGAAAACGCGAGAATATTGAAGAGCTGAAGGGCAAACTGGATTTTAGAGAAGCATCAATCCTGGACGAAGCAGCCGTGGCCGATGCCTGCAAGGGTATCGATTATGTATTTCACGAGGCTGCATTGCCTTCAGTACCGAAGTCAGTGGCTGAGCCCAGGCTGACAAACGCGACTAACGTTGACGGCACATTGAACGTATTGCTCGCCGCAAGGGACGCCAAGGTCAAGCGCGTTATCTACGCAGCGTCCTCCTCAGCTTACGGTGAAAGTGAAGTCTTGCCGAAACAGGAAGCGATGATTGCGCGGCCCATCTCTCCGTACGCAGTGCAGAAGCTGACCGGCGAACATTATATGCAGACGTTTTCCGCCGTCTACGGGGTCGAAACCGTCAGTCTGCGTTATTTCAATGTGTTTGGTCCGCGACAGGACGCGAATTCGCAATACTCTGCGGTACTGGCCAAGTTCATTACGCAGATGTCACGCAATGAATCGCCCACTATTTTTGGCGACGGTGAACAGAGCCGTGATTTCACCTTTATCGATAATGTGGTCAAGGGAAACATGCTGGCGGCGACTGCGCCCGCGGCGGAAGTCAGCGGAAAGATGTTTAACGTTGCTACGGGGACCCGAATCACCCTCAACCAGACGTTCAAACTCCTGCAGCAGATCATTGGATTCTCTGGTTCCGTAAAGTATGCCGCACCGCGCCTGGGTGATGTGAAGCATTCTCTCGCGGATATCACTCTGGCTAAAAAACATATGGGCTATACACCCGATGTGAGCTTTGAAGAAGGCTTGCGGCGGACGGTGGCCTGGTACAGAGAAGTGATGGAACCGGTTGCTGCCAGTGCTGCACGCTAGATTCTAGATTTAAGATTTCAAGGAAAGAAAAAGCCGCTGAAACCAGCGGCTTTTTTATTGTTACCTTAGTGCGAGACCGTCTATTCGCCCGCAACTGGGCTTCGCGCAATATGGTTGCGAGCTACGCGCACGCGCGGAGAAAGATCAACTACATCATCCTGCGCGGTATAACGGAAGAAGCGGGGGATGCCGCGGCCCTTCCAGTAGGTTGAGTCGTAGGCAGCAATTTTCACGCCGGTCCGCAAGCTGCTCAAGAAACTATGGAGCAACGGATCTACGATCACGCCCATGTGTCCACGCCAGACGATGATGTCGCCGGCCACGGGTTCATCCACCTGGCGAAATCCGGGAATTCCGTCGTAAAGCTGTTCTGAGTTTACGTAATCATACTTAAGGCCCGCGCGCTGATAGAGCTCATGGACCAGGTGCGAGCAATCCAGTTGCGTGTGCCGAAGCTGCTTGCCGACTCTTAATACTTTTTCTCGCGCAGGAGCGCGATGATCGCGAATGGAATCGAACCGGCTGGCATCAGAAAAATGCCTTGTCGGCGTGACGCTCTGCGAGTTTCCGCCGAGGTTATCTTGAGTGGAAGAAGAAGAATCAGTAATAGAAACCTGCTGGGCGCTGGCGCCGACGCCGGTGAGAAGTCCGGCCAATACAACTATCGTTTTAAGGAGCCCTGTAATTCGCATGCGATAGATCAGAGAGCGTCTAACTACCGCCCTGTCAAAATTAACAGCTGTAAAATTCGATGCGAATAATTCGGTATCCAGAGCTGCTTTTCTATATTTTCGATAAAGTTTTTTTGAGGATGCATGCGGCGAAATTGACGATGCCTAAAGGGGCTTTCCTTTAAGGACTAGGCAAGGCTACGTGCTACGCCTTAAAACGCTACGTGATCTCCACAATCCTGTCATAGGTTTTCTGGAACTCATTCAACAGATATTGGTTCGGTTCGGTAAAACCGGAAACAACTGCTTTGGCCCAGTCGAAATATTGGCGCTTGCGTTCCGCGGTCCAATCCGGCGGTGGACTTACCAGCAGGGCGCGAAGGTTGGAAATCTTGTCAGCCAGCTTCAGCGCTTGCGCACGGACTGATTTGTCAGGAGCTGTCTGAACCTGCCTGGCTTTACGCACCTCTTTGGGTAACGTCTTATCGTCAGTTGCTTCCATGACAAGTGATGCCACGTCTTCATTGAACAGGCGGGCAATCTCCTGCTGAGTTACGGGCGTATCTTCGACAACATCATGCAGAAAGCAGGCCATGATCAGGTTTACGTCTGAATCACTGCCGCTACGGGCGACCAGCTCTGCAACTTCCAGCAGGTGGTTGATATAGGGTTCCGCTGCGGCGCCTTTACGCTTCTGTCCGGTGTGGGCCCTGGCGGCAAAGTTGGCGGCAGCAAGAATTTGCACGAGAGGAGTTGAACGAGAAGTGCTTTTATCCAGAGCCATCATCCACCTCTTCTATCTTCAGTCTTCCATCTTCATATCTTCAATCATCAATTAGGTCAGTGTCGGACTGATGGCGCTGAGCGCGGATGATCTTAGCCGTGGTGATTGCCTGGCCGACGTGGCGTTGCGTGTGGTCGGCAATGTGTACCAGCAGGCCACCGACGCTGGTAGGCAGATTTTTTCTGCCGACATGCCGTTGTTCCTGCAATTGTGGAACAGAAAAAGCACGAATGCGGCGCACGCTTTTGCTGAAACCGACCACTAGTTCGGCGAGCAGTTCATTGCGCGTGGCCCCCGGATCAAGCTCGCTCTTCATGGACGCCATCTGATCGGACGAGAGCTGAGAGCCTTCGGCATACGTGAGGAGACGGTCAATGCTGCGGGTGATGTGGCGAAGATGAAACGCAACAGGAGGGATCCCGCCGGGACGGGCGTTGAGTTCCACGTCACTCAGGCCCTCACACCAGCGTTCAAGATCTTCGCGAGCGAGTTCCAGCGCGTGCAAAACAGCCCTTTGGACTGCGGGAACCTCCGAAAGCGTGCCGCGCAACCAGGGTTCGGGCTGTTGGACCGTATTCATTCATTGACCTTCCTGTGTTTGAATCATCTATATGTGAATCATCTAAATGTAAGATAAGTGACAACGTGGATACAAACAAGCAAACCGCCGAACGTTGCAGCCGTGATACTTGCGGCAGGCCAGTCACGCCGCATGGGCAAGCCGAAACAACTGCTCCGCGTGGCGGGAAAGACCCTGCTGGAACACACCATTGCCAGCGCCCGCGCGTCGGGTGCGAGCGAGATTGTGCTGGTGCTGGGCGCCAGAGCCGACGAAATTCGCAGCCAGACTGGGCTTGAACGCGTAACAGTGGTCGTAAATCCAGAGTACGAGCAGGGCATGGGGACGTCGATCGGAGCGGGACTGAAAGCGTTGAGCAAAGGAGTGGATGCTGCCTTGATTGTGCTGGCTGATCAGCCGTTTGTGCAGGCGGCAACTCTGAACCAGTTGATTGCGCATTACGAGAAAGCAAGACCGCAGATTGTGATACCGGTTTTCAAGGGATTTCGCGGGAATCCGGTGCTGCTGGACAGGTCAGTCTTTGACGAGGTCATGGGACTACCCGGCGACGTGGGCTGCCGGGCGATTTTCGGGGATCACACGCAGGGCATTCACAAAGTAGCGGTAGACGACGTGGGCGTCCTGCTGGATGCGGATACAACGGACGATGTTGCGGAGCTTGAGAACTACATGGCTGGGCGGAATGCGATTCTGCCGGACATGGAGTTGCGGGAAGGTTCAGTGAACGGAGGCGTCGGCGAGTTGCTGCTGGTAGGTTCAGGCGCAATGCCCTCTGCTCTGGCCAAGCTGGCACACATGCTGCGATTCAGAGTGACGCTGGTTGATCCGCTGCTCAGGCTGGATCAATTTACGGAAGCCGATTGCATTGTGCATGTCCTGGACTTTTCGTTAATCGATAGTCCGGACCTGTATGTGGTGGTGGCGAGCCGCGGCCGTTGCGACGAAGAAGCGATCGAGCAGGCGCTGGAGTCCAAGGCAAAATATGTGGCGATGGTGGCCAACCGGCGGCGATCAAAGGAAGTGTTACGCAGCCTGGAAGAGCAAGGCGTTCAGGGGCTGAATACAGTGAGGGCCCCAGCGGGGATTGAAATTGGGGCGGAGACTCCGGAGGAGATTGCGTTGAGCGTGATGAGCGAGATTGTGGCGGTGCGGAAGAAGGGTTGATCCTCAAAGATCGTAGGGATCCCTCGCTTTGCTCGGGGATAAAGAAAACAACTAGCTGGTCTCACACTGACGGATCACTTTGTCGGGGCGGAATGGGAAGGGTTTCATCAGTCGAGGTATCATTTGCAGCCATTTCGATCTTCTGCTTCAGCGAAAGCACGCTTCCACCTCGACGCAGGGCGACGATCTGGCTCATGATGCTCAATGCGATTTCTTCGGGGCTCGCCGCACCGAGATCGAGCCCGGCGGGAGCCCACACGCGGTCGACTACCTGCTGCGGAGTGCCTTCTTCAAGGAGATAGTCGAGGACCAGGCGTGATCGGTGGGCGCTGGCGATAAGAGCCACGTAAGCGGCTTCGCCCTGAAGCGCACGTTGAAGCCACAAATGGTCATTCTTGTGAAGCGTGGCAATTACCACATAAGTCCGCGGGCCAAAAGAAACTTCTTTCACGTCAAAATCTTTATTGATGATCTGGTCGGCCTGGGGAAATTTGTCGCGCTCGGCGGAAGGGTCGTGCACGGTCACAGAGAAGTTGAGGAGATTTCCCAGGCTGGCCAGGGCTTCTGCGATACGTCCGTGGCCGGCAATCACGAGTTGAGGTTGCGGGACCACTGGTTCGATGTATACGTCCATCATTCCTCCGCAGGGCATGCCCACGCCCAGCACTTCATCCTGCATGTCCAGTGTGATGAGTAAGGGTTTCTCAGACTGGATGCATTTAACGGCTTCGCTTCTGACTGCGCTTTCCGCACAGCCGCCGCCCACCCAGCCCAGAATGATCTTGCCATCCTGACCGATCAGTGCTTTCGATCCCCGCTTGGCCGATGAAGAACCTTCCACGCGCACAACCGTTGCGAGCGCAAACGGCTGGTGCTGTGAAGAGAGTTCTCCGGCTTTGCGGTAGAGTTCGGAAGACATTGGTGAATTAGATGATAGACCTGCAGCGTGCGCACTTCAATTTGTTATGTCGCTTCGCTCCAAACCGCCTCAGTGCATGTTATCTGGTTGCGTCGTAGGGCTCCTGTTGCAGCGGGCTCGGCGCGCTAGTCGGCCTCGCCCTTCGCGTCCAATCGCGTGTCGCTTCGCTCCAAACCGCCTCAATGCATGTTATTTGGTTGCGTCGTAGGGCTCCTGTTGCAGCGGGCTCGGCGCGCTAGTCGGCCTCGCCCTTCGCGTCCAATCGCGTGTCGCTTCGCTCCAAACCGCCTCAGTGCATGTTATCTGGTTGCGTCGTAGGGCTCCTGTTGCAGCGGGCTCGGCGCGCGTGAACGGCGCGAGCCCTTTTGGTTTCTATACCTTCGTTTCCAAACTTCTGGCCTGGATGGATCGAAGTTGATTAGGATCTTTCAATGTCGAAGTAAATTTATGTCAATATTCACAGGCTGCTGTCAGCATGACTTTCGCCCGCGGTTTACACTGTGATATAAGACTTTCGCTCTTCAAATGCAGCCGGGAGCTCTCTTCATTCGATCCGGCACTTCAAGTAAGAGGTGGAACTATGATTCCCCCAGCTTTTGAATATTTACGTCCCCAGACGGTTCCTGAAGCCTTAGCCATGCTGCAAAAGCACGGTGATGATGCCAAAATCCTGAGCGGCGGCCAGAGCCTGATACCGATGATGAAGTTTCGGTTGGCCAGGCCGGCGGTGCTCATCGACATCAACCGCATCCAGGGGCTTTCTTATATTAAGGAAGACGGCGGATTTCTGAAGATCGGCGGTCTTACGCGGGAAGCTGATGTGGAAGCTTCAGCGCTGATTCGCTCCAAATATCCTCTACTAATGGATACAGCCAGGGTGATTGCTGATCCCCAGGTGCGGAACATGGCGACTGTGGGCGGGAACCTCGCTCATGGCGATCCGGCAAACGATCATCCAGCGACCATGGTTGCCTTTGGTGCTCAGGTAGTGGCCACCGGCAGCAAAGGTGAGAGAGTGATTCCGATTGACGAATTCTTTGTCTCGATCTTCACCACCGCGCTGCAGCCAGACGAGATCCTCACCGAGATCAGAATTCCCATTCCTCCGGCAAAGAGTGGAGGAGCTTACTTCAAGCTGGAACGTAAAGTCGGCGACTTTGCTACGGCCGCGGCGGCAGTGCAGTTGACGCTGGATGGAGCAGGCACGGTGCAGAAGGTGGGAATCGCGCTGACCAATGTTGGCCCGGTCCCGATCAAGGCCCGCAAGGCGGAAGATTTTCTTCGCGGCAAAAAGCCGGATGCGGCGACGATTGCGCAAGCCGCGAAACTAGCTGGCGACCAGGCAGAGCCCAGCGCCGACCTGCGCGGGCCGGTGGAGTACAAAGTTGGATTGTCCAAAGAATTGGCCAAACGCGCACTGACACTGGCGGTTGAGCGGGCCAGCAAGTAACTGTCAGCGATACGAAAGAGGGATTTTCATTTATGGCAAAACAGATGATCAAAGTGAAAATTAACGGCCGCATACGTGAAGCTGCGGTTGAGCCCAGGGTGCTGCTGGTGCACTTCATACGTGAGAGCGCGAACCTGACGGGAACGCACATTGGCTGCGATACGTCGCACTGCGGCGCATGCACCGTGATGCTCAACGGGAAGACGGTGAAGTCCTGCACCATGTTTGCCGTGCAGGCCGATGGCGGCGAGATCACCACGGTGGAAGGCCTGATGAACGGCGACCAGTTTCATCCGCTGCAAGAAGGCTTTAAGCAGGAGCATGGATTGCAGTGCGGCTTCTGCACGCCGGGAATGTTGATGTCGAGCTATGCGCTGCTGCAGAAGAACCCGAGTCCCACGGAAGAGGATATACGCTGGGGCATTTCCGGCAATCTATGCCGCTGCACCGGATATCAAAACATTGTGAAAGCCGTACAGTATGCGGCCAAGAAGATGAAGGACGATAGCATCAATGCTAAGAACCAGGCAGTGGCGCAGGGAGGCAAGTAATGTTCAAGACAACTCCTGAAGTCGGTGGCATGGGCCACTCCATCAAGCGCAAGGAAGATGGAAGATTCATACAGGGCAAGGGCAATTACGTTGACGATGTGAACCTCCCTGGCATGGTATTCGGACACATGGTGCGGAGCCCGTTTGCTCACGCTCGCATTAAGAGCGTGAATACGGAAAAAGCCAAGGCGCTGCCTGGTGTGCTGGCGATTATCACCGGTGAAGACCTGGCCAAAGCAGGCCTGGCGTGGATGCCAACTCTCTCCGGCGACAAACAGATGGTGCTTGCCACGGGCAAAGTTCTGTTCCAGGCACAGGAAGTGGCGTTTGTGGTTGCGGAAGATCGATACATCGCTGCCGATGCCGCCGAGCTGGTTGAAGTGGATTACGAAGAGCTGCCAGTGCTTGTCGATCCTAAAAAAGCAACGGACCCGGGAACCCCAATTCTGCGCGAGGACCGCGAAGAGAAGACCAACCACATCTTTCATTGGGAAGTGGGCGACAAGCAGAATACTGACAAGATTTTTTCCGGCGCACCGGTCAAGGCGAGGGTTGACGCGCTGTTTCAGCGTTGCCATCCCGCACCGCTGGAGACCTGCGGCTGCGTTGCTGACTTCAATAAAGCAACCGGCAAGCTGAATGTTTATTTGACCTCACAGGCGCCACACGCACACCGCACATTGTTCGCGCTGGTGGGCGGAATTCCGGAACAGAACATACGCGTGATCTCGCCCGACATCGGCGGCGGATTTGGCAACAAAGTCCCGATCTATCCGGGATACGTTTGCGCTGTTGTCGCTTCACTGACGACAGGCATTCCGGTGAAATGGATTGAGACGCGGTCAGAAAACCTGATGTCCACGGGCTTTGCGCGCGATTATCACATGACGGCCGAGATTGCGGCCGATAAAGACGGCAAGATGAAAGCTCTGCGGGTAAAAACGTTGGCCGATCATGGTGCATTCAACGCCACGGCTCAGCCGACGAAGTTTCCTGCCGGCCTGTTCAGCATATGCACCGGCAACTACGACCTGCAAGATGCGTTCTGCGAAGTGGATGGCGTTTACACCAACAAGGCTCCCGGAGGCGTGGCTTATCGCTGCTCATTCCGGGTAACGGAAGCTTCCTACCTCATTGAGCGCGCGGTGGATGTGCTGGCGCAGGAATTGAAGATGGATCCGATTGAGCTGCGACGGAAGAACTTCATCGCCAAAGAGAAGTTTCCGTACCAGTCAAAACTTGGCTGGACTTATGACAGCGGCGACTATCAGGCGAACCTGGATAAGGCGCTGGAGTTTATCGATTACAAGGCCTTGCGCAAGGAGCAGGAAGAGAAGCGGAAGAAGGGCGAGTTCATGGGCATCGGCATCTCGACGTTTGTTGAGATCGTAGGCGCCGGCCCGTCACACACCTTCGATATCGTCGGCATCAAGATGTTTGATTCGGCTGAAATCCGTATTCATCCCACGGGCAAAGGCATTCTGCGCATGGGCACCAAGAGCCAGGGCCAGGGACACGAGACAACGTATGCGCAGATTGTGGCGCAGGAGCTTGGCATCCCGGCGAGTGACATTTCGGTGGAAGAGGGCGACACGGATACTGCTCCCTACGGGCTGGGAACGTATGCCAGCCGCAGCACACCGGTTTCCGGCGCGGCAACCGCATATGGCAGCGCGCAAGATCAGGGAGAAAGCGCGGAAGATTGCCGCTTATTTACTTGAAGCCAGCGAAGAGGACCTGGAATGGGAGCCCGGCAAGTTCTGGGTGAAAGGCGCGCCGAGCAAATCGAAGACGATTCAGGAAATTGCTTTTGCAGCGTATACCAATCATCCGCAGGGCATGGAGGCAGGACTGGAGGCGGTGAATTATTACGATCCGCCGAACCTGACTTTCCCATTCGGAACCTACATTGCTGTGGTTGATATCGACAAAGGCACCGGCGCGGTGAAGATCCGCAAGTTTGTAGCGGTGGACGATTGCGGCAACATTATCAATCCCATGATCGTAGAAGGTCAGATTCACGGCGGATTGACGGAAGGCATGGCGATCGCGTTCATGCAAATGATCGACTACGACGAGAACGGCAACGTTCAGGGCGGAACTTTTATGGATTACCTGTTGCCGACGGCGGTGGAGACACCGAACTGGGAAACCGGTAAGACAGTAACGCCTTCACCGCATCATCCGTTTGGCGCGAAGGGAATTGGCGAATCGCCCAATGTGGGATCGCCGGCTGCTTTTGTGAACGCAGTGGTGGATGCGCTCTCACATCTCGGTGTGAAACACATTGATATGCCGCTTACACCGGCCAAGATATGGCAGGTGATGAAAGACAAGGGAGTCACAGGTTAATTCATGGCAGTAAAAATAGAAAAAACATTTCAGGTACAGGAGCCGATCGAGAAGGTCTGGGCTCTTCTGAGTGATCCGAAGAAGGTGGTGGTCTGCGTGCCTGGCGCATCCATTACGGAACAGGTGGATGATAAGACGTATAAGGGCGCAATCAGCGTAAAGGTCGGGCCGAGCGTGAGTGACTTTAAAGGAGAAATCCAGATCGTGCGCCTGGATAACGCGGCGCATGAAATCGAACTGCTGGGCAAAGGGCAGGACACGCGCGGTAAAGGCAGCGCGCAAATGAAGATGACGGGCAAGCTGCGCACGCTGGAAAACGGAGCCACGGAAGTAGTCAGCGTGTCTGAGATGAACGTGGTGGGCATTCTGGCGCAGATGGGCGGACGCATGATCCAGGAAGTGTCCAACATCATGTTCGAAAAATTCAGCAACAACTTCCGCCAGCAACTGCAGGGTGGAACTGTTGATGCCGGTGCAGCCAAGCCGATCAGCGGACTGGGATTGGCTTTTTCAGCCATCAAGGCGACCTTCGGTGGCGAGTCGAAGCCGGACGGGCAGTCAACCGACAATCCGGCCAAAGACGATCCCGGCGGGAAATCCTGAAATAAGCCATGCCTGCACCGACCGTCCTTCGGGAGCGCGAGATCAAAGACCTTGATGACGTGGTGCGGGGATTTGAACGCCTCGGCTACATTACTGACTCATCGCTGGCGACCGTAATTTTCCTCGGCATCAAACTGGGCAGGCCTGTTCTGCTGGAAGGACACGCGGGCCTGGGCAAAACGGAAGTGGCTAAAGTCCTGGCGTCTTTGCTGGGAACGCAACTGATCCGATTGCAATGCTATGAAGGGCTGGACGTAAACTCCGCGGTTTACGAGTGGAACTATCAAAAGCAGCTTCTGGCCATCAAGATTGAAGAGGGAACTGGCCAGTCCGTCGAGGAGAAAGAGAAACACATCTTCAGTCGCGAGTTTCTGCTGGAACGGCCACTGCTTCAGGCAATCCAGGCGGAAGAGTCATCGCCGGTCCTGTTGATTGACGAAGTGGACCGGGCGGATGAAGCCTTTGAAGCGTTTCTCCTGGAACTGCTTTCCGATTTTCAAATCAGCATTCCCGAACTGGGAACCGTTCGCGCAAAGCACGTTCCGCTGGTGATTCTTACGTCGAATCGCAGCCGGGAGTTGAGTGATGCGCTGAAGCGGCGCTGTCTCTATCACTGGATCGACTATCCATCGCTGGAAAAAGAACTGCGCATTGTTACCGCGCGGCTGCCGGGAATCCCGCAGGAACTCGGCCGCCAGGTCGTGGGATTCATACAAGCCGTACGAAATCTTGCTCTGAGCAAATCACCTGGCGTTGCCGAAACGCTGGACTGGGCACAAGCGCTGATGGCACTGGGCAGAAAGCGGCTGGACGCCGGGAGCGTGGAAGAGACGCTGGGCTGCGTGTCAAAGTCGCTGGAAGATACGGCGAAGATCAAAGCTGCCGATGTGGAGAAGCTGATGGCGTAATGGCTTCAACTTCTGTCGTTCTTCGCTCCAAACCGCGTTGGGAGCAGATTCTTCTGGTTGCGACCTGGTGCTCCTGTTGCAGCGGGCTCGACGCGCGTGGACGGCGCGAGCCCTTAGTTCCCGAATGCAACGACGAAGTTGAATCCAACGATTATGAGCATCATCACACCAGAACCGAAAATCAACTTTGCCGAAACGCTGGTGGAGTTCTGCCGGTTTCTACGCCGCGAAGGTATCAATTCCGGCGTGACTGACAGCGCGGCCGCACTGGAGGCGGCAGTTATCGTTGGCGTGCAGGACAGAGAAGTGTTGCGCATGGCATTGCGCGCGGTATTGTGCTCGTCCAAAGATGATTGGGACCTGTTCGACGATCTCTTCTGGATTTTCTGGCGCGATGCTGATTCAGCGGCCGGCCGGCGCGAGCGGGAACGGCGACGCAAGCAAAAAGCAGAACATCCGACACCGGCCAGTGCGATCACGATGATGGGAAGCTCACCCGGAAAGCCCGCGACGGATGAATCCGGAAAGATGATGATGGGCGCGACGCAGCATGAACGCCTGAAAAAGGCGGACTTCTCCGAGGTCCCGCAAAGCGACCTGGCAGAGCTGGAAAAGATTGCCCTGCAACTACTGAAGAAGATGAGCATGCGGCTGTCACGGCGGCTCAAAAGTATGAAAGCACGCGGGCAGGTGGATTTGCGAAGAACGATCCGGCGGAACATCAGCCGTGGCGGCGATCCTATCTCACTCAGCTTTAAAGGCAAGCGTCTGCAACAGGACCGGCTGGTGGTGTTAGTGGACATCAGCGGATCCATGAATGCTTACAGTCTTTTTCTGGTGCGCTTTGCTTACGCGCTGCAAAAACATTTCAAGCACGTGGATACATTTCTTTTCAGCACGCAGCTTTCAGAGATCACCGGAGCTTTTCGCGGACGACAATCGCGCGCGGCGTTTGAGTCACTGGGAGAAAAGGCGGCAGGCTGGTCCGGCGGAACGAAGATCGGCGAATCATTGCGCGAGTTCAATCAGTTGCATGCGCGGCGGCTGCTGACAAGGGATACACTGTTTATTATCCTCAGCGACGGCTGGGACACCGGTGAACCCGGCGTGCTGGCGGCCGAACTGGCAGCGATCCGTCGTCGTGTGCGCAAACTGATCTGGCTGAATCCGCTGCTGGGGATGGAACAGTATGAGCCGGTGACACGCGGCATGAGCGCGGCCCTTCCGCATATTGATGTGTTCGCACCGGGACACAATCTGGAAAGCCTGCTGGCGCTGGAGAGACATCTGGAGCGCCCGCGTTGAAAATGAATCGCCGAAAGGTGAAAGATAAAAGATAAATGTTTGACGAGTTTCTGAAGAAATCAACCGAGCTCACGGCCAGGGGCGAAGTGTTTGCCGTGGCTACGGTTGTGCGTTCACAAGCGCCAAGCTCCGGCAAGCAGGGCGACCGCGCGATTGTTCATGCAGACGGAGCGATTACGGGATGGATCGGCGGCGGCTGCGCGCAGCCTGTGGTAGTGAAAGAGTCAATCAAAGCGATGAAGGACGGAAGACCGCGCATGGTGCGCATCAGCCCGTCATCGGATGGGTCAGAGGAAGGCGTGGTGGATTATACGATGACGTGCCACAGCGGCGGAGCGCTGGACATATACATTGAGCCGGTGCTGCCGAGAACGCAGGTGGTGATTCTGGGCCGATCGCCGATTGCTTTGACGCTGGCGCGACTCGGCCTGGTGCTGGGATATCGTGTAGCGATGGTCGCGGAACATCTTGAAGAAGCTGCGATCAGCGGAGTGGATATCATCGAGGACAGCGGTTTTCAGCTCCAGCAGGCAAAAATCGCCGAGGGAAGCTTTGTTGTGGTGTCGACGCAGGGCGAAGGCGATGAAGAGGCGCTGGAGCAGGCGCTGCAATCGCCGGCGAAGTATGTTGCTTTTGTGGCCAGCAGGAAGAAAGCGGGCAAAGTATTCGAATTTCTTCGCGGAAAGGGCGTGGCGCAGGCAAGGCTTAATCAGGTGCACGCTCCGGCAGGTTTGAACATTGCGGCTGCGTCGCCCGAAGAGATTGCGGTAAGTATCCTGGCGGAGATCATACAGGTGCGTCGCTCGCAGCCGAAAACGGAGACCAGGAGTTCGCAGCTTCTTACCGTTCTGAATACTGAGGCAAAAGATCCCATCTGCGGGATGATGGTGGATACAACGAAGGCTAAACATAAATCGCAGCATGAGGGGAAATGGATCTATTTCTGCTGCGCGGGCTGCAAGGATACATTCGATCGGCAACCGGAAAAGTATGCGGCGGCGAAGTAGCGTATTGTGCCAGTAAGAAATCAGCGCATTGCCGGCCAAATGTGTCTGTTCGGTTTTTGAAAACAATTTCGCTTTGTACGTAACATCCAGGCGAACTGCGATATCGTGAGTGCTTCATAGATGTGGAAAGCTCATAGGTATCGAGAGAATGAAAGACACAAAAGATTTTCCTGCCCGCCTTCGCGAGATGACACTCGAATTCCAATCCATGGAAACCGAATTGCAGAATGTAACCGACCTGGACTTACGCGCCTTGCAGGAGTTTCGACAATCACTGGACGATCTGAGAATGACTGCGTGGACCATCAGCGAGCTGATCAATGCGCGCACGGCAGAGAAGAATCCGGAAGCCGTGTTGTCTTTTCTGGCCAGTGAAAGGCTGCGCCGATTCAGCCAGATGACGCGTGACCTGAGCAATGACTTAGCCGGAAACGGCTACACCTGGGAGACCAGCGGGATCCTGTCACTCTATAACTCGCTCAATCTGTTGCATGCCAGATTGACCAAGATGGTTGCGACCCATCCCGCCCAATACGCTTCTGCCAACCGGAATAGCCAAGCGTAAGTCATTGAAAATAAGTGATATAGTATCTTTTTACGGATCTTAACGGCACTTTGGTTGCAAAATAACTAAATAATTAGTTACTATTCGTTTGTGGCGGCGTCTAATGGAACGAAGACGCAAAGAGCCACGGAATTTTCATTTAAAACCAGGAGCCGGATTTTGCCTCCAAAGAAGTCGCCAACGTTGACAGAAGCTGAGCTAAGGCTGATGGAAGTCCTATGGCAGAGGCCTTCCGCCAGCGTGCACCAGCTTCTGGAAGCGATGCCTCAGCAAGCTCTGGCCTACAACTCTGTTCTGACCACGATCCGCATTCTGGAGAAGAAAGGCTACGTCCAACATATCAAGGACGGGCGCGCGCACATCTATACAGCGTTGGTTGGCCGTGAACAAGCCACAAAATTTGAGATTCGTAACCTGGTGAGCCGGTTCTTCAGGAACTCGCATGAGGCCCTGGTGTTGAATCTGTTGGAAGATAAGGGCATTGACGCAGAAGAGCTGGAGCGTCTGAAGGAAATGCTGGATCAGGGAGGCGCTGCGCAATGAACTTTGGCGGATTGCATGAAGTAGCGTCGGTGGCTTTTGAGCGTATGGTGTACTCCCTGGCGGAAGGTTTGTTGCTGACTCTTGTGGTGGCGATTGCGTTGCGTCTGCTTCCGGCAAAGGCGTCGCAAACCAGATTTGCAATCTGGCTTTCTGCTTTGTTCGGCATCGTTGTTGTAACCGTATTCGGTTTGCGCGGAGCTTCAGCTGCTCACGCGATGCATTCTGCTTCTTTGTTTAGCCTGCCGGTTTCAATCGCTCTGGGTGCATTTGCCTTGTGGGCGCTCGTGGCGACATTAGGAGTGCTGCGGATCGGTGTAGGTTTATGGCAGCTGGGAAAATTGCGGCGCCAGTGCGAAGCGGTGAACGAAGCAGAGCTTCCGGAATCGCCAAGAGAGATGGTCAAGGCGTTTCAAAACGTCCGGCCCGTGGCGATACTTCGGGCCTCCGATTCACACAGTCCCAAAGCAGTTGGCTTTTTCCATCCGGCAATCATTCTTCCTGCGTGGCTGCTGAACAGTACAGGCGACGAGTTAAAGCATGTCCTGCTGCATGAGATGGCCCATCTGCGGCGGCGCGATGACTGGACCAATCTGCTGCAACAGGTGGTGAAAGCGCTGTTCTTCTTTCATCCGGCCGTCTGGTGGATGGAGCGGGAACTGGCACTGAGCCGCGAGCAGGCATGTGACGATGCAGCACTGGAACAGACGGCCGATGCGCAGGACTACGCGCGCAGCCTGGCGCTGGTGGCGGAAAAGAGTTTTATTCGCCGGCAAGTTGCGCTGGCGCAGGCCATTCTTGGCCGGGCCCATCAGTTGACGCAACGTGTTACGCGCATTCTGGATCCGAAGCGACCCACCGGAAATCGAATCTGGAAACCTGCGGTTCCGCTGGTGGCCGTGGCTGCGGCAGCATGCGGATTGTCCGCTTCGTGGACACCGGCTCTGGTCGGCATTCAAGATACAGCTCCTTTGCAAACGGCTTCGATGCAGTCCGCTCCCGTCATTCGTTCGAATGCGCGTTCAAGCACCGCGTATTCGACGACGAGTGAGCGAACACAGTCGTCTGCTTTTGGCGTGAAAGCATGGCCAACGAGCATGAAGTTTGATCCGGCGGCGAAATCGCCGGCGATGAACATCGGTTCAACAGCCCAGGCGATAAAGGTGGGTCCATCGGCCCATCATCGCGAGAAGACGATTCTTACTTCGCATGAAGTAAAGACGATCGCAAGTGCTCCGGCTGATCGCATTCATAAGCCGATGACGGATTCGGCAATGCCCATGCCGTTGATGATGGCGAAGTATGCAACGCCACCGCAGGGCCAGGCTGCGAATACCGGCCGAAATGCTGCTCCGGCAGCCAATGCGGATGAAGCCGTTGACGGCCTGGTTGTGCTGGTAGCAACGCAACAGACGATTGTGGCCGACCGGTATGGATGGCACGTGGAAGTTTCTCAAGTACGCTGGGTGGTTCCGGCAAAAGCGTTTTATAAACCCGCTCCCAATAAAACCTAAGAGGGCATAACAGGGGTTGGCGGAACAGCCAGCTTCACAGGACGATTTTCGGCACTAATAACTAATTCATTAGTTACAGGAGAAGTTGAGTATGAACATGAACAAATGGAATCCGCTGGTGAGAGCGCGCAAGACCATCACGGTCTTGGCGCTGGCGTCGGCCGTGTCCCTGGGCGGCTATGAGTTTCTGAAGCCGGCGAATGCCAGCGCGGCCAGCGTTGCAACTGCCAATGCAGCGGCAATGTCGGCGCCGGCGCCAGCCCTGGATGACAACAGTGTGAACGCGCTCAGTGCGCTTGATCACGCAATGGAAGCACTGGCAGCACACGTTACGCCAGCCGTGGTGAACGTTACGGTGACCTCGCGCAATCGCGGTGAATCAATGCACATCCGCGGACAGGGCCACGACCAAGACCAGCAGGGCCAGGGCGATGACCAGGACGATCAGGACCAGAATCCGTTCCAGCGCTTCTTCGGACAGCAGATGCCACAGCAGCGTCGTGGACCGCAGATTGAACATGGCCTGGGCAGCGGCATTGTTATCTCGCCTGACGGCTACATTGTCACCAACAATCACGTGATTGATGGCGCGGTGGATATTCGCGTGACCATGAATGACCGTCGCGTGCTGCCGGCAAAGTTGATCGGCGCCGATCCGCTGACTGACCTTGCTGTTATCAAAGTGAACGGGACCAATCTTCCCAGCGTTCCCTGGGGCGATTCTGCCATCCTGAAACCTGGACAGAGCGTGCTTGCCTTCGGTAACCCGTTTGGCTTCCGCTTCACGGTTACGCGCGGCATTGTGAGCGCAGTCAACCGTACCAACCCGTATTCCGACGATGCCCGCAAACCCGGCCAGTTCATACAGACTGACGCGGCCATCAATCCCGGCAACTCCGGTGGACCACTGGTGAACGCACACGGTGAAGTCATCGGCATCAATACGTTTCTCATTTCGCCTTCCGGCAGCTTCTCCGGCATGGGGTTTGCCATTCCCGCGCAGATTGCCAAGCCGATCGTGGAAACGCTGTTGAAGGACGGCAAGATTGAGCATGCTCGCATCGGCGTCGGCATCTCTGATCTCACTCCGGAAAACGCGACCTTCTTCCACATGTCCAAAGCCAGTGGCGCGGTCGTGAGCCAGGTTGAACCCGATTCTCCGGGCTCCAAAGCCGGACTCAAAGTGGGCGACGTGATTACCGAGATCAACAACAAGCCGGTTGAAGATGCCGGCAGCTTGCAGGCCAACATCAGCGCAGAGCGTCCCGGTAACAAAATCACGCTGGGAATCTTCCGTGACGGCAAGATGGAATCCGTGCCGGTCACGCTGGAAGCCATGAACAAGAAGCAGATGGCGTCCGCAGGCGAACCCGGTACCAAAGGCAAAGCCCGTTGGGGCGTTGGACTTGGCGAGCTGACGCCTGATCTTCGCGACCAGCTGCAGTTGCCCAGCAACGTAAAAGGCGTGGTGGTCACCAACGTTCTGCCGGGAAGCGCGGCTGACAATGCCGGACTTTCACGCGGCGACGTGATTGCTGAAGTGAACCGGCGTCCTGTGCAGAGCCCCGCGGACGTTCAGAAAGAACTTGGCGCAGTGCCGCAAGGTAAAGACGCGCTGGTTCTGGTCTGGTCAAACGGCGGTAGCACGTTCCGCGTGCTGCACGCTCCTGAAGCCGGACAGAGCAGCCAGGGCGAATGATCTTTCAATCTGCTCAGAGGTGATGCAGGGAGAAGGTAAGGGCGCACTCGAAAGGGTGCGCTTTTTTTTGTTGCTTCTCTCTTTTAATCCCGAAACGAAGTGAGGGATCCCTACAGTCTTTGATAATGTTCGTCGATTTTCGGGATTGGAATTCTCACTTCTTATCCTTTGTTTTTGATCTGCGTTTATCCGCGTTCGTCTGGGCAAAAAGATTTCGATCTCAGTGGTAAGAACTACTTCGCCGCATACTGCTGATAATGTTCAATCAGTTGGCGGATCCTCTGGGCGTCGCCCTTGCGATGGCCGTAGCTGGTAATGGGGTCAGTTCCACCCGACGAGTCAATGCGAATCACTGACCAGATCAAGCCTGTGCTGATCTGCACCGACGCGACCTTCGATATCGGAATGCTCTCCTCGGTGCGTCCGAAGAACCTTGGCTTCACCCGCAACACGCGTTCCGGACCAACAGAAATCAGGGTAGGGAAGATAAAATTCCCGCGCGTCCAGCGGCTGGCGCTGAAGGTTTCAATCTGTGTGGGATCGGTCGGCTCAGGCATGGATGAGTGGCTCCTTTGTCGGGAAGATTGTAAATGAACATGTCTTTGCACCCCCCATCTTCCTCCGTGGCTTCACCACTACAATTGGGCAACTCCTCATGGTGACCTCAACCATGTTCTCCCATCAGCCACTCCGGACCTGATCGGAACAACCTCTTGCGAAACCACATAATGCCGCGATGCCCAACATCGCGCACTGTCACAACTAGCAGTTACCGCTGCCCCCAACGCGTGCTGAACTAACCTGAGGCCGTGCAGCTCATATGCTGATGGCAGGGACAAAATCCTCAGACAAGGCCGGACGCCTCGACGCTTTAAAGCTGAAGCGAGAGATCAAAGATGGCGAAAAGAAAGCCCAACATCATATTTTTCTTTTGGGACAACTTTGGATGGGGCGAGCTTGGCTGCTACGGCGGCGGAGTGCTGCGTGGAGCCCCAACTCCTCGCATTGATCGACTCGCCACAGAAGGTTTGCGCCTGTTGAACTTTAACGTTGAGGCGCAGTGTACCCCCAGCCGCTCGGCTCTGTTGACCGGGCGACATTCTATTCGTTCCGGTACCCAGACGGTACCCATCACGGGCGGTCCAGATGGATTGACACGCTGGGAGATCACCATCGCTCAAGCGCTATCGGATACAGGGTATGCGACGGGCATTTGGGGTAAGTGGCATCTGGGAAGCGACCCGGAAACGCGCAGTCCGGTCGATTTTGGCTTTGACGAGGCCGTATGGTGCCCGCGCACTGCCGATGAAGTTCTGTGGACGACGCAATCGTACTTCCCCAAAGGAACTGTGACGTCGGCCCCATATGCAGGAAAAGCAGAGATCTCCATCGAGCCTGAGCTGATTTATTCAAGGAAGAAAGGGACCAGGGCCGAGGTCCTTGCCACCTATGATGCCGAGTTCCGAGCCGGTTTTGATCGCAAGATAACAGAATGGGCCATCGATTTCATGACTCGCTCCAAACAAGCAGGCAAGCCTTTTTACATGTACCTGCCTTACACACAGGTACATATTCCCCCGATCCCTGATCCGGCGTATGCCGGCAAGAGCAAACGCGGCAATTGGGCTGATCTCCTGACTCAGATGGATGACTTTACAGGGATGATTCTGGACAAGCTTGAGGAGTTGGGACTGGCCGAAGACACAATCGTGGTGTGGACGTCGGACAATGGCGCTGATCACGAACTTCCGAATGCCCGCGATGGATCCCGATCCTCTCGGCGGTCAATGGACGGGATTCTCCGGACCGTGGCGCGGCGGCTTGTTCACCTCGTTGGAAGGTTCCAATCGGGTGCCGTGCATCCTGCGTTGGCCGCGTCACGTGCCCGCTGGCAAGGTTAGCAATGAATTGGTGCATCAGGTCGACATGTTCACAACCTTGGTGCTGGCAGCGGGAGCAAAGGTTCCAGTCGACCGACAGATCGACGGTATGGATATGCGGGAGTTCTTGCTAGCCGATGCGGAACAGTCCGGGCGAGACACGATTCTCTGCCTGCAAGGAAATCGCCTGCAGGCGGTGAAGTGGCGGCAGTGGAAGATGCACCTTTTTCAGCAGGACGAGATGCGGTCGAGGTGGACGCCGTATAACCTGCCGCATCGCCACAACCTTGAGTGGGACCCGCGCGAAGAACATGAGGTTGGGTTCCCTCATGCATGGGTAGCGCACCCAATGGCGGCCGCGGCCGCCGCCTTCTTAAAGACCCTTGCCATCGAGCCGCCGATCAAGCCGGGAACACCCGATCCCTACCTTCCGCCTGAACCAGGCGAGATGCGGGTGGAGGAGCACCTCCAGATCGGCGCAATCACACAATACATTACTTCGTTCACCAGGACGCGCGAAAAGCTGCCGGAGCCAGAGCATGGCGTAGTTATTCCCGCAGCATAAGTACCGCAAACAACATCAACAAAGGCGAAACCCATGGATTGCAAAGCTAGAGTTGTACTTCTTGCCAGCATCATCCTTTGCTGCATTCCGGCAGCGATGGCGCAACAGAAGGGGCAATGGGTGCCGGGCCAGTTTGGTCTCAACGCGGGTAATATTCCCGATCCCGGAATCACCTACGCCAACCTGGCATTTAATTACTCTGCCGGCGAATTGAATGGCCCTAACGGGAACCGCATTCTTCCGAATGTGTCAGGGACCTATTCGTTCTGGGCGGATGAAAACGTTTTCTACTTCGTCCCGCACCACAAGTTCCTCGGCGGCTATTTCATGCCCTACGCTGTAGTAACCTACGCGAACGGTTCTTTGGTGGCTGACGTACCTGTTGCACCAGGAGCTAACCTGAGTGCAAGTGCGGGCGGGTCAGGCCTTGCCGACACTTACGTCCAACCATTTAATCTGGGTTGGCACCTGCATCGAGCGGACTTCAACGCGGGGTATTCTTTCGTCGCTCCTACCGGCCGATACACACCGGGTGCGAGCAATAACGTTGGCTCCGGATATTGGGGTAACGATATAACGTCTGGCACCACGCTCTATCTCACGAAAAACAAGGGAACCAGCGCAAGCCTGGCCACCGCCTGGGAAATCCACAGAGACAGGAAAACCGCCAGCATACCGGCGGGCCTGATTAGCGACAAAACACCCGGACAGGCCTTCACCATGGAGTGGGGACTTGGGCAGGTTCTTCCTTTGAAGAAGGACATGAGCGTGCTGGGCCAGCTCGGGTTGGTCGGATATGACCAATTCCAGGTCACGGATAATGGCGGGACTGTAATCGTTGCAGGTATTCCCGTGCCCGCGAGAGTCATTCCGTCCTATTCGTCTCATGCAATCGGTGCTCAAGCCAATTTCATTCTGCCAAAGAAGGATTTTGTTCTTTTCTTTAAGTACTTCGACGAATATCGGACCCTGGCGAGTGTAAAGGGACGCACGTTCGTATTCGGCGGCTCGTGGACGCTCAAGATTCCGAAAGCAGCCCCCACTCCCTAAAAATTAGAGGAACTGAACCGGACGGTTGGGGAGGCCATAACGATGGCTGGGGCTGTTTCTCCGAGCCTCACCAGGCATAGGTCATCTGTGCAACCCTCACAGTCAATGACCGTCTCTCCCCTGGGTCTCGGGAAAAGTGTTTTCTCTTGACATTGCCTTATATAGAACCGCCTGGAGCGACGTTTGCCGAACTCGGCTGCGATATGCCGCCAAATATTTGAGAGTGGAACTGCTATTCCTGACAGTAGAAAGCTGTGGGTCTCGTTTGCAAAAATTGCCAGTGCACTTGGGCTATCGTCGCTCGCCACTCGCCGAAAGACAAATGGCTCCGGTGCGAGTAACTCCATTCCAGAGACAGAAGGACCCTGTGGTCAAAGGAGAGTATGTCTATGTCCGATCGGAAACACCAGGGACTAACTCTGACTCGTATTCTCGTACCATCCTACCCATACCCGATCGGCCGCGCGTCGGTTTGATCACGTATGATGCAAAGGATCCCAACACAAAGTTTCCTCCCATCAAATCGCTTCGTCCGCCGGAAGGAGCGCCCAATGTACTTATCATCCTGCTCGATGATGTTGGCTTTGGAGCATCCAGCGCGTTCGGCGGACCGTGTCAAACGCCCAATTTCGAGAAGCTGGCATCTGGCGGTCTTAAGTACAATCGCTTCCACACCACCGCGCTCTGCTCGCCAACCCGGCAGGCGCTGCTTACTGGTCGCAATCATCATTCCGTTGCAATGGGTGGCATTACCGAAATCGCCACTTCTGCACCCGGATATAGTTCCATTCTGCCCAAAAACAAAGCACCGCTTCCTCTGACACTCAAACTAAACGGCTACTCGACCGCACAGTTCGGGAAGTGTCACGAAGTCCCGGCCTGGCAAACCAGCCCTATGGGTCCGTTCGACCAGTGGCCGACAGGCGGAGGCGGCTTTGAGTATTTCTACGGGTTTATTGGAGGTGAAACCAATCAGTGGGATCCAGCGATTTACGAAGGCACCACGCCGATGGAAACACCAAAAACTGAGGGATACCACTTCACCGAAGACATGACGGACAAGGCCATCTCCTGGGTCCGGCAACAGAAGGCCCTCATGGCTGACAAGCCATTTTTCATGTATTTCGCACCAGGAGCGTGTCACGCTCCGCTCCACGTACCCAAAGAGTGGGCGGACAAATACAAGGGCAAGTTCGATCAAGGATGGGACAAACTGCGCGAAGAAATCCTGGCCCGGCAGAAGAAGCTGGGTGTGATACCTAAGGAAGCGAGTTTGACCAAACGTCCAAAGGAAATTCAGGCGTGGGATGACGTTGATCCGAAAATGAAGCCGATACTCGCTCGCCAGATGGAGGTGTTCGCCGGCTTCCTGGAGCATACCGATCATCACATCGGACGTCTCTTCGACACACTCGTGGATCTCGGCATTTTCAACGACACGTTGATCTACGTGATCATCGGTGACAATGGAGCTTCCGCCGAAGGAACCCCGAATGGCACATTTAACGAACTGCTCATGCTGAATGGTGTCTCTGGTGTGGAGACCCCTGAGTTCCTGGCGGCTCGCATCGATAAGTTCGGCGGGCCGGAGGCCTACAACCATTACGCTGTGGGCTGGGCGCATGCCACGGACACTCCCTTTCAATGGACCAAGCAAGTCGCGTCGCACTGGGGCGGTACGCGCAACGGAACGATTGTGCATTGGCCAAAAGGAATTCACGCCAAAGGCGAAATTCGTTCGCAGTTCAGCCATGTGATTGACATTGCGCCGACGGTGTTGGAGGTGGCTGGTATCCCGGAACCCACGATCGTCAACAGCGTGCAGCAAGCTCCCATGGAAGGCGTCAGCATGGCGTACTCGTTCAACGACCCCAAGGCTATAGAGCGCCACGATCTCCAGTATTTCGAGATGTTTTGCAATCGCGGAATCTACCATCAAGGCTGGAGCGCCGTGACCCGCCACTCCACTCCGTGGCTGGCACTGGCTACTCTACCCGCTTTCGATGATGATGTCTGGGAACTCTATGACGGCAGCAAGGATTGGACGCAGGCGCACGACCTGGCGAAGGAAATGCCGGAGAAGCTGCACGAACTCCAGCGTCTATGGCTCATTGAAGCCATGAAGTACAACGTCTTGCCCCTCGACGACCGCCGCGTGGAGCGTTTCAATGCTGATCTGGCTGGCCGGCCGCAGCTTGTCAAAGGCAACTCGCAACTGCTGTTCGCCGGAATGGGAAGGTTGAGTGAGAACAGCGTCTTGACCCTGAAGAACAAGTCGTTCTCCCTCACGGCCGAAGTGACGGTGCCACCAACAGGGGCCGAAGGTGTCATCTTTGCCCAGGGCGGCGCATTCGGTGGTCATAGTCTCTACACTAAACATGGAAGACTGAAATTCGCCTACAACTTCTTCGGCCTTGAAATATTCACAACCGAAGCGGAAAAGCCGATCCCACCCGGCAAACACCAGGTCCGCATGGAATTCGCCTATGACGGCGGTGGCTTAGCAAAGGGCGGAAACGTCAGTCTCTATTACGACGGCAAGAAGGTTGGCGAGGGCCGAGTCAACCGCACGGTCCCCATGGCGTTCTCGGCTGATGAGACTGCGAATGTTGGCCGCGACGAAGGCACACCCGTCGCTCCGGATTACAGTACCCACAACAGCGTCTTTTCCGGCAAAGTGCACTGGGTGCAAATCGACCTTGGCAAGGATGATCAGAACCACTTCATCAGTAAGGATGAACGTCTGAACCTTGCGATGGCAAGACAATAACGAATCGCCGAGATCGCCGTCATCGCGCGACATCGCCGGGATCGGAGAGGCAAGAGCTTTAACCACGAAGGACACGAAGAAACACAAAGGGCAACCGCTTTCTCGATCCGCTACGCAGAGTGAGCGGTGTCGGTTAAAAGGAGAAAATTACGATGGGTAAGTACCTTTCTGGGGTTTCGAGTTCGATGCCAACTCAAACGCAAAGCACCGAAATCTCGTTTGACTGGACGACCGGGAGAGGCGATGAACTCATTTGAAAAAATAGTAATCCTGGCCACCACGCTGTGCTTGCTACATTGCGCGCCACTGAGCGCGCAGGAAAATCATTCTGTCGCCGCGCAAACAGAAACATTGACTTCGGCTTCAGCGCAAACATCGTCTTCTGCGAATAATAATAATAATGACGACGTCTGGCATTTCGATCTCAGCCCTTATCTCTGGTTTGCTGGAGCGCACGGTACGGTGGGCGCGCAGGGGCGCAATGTCAGTATCCATGCCAGCCCAGGCGATTTGCTTTCCCATTTGGACATTGGCCTGCTGGGCGCAGCTGAAGCGCGCCATAAGCGCTTTCTGTTGGCGGGCGATCTGATTTGGATCAGAATCTCGGACAGTCACGCGCTACCCCTGCCTTTTGCTCAACCGGGTGCGGTGTCCGCGGATGCACGGCTCGGCGAGTTGGTATGGACGTCGAAAATCGGCTATCGGCTGATCGATCGCAAAAAAATGAAAGTCGATGCCGCTGTAGGAACTCGTTTCTGGCACTTTGGGCAAAAGTTGAATTTCAATCCGTCCCTGCTGGGCCGGAACCTCACGGCCTCGCAGAACTGGGCAGACATTTTGATTGGGGGACGCGTCCAGTTTCCCGCGGGACAGAAGGCCACCATCAGCCTTTCGGGGGATGTGGGTGGCTGGAACGCAACGGCGAAACTTGATTACCAGTTTTTGACAGTGCTTGGCTACAAGCTCTCCGAGAAATGGGTGTTGCAGGCAGGGTATCGCTACCTGTTCCTTGACTATCGCCCGGGGAGTTCGTCGGATCTCAACCTGGTCACCTCAGGCGCTGTGATCGGGGTGACATACCACGTTAAGTAATGGCGGGGTGGCCTGCCTAATCTCCCGGTTTCTGTTTCATATACGAGACTATGGGTGCGCCATTGTTTGCGAAGAAGCTCGCTTTGATTTTTGAGCTTCGGAGCAAACGGTGGGATTCCAGGACAGCTCCCGCCGTTGCCGTTTTTGCTATTTTCCAACCGCGCAGTCGAAAATTCATACCATGGTGCGTGGCCCACTCTAATCTCAAGGAAACCCGCTGTCGTCACCGGTCGGCGGCGAACCATGCGTGTCCGTGGCCTACCGAGCCTTGCCCCTTTCATCTCCGGCCCGCGAGCCCAGCGTGGTCCAGCTCCAATCAAACTGTTCCAGATGCAGATGCTGCCTGCTGAAAGTCAGGTAGGTAACGTCTTCTGTGTAAGGGGTTGATGTGACGAAAACCGGCGACGTCGCTATGCTTGCCCCGTTCGGCATGGACCGATCCGGCGTGGCGCGCAGAGGCACCGCAACACCTTTCAACTCGATTGACTCGAACTGCAGCGAGAGGCGGAAATAGGATCCGTAGACCTCCTCCATGCCGACGAGGCGAGCGTGCAGGCGTGTGCCGGCCGGGGCCAACTCCACGTTGTTCCTGCCCCGGATGGGCGACTGCAGCACGGCTTCCACACGATCGCCGGCTGCGGCGTTGTCAGAGTCAATCAACGTAATAATGCGCGCGCGAAAGTGCAGTCCGGCTGGAAAAGGAGTGATGGGTGTCGGCGTCGCCGAAGAAGGAGCACCAGGACCCGACAGCGCTGAGGACGGAGCAGCGTTCGCCGGTGGCGCAGAAGAAGGAGCACCGGGAGCCGGTGGCGTGGAAGAAGGCGTTGTTTGGAGCTCGGGCGCATCATCGAGCAGAATCCGGCTCTTGGCCGCGTACTCGCGACAGCTTGCGTACTCCGTCTGGCTGTGGACCTCGCTGCCGTTGCGGGTGATGTTAATCAGCCGCGTCTCTCGCGGAATCAGGATTTGGCGGTCGTGGATCTCCGTTCTTCCGTAATAGACTTCGCTGATGGCCTGGCAGTCGGGATTGCTTTCCGGGAGCTCCGCCGTGCGCACCGTCAGGCTAACGATGTCCCCGGCTTTCGCATCCCCTGCTTCCGGATCCCCTGCTTCGGGATCAATGACGAGCACGCCGCTGTAAGCGGAAGGCGTCCAGCTCTTGTTTGTCTGGACCATATAACTGCTGTTTGCCAGCGGCATGTCATACGAGTAGGCAAGGAGTTGCCGGTTGGCGGCCGGGATCTGCTCCTTGAAAGTCACTGAAGCCCGGCTGAGGATTGCATGGAGAAAAGGCCCAAAGTCTCCGCTGCCGATTGGTCCGCCTCCGCCCAACCGTTGGAGCGTGTTGTTATCAAAGCGTGGTTCGCCGACCCAGGAGAAAACGTTTTTGCCTTGCACGATGGCCACTTCCAGCCGCAAACGGTCCCACACGCTCAGCTTCAGACTGTCTTTCCGCTGGTCGTGCTCGGCAATGAGCGTGGAACAGGATGCGTGTCCGGATCGCGCGCGATAATACCGGCGCGTGATGGTCTGCACGCAGGTATAGCGAGGCAGCCGGTCCAGGTCGGCAAGCAAACGTCCTCGAACGCGCCGCAGGACCTCTTCCGCATCAGGAGCGACGGGCGTCTGCTGCCCCAGAACCACGGGCGCGGCAATCACCAGAAGCGCGATGATCCAGCACAAGCGCATGTGCTCAATCGTAAACTAGGACAGCAAGGCAGGATTCCTCAGGATGGTAACTTCTCAATTCAATGGCTTGAATTCATGGTTTGATCGATTCTCAGTGGCTGTGCGCGGCAACATGTCTGCGCCAGTGCTTTGGGATCTCCGGCTCAATCTCCCTGAGCGACCGTTTTCGGCTGACTCCATTCACGGACCAAGGCAAAAGCAATCAGAGTAGCAAACACTTGGTTGCGTTCGATCTCATAAGGGGCAGGAGTAAATGGTTCGCGGTAATGACATGCGAGTGAGCCAAGCACCTTTCCCTGCGCTTCAATCACAGGGACCGAAAATGCCGCTCGAATCCCGCTCTTAAGGGACGCTTCTCTAAAAAAGGGGTCTTAAAAAAGGGGTCAGCCTGATCCGCGAGATGTTTTGGCGGATGATCCTCCTATTCGCAACGGCTTAAATGCGAAAAAGGCTCCGAACCTCGGCGCCTTCTTAATTTCATCGTTTGATCGCTCCCGGCGATCTCGCTATGACAACTGACAGTGGACAGGGCCCCAGTTGCTATCCATACTCCTACAAAAATCGACTAATCCCAGGAGGCCCAATGGCGAAGCCGAAAGACTCAGAACCCAATGATCAGCGGCGCAACGACGGAGGCACACCAAGTGTCCTGCCCCGGGCCGATTTCCACTTTTCGGGCGAAGTCGGTCGTACCTATCTCGACTCCGACCCGGCGCAGTTTCCAAAGCCGGTCCAGGCGCCTGAAGGTGCACCCAACATCCTGTTGATTCTCCTTGACGACGCCGGCTTTGGCCAGTTCAGCACGTTTGGCGGCGGCATACCGTCGCCGACAATGGACCGGCTGGCGGCTGAGGGTCTGCGATACAACCATTTCCATACGACCGCGCTTTGTAGTCCGTCGCGTGCGGCCCTGATCACGGGCCGTAACCATCATTCAGCGTCGTTCGCGGGCATCACCGAGATCGCCACCGGATATGACGGCTACACGTGCATCCTGCCACGAAGCTGCGGTACGGTCGGCGAGGTCTTGCGCCAAAACGGATACATGACAGCGTGGATCGGCAAGAGCCACAACACGCCCACCTGGGAGACGAGTGCGGCGGGACCTTTCGATCGCTGGGCCAATGGGCTTGGGTTCGATTATTTTTACGGTTTCAACGGCGGAGATATGAACCACTGGGACCCGATCCTCTATCAGAACAGGGATCTGGTGCCGGCCTCTACCGATCCCAACTACCACTTGACGACTGACCTTGCCGACAAAGCCATCGCCTGGGTGCGTCAGGCAAAGAGTATCGCTCCCGGAAGGCCATACTTCCTCTACGTGGCCACTGGCGCTACCCATGCCCCACATCACACCCCGAAAGAATGGATCGAGAAGTTCAAGGGAAAGTTCGATGAGGGCTGGGACAAATATCGCGAACAGACTCTCGAACGGCAAAAAAAGCTGGGCGTAGTACCCAGGGATACTAAGCTCACGCTTCGCTCCAAGGGCTTGCCGGAGTGGGATTCATTGAACGCCGACCAGAAACGTCTCTACGCACGGATGATGGAAGTCTTCGCCGGTTTCGGCGCGCACTGCGAGCACGAGATGGGCCGCGTCGTCGACGCCGTCAAAGAGCTCCCCGACAGCGACAACACGGTCATCATCTACATTGCTGGCGACAACGGCGCCAGCGCCGAGGGTGGTTTGGAAGGGTCGCTCTGCGAAAACCTCTTCTTCAATGGGTTCTCGGAGAAATGGCAGGACAACATCAAGGCGATCGACGAACTCGGTGGCCCAAAGCACTTTAATCATTTTCCCGCAGCTTGGGCCCATGCGATGAACGCACCGTTCCAATGGACGAAGCAGGTCGCCAGCCACTTCGGCGGAACACGCAATCCGATGATCTTCTCCTGGCCGGCGCGCATCAAGGAAAGAGGCGGACTGCGGAACCAATTTCTGCACATAATTGATATCGTCCCGACGTTATACCAACTCTGCGGAATCACCGCGCCTACCGAATTGAATGGAGTGCAGCAAAAGCCGATCGAAGGAATCAGCTTTGCCTTCACACTGGATGACGCGAAGGCTGAGAGCCTGCGCAAGACACAGTATTTCGAGTTGGGCTGCAACCGCGGCCTCTATCACGACGGCTGGATGGCATCATCTCCATCGTTCGTTCCCTGGGATCCAAACCGCGGCGGTTTCGATCTCGACAAGGCGCCATGGGAGCTCTACAAGATCGATGAGGATTTCTCACAGGCGAATGACCTGGCCCAACAATACCCGCAAAAGCTGAGGGAGCTTCAGGACCTCTGGTGGGTAGAGGCGGCAAAATATAGCGTGCTCCCAGTTGACTGGCGTGCCGCGGAAAGGTTTAACGCCGAGGCAATGGGCCGTCCCAGCTTGATTGGTGGACGCACGAAGATGACTTATTACCCCGGTACTGTCGGCCTTCCCGATGCGGCCTCTCCTCCAATGTGCAACAAATCCTGGACGATCACCGCGAATATCGAAGTTCCGGACGCCAAGGCGAACGGCATGATCGTCACTCAAGGCGGACTGGAGGGCGGTTACGGCCTCTATCTGCGCGATGGCAGGCCGACGTTCGTTTACAACTTCCTCTCGCATCGAACGACCCACATTCACCGCCAGGGATCCGTTGCCAAAAGGAAAGACACAGCTGGTGGTCAATTTCGTTTATGACGGCGGCGGCATGGGGAAAGGTGGCAAAGTCACCATGTCGGCAAACGGCACAAAAATCGCTGAAGGTCGTCTTGAGCGTACCATCCCGATCCAGTTCTCGTTGGGAGAAGGATTGGACATCGGTAAGGACGTCGGCTCGCCCATTGACTTCACTTACAAACTGCCATTCGCGTTTACGGGAAAAATCGAGAATGTGACGATTGAACTTGCGTCAAAAGCCGCCAGCGCTGCCCCAGTCGCTGCATAAGCAAGTTGCACCTATGACGAATTACTTTGGGAGGCGAGTTCTATAAAGACCGTGGTGGAAGCCTGGCCATTGTACCCGTCGTCGCGGTGATAGCCCTCGCAGTGATATCCTAACGACCGGATCTCAGCAAGCGAGTCCATGCTTATGACACGAGCGAAAACGCAGGCGATTTCACCCTGCTTCATCGTCAGCAACGTAGATGAAACCATCGCCTTCTACTGCGAGAAACTTGGTTTTGAGAAGAGATTACGGGAGCCGGATCAGGATCCCTTTTTCGCCATCATCGGCCGCGACGGAGCGCAAATTCTCGTCAAGTCCGATAGAGACGTGGCGCCGCTGCCAAACTCCAAACGTCATCGCTTCATGAGGTGGGATGCCTTTGTCTATGCGCCAGACCCCGATGCTCTTGCCGCCGAATTTACCGATCATGGCGCAGCCTTCAGCGTACCGCTGAAGGATACGCACGACGGTCTGCGTGGCTTCGAGATTTGCGATCCCGACGGCTACGTCTTGTTCTTCGGACGACCCAGGTAGCTGCAGACCTGGTAGCCAGGGCCCTCGACTTCAAGCTATGCCGTCCTGTCGGATGGGTGGTCTACGTGCTCCCGGTTTGCCTTCAATCTTTAGTAGTGTTTTTTTGGATCTGCGAATATCAGCGTCATCAGTTCAGATCAGCGGTAAGGGTTTAGTTCTTCCATCCGCGGTAATTTTGGTTTGGTTTTTTCAGATCAGTGTCATCAGTGAAAATCAGTGGTAGGGTGTTGGTCTTGATCTGCGAATATCAGCGTCATCAGTTCAGATCAGCGGTAAGGGTTTAGTTCTTCCATCCGCGATCATCCGCGTCCATCCGCGGTAATTTTGGCTTGGTTTTTTCAGATCAGTGTCATCAGTGAAAATCAGTGGTAGGGTGTTGGTCTTGATCTGCGAATATCAGCGTCATCAGTTCAGATCAGCGGTAAGGGTTTAGTTCTTCCATCCGCGATCATCCGCGTCCATCCGCGGTAATTTTGGTTTGGTTTTTTCAGATCAGTGTCATCAGTGAAAATCAGTGGTAGGGTGTCGGTTTTGGCTGCTCCGTGCCAAGTAGCTGGGTTAAAGCGTATGATGTTGCGTCGCAGATTCTGTCCTGGACGTGAAGGAGTAACACAGCAGATGACTTTCCGGATGCGGGGCCTTGCCATCCTTTTCTTGACGACACTTTTCACCAGCAGCATTTTGCAATCGCAGACATCTTCATCAGGCCAGGGAACTGAGGACAAGAATGTCCCCAAAGGACAGACGTCCGGCAAGCCTGCAAAACCTGCCACTGCGACTCCGACGCCGGCGGCCAAGCAGCCAAAAGCCGCACCCAATGGGAAGAAAACGTCCGGCGGTTCCGGCACCGCTCCTGTTTTGGACGAGAAGCTGTTCAATGCCATGAAGTGGCGTCAGATTGGTCCATTCCGTGGCGGACGCGTGCTGGCTGTGACTGGCGTTCCGGGAGAGCCAAACGTGTTTTACTTTGGCGGAGCATCCGGCGGCGTGTGGAAGAGCGTGGACACCGGCGTGAGCTGGCAGCCCATCTTTGACAAGCAGAATATTGCGTCGATCGGGTCCATCGCGGTTGCCCCGTCAGACCACAACATCATTTATGTCGGCACCGGTGAAGCCTGTATTCGCGGCAACATCACGTATGGCAATGGTGTTTACAAGTCGATTGATGGCGGCAAGACCTGGAAGAATCTGGGATTGAAAGATACTCGCCACATCGGCGCGGTGATTGTCGATCCCAGGAATCCGAACATTGCGTTCGTCGCGGCTCTGGGCCACGCCTACGGCCAAAATGAAGAGCGCGGGCTCTTCCGCACCACTGACGGCGGCGCCACCTGGCAAAAGGTCTTATATAAGGACAACAAGACCGGCGCCATTGACGTTGTCTTTGATCCCAACAATTCCAGCACGTTGTTCGCCTCCCTGTGGGAGGTCTATCGCACGCCGTGGAGCCTGAACAGCGGTGGTCCGGGCAGCGGTCTTTATAAGTCCACTGACGGCGGCAGCACATGGACGCGCCTGGAAGGTCATGGATTGCCTGGCGGAATCATGGGACGAATCGGCATCAGCGTGGGTGCGGATTCCAATCGCGTATACGCCCTGATTGAGTCCAAAGAAGGCGGACTGTATCGCTCCGATGATGGCGGCGATAACTGGGTGAAGATGAATGATGATGGACGCCTGCGCCAGCGTGCCTGGTACTTCACCCACATTTTTGCCGATCCCAAATCCAATGACACCCTCTACGTTCTCAACACCGGCATGTTCCGCTCTACCGATGGTGGACGCACCTTCAATCTGCTGCCCGCGCCTCATGGCGACCATCACGGATTGTGGATTGATCCAGATAATCCCCAGCGCATGATCAACGGTGACGATGGCGGCGCCACGGTCTCCACGGACGGAGGCATGTCATGGTCAACGCAATACAATCAGCCGACGGCGCAGTTCTATCACGTGATTACCGACAATCGCTGGCCCTTTTACATGTACGGCGCGCAGCAGGACAACAGCACCGTAGCCATTGCCAGTTATGACGATGATGGTGTGATCGGGCGGCAGGATTGGTATCAGGTAGGCGGCGGTGAGAGCGGTTACATTGCTCCCTATCCTCCCGATCCGAACATTGTTTTTGCCAACGCGGAGGCCTTTGCCTCGCGCTACGATCACCGTACCGGCCAGAGCGTTGACATCTCGGTATGGCCGCTCGACGTATCCGGCAATGGGGCAGAGAAGCTGACGCATCGCTTTAACTGGACTTCACCGCTGATGATCTCTCCGCACGACCCGAACGTCCTCTATACGGCCATGGAGATGATCTTTAAATCCACTGATCAGGGGCAAAGCTGGACCGCGATCAGTCCTGACCTCACGAAGAATGACAAGGCGAAGCAAAAGCCTTCCGGCGGGCCCATCACCCTGGACATTACCAGCGTTGAGTACTTTGACACCATTTTCACCATGGCCGAATCGCCGGTGAAGAAAGACATGATCTGGGCCGGCACCGATGACGGAGTGGTTCAGTTGACCACGGACGGCGGGCAGCACTGGAGCAATGTTACGCCTAAAGACCTGCCTGAGTGGAGCCTGGTGAGCATTGTCGAAGCTTCACATTATGATGCTGATACGGCTTTTCTGGCCGTGGATCGCCATAAGCTGGACGATTTCCGCCCCTATGTTTTCCGCACTCGCGACGCCGGCAAGACATGGATTCTGGCCGCGAACGGCATCCCGGACGGCTCTTATGTTCGCTCTGTGCGCGAGGATCCCAAACGCAAAGGGTTGATTTATGCGGGAACCGAAAGCGGCGTTTACTTCTCCATCGACGATGGTGGCCACTGGCAGCCGTTGAAGCTGAACCTGCCGACGGTGCCAATCCATGATCTGGCCATTCATGGCGATGACCTCATCGCCGCCACGCATGGTCGCGCGTTCTGGGTGCTGGACGATATCAGTCCTCTACGCGAGATCGACGCCACTTCAGCGAGCAGTGAAGCCCTGCTTTATAAGCCGACCACCGCTGTGCGCTTGCACTTGCCGGACCAGGTGGAACGGCGCGGGCCGGTGGGGGATAATCCGCCGCCCGGGGCAATCATCAACTATTACTTTAAGTCTGCTCCAAAAGACGAAGTGAAACTGGACATCCTGGACGCGAGCGGGAAGGTAGTCCGCAGCCTCTCCAGCAAGGAGAAGAAAGAGTTTGAGCAGCCTCCGGAATGGCCTGATCAGGTGAAAGAAGTCACCACCATCCCGGCCAGCGCGGGCATGAATCGCTACGCATGGAACCTGCGGTGGGAACCGCCGACGAAAATTCCCGGAGCGTTTTACAGCGGGCAGGGTCCGCAAGGACCAATCGCCGTGCCGGGAAAATACACGGTGAAGCTCACAGTTGGCGGCCAGAGTTATACGCAACCGCTGGAGTTGATCAATGATCCGCGAGTCAAAGGCTTAAAGCCGGAAGACCTGCAAAAGCAGTTTGATCTGGCTATGCAGGTGCGCAACGCCAACCAGGACCTGCATCACGCCGTGAACCAGGTGCGGGCGATGCGAGCGGAACTCAAAGCCATGCACACGCGATTTGATGATGATCAGAGAATGAAACCATTATTGGAACTGGCCGATGGGCTGGATAAGAAAATGGCTCCGGTGGAAGAAACTCTGATTCAGGTCAATATGAAGGGATCAGAGGCCAACCTGGCCTTCCCCAACATGCTGAATGAGCAGCTTGACTCACTTAGTTCGGCCATCCAGGCGGGTGACAGTGCTCCCACGCGGCAGCAATATGAAGTCTTCAAGCTTCTGCGGGGCCAACTGGATCAGCAGCTGACTGCATGGAAACAGCTTGTTTCCACAGACATACCGGCATTTAATCAGGCGGTGAGGGGCGCAAACATTCCCGCACTGTACCTGCCGCCGGCAGGAGAATGACGTCAGGTGGCATGATTGGGTGAAGCAGCGTAGCTGAACTAAGCAATTATCATGAGGGCAAGGCATCTTTTCTGGCGAAAATGGAAACCAAAGTACGTGAGGCTGGTGCGTCCCCTTAACAGCCTCTCTGGTATCCATTCTCCATCAAGTAAACAAAGCCTGAGTAACCAAGGGATTCAGTAGGAGGTAGCATGAGAGCCATCCTGTTTGTTGACGATCATGAAGTCCTGGCGCGGTTGAGCTGTGAGATTCTGGAAATGCAGGGTTACCGGGCGGTAAGCGCATACAACGGCGAGGATGCACTTCGCAAGTTCGATGAAAACGACTTCGATATACTGGTCACCGATTTCCGCATGGACGGAATGAATGGCGTAGAACTTGCCCGCAGGGTGCATGAGAAGAATCCTGCTATTCCTGTGATCATTGTTACGGGTTATGGTCCCATTGACGGCGGCAAAGACGTCTCCGCCTGCCTGCAAAAAGAAGAACTCTTCCCCAGTCTGCTGGAAAAAATCAAAGTTTTCCTGGATGACGAGCGTATAGAACCGGCGATGAAGACCGCTTGAACTAAAGATTCCTTTCCCATCATTCCCGCTTTGTTAGACTGAGCTGGTGCGACGATTGATCGTAAATGCTGACGATTTTGGTCTGACTGCGGGAGTGAACCGGGCCATTGTTGAAGGCAGCCGTGACGGAATTGTGACCTCAGCAACCATCATGGCGAATGCGTCCGCGTATGAGCAGGCCGCATCGCTCGCTAAAGCAAACACAAATCTTCACACCGGCTGCCACGTTGTGCTGATCGACGGTCAGCCCATCACCTCTGGCGCGCAAACTCTGATGAACGGATCGCAGCGATTTCGCTCCAGCTTAAAAGATTTCGCCCGGGCTGCCGTGAGCAGGAAGATGTCGCCTGCGGAAATTCAGAAGGAAGCGGAAGCGCAGATCGGCAGGATTCAGTCCTCGGGAATCACTGTGACTCACGTTGACAGTCACAAACATACGCACATGTTTCCCCAAGTGTTGCGACCGGTGTTGAGAGCCGCGAAATCGCTGGGCGTAATGGCTGTGAGAAATCCCTTTGAGCCTTTGCGGGCCTGGCCTATGGCATCCACTTTGGGCGCTCCGGGAATGTGGCTGCGTTGCGCCGGAGTGATGAGCTTTCAGCTTTTTGCCCGCGCCTTTCATACGGCTGTGAGGGAAGAAGGAATGTTCACCACGGACGGCACGGTCGGCATTGCGGCTACAGGCATGCTCAACCAGAAGACGCTTTCGGCAATTCTGACAGCGCTGCCTCAGGGAACCTGGGAGCTGGTCTGCCATCCCGGATACGCTGACGATGATCTCCGCGCCGCGGGAACACGCTTGTTGCAGTCGCGTGAAATTGAACTCCAGGCGCTGACCTCGGCCGAAACCAAAAGCCTGCTGCAACGTCAAAACATCCAGCTTATGTCTTACGCTGAACTGGCGGGCGCATGAAAGGGCGAGGCCGACTCGCGCGCCGAGCCCAGCTGCAACAAGAGCCTCCATGCAGTAACCACGAATCATGAACTGAAAGCGGTTTGGAGCGAAGCGACAGAATCAAAGTTTAAGAATCCCGGCCTGACGTTGAACAATCGAAAGGTACACGAGAGGGAACTGTTTGAAAATTGGAATCACGTGTTACCCCACGTATGGCGGCAGCGGTGTTGTCGGTACTGAGCTGGGAATTGAACTGGCGGCACGCGGGCATGAAGTGCATTTCATTGCTTACCAGCAGCCCATCCGGCTGACCACGCAGCATCCGCAGATCTTCTTTCACGAAGTCACGGTGTCGCAATATCCCTTATTTGAATATCCGCCTTACGATCTGGCGCTGGCCACACGCATGGCGGAAGTGGCTGAAATCTACGATCTCGATATTCTTCACGTTCACTACGCTATCCCTCACTCGGTGAGTGCGTTGCTGGCCCGCCAGATGCTTGCCGCCATGGATAAGCCTCGCAAGCTTCCCTTTGTGACCACGCTGCACGGAACTGACATCACCATTGTAGGGGCTGATCGTTCCTATCTTCCGGTCACGCGTTATTCCATCGAACAAAGTGACGGTGTAACCGCAATTTCCCACTGGCTGAAGCAGGTGACGCTCAAAGAGTTTGATATCCGCCATGAGATCGAAGTGGTGCATAACTTTGTGAATTGTGACGCCTATCGCCGCGATCCCAATGCATCCGAGAATCGCGCTGAGTACGCCGGCAAGGACGAACGCCTCCTGGTCCATGTATCCAACTTCCGTCCCGTCAAACGCATTTGTGATGTGATTGAAATCTTTGATCGCGTGCACAAAGTCATGCCATCTCGTTTGCTGCTCATGGGCGATGGGCCTGATCGCTCCCAGGCGGAATGGCTTGTCAGCCAGAAAGGCCTGCGCAAGCACGTGGAGTTTATGGGAAAGGTTGATCGCGTCAGTGAGAAGCTTTCCATCTCTGACCTTATGCTGATGCCAAGCCAGATGGAATCCTTTGGACTGGCAGCGCTGGAGGGAATGGCCTGTGAGGTCCCGGCGATCGCCACATCGGTTGGCGGCGTTCCTGAAGTGATTGATCACGGCCGCACCGGATTTCTTGCCGACGTCGGCGACGTTGAGACCATGTCGCGTTACGCCATCGACATTCTTTCTGACGAGAAACGTCTCCGCGAAATGGGAATGCTGGCCAGGTGGGAAGCGCAGTCGCGCTATTGCGCCAGCAAGATCATTCCGGAGTATGAGGAATTTTATAAGCGAGTGTTGGAGCGCGCAGCATAAAGGCTGTCTCCGGGAGAATCCTGCTGAAGCACGGGAATCTCCAGCATCACCAGCGTGCCCTGGCCATCACGGCTTTGCACTATCATTTTTGCTTCGTCGCCAAACAATACGTGCAGGCGTTCGGCCACGTTTAACATTCCAATGCCACGACCGGAACTCATCTGCTGTGCGGCTACCGCCGGCGGAGCGCTCATGCCAACGCCGTCGTCCTCTACCTGAATCATCAGCTTGCCGTCCTGTATGCGGCTACGAATGGTGATGCAGCCGCCGTCCACTTTCGGGGCGAGTCCATGCTTGATGCTGTTTTCCACCAGCGGCTGCAGGAGAATGGAAGGCACCACCACGTCCAGCGTGTCAGGATCAAGATGCTTGTAAACCCGAAGCTTGTCGCGGCCAAAGCGGACAACTTCGATATCAAGGTAGTCGTCCACAAAGTCAATCTCTTCGCGCAGCTGCACGAACTCGTCATGCTTGCCCAGCAGCCGGCGGAGGATCTTGGACAGCTTGAGTATGAGCTCGCGTGCACGATCAGGGTCAAAACGCACCAGCGACGAAATAGAGTTGAGCGTGTTGAACAGAAAATGCGGATTCATCTGGCTTTGCAAGGCGTCAAGCCGGGCTTCCAGCAGGAGCTTGCCTTGTTCTTCCAGCTTCATCTCAATGCGGGCGTTGTTCCAGATTTTGATGGGAATGGCGATGGTGGCCACCACGCCGGCAAAGATCGCCAGCAATCCTACGGGCGTGCCCAGCGAAAGCGTGAACAGATATTTCGGCGCGGCGTAATGCACTTCCAGTCGCGCCGCCTGCAACGCGATGATGATCAGAAAGAACGCGGTCTGCCAGTCGACCCTCGGCGCCCGCAGGTTTCGTTTCACCCAGCGGTAAACGCTCAGGTCAATGAACGGAGAGAAGGTCCATATCTCTTCTTCATTCCGGCAGAAGTGGCGCAGCGATCCGGCAAGCACTCCAGCCACCACGTTGACCGGCAACGTAAGATATTCGCCGTAAAACAACGCCGGCAATGCCAGTAGGGTCCCGCCAATCGTACCGGCAACGCGGCCGCCAATCACGCCCACCAGGATTGCCGCTTCAAAACCCATGTCCGCCGCCAGGAAGTTTTTTACTGCGCAGCGAAAGTAAACTCCCAGCGCGAAAGGAAAACAGGTAAACAGGATGAACAGCAGGTTCTTGCGTACCGTGCGTCGCGTGGAGAAAAGCAGCTTCTTGAACTCACGGGATCGCCCCAGCGCGCTGGCCACTGCCGTGGCAACGCCCATCTTGATCAAAATCTGAATCAGTAGGAACTGGAGGTCCACGTCACCTATCTTTTCACGGATTCCACACACTGCGCAGCGGAATCGGCTCATGATGCCTTATGAACTGCTGCCGGGGCAAATAGTGACGGCGTAAATCGTGACGGCGCAAAGGCGGATATGTCCAGTTCCGCAGGCTTGCCTTCGATCATGTTGGCCATAGTAGTTGCCGTTAAAGGCGCCAGCAGGATGCCGTTGCGGAAATGTCCACTGGCGATGAACACCCTTGATGTTTGCGTCGGCCCCGTTTCTTTTAAGCCCGGTTCTTTTAGTCCAAGGACGGGCAAGTCATCTGGAGTGCCCGGCCGCAACCCAGCCCAGCTTTCGCTTACGCTGGCCATCGCCAGCTCAGGAACATATTGTGCCGCAGCGTGGTGCAATCGTTGGATTGTCTCGGGCTGCACTGATTTATCAAACCCGGCATCTTCCACCGTTGTTCCAACCAGAATGCGTCCGGCGCTTCGCGGCACGATATAGGCATTGGGTGCGCGGACCACGTGTTGCAATAACCCGGCGTGTTGCGGCATCAGATAAAGCATCTGGCCTTTTCTCGGCACTACCGGAACTCCTGACCAGGCGCCGCGGCAATCGATCACTGTCCTGCTTGCCTTGCGAAATTGTTGCCCTGATTCTCGTCCTGTGACCTCCACTTGCGTGCCCTGCGCTCGTATGTCATCCACTTCTACGCCTGATTCAATCTCCACACCTGCCATATCCGCCGCCCGCAACACTGACTTCATCAGCAATACCGGATCCACGCTGTCTTCAGCCATCCAGTATGCATGATGGCCATCGCTCTTTAGCGCTGGTTCCATGGACGCTATTTCCGCGTCTGTGAGATGTCGATATTCGGAAGGAACGATCTGTTGTTCGCTGATCTCAGAAAGGATGATCGACCCTTGCCGGCGAAAGTCGACTCCAAGCCCGGTCACCGCCTCCAGCTTTGCCACAAACGCTGGATAGATGCGTGCACTTTCCATCGCAAACTCACGCAATCCAGCGGGCGTTTCCGGGTCCGCCGCCGACAGCATTCCAGCGGCCGCAGATGACGCCTCCCGCCCCGGCGTTGAGCGATCCAGAACGGTAACGCTTGCTCCGCGTTCGCGTAGCTCCAGTGCCAGAGTCACGCCAATGATTCCGGCGCCCACAATGATGATGTCGGGCGTTTTCATGTGGAATATATTGTAATCGCAGGCAGTTATTGTGCGGGCGTCTGGGCTGCAGCCTCTTTGGTGGGCAGTTCAGCTTCACTGCCAACCAGCTTCGAAAACACCACCAGTCGCTTGGGAGCCGGACCAATGTAGTAAGTTGGGTAGCAGGTGATCAGCGTCAACGTGGCGTCAGCCGTGGGCTTCATCACGCTTACATCTTCCGGCATTACGATCTTCTTCCCCGTAACCTCGTACTTGTACACCTGGCCGGCGCGGCGGACCAGAATGTCATCGCCCTTGCCAAGTTCATAGATATGCCGGAAAAACGTATCGCGATGCGCGGTGATAACAGCGTTTCCAGGCTGTCCTGGCTGCGCTGTCTCCTTCACATGTCCCGGACCGTCAGAAAGATCGCGGCGTGAAGCCCCTTCCACCACAATGGCGTCAAGGCTGATCTTGGGAATCACTACGCGTGTCAGCAGATCTTCCACTGAAAGCTTGGCTTTTCCCGGAACATTGGCGGCTGCCGCCTGTTGTTCCCACTGTGCCGCCAGCTGCTGCTGGCGATGGTACATTCCCCAATACTCTGAAGCTACGTATCCCAGCAGAAGTACACCGATCACCAGCATCGCCACCGACAGGAAATTGCGTTTGGCAGCCTTACGAATATATGGCTGGACACGGCTCTGCATCCGCAGCCAGTGAGGTCGTAACGCGTTCTGGGCAGACCTCAGCCTCTGCATGGGTTCCATAGTTCGGTTAGATGCAAAAAGAAGCAGCTACGACCGCTGGCGCGGCCATCCAGCAGTCTTGAAGGTTTTACTCGAGAACTGCTTTGTAAGTGATTGAATCAGCAGCTTCAAATTCCCACATGTTTCCAGGTCTGCGCCTGCCTGGCGTAATGAATGCGAAGCCTGTGCAAGTTTCATGTAAAGCTCAATGCATCACTGATTGACAGAGCAGCAGTTCTGCTCAAGAATGAGTCACCCATAAAATCCCAGTTCGAAATGGAGTTTGTCTTATGTCCGAAGTGCCGCAAGGTGACAGCGGAAGCTCAACCGTAAGAATTATCCTGATGGTAGTAGCCGTTGTTTTTATGATCGGCTCAATTATCTTCATGGTCCAGGCGCAGAGCCGTATTGCGGATCTGGAGCAGCACCAGCTTGCGGCGCAGAAAGATGTCGCGCAGAAATTTGACGAACTGGGCAGCAAGACCCGTGCCTCCATCAATGTACTTGCCGATAAAGTCGGCATGACCCATAAAGAGCTCAGCCGCAAAGCCACCGACATACAGGCGGCGGAGAAGGCCACTGAAACCCGTCTCATGGCCGATGAGGAATCCACCAAGAAGCAGTTTGGCGAGGTCTCGGGCGAAGTCACCGGAGTAAAGGGTGAGGTCACCAAGGTTAGCGCCGATGTCACTGACACCCGCAATGACCTTTCAGCCACCAAGGGTAAGCTGGACCATGCCATTGGCGATCTGACCAAGCACGGTGAGCTGATTGCCACCACACATGATGAGCTCGAGTACCTGAAGCATCGCGGCGACCGTGATTACTTCGAGTTCACGCTCAGGAAGGGCAAAGACCCCACCCATCTCTCCATCATCAGCCTGCAGCTGAAGAAAACTGACTCCAAGAGGAATAAGTTCACTCTCTACGTCCTTGCGGAAGACAAAAAGATCGAAAAGAAAGACCGCACCATCAATGAGCCCTTGCAGTTCTACAGCGGACGCGAGCGGCAGCTCTTTGAAGTGGTGGTGAACACCGTGGACAAGGAAACGGTCACCGGATATCTGTCTACACCCAAGAACGCAGCCACGGCACAGATGCCAAGCCACGGAGCGACTCAGCAGTAGGATCTTATTCCCGAGTGAAACGAGGGATCCCTACGGTCTCGTGAATGTGTCGTCAAGTAGTGGTGCAGTTAATTTCAACTGCACCACTACGCTTTTCTAAGCTGTCCCCGCCGAAACTCTCGCCGCGCCACATACTTGTCACCTCTGTAATTCCGATCGACGTTGGAGTTCCGCAACACCTGGAAATCACCTTGTTGTCCCAGTCTGTCATCTTGAGCGCAGTCGGAGCGCATGCGACGACGAAGTCGAAACCTCCCGGGGATGCTTATCGTGACTATGTCGCGTTAGGGAATTCTCTCGACGAAATCTTAGGTTCGTCTTACGCGACACTCGTGTGGCACAGCCGACCTCGGCTGTGCGAATTGTCTACGAATCCTCGCCCCTGCATCCATCCCACCTCATCAATTACACTGCTGTCACATGCCCCCGCAACGCAGGCACATGTTCGGATACGCGGCCCTCTGCCTGATCTGGGGCAGTACCTGGCTCGCCATCCGCGTTGTCGTTGCATCGGTACCGCCGATAGAAGCCGCAGCCATACGTTTCGCAATTGCTGCCGTATTGTTGCTCTTGATCGCGGTCGTGCAAAAGCGTTCATGGCCCAGGCATCACCAGGAATGGGATGCGCTGATTGTCCTCGGCTTCACCATCATGGCCGTGCCCTACGGGCTGCTGTTCTGGGCGGAACAATATGTCGCTTCCTCCATGACGGCTGTGCTTTTCTCCTCCATGCCGTTGTTCGTCGCCCTGCTGACGCCGTTGATGACGCATGCAAAAGTTCCGCGCCAGGCAGTCTTCGCCATGCTGGTTGCATTTGGCGGACTGCTGGTTCTCTTCTACACGGGATTTGGAAACGGTGGTCGCGGCCTGCTCGGCGGTGTAGCCATCCTTGTTGCCGTGATTCTGAGTGCATGGTCCGTCATCTACGCCAAGAGCCGCCTGCATGAAGTTGACGCTGTCGTCTCCACCGGATTGCAACTGGCATTCGGCGCCATCGCCCTGCTCTGGGGCACGTGGGCGCTGGAATCGCGGCGGCATGCAATCTGGACCAGCTCTGCTGTCTTCAATCTAACGTTCCTCGTGGTTTTTGGCTCCTGCGCAGCCTTCGTCATCTACTATTGGCTCTTGAAGCGGATGCAGCCGTACCAGCTCTCTAGCATCAGCCTGATCGTGCCCGTGATCGCTCTGATGGAAGGAGCATTGCTTGCGCATGAAGAGGTTCCTCCCATGAAGTTACTCGCGACATTAATAGTGTTAGGTTCGGTCGCCACTGTGCTGCGATCGCGCCCTGAATCTGCGCTCGAAGGCGGCCGCATCCTGAATATAAAAGAGAAGTCAAGCGAAGACGTCACAGGGCATTCCTAAGAATGCTGCCATGGCATCTTTCGTGTATCGTCTACTGACGATTAAATGTGTAAGGCAGCAAAGTCTAATAGCGGAGTGTTCATGAAATCCAAGGTACTGCTGGCTCTGTTGATCGTCGGTTACTCGCTGGTTGTGGTTCCACAGACCATGCCCACGGTCTCAACTTTTTCCATTGTGGCCATTGATCCCCAAAATGGCGATCTCGGCATCGCCGTAGCCTCGCGCTATTTCTCCGTAGGTTCAGTTGTGCCCTGGGCCATGGCGGACGTGGGAGCCGTGGCTACACAAGCCAATGTGAATGTCGGTTACGGCCAGCAGGCTATCGATCTCCTTCGTCAGGGCCTCAGCGCGCCGGAAGTGCTCAAGAAAATCATGGCGGAAGATAAGTTTGAGGGCAAAGACGGCCGCCAGATCGCCATTGTCGATGCCAAAGGCAACATTGCCGCCTACACCGGCCCTAAAGCGCCGAACTGGGCGGGCGATCGCCAGGGTAAAACGTGGTCGGCTCAGGGCAACATACTCGTCGGGCCGCAGGTTCCTGAAGCCATGGGTAAAGCCTTCGAATCTACGCAGGGTGAGCTGGCAGAAAAGCTTTATGCCGCTCTCAAAGCGGGTGATGCCGCTGGTGGCGATGCACGCGGCAAACAGTCGGCGTCCATGCTCGTCGTTCGCAAGCGCGGCGGACGCAACATCAACAATGATCGCTATGTTTACATCAATGCGGATGACAATCCGCATCCCTTCGAAGAACTTCGGCGGCTGCTGGATCTGAATCTTGCCTACAACTACGGTGACGCGATGTACAAGGCCCTGGAGGGCTCACCAGTCGACGCAAAGAAGGCTCAGGCGGCGGGACTGAAGGCCATCGGCTATGCACCCAACGAAGTTGGTCTGCACATGAATGTCGCCTTCGTCGATTATCTTGCCGGCGACAAGCAGGCCTCTCTGGATGAGTTCACCAGGGCGCGCACGCTCAATCCCACTGGTTTCAATAAAAGCTTTAAAGAAGAAAGCGATTTCGGTCCCTTTAAGCCCATGCTGGCCGATAAAGAATTCATGTTGAAGCTCTTTCCTGCGGGGTTGCCGCAGTAAAGCAGATCTGCTGGATAACTTACGGAATGTAAAAGTAATCTAAGGTCATCTATGCGTGAAAACGCTCCTGGAAAAGGTCTCACTGTAAGGGCGCTGCCGGCAAAAGCCACGGCATGGTTGTTAGTGCTCACGTTATTCGTGGTTTCCAGCAGTCCTTCGCCTGCCTATTCCGTTCTCACGCATGAGCAGATCGTGGATTTTCTATGGCAAAGTGACATCAGGAAAGTCCTGGCTGACCGATTTCCCGGGACCACCAGTGAACAATTTCGTATTGCCCACGCCTACGCCTACGGCGGAAGTCTCATTCAGGACATGGGCTATTACCCGGGCGGAAGTAAGTTTTTCAGTGACCTGGTGCACTATGTGCGCACCGGTGATTTCGTCAGTGAGATGATTCGCCAGGCACGTAACATTAATGAACTGGCCTTCGCCCTGGGCGCGTTGGCGCACTACGTTTCTGACACCGACGGTCATCCCGTCGTCAACCGCGCTGTGCCCATTGAATTCCCCAAACTGAAGAAGAAGTTTGGCGACGTGGTCACCTATGAAGACAATCCCGTTGCTCACATTCAAACCGAATTTGGCTTTGACCTTGTTCAAGTGGCACAGCAACACTATACCTCGCAGGCATTTCACGATTTCATCGGCTTTGAGGTCTCCCGCCCCGTGCTTGATCGTGCTTTTGAAATCACCTACGGCGTAAAACTGAATGATGTTCTGGTTGACGAAGATGTTGCCATTTCAAGTTATCGCCATGCCATCAGCATCTGGCTGCCGCGTGTTACTCAGGCGGCTTTGATTGCCAAGAAACAGGAGTTGGAAGCGGTTCCGAACTTTGATCCAAAGCAGTTTCGTTACATCATGAGCAAGGCACAATATGAGCGCGAGTTTGGCAAGAACTACTACAAACCCACCTTCACTTCGCGCATGATCGCCGGCATTGTGAGGGTCCTTCCCAAGATCGGCCCTTTGCGCGCCATTGATCCCAAGCCTCCCACGGCAGACACTCAGAAGGCGTATATCAAAGGTCTGGAAGTCGCCGTTTCCGATTACCGTAAAACGGTGCACGGTGCCGCTGACCAGGAGATCGTCTTGCCGAACACCGACCTCGACACCGGCAAGCCCACCGCTCCCGGCGAGTACCAGCTGGCGGATGGTACCTATGAGCGGCTGTTGCGTGAACTGGCGCTCAGAGATTTCAACACCGTCTCTCCGGCACTCCGCAACAACATCCTTGCCTACTACGGCGACCTGTCGGAACCGATTTCCACCAAACATTCCAAATGTGATTGGAAGGTAGTCCTTCGCGACCTGGAGGCACTGAAAAAACACACCGCGACGGCGACCCAAAACGGCGATTGAACGGCCTCGTGGAATCTGCGCAACTCGGGTGGAGCAGGCATTTATGCCTGCGTTAAAGACAAATAGATACTGGCTTTAGCGCTGAGGTTAGGAGACGCCGCTGACGTTCGCAACTGTGATCTTACAAATTCTCCAGGGCTGTCCATACGCAGCGCCGTAGGCGCGCAATTATGTAGCCCAGGCCGTCAGGCCTGGGAAAATGTAAGGTGAGAGACGAGCCCCGGCCGAACCCATTCGAATTTCTTACCCATGCATCGCCGTGGGGAATTTCCACCGCATTAAATTGTAAGCTGAGGGACCCGGTGCTATGAGCGATAATCTCTAGTATGCTTCCCAACAAGCCAAGCCTTCGCGCCCGGCTCATGACACGCATAGTGCGGCTTTTTGTCAAACGCTGGCCTCGTAAAAATCTTGACGCAACCGTCCGGCGTTCGCGGTTTGTGTTCAATTCTCCCGCTCTCTTCAGTTTCCTCTTTACCCGTGGCGTAACTGTCCTGGAAACCGATCACGGAGAATGGCTGACCCCAGACAATCTCTGTGACCAGCAAAGCGTAATATTGTATTTTCATGGCGGCGGGTACGTTAGTTGCTCGCCGGGCTCACATCGCGCCATCACCGCAAATCTGGCCAGACTTACCGGCCAGCGTGTTTTCGCCGTGGATTATCGGCTTGCGCCTGAACATCCTTTTCCTGCCGCAATTGACGACGCTGAAGCCGCTTACGATTGGCTACTACACGACCAGGCAGTCTCACCGCAACACATCACTTTTGCAGGCGATTCCGCCGGCGGCGGCATGGTGATTGCCGTCATGCTGCGTCTGCGCTCGCATGGCAAACCGCTGCCCGCAGGCGCAGTCTGCTTTTCTCCCTGGTTAGATTTGACCGGATGTTGTGACTATCGCAACGCTGAATCGTGCGCCATGTTTAGAGCCGGCGACGTAAAGGCTTTCGCAACGCTGTACCTTGGAAACGCCTCGGCTGAAAATCCAGAAGCTTCGCCGCTCTTCGGCGATCTCGCTGGTCTTCCTCCAGTCCTGATTCAAGCCAGCAGTACAGAACTTCTTCTTGATGACGCTGAGAGATTTCAGACAAGAGCGCTTGCAGCAGGAGTCTGTAGCCGTTTAAGCGTTTATCCTGCTCTTCCTCATGTCTGGCAGATCACTGTTGGCATCATGCCCGAATCACGTCTCGCGCTGGAAGAAGCTGCGGACTTCATCACCGCCAATCTTCATGTTGGCACTCAGGCGAGCGTCGCACCTTCGTCCCCATTCCTGGCGACTTAAAGTATCACTTGAAGCTCGCCGCTTAAGTTATAATCCCTGCATGTTAGGTGGACGCAGCAGTGAAGAATGGGTCGCCCAATACGCAAACAGTCACCAGAATCCTGTGAACCGGATCTGCCACACGTTTGGTATTCCTCTAATTGTCGTGTCGCTGGTGGCCGGGATTGCCGCCATCTTTTTTCACTGGCTCTGGGTTTATGCCGCCGGTTTATTTGTCTTCGGATGGATATTGCAGTTTATCGGGCATGCGTTTGAAGGCAAGCCGCCGGAGTTCTTCAGCGACTGGCGATTTCTGCTGGTCGGTGTCCGCTGGTGGATTTCCAAGACACGCGGCCGCGCCTGAGTCACACAGTCGCTGATCGAACTTGACGGTTGAGCTGGGTCTCTCTGTTACTTTTCGGGTAAAACAATCCCCACATTCACTTTGGTGAATTTCACCCACTTCGTTTCCGATTGCGTGTCTTGCTTCGCGTGCAGAGTTAATTCCGCCTGCGAATCCCCGGCTTTTGACTTGAACCGGACTGCCCGATTGAAATCCACTAACATGTTGTGCATGTCCTTGGGAATTTCCTTTGCGTCGGCGAATGACAGTGTCAGATGAACGCGCAGCGGCGCGAAGATCTGTGGACCCGGACACAGCAAATGAAGAATCGGTAGACTTGTGGTTACGTCGTATTTCATGATCGCACATGAAACGCTGGCGTTTGTGCTCTTGAAGTCCTGGACTTCCCATTTTCCTGGCGCGGGATGAGAAGGAAACGTCGAAGCCGGAGTGGCGCTGTGGTCCGTGCAATTATTCGTGGCACATCTTGGTACATCGTTGCCCGGGGTTAGGTTTTGCGCAGAGAGTGGAAGACCCAGCAAACAGATAACAACGAACAGAAGCCTGTTTTGCATAACTGCCTCAGTTAGTTATTGGACGCCATACCAGGACTGCCGGTTAGCGTCAAAATTGACAGACCCAGATTAAGGTGCTTAAAGTAGCCATCCACGAGCAACTCGCGATAGACTTTTTAGTACGTGAATGTTGAGCGAGGGAGGCTCCTACCGTCATGATGTACAAGGCAGTTTCTAGTCTGGTTTTTGTTTTGTTGCCGATCGGAATGTTGAATGCCGATACGCTGGAACTGAAAAATGGCAGCGTCATCAAAGGCTCGTACGTCGGTGGCTCTGAAACCACCATCAGCTTTCGCGTTGGTTCAAGCGTTCAGCAGTATTCGTTGGCTGACATTAGCTCTCTGAAATTCGACGAACGCGAGTCAACAGTTCCCGCCCGCTCTCCCGGGTTTGCAGAAAGATCGCCCGAGAATGCGCCGGCGCCCGCCGCTCCATTGCAATCCATCGTCGTACCCAGCGGCACTCGCATTACCATCCGCACCATTGATGGCGTCGATTCAGACAAAAACCATCCCGGAGATAAATTCCTCGCTTCTCTGGAACAGCCGTTGATCGTCAATGACGTCACTCTCGCTCCCAAGGGTGCTTCCGTCTATGGACGGTTACAGCAGGTGCAGGCAGCAGGCCAGTTGACCGGCAAGTCTCAGCTGCGTCTGGCTCTAACCGGAATCGTAATTAACGGGCAGACATATCCGCTTTCGTCCGGCGATTATGAAGTTTCCGGGAAGTCTCGCGGTGCGAGCACGGCAACAAAGGTCGGCGGAGGCGCAGCCCTGGGCGCCGTGATCGGAGCACTTGCGGGCGGCGGCAAAGGCGCCGCGATAGGAGCCGGAGTGGGTGCAGGCGCGGGCACGGCAGTCCAGGTGGTAACCAAGGGCGACCAGGTCCATGTGCCCAGCGAGACACTGCTGGAATTTACGATCGATCAACCCGTGTCTCTGCCTGTAAGCCAGAGCCATTAGACATGCCTCCGGCCATTGTGTTGACCCCGCGTTCAGCGTTCTGAACTCTGATGTCACACTATGGAACTACGTGAAAAGATCCGCCCAACTACGCGGAATTGCTGGGCTATTCTAAAAAATGACGTTAGAAATTGACTTGTTGAATTTTTCTGCAAGCAGCAGTCTCGCTCTGCCGAGACTAAGTCCGCCGGCCCACGGGTTATTACCTAAGTAAAAATTCCGCACAAAAACCCATGGACTAGGGCGTAAGTGCTGGTATTCTGTTCTTGCGTTAGAAATGGACCGGTTGATTTTTCTGCAAGCAGCAAATCTCTTCTGCACCTGCCGAAACTCTCGAACATTCATTCCAGCGTTAAATCAATACAGGAAACGGAAAAAATGGAACAAGGAACAGTAAAGTGGTTCAACGCCGCCAAAGGCTTCGGTTTTATCACTCGTCAAAGTGGAGAAGATGTTTTCGTGCATTTCTCCGCCATCCAGAGCAATGGCTACCGTAGTTTAGAGGAAGGCCAGGCAGTTGAATTTACTGTCACCAAAGGGCAGAAGGGTTGGCAGGCAGAGAACGTTCGCGCTCTGTAATTTGCGAAAATCTCCGAAACCAGAACATCAGGACCAAAGCGGGCGGCCTTCGGGTCGCCTTTGCTTTTTGTGCCGGGCAATCACGATCGCGGTCCCTTCGCGGCATTGAAAAGAATCGCCGGTTCCGCTCGTTCAGCTCATCCAATGAAAACGCTACTCTCCATGATGCGGTTTTTTCATTACATGATCGGCATAACCGCGCCCTCCAAAGAGCAGGAGCGCCTCGTCCTCTTTATCTGGATCGGAGTGGCAATCGGCTTTGTTTCGCTGTCCGCGCTGTTTGCGTGGTTTCTGGTGCCCCGCATTCTTCATTAGCTTTCTGCCATCAGGCCGCCGCTTTTCCCGGTTCTCCATCCAGAATCGCGCGTATCAGCTTGGCGTATTCAGCGCTTTCCTTGTCGCCCGTAACCAGTTCAATCTGTTTGGGGCCGCTTATCCCGATACCTAATTGCACTGCGCGCGCAATCTGTTGCTGCTCAAAAATCGCTCCCTGGCTGACTTCCGCGTGGTTCCAAAATGACGCAACAATGCCACGCCTACGGCATCAATGGCTACCCGATCAGTCCCGGCAAGAATCACATTCGAAGTCACCAGCTTGCCCTGGTCCGGACCGCCGTTGACGAAAGCCTGTATGCCGTCCAGCACGATCAGATCTGGCTTGTAAGCGGTATTGATCTCGGCGATCATGCGGCGCTGGTCTGGCGACGAATGCAGTTCGCGCATGAAATTGTAGTCAAGCCCCGGAACAGTCTTGGCTGCAAGCCCCACTGAGTTTTTGAGCGAAAGCGTAAAGTGTCCGCCGTAACGATGCGTCTTCAGGCAGCACGTTTGCACTACGCCTCCGGCCTGCCGGACGATTCGCGGGATAGCGAAGCCTTGTTGCCAGTGACTGTCCGCGGATTTCAGATGCTCCCAGTCTTCGGCCTTCAGTTGATCAAACACCACCACCTTCGCGCCCAGTTCCTTGCCCAGGACGAAAATGTTTTTCTTTTCCATCACCTCCACGGTATTGCCCATGCCGCTTCGGTCGCCAATAGTTAACGGCCCTGCGCCAAGCATTTTCAACTTCTTCACAATGGCTGCCAGCGTATCTTCGCTGGTTGAGCCGGGAGTGGCGTCCGCGCTATTGAAATTCGGCTTGATGAAAAAGTCCTTGCCGCCGGATTTCGCAACTCCAAGCAGATCAATCGCGCGTGCAACTCCAGTCGCTCGATCAGCCGTCTTCACGAATGCAACCTGGGTCATCTGCGAAGGGTTGAATTCGATCGAGCGGAGGATTGACGGTGCGAAGAGGGCTGCGCCACCGATGGTGGATGCTTGTTTGAGGAAGCTGCGGCGGTTCATAAATCACCTCATAGCGAATGATAATGTCCGACCGGCTATTGGACACCTCTTCCACCAAGAAATGCAAGAAGTCGCGGGGACCAGAGAGTACACTGTTGGCCGCTTGTGCATCGACATAATTGTCATGGTTCAAGTTTGTCCATCAGGCCGTAAAAACGAAGGTTTAATATACGAGAAACAACCATGCCGGCTCCCAGTTACGTCCGTGGTGCAAACACCCCGCCCCTGTTGAATGAGACCATCGGCCAGCGCTTTACCCGCGCCGCTCAGCAGTGGCCCGACCGCGACGCCCTGATCGTGCGTCATCAGAATGTCCGTTGGACGTTTGCTGAACTGGCTGCACGCGCGGAAAATCTGGCGGCTCGGCTTGCTCGCTCTGGGACTGTGCCCGGGCGATCGCATCGGCATATGGTCTCCCAACAACGCTGAATGGGTGCTCGCCCAATTTGCCAGCGCCCTGGCTGGCCTGATTCTGGTCACCGTAAATCCTGCTTACCAGAGCGTGGAATTGCGGCACGCGTTGCGCAAATCTGGCTGTAAAGCGCTAGTCCTCGCTCCCGGTTTCAAAAGTACCAACTACTTTCAGTCTTTACGAGAGCTCGCGCCGGAACTCACGGATGCCGGACCCGCTGGTCTTTACTCCCGGCAATTACCCGAACTGCGGTATGTCATTAACCTGGGCCCAGAGTGCCAACCAGGGATGCTTCGTTTTTCAGACGTTGCCGCAACCGCCGTCGCTGAAGATCGCTCTCATCTGAAACAATTATCAAACGAACTCGGCTGCCATGACGCCATCAACATCCAGTTCACCAGCGGCACAACGGGCGCACCGAAAGGCGCCACGCTGACCCACCACAACATCCTCAACAATGCCTTCTTTGTTGGTCTTGCCATGGGCCTTCGTGAAGGCGATAGATTATGCATTCCGGTTCCTCTTTACCATTGCTTTGGCATGGTGATGTCCACGCTGGCATGCATTGTCCACGGCGCTTCCATGGTCTTTCCCAGTGAGGGTTTTGATCCCCTGGCGGTTCTTCAGACCGTCTCTGAAGAAAAATGTACGGCTCTTCACGGTGTCCCAACCATGTTCATCGCGGAGATGGAGCACCCGGAGTTTAAGCAGTTCGACCTCACCTCTTTGCGGGCGGGAATCATGGCTGGGTCGCCTTGTCCCATCGAAGTCATGAGACGTGTTATGGATTGCATGCACATTCGCGATATCACCATTGCCTACGGCATGACGGAGACCAGCCCGGTGAGCTTCCAGAGTGCCACCGATGATCCCATCGAGCGCCGCGTCTCCACCGTAGGCCGGATCCAGCCGCATCTTGAAGTGAAGATCGTGGATATTGAAGGCGAAGTCGTGCCGCGCGGAACTCCGGGCGAATTACTGACCCGGGGCTACTCTGTCATGCTCAGATATTGGGAAGATCCTGAACAGACTGCGGCTGCCATTGACAGCGATGGCTGGATGCACACCGGAGATCTGGCCACGCTCAACCATGAAGGATATTGCAACATCGTCGGCAGGATCAAAGATATGGTCATACGCGGTGGTGAAAACATATATCCACGTGAAGTGGAGGAGTTTCTCTTCACCCATCCTAAGATCGAAGCCGCGCAGGTAGTCGGCGTGCCGGACAAGAAGTATGGAGAAGAGCTTTGCGCGTGGATCAAAGTGCGTTCCGGCCAAACCATCACAGAAGATGAAGTTCGGTGTTTCTGCGCAGGGAAGATCGCCCACTTCAAAATTCCCAGACACATTTGCTTTGTCGAAGAGTTTCCCATGACCGTTACCGGCAAGGTACAAAAGTTTCTCATCCGGCGAACCATGATGGAACGGCTTGGTTTGAAGCAGGAGCCCACCGCTTGACAGTGAATAATGCCCGATTGAATAACGCCTGCTAAGGTGTTTACTTCCCGTCGTTTAAACAGAACCTCAACTATGCAAGCCCTACAGCCGTGCTGTATAGTTTCCGTACCGAAATTTAAACTAAACTCCAGGCGGCCTAGCCTCCGGGACACGCCAATTCGGGTCTGGACCAGGGGATTGCTCGGGTAATTCAAGGTCTAGATAGGATCCCGGAACAAGGCGAATAAGAGACATATAAGTGCGACTACGCGTACTCCTGCAATTATTAGCATTTTGTTCCCTCATGGTTGGCGGCGCTATGGCACAGAGCGCGGCCGAACAACTGATCCAGCAGTATCAACAGCAACAGCGCGGTCCCGCAGGCGCTACCGGCAACACGCCTATCACCAACAATCCCTCTGACCTGGACACGCGAGATCTTCAGCAACTCCAGGAACAAAAACAAATCCAGGCTGCGAATGATCTTATACAAAGCCGCCAGCGAGATATGTTGGATCTGCCGCCAGAACCAGACATTGAGTTTCAGGATTTTGTCACCAGCTCCCTCGGCATCCACCTGCCTATCTTCGGACAAAATCTGTTTCGCACCGTGCCTTCAACTTTTGCACCGCTGGATCGCGTGCCGGTTACTCCTGACTACCTGATCGGCCCCGGTGATGAGTTGCTTATAAGAGTGTGGGGACAGGTTGATGTTAACTATCGCGCCGTAGTGGATCGCAATGGCGCCATCTACGTCCCTCGCATTGGCGCTATCAGCGTGGCCGGCACCCGCTATGATCAGATTCATTCTGTCGTGCAGGATGCCATTGCCAGGGTATTTAAGAATTTTGAATTGAACGTGACCATGGGGCAGTTGCGCTCGATCCAGGTTTTCGTGGTCGGCCAGGTACGCAGGCCCGGAAGCTATACCGTAAGCTCACTCAGCACCCTGGTGAATGCGCTCTTTGCCTCCGGCGGTCCATCCAAACGCGGTTCCATGCGGCGAATCATCCTCAAACGCCAGGGCAAAGAGGTAACGACCTTTGATCTATATGACCTGCTCGCCAATGGTGACAAGAGCAAGGACGCGCAGCTTCTTCCTGGAGACGTGATCTATGTTCCGCCGGTTGGGCCGCTGGTCGCGCTGGCAGGCAGCGTCAATATTCCGGCCATCTATGAGTTGAAGGAGCATGACACACTTGGTGATCTGCTCAATGACGCGGGTGGTTTGACTACCACGGCTGGTGGCCAGCGCGTGATCATTGAAGGGATCGATGATCAACATACCCGCTCCGCCACAGAGGTTCTCATCAATGACAAGGGGATGAAGACCGAACTCAGGCCTGGTGACATCATCCGTTTCCTGCATATCTCGCCCAAGTTTGATAACGCTGTAACTCTGCGCGGCAACGTTGCTTCCCCGGGCCGATATCCGTGGAAAGCCGGCATGCACGTAAAGGATCTGATTCCTACTCGTGACTCCCTGATCACGGAAGAATATTGGAAAAGGCAGAACAAGCTGGCGATCAACCCGGATGCTAATAGCTTTAAGCTCAGGGAAGAGAGAGCCCGCGATCAGCGGCGGCAGAGCGGACAAAACGGGCAGGCTGCTGATCAGGGCAACCGTTCTGGCCAGCAACAGCAAGGCCCCTCTCAGCTGGGAACAACCACCGCCCCTCCCCCACTTCAGCAAGGCGCCAATCAACAGCCTCAGCCGAACCAGGTCCCCGATCTTCAAAACCCGCAGTCTATCGATCTCAACAATGGTCAATATGATGACCTGAGTGAAGACGATCTGGCTGCCCGTGTAGGCAGAACGGAAGCCCAGCGAATCAAGCAGGAACAGTTGAAGAACCAGGTGCGGCGTTCGGGTGCCGAGATCAACTGGGATTATGCCGTCATCCAGCGTCTGAACGTTGAAGATCTAACCACCCACCTGGTGCCTTTCAACCTTGGGAAAGCCATCGCGGGTGATCCCACGCAGAACGTGGATCTTCAGCCAGGAGACATCGTAACCATATTCTCCCAGGCTGACATGCAGGTTCCCACCGAATCGCAAATCAAATATGTGCGCCTGGAAGGTGAGTTCAAATCGGCTGGTGTGTATCAGGCCGAACCCGGAGAGAAGCTGCGCCATCTGATCCGCCGTGTCGGCGGCATCAGTCCCCAGGCATATCTTTATGGCGCTGAACTTGATCGCGAGTCAACTCGCGAAGACCAGCAGAAACGTCTTGAAGAATACACCAACGAACTTGAAAAAAGTATCGAACGCAATGCCAGCGCGCAACGCAACCTGACCGGCGAAGAGGCAATCACTGAGAAGCAGGCGCAGGAAGGGCAGCGGCGTTTGCTCGATAAGCTGAAGCAGGTGCGGGCCACGGGACGAATCGTCCTTGAACTGAGTCCGAATGCTGACAATATTGATGCTCTTCCTGATCTGGTACTGGAAGATGGCGACCGGCTTCTCATTCCTTATCGCCCGGCAACCGTCAACGTGATTGGCTCGGTCTACAGCAGCAATTCATTCATTTTCAAACCCGGCAAAACCTTTGGCGACTACCTCAGGCTTTCCGGCGGAGCCACGAAAAACGGTGATAAAGGGCGCGCATTTATCATCCGCGCTGACGGTACTACCATAGGCAATGAAAACCACACGCTGCTGGCTAACAGCTTCCAGACAGCGCACCTGATGCCGGGAGATACCATCGTGATACCGGAGAAGCTCGATAAGGGGATGGTTCTGCGCGGATTCAAGGATTGGACGCAGATCATTGGCCAGTTCATCATCGGCGCCGCCGCGGCGAAAGTCCTTTTCCCATAAAGAGTATTGGTCCCATAATTCGTCATATGGCGTCGTTTATTCACAGGGTGGAGCAGGCATTCGTGCGTAAAGTTCCACGACATTGTTCACAGATCGTTCTCAACACATCCTTCACACTTTTTAGGAAGGTTTTGGCTGTTTAGCTGACCTCAACAAGCGCTCGTGTTACTATCCCACGCATGAAAATCAGGACTGCCGCATTCTTTACATGTCTATTCTTACTGACCGCCCTTGCAGCGTCTCAGGAAAATCCCGACTTTACCATCAAGAAAGTTGGGGATGGCGTTTACGCCGCCATTGGCTCTGATTCCGGCAAAGCGGGCAGCAATGCCGGCTTCATCATCGGTGAAAATGGGGTAGTGGTTGTGGACACCTTCGAAGACGTGGTCCCTGCCCAGAAGTTGCTCGCGGAAATCCAGAAACTGACCAAACTGCCTGTTCGTTTCGTGGTGAACACGCACTATCATCTCGACCACACAGGTGGTAACGCGGTCTTTCAGAAAGCAGGCGCCATCATTCTGGCCCAGCGTAACCTGCGCGGCTGGCTGAATACGGAAAACATGAAGTTCTTCGGCGCCAATCCCAAACCGGAAGCCAAATCCCGGGTTGAAGCTCTGGTGAAGCCGGACATGGTGTACACCGACGCCGTCGATATCTATCTGGGCAATCGTCAGGTGCAGGTACGTTACATGCTTGGACACACCGGCGGAGATTCCGTCATCACCGTACCAGATGCGAATGTAATTTTTGGCGGCGACCTCGTTTGGCAGAAACATCTCCCAAACTTGATCGATGCCACTACGGACGCATGGGTGAAAACGCTGGAAACTCTGCTTTCGCACCATCCTTCCGCGACCTTTGTTTCCGGCCACGGTGATGTCGCGACTCCGCAGGACGTAAAAGATTTCCATGATTATCTGGTGACACTGCGTGAAGCCATCGCCAAAGCCCAGGGAGAAGGGAAGTCAGGCCAGGAACTCATGAATGCCGTACTGCCTCAGTTGCAGGACAAATATGGTGCCTGGGGGTTCTTCAAAGGGTTCTCAACCCACAACATCCAGCAGACCGCCGCGGAATTGAAGGGCGAAAAGAAAGTGCCGGTCCCGGCTGAAGAGCCTGCGGTTAGTAAATAGCGATTCGCAAATGGCAAAGCGGTTTGGAGTCTACCAGCTACTGTAAGCCGTTCCTTCGGTGCTGGTGGCGTTGGAGCCGCTATGGACGTCACTGATCCCAGGCGCTGTCTGATCCACGCTCTCCAACACGTCTTCCTGGACAGTTTGCCAGCTGGTGTTGGAGTTGGTAAAAGGATCTTTGGGCAGCATGCGCAGGTATCCAGCCGAGACAATGTCATCCAGGGATTGTGGCGCTTTGGCCTTGTCCTGCGTGTACTGATCAATGGCGTTGCGAAGGGTATAGAGATCTTCCTTCAGCACCGCTTCATTGGCGTGACGCAGGTGTGTCTGGTACACAGGGATTGCCACGGCGAGCAGAATTCCCATGATCGCAATTACAATGATCAGCTCAATCAGCGTAAAGCCCCGTAAACCGTTCCGTTTGCGAATGTTTAGGTTCATAGCGCTTACCAATCCTTGTATTTGGTGCCGTTCAGGGCTGTCCCCGGAGATTTAGTGTAGACATCAAAAATGTTCTCTCCGCCCCATGAATCTGATTGCGGATCATCCTTCATGGCGCGCAAACCCCAATCCTTGTTACCGGTCATAGGATCAACGGGTATCCGCCGCAGAAACCTGATCTTCTTGCCGCCGGCCACATCCACGCCATTGACCAGCGTGTCCAGGTCTGGAGGATAACCTTCGGTACCCAGCTTGCTCTGAAATGCGTTCTTGTCAGCGGCATCTTTATAACGATCAATGGCTGCCCGCATTTCCCACAGGTCGCGTCGCAGTTCGGTTTCCTTGGTCCGCCTCACGCTGATCTTTACCACTGGAACTGCCGCACCCATCAGTAACAGCAGGATTGTGATGACCACAATCATTTCCACCAGGGTTACGCCGCGCTGCAGATTCGATTTGTAATGAGCGTTCACCAATTTCACTTCTCTAGTTTACCGTGATCGCCGCTTGCGAGCCCTGCACGTCAAGTGGCTGATTCTGGCTGTTGCGTGCTCCAGGAATGGTGATGGTAACTGTACCACTGCCTTTGGCTTTGGCCATGAATACCAGGCTGAACACCGTCCCGTCCCCAGTTACGCCAGCGGACCCGGCAGGCCGTTGTGCAGTTACCTGCAGCTTGCCTACCGATGAATCGTCGCGATGAACCAGAGCTACCGGCTGTCCATCGCGCGACAGGAATTCGCCGTTGGAAACGCTTACAAACTGCAGCACCTTAGGATCGTAGGTGATCTGTATGGGCACTGAGGAGATATCTACCCCATGTCCCATTTGCACGTTCACGGTGAAATTTCCACCCTGTTTCTGGGTTGAGGCTCCCGGATCCAGTCGCAACACTGCTGGTCCGGTCCCAGGTTTTGCGTTTGCAGCCGGTGTTGCCGGTTGCGCGACAGGCGCTGGCTTGCCAACTGCAGGCTGGGCCGGTTGATTCGTTGGCGGCTGATTCACGGCTGGTTGCGCGGCAGGAGGCTGAACGACTGGAGGTTGACCTGCAGAAGGTTGAATGCCTGCAGCCTGAGCCACCGCTGGCGGTATGGTTCCGGCAGGCTGAGCTCCGACAGAAGCAACCACCGGCACTACCACGGGGGCCCTGGACGCGATGTGAAGATCGATACCGCTGCCGGTGCCAACGTCAAAAGCGCGACGATTCAGATCATTCAATTCCTGACTGCGGACGATATGCGGGATCAGAAGGAATACCAATTCGTTCGTGACTTTTTCCTTTGTCGTGGTCGAGAAGAGGTACTTGAGAATGGGAATCTGTCCCAGGAAAGGAGTTCCACCGGAAGTCACGGTATCCTGCTCTTCCAGAATTCCGCCCAGGAGGTTCATCTCACCGTCACCGAGCCTGATGGTGTGTTCAATGCGGCGTGTGCTGATGATCGGCTGGGTAACGCCGCCAATGGTGGATGAGCCATTCAGATTGGAAAGCTCCATCACGGTCTTGAGTGTCACCTGTCCATCTGGATGTACGCGCGGGGTGATTTCCAGGATCACACCCACTTCGGTGTAGGTAAATTGCGTATTTACACCCACAGCGCCGGTGGCCGTTCCAATACCCACGGGTGTACCGAACGAGCCGGTTGCGATTGGAATCTTGTCAGCAACCTTCAGAGTCGCCTTTTCGTTATCTGTGGCGCGAACACGCGGGCTCTCAAGCACTTTGGAGTCGTTATCAGAAAACAGAGCTACCGCCGTAAGCGGGGAAATGGCGACTGAGTAATTGGTCGAGTTCAGATGCTGGAGATCGTTAAAGTTCAGGCCGCCTGTAGACGAAGTCGTTCCCGTGCCGCCGTTGTTGTTGTTGTTGTTTACGGTATTCACTCCCTGCAATGCCACGCTGAGATTTTGCGGAGGCGTGATTCCCAACTGCCTGTTTTTGTCTCGCCGTACCTGCGCGACGACTACATCGACGATGACTTCCGGCTTGGACTTATCGATGTCATCAATCATCTTCTGGGCCAGAGCCAGCTGGTCCGGGGTACCTTTGATGACAATGGCGCTTTGCGAAGGAATCTGCTGAATACGCTGCACTTCCAGCACCGTGCGGATCGCGTTCACAATGTCCTGGAGATCCGTTGGCCCCGACACATTGCCCAGATAGAACGTCTTGACAACGTTCTGCTCCAACTCCCTGCGCTTGGCCTGCGTATCCTGTGCTACGAAAATTGTGTTCGAGGTTACCGGTCGCCAAAAAGTGCGGGATTCTAATGCGACGATATCAAGTGCTTCCGGTAGAGTAACTTTTTGCAGGCGGACGGTGAGGCGGCGGGGCGTGTAATCAGGATCAAAAAGTACGTTGATTGGCGGATTGGCCAGTTTGCCGATCGTTTCATAGATCAGTTTTGAGTCTTCGGTCATTTCCAGCGCGCTGATAGGGACATTGGAAATTTGTCCGAGCGAAGCCGGACCAGTGGCATCTTCAAGCCGTCTACGCAGCGGATCGTCTTCATTTCCATACTTATTGACGCCCATACCGGGTGAGGCGGATGGCGTAGGCGTTTTCTGCATCATCTGCTGGGTGCGGCGGATTTCCTGGACAGCCAGATCATTGCTGGGATCGATTTCAGCAGCCTTCTGGAACAGCGCCAAAGCCTCCGTCCAGTGGCCTTCATCACGCAGCTTCTGGCCGCGATGGACTTTGGCAGCCGCAGCCAGGAAGCGCGTGCGCTCATAGGGAACGCGATACTTCAGGCTCTCGGGCTGCAGATTGTAGGCCTCCCGGTAAAACTCGTAAGCAGCCTCATAGTCCCCACGTGTCTCGGCTTTTTGGGCCTTGGTGTATAGAGACTTTGCCGATTCCGCTGCCGGCAACATTGCCGATAAAATCAATAAGACTGCTAAGATCCTTACTACTCTCCTCATACGCTCCTGCTTGGGCCTACACACACGCTTAACTCCTTCTATTTTATGGGGGTTGTTCGAAGGACCAGCCTGTTTTGGCACCCGGAAATAAACTATACGGAATGGCAGATTATACACCGAATCTGCTTAAACCCTAGAACGACTTTAGTAACGTTACTTTGCGTTGTGATAGCATAAAAATTTTGCTGCATGCAGCAGAAAGCTGCCATGGCCCGCCAAGTTACGCATCAAACTGAGCCGAACAAGCCCAAAAACGTAAAGCGCGATCCGGTTGCATCAGGAGAACGCGACGCATCAGTGAATCGTGCGGCCTCACACAACTATTTTCTGGAAGACCGCATGGAAACCGGCATTATGCTCAGCGGATCTGAAGTGAAATCAGTCCGTGCCGGCCGGGCCAACCTGAAAGACGCTTACGCTCTGGTGAAAGACAACGAACTCTGGCTGCTGAATGCGCACATTGGCGCCTATGAAAATGCCGGCTATGCCGGCCACGTGGAGAAGCGTACACGCAAACTTTTGGTCCACAAAGAAGAATTGCGAAAACTGCTGGGCAAGAGCCAGCAAAAGGGTTTTACCTTAGTGCCCACACGCATGTACTTCAAAAATGGCAAAATCAAAATTGAAATTGCCCTGGCCAAAGGCAAACAGACATGGGACAAGCGTGAAACGGAGCGCCGCCGTACCGCCGACAAGGAAGCCCGAGAAGCCGTTGCGCGTTCACGTAAGAATTAAATTCCAATATTTTTTAGAAGATCTTACCGGGAGTAGAAAAGAAAGCCATCATGGATATAAAACTTGCGATTGCCAACCCTGCCGACGTTGAAACCGAATGCCTTGTCGCCTTTGCCCTTGATCATGGCGACAAAGAGAAGTCCGCGCCCAAATTAGCCTCAAAGGATGCGACCACGGAAAAGGCCGCTGCCGATCTGATCGCTTCCGGCGAAATTACCGGAAAGCCTTTTGAGACTGTGCTTCTGCATCGGCCCCAAGGACTGAAAGCGAAGCGCCTTCTGGTGGTCAGTGCCGGCAAGGCCAAGACTTTTTCACACGTCGAACTCCGCAAAGCTGCCGGGACGGCCCTGCGCGCGCTGAAACCCAAGATGATTAAGAGTTGCGCCATTTTGCTGCCCGAACTTTCCAGCGGGGCAGAAGATGCCATGCGATCGATTGTCGAAGGAGCCTACGTGGCCGACTTTGATCCTGACACTTACCGCAGTGACCGCAAAGATTACAGCATGAAGGACGTGACCGTAGTCGCCGCGACTGGATCTGACCAGGGCAAACTTCAGAGCATACTGGACCAGGCTCGCATCATTGGCGAATCGCAGAACTTTACCCGCGAACTGGTGAATGAACCTGGCAATCGCATGACGCCCATCATGCTGGCTGAACGTGCGCGCAAAATGTGTGAAAGCACCGGACTCAAGTGCGAGATTGGCGGCCCGGACAAGATCAAAGCCCTGAAGATGGGTGCATTCTGGAGCGTGGCCCAGGGATCTGACGAGGAACCGCGCCTGATCGTGATGAAGTATGAACCGGCAGGCGCGCCGGAAAAACCGGTCCTGGGGCTGATCGGCAAAGGAGTGACCTTTGATACAGGCGGTATCTCCATTAAACCGGCAGACGGGATGGAGAAAATGAAATATGACATGGCGGGCGGTGCGGCGATGATCGGCGCGATGCGCGCCATCGCCATGCTGAAGCCGAAGGTGAAGGTCATTTCAATTGTCTGCGCAACGGAAAATATGCCCAGCGGCAAAGCGCAGAAACCTGGTGACGTACAGATCGCCATGTCAGGCAAGGCCATTGAGATCGTTAACACAGACGCTGAAGGGCGACTGGTATTGGCGGACGGTCTGCATTACGCGCGCACACTCGGCTGCACTCATCTCATCGACGCCGCCACTCTCACTGGCGCTTGCGTGGTTGCCCTGGGCCATCAGAACGCCGGGGTCTTTGCCAACGATGAAGACGCCTACCAGCACTTCACCAAATCCCTGGAACGCTCAGGTGAGAGGTTCTGGCGGCTGCCCGTGGATAGCGAATATCTTGACCAGATCCGCTCGAACATAGGCGACATCATGAACACCGGCGGACGCTGGGGTGGCGCAAGCACGGCTGCGGCTTTCCTGAAAGAATTTGTGGAAGATACACCGTGGCTGCACCTGGATATTGCCGGGACTGCGTGGATTGAGGACAGCAAGAGCTGGATCGCGAAGGGGCCGTCGGGCATCGCGGTGCGAAGTCTGGTTGAGTGGGTGAAGAGCTACGAAAAGAATAGCAATTAGCAATTAGCAATTGGCAAAGGAGGCCTGACATGGCCTCCTTTTGTCTCTCAAGTCAAGTACATTCCTACTGCAAGTGCGTTGCTGTCTGATCGGCAAAGTTCTTCCACTTTCCGGCGGCGTCTTTCTGTTCCAGCAAAAAGCTCCATGACTTGCCTTCCGGATTCCACGTGAAGGTGTTATGAAAAGGGCCATCAGGATATTCAAAGTTGAATTTGATGCTGTTGCCTTCGCGTTGCCCGTAACCCAGCGTTTCTGAGAAACGTCCGCCGTAAATATCAATCCAGTGCAGGACATAACGATCACTGGCGTTGTCATAGCCGATGTAGATCAATGCTTCATATACTGGCTTTCCTTCCACGGTTTTGGTATCACGCTGGCGGACCTGGAGAAACTGGTGGTTAAGAACCCATTCCGCGGTCAGCTCGAGCTCACGCGGCTTCCTCATGATTGTTCCTGTTACTTTCCAGCGGCCTTGAAGATTGTCGAGCAAGGCGTCGTGAAAGATTGCACTTGGGCCATCGAGAGGCGCAGGCGCCGGCTTGTCTTTGTCCTGGACGAAGGCGAAGGATAAAAATGG
>CAVWJV010000012.1:0-420290 GCA_963755365.1 Terriglobia bacterium | reverse complement strand
GTTCAGCCGCGACTGCTCCAGCCTGGCTTCCGCTAGCCGCTTCTTGGTCTTGAACTTGGTAATGCCTGCCGCTTCTTCAATAATGGCGCGACGGTCATGCGGCTTGCTGCTCAGAATTTGTCCGATGCGGCCCTGCTCAATGATGGCGTACGATTCCGGTCCCAGACCGGTACCCATAAAGATGTCCTGAATGTCACGCAGACGGCAAAGCTTGCCGTTGAGGAGATATTCGCTTTCGCCCGTGCGGAACAGACGGCGAGTGACTACGATCTCGCCTTTGGCCAGCTGCATCGGTTTTAACTTGCGGCGGCGAATCTTCAATACGACTGAACCGGGCGCGGCAACTTTCGCCTCGGCATTCTCAGTTTCTGGAGTTTGTGCTTCGGCGGCAATCCCCTCCGTCGTGCTTTCGGCTTCTATCAGTTGCGGACCAGCAGCGTCGGCGCCGGATTCCGCGGTCTCACCTTCGCTTCCAGCACTTTCGTTGTTATCGGCGTTGTCTTCGGCCGCATCCAGCGGTCCAGGTTGCACTTCAGCTAAATGAACTTCCGTTGCTTCCGCGGCGGATGAGCGCAGAGACGCCTCATCCCAGTCGTCCCCAAGATCATCCTGGACATCCACTTCGGGCTCGCTGCCCACATTGCCTTCATAAACTGTAGGATCCACCAATGTGAGTGAGACCTCAGCCATGCCGGTGGGCTTGCGGTCACGCGTTCCGGCAAAGATCACATCTTCCATGCGGACGCCGCGCAGGCTCTTGGCTGATTGCTCGCCCAGCACCCAGGAAATGGAGTCGGAGATATTGGACTTGCCACACCCGTTCGGCCCAACAACGGCAGCTATGCCTTCACCCGGAAACTTCAGTTCCGTGCGATCACAAAAGGACTTGAATCCCAGGATTTGCAGCTTTTTCAGTTTTAGCAACGTTCCTACTCCTTCAGGAATGGCCAATTGTCTCCCAATTTAGATGGGAGAAGGCAAGCGCGTTCAGCTTCGGGTATCACTGGCTGGAGTAGATGCACCCGCGTTCCAGTTAATGTACCCAGACTGATACCGGGGGTCAAGACTTGGCCACAATATGTTGTGGATAAAACGCTCGAGACCCAGTATGTCGCACCACCATTGTAGCAATCAGTCCAAACACAACTGTGAGGATCGTAAAAAGGACGGGAAAATCGCGAGAGCTCCCTAAACTGTAGCGCTTTCGGTGCACTGAATCAAGAGAGCAAAGACGCGAATTGGTACACGGCAGTGCACGCCAGTGCACGGGGCGAAAGGATTAAGGTAAACGCTCTCTTTTAAGCTATGTAGTGGAAAGCTGCAGCGGCTGGGGCACGATTCCTGGCGAGGCATACTCGATGTGCAAAACCCGGCGAGGAGTTTGCGACTTTGACGTCGCTTTAGAAGAAGCGTGGATAACTAGCGGTCGCATGGCCAGTATGCCTCCCTTGGCGATCAGACACTCCACCGGCTCCAACTCCGCCGCAAGACGTGCCACGTCGTCATCCGTGAGCACACCCATCCGGTGCGTTCCCGAAAGCACCCGCAACAGCCCATTCGTAGAAGTAGAGTCATCGAAATGCAAGCGCAACGCCAGGACCTTGTTCAAGGCGTAGGCCGGTGCGTGAGCATAGTGAAAGCCTTCCTTCACTGACCACGGCCCCCAGCCAGGTGTCTCAATCTTTTCCACCAGCGGAAGCGCCGTATCCTGGTGCCACGTGACCAGCCAATTGGCGTCGGGTGACTTATCAAACAGCGTGGCGCGAAAGGGAAATGCATCCTCGCCCAGAACGCTTTGCGCCATGTCCAGGAGGCGTCGATCATTGGCGATCACGCTGACCACCGGATGATGCAGCACATGGCGAACCCCAGCACGTCCCGGGCGCGAGGAAAGATCAGCCAGCGAAACCAGCAGGGCCAGAATTTCGCGCGCGCTCCAGACTTCTGGCACCAGGGCATAGCCGCGCTCATCAATCGAGCGTAGCCACTCCGGGCGATCTGTTCCGGCGATAATCGAGTTTCCAGAATTCAAATTAATTCTTGTCCAGACTTGTTTGCAGATCACCCGATCACCAGCTTACCCGATCACCCGATCCTTCTACGCTCCCAGCTTCTCAAAGAAGCGGATAATGCTCTCAATCCCGCGATAGAAGTTGGGGATATGGAATTTCTCGTTGGGTGCATGCAGGTTGTCGTCTGGCAAGCCAAAGCCCATCATCACGCTGGGAAGTTTCATCACGTCCTGAAAGTCGGTGACAATGGGAATCGATCCACCGGAACGTATGAAGACAGTTTCCTTCTTGAACACGTCACGCATCGCGTCAGTGGCCGCCTTGATAAAGCGATTGTCAGTGCTTACCACGCATGCCGGGCCTTTGCTGTAAACCTTGATGTTGAGTTCAATGCCCTTGGGCGTGAGCTTCTTCACGTAAGCCAGGTAGCGCTTGAGGATGTCGTCGGGATCCTGATTGGGCACCAGACGCATGGAAACTTTAGCCGAAGCGCGAGCAGGAATCACGGTCTTGGCGCCTGAAGCGACGAAGCCGCCGGGCATGCCATGAACTTCCAGCGTCGGCCGCGCCCACGTGCGATAAAGCACGGAGTACCCCGGTTCACCCGTTAGCACCTTGGATCCCACTTCTGTCTTGCGATAGTGCTCTTCTTTGAACGGCAGTTTTTTCCATGCGGCCAACTCGGCTTTGGTTGGGGCTTTTACCTTGCTGTAGAAACCAGGAATCAGGATCTTGCCCTTGGCATCCTTCAGTTTGCTGATGATCTCAATCAGGGCGAACAGAGGATTCGGCGCTGCGCCACCATACATCCCGGAATGCAGGTCAGTCATTGCGCCCTTGGCTTCGATCTCGGTATAGATCAGCCCGCGCAGTCCGACGCACAGCGTAGGAAGGTTGGGCGCAAACAATTCCGTATCGCAGACCAGGGCAAAGTCAGCTTTCAGCTTCGCTTTCTCCTTGCGCACGTATGCGGCAATCGATTCACCGCCAACTTCCTCTTCACCTTCAATAATGAATTTCACATTGAGCGGCAGCTTGCCGCCGTGGCCTTTCATCAAGGCTTCCACGGCCTTCAACTCCATCCAGAGTTGGCCCTTATCGTCGACGGCGCCGCGGGCATAAATGTTGTCATTGCGCTCTGTCGGCTCAAACGGCGGAGATATCCATTCATTCAGCGGCTCGGCCGGCTGCACATCATAGTGTGCATAGCAAAGCACCGTCGGTTTGCCGGCAGCGTGGAGCCAGTCAGCGTAAATCAGCGGATGACCTTTGGTCTGTATGATTTCTACGTTCTCCATGCCCATGCGACGAAGGTCGTTGGCCACAAATTCGGCGGCGCGACGGACGTCATCTTTATGCTCGGGCGCCGTGCTCACGCTGGGAATGCGGAGCAGGTCTTTGAGTTCGCCCAGAAACCGCTTCTGATTCTCTTTGGCAAAGCTGACTGCGGGTGAGGCCATGAGTGTCTCTCCAGGAGTGCGTTATGAAACCCTAGAGTATACAGCGGACGACTTGCGAGGGCGACTACCGCGAAGCTCGTTCCTGTTCAAGACGTTCGGCCATTTGTTTTTCCAGCCATTGCGGTACCGGCTCATTGCTCCGGTCTGCCATGCGGAACGACTCTCGAATGATCTGGTGCCTGATTTCCAACTCGCACCATTCAGGATGTTCCAGTCTCAGCTTCTGTTTGCGTATGTCGCGATCGATCTCGGTAATCGACGCTGCCAAAAGCACACGATTCCCACCGGAGAGCAGAGACCAAAACCTCCGTTGAATGAAGAACATCCGTTGAATGAAGAGAAGGTGGAAGAGCCATGAACCGAATCTTACCACTGCGGCATCTATAATGTATGCACGTGAGCTCTCCATCCTCAGTCCGCAAACTCGCTGAAGCCGATTTCCCCACCCGGTGGGGGCATTTCCGTATTTTGGGTTTTGAAGGCCACGTCGGCGAGGACCGCCGCAAGGAAGAGGCTGTCGCGGTTGTGATGGGCGACATTCATTCCGCCCCGCCCCTGGTCCGCATCCATTCCCAGTGTCTCACCGGCGATGTCTTCGGGTCACTGCGTTGCGACTGCCGGGCACAACTGGAGATGGCGTTGCAGACTGATCGCCGACGCAGGAGCTGGCGTGCTGCTTGTATGAACAACAGGAAGGTCGCGGAATCGGACTGATGCCCAAAGCTCCAGGCCTACGAACTGCAGGACAACGGTCGAGACACAGTACAGGCCAATGAAGATCTTGGTTTCAAGGCTGACCATCGCGAGTTCGAACTTCCTGCCATGGTGTTGAATGCTTTGGGGCTCAAAGCGGTGCGCCTGCTTTCCAACAATCCACAGAAAGTAGCTGCTCTGGAATCAGCGGGAATCAAAGTCGTGGAACGAGTGCCTTGCGAAGTCGAGCCCAACGCCAATTCCGAACGTTACCTGAATACCAAGAAAGAGAAGATGGGCCACCTGTTTACAGAACGGTAAGAACCATCGACTCTGAAGCAGTGCACATTCGCTGTTCTCCCTGGATCTGAGACGACGTTAAAAACACTTCAAGCAGCTCTGCAAAAAACCCCTCCGCCTATGGTTTCGCCGCAGTGAATTGTGATAACACACTTCATCGGAGGTCAGTATGAATCCGCAGGAAAACGTAAAAATCGTGCAGCAGGTTTACGAAAGCTTCCAGAAGGGCAACATTCCTGCCCTGCTCAAGACTCTCTCGGATGACGTAGTGTGGGAACTTCCCGAAGTTGAAAATGTACCGATTGCCGGAAAACGCCAGGGGCGTGACCGCGTAGCTGATTTCTTTGCCACCCTGAACCAAACTCAGGAAAAGATAGATTTTGCAGCTACAGAATTCGTGGCTCAGGATCAAAAAGTTATTGTGCTTGGCCATTACACCTGGAGAGTCAAGGCCACTGGAGGCCGGTTTACCAGTGACTGGGCTCATGTATTTACCGTGCGCAACGGCCGCATAGAACGGTTCCAGGAATACACTGACACTGCCGCGGTTACGACGGCTTACAAGCCACAGAAAACGCGTGCGGCTTAAAGCTCGGTCTGGCGGGCTTCAATAAGCCAACAGCGCGAGTAACTCTTTTTTGTTTTTTCCTGGTAGATCTCTCAGAGCCGATCTGATCAAGGCTCGATAGACATCTTGAGCAGCCGGGACCCTCTTTAATTCGCGCACGTGTCGCCGAACGGTTTCGAGATCACCCCTCTTAATGGGCCCGCTAAAGGCCGTTGCGGGCCCACTCTTTAAATAGTTGTTCATTGTCTGCTGAAGAATCGGCGCCATAATCTTGCGCGTCTGGGCCACTGTGAGACCAGCAGCTTGTCCAACACGTTCCGCAGTGACCAGAGTAGCCACGACCATCGGCGACGAGAAAGAACCCAGCGCGTGATAAAGAACCTTCGCTGACTTTTTTATCTCAAACACCTCAGCCCCGAGCTTCTTAACGATCTGCTTGGCCACCGCCACTGCTGACTTGTCACCTTCCACCGCGAAGGGCACTCCCGGCAACTTTGGCGCAGTCCCGGGAACAAAGGTCATCATGGGATGCAGGGAAGCGGTATGAGCGCCGGCGCGCTTCAGTGGCTTCAGCACGTCGCTGGTCAAAGCTCCGCTGGAGTGAAGCACGATCTTGCCTCGCCATCCCGATTTGCGGGCCAGCAATTTCGCCGTGGATGCCAGGGCGTCGTCGGTATGGCAGATCCAGATCACTTGCGATGTCGGAGTCAGGTCTTCAAATCGAACAACAGCGGCTCCCACTTTTCGTGCCAATGCTCGCGCGCGTCGCATCGATTCAGAATTGCTGCGTGAGACCACCTGTTCCACGCGATAGCGCACAGCTCGCAGCGCTGGGCCAATCGCCTGCGCCAGATTGCCTGCACCAACAAGAGTCACGGTTGTCAGTTGAGTTTTGGGTGTGCGGGCCACGAAACGGAGAATACCAGAAGAGGCGTGCCCTGACTTGTCTCTAATGACACTTGTCTCTAAAGAGAATGCGGAAATCAGGCGTGGCTCTCACTCGGTTTTTCTCAAAAGCCCGATCTTCTAAAATCCCGATCTTCTAAAATAACGGAATGCCTACGTCCGCAAAATCATCCCAAAAGCACAAGCTGGCTCGCGTGGTTTCCGAGAAGAAAGTCTTCAGCGGTCCCATTTTCACCGTGGTATCACAACAGGTCCAGGAACCGGATGGCGTGCATGTACGCCGTGATCTCGTGCAGCATCCCGGGTCGATTGTGATTCTCGCTGTAGACAACTCAGGCACAGAGTCGCGTGTATTGCTGGAGAGGCAATATCGCCACGCAGCCGGAGCACGCTTGTGGGAGTTACCGGCAGGAAGTCTGGAACCGGATGAAGACAAGTTGGCCGCCGCCAAACGAGAGCTCATGGAAGAGACCGGCTACACCGCTCGAAAGTGGGAAAAAGCTTTGTACTTTTATGTGAGTCCGGGATTTCTCACCGAAAGCATGCAGGTCTTTCTGGCCCAGGGACTCACCAAAGGCAAAGCGCAGCCCGAAGATGATGAAAGGATCGCGATAAGATTCTTCAGCGTACGCCAGGCCGTGGAGATGGCCGTGTCGGGAAAGATCATCGATGCGAAAACCATCGCAGGTATTTTATGGCTGCAAAGCAAAATTAAACGCTTAAAGCTGTAATCGTTATTTCCAATTGATTTCATAAGGCTTATAGGAAAAAAGCAGGTTTTTTACACGTAATTACAAGTCTTAGTTGCTTAAGTTAATTGACATCAAACTTTAATAGAGTGAAAATATAGGTAACTAAGCCAAAGTAGCGGGTAAACGACGTAATGCCGAGAAAGGCAACTTTCCCGGCGTCCTGCGTCCCTCCTTAAGCAGTGGCAACACCCAAGTCTAGAGTGAAAATTGGTCCAGGTCAGGGCCGGTCGAACGGTTGTGCCCTTGGACGTTCGGAGTAAGGAACGTGTCTCGAATTAAAGGTAAAGTTAAATGGTTTAATAACGCAAAAGGTTTCGGCTTCATCGGTAGAGAAGACGGACCTGATGTGTTCGTCCACTACAGCGCCATCCAGTCAGACGGCTACAAGAGCCTGCAAGAGGGAGATGACGTTGAGTTTGAAATCATACAAGGCCAAAAAGGGCCTCAAGCTGAAAATGTTGTGAAAGACCAAGCAGCTCAATCAGCCTGAGCCCTGCTCAACATCTCACCGCATTCGAGACCCGGTTTCACCCCCTTGATAACCGGGTCTTTTATTTGTGTCATTCCTTCGCGACAACCGCTATTGAATCCTCTATCACTCAAGCCATTGTGTGCGCTCGTTGCAGCGCGGCTCGGCGCGTGTTCGGCCTCGCCGCTTGTTCCGCAGTCTCGACCTTAATGATGTTTTAGCTGTGAACGCGACGGAATTCCTGGCGGTCCTCGAATCGTTCGAAGTTGCCTGCTGAGGAGCTGCAGCCAACCACGTACTACGAGCCCAGTCACAAGTAGGTGCAAAGGCCAAAACGCTATTTGCCAATTGCGAACATACGACTGCTATTTGCTTTTTGCCGTCTCCATCACAATGTCGTGCTTCGCGTGGCAATCAAGGAATGGGTCGACCGTGGCCACGCCAACCAATTGATCTTTGTTGGCATGGAACTCAAGCGGTGGGTTTTTTACTTTGGCCGGGATGCCTGTGAACTTTCCTTTGCCTTCCTGATTTGTGTAAACGCCCATTTCGAGTTTGTGAAATCCGCCAAATCCATACGCGATGTGCACGTTGATCAGCGCGGCGAACAGCGGCTTACCGTCCGCGCTTGTCACATTGAAGTCGGCTGAGCACGGGCCGGCGCCACCATCCATGACAAAGGAATTGGGAGTCTGTGTCTGGCTAATCTGGCTGCTTACGGCTGGTCCGTTTGCAGCCGTCTGCGCAAAAAGCTCCATCGGCGCTGGCGCAGTCTTGCGTGTCTGGGCGCGCGTTGAGATAGTAGGCCAGAGGCCGGCCATCGCAAGCAGGAAAAGAACCAGGACATAGATGAACGGCTTCGGACGTCTGTTTATGAACGGGGAATGCACACTGCCATTATAAAGTGAGTTTCTGCCCTGAGAAGCACGTTCCATGGGATTAAGGTGAATCGAGAGGCCGTGGCCCTGCCCAAAAGCAGATTGAGTGCAAGTGGAAAACGAGAGTCGAAGCGGTTTGATCGCATCAACGTTGGTATTTGGCTTTTGATATTTGGTTCTGATCCTCAGCCATCAACGCGAACGTCTGAAGATCGTCCGGATTCCGTCGAGTTCACACCCAAAATCATTTGCGTCGAAATTCCGAAAAGGGCGACGCCGACTTGCGCGGAGCCCGCTGCAACAGGGCACTTCAATCAAAAGTGGTAGAGAATTTCAAAGCGGTGTGGAGCGTAGCGACTGAATGAAAAGACCGCCGAGGCCGCTGCAACAGGGCACTTCAGTCAGAGGCGATGGAGGAACTCAAAGCGGGTTTGGATCAGCGAGAAATCCCAGTGCTACCCATCAATTCGACGCGCAAAATACTCTTGGAATAAGCGGCGACGCCGAACACGCGCGGAGCCGCGCTGCAGCAAGGCACCTCAATCATTGGTGGTAGAGAATTTCAAAGCGGTTTGGAGCGAAGCGACAAGAACAAAGGTTAAAATTATCGCGGTGCAAACAGACAATAAGTCCATCGCCAACATCCTGTATGAAACGGCTGACCTGCTGGAGGTCGCGGCCGAGGATTCCTTCCGCGTCCGCTCATACCGTCGCGCGGCTGAGGCCATTGAGGGCCACGATCAGCAGCTTTCCGATATCTATCAGGACCAGAAGGCCCTCATGGCGATTCCTGGCATTGGCAAGGGCATGGCCACGAACATCCGCGACATCTTCACCCTGGGTAAATTACCCCTGCATGAAGAGATGCTGCAGCGATTTCGTCCTTCCATGCTTGAGTTGCTGAAGATCTCCGGACTGGGACCTAAGACGATTGCTCTAATCTGGGACGCATTTCAAATTTGCGATGTCGAAGGCGTCGCCAAACTTGCCAGTGAGGGCAAGCTGCGCGAGCTGCCACGATTAAGCGAAAAGTCAGAGCAGAAGATTCTCAAATCCATTGAGAGCTATCGCCAGTTGACTGGCCGGTTCCTGCTCGACGTTGCCGACGAGATTGCGGAGAAGATGATCGCCCTCCTGAGCAAACTCCCCGGCGTAGAAAAGGTCACGCCTGCCGGATCGCTGCGGCGGGGCCGGGAAACCGTCGGCGACCTGGATCTGCTGGTGACAGGGAAGTGTTGCAACAGTGAATCACAGCGTGACAAGGTGATCGAAGAGATCGTGAACTTCCCCGGCATTCTGGAAGTCCTGGCCAAAGGCGAAAACAAGGTCAGCGTGAAGCTGCGCAGTGGCATGCAGGTGGACGTACGGATCCTGCCTCCTGAATCATTTGGTGCGGCGCTGCAGTATTTCACCGGCTCCAAGAACCATAACGTTACCCTTCGCCAGCGTGCTCTCAAGCAGGGATACACCTTGAACGAGTACGGTCTGGTCCGCATGGAAGACGAAAAGCGCGTGGCCGGCAAGACGGAAGAGGAGATATATCAAAACGCTTGGCCTGGCCTGGATTCCTCCTGAACTGCGCGAAAATAATGGCGAGATAGACGCGGCTGAGGAAGGCAAGCTGCCGCAGCTCATTACCGTGGAAGACATCCAGGGAGACGTGCACATGCATACCGTGGAAACAGACGGTAAGTGCACCATTGAAGAGATGGCACTGGCTGCGCGTGATCGCGGTTACAAATATATGGCCATCACGGACCATTCAAAAAACCTGGCCTTCGCCAACGGGCTGGATGATAAACGTGCCGAAGCGCATGTGAAACGCATCCGTGAAGTTGGAAAAACAATTGAGGGCATAACCGTCTTCGCCGGAATCGAAGTGGATATTCTTGCCGATGGCGAACTGGATCTTTCTGACTCCGTGCTGGAGCAGATGGATATTGTCATCGCCAGCATTCATTCCCATTTCAACCAGGACACACAGCAAGTCACAGACCGCCTGCTTCGGGTGATTGAGAACCCGCACACGTCCGTGATCGGCCATCCCACAGGTCGTATGCTGTTGCGGCGTGAAGGCTACAATTTTGATTGCGACAAGATCTTTGCAGCGGCAGCCAAAGCCGGTGTAGCCATGGAACACAATGCCTATCCTGACCGGCTTGATTTGCGTGACGTTCATCTTCGCATGGCGAAAGCCAGGGGAGTGAAGTTCGTCATCAATACGGACGCGCACCATACCTCACACATGGAGAAGATCCGCTACGGCATCCTGCAAATGCGGCGAGCGTGGCTCACCCGGGCGGACGTGCTCAATACTCTTCCGGTGAAAGATTTTGCCAAGCTCATGCGCAGAGGCAAACCTGTATTGGCCTAGCTTTATTCCCTCGATAGCCCGCTTCGTTTATTTGGAGCAAGCCCGGCTGGTGACGTCACGCGAATTTCTGGACCAAAAAACGCAGGTACGCGCCTGAATTTGCCGCGCTGACGCAGGCCTTCTTCCAGAAAAGGCCTTGAAACACCCTAGATCGCCGGTGACTCTACCTCAGTTGTTCTTTTCTGTAAGTCCTAAGGAATAAACGGCGTTATATTGGTTGCAACCAGCTACTCACAAACTCAGCCTGGAAAAACTGTGTAGGCATCGTACCGGTGCCGGGGACCAAAAGCATGCACGTGCAGCAAGCAATTTGCCGGCTCAAACTCAGCTATTTCGTTATTTTCTTCCTGTTTTCGTTAGGTTCCCAGGTCGGGTTTTCGCAACAGTCGGCCGCCATCCCTCCCTCACAGGATGGGCCGCAATCGAAGATTTCTACGGCTGAGAGCGAAGGGAAGGCTTCGCTCGCCAACCCTCTGGTTTCCGTACAACCGCGTCTGCAAGGGCCTATCCACATCGTGCCATTTCGCGAGCCAGGTGCGGTCACAACCAAGCTCAACTTGTTTCCCGCGGGCTCACACGTCGATTACTTTGGCGGGCCGGTGATTTCGAGTGTTCACGTTGTGCTGGTGCTGTATGGGCCGGGTGCGTATCTGTCGAACATTGCCGGCACCGCCACACCCACCATGGCGAACTTTTACAACGACATCACCAGGAGCACGCTGTTTGACATGCTCAGCGAGTACAGCACAACAGGTGTAAAAGCTGTGGACGGATCAGCCGGCACCAATCAATTCATCGGGCATGGCTTCTTCGACGGGCAGTTTTCCATCACTCCTGCTGCGGCAAACAACGGTGCAACCATCACTGACAACCAGATCCAGGCTGAACTACTGAGTCAGGTGAACGCCGGGAAACCTGCCGGCGCCGATCATTGATACGCAAGGGAACAACAATTCGCTTTACATGATTTTCTTTCCTCCGGGAAAGACGATCACTGCCGGCAACAGCACCAGCTGCGTGAAGGGAGGTTTTTGCGCCTATCACAACAGCACCAATGCGTCTTTTGGTACGCATAGACTTTTTTACGGTGTAATGCCAGACCTGCAGCCGCCCAGCGTGTGCTCCACTGGTTGTGGAACCGGTACAACGTTTGACATGGCCACCAACGTTACCAGCCATGAACTATCCGAAGCCGTGACTGACGCAGACGTTGGTCCGGCAACCTCGTTTGGCCCTCCACTGGCATGGATGGATCAGGTCAATGGCGAGATTGGTGATATCTGCGTAGCGCAGGAAGCCCAGGTGCTTGCCAATGGCACCACCTATACGATCCAGCGCGAGTTCTCGAACCTGCAAAACGATTGCGTTACCGCTCCGCCACAATTGAGGCTTTTCACCAATCAGACCATCACAGCCGGTTCCAACTTCGGGCTTACTCTCGCGCTAGGTGACAGTAATTCGCCCCTCACGCCGGTTCAGGGATATACCGGAACAGTCCATTTCAGCAGCAGTGATCCTGCCGCGGTCTTGCCGGCCGATTTCACGTTCAAGGACTGTCGACGGCGGCACCCATGACTTCATCGTGAATCTCAAGACCGCTGGTCAACAGACGATCACCGTGACTGATACCCACCTTCCGGCGTTCACCGGCACTGCCACGTTCAGTGTGAATGTAAGCGTGGTCCACGGATTTCTGATTTACTCGCAGGCCAACGCCACTACCGGCGCACCCGCCACTTTTGTCGTAAACGCGGTTGATGGTACCAATGGATTTGTTTCCGGCTACTCCGGGACCGTGCACTTTACCAGCACTGATGGTGCAGCCGTTCTTCCGGCCAACACCGCCCTTACCAACAGCGCGGGAACCTTTACAGCCATCTTCAACACGACCGGGCAACAGGACATCACCGCAACGGATACTGCCAACTCCACGATTACCGGAGCTGCGCCCGTAATGGTAGCCGCGCCCTCGGCTAACCCGACCATCACTACGGTTACGGCCACTCCCAATCCCACCGTCTACGGAACCCGGGTACCTTTTGTAGTGAATGTGACCGGAAATGGTGTTTCCACTACGCGGCACAACTCAACCTCACAATTGACAACGGTCAGGTGACCACCTTGCAAACTTTCGGAAACACTACAATCTTCGATTTTCCCAGCGGTGGCACGCACACTGTTTTCGCCAATTACTTTGGAGATGCCACTCGTGGAGCAAGCAGTTCGGCTCCACTTACGTTCGACCGTAAATCCGGCCTCTACGCCCGTTGTGGTATCAGCGAATGCCTCGTCCATCGTTTCCGGCGCGCAGGCGCAACTTTCAGCTGGGTTCAACGGGGCAGGCTCACCACGCGGCACGTTTACGTTCTTTGATGGCGCCACTCCACTGGGCATAGTGCCCGTGGGAGACGCCAGTCATTGCTGTAACCGACCTCGCGGTAGGAACTCACTCCATTACCGCTGCCTATTCTGGCAGCCTGGACATTGTGGCTGCCACCTCAGCGCCAATCACGCTCACGGTTACGGCTCCGCAAGCGCCTGACTTTTCTGTATCTTCAACGCCAACCAGCGCCACGCTTCTGGCCGGACAATCCGTTACTCTGAATCTCTCCATCAATTCGCTGAACGGCTTCTTTGGTTCGGTGAAGTATTCCTGCGGCAACCTGCCTGTTCTCGTGACGTGTAGCTTCTCACCAGCCACGGTAACGGTTACGCCAACTTCTCCCAATGCGAACACTGTGCTTACGGTGAAGACCACTGGACCACATGCCGCGCTGGTGAATCCACGGTCTCAACATCCTGTTTACGCGATGTTGTGGCCCTTCAGCCCATTTGCACTTGGCCTTGTGATCATGGCAGGCGGAAAGCGTAAAATCCGCCGGCTCAGCGGTATGTGCGCACTACTGGTATTGGCCATGGTGGTGAGCATCAGCAGCTGCGGCGGTGGAGGGCAACAGACACAGACGTTGGTTCCCCCGCCGACGGCTACGCCGGCTGGAACCACAACCTTTGTCGTGACATCCACCGGCACGGCGATTACTGGTTCCACCCCGGCCAATCCATCGCAGCAACTGAACATCACTTTAACCGTGCAACCTTAAGCGAAAGAGAAGAGAGTTAACCACCGGCCCAGCCTTCATGGCTGGGCTTTTCTTCTGACCCAACCAGCTACTCTCGCTCCGGCATCTTAAGTAGTATCCTTAGCGTGAGGAACCAACCATGCCTGATGATCAGAAACCAGCACAGCAGCCCAATACAACCAACGCGCCAACTCCGCCCGTTGCGCCTGCCGCTGCTCCCAGCCAGCAACCCGGCATCGGGCATATGTCAATGTCTGAGGAATTTGACAGTGCCAAGTGGACCCTGCCGCCGGTTGTGCCGGTATTGATTGCGGCGGCCGCCGTGGCAGTGATTGTGGCGATTGTAATGTTCACCAATCGTGCCACTCCGATCATGAGCGGATCGATTTCCAAGGTTGCCGCCGTGGACATGGACGGCAATACGCTGGTGGCCGTAAAGCTGCAGTTGAATAATGTGATCGAGAAGCAAATCTGGATCAAAGCCATCAGTTCTGAACTGGAGACTGCGGACGGCAAGAAATACAAAGATGGAGCGGCGCCCTCAGGAGATGTTGCTCGTTACATGCAGGCAGCTCCCGGACTCGCAGACGCCCAGGCCGAGCCCATCAGAGCGGAGTTGAAAATTCCGGCCAGAACGTCTTACATCGGCGGAACGGTATTCTCTTATCCAGTGAGCAAACAGGATTTTGATGCGCGCAAATCGCTGACTTTGCGCATTCAAATCTATGACCAGCCAACGCTCGTGCTCAAAGCAGCCATAATTCGCTCGGAGCTGTGCTCACTTTCGTGACCTTCCCGCCGTCTTATACCCATGTGATATCTCTGCATAGGTAAACATGGCATAGACAAACATGGTATAGATAAACTATGCTTGCCTCGGAAAAGCGATTTTGGCCGCAAGAATGTCCATGCCATGTTGTCGCACCGTGTTGTCGTATGAAGATATCGCACGAATAAGAATTTCGTTTTTAGCTGGCCCAATTTTCCGCAAGGAGGAGATGCCATGAAAGTATTTGTCATTCGTCTGTTCGTGCCGGTGATGGTGATGTTTTTAACTTCGCCGGTCTGGTCCGCTGACAATGCGGCCGCCCACCCGGAAATGGTTGTCACTGCACAGTGGCTATCAGAACATTTGAAAGATCCCAAGGTCGTGATCCTGCATGTAGCCGACAAGAAGTCTGACTACGTTCGCGGGCACATTCCCGGCGCCAAATTTCTCCTGACCGACGATTTTGTTGAGGGCGATGACGCTGAATTGCCGCCCGTCGACAAATTGAAAGATGTCTTTGAGAAGCTGGGAATCAGCGATGACACTCGTGTGGTGATCTATACCACTGCCTGGTACCCGATGGCCGGACGCGCGTACTACACGCTGGATTATCTCGGTCATGGCGACAAGACCTCACTTCTTGATGGTGGCATTGAGCACTGGATGATGGAAAAACGCCCGGTCGCATCGCAGGAAGATACGCAGGCAGCGCGTGGACATCTGACGCCGAAGGTCCATTCTGAAGTTCGTGCCCAGCTTGCCGAAGCGAAACAGATTACCGAGGGCAAGGAGAAATCAACCATCCTGGTGGATGCGCGTCCGCCGCAGGGCTACAAAGCCGGTCACCTCGCGGGATCGACACTTGTTTACTGGCAGGAAACGCTGGTTGATCCCAAGCAGGACCCTGTGTTCCTTTCTCCTGAAAAGCTGCGGGCATTGTTTGATTCGCGTGGAATCAAGCCGGGTGAAAAGCTGGTGACCTATTGCGTCATCGGATTGCAGGCGTCACATGTTTATTTTGTGGCCAAGTATCTTGGTTACGATGCCGCCATGTATGACGGATCGACGCATGAGTGGAGCATGGTCAATAACCTGCCGATGGTCAAAGGCGATGTACCCAAATAATTCCATGAACGGCTCACGGCAATTGCAACTGATTCTGGCGGTCTGCGTGGCACTTGCAGTCGCAGCCGCTGGCCAATGCGGGCGAGGTGGCGAAGCGAATGAACGCAATGTCCGGTCTGAGATGCTGGTCTCCACCGGCTGGCTAGCGCAGCATCTTCACGATCCTGATCTGGTCGTCTTGTGCGTCGCAACTTCTGCTGAGTTCTGTGACAAAGGCAGAATACCTGGAGCGCGTTTCATTTCCCTGGGCGCGATTGCCATCACGCGTGACGGCGTGCCCAACGAACTTCCACCAACTTCAGACCTGCAGCGAATCTTTGAATCCGCCGGGATGAATGATGATTCGCGTGTTGTGCTTTATGGCGAAAGATACGGCCTTTTTGCAGCCCGCGCTTATTACACACTGGACTATATGGGCGTTGCCGATCGTGTGGCGCTTTTAAATGGCGGCCTGGAAAAGTGGAAGGCAGAAGGTCGCGCCCTGAGTGAAGAGATGCCTGCGATACCTACGAAACGGCGCGGCAAACTAACCGTCAAACCGAACCCTGAGATCCTTACCGGCCTGAATGACATGCAGGCCATTGCCAGCAGCGCGTCTGTGTCCGCGGCGATTATTGACGCGCGCCCGGCGGATGAATTTTCAGGGGCGAAGATCTCCGAAGATGTTCCTGTGGCTGGACATATTCCTCATGCCGCGGGTCTTTACTGGATGCGATTGCTCGAGAGTGCGTGCGAATCCTGTTTTGCGTCCTGAAGCCGAATTACGTGACATTGTTCAGCAAGGCAGGAGCCGGCGGGAGCAAAAAGGTGGTTACGTATTGCCGAAGCGGAATGCAATCGTCTTACGATTACTTCGTGGCCAAGTACCTTGGGTATGACACTGCAATGTATGACGGATCATTTTATGAGTGGAGCCGGCATGCGCTTCCGGTGGTCAGCGACTCAAAGTAGTAGTTCCCGGTCTCAGGTTAGCCGGGACCATGGTTAGCGGGACCGTGGTTATCGGGATAACGAAAGCAACTGTTGGTCGTTCTGCCGCGGTGTTACAGCCTGGGTTGGCACGCTGATGGCTGGAACTTTCGAAACATCTTCATGTGTACGGAAGGGAAGATGCAGTTTGTGCGCCACTTCCGGCCAGAACTCACGCAACACATCCCACGCCACGTCATTGGCTACGCTGAATCCGACCCGGCTGGCCGAGGGACCGAATCCACGCAGATTTCCCGGATGATACAAATTGCCTACGGCCGTGGAACTGACCGTCCCAAACCATTCTGAGTAGTTGGGCATGCGATTTCCGGAGTCGCTGAGTGCCACGAAGCGGTGGACCAGTGCGTGTCCCAGCCGTGCTTTCGCCCCGCCGGAGCCGAGCCGGTAATAGCGAGGGTCCTGATGAAAGAGTGACGGATAAAGGAACGTGCTGAAAAACGCGCTGGTAACGTTGTCAGTGACTGCTGCTGAGTAGCGCTTGCCGTATCCTGCCGCTCCCATACGATAGGCCTTGTCGTCGTGTGACATCTGGGCTGAGCCCGCGTTCCACGCGGCGCCAACAAAGCTCAGCGGATCGGCGGCGTTTGCCACGAAGAGCTGAAACTTGTCATACGCGTCCATGGCACACGGTTTGAGTGAGTGGCGGCGCGGAGCTTTTACCGTGGCACTATCAACGCGCTGCGAAATTCTTGCAATCACCTGATGCATGGGGCCGCTGTAATCATCAACGTCAAACGGTTCAACAAATCTAGTGCAGGGCTGCGGAACGGGCGTGATCATAACCGGCTGAAACGTGAAAATCGGAGCGGAAAGGGACGGTGCGGGAGCTAGCGGCGCAGCGGCAGGGGAAGTAAATGCATATGAAAATGCATATGAATAAGATGACGGTGCAGTATACGCGACCGGCATCAGGGTTGCGCGCCGGGGTAGCTGCTGGCAGAGTGCGACGCTCCCTGCACAACAAATGCCAACCAGCGCGATTTTCCTTAAAAGATGCATAGCTGTTTAAGCCGCTTTTGGAAGGGAGCCCTGGATTGACCTCGGCTAATGTACCCAAGCTTCAAAAGTGTGGTTAGATTACTTTCGTAGCAGGTCTTCTCCCCATTCCTTCAACATACAGATAAGACACAGGTTGCCGGTTTTCAGAACAAATTGGGCTACTGAAAACTCAGCGCATTATGGATTTGGATGCATGGGGAAGGCTTAAGGCGGCTTAAGGTTCCCGCAGCTCAGGAGAAAGTCCAGAGAGGCTCATTCCGCTCCGTGAGAGCAGCTGGACAAGCTGCCTTTTACGAGTGGATGTTCGCGTCAATGAAGAAGCAAATAGAGGATGATGGCTGCCAGAGTCACGGTTGCGAGCGTTCCGGCGCCGCGAATCCCCTCGCGCCGTGATGGTTGGAAAAATAACAGTACAAATGTATAACTAAGCTTCTCTCAAGGAGCCTGAATGCGACGTGCTGCCCGTTTGCTTGTAATTTTTCTCATGTCTGCGACTGCGATCGTCGCTTTCGCGCAGAAGCGTTCCATCACCGAGAAAGACATCTTTCAGTTCAACTGGATCGGCGATCCGCAGATTTCACCCGACGGCGCGCATGTCGCCTTTGTAAAAGTCTCGGTCAATGAAAAGAAAGATGGCTATGACACTTCGATCTGGTCGGTGAGCACTCGCGGGGACGAATCTCCGAGACGCATGACCGATGGCAAACATGATTCTTCACCGCGCTTCTCCCCAGACGGCAAGTGGCTGGTTTTTGTTCGTTCTCCCGAACCGGCTACAGGCCCGGGCGCGGGCGGAGCGGCATCGCGTCCGGCAGGCCCGCAGTTATACCTTCTGCCCATGGGTGGAGGCGAATCGTGGAAACTCACTGACGTTCCTCGTGGAGCAGGCGGTCCCATCTGGTCGCCGGACAGTAAATGGATTGCATTTTCCAACGACGCCAATCCAGAGGACCTGGCGAAACAGAAGAAGGGAAAATCGTCAGCCGAGAAATCGGACAACAAAACCGGTGATGATAAGAAGCCCGAATCAGGTCCGGCCATCAATGCCGATGCGGCTAAAACCGAGCCCGCCGATTCCGAGCATGAGAGTGATGTTCATGTGATTACACATTCTGTGTATCGCTTGAACGGCGCGGGATATCTGGACGAAAAGCATCCGCAGCACCTCTGGGTGATCGGTATGCCGCAAGGCTCTGAAGACGCGGTCACGCCAAAACAGCTCACGAGCGGTAAGTTCCAGGAAGAAGTCGCATTCTGGGCCAAAGATTCCAGCAAGGTTTTCTTCCTCTCCACCAAGGTTGACGATCCTTCGTATGAGCTTCCACGCGCGGAGATATTCTCGGTTGCCGTCAGCGGTGGAGAAGCGCAAAAAGTCGCAGCAATCTCCATGGCGCCACGTTCGCTATCGCTCAGTCCGGATGGTAACCGCGTTGCTTTCTGCGCCTCTTTGAATGAGCCGGTCAAGTCCTATACGCAGCCTGATCTCTGGGTAATGGATCTGGCGGATGGCGCCAAGCCCCGCAACCTTACTGCAAACTATGACTTTGACGTGTGCAGCGGTGTAGGCGGCGATCAGGGTACGCCTCGCGCCGGCGGCGGAGACAAAATCATCTGGTCGCGTGACGGCAATAGCCTGTTCACGGTCACGGCTGAGCAAGGCCGGGCCAACCTCGTGCAATTTGATGTTGCCTCAGGGAAGCTCACGCCGGTCACCAAAGGCAACCAGGCCGTGGAACGATACCGCGCAACCGAAGATGGATCAAAGTTCGCGGTCTTAATCTCCACGCCCACCAACATCGGCGATCTCTATTGGATTGATTCGCCCGCGGCCGAGCCCAGGCAGCTCACGCATATCAATGAAAAACTCTTCTCGCAGTTGAACCTTACCTCGCCGGAAGAGATCTGGTACACGAGCTTTGATGGTAAAAAGATCCACGGATGGATCCAGAAACCGCCGAACTTTGATGCCGGTAAAAAATATCCACTGATCCTGAACATTCACGGAGGCCCGCACGCCGCCTATGGCTGGGTCTTTGATCATGAATTTCAATGGATGGCGGCCAAAGGCTACGTGGTTCTTTATCCCAACCCACGCGGAAGCACCACCTATGGTCAGGACTTTGGCAACATCATCCAGTATCACTATCCTGGGGATGACTTCAAAGACCTGATGGCTGGCGTGGATGAAGTGCTCAAGCGCGGATATGTCGATCCCAAAAAACTTGGTGTGACCGGCGGCAGCGGTGGTGGCGTGCTGACAGATTGGATCGTGGGGCACACCAACCGGTTTGCCGCCGCGGTCGCACAGCGTGACATCGCGAACTGGGCCGCATGGTGGTATTCCGCTGATTTCACCCTGTTCCAGCCATCGTGGTTTAAGGCGCCGCCTTTTGAAGACCCGCAGGACTACGTGAACCGGTCGCCCATCACCTATATAAAGGACGTGCATACGCCGTTGATGCTGATCCTGGGTGAAGCCGACTATCGTACCCCGCCCATCGCCGGCGGAGAAGAGATGTTCCGCGCGCTTAAGTTCCTGCGCCGTCCGGTGATCATGGTCCGTTTCCCGGGCGAATCGCATGAGCTCTCGCGCTCCGGACAGCCGTGGCATCGTGTGGAACGTCTGGAGCACATTGTTGGCTGGTTCGATAAATATTTGCAGGGCAAGAGCAGACCAGAGTATGACGATCTTGGCCCGGGCGAAGTTGGCGTGAAGAGCGGTGAGGTGCCGGGAAAACCGCCAAGTCAGCCGCCACCGAAACAGTAAAAGCCCTTAGACACAGGCGGTCGAAGAGGATGCAAGAAACGAAATCTTCGGCCGCCCGGATAGAAGTGCCGGTCTGAACGGTGAAGGTGGGGTTAACCCTTGTCCGCAGGTTGAATCTGTACATACTGCCAGCCGAATCGCCCTTTGATGCATAGACTGCCATGCGTCACATCGTGGTCCAGGGGCGAGGTAACGCGAACGATCTGGCCATCCTGCTGGTGCACCGTGAGGTTACAGCCAACGCCGCAATAAGGGCAGATGGTGTCAGTCTGGGTCTGGCTGGTTTCATCCCATGTGCCCGCCTGGCGCATGTCATATTCGCTCTTGAACATCAGCGCGCCGGTGGGACAGACGCCGATGCAATTACCGCAATAAACACAAGCTGAATCTGGCAGAGGCACGTCGAACTCTGTAGCGATATGAGCGGAGAACCCACGGCCGGCGACGGCAATCGCAAAAGTGTTTTGTGCATCCACGCCGCAGGCTTCCACGCATTTATAGCAAAGGACACATTTCGAATAATCACGGACGTAAAGATCGTTGTCGATCTTTACCGGCTGCGCGACTGTGGCTTTTGCGTCGCCAAAGCGTTTCGGGTCCGCATCATAGCGCTCGATATATTCCTGCATGGCGGGCGCGGTCGAGAGGTCAACAGAAGATGCCAGAAATTCCAGGACCAGTTTGCGACTCAGGCGAACGCGCTCAGAGTCTGTCTTAATCGACATGTTCGGTTCCACTTTGCGTGAACAGGCCGGAACCAGGGTACGCGAGCCTTCCAATTCCACCACGCAGACGCGACAGACATTCACAGGCGTCAGACTCTCGAGATAACAGAGCGTCGGCGTATCGATGCCGATTTTCTTTGCGGCGTCAAGGATTGTGGAACCTTCGGGCACGGCGACGGCCTGTCCATCGATCTTTACTTCAATGGAGCGGCGTTCCCGCGCAGGCGGAGCTTGTGGCACAGGGCCACGAGGCAACGGGACCGTAGGTTGAGGCGCATTTGCGTTCGACGCCCGCTCTGCGACTACTGTGGCTTTGTCAGTGAGAGATTCACTCATGGAAAAAGGCTCCATCGGTTCAGGGCGGATTCCAGCGCGCTGGCGGCTGTCTGGCCCAGGCCGCAGATTGAGGCGTCGCGCATGGCCTGTGCCATTTCGCGCAACATGGTAACTTCCTGCGCCGTCGAACCTAACGGCTTCGCGTTCATCAGGCGCTGCAAAGCTTCTTCCTGACGAGTGACGCCGACGCGGCAGGGAACGCATTGTCCGCAGGTTTCATGATGGAAAAAGCTGGCGATGCGCAACAGGATACGGCGCAGGTCAATCGTGTCATCGAATAGCATGACCACGCCGGAACCGAGCGTGGCTCCAATGGCCCTGGTTCCTTCAAAGGTCAGCGGCGTATCCAATTCCTGCGGAGAAACGAACGCTCCAGCCGCGCCGCCCAGCAGCACGGCTTGCAGCCTGCTGCTGCCTGCCACGCCTCCTGCCAGATCGATGAGCTGGCGCAGTGTGGCTCCCATGGTGATTTCATAGACTCCCGGGCGAGCCACGTGTCCGCAAAGGCAAAAGAGCCTGGTACCCGCGGAATTTTCCGTGCCGAGCTTTGCATAGGCGGCCCCGCCTTCACGGATGATGCCGGGTACGTTGACCAGAGTTTCCACATTGTTCACGGCGGTGGGCTGGCGGAACAATCCGGCCTGCGTGGGGAATGGCGGTTTGTTACGCGGTTCGCCGCGAAAGCCTTCAATCGAATTGAACAGCGCGGTTTCTTCACCGCAGATATAGGCGCCCGCGCCACGGCGAATTTCGATATTGAAGTGCAGGCCGCGGCCAAGAATATTTTCTCCCAGCAGCCCGTTTTTGTTGGCCGAATCAATGGCATCCTGCATGCGCTCGGCGGCCAGCGGATATTCACCGCGCAGGTAGATGTATCCCTGGCGCGCGCCGGTAACAAAACCGCCAATTGTCATGCCTTCGAGAACGGAGAAGGGATCGCCTTCCATGAGAATGCGATCCTTGAAGGTGCCGGGTTCGGATTCATCGGCGTTGCAGATGATGTAATGCTCGCGATCCGGCTTTTGCTCCAGCAAGTTCCGTTGCAGAAACAGCGCTTCCCATTTTTTTGCAGTGGGAAAAGCCGCGCCGCCACGGCCTAAAAGTTTAGCTGCGGAAAGCTCGCGCAACGTGCCCTCAGGGCCAAGCTCCATGGCTTTGCGCAAACCTTCATAGCCGCCCAGGCGGCGATAGTCTTCCAGGTGACCGGAAATGCTGTGGCTGATGCGCTGCAGAAGTCGCAACTGGCCGGTTCCGTTTTGCGGAGTAACGGCTTGCGGAACGCTCATCTTGAGGTTGAGAGAATCCGGTTCAACAGGTATTCCGCCGGTCACAGCATCTTTGATCAAAGACTGCACTGCCTCCGCCGAAGTGGGGGCCATGACCCTTTCCTGATGTTCTGCGCCAGCAGAGCTGATCAAGGCCGCAGGAGCGCGCTCACAGAGTCCGAGACACTGGCTGCGGAGCCAGACCGCGCGGCCACCCATGCAAGGCGAGCCGGCGGGCCCAAGTTTTTTTTCCAGGTCGGCACAAAGTTTGTCCGCGCCGCGCGTAAGGCAGGCAATGTCATCGCAGACATGAGCGACCACCGGTGGCCGGGATTCAAGGGCGAACATGCCGTAGAACGAAGCCACGCCGTAAACTTCAGCGGGGGCTACATCCAACCGCAAAGCGACATAGTTGATTGCACCGGGGCTGATCCAGCCAATGCGATTTTGCACCGCATGCAGCACAGGCAACAGGCGATGGCGCTGGCCTGCCGTGGTGCTGTTGGAAGCGATGCGTGTGTCTTCGATCTGTCGCTCGCCGCCTTGCCAGCTTGAATCGGGCGGGCCAAGAACCGAGTCAACGGCGGAGCGTTCTTCTGCAACCGCCCGCGCGTTCGTTAAATGAAGGTCCAATGAGTGTCCTTTTAAATCTTTTCAATACGGATCGCGGTTGCCTTGAACTCTGAAGTACCTGATCGGGGATCAACAGCGTCGATCGTCAGATCATTCGTGGCGACCTCATCGTGCGCGTGGACTGACAAAAACGCCAGGCCTGGACGAAGTGCTGTATCAAAGCGTACAGGCGCAACCACAGAACCACGCCGCGAGGTCACGCGAACACTGTCGCCTTCATGCAGACGGTATTGCCGTCCATCTTCGGGAGAAACCTCGAGCGCGGTGAGACGCCGCAGAGGCGACGCATACTTGCCCGATTGCACACCAGTGTTGTAATCATCCAGCGTACGGCCGGTAGTGAGACGAATTGGAAATTCCGCGTCAAGCTTGTCTACCGGCGGAACGAACTCCACGATGCTGAACGGCGCTCGCGGACCAATCAGCGGATCATTCCACAAACGTCCGTGGAGGAACAGTTCTCCGGGATGCGATTCGTCATAGCACGGCCACTGAATGCCGCCCATCTCTTCCAGGCGACGATAGCTCATGCCGCCGTGCATGGGACTCAGGAGACGCAACTCATTCCAGACAGTCTCAGCACAGGGCGTTCCCCAGTTATGGCCAAGACGATTGGCGAGATCGAAAATAATTTCGAGATCGTCACGAACACCCGGCGGAGGCGGCACGGTACGGCGCACGCGCTGCACGCGGCGCTCACTGGATGTCACTGTGCCTTCGCTTTCAAAAGCGCCGGCAGCCGCGGGCAGCACCACGTCTGCCAGTTCAGCGGTTTTGGTATAGAAAATATCCTGCACCAGAAGGAACTCAAGTCCACTCAGCCGCTTCAAGGCTTGATGTCGGTCCGCTTCGGAGTCGGCTGGATTTTCGCCCAGCACGTAGAGTGTGGTGAGCTCGCCATGGTCCATGGCTTCAAACATGTCGCTCAGATGCCAGCCGCGCTTGGGATGGACTTTTACGCCCCAGAGCTTTTCGTACCTGGCACGAATTTCATCATTCTCAACATGCTGAAATCCGGGGAAGCGATCAGGAATGGCGCCCATGTCACCGCCACCCTGGACGTTGTTTTGTCCGCGCAGAGGACACACGCCACTGCCGTAACGGCCAACGTGACCGGTGAGAATGGAAAGATTGATGAGCGCTACCACATTGTCTGTTGCGTTGTGGTGCTCGGTAATTCCCAGAGTCCAGCAAAGCTGCGCGCGGGGCGCTTTGGCGTAAGCGTGGGCCGTCTGGCGGATGACTTCTGCCGGCACGCCGGTCTCACGCTCAGCCCGATCCAATGTGTATTTCTCCACATGCGCCTTATACGCTTCAAATCCACTGGTGGCGTGCTCAATGAACTTTTCATTGGCCAGCCCGGCAGCAATGATTTCGCGACCCATGGCGTTCGCCAGGGAAATGTCTGATCCAACATCCAGGCCAAGCCATACATGTGCCCAGCCCGCTGAACTGGTGCGGCGCGGGTCAATAACGAAAAGCTTTGCGCCGTTGTGCACACCCTTGAGCAAATGATGGAAAAAAATCGGGTGGGTTGCGCGCGCGTTTGAGCCCCACAGCAGAATTACATCGGTCTCCTCAATTTCCTGGTACGAACTTGTGCCGCCACCCGCTCCAAAGACCGCCGCCAGACCGGCGACGCTGGGGGCGTGTCAAGTCCGGTTGCAGCTATCAATGTTATTCGTCCCCATAATGGCACGGACGAATTTTTGCGCCGCATAATTCAGCTCGTTTGTGGTTTTGGAACAGCTGAACATGCCGAAGTCCCGCGGGTCCTTCTTGTCAATGGACTTGCGGAACGCCTTGGCGACACGATCCATGGCTTCATCCCAGGTAGCTGGACGATGCGAACCGTTTTCGCGCACCAGTGGTTGAGTCAGGCGGGCTTTCATTGGTTTAGGCATATGGCCCCGGATAATCGAGTGTCTAAATAAATCGTAGCACTTTCGCGCGGAGAGAACCTCGCGCTGCATACAGGTCTATAGAGCCTCGTATGCAGCGTTTGGTGACAGCGGAAAATGCAACAGCTTCCGTTTATTCTTGCAGTTACTTGCTTGGCGCCGCAGGTACAGGTGTAGCGGCGGGTGCCGTAGATGCAGCCGGTGCTACGGTGGTGACCGGCGGAGGAGATTGGAACAGCTTCCTGGCATTCTTCCAAAGCTGTGTGACGCCCCACGTCCAGGGAAGTCCCACAAACAGCCATGCCAATAACACCAGCACCACAGGCGTTTTCTTCACTTGACCATCCATCACGTTGCTCCTTTTGAGGTTTATTGCGCCTTTGATTGCCGGCGGTTAAGCCGTTGCAAGCTTCTTGTTTGCGTCCTCAGTGGCCTCGTACCAGTATTTCGAATTCACCGGCTTTACCATCGCATTGGCACACAAACCGATGAACAGCAGTCCGACCATCACGTATAGAACGACGGAGTAGGACATCCGCGAGCGGGACTCCGTGATTCTTCTCATATTCGCGAATGTAGTTAACCAGGACCGGGCCCAGGATGCCGGCAGCGGACCACGCGGTGAGCAGTCGACCATGAATCGCGCCCACTTCCATGGTTCCAAACAGGTCACGGAGATAAGCAGGGACGGTAGCGAAACCGCCACCATACATGGAAAGGATTACGGCACAGATGGTCACGAAGAGCGGGATACTGTTCAATCCGCTCACGCCTGCACGCGGCACAAGATAGTAAAGCAGGCCGCCCAGGACAAAGAAGATGAAATACGTATTCTTACGGCCAATATAGTCGGAAATGCTCGACCATATGAAGCGGCCGCCCATGTTGAATAAGCTGAGGAGCGCCACAAATCCGCCGGCAGCGACCGCGGTGATCCTGCCCTTGAACAACTCCTGAATCATAGGCGAAGCCTGTTCCAGAATGCCGATTCCAGCCGTCACGTTCATGCACAGGACAATCCATAGCATCCAGAATTGCGGTGTGCCGAACGCAGCGTTGACTTCAACGTTATGGGAGGTAACCAGGGCCTTGGGTTTCACTGGAGCGGTCCAGCCTTCCGGCTTCCATCCGGCTTCCGGAACGCGTACGGTGAAGACGCCGAACATCATGGCGACGAAATACAAGCCGCCCATCACCAGGAACGTCTGTTGCACGCCCAGATTATGATCAGTGCGGAAGTAAGCCATCAGATTGGTGGCCAGAGGAGCGCCAATGAGAGCGCCTCCGCCGAAGCCCATGATGGCCATGCCTGTCGCCATGCCAGGACGATCAGGGAACCACTTGATCAGGTCGAAACCGGGGAGATGTAACCGAGGCCAAGACCAATGCCGCCAATCACGCCATAGCCCAGATAGATGAGCCAGAGCTGATGGATCTGAACGCCAACCGCGGAGACAACGAAACCGCTGGCGAAACAGACAGCTGCAGGCAAACATTGCTTTGCGTGGACCAGCTCTCTCAAGCCATTTGCCAAACACGGCGGCTGACAATCCCAGGAACACGATAGCGATGCTGAAGATCCAACCCAGGGCAGTGAACTTCCAGTCCAGGGGGTTCGGGCTGTCTATCCCGGGAAGAGCTTTAAGCCCGCCGCCGGACGTAGAGACCTGCACCAGGTAGTTCAATGGTTTCTTGAATACGCTGAAATGCATAGGCCTGGCCAATCGCCAGGTGGATGGAAAGTGCTGCGGGAGGGACCAGCCAGCGGCTGAATCCCGGCTTGGCTACGGAGTGACTGCGGTCCAAAAAAGAGAATGCACCCATTGCTTGACCTCAATTTGAAGTGGCGTTCTTTTCACAAATGCAGCTAAGAAGGCAGTATCTACTGAACGTGCTGCAAGTCTCCAGGCTGCTATCGGCGTTATTGTGACGGCATATCCTGGAAGGTTCTGAAGCTGAATGGGGGAGAGCCTAACATTTCGCAATACGATATATCAACTGTTTTTTACGGCTGCTCTGCTGTCCTCCATGGAATCCTTGCAACATTGAAGAGACTGGAGCCGCGGGCCGTTGTTGCCGGATCGCATGAGCGAGTCACCGCTTAAGTGCCTCTCTATGCAGCAACTAACCTGCTCCCGCCGACACGCGCATGCCGACAATAAATCCCAGTGCGAGAATCAGCAGGACCAATCCGGCGATCGCGCTGAAACGGTAGTCACGCTCTTTGAGAAAAACCAGCAGCATGAGGAATACGCGGAAAACCGGCAGCAGGATAAACAGAACGATACCTGTCTCCAGAATCTGTGTACTGGATAAAAATCCCGCGCTGTGTGCGCCAGGACGTGAAACGATCAGCGCCAACACAAGCCCCACGGCGATGGTCGCCGATGCCAGCCATGTTCCGTATTGCAGGACCTGGGCCAGCAGTCGTTCGAGCACAGGATGGCCGGAGATCGGGCGATTCATCGGGATGTTCCTCGTCGTGACACGCTTCATTTTGCAACCTTCATTGAGAACCGTTTCATCAGGAAACCCACGGCACATGAATGCCAAGCGCCTTCAGAAGCATCTGTATTCCGAATACAACAAGGACAACGACAAACATGACACGAAGCTTGGCGTTGGCTGTGCGCATGAGGATGCGAGCGCCCAGGATAGCGCCAACCACAGAACCGAGCGCGACCGGTCCGGCAACGGCGGGAAGGATTTTGCCCTGCATGAAATATGCGCCGGCACTGGCAGCAGCCGTAACGCCGATCATGAAGTTGGAGGTGGCCGAAGAAACTTTGATGGGAAGACGCAACGCCGTATCCATGGCAGGTATCTTCAGAACGCCGCTGCCGATTCCCAGAAGGGCCGAGATCAGTCCGGCTCCATACATCAACATCATTCCCATCGGAACGCGATGCACGTTGTAGCCAATCTCCTCGCCAAGAGAATGATCAGGATAGCTGGAATGCAGGCGTAAAGTGGTCGCCCAACGTCCCGCATTGACCAGCGCTTGAGGTTACGGGATCACCTCGCTTGGCCAGCATCTGCTGTGCAGATAGCAACAGGATCGCGGTGAAAAGGAAATAAAGATACACCACCGGAATGATTCCGGAAAGAAGTACGCCGGAGAGCGCGCCCAGTGTGGTGGCAACTTCCAGAACGATGGCCAGCCTGATGTTGGTGAGCCTTCCCCGCAAATAGGGAGACGCGCCGCCGCAGGAGCACGCGATCACGGAAACAATGCTGGCGCCGATCGCCGTATGAATGTCGAGATGGCCGAAGATCGTGAGGATGGGCACAATGAAAATTCCGCTGGCCATGCCGAGCATCCCGCCCAGTGCGCTGGCGCCCAGCGACACCGCAAACAGCCACAGAGCGAAACCGCTATTCATGCGCGCCTCCTTTTGCGGGGCGCGGAAGCACGCCGGCTGAGGCGGGTTACAAACTGAATCTGATCGCCGTGGTAATAGAGTTTCTCGTAATCGATTGGTTCATGTCCTTCGCAATACGATGTTCTCTCAATCAGAAAAATGGGGCGGCCAACCTCGATTTCCAGTGCACGTGCAACCCTGGCATCGGCGGCAACCGCTTCCAGGCGATACTCGGCTTCAATCAACGGCTTGTTGTACTTCTGCTCCAGCAACGAAAAGATAGGCTCGGTTTCAAGATCGTCTTGCATGATTTTTTCACCGATCGCTCGTGGCAGGTATGTCTCGTCAAACGAAAGGGGAGTATTGTCAGCCAGGCGTACCCGTTGAATCCGGACCACCTTGGTGCCGGTTCGCAAGCCGAGTTTGGCGGCGACGGTTTCGCCGGCCGCAACCACTCGTTTATCCACCAATCGTGCTGATGGATGACGCCCCAGAGCCTGCATGTCTTCCACGAAGCCCGTAAGCTGAGTGAGCTCCTGGGTGATTTTTGGCTGGGTGACGAATGTTCCTTTACCGCGCCGCACCTCTACCAGTCCGCGCCGAACCAGATTCTGAATAGTCTGGCGAATGGTGGTCCGGCTCACCGCAAACTGTTCAGTCAGGCTCTCTTCATTGGGCAGGCGACTGCCGACAGCCAAGGTCCCGTCGGATGATCTTGGCGGCAAGAGCAGTTTCAACCTGGGCGTAAAGCGGCGTGGGACTATGAGGATCGACGTGCACACTAACATCATGACATCATGATGTCATGATGTCAACCGCAGATAGTTGTCCGCCAATTGGGATGAGCTGGGCATGATGCAGCAGTCAGGTGTGGCGTCTGCTGCGGTGAGCGTTAATCAGTTTCTCGCGAAGAGAACCTGGGCCAGTGCGCGGTGATTCCGCTTCGTCGCCGGATCACTGGGAACCCATGCTGCCATGCTTCTCAATCAGTTCCTGGCACGTAATACAGTAGCGGCTCCACGGAACCGCCTTCAGTCGAGGCAGGCTGATTTCTTGTCCGCAACTCAGACATTCACCAAACGTTCCATCGCCGATTCTTGTCAATGCACTTTCCACCAGAGTCATCAAACCGCGTCCCTGCGCGCTTTGGATGAAGGTCATCTCTTTGGCCTGGTTTGCATTTGCCCTGTCACCTTCGTCGCGACCAAAATCGTCGACCGTCTGATCCAGTCCGTCCGCGGACCGTTCCAGGCCTTGCCGGAGTTGTTGCTGCTTCTCCAGAAGGCGCTTCTTGAAATCCGCTGTTTGGTCCTTTTTCATGGCTCGTTTCGCATCCCCATTGTGCGGCACTTTTTTCGCGCCCACCCGTCAGAGAATTATATTTTCAAAGAACATCATGGTACACCCCTGAGGGCTTGCCTCACTATGCCTCATGTCATCTTTCGTGTCTTGCTGGCCCTTGCTGACCGTGCCGCCCGATTCAGGAAATTGGAAGATTAGAGGATGAGTGGACCATGCATGAGAGGGCCGGGAGATTGGGGATTAGGAGATAAAAAACAGGCGATTGGGGAACATGTAAAGACGCTTGATGACCCTCAAAGGTTCTCGGCAAAGCGATCCGTGCAGGCAGCCTGGCCCAGTCTTCTCCGGATTTGATTTGATCTTGCGATTTATTTGAAAAGATTTCGCGGCGAACCCGTTGTGCCGTGACGAATTTCGATTCTCTCTGTTACAATCATTCACGGAGCATAAACAAGTGACAGATGCTCTGTTTTTGAAGGATATCTGAAACGCCGTGGCTGATTGTTCTGGTTTTCTGGACCTTGAAAATCATTGGAGCACATTCGCCGTAGCCAACCGGCCCAATCAGCGGACATCAGAAACAAAGTAAGTCGCCCGGGTTCCCAAAAACCCGATGCAAAAAAGCTGGGGACGTAGTTCAGTTGGTTAGAACGCTGCCCTGTCACGGCAGAGGTCGCGAGTTCGAGTCTCGTCGTCCCCGCCAGCTTTTTCAACAGCTCTCAAGAATCATTCCCAAAAATCAGGGTCCAATCAGGGTCAAAATTTCTTGCGGCATTTTGCAGCCTTCTTCAAGCCTATTTCATGCGGCGACATTCAAGACAAGCCTGTGCAAACGCAAGCAGACTCCAATCTCTCTAACACAAGAAGATCCTTGCAACAGCTGCAACGCACTGCAAAGAGCTGTCAAAACTGACAGCTCATTGTGAGCAATGCTCGGCATACAACTGGTTGGACAGTTGCTGGAGCATGCTGCACGATGACAGCTTCGTCACGCATGATGATCGGCAATCAGTTGGTGACTGCAAGGATAACTTGCCAGAGGACAAGCGATCATATGCAACCGAAGAAGCGAATATCTCAACCTGTTATCGCTCCCGACCTTTATGACGCCGTTCTTTTCGACATGGATGGAGTCATCACCGATACCGCAAGCATTCACGCATCCTGCTGGAAGATTATGTTCGATGAATTCCTGGAGAGACGGGCGCGACAAAATGCCGAGCCATTCCGCGTATTTGAAATAGAAACGGATTACAAACACTACGTGGATGGAAAGCCGCGGTATGAGGGCGTGAGTGATTTCCTGAAGTCCCGGGGAATTAAGCTGCCCGAGGGAACGCCTGATGATTCTCCTTCGGCTGAAACCGTTTGTGGCCTTGGAAACAAGAAAAATGAACTGGTGAAGGCCCGGTTGCTGGCCGGAGTTGAAAGTTATCCGGGTACAGTGGCTTTCATCCTGTATCTGCGGCGGCTCGGAATTAAAACTGCAGTTGTGACGTCAAGCGAGAATTGCGAGACGATTCTCAAGGCGGCAAAGATCGAAGATCTCTTTAATGCGCAAGTGGATGGCCAGACCCTGGTTGAACAGCGCCTCGCCGGCAAGCCGGCGCCTGATTCCTTTTTAAAGGCTGCTGAGATGCTCCAGGTTCCGCCGCAGCGCGCGGTCGTCGTTGAGGATGCGATCTCTGGCGTGCAGGCCGGTGCCCAGGGCGGTTTTGGCCTCGTGATTGGTGTGGCCAGGAAAGATAATGCTGAGGAACTGAAAGCGCACGGGGCCGACATCGTCGTTCATGATCTTGCTGAACTCCTCGGCAAGCCCTCCATTCCGCCGATGGAAACGGCAGCCTGAATCATCGAGGTAACAAATGCTCCATCACGAACGGCTGAGGCCACCAATCCAGGACTATCCCCCAAAAGAATGGAGCGTGCTCGAAATCAGCCGCCGGCCGGAATTTATGGCCCAGATGGAAACCGTCCTTGCTTTGGGAAATGGATATCTCGGCATGCGCGGAAGTCCGGAAGAGGGAATCCCCTGCGTCCAGGACGGAACATTCGTGAATGGGTTTTATGAATCATGGCCGATTATCTACGGAGAAGAGGCTTTTGGGTTTGCGCGCACGGGCCAGACCATGCTGAACGTGACAGACAGCAAAATCATCAGACTTTTTGTAGACGACGAACCCTTTGAGCTTGCCAGCGCCAATCTACGGCACTACTCCCGGCAACTGAACATGAAATCCGGCACTCTAGATCGAGAGCTGGTTTGGGAGATGCCGTCAGGCAAGCAGGTGCGAATCAACTCCCGGCGCCTGATTTCGTTTCAACAACGTCACGTGGCGGCCATCTCCTATGAAGTGACGGTGCTCAATGCCGCGGCGTCCGTAGTGATTGCCTCCGCCATACTTCACCGTCAAAACGGGAGCGGAAAAGCCGAACAAGACCCGCGCCGGGCAAAGTTCTCCGCAGGGCTACTGCAGCCTCGCGACTGTCATGTGAACGAGCGCCGAATCATCCTCGTCCACGGCACAGAGCGAAGCCAAATGATTCTGGCTTGCGGGATAGATCACCAACTTTTGACCGATTGCTCCTGGTCCTCGAAAACTGCTCATACAGAAAATTCCGGCGAGGTTGTCTTCACGATTGAGGCTGCACCAGGCTCTCCTATCCTCCTGAACAAATACATGGCATATCACACTTCGAAGACGGCTACTCCCCATGAGATCACCCGCCGTGCGGAATGGACGCTGGATCGAGTTGCCAGACAAGGCTTCGCCCAATTGCTGGCTGAACAAGAGCTATATATGGACCAGTTCTGGCAAAGGAGCGACTTACGGGTGAGTCAGGTCAAGGGAGAAAGGGCGAAGCTATCGACGGTGGAAATGCAGCAAGCCATCCGCATGAATCTGTTCCACATCCTCCAGGCTTCAGCGCGGGCAGAAAACTGCGGTGTGGCGGCCAAGGGACTGACAGGCAATGCTTATGAAGGCCATTATTTTTGGGATACGGAGATCTACCTGTTTCCATTTCTTATCTATACGTCACCGCTGACGGCGAAAAACCTTCTCCACTTCCGTTACAGCATGCTCGATCAAGCTCGTGCGCGTGCGCGCGAGTTGAGCCACCCGGGCGCGCTGTTCCCATGGCGCACCATCAACGGAGAAGAAGCCTCAGCGTACTATGCCGCCGGGACAGCGCAGTATCACATCAACGCGGACATCATGCACGCCTTGCGCAAGTACGTGAACATTACTGGCGATGATGAGTTCCTCTTTCAGTATGGTTCGGAAATGCTGGTGGAGACTGCACGTTTCTGGTACGACCTGGGATTCTTCTCACCGCGGCACAACGGAAAATTCTGTATCAATGGCGTGACCGGACCCGATGAATACAAGACGGTGGTCAACAACAATACGTACACGAACCTGATGGCGCGGGGGAACCTGCGTTATGCCGTTGAAACGGTCAACCGCTTGCAAGTTCAGCAACCACAAGTTTTCGAAGTGCTCAGGCGGAAGACCGGTCTGGAAGCGTCTGAAGTTGAAGACTGGAAACGCGCAGCGGACAACATGTATGTTCCGTTTGATGCCGTGACTGGGATCTATCCTCAGGACGACAGCTTTCTCGACCGCGAGCCATGGGACTTCAAAAATACTCCCGCCGAAAGATATCCTTTGCTGTTGTACTACCATCCGCTGAACATCTACCGTCATCAAGCGATCAAGCAGGCCGACGTGGTCCTGGCGATGTTCCTGCTGGGCAACGAATTTTCACTTGAGGCCAAAAAACGTAATTTCGAATTCTACGATCCTCTCACCACTGGCGACTCGTCACTCTCATCTTGCATTCAAGCCATTATGGCCCTGGAAATCGGTGATTTCGATAAAGCTGTGGAGTACGCGCGCGCGGCCCTGTTGATGGACCTGAGTGACATAGGCGGCAATGTCAAAGACGGATGTCATATTGCCTCCATGGGCGGCACCTGGATGGTCTTTGCGTACGGGTTTGGTGGCCTTCGAGATAATGACGGCACCTTATCCTTCCGGCCACAGCGGCCACCCGAATCCCAGGCGTCCCTGCGATTCCCACTCACATATCGTGGACAGATTCTGGACGTAGAAATCAGCGCTGATTCCACAATCTATTCTTTGCGCCAAGGTGATCCACTCGTCATCCGTCATGAAGACCAGGAAATCACCGTGACCCGGGACAAGCCCTCTGTCGTTCGGCGAACCGAACCATCTAAGCAAGCGGCTTGAAAGCAACAAGACCTTAACATCGGACTGTTAGTAGTTACAGGTGTCAGTCTTCCGATTGAAGCTTATGTTGAGCTGGCATACATAAAAGGAGTTCAGCTCATGGTAACTGCACCTGTAATCGCACCCGGAAATCCTTTAAGCGCCTACGGGAAAGCAAGATCTACCATCACAGGAACTCCTCTCAACACTGAACAATTGCGTAAGACCCATGCCTATTGGCGAGCTTGTAATTACCTCATGCTTGGCATGATCTACCTTCAGGACAATCCTCTTCTCAAAAAGCCGCTTAAGGCGGAGCAGATCAAGAGCCGGCTTCTCGGACATTGGGGTGCAAGTCCTGGGCTGGCCTTTGTTTACATTCATCTGAACCGCCTCATTAAAAAGTACGACCAGGACGTGATCTTTCTCGCCGGACCAGGCCATGGTGCGCCTGGAATTCTGGCGCCAATTTATCTGGAAGGCTCGTACTCTGAGATCTACACCGACAAAAGTGAAGATGAGCAGGGCATGCGCGAATTCTTCAAGCAATTTTCGTTTCCTGGCGGCATTGGCAGCCACTGTACGCCGGAAACTCCTGGTTCTATCCATGAAGGAGGCGAACTCGGGTATGTGCTTTCCCACGCCTGCGGAGCCGCATTCGACAATCCAGAACTGATCGTTGCTGCTGTCGTCGGAGACGGTGAAGCAGAAACCGGAGCTTTGGCCACGTCCTGGCACATCAACAAATTCCTGAACCCCGTCCGCGATGGCGCCGTCCTGCCAATCCTGCATTTGAATGGCTACAAGATCAACAATCCCACACTGCTGGCGCGTATCAGCCATGAAGAACTGGAAAACCTGCTTCTCGGTTACGGCTGGACGCCTTACTTTGTCGAAGGCTCCGATCCGGAAAGTATGCATCAGGCCATGGCAGCCACTACCGAACACTGTTTCAATGAAATTCGCCGGGCGCAGCAGAAAGCCCGTATGTCCGGAGTGGCAGAGCGCGTGCGCTGGCCCATGATCGTGCTGCGAACTCCCAAGGGCTGGACCGCTCCCCAGGAAAGCGCCGGACACAGGCTGGAAGGCTTCTGGCGGGCCCATCAGGTGCCAATGGCGGATGTCAAGAAGGATCCGAAGCGGCTTGAACAGTTGGAGCGCTGGATGCATTCTTACCGTCCGGAAGAACTTTTCGATGAAAACGGCACACTCATTCCCGAACTCAAAGAGCTCTCTCCGGTCGGCGAGCGTCGAATGGGCGCAAATCCTCATGGCAATGGTGGAGTCTTAAAGAAGGCGCTGCGCCTTCCTGATTTCCGGCAATACGCCTTCAAAGTTAAAAAACCCGGGACTGAGGAAGCGGAAAACACTCGTCCCCTCGGCGCCTTCCTTCGCGACGTCATGAAGCTCAACATGAAGAACTTCCGCGTCTTCGGCCCCGACGAAAATTCCTCCAACCGCCTCGGTGATATCTACACCGTCAGCAAAAAGTTCTGGATTGCCGAACACTTTCCCGAAGATTCTGACGGCGGCGAACTTGCTCCTGACGGCCGAGTCATGGAGATGCTGAGCGAACACACCGTTGAGGGCATGCTCGAAGGCTACCTGCTTACCGGGCGTCATGGTTTCATATCTTCTTATGAGGCCTTTATTCATGTAATTGATTCCATGTTCAATCAGCACGCCAAATGGCTGTCCATCTGCAATCAGCTTTCATGGCGTGCCCCCATCGCTTCGCTCAACATGCTGGTCACATCCACCGTCTGGCGTCAGGACCACAACGGCTTCACCCACCAGGATCCCGGATTCCTTGACGTGGTCGTGAACAAGAGCGCTGAAGTCACCAGAATCTATCTCCCGCCTGATGTGAACTCCTTATTGTCGGTTGCCGACCACTGCCTGCGCAGCGAGAACTACGTCAATGTCATCGTCTGCGATAAGCAGATGCACCTCCAGTATCTGAGCATGGAAGACGCCATCATCCATTGCACCAAGGGCATCGGCACCTGGAACAAGGTTAGTCCAATGATGAGGGCCACGAACCCGACCTGGTCATGGCTTCGGCCGGCGACGTTCCCACCCAGGAAGCTCTTGCCGCCATTTGCCTGCTTCGCGAAGAGTTTCCTGATCTCAAGGTTCGATACATCAACGTGGTTGACCTGTTCAAACTTGCAGCCCAGCTCAGAACATCCCCACGGCATGCCGGACCGGGACTTTGACGCGCTGTTTACCGTTGATAAGCCCATCATTTTCAACTTCCATGGCTACCCGTGGCTCATTCATCGCCTGGCGTACCGCCGTACCAACCACAAAAATATGCATGTTCGCGGCTATAAGGAGAAGGGCAACATCAATACTCCTTTGGAACTGGCCATTGAGAATGAGATCGATCGTTTCAGTCTCGCCATGGACGCAATCCGCCGTGTACCCAGGCTTCAGAATATCGGCGGCCGCGCCATGGAAAAATTCCTCAATGAGCAAATCCGATGCCGGAACTATGCCTACGAACACGGTACAGATAAGCCCGATGTTGCCGGCTGGACCTGGCCGTATTAAACGTCAACATTTATAGCGCCAGAGTAATTCCCGCCGACGAAGAGCTCGTGATTATGCGCGATACTGCTCATCGCATCCGCGGCGAACTGCATCCCGCATTGAGAGTACGAGGGCAATCCATGAAAGCCACACAATTGCTGAACAATCTTGGACAAAGCATCTGGCTGGACAATATCACGCGTGATTTGCTTGATAGCGGCACGCTCAAGCGCTACATTGATGAGTTTTACCTCACTGGACTCACCTCCAATCCCACGATCTTCAATCATGCCTTCCAGAACAGCAAAGCTTATGACGCGGTGATCCTCAGAAAGTTCAAAGAAGGAAAATCCGGTGAAGCACTCTTCTTTGAACTGGCGCTCGAAGATCTCACTCGGGCCGCTGATCTGTTTCGCCCGATCTATGACCGGACCAACGGCGTCGATGGATGGGTCTCTCTGGAAGTGTCACCTCTGCTTGCCTATGACATGACCAGAACCTTCGCGGCCGCCAAAGAACTTCATGCGCGCGCGCGACGTCCGAACCTTCTCATCAAAATTCCTGGCACCAGGGAAGGTCTGCCTGCCATCGAGGAGGCCATCTTCTCCGGAATTCCTATCAACGTCACCCTCTTGTTCTCCACCGAACACTATCTGGCGGCGGCAGAAGCCTTCCTTCGCGGAGTGGAACGCCGCGTGGAGGCCGGACTGAATCCCAATATCGGCTCCGTTGCTTCGCTCTTTGTCAGCCGTTGGGACACCGCTGTCAGTGCCAAAGTGCCCCGCGAATTAAATAACAGACTGGGCATTGCCATCGCCATGCGCACCTATAAGGCGGCTCGCAGATTCCTTACTTCACCACGCTGGCATCGCATCTATAACGCCGGTGCTTTTCCACAACGGCTCTTGTGGGCCAGCACTGGAACCAAGGACCCAACAGCTTCCGAAATTCTGTACGTCAAGTCTCTGGCTGCCCCGTTTACTGTGAACACCATGCCGGAGGCAACATTAAAAGCACTCGCCGGCCAGAATGAACTCGGTTCGATCATGCCGTCCGATGGCGGAGATTGCGAACAGGTGCTGGGGCAGTTCGCAAATGCCGGCATCGATCTTGATGCTTTGGCTTCACAACTACAGGACGAAGGTGCCAAATCATTTGTCAAATCCTGGGATGAATTGATGACAGTGATTGAATCGAAAAACACTTTGCCCAGGAAAGCAGCCAGTTAACGGATGACGGACAGAAAAGTGGGTAATGACCTACCGTAAAATGTGAGTCTCTCGCGGCAGAGGTCGAAACGAATCCTGGTTCCATGTGCGTCAATCCCATCTCTGCGAACTGATTAGGGTGAAACAAAGTCCATTCCACAGTCGTACTCCAATCGACCAGGTGTCATTGTTGTTTTATCGCAGCATTTGCGCACTCCATCAACGATCAGATTTGCGGCGCTGATGTAGCTGGCCATGTTCAGATGCCATGAACAGCACTGCCTTGGCGATCTCGTCGGGATAGCCTGGGTTCATAGCACCTCACAGTCTTCTCAAGACGCGGCAGAAAAACGAGTCCCGGATCTGAGATGCGGATTCCGACTTCTGATGCGCGCTGTCAGTTTTGCCAGCTAAACAACCCTCGAAATCGGAGCTAGTGTTAAACAAACGATGCAACTCATCTTCCTCTTCAGATTTTCCTGACCCTGCTCAGCCCGTCTGAAGTACTCCCGCCTTTGCCGATTTCATGCAACGCAGGGTTGACATGTTGACTCGCATGGTTTCCATTCCGTCGCCCTTGTTAGTGAACCCCAGCAGCAACCGCTGCAATCTGTCGATGGAGAGTACCTGTCTGTTCCTGAAACAACATGACGAGTTTTCAAAGTGGCGGGAACCATGGGTCATGCGGGTTGAGAAAAATCCCGCCATGGCCAGTCAGCTCACATTGACGGTTGCAGAACAGAACAGCGCAACCCGTCGCCGCTGGCTGGTCCGCATTGCGGATACCACGAAACGTGCTTTTGTGAATCTATTGTGGCTGTTCCTTTCTTTGACGGCATTGGCCCGTGCTCAAGCCGTGCTTCCTGAACTGGGTTCAGCAACGTGCCGGGGGCCATACTATGTCTCGACCGGCGATTCGGGATTCTCCCTGTCGTTCCTCGACCAGCCTGTCACACTTCCAATCATGGCGCCCGATCTCGCACTTCAAACCTTTCACCGGCGCACCACCGAGCAGGCTGAACAACTGGCTTCGTACTCCGCCACCATGTTGATCTGCGCCCAATTGCCCAACACCTCGCAGAACGGTGAGTACGAACTCCAGGAACGCTACTCCTCCCCGCGCGCTCTGGCGTTCAAAGCGGTGCGCTTTAAAGGCGATGACTTTATCAAACACAATGTCATCCTGCGCCTTCTGCAGTCAGAGGTAGATCATCTGAAGAGAGACGATCCTTCTCTGACCGCCATCACGCCCGCCAACTACAACTTCTCTTACAAGGGCGTCAGCCAGCTGGAAGGCGGCCCGGTGCACGTCTACGCATTGAAGCCGCGCCACAAGCGTAACAGGCTTGTTCAAGGGTCGGATTTATCTTGACGCCTCGAGTGGCAGCCTGACGCGCGTGGAAGGCAAGCTGGTTAAGTCTCCATCAGTCTTCGTCAAGAAAATCCAGTTCGTGCAGGACTTCGCCGACATCGACTCCTTCACCTTCCCTGTGCACATCCATTTCGACGCCCAGGTTCGCCTGCTGGGTCATACCATCGTCGATATCTACCACCACGATTACCAACTGGAGGCAGCGCCGCCAAAGTCTGTGGAATTTGACGAGCGTTTGTTCATATTTTGGTCTCCGACCAAGGACGCAAACCCAAAGCCATAGTCTTGGCGTCCCCGAGGTCCCAGTCGCCGATCTCATCCACAACCACCGTCATCCCGACGACCGTAAAGCGGCCGCGCGCACGCTTCAGCGCGGACGTAGGTCGGAGGGACCTTGTGTCTGCCTTTCCGATCATCAGCGATACCGCACGCTCCTCGATTCCCTGTTGCTGTTCCTTCGCCTTTGTGATTGCCAACATGCAACTTCAGGGAATTTTCCCGATGACCTCTCCCTTTGTCGTCATTCTTCTTCCCCGACGCCACAGCGCCGGAGGCGCGGAATGAGTTAGCCCAGGCCGGAAGGCCTGGGTAGAGAACCAGAGAGACGAGCGCCGTAGGTGCGGCACATCAGCCAAAAACATATTTTGGATCAAATTCGATTCGGTGTTTCTTGAGCAGCGCAACGAACTCCTGTATTCCACCAGGCGTCCGTGCACGGTGGTTGCATCTTTATTTTTGGCTTGTTCCGCAACACTCCAGCGTAGTCCAACCCCAGTCGAACTTCTCCAGACGCTGCTTGCGCAAAATGAAGACGTTCTTCCCGGTCTCATCGGAAATCACGGACAGGGGCGGCAAGAAACGGCCACCGCTCATCATCATTCCGTTCAACCCGGTTAAATCAGGAGCAGCGTGGAAGGGCACGGAACTGCCGTTCAGTTCGATGGATTCAAATTGAATCCGAACCTGGAAGAAATTCTGGCCCATAGGTTGCGAGAAGTCCAACAGGCGTCCGTGCAGGCGGGCCTTGGCGGGCGCCCATTCCCGACGATCATTGTCCTTGCCGCGGATAGGTGTGAGCAGAACAGCTTCGATCGGGTCGCCGGCTGCTGCGGTTTTGGAGTCAATCGGCGTAAGGATTCCGGCGCGGAACTGCAGCCCCGCTGGGAAGGCCGTGGGCGGGTTCTGTTGCGGTAATTTTGAATCCGCGGCGGCGGCGCCGGGCGTGAAGTCAAAGAGCATTCGCACCTTGCTGGCGTACTCACGACAACTTGAGTACGTGGTCAGGCTGTGAGCTTCGGAACCCTGGCGGTTGATGGTGATCAGACGAGTCTGCCGCGGAAGCAGCACCATGCGCTCGTGGATCTCGGTTCGCCCGTAATCGACCTCGCTGATGGCCTGGCAATCAGGGTTATCCTCGGGCAGCTCGGCGGTGTGAACTGTAAGACGCGCAATGTCAGTGGCCTCGGGATCGATGACCATCGTACCGCTGTAGGCAGTGATTACCCAACCCTTCCGGTAGCTGATGCTGTACTGGCTGCGCTCAACCGGCATGTCATAGGAGTAAGCAAGCAACTGCTTCCCGCCGGCCGTGTCTTCGATCTTGCTCTTGAACTCGATGATCGCCTCGGTGAAGATCGAAGTCAGAAAAGAACCGAAATCGCCGCTGCTGAGCGGTCCGCGTCCCGCCAACTGCTCCAGCGCGTCGCTTTCGAACCGGGGCGCGCCCACCCACGAGTACACGGTGTCGCCTCCGACAATCCCCACCTCAAGGCGCAGGCGATCCCAGCCGCGCAGCTGGAGATTGTTCGCCGGGTTGCTCTGGTGCTCAGCCATCAGCGTGGAGCATGAGGAGAGGTGCTTGGAAGGCGGCCAGTAGTATTGCCGCGTGATGGTCTGCACGCAGGTGTAGCGAGGCATCTTCTCCAATTCCGCAAGGACACGGCCGCGGGTACGGCGTAAAACGGATTCGGGGTCGGAGTCTGTTTGGGGCTGCTGGGCTGCGGTGCGGGATAAAGACGCCAGCACTACGAAGGCGAGAGCGGCGGTGAGAAGCTTGGGTCGGGTCGAGCCTGACATGGTTAGCTGGTGAGTTCCGTTTGCCGGATCATTCTAGCTTAAGACGCCTGGATCTGGTTGGCTATTATCACCGATCTTTGCCGTTTAACCATCTACAAGTCGCATTCACGCCAACAATCTGGTCGTTTTGAGTCCCACCCAGATCACGATACAATCGCGAACTTTTCGACTCCTCGACCGGCTCGGCAAATAGGAGACTTTCCTCCCTCACCCTTTCCCTCAGGCTGTAAAAACTAACAGCCAGTTTTCGAGAAGAGGCAGTGAGAAAATAGGGATAGGAACTTATAGACCCTGTTTGAGGTGGTCCGGAGCACGATAACGTGACGGCACGGGAACGTGACGGAAAGAGCCAACCTCAGCCCCGACTGCAATAGCCGCCGACGCAGCAACAGTATGTCCATGATGGCCGGCTCTTCCTGACGTTAAGCAGAAATGAAGGCTACAGGTGCTTTATGTTTGTGAGACTCTCTCCGCTCAGCTTTCTCCGCGATCGCTCTTCATCCAACCAGGCCCGGAATGGCGCCATGCGACACCTTGGGCTCGCTGCAATCCTTGTACTGGCGATCTTCATATGCGGTTGTTCATTCGGTAGTAGCAAAAAAGACGCTTCAATGAAGGCAGCGAAAAATGTCCAGTCGTCCGCGGCTGAATTGAGCGCGCGCAACCAGTCGCTGCTGGGTATGTACTCCGCGGAGATCGAGGCCGCAGCCGACAAGATCATGTTTGACTCGCCCACCACGGATGGGCGACGGCAAGCGCTGGCATGGAAGGCGGAAGCGATTCCCATTCTCCAGAACACGATGTTGAACTCTGACCCGGTCGCCGCCATCGTGGACACGTGGGCATTCATTTATCAGATGAAGAATTACTTCCAACAGCCGGCGGTACGGCAACAACTGGGGCCGCTCCAGCCTGTTGCGGCAGACACCCTCAGTCGCATGAATGAGCAAATGGAGAACCTGATCAGGGCCGCGGCTCCCGAAGCCAACATCGCGGACCTGCGCAAGAAAACGGAATCCTGGGCTGCGGCGCATCCTATCCAAAGGGGCTTGCCGGGCCGGGAATCCATGGATGCGGACTTGATCAACCGCGTCGGCCATGAGGACCTGGGAGCTCTTGCCTCCATCAAAGCGCTGCAGGAAGGCATGGGCGACCTTACCGCTCGCCTCGATGCCTATAACGTCTACGCTCCTAAACAGGCCCGCTGGCAGGCCGAACTCCTGTTGAGCGACCTGGCACAGGATCCTCACGTTGCAACGGCGGCGGCCAATTTTGGAGCCATCTCAAGCGCGGCGGCAAAGGCGTCGGAAAATCTCGATCGCATGCCGGAGTTTATGAAGCAAACGCGAGCGGCAGTGCTCTCGGATATTGAGGGCCAGCGTTTAGCGACCCAGGAGTTCCTGGACCAGCAGCGGGCGTTGACATTAGCCGCATTGCGACAGGAAAGAATTGCCACCCTTGCCGCCGTCAACGGTCAACGCCTGGGAGCAACCTCAGATCTTCGTGGCGAACGCCAGGTCGTGCTGGATGCTCTGCACAGTGAACAGGTCGAGGCGATGAATAGCATTCGCGGGATGGGCGTAGCCACAGTCAAAGAAATGGATAATCGTGGGCGCTCATTGATCGATCATTTCTTCGTGCGTGCTCTTGAACTCATACTTCTCACTCTGGTCCTGTTGGCGATTGGTGCATGGCTGATGTTGCGGATGTTTACCCGGAGTGCGGGTCGCGGCGGCGCCGAAGAAAGGGTAATCTACCGGGCAGCGTGACTTGGTCCCGCTGCACACTTAATGGTCGGGGGAAAGAGGATTGGAACCTCTGCCCCCTTTCCTGTAATCAATGGCCCCCGTATTCCCCAACATTCAATAAACCGATAACTCGCAGTTCTTGCGAGTGGCGCTTCAGCGGCCCTGCGCGCAATCCTTTTTGTCTGCCCGGGGTTGTAAACCACCTTCGATTAATTTCGAGAGAAAAAATATTTTCCACACCTAGATCTGAGCCACGCGCCGAACAGGAGATTTAAACTTGAAGGCCACGGATTTGCGTGATCTGCCAAGCGCAAAGTCAGACACAAACCTCATCATTCTTTTGCACGCTTTTTGCAAACAAGAAGAATCGCAAATACAACGCAAGTATTTCCAGGGAGGTCATTGATGCCTACGATTACAACAAGAGACGGAACAGAGATTTTTTACAAAGATTGGGGAAAGGGCCAGCCCATTGTATTCAGCCACGGTTGGCCGCTCTCTGCCGATGACTGGGACACGCAGATGATGTTCTTCGTCAACCACGGTTTTCGCGTGATCGCGCATGACCGGCGCGGACATGGCCGTTCACAGCAGACTGATGGTGGTCATGATATGGACCATTATGCCGCTGACCTGGCGGCGCTGACCGAACATCTCGACATCAGAGAAGCGGTACACGTGGGCCACTCAACCGGCGGCGGTGAAGTAGTGCGCTATGTCGCCCGCCATGGCGAAGGTCGAGTGACAAAAGCCGCGATCATCAGCGCGGTGCCTCCGCTCATGGTAAAAACCGCCGGCAATCCCGGTGGGCTTCCCAAAGAGGTCTTCGACGGATTGCAGGCGCAACTCGCCGCCAACCGCACGCAGTTTTATTACGATTTTGCGGCAGGGCCGTTTTATGGATACAACCGTCCGGGTGCCAAAGCCAACCAGACGGTGATCTGGAACTGGTGGCGCCAGGCAATGATGGGTGGCGCCAAGGCGCAGTATGACGGCGTTGTCGCTTTCTCTCAGACTGACTTCACGGAAGACCTGAAAAAGATCAAAGTGCCGGTGCTGGTGATGCATGGCGATGATGACCAGATTGTGCCTTATGCCGATTCTGCCCCACTCTCATCAAAGTTGCTGAAGAATGGCACATTGATAACCTACAAGGGCCTTCCGCATGGAATGCCAACCACTGATGCCGACAAGATTAACTCTGACCTGCTGGCATTCATCAAGCAAAGCAAACAAGTTGCCGCATAGGACTTGCACTGCGGCGCTGATTGTATCTTTCATGCTTCACCCTTTGGCGGAAGCTGTGAGCAATTGCAGCTTCCGCCACGGCCTGCGAACCACCTCTTTCCTCCACGAACCTTCTGCTTTTTCCGATCCGCGATCATCCGCGCTCATCCGCGGTAGGCATTCGCGACCTAAGTATGAAATTAAGTAGGGCCAGAAGTAAATGCAACATTCGTCATCCCTCCTGCGTACTGAGCTATGTCGCAGGAAAGCTGTGTCGTAAATTAAAGGAGAGATCGAGTGAAAAAAGAAACCTCTTATGTGCAGGCCTTGATCCGTCGGATGGCTGGAGCGGTAGTTTTAATCGCGGGAATTATTCTGCTCGCCGGACTCCATTCAGCCCAGGCCCAGGACGGCAAGAAGGACAAAGCCGACTCCAAGAGCATTGGCTTTAACCTCAGCGCCTCAGCCACGGAAAAAGACCTGGGGCTGCCATTCTATCCCGGCGCCAAACCATATAAAGAAGATGCCGATAGTGACCCGGCGCTGCACATGGGCTTCTCCAACGGCACATCAGGTTTCAAGTTCGTATTAATGAGACTTGAATCATCCGACTCGCCAGAGAAGATCGCTTCGTACTACCGTAAGGCCATGGCGAAGTACGGAACCGTGCTTGACTGTAGCAAGGCGTCTGGCAATGCCGGCAAAACGGACTCTGACAAGAGCAATGAAAAATCCAACACGCTCACTTGTGAGGACGATCACGCGGACAAAGGCGGCTATGCCTATAAAGTCGGGACCAAACAAAAGCAACACGTAGTAGCAGTGGAGCCGAATGGCAAGAGCACAATCGTCTCCCTGATTTATGTTGAGTCGCCGGACGACAAAGAGAAAGACTAGTCTTTTCATTCTTGATGCTGTCGTCTTGACTGCTAGGGGGTCAGTTTTTCAAGCTCACTCACTACCCAAAATTGTTCCTGCCGCAGCCGTCTCCCGCCCCGGCGTATAATCCTCACCCAACAAGCAATTAACGATTCTTTACAGAGGTGATCGTCGATGAAGAAGCTGCTTGCTGCTCTATTAACCTGTACTCTAGCCGTGCCGATGTTGGCACAAACCTTCCGTGGAGGCATTCAGGGCACGGTGACTGATACTGCGGGAGCGTCCGTTACCGGCGCTGACGTTACGGTGAAAAGCGCCGACACCGGCCTGGTGCGCACTGGCAAGACTGACGACGCCGGAAATTTTCTTTTCTCTGAATTGCCGCTGGGTACCTACAGCGTGAGCGTTTCTCACACCGGATTCGGGACCAAGGTGGTGAACGGAGTTGCGGTGGGCGTATCCGCGAATGCGCGTGCTGATGTGCAGCTCAATCCCGGGGAAGTGAAACAGGAAGTGGTGGTCACCGCGGAAGCGCCTATCATTGACACCACCGGTAACACCATGGGCGGTACCATTGACGCTGTGCAGATGGCCAACCTGCCGATCAACGGCGGCGACTTTGCCAAACTTCTTACCCTCGTTCCCGGTTCAGCCTCTGATCCCAACGGCGATAGCGATTCGCCGGGATCGTTTGGAACCTTCAGCATCAACGGCAACCGCGGCCGCGCCAACAACTATCTGCTCGATGGCACTGACATGAATGACGGATATCGCAATGATCCGGCCATCAATGAAGCGGGCGTTTTCGGTACTCCAGCCACGATGCTGCCCGTAGATTCCCTTCAGGAGATCGCCATCCTCTCCAACATGGAGCCGGAATACGGGCGCAATGCCGGCGCAGTGGTGAACATTGTGACCAAGTCCGGCACCAACACGATTCACGGGTCGGCGTTTGAATATTTCCGCAACAACGCGCTGGATGCGCGCAATGCCTTCAACAACAAGACGGATGCCACCACCGGGGCGCCCATCCCGCAGAATACGTTTCACAACAATCAGTTCGGCGGATCCCTGGGCGGTCCGCTCATCAAAGACCAGACATTCTGGTTTGCGGCTTATGAAGGATGGCGCGAAAACGGCGGTTTGCCCGCGACCGCCAACGTGCCATCACAAGCTGCCCTGAATGCGGCGATCGCGGCCAACGGCGGTGTGATCAATCCTGTCATTGCCAATTTGCTGGCCCGCAATCCGTGGAGCATTCCTCTTCCCGCCACCTCCAATGATCCCTCCGTGCCGTTTCAGACGGTACAGGTCACTGACCACTTCAACAATCGCGTAGACAGCCTGATCTTCAAATTTGATCATCATCTCAGCAAGAAAGAGGGCTCTGATCTGCTGACCGGTCGTTACTTCTATGGCGATAGCGACCAGAGTTTTCCTCTGGCTCTTGGCGGCGGCACCACCGTTCCAGGCTTCAATACGGTTACGCCAACACGCGTACAGGTGCTCTCACTGTCTTACACGCACATCTTTACTCCCAGGCTTCTGATGGAAGTGCGCGGCGGATGGAACCGTTTTGCGGAGGGCTTCTTCCCGGAAGACAGCAATTTCAATCCTGCAACCATCGGCCTGAACACAGGCGTGACCAGCCCGCAGGATTTTGGTCTGCCGCAGATCAGCTTTAACGACGGTACCAGTGGACTGGGAGGCAACAACTCCATTCCGCGTCATCGCTTTGATACCAACCTGCAGTACTTTACCAACGTCAGCTACACGTCGGGCAAGCACAGTTACAAATTTGGCTATGAATACCGGCGCACCACGGTGAATCAGTTCTACGATCTTGGTTATCGCGGGCGGCTCAAGTTCCTGAGCTTTGATGATTTCGTCGCCGGCAACATAAGCAACGGTGGTAGCCAGTTCGCCGGAAATTCGCAGCGCACCACCCACCAGAACAATCAGGGCTTTTACGTGCAAGACAGCTTCCGCATGACCCGCAAGCTCACGCTCAATTATGGCCTTCGCTGGGACTACTTTGGTGTGATCCATGAAGATGGTAACCGCTTCAGCCTTTTCGATCCTGCCACCCAGAAATCTGCAGCTTGTAGGGCAGGGAAATGGCCCGAGTTCACTGTATCCGAAAGACCTCAACAATTTTGCTCCACGTCTCAGTGCCGCGTATGACTTGCTCGGCAATGGCAACACCGTTGTGCGCGCGGGCTGGGGTTTGTACTATGACGCCTTCTCGCAGGATTTCTTCATCGGACATTTTCCCTTCAACACCTTCAATGCCGGCCCGGCTTATAACGGCATTGGATCGTCCGCCATCACATCGGCTGGAAACGTATGTGGGAACCATTACCCCTGGCGTGCCGATTTTCACTGGCTTCAATCCCACCACAGACGCCTGGACCGTGGACCAGAACATTCGCACACCGTACATTCAGAACTATAACTTGAATATTGAACAGGCCCTGGGCAGGCAGATGGCGTTGAACGTCGCCTACGTTGGCTCGGCCGGGACCAAGCTGTTCCGCTTCATTGACATTAATCAGCATGATCCGGCAACCGGAGCTTTCCCGTTCGCCGCATTCAACATCATCAATCAATTTGAATCAACTTCCAGCTCGCGCTACAACAGCCTGCAAATTACATGGAAGCTGCGCAACTGGAACCGGCTGAACTCGCAGTTGTCGTACACGTGGTCACACTCCATTGACAATGCCAGTGACGGTGAAGATTTTGTTCCCAACGCGGCACAGCCTGATAACAGCCTGAATCCCGGTGCGGAAAAAGCAAATTCAAATTTTGACGGACGTCATCGCTTTACCTGGATGTTTGGATACGAATTGCCGAATTCCCAGAGGGCGAAAACTCTTACCACTGGCTGGTCTGTCAACGGCATTCTGCGCATCTACAGCGGGCAGCCGTATAACCTGAATTCTTTTTCCGATTACAACAACTCCAACGAATTTCTGGAACGGCCGGATGTAGTGGGCAATCCCTTTGCCGGCACAGGCGGTCATGACAAGCTGCTGAATCTTTCGGCCTTTGCTGCACCTTGCACGTGGGACCCGGTTGCGGGAGCCTGCATCGCCGGTACGCAGCACTTCGGCAATCTGCGGCGTAATGCATTCGTGGGACCTGACTTCCGCAACTTTGATTTTTCACTCGCCAAAGACACAAAGTTGAACGAGCGTCTGAAGATGCAATTGCGTGCGGACATTTTCAATCTTTTCAACCATGCCAACTTCTCCAATCCCACCCTGCCTAACTTCCTGGTAAACCTGGAAACTAACGGCACGGTCGCACCCGTGGCGGGCGATCCGAAATGTGCTGTCGCGCCCAGTCCCACGTCAGGATGTCGCGCGGTTGGGCCTGGATTCCTTCCCACAACAGCTACGCCTGACGTCGCCATCGGCTACCCGTTCCTGGGCGGCGGCGGATCGCGCGATATTCAACTGGCGGTGAAATTCACTTTTTAGGATGTTGCCTCTCAGGCGGTTTGGAGGCAGCGACAAGAATTATTGACTACGAAATAAGAGGGCTCGCGCCGTCCACGCGCGTCGAGCCCGCTGCCACAGGCGCACGCCCCAGTAACCAGCAGTGCAATTCTCAGGCGGTTTGAGCGAAGCGACACAATTAAAAGGAAAGGGCGTAGCCGCTATCGCTACGCCTTTCCTTTGTGCTTTCAAGGAGAGAGACACCAACTACACTTTCAATTCAGCTACACCTGCGTTTTCGATCGGCAAATGAACCGGCAGCATCCAGGCGGGAACTGACTTTCTCGCCTTTGCCAGTAATTTTGCCGCCCAGCAATAGCGCGACGAAAGTACCAGAAGTCCGCAAACCAACAGAACGCTCGGAATTACAGGGATCGGAAACAACAATATCGCCAAAACCAGGAGGGCCCAGCCAATTACTTCTTTTCCCAACATCTGGACTCTCGCCGCCATGTCAAAATGAGATGCCTGCCTCTGCTCGTAAGGTTTCTTAGTACTTTTTTCTTAATTGAATCTTTTGAACGATATTTGTTCCCCCCAATGGACAACCATTTCCGGTTGTTTGGGGCCAAGCCGGAGCAAGTGGAAAAAGATATATTCTGAGGAGTTATGCAACGCGTGTTCCGCAAAAGAGTTGCGGTGTACGTGAAAAATATAGATGGCAGGTTCATGCGCTTTAGCGCAGCCACTCGCGCAACATTTCAGCTCTGGACCTGTTTACCTCCCTAGCCGGAACTGGTGCTCACCATCAGTTCCCACCCTGGAGGGAAGAGATTCATGAAAAGCACATCACTCTTGAGCGGCCTCGTACTGCTCGTTTCGTCGGCAGCTTTCGCACAAACACCAACCACCACCACGCCACCGCCGGTCACCGGACAAACCATTGAACAGCGCAAAGACAACCAGCAGAAGCGCATTGGTGAAGGCCTGGAAAACGGCTCCATGACGGCCGGCGAAGCCGCCAAGGTTGAAGGTCAGGAAAAGCGGCTGAATAAAGAAGAGCGCGACATGCGCGAAGACGATGGCGGCAAGCTTACCGCAGCCGACAAAGCCAAGCTCACCAACCAGCAGAACAAACTGAGCAAGGAAATCTACACTGATAAGCACAACGCAGTGAACCAGCCGGCAGTTAAAAATGAAGTGAATGAGCGTGATCGCAACCAGCAGAAACGCATTGGCGAAGGACTGGAAAACGGCTCATTAACCGCCGGTGAAGCCTCTAAGCTCGAACACAAAGAAGCCAAAATCAACAAAGAAGAACGCACAGACCGCGCTGCCAACGGCGGAACACTTACGCCCGCTGAAAAAGCGAAGATCAATGGCCAGCAGAACAAGATGTCCAAACAGATCTACAACAAGAAACACAACGGCCGCAAACAGAAGTAGATTTCCGAGCAATTCGAAGCAGCTATGACCCTCCGCTCCAACAGCGGAGGGTTTTCTAGTTTTATTAGCAGAATGCTTGAAGCGCAAACCGGTTGATATTACCGTATCCACCGCATTCCAGCAGAACGCAGGCGTAGCTTTTCCGCGATCAGATGAATCAGTTGCACTGCTCCATGGGTCTCCGGAGGATGGGTTGCAATCTCTTTTGCTTTTTCCGCACATACATCACAGATTGCCATCGCAAAATTTGCCTTTGGAGCGCCAGCCAACTTCCGAACTCCTCGGCCTAATCGGGCCCCACAGAATGAGCAGGAAGATGATGGCTTATGGTCAGTTGCCTGCGAGATTCGATAGACCGTTCGAGGATCTTCCTTGCGCGCTCGCATGCGCCCCGGATCCATACTCTCCATGCAGAGTTCCACGCATTTTCCGCAGATGAAAGCATGGCCGTGCCTTGAAGGTCCGGCGATCAGTCCCGACGTCTCGACATTTGTTTTCCCGCAAAATGAACACTCTTTTTTTCGATCCACAACAATTCCTCACAGTATCCAGAGCCTACTCTTTCGCCTTACGAAAGCCAAGTAAGCCTTTAAGTACTTGATAAAAATAAGTTTATACGTTTATCGAATATTCACAGACTTAGGTGTCGAATGCCCTTGACATATATCGCAAATCGAAATATTGTTATTGCGATTAGCAATATGACACTCGGCGAAAAATTACGCTACCTGCGCTTGATGGAAGGCAATCTTCGCGGATTTGGCCGTGACATGACCCAGCTTGAAGTGGTTCGCGCTATCGGCAAAGAGCTGAAAGAGAAGATCAGCCAGAGCTATCTATCGCAGATTGAAAATGGATCGCGCCCGCACCTCACCAACAAAACCCGGCTGCTGCTTTCCAGATTTTTCAAAGTGCATCCCGGATACCTGGTGGACGATCCTGAAGGTTTTCACACTGAGCTCCTCTCTGACTTGAGCGTGCAGGAGGACCGCCTTGACCTTTGGCTTATCCAGGGTGCAGAGCGCTTCCGCAATGATCCAACGGTCGGGCGTGCGTTGCTGAAGATTGCCAAGCATGAAGATTCGCGCCGCTGTCTTTTGCTGATTGACGCCATTCTGGAAACTCCCGAATTGGCTGATCGCCTATTGCAGGTTTTGCGTCCCCAGGGTTTGCGTCCTGGAGACGGAGAACCTGTGGGTCTAAGAGCACAGGAGTTGAGCGAGGCACAAGCATGAACTGGGAGCTTTTCTATCTGATCTGTTTCGTTGTTGGCTTTGCTTTTACCGCGCTTTCGTTTCTCAGCGGTACATTGCATTTCCATTTCCATCTTCCGCACGGACATTTTCATGGCATGGGACATGGCGGGCATGGTGGGGGAAGCGCTCACGGGCAAGGTAGCTTTCCGGTTTTCAACCCCATGACCATCGCCGTGTTCCTTGCCTGGTTTGGCGGAGCCGGTTATCTCCTGATCCACTTCCGGCACATATGGGCTTTTGCCGGATTGGTGATTGCAACGCTCGCCGGCCTCATTGGCGCGTCGATCGTATTTCTGTTCGCTGCCCGCTACCTCATGGCACATGACTATTCCATGGATCCCGCCGATTACGAGATGACCGGCGTTCTGGGAAAGATCAGCGGGCCCATTCGCGCTGGCGGCACCGGAGAAATCATTTTTGAGCAGGAAGGCGCCCGCAAAGCCTGCGCGGCCCGTAGTGAACAACAACAGGAACTGAAGCGTGGTGAAGAAGTGATTGTCACCCGTTTCGAAAAAGGTGTGGCTTACGTCCGCCGCTGGAGTGATATGGCGGGTGAAGTGGGCATTCTGCCGGAAGAAGAGGAGAAGAGTCTGTGAAGAGCATAGGAGGCGGTATGGAAGTTCAAACATACTGGATTATTGTCGGGTTTGTCCTTTTGGGCACCATGCTGACCATCAGCATGCTGGCCCGTCTGTATCGCAAGGTTGGTCCCAACGAAGCATTGCTGGTTTACGGTCGCGGCAAGACCCCGCGCGTGATCAAGGGCGCGGGAAGCGTGATCTGGCCGCTGATTGAAAGCTGTCGTTTGTTGTCTCTTGAGCTGATGTCGTTTGACGTTGCTCCCCAGCAGGACCTGTACACCAGTCAGGGCGTTGCCGTTACTGTGGAAGCCGTCGCGCAGATCAAGGTGAAGTCAGACGATATCTCGATCCGCACCGGCGCTGAGCAGTTCCTCACCAAGACGCCGGCGCAGCGTGAAGGCCTGATTCGTCTGGTGATGGAAGGCCACCTCCGCGGCATCATCGGCCAGCTTACGGTGGAACAGATCGTGAAAGAGCCGGAGATGGTAGGCGACCGCATGCGCGCCACCTGTGCGGCGGACATGAGCAAGATGGGCCTGGAAGTCATCTCCTTCACCATCAAAGAGGTTCGCGACAAGAACGAATACATAGCTAACATGGGCCGTCCTGATGTTGCTCGCATCAAGCGTGATGCTGACGTTGCTGCCGCTGAAGCCGAGCGCGATACCGCCATCAAAAAAGCGGAAGCGCAGCGCGCCGCGGCCGTCGCCAGAGCGCAAGCCGATCAGGAACGTGTCCTGGCGGAAACTCTGTCACAGGCCAAACAGGCAGAAGCCCAGCGTGATCTTGAAGTGAAGAAAGCCGAATACCTGCAACTGGTCAAGACGCAGCAGGCACAGGCGGACAAAGCCTATGAGATCCAGACCAACATTCAGCAACAGCAGGTGATTGCTGAACAAGTCAGGATCCAGCAGGTGGAGAAAGAACAGCAGATCAAAGTGCAGGAAGCTGAAATCCTGCGCCACGAGAAAGAGCTGATCGCCACCGTCTTAAAGCAGGCGGAAATCGAGAAGCAGCGCGTTCTCAATATTGCCGACGGCGAAAGGCAGCGGCTGATCGCTGAAGCTGAAGGTCGCGCCAGCGCCATTCGCGTTCAGGGTGAGGCCGAAGCTGACATCATCTTCAAGAAGGGTGAAGCCGAAGCCAAGGCCATGAACATCAAGGCCGAGGCCTATCAGGAATATAACCAGGCTGCCGTGGTCGACAAGTTGATCACCGGCCTGCCCGAAGTGGTCCGAGCGATGGCCGCTCCGCTGGCGAACGTGGACAAGATCACCATTGTCTCTACCGGAAACGGACACTCTGCCGGCATGAGCAAGATCACCGGAGACATGGCGGAGATCGCCGCCCAGGTGCCGGCGCTGTTTGAAGCGCTCAGCGGCATGCAGATCAAGGACCTGCTGGCAAATGTCCGCTTGATCGGAGACAAATCACCCAAGCCGCCAAACGATGACGGCAAAGCCAAAGGAGCAGGCAAGTAATCGCCCTCAACCAACACCGGCGAGAGATGGCTCTCGCCGGCAAATTTGAACATTGAAAACCAGAGATAGAAGAGAAAGAGCTGAGAGATTCGTCATGAGCACCAAAAAGTTTTCCTTACTTGGCGTTGTACTTGGCGTAATAGCAGGCGCACTGATCGCCATCGTCTCCGGGAGCTGGATGTTCTGGCTTGCGCTCGGGGTCGCGCTTGGACTGTTGCTGGGCGGCGTGGCGCGTGGACGTGATCTTCGCCCGGGCAACCGGCCAGATCTTGGCCAGGGAGCAAGCGTATGAGCCCAATGTTTGTCATTGTTTTGATCTGGCTGCTGGCGGCCGCGCTGGTTGCGCGATTGATCGTGGCGACCGGCAAAGCCTCACCCCGAAGCCAGTTGCACACGGCGTCACGCGGCCGTCTGGATGTTGCTTCACTGGTTCTGATGCCGCTGATCATTGTTGGGCAGGCAGCGCTTTCAAGCTGGCTGGTCGCCCGTGTCGGTGGCGTCGGCATCATCATCGCAGTGGTGCAGGTAGCTCTCGCATCGGCATTCTGGCAGATGATCCATGACAGTCCGGAAGAATCTCGTTTTCAGCCGCTCGGCGTCATTCTGCCCATGCTGCTTCTTTTTGGTCTGATCGCGGCGCTGACGATCGATATTCAAAGTTCGTTTCTGCCCGTGGTGACGTGGCGGGCTTTTATCGGCAAATAGACAAAGGTTTTGTGGAGGCACTTATGGCATTACTGGAACGGGTCGCAACATTGTTGAAAGCAAACTTAAATGACTTGATTGATAAAGCCGAACATCCGGAAAAGATGATCAAACAGATCATTCTCGACATGGAGAATCAGCTCCTTCAGGTGAAGACGCAGGTGGCGATTGCCATTGCCGATCAACACCTGCTGGAAAAGAAACAGAAGGAGAACGAAGACAAGATTGCCGATTGGGGCCGCAAGGCCGAATTGGCTATCGACAAAGGCCATGAGGACCTGGCCCGGGCCGCCATCGAACGATCCCTGACTGCGCAGCAATTGACGGATAGCTTTGCCCAGCAGGTGCTCGATCAGCGCTCTCAGGTGGAAACGCTTAAGTCCGCCCTGCATAAGCTTCAGCAGAAACTGGAAGAAGCCCGCGGCCGGAGTGAGATGCTGATGGCGGAACATCGACGTGCAAGAACGCTGGATCGCGCGGCTGATGCTCGCACCGTCAACGCCAATGATCCCGGTGCTGCCTTTGATCGCATGAAGAATAAAGTCATGCGTGAAACAGCCATCGGCCAGGCCAAGACGGAGATGGTTGACAGCACTACCAGCGTGGAAGATCGTTTTGCCAAGCTGGAAAAAGAAGATCAGGTAAACCGTATATTGGGCGAGTTGAAGGCAAAAAGAGGCGCCTTGACTTCAGGAAGCGGGAGTAATATCTAAACTGCGATCCAGCAAGGAGCAACGCCATGGAACGCTAATTTCGCAAAGCCATGTGGCCCGGGATCACTATGCAGAAAATCCAGTTCTATGGCAGGATTGCAGGAACCATGTTTGCAGTCGGTTGTCTCACCGTGATCCTGTGGAACTATACGGAGTTCTTTTGGTTCTTCGGCGCGCCGGCCGCTCTGGGGATCGTTCTGTCATTTGCGAAACAGTGGCATGATCAGCGCGAGGCACGGCAAATTGAATCGATCGGCACAGGATTGAGATGACTGGTTTGGGCGGATACCCTACTGCACAGATTTTGTTTTCGGGCCAGGTAACTGGTAAATCGCCCAAACGTTTGACTGGAATCATTGCCATTCGCGTCCTGCACGCGATTCTAATCTTGGCAGTAACGATCTGCTGCGGCCTCACTACGGCCTGGTCACAGGCCAGAGCGCTGCCTTCTGCAAACGAACAGCGTTTGCTCGAGCTCGTAAATCAGGAGCGCGAAACTGCCGGCCTGAAACCGCTCACCTGGGACCAGAAGCTGGCCGATGCAGCGCGGGCTCACTCCAAACTTCTGGCCCAGCACAAAGAACTTTCCCACCAGTTCATGGGTGAACCCGACCTCACCAAACGCGCGGGCGCTGCCGGAGCCAACTTCAGCTCCGTAGGAGAAAACGTTGGCTACGCACCGGATGTTGACCTGGCGCACACCGGTTTCATGAAGTCGCCGCCACATCGCGAAAATATCCTTCGAGCGGATTTTGACGCCATTGGTATCGCCATTATTCCGCGTGGCGACGAGCTCTACATCACCGAGGATTTTTCGCGCAAGGTTGAGACCGTCAGCACCAACCAGTTTGATGGCCAGCTCATTGCCGCCTTCAACCAGATGCGAAGCCAAAAAGGACTTCCGCCGATGAACGCGCGATCAGACGCCCGACTGCAAAAGGTCGCATGCACGGCGAACCTGAACCCACAGAAGATTCTCGGTGGCACTCCCGGCGCCACTGACCTGGCTGTGTACACCACTGCGCAACCCGACAAGCTTCCAGTAACCATGCAGCGTGCCGCGGCTGACAAGACTCTTCACCGCATGGACGTGGGTGTCTGCTTCAAGCAAGGCGCCAACGGAGGATTTTCCACATATTGGGTGGTCGCCGCCTTCTTTCCGGTGTCTAATTAGAAAGCGAGACGAGTTGATCGAGCCGTGAGGTGTCATAGAGTCTAACCGGTCTACAAATGCTGAGTGTTGGCCTTGGTTGGAACGTTGGCAGGGTAAGATTGGCAGGGTAAAGTTTGCAAGGGTCAACGACGGTTTCGGCATCTTGTCATCCTGAGCGCAGTCGGAGCGTATGCGACGACGAAGTCGAAGGATCTGCTTTTTGTGCCTACAATGGCTTTGCTCTTCAGGGCTGCCAACGTGCCGAGCGCCGGAGGCGCGAAAAGATCGAGAATTTCGAACGTAGAGACGTTGTTTGCTACGTCTCCGATAATCGCAAGCTGGTATATCTAGCGTTGCCAACGTACCGAGCGCCGTAGGCGCGGAATTATGTAGCCCAGCGCGTGAGCGCTGGGAAAACATCGTTTATGATTATGAGCCCCGTAGGGGCGCCACCTCATTACAAATCGGATCTCGATGTGAAACGCGTTTTCGCCATTTTCGCTCTCGGACTCCTCTGCTCGGCCTCCCCGCGCAGCGCAAGCCTGCCGATCCTTCGCCTACTGAAAGCACAGATCCTCGACCTGCTCAACCATGAACGCGCTGCGGCCAGTCTTCCTTTGCTCAAATGGAACGCCCCCGCCGCTCTGGCTGCACGTGCTCATTCGCGGCTGCTGGCCCAGCACGGCGAGATGTCACATCAATTCGAGAAAGAAGACTCTGTCCCGCAGCGCATCGCCGCTACCGGACTGCGTTTCACTGATTCCGCCGAGAACATCGCGGTGGCTGACGCCCCGGAAGAAGTCCACATGGCCCTGATGCTTTCGCCTGGACACAAGGCCAACATCATGAATCCGCGCTACAACTCGGTTGGGATTGGCGTGTTTGAAGCGAAAGGGCGGTTGTGGGTCACACAGGACTTTGCCTGGACTGTCCCCCCTTACAACGACGTCGATTTCGGTCGGGCTTTCATTGGCGCGTTTAACCATGCACGCAAGCAGAAGGGAATCCGGCCCCTGGACGCCTACTTTGATTCGCATTTGAGTACTCTGGCTTGCGGGGCCAAAGGCGATGTGCACATCGTGGCCGCTGGAATCAACGGGACGGCCGGCCGTGTGTTTCTGTTTACGCTTTCAGAGCCCACTCAGATGCCGGAGCAGCTAAGCGATCATCTGTTTTCGAAAACGCAGCAGCGCGTGAATGTGGGCGTTTGTTTCAGTCCAGACCAGGAACACGGTTACGCCAACTTCTGGGTAGTTGCGGTTTTTCCTGCCTGACGCCGGTTGCGCTCTTTCCCGCCTGATGGCTACTCACCGCCTGGGGTTTCAGACTCTTCTTCCTGATGCTGCAATGCACTCAGCATCTCCTCATCGACATTCCAGTTCTTCAGGATCTTGATGATCACTCCGGCACTAAACCCGGCTCGCATGAGCGATCGAAAGATCCGCGCTGCGTCTTTCTCATTCTGCGGCTCCTTCAATCGCTTGCGACGTAGATACGCGCGTGCCAACTCCTGCTCATCTACGCCTGAGTAAGCCTCATCGATGGCCTTATTGATCACATCGCCATGCACGCCCTTAACTTTCAGGTCGGTGATCACGCGGCGACGCCCGAACTTTTCATTTTCCTTGCGAAATGACGTGTAGGTGGCGGCGTAGCTGGAGTCGTTAAGGTACTTCTGCTCCTTCAACCGCAGAATCACCATTTCAACCAGTACAGTACCCAGTTCGCCTTCCGGCACGCGTCCGCGCAACAGACGCTTTAGCTCCGCCACGCTGCGCATCCTGCGCCCCAGCGCGCCAACGGCATAGTCATACAGCGCTGCTTCGTCTTCGATGATTCTGCCCCGTTTAAACGCCACGAAGAGAAGAATATCAGAGGGAGAACCAAAAGCGAAGACATTGCATGCAGAGGATTGCAAGTGTCGAGCGTAAGCTGAATTGTCTTCTCAATAAACAAGACGCGTTGGCGACGATGGTCAATGCCGAACCCACAATCATCGTCATCCCGAGTGGTCGCAAGCGAAGCGAGCGTTTTCTCCAGCTCGCGAGCCGGCCCGAGGGACCTTGTGCTTAGAGTAAAAAAAGGGGCTCCATCTCTGAGGCCCCTCCGTGTTCCTCTGTGCCCTCTGTGGTAGAGCCTACGTTGAATGAGTTCGGAAGATAACCCAAAATAAAAAGGCGCTCCATCTCTGAAGCGCCTTTGTGTCCTTTGTGGTTAAACCAAGTAAGGTTAGCCCAGTTCTTATCTGCCTGAGCTGAATCCTGCCTGCTCCATCTGCTCGCGGGCAGCGTCTGCCGTTGAGTGAATGCCCTGGACCTTGAGCTTGAAATCGTCCGGATTGCTGGCGTTTTCAAGCGCGGTTTCATAGCTGACCAGGCCCTGCGAATACAGATCGTAGAGCGACTGGTCGAACGTCTGCATGCCGTACTGTGAAGTGCCGGCGGCAATGGCTTCATGGATGAGCCGTGTTTTTTCCGGGACCATGATGCACTCGCGAACGAAGGCCGTCGAGATGAGCACTTCGCAAGCCGGTACGCGGCCTGCGCCGTCTGCGCGCTTGACCAGGCGTTGACTGATAACCGCTCGCAGTGTTGCGCCCAATTGCATACGCACCTGCTTTTGTTCCGGCGGAGGAAAGACGGCGATGATACGGTTGATGGTTTCCACGGCGTCCAATGTGTGCAATGTGGAGAACACCAGGTGACCGGTCTCAGCGGCGTGCAGCGCGGTGGAGATCGTCTCCAGATCGCGCATTTCGCCCACCAGAATCACGTCAGGATCCTGACGAAGGCTGGCGCGGAGCGCCGACGCAAATGACGGTGTATCCACCTCAACTTCGCGCTGATTGACGAAACCTTTTTTATCGCGATGCAGAAATTCGATCGGATCTTCGATCGTCATGATGTGTTCAGGACGGCTGGAGTTGATCCTGTCCAGCATGGCGGCCAGCGTGGTTGACTTACCCGAACCGGTGACGCCGGTGACCAGGCAGAGTCCGCGGGCCTCTTCGCAGATGTGTTCAATCACCTTGGGCAGATACAGCTCTTCCAGGGCGCGAATCTTGGTGGGAATCACGCGGAGAACCAGTCCCACGTTGCCGCGTTGTTGGAAAACGTTCACACGGAAGCGCCCCAGTCCGGCCACGCCGTACGCCATATCAAGTTCGGCGGATTCCTTGAATTTCTGCTTTTGCCGGTTGGACATCATGCTGAAGGCCATGTTCAACATGTCTTCGGCGGAAATTCTTGGCTGGTCGGTCAGCGGTACAAGTTCGCCGTCTACACGTACATGCGGGTAGTTGCCGACCTTTAAGTGCAAGTCAGAAGACTTGCGCTCCATGGCGATGCGTAGCAAATCATCAATATGCATAATGCGTTCTAACCTTGAATGATGCCGATTTTCGCTGCTTTTACCGGTAAAACTGGGGCGTATTTCCTGGGGCTTCTGCCCTATTCGGCTGAACCTATCACGGGGGAAAGGCCAAAGCAATCAGCATTGCTGCTGAATGCAAGGACCCTGCTGTTAACGCTTAAGACAACCTGCCCGGGACCCCGCCGACCCAAGCCACTGGGTCTAAGCCATTTGCTGTCAGCAGTGTATGGCCACTCGGGGAAGACTACAATGTTACTGATGACACAGAACCGAGAGTTACCACGCGTTGTAATCGTCGGCGCCGGTTTTGCCGGAATCAACGCCGCCAAAGGCCTGGCTGGCCTTCCCGTGAGCGTTACGGTGCTGGATCGAAGAAATCATCACACTTTTCAGCCTCTGCTCTATCAGGTGGCGTTGGCGGTGCTTTCGCCCGCCGAGATTGCCTCGCCCGTCCGCAGCATCCTGCGGGGTGGTGAACACACGGAAGTCCTGCTGGGCGAAGTCATAGGTTTTGACCTTCAGCGCCGCGTGGTCACGTCAAAAGGGCCCGGCGATGCCAAGCCTCTGGACCTGACTTACGATTACCTGATTCTCGCCGCGGGAGCCACACATGCTTATTTCGGACACCCGGAATGGGCCAGGGTTGCTCCTGGTCTCAAGAGCATTGAAGACGCCATTGAGATTCGCGGTCGTGTCCTGCTGGCCTTTGAGGAGGCCGAGCGTGAAGGTTATGCCAAAGGTCCCACACCGCCGCTCAACTTTGTTGTGATTGGCGCAGGTCCAACCGGTGTGGAACTGGCGGGAGCTATTTCAGACATTTCGCGGCACTACATGCAAATGGAATTTCGCTCCGTTGACCCAACCATGTCGCGGATCATCCTGCTGGAAGGCGGCCCGCGAGTGTTGCCTACGTATCCTGAGGACCTGTCTGCCAGCGCAGAGAGGCAACTTCGAGAGATGGGCGTAGAAGTCCGTACCAACGCCATGGTCACCAACGTGGAAGATGGTGTAGTCACGGTTGGCCAGGAAAAAATTCCTGCTGTGGTCATCCTCTGGGGCGCCGGCGTATCGGCTTCGCCGCTGGGAAAGATGCTGGGCGTGCCCACGGATCGCGCCGGTCGCGTAATTGTCGAACCGGACCTCACCATTCCCGGCCATCCAGACGTCTTCGTGGTGGGCGATCTGGCTGCTTCAAAAATGAAAAACGGCAAGCTTGTTCCCGGCGTCGCCCCGGCAGCGATTCAAATGGGAAATTATGTGGCTCATCAGATCAAGCGCATTCTCAAAGGCCAGAAGCGAGAGCCGTTTGAGTATTGGGACAAAGGCAGCCTGGCCACCATCGGGCGTTCACACGCCGTTGCCGACTTCGGACGTATCCACATCTCCGGCTACTTTGCCTGGCTGTCATGGCTCTTCATCCATCTCTTTTTCCTGATCGGCTTCCGTAATCGCTTGCTGGTGATGACGGAATGGGCATGGTCATACCTCACCTACAACCATAGTGCCCGGCTCATCACGGGCGATCTTAAAACGGAAGTTGAGAAACCCGTGGAACAGCCCAAGGCGAAAGTGGGTTAAGCGGGATTCATCGACTCAGGCTTTTGAACTCTCAAGCTTTAGAACCTAGGTAACTGTGTAGCATCACGAAATAGAAGTTATGCTGCCGTGATATGCGTATCGTCAGGCCTGCCTGCTTAACAGTATTCTTGTCTTTGACTTCTGTTTCTATCCCTTTGTGTATCGCCCAGGAAGGCACATCGCTGGGTGATGTTGCCCGCAAATTGCGGGCAAACCGGAATGGCGTAGCTGCAACCGCGCCCGCCTCGCAATCTGCGATCCAACCTCACGCAAAACAAATCCCAGCGACGATACAAATTGTTGCTGGTCCCGTCATAGAAAAGTCTGAGGATACTTATCGGGAAACCATCCGCAGCCTTTTCACGTCGGGAAAGTATGAGGAAATTGACCGAATCGCAGCAGCTGCGCGCGCTTCAAAAGCGCGATTACGCGGGGGATATTGGGAACTGCATATCCTGTATGCCGCCCTTGAGTTTCCGGCCGAACCCGACCGAGGTGACAGTGACTTTGAATCCCAGATTGGACGCCTGAAACAGTGGATGGCGCAGCGTCCTGAATCAATCACGCCACGCGTTGTCCTTGCAGATGTCTATCGAAAGTACGCGTGGAGGGCTCGCGGTGATCGCTATGCGGCCGATGTCTCCGAGGAACAGTGGCGTGTCTTCAATGAACGTGTTCACCTCGCCACGGAAGTCCTACATAACTCCATGAAACTGGACAAAGATGCAGAGTGGTATTTGACTCTTCAGCTTGTCTCCAGAGACGAGGGTGTCGAGTTAGAGGGACAGAAAGCAATTTTTGACCAGGCAGTCGCGTTTGAGCCTGGCTACCAGTACTTTTATCGCGCTCTGGGTGAGATGTTGATGCTGAGATGGCTTGGCGAAGAAGGAGACCTCGCACGTTTCGCCGAACGGGCGAGCGACAAAATTGGCGGTAAGCAGGGCGATCTTATCTACTATCACATTGGTTCCTACATTTGGTGTCATTGCGACTCAAATCCCGAATTTGAATCCCTGGATTGGCCGAGAATCAAACGGGGCTATCTGGTTCAGCGTGAGCTTTACGGGGACGCAGGATACGCGGTCAGCCAGATGGCAAGAATTGCCGTTGGCAGAGACTGGGAACTGTCTGACGAACTCTTTACCAAACTCAATGGAGAGAGGGACGCGCAGGTCTGGCCATCGCAAGAAGAGTACGAACAGGCCAAAATCCAAGCCAGTTATTTTGCAAACGCTGCAAGAGCCGATAATGCCCTGAAGCTGGCCGACCATAATTTGACGACGCTGGAAGGCCGCACCTATTCTGATCAACTTGCGACTACTTTCAGCCACGACTATTCATTCATTGTCCAGCAGTGCGCATTCACTACTGGCAGCACCACATATGCGCCTTTCCGCGTGGCCATCCAGATCGGAAAGACGGGGGTGGTGGAGAAGGCCTATCCAAGTCTCACGTCAAACATGAGTGAATGCTTGACCGAGAAGCTGCAAAAGGGCAATTTCCCCACGCCGCCGCAGCCTTCCTATTGGGTAACCGTAAACCTCAAATAAAAAGTTATCCATTCAACCGCTTTTCATGGCATTTGAAGTGACATAGGTATTGCCTATGTCACGCATTTGTTTTCTGTTCTTCCTCCTATGGATGTCGCTGGCTACAATAGAGCTGACAGCGCGGGTTTCATAAAGGATATGCAATGGATCTTTCAAGGCTTTAGCGGAAGCTGCTGGCGTTGAATGATTAACGTAGTCGACGGGCAAAAGAAGGGCCAGCGTTTCCGGCTGGCCTTTTTGCTTTCAAACTGTGTGTGATTCCAAAATCACTTGGCATTTCGCAGCGAGGAATCAGCTGGTGCCAAATACCAAATACCAACTACCAACCCCCACTCACGCTGCCTCCCGAATCGTCCTGGCGCTCTTATCCAGCAGCTCGCGTTCTTCTTTTGACAGGTCCGGCATAATAACCTGACTGACGCCATTGCGACCCAGAACGCTGGGCAGCGAAAGAGTTGTGCCGAAATCGCGGTTGAATGATCCAATGGGAATCACCGCATTCTCATCCCGCAATACGATCTCCGCGATCCGGGCCGAAACCACGCCAATGCCGAACACGCTTGCGCCCGTACCTTCAATGATGGTGATGTTGGCGTAGCGCACTTCTTTTTCGATCTCTTTCTTGAATTGATCAAAGCTCATGCCGGTCTCTTCCGCAAACTCACGGATGGATCGGCCGCCAACGCGCGCGGAAGACCAGAGAAATACCTGTGATGTTCCGTGCTCGCCCACCACCAGAGCTTCCACGCTCTCCGGGCTTACTTCCAATCGCTTCGCCAGATGGAAACGGAAGCGCAGTGAATCAAGGTACGTGCCGGTGCTCAGCACCTTCTTGTGGCCCAGCTTCAGCGTTTGATCAGCCAGTGGATCTGGCGGATCGGTCACCACCAGAATGACCGAATTCGGCGCGGCCTTTGTGATCTGAGGAATAATCTCTTCATACGCTTTGGCATTCTTATGCAGTAGATTGAGGCGGCCTTTGGGATCGCTGCGGTCGGTAGCGCCGCCGTCTTTTTCATTTACGCCGGCAGTAACCATTACCAGCTCGGCGCCTTTGAGATCAGAGTATTCGCCGGCCTTCAATCGCACTTGCGGCTGCAAAGCAGCGCCGTACTGAACGTCTGTGATAACTCCGTCCGCCCGTTTACGGCTGCGATTGACCAGGACGATTTCGCACGCCACGCCGCGCGTAATCAGCGACGTTAAACAAGCCGCTCCAACGGCTCCAGCTCCAACAATGCCAACTTTCATGCCTGCCTCCGAATTCTTGTGGTTGGATGCCGGATAGAAGACGCATGTTTGCGATGCAACAAAGTCCCCAAAGACCAGGGCAAAAGACCACGCCAAACGACCACGGCAAACAAAAACGGTGCAACGCCGCGCGCACTGCCTCAGATGCAGTATTGGTCAGCGGACGGGCGGAATACGAATGCGATGAGACTGTCCGGCATCCTCATTCAACGCCTGCTCGTAGTCGACGGCATGCCGATACCACAGCAGGACATTGCGCCAGGCAGCCAGAAATGAAAGCACAAAGGTGCAGGGAAGCATGACCAGGAATCCCAGACCGCCAGGAAGAAAGAGCAGCCGGAGTCCGGCAGAGATCATGCAGGTATAGACGCCGGCAAGGAGCGCTGCGAACACAATCTGCATCGGGGTTACCGGAACCACTTGGGGTGGTCCCTGAAGGCAGGCGTATGACGTATCTTTTTCTAAAAGTGATCGGGCGAAGTCAGCCGTGACGGAGATAAAAAGGATAACGGCCAGCAACAACAGGGCGAAACGCAGTGGGCCTTTGCAAAACCCGGAGGTCAACGTCAATGCCGAGGCGATCAGAAGGTACCATGGCCCAAGACGAGCGTGCGTGCCCCGGAGCTGTTCCATCAAGAGCTGCCACTGCTCAAACAATCGCTACCCTCCGCAGGAGTCCTCGCCTAAACGCCGACTGTCTGTTTGCTGCGTTCCTTTACCGGGACGCGGCTGAACCAGTTGTGGCGGTCCTTCTCTTTTCCATAAACAATGTTGAAGAACTCACGTTGCAGGGCCAGCGTAACTGGTCCGGTCTTTTCGCCTGCAATGCTGATCTTGTCGATGGACTTGATGGGAGTAATTTCTGAGGCGGTGCCGCAGAAGAAAACTTCGTCGGCAATGTAGAGCATTTCCCGGGGGATCATCTGTTCCGCTACCGGGATGCCAAGGTCCTCAGCCAGCGTGAGCAGGGAATCGCGCGTAATGCCCGGCAGGACTGAGTTGCCCAGCGGTGGCGTCATCAGTTTGCCTTTGCGCACGACAAAAATATTCGCTCCTGACGCTTCGCTCACAAAGCCATTAACATCCAGGGCAATCCCTTCCACATAGCCGTTCACAATGGCTTCCATCTTGATGAGCTGTGAATTCATGTAGTTGGCGCCTGCCTTGGACATAGCCGGCATGGTGTTTGGCGCAATTCGCGACCATGACGATACGCAGGCTTCTACGCCCTCACTTACGTCACCTTTACCCAGGTACTTGCCCCAGGGGTAATTGGTCATGTAGACGTCCGTGGGCGAGTTGAACGGGTTCACGCCGGCTTCACCATAGCCGCGCATGATGATGGGGCGCAGGTAGCACGGCGAAACGCCGTTGGTCGCCACCAGGTCGCAAGCGGCTTCGCACAGCTGCTCCAGCGTGTAATCGGTGTCAATGCGATAAATCTTGGCGGAGTCAAGCAGCCGCTGCATGTGTTCACGCAACCGGAAAATGGCCGGCCCTTCCGGCTGTTCATAGCAACGGATTCCTTCAAAGACTGACGAGCCGTAGTTCACCACGTGAGACATCACGTGAATCTGAGCATCTTTCCAGGGAATGAACTTTCCGTTGTGCCAGATCTTTTCGGTTGCTTGAATCGCCATGGGGGCTCCTTCTGCCAGATTGTGCCAAACTCTGCCGCTTGCTGAATCCCGGTTATTGAATCCTGGGTTGTTCAATCCAGAGACATACCCGGGCCTGGGCTTAGAAGCCTAGGACGACACTTACATTAGATATGATTCTTGGGCAAACAGCACATTATATCTGACAGAAATTTTCCGGCCAACATTTGATATTGGGATCGAATATGCGTTCGTCACATTACAAATGTTAGCCGGAAGACTTAGCGAAGCCAGGCGAATTGAGGATTACGATCTACTGGCGCCCGCCAGTCGCGGCAGTCTGCAATGGTTTCCCCTGGTCTTTCCCCTGATCTACGCCGGCGGATGTGCTGGTTATTGGTGGCGTTGTTTGAGGAGACGTGGTTGCTGGTGCCTGTGCCTCTACTGGCGCCGTTCCTGGCGTGTGGAGATACTGCTTCGGGTTCTTCATGATCACCGGCATGGCAGCGTAAGGTTTGGAATAGTCATTCGCTGCGTTCCAGAAGAGGAAGCCGATGCCGCCATGCTGGCTGGACGTTCCCACCTGCTTCAGGATGTATTCCGGCGAATACGTCTTGGTCCTCCAGTGGAAAGCCTGGAGCCAGGGACGCAGCACCACACCGGAGCCCGCTGTCACCTTCACGAAACGGTCCATCGAAACGCCAATGAAGTGTTCGGGCGCATCGCCAGGGTGGTCATAACCATCCATGCCAAAGAAGTGCGATGGGTAGATCATGGGCGATATCACGTCAGAGTGCTTGGCCATTTTCACAATGTCCTGGCCTGTATGGGCCATATCGACCTGTCGTTGCCATGCCATCACACCAAAGACGTCCAAAGACACCAGCACACCCATGGGGTGCAACTGCGCGTAGGCACGTTCCAGAAAGTTCGCGATCACGTCATCGCGGTGCAGCTTGGGGTCTTTTTGAAAGTCGAACTGCGCGTCCGCCTGGTTGCCTTCGGCAGGGAAGCGGACGTAATCAAACTGAATCTCATCCACTCCGGACGTGGCTACGTACTTTGCCAGGGCGATGTTGTAGTCCTGCACCTCTTTGTTTGAGGAGTCAGACCAGACAAGTTTGCCATTTTCCAGCCAGGGCTTGTGCATGCTGCGACTCTGGACGGCGAGCGCACTGTGATTCTGGGCGATATTGTCGTCCCGGAACAGCGCCTGTCGCGCGATGACGTGCATGTCGAGGGAGTGCAGGTAGCGCACGTACTTGGGCAGGTTGGTGATCGCGTGATGGGTGACTTTGCGTGCCAGCGGATGCTCAAAGGGAACGTTGATGCTGCCGTCACTGTCTTTGATATCAAAGACCACAGCGTTGCCGCCGGTTTCCTTCCAATGCTGGACAATCTGTATGCCTTTTGCGCTGCCGGCCGTGCCACCAGTCAAATAAATGGCGCGCAACTCGGTGTCTTTCGCATAGGGCCGGATCTTTTCCACAATGGGCTGCGGCTCAATGCCGGGAATGAGGACGGTTTCACCTTTCTTGAATGAAGTTTTCCCATTGTTGGCCGTGGCGATGGCGGCTACGTATTCCGCAACAGTCATGTATTTTGACTCAGTCAGATGTTGCCGGGCCAGAAACACCGCCGTGGTGAGCGCCTTGGCCTCATGGGTAATTGTCCCCGGTGGCAACGGCTGGGCCGGCGCGGCGTCAGCGTTTCCTGACGCTCCATTACCGGTCGTGGCCGACGGTGTAATAGTTGCATTCTGCGTAGCGTTAGTCGACGTTTGCGCCGGTGCGGCTGCTGAAACTTTGGTCTGCGATATTAACTGCGGGTGCCGTACAAAGAAGATAACTGCAACTACCAGCCCGGCAACAATGAGCGTTGCGGACGAAACAATGCCTAACTTTTTGGTTGCCATGCGAACTCTTTTCCGGGGTCTAAACGCATATTAGCATGACACCAGCTACTCTGATCAAAATGCCTGCTGGTGCTTGGCCTTTTGTCATGCATGCTGCATCTAACCGTCTGATGCGTGGCAGCGGGGTGTTGACAAGTCAGTTATTACAACTCTGAAGCTAAGGCATCCATCTCACTTTCTTAGACCTTTCTTTGAAGGTTCAGTCCTCGGCGGAAGAGGCGAGGCAAAAATATGAGGACCGGTCTTAATACAGCACTTGATCCAAGCCGGCGCAGTTCGGATGCGCTTGACTTTGAATCCGCCCTGCGGCGGAAAATCGTTGGCCAGGATGCCGCCATCGATAAAGTTGTCGAAATATATCAGATGTTTCTCGCATCCCTGAATGCTCCGGGGCGTCCTCTCGGGAACCTGTTATTTCTTGGCCCCACTGGCTCCGGCAAGACCCGGGTGGTGGAAGCCATGGCGGAAGCGCTCTTCGGCGACCCGCGCGCGGTCATTAAGATTGACTGTGCTGAGTTTCAGCATAGCCATGAGATCGCCAAGCTGATTGGTTCTCCTCCGGGCTACCTCGGACACAGGGAAACTCACCCCCTGCTGACCCAGGAAGCGCTGAACCAGTGGCATACGGAAAAGCGCAAACTCACGCTGCTGCTGTTTGACGAAATCGAAAAGGCCAGCGACGCATTATGGCAATTGCTGCTGGGCATTCTGGATAAAGCCACGCTCACCCTGGGCGACAACCGCCGCGTTGATCTCTCCCAGTGCCTCATCGTGATGACGTCCAATCTCGGAGCTGGTGAAATGAGTGACATCCTCACTGGCGGTCTTGGCTTTGCCAAGTCGAAGAACAGTGAGAGAGTGGTGGATACCAGGCTGGACGAGAAGATCACCCGTACCGCACAGGAGGCCGCACGACGCAAGTTTTCGCCCGAGTTCATGAACCGCATCGACAAGATGGTGGTCTTTAAGACGCTCAAACCGGAGCATCTTGAGCACATCCTGGAAATTGAATTAGGGATGGTCCAGCAGCGTATTCTTCAGGCTACTGGGAACCAGCAATTTGTGTTCAGCTGCACCAGTCCGGTCAAGAGGTTCCTTCTGGTGGAAGGCACCGATCCAAAGTACGGTGCGCGGCACTTGAAGCGGTCGATCGAAAAGAACATTGTCTTTCCCTTGGCGAATCTTGTTGCCACCGGCCAGATCAAGCTCGGTGACTTCATCCGCATCGACATGAAAGAAAGTCGCCTGACCTTTACCAAGGAAGCCGAAGGTGCTCTGGTGCCGGTCTTACTTGAGCGCTATGGCGATTCCAGCGGCAACACCATGTCCGCCCGCGCCAGCCGAGGGGTAGCCAAAGGAAGAGACGTTGGCGGGTCTGCGACTGGCGAGCACAAGTAATTTTGTATCACGTGTCGAAAAGGCCGCTTGCGGGCGGCCTTTTTATCTCAGTCAGTAAGTTTGCAAAGGTAGGGATAAGGGCTATCCCTTTTTCAGTTCCAGCAGGACCAGCCTCGCAACCTCTTTCAGGGTCTCAAAAACGCCATTTCCCTGGAACGCGACGGCTTCAAACACCGGCTCGCCCTTGCGTACCAATTCCTTGGTCAGTTCTTCCACTGGCAACGCGGTCGGCAGGTCACGCTTGTTCAACTGCAGAACGTAAGGTATTTTCTTGAACTCGTAGCCGTGTTCTTTGAGGTTTTCGTGCAGGTTATCCAGCGCTTCCAGGTTCGCATCCTGGCGTTCTTCCTGGGAATCGGCCACAAAGACCACGCCATCCACCCCGCGCAGGATCAGTTTGCGGCTGGCGTCATAAAACACCTGCCCTGGCACTGTATATAGATGAAAACGTGTCTTAAAACCGCGCACCGTACCCAGGTCAAGAGGCAGGAAGTCAAAAAAGAGCGTTCGGTCGGTCTCTGTCGCCAGTGAGATCATCTTGCTCTTCTGCTTGTCAGCAGTCTTGTCAAAGATAAATTGCAGGTTCGTCGTCTTACCGCCCAGACCGGCGCCGTAATAGACGATCTTGCAGTTGATCTCCCTGGCCGCAAAATTGATGAAACTCAAAGGCTGTCCTCAGTTACCCTTCGCGACATGGAGTGCCGGGCGAACGGTTAAGACGTCTATGCTGCTGAAAGCATTGTTTATATCACATCGGGCCGGAAACGTGTCCAACCCTTGGGCATGCAGGGCGTTACGGCGATGGCATACCAGATTTGCCTTGCTTGGCCATACACACGCTATTGTTTGCCTATGGCTGGGGTGTCGGCGATGGCGCCGGTGCAGACGAAGTCGAAGTCGCAGACGAAGGCGGCAGCGGATAATATCCCTGTTTCGCCAGAACGATTAACCCTGCACGATGCACCTTGACCTCAATGGAACGATAGCTGCTTGATTTGGTCGCCTGCGTTGTGTAGCCAAGGGTGTACTGGTTGCGCGCCGTGTCAGTCAGTTTGGCATATGCAGCTTCAACCGTGCTGCGGTCAAAGGCAGTTAACACTTCGCCCGCGGTGTCTGAGGCGTATTTGGGAAGGATATTGCCATAGCCGAAGCCGGGAACGCGAACCCGGTCCAGTCGGTCATAGATGGGAATGGCCGCCGTATCCACGCCCAAAGCGTAAACGGCGATATTTTGTCCGAGGAGGAATTTCTTGACCTCGTCATAGTGCGCGGTGCTGCCAAGTTCGCGCCCGTCACTTACTACGAAGATGATGCGACGCCGGGATTTATCACGGCGGCTGAGATCCTGCGCTGCGCGCAGAATTGCGTCATTCAATACGTAAGATTCTGAGACCGGTGCCGGGACCGCGGACGGCTTCACGCTGGGATCAGCTTCATGTCCATTGATGGATGGTCCGGGATGCGAAAATGGGCCGCCGCCAATCATCGGCGGACCGCCTTCCCGCCCAGTGCGCTTGATCTTGGCGATCGTGGTTGTCGACACGTTCGTGGCGCCGGAATAACCGGACACCAGTTGCACGGTATGACCGTAGCGATACAGCGCGACTTCGTCAAACTCGCTGAAAGCGCTGATCAACGCCGGCAAACTGTCATTCACCTTTTTCATGGTGGTGGACGGCAGATCGGTATCCAAAACAATGGCCGCCGTTAGAGGAAAAGGATCGCTGGTGAAGAATTTAATCTGCTGCGGGGCGCCATCCTCCAGGACAGTAAAGTCGTTAGGGCTAAGACCGGGAACCAGATGCCCTGATTTGTCCCTTACCGTTACCGGTATCTGCACAAAGTTCACCGCGACGCTGATCTTGTAGAGATCGTCGCGGCTGGTCGCGATTCCAGTCTGTGGTTGCGTAGTTTTGGGCCTGGGTGTTGCCGCTGGCACAGGAGAATCATTCGCCGCGTCGGCAGGATGATCGTTCTTGGGGACTGGCGGAGCGTCATCAGGGAATTGGCTCTGCTGCGCACCCGGCTTGGGTTTGGGTGCATCCGGGACGTTCTGAGGCTGCTGTTGCGCCCATAATGAGATCACCAGTAAACCACAGAGACAAACCAGCTTTTTGGCACCGGACCCGAAGCCTGACATTTTTCTAAGCCTCCACTTTATAAGACGACTTTAGGATGCAAATCGCCGCAGAAAACCTGTTAAAACCTGTTACTGGAACGATCTTCTTGCCTTATCTTGCATAGGACTCCACGACACCGGGAAAGTTCTCCCCGGAGCGCAGGCCCTGACTATGTCCCGCAGAATCTGTTTCCATTGTAAGCTTTTTCAGGCATTCAGGACTCTGGCAGAGCGCATCCAATAGAATGTTCATACCCTAAATAGCGGGGATTTAGAAAGGCAGCGTAATGCGGACCTTCCTGCACGTCTTCGTTTTCATATCGCTCATGCTTATGGCCGGCGTTGCTCAGCAGTCGTCCAGCCAGGGGCAGTCTTCTTCAGGCCAGCAACAGGGCAGCTCAGGCCAGCAACAGGGCAACGAGCCGGTCTTTCGTAAGAACGTTAACCTGGTCACTGTGTATTTCACTGTTAAGGACAAGCACGGTGCTCTGTCCCCGAATCTGACCAAAGATTCGTTTCAAATTACCGAAGAAGGCAAGCCCCAGACGATTAAGTACTTTGCCGCTGAAAGCAATCAGCCGCTGACCCTCGGAATCCTCATTGATTCCAGCGGTTCCATGCAGAATATGCTGCCGGAAGAAAAGGTGGTGGGTGCTGATTTCCTGCGCAGCGTGATTACCGACAAAGACCTGGCGTTTGTGCTGAGCTTTGATATCAGTGTGGATCTGTTGCAGGACCTGACGTCAGACGTTCACGAACTCAATCGTGGTCTGGAGAAAGCCAGGATCAATGTAGGAAGTGGTGGCGGCGGTGTACCAGGTATCGGCCAGGGTCCCGTTCCTATTTCCCGCCCCAAAGGCACTCTGCTCTATGACGGAATCTTTCTCGCCAGCGATGAAATGTTGAGTAAGCAGGTGGGACGCAAAGCCGTTGTGGTGCTGACAGATGGCGTTGACCAGGGTAGCCGTGAGAAATTGAAAGATGCCATCGAAGCGGCCCAGAAAGCTGACGCTATCTGCTACGTCCTGTTGATCAGTGATCCGCGCTACGGTTCTGATTCGCATGATATGAGCCAGTTGGCCGAACAGACCGGCGGACGCATGATTACCGTCAATAATCCCAACAAGCTGGGCGACGCGTTCAAGCAGATTTCCAATGAACTGCGCAGCCAGTACAGCATTGGATATTCACCTACCGATCCAAAACATGATGGCAGCTTCCGCAAAATTGAGATCAAAGCAAAGGACTTTAAAATTCAGGCTCGCAAAGGATATTACGCGCCGAACGAATAGGCCTTTCGCTCTTTATCCCGAGCAGCGCGAGGAATCCCTACGGTCTTAGAGATCGATGGCAATCTTCCGTGCTCGTTAAGGTTGAGGCCGAACACGCGCCGAGCCCGCTGCGACAGGAGCACTCGAACTGTGCGCTGGAAGGCAATGACCGGCGGTTTGCGCGAAGCGCCAACGAATGAAGACAATTACTGCTTAGGAACGTAATAGCCTCTCTTGGCCCTCACGCGAAATTTCTTGTCCGCCATGCTGATCTGGATTGCACGGAATCCACCATTGGCAATGAACTCGTCAGGCTTGTAGGAGACTGAGTACTGGCTGCGCAGTTCTTCGCGAATATCGTGAAATGCGTCTGCCAGGTCCTGAAGCTTAAAAGGGAAGAATGCTCTTCCGCCGGTGGCGTCAGCCAGCAACTTCAGGTTTTTATCGCCCTGGTCCTGAATGTTACTCAGGTTCGTGCTGATGGTGTAGACGATCACTTCCGCGCGCTGGGCCATATCCAGCGCTTCCTGCCTCAAGACGCGGCTCTGGTTGTCGTCGCCGTCTGAAACCAGGATGATGGCTCTACGCACCGGTCCGGTGTCATGTTCTTTCATCAGCTTGTCGCGGCAGGCGAAGTACACAGCATCCCATAATGCCGTACCGCCACCGGGACGGATCACTTGTATGCCCTTGGTGAGCTTGTCCAGATCACCGGTGAAGTCCTGGGTGAGGTCCCAGACTTCGTCAAACGCCAGCACAAAAGCTCGATCGCTTTTCGGACGTATGATCTGCTGTAGAAATTCACTGGCCGCTTGTTGCTCAAAAAGAAAGCGATCGCGAATAGAATTGCTGGCGTCAATCAACAGGCCTACACGAAGCGGCAGGTCGGTCTCAGCCTCAAAGTTCATTACCTGCTTGGGTGGAAGGTTGTTGTCCAGAATCTTGATGTCGTTTTGTTTCAGGTCTTTGATAAATTTGCCATGCTTGTCCGTGACGGTAAAAATCACGTTGACCAGGTCCGTTCTTACCCCGAACTTGTAGGGCGAATCGTCTGTAGCGGACGTGGCCGCCGCCGCTGAATCTGGGACCGGGGTGGGTGCAGGCGATGACGGCGTCTGGCTTTGCATTCTGGCCGTTCCCAGTAATGCGCAGGTTATAAGGAGGATGAAGGCTTTATGGGCACACATTGATGAGTCTTCTCTGGGACTATTATAAGCTGCGGGCCCCGAATTCTTAACCTTTCCGCACATTGTGTCCGGTAACGGTCATTCGTCTCGCCAGACGAAAAAGCCCAGCGCGGTGGCTGGGCTTTCTGCAAGGTTTAGGAGTTGTTATTGGTGAGGAACGAAATAACCCTTCTTCGTCCGCACATGCAATTTCTTGTTCTCAGCCAAAATCTGAATGGGACGGTATTTCCCATTGCCGTCAAATTGGTCTGGCTTGTAAGAAACCGAGTACTGGCTGCGCAACTCTTCCTGAATTGATTTGAACGCTGCGCTCAAATCGTGCAGTTTCGATGGGAAGAAAGCGCGGCCGCCGGTGGCTTCTGCCAGCATCTTCAGGTTTTTATCGCCATTGTCATAAATGTTACTCATATTGGTGCTGATGGCGTAGATGATTACCCCGGAGCGCTGCGCCATGTCATAGGCTTCCTGGCGCGTCATACGGCTCTGATTGTCATCGCCGTCGGAAACAATGACGATGGCCTTGCGAACTGTTCCATTAGTGCCTTCCACGCGCTCTTTCATCAACTTGTCACGGCACGACGTGAAGACCGCATCCCACAGGGCCGTACCGCCGCCGGGACGAATCACATTAATTCCACGAGTCAACTGTCCCATATCGCCGGTGAAGTCCTGGGTTAGATCCGTCACTTCATCGAAGGCCAGGATAAAAGCCTTGTCTGTCCGTGGCCGGATGATCTGGCGCAGAAACTCGATGGACGCTTGCTGTTCAAACTTGAAACGATCTTTGATGGAATTGCTGGCATCGATCAGCAGGCCCACACGCAGGGGAAGATCGGTTTCCGATTCAAAATTGGTCACCTGCCGCGGCGGCATGTTGTTATCAAGGATCGTAAACTGCGTCTGCTTCAGGTCTTTTACAAATCTGTTGTGCTTGTCAGTCACCGTAAAGATTACGTTGACCTCATCTGTTCGGGACCGGAAAACCGGTAGAGGCTGGTCATCTGCCGAAATAGCAGTGCCCGAAGGGACAACATTAGAGCCGGGAGGTAAGAGTGACTGGGCATGTCCACCTGTCGCTGTCACCATAACGAGGGCGGCGGCAGAAAACAGGGCCAATACCCTCAAAACGGACAATGAAGCTACTTTGAATTCGGTCATCATAAAAACCCGTATGTCCTTAATCCCCTACTCTATCCAGAAACTCTTTTAGCTCTGCCGGCAGGGGCTGATCGAACGACAGTGGCTTGTCACTTATTGGATGCCGAAATTGTAGCGCGAAAGAGTGCAAGTAGTGCCTGCCCATAGATGCTGCCCCTGATGCTGTACCTCCGTAACCCGGAAGAGCACGTGGCGCGCCATAAAGTGCATCGCCGACCACTGGGTGGCCCACCGATGAAAGATGTACGCGAATCTGGTGAGTGCGCCCGGTTTCGATTTTTACTTCCAGCAGGGAAAACTTCCCGTGCTTTCCTTCCATTGCTTTCAATACTTTCCAGTGAGTTACCGCTGTGCGACCGTCCCGGCGCCGCGTTGTCATACGCTCGCGCCGCACCAGATCGCGGCTTACTGGCGCATTAATCGTGCCCGGTGTCTGGGGCATCCATCCATGCACCAGTGCCAGGTATGTCTTTTTTACCTCGCGACGCAAAAATTGCTCCGCCAGCCTGCGATGCGCATTGTCGTTCTTTGCCACCACCAGGAGACCGCTTGTGTCCTTATCCAGGCGGTGCACAATGCCCGGACGCAGCGGATCGCCCACTTGTGAAAGGTTGCGGAAGCGATGGAGCAGCGCGTTGACCAATGTGCCTTTACTGCCTGCCTCGCCCTTACCCGATCCTGCATGCACCGTCATGCCTGCCGGCTTATTGATGACGGCTATGTCATCGTCTTCGTAAACCACATCCAGTGGAATGTCTTCAGCATAAGCATGCAGAGGCGGAAGCGTGACGCGTCCGATGATCAGGATCTCTTCGCCGCCTTTGAGACGCATCGACGCTTTCGGCTGTCTGCCGTTGACGGTGATCTTCTCCTGCTCAATCAGTTGCTGCGCACGCACCCGGCTGATATCAGGAATTTGCGCCGCAAGCCAATGGTCCAGGCGCTGGCCGGCAGCTTCAGCCGGGACCGTGTAGCGCTGTGTGGAGAAAGCTTCGGGCATTCAAGGTGGATTGTATTCGACGAAGGTGAGCAGGGTAATTATCTAGGTCGGAACAAGCTTAGTTCGAGTAAATCTCTTTGCGAGAATGAGAAAGAAGGGATTTTACGCAACCGACCCACGCGGCCGTATGACCGGGCCGTTCTGAACCCATCCTAAGATGGTGGGAACCCGCCGCGGCTCTTTAGGCATTTCCGTACTGGCGGAACCTCGCGCACCGAGCCGTTATTATACGAGTCAGGCCCCCTGTTCATTGAATGTTGGTTCATGAACGGTTACCGTTCCTACCTGCTTTGCAGGCCGGTTGACATGGTTGATGCTAAAGAAAAGAACGCTAAGAAGCAAGGGTACCAACGCGCGTTGACACTTCTTTTTATCCGCTCTTTCTTTTACAGAAATTTGATTGGACTTTCTGCAACGGGTGAGTTTAAAAGCGGAATTCCTGAATCAAAGGCGGGTTGGCATCGAAGTCGCTATAGCGGATCCACCTGGGACGCACGCAGAAATACACAATGCCTGGCCATGCCATGCGCGATGGCCCATCAGGCCATGCTTTAAAGTATGTCGCTTGGCAGCGCTGTAACTCGGTCCCGGTTAGTTCGGTCGCATTCCCTTCATACTGCAGCGTCTGCTCGCCGTTCCAGCCGACCACGAGCGAACATGCAGGGTTGCTGATGAGGTTGGAATATTTGCGGGAAGTCTTTACCGTGTCAAAGATAATTTCAAGGTCCTGCGTAACGGCAATTCCCACCAGCGCCGATTGCACGCTCCCGGATGAGGACAGGGAAGAGACGACTCCAAGTTTGCAGCCTGAAATAAATCCGTACAGATCGCTGTTCGTCATTGCCGATCTTGGTTGTTCAAATCGCCCCAGATGCCGTCTGCTTCACCCGGCGCGGCGTTGCTCTCCCAGTACTTCATCCAGTGCGCCGGAGAGTGCGCCCGTGCGCTCACGGAACTGCGAGGCCAAAAGATCATATTTCTTTTTCAAGACCTGGTACTCGTCCGCAATGTTCAACGCCGCCAGCACGGCCACGCGAAGGGAATCAACGGTGGAGGTCTGTTCAGCCACATTGCGCATTTTTTTGTCGACGAAATCAGCCAGCTTCAGGATGTACTCTGTGTCCACACCACGAAGGTTATAGGCCTGATCGTAAATCTCTACTCGGATCGGTGCCGCGGTCGTTTGTGAAGCCAAGCTGGACTCCTTAAAGTAAAACTTCTATTCGATGATTATCGTTTGTCCGCTGTCCGGGTCAAGTAGTTTCTTCCAGATTGCGCGGATTTTTCAGCCTCACTGCCACCGGAGCCTCGGGATTTGAGATCATCGGAAATCCCAAGCGTTTGTGCGAAGCGCCAAGTTGAAGGGCGAGGCCGGCTTGCGCGCCGAGCCCGTTGCAACTGGAGCCTCAGGGATTTTTCCACGAGCCAAACCCTAAAAGCGGTTTGCGCGAAGCGCATCGAATGAAGTCCCGAAGATTGAGCGCGAACGCACAATGATCCCGCGCACAATCCCCAATGACCGGACCACCTGATAGCCGTCGAGCTCAAACTGAGTCGTCGTCATCGCGTGTGCAATCATAGCCAGCTCTCCTATTGAAGTTTAAGGCACAAAAACTCGAGCGCAGCTAATACACCCTTGCGTCACACCCGCACTGCTTTGCACCTATGGGAATTGCCGGCCCAAGTCTCGGGTCGCGATGTCGGTTCAGCCACCCTCACCTCTAGCCTTGTTCCACTTCAACCAAAGCATCAATCTGCTTCAGCATCTTCTCCACTCGGCCGCGAACATCTTCACGCTCTTTGCGAAGAGAAAGGACCTCTCCACGCAATACTTCAACCTCTTCTTCACGTTGTTCGAGTTGCTCGCGCAGACGGCTGGCGTCGCGCTCCGCGGCTGCCTTGCCTTCGCGCGCCGATTTCAGCAGCTCAATTGCCTTGTAGATTTTCTCTTCCAGTGCGGGAAAATCTTCTCCCGTCCGTTCGACTTCGGCTTCAGCTTCTCGTGCCATATGTAGTGCCATATATACTCACTGCTCCATTAACGAGATGAGCGAAAGTATATCGCATGCAAATGTGGAAATGGCGGGATTAACTGCAAAGATCAGGCAAGCTTGCGACGACGAGAGTACCTGCTTCAGCGGGACGCTGCTCGAAACCACACACGTTGATCGAAATGAATTGTCGAACCCTCTACCGAGGCGACTCGGTGTTCGGCCGTGGAAGCGAATCTTAACGTAGAGACGTAGCTTGCTGCGTCTCCGTCTGCGTGATCTGTTGCATCAAGCCGCGTGCTCGTAGAGCTTCTCGAGTTGGCTTCTCTGGCCGGTGCCGGTGAAATCTGTCAATCCGGCCACGGTCGCCAACGCCATCCCTTGCAGCCGGAAAAACGTGGTTTCCCGTTCTTCATTGAACCTGAGCATGTCTGGCATGCTTGCCGCCATTCCACTTAGTCCGAAGTCGATTGCGCCGTGAGTCTCAAGGCTGATCTCCCTAAACATGCCGCCGGGATAATCCGTGAAAATCGCGGTCACTAACTCTGCGCCCCCGCAGACAAAGGAACTCACAGCTGCCCGCTTGTTGCGCTTCCAGAAGAAGGCTCCCATGGCTAGAAAAGAAGCTGCCATCGCGTAATCGATGATGGCGTGAGCCGTGGGATTGATCACCTTGGGAAGACGATTGGTGATGAATTTGGCGCCCCGGTCCAATACTGGCATATGATCTCCCCGAGATTGTGGAATCCGTTCTGTCGTGGAAGATGAAAGCGTTTTGTTCCAGGTTGTCCTATGGGCCTGCCCAGCGTCGAAATCAAGAGTTGACAAGCATTACTTTGCCATATACATTGTATTGCAAGGTATATGGCACTACTAAGGAAGACCGCAAAATCCGAACCGCCGGAAAAGTGGGAAGCGCAGCTGCGCAAAGGCTGCCTGGAGCTCGCGATATTGGCCAGTCTGTGGGAGCAGAGGCTCTACGGGCTGGAGATACTGCGTTTGCTGGAGAAGGAATCTGACCTGGTGCTGGCGGAAGGCACGGTTTATCCCATCCTGGGGCGTCTCAAAGAAGACGGCCTTCTCCAGTCTGAGTGGGTTGAGGCCGACGCCGGACATCCCCGGAAATATTATTGGCTCACGTCAGCGGGCAAGCAGAAGGTAGTGTCGATGGCCCAGTTTTGGAGCAGTTTTTCCGGCAATCTGAACACCTTATTGAAGCCGGTACTGAATGGGAAGGGAGGAAAATCGTGAACACTATGAACTGCAATGCAATGGTGGAAGACTATTTTGTTCGCCTCAATTCCAGGCTATCTGACCTGCCTCAGGCTCGGCGACAGGATTTCGTGTTGGAGCTTCGCGCCCATGTGATGGACAAGCTTTCACAAGTCGCCGTTGTTACGGAAGCCGATTGCAAGAATGTGCTGGAAGCTCTGGGCACTCCGGACGAGATTGCCAGGCAGTACAGGATGGAGTTTCTACTTAAACATTCCTCCTGGAACCTCTCACCAGTAACCGTGCTGCGCACCCTTGTGCGCTGGACTCTGGCTGGGGTCCAGGGTTATCTGGTTTTCCTGGTGGCGATGATCGGCTATTCGATCGCTGCCTGCTTTTACATCACGGCCTTGCTGAAGCCCTTTTTCCCGCACAACATCGGAATGTACGTGAGCAACCAGGGTCTCAATCTGGCTAATTTTCCCGTCCAACACGGCCACGATTTGGTGGGCAATTACTACATCCCAGTCGCTGTCTTTACCGGTTATCTGTTTACTTTTGGGACCACACTGCTTATTCGTGTTCTCGTGCGCCGTCTGGGAGGGTTGCGCAGGAAAATCTGAGGCGCCAAAAAACGCTTCTTAAGCCAGTTTCGGCAACTTGTCCCAGGCTGCCCAGAACGCTTTCATTTGATCCGGTTTGCCCAGCGATATGCGCGCATACGTGTCCATTGGTGGAAACGGCCGGCCGATGCGGATATTGTTCTTTGCAAAGTGATCAATCACCGTTTGCACCGGATGTTGCGTGTTGATCATCACGAAATTTGTCCATGAAGGAATGGCTGAGACCTTGCGTACTGAGGCCTCATGCATGAAGACGTCGCGATCATTGTTGTTTCGCTGAATGGCAATCTGGCGTTCGTCAGGATCATCCAGAGATGTGACCCCGCAGCGCAACGCGAAGATGTTGATGCTGTCCTGCTGCTGGTGTACGCGCAGCAGCTTGGCAGTTGCGGGCGTCGCCACGCAGTAGCCCAGTCGCAATCCCGCCATACCATAGATCTTGGAGAATGTACGCGCCACGATAACGCGGTCATCATTCACCGAATGCTCGATGAAGGAAGCATAATCCGCGGAGACGGTGACAAAATCGTGGTAAGCCTCATCCATGAGTACATAGCAATTCTTCGGCAACTCACGAATGAAATTTTCCAGGCTGCGGCGCGGCGTGACGCTGCCTGTCGGGTTATTGGGATTGCATATGTAAACCAGCCCGGGATCTTTCTGGGCTTCAATGCCCATGGCCACAAGCGAGTGGGCGTAGCTCGCCGCCAGAGGGACCTTTGCTACCTCAGCCTTCGTAGCATTTGCATAAAAGCCGACCGCTTCAAAAGTGGGCGTCGCCATAACCAGCTTCTTCTCCGGCCCGGTGAACGCGCTTACCGCAAGCTTCAGGATCTCTGTTGATCCACACCCGACAATGATCTGTTCCGCGCTCACGTTGTGCATCTTGGCCAGCTTCCTGGTCAATTGCTCAACGCTGAAATCGGGATAGCGATTCGCATCCTTGAATGGATTCGGCATTGCCAGCACGCTGGGGAACGGCCCATACGCGTTCTCATTACTGTTCAGCAGAATGGGTCCACCCGGCTGCTGCTCGCGCAGGGGCTCAGCCCATGAGAGCAGTCCGTTGGGGAATCCTGAAGTTGCGGCGACGGCGGCAGAGACACCTGCGGCTTTGAAAAGCGAACGGCGTGAGATCATGGCGGGAATTGTACTGCAATTGCGCTTGGATTTTGTACCGCGAAGATTGACAGCAAGGGGCACGCCTACTTTTCATTGAACTCGTCCCTGAGAATTGACCAGACCAGCACGTCTTCAAATACCCCCCACTTTTTGATCATCTGGCGCAAGTGGCCTTCCTTGCGCATGCCCAGGCGGGCCAACACGCTGCCGGACGCCTCATTGCGCTTCATGTGATAGGCGCATATGCGGTTCAGGCTTTCCACGTTGAAGCCATAATCAAGCATGGCATAGCCGGCTTCGGTTACATATCCATGGCCGGTGTAGGCTTCGTCGATCCAATAGCCCAGTTCGCCCTGCTCATGCGGTCGGTCGATGGTCTTGATCAGGATGCCGCCAATCAGGTCCTGCGGCTTTTCGCGCAGGGCAATGGCAAAATACGCGCCAATCCTCAGACGGAATTCTTCGGTGTATTTGTAGATGTCTTCCAGGGCCTGGGCTGGACTGTAAGGATGGGGAATGGAAACCGTGGTGTCTGCGATGCGACGCTTACCCGCTAGTTCGGAAAGCCGGACAGCATCCTCGGCTACAAAGGGACGAATGAGCAATCGCTCTGTCTGGATCGTCGGCTGCGACCCCGCGGCCGGAGCATCAGCGCCGGCGATTGAGGACTTGCCCGTCTTGCGAACCCCTGGCAACCAACGCATGTACTAACTCCGATTTACGCAGTCCGGTTTACGCACTGCGAAGACTGCCGCCGCTGGCTTCAAGTGCTTTGACGATTGCCGCCGACCACTGGGCCACTTCATCGTCGCGCAAAGTGCGCTCCGGCGATTGGAACTCCGCCCGCAACAAAATCGAATAGCTGCCTGCCGGGACTGAGCCACCACGGAATGTCTCGGCCGGAGCAAAGCTCCGCAATTCGCCGATATTCAACTCGTTTACGGCCGAGGAGATCTGCGCGAATGTGATGCTATCGGCAAAGACGAAGGAGAAGTCACGTCCCACGGCCGGGAACTTCGACAAAGGTTCATATCGCGGTACACGCAATTCGAATTTCAGCAGCCGGTCAACAAAAATCTCTGCCAGATATACTTCCTGCCTGAGCTTGCGCGCTGCAGCCACGTCCGGATGGATCTGGCCGAATTGGACAATCACCTGACCTCCAACTTTGATGCTGGCACAACGCCCGGGATGATAGTGCTCCGCGGCTTCAGCTTCGAATTTGGCTTTTGATAGATCAAACCCCGCCAGCAGAGTCTCTACATCGCCTTTGAGATCAAAGAACGTATAAGGCCGAGTTTTTGTATGAACGTCCTGACGCAGCGCATTGCCAGTGGCGCCAATGCTTAGCATTTTGCGCTCGTGTGATTTTTCATCCACCATCTCAAAGACATGGCCGGATTCGAACAAACGCACATCCAATGTTCCGCGATTCAGGTTCCACGCAATCATGCCCAGCATCCCCGGAACCAGAGAGGTGCGCATGGCGGACTCTTCCGCGCTGAGCGGGTTAGCCAGGATGACAGTCTGTGTGTTCGAGAATGCCTGCGCGTCGGCCGGTGAGATGAAGGTTGAGGAGACAGCCTCGTCATATCCGAGTGCAAGCAGCTCATTGCGCACCCGGGCCTCTTTGGCCGCACCCGGCAGTTCAACCACGCCGCCAGAAAAAGAAGGCAGCGTATTGGGAAACTTGTTATAGCCATGTATACGCGCGATCTCTTCCAACAAGTCGATCTCGCGTTCAATGTCCAGCCGCCAGGTTGGCAGGTCGACAATCCAGCAGCTCTGTCCGCCAAGCTGCTTCAGCAGATCGGCAGTGTATTTCTTGATCTTCTCTTCGTAATCGCCGGGCCTGGCGTTGCTGGGGATCAATCCTGCCTGAGGCACCACCACCGCCACGGTGCCTTTCGGCATGCCTTCCGTCAGGCGTTGCATGATTTCGTCACCTTTGACCAGCTTCATGGTGAAGCCCAGCCGCGTGAGCATGCGTGTGACTTCGGATTCGGGAATGTCCTGACCCAGAATCCGCAGAATCTCCTGGCGGCGCAGGATCAGCGAGTAGCGCGGAACATGTCCAGCGATGGCGTCAACGGGTTCGCCTTCCAGTTCTCCACCAGCGGAAGAAAGTATCAGCTCAGCCACCCGATTGCATGCCAGTGACGTGGCGCCCCAATCCGCTCCGCGTTCAAAAATGTGTGAAGCCTCGGTGTGCATACCCAGACGGCGTGCTGTCTTGCGGACAGTTGCAGGATCAAACCAGGCGGATTCGATGAGAATATTCTTCGTGCCGCCCGAGATCGCGGTATCGAAGCCACCCATGATTCCAGCCAGCGCCACAGGCTTGCGGGCATCGGCGATGACCAGGTCTTCGGGCTCCAGCTTGCGATCGACGCCGTCCAATGTTTTTAGCGCTTCTCCAGGGCGAGCACGGCGAACGATGATCTTTCCGCCCTCGAGTTTGTCGAGGTCAAAGGCATGCGTGGGATGACCCATCTCCATCAGCGCGTAATTGCTCGCGTCCACGGCGTTACTGATGCCGCCGTGATCGTCGACCTTCAGGCGATCGAGAATGCTCTTGGGCGAAGGGCCGATCTTGACCCCGCGAATCACGCGCGCGGTATAGCGCTTACAACCTTCTTTGTCCTGGATTTCGATAGGGAATGGGGCGGCGGATGCTTTGGCTTTCGGCAGCTTCGGCGTGATCGGTTTCAGGTCAATGTCATAAATCGCCGAGCACTCGCGGGCGACGCCGTAATGGCACATGTCATCAGGACGGTTGGTGCCGATCTCCATTTCGAACAGAGTCTGGCCGTCAATCTGCTTGACGGACTCCACCGCCACGCCGGCAAGGGTCAAGTCGTCGGCGAGTTGATGGTCGTCGACCTTCAGAGCAACGAATTCGTGGAGCCAGATTGGAGAGATACGCATTAGTTCTCACCACGGAGGCACGGAGACACGGAGAAAATCCAGTTCTGCCGCGAATTAACGCAAACAACCCGAATTTTGATGCTCACTCGTATTGATTCGCGATCATTCGCGGCTACACGTCGTGTGTTTTTCATGGCCTGAGTGCTGACTGCTGAGTGCTTCTTTATGCGAATTGCTCGAGGAACCTCACATCCCCCTGATAGAACAATTGAATATCGTCAATTCCGTACTTCAGCATGGTGATGCGTTCCACTCCCATGCCAAACGCAAAGCCGCTGATCTTTTGCGAGTCGTAACCGTTGTGCTCGACCGACTTGAAGACATTCGGATCGACCATGCCACAGCCCAGCAGCTCAATCCATCCGCTCATCTTGCACAGCCGGCATCCCTTGCCGCCGCACTTGAAGCAGGTGACCTGTACGTCTGCGCTCGGCTCGGTGAAAGGGAAGAACGAAGGATAAAAACGAGTTTTCACACTCGATCCGAAGAGCGACTTCATGGCGTGGTCGAGCGTGCCTTTCAGATCGCTGAAAGTGATGTTCGTGTCCACGGCCAGACCCTCGACCTGGTGGAAGATCGGCGAATGCGTGGCGTCGGCTGTGTCCGCACGATGAACTTTGCCCGGGATCACAACGCGCAAGGGCGGCGGTGTCTTTAGCATGGAGCGAATCTGTACCGGCGACGTGTGCGTGCGCAGCAGCAAACGATCGCGCTGTGGCTTCTTATCCTGTCCGGCGACAAACAAAGTATCCTGCGTATCGCGTGCCGGATGGTTAGGAGGGAAGTTTAGCGCTTCAAAGTTGAAGTAGTCGGTTTCAATCTCAGGCCCATCTGCCACGGAGTAACCCATGGCGCGGAAAACGCCAACCACTTCATTCATCGTCTTGAGCATCGGATGCTCGGCCCCAATCGCCTTGTGTGTGCCGGGCAGCGTCACATCAATGCGTTCTGCTTCAAAACGAGCTGCCGACGAAGAGCCGGAAAGACGTGACCGGGACGCCTCCACGATCTGTTCGACTTCTGCCTTCAGTTGATTGACGCGAGCGCCGACTTCGCGTTTCGATGGAACGGGCGCCGCCTTGAGCCAGAGATCGTTGATCTGGGTAAGGATGCCATTCTTGCGGGCCATCCAGCGATCGCGAAATTCTTTCCCTGCATTCTCGCCGGTGATGGCCTCAGCTTCCTGGCGAGCGGCATCCAGCAACTCCTGGACAGCCTTGTCCAGGGCCGCGGGCGAGAAATCTTCGAGTTTGGGGACTGAGTACATGAATCAATTAACCACAAAGGACACGAAGGAACACAAAGGAAATTCCCTCAAGGCCCTTCGCTGTAACCGTCGCTCACGACTTACCAACCGCCAGGTAGCTTACGAATTACCAAGTACCAAATACCTGTCGCCAAAAACGAGGAACAAAGTCCTAACCATCTTTTAACTAACGAATCGCTCATCTTGTGAACTGCGAAATGAAACCACAAAAGGACACCCCGGAACACAAAGAGGAAAGCTGTAAGAATTCCTTCGTGAACCTTTGTGTCCTTTGTGGTTGATCGGTCTCGTTATGCCGCTGTCTTGGCGCTTGCGTTCGCCCGCTTGGCGGTTTCCGCCAAGGCCGCAAATCCCGTGGGATCATTGGTGGCGATGTCAGCCAGAATCTTGCGGTCAAGCTCTACGCCGGCTTTCTTCAATCCGCTGATGAACAGGTTATAGCTGATGCCATTCATTTTGGATGCAGCGCCGATACGCACAATCCAGATGGAACGGTACTGCCGCTTCTTCTGTTTGCGTCCGGAGTAGGCGAACTTCAGTCCGCGTTCTACCGATTGCTGCGCCTGCCTGTAGAGTTTTGATTTTGTGAGGAAGTAGCCACTTGCGCGCTCTAATATCTTTTTGCGGCGCTGGCGGCGTTTTGTACCACGTTTTACCCGAGGCATGATGCTCCTTTTGCTTTGTGCCGGACTTTCCGGCGGTTAAGGCGGCTGGCGGGAAGGTTTGTCCCGTTTCGCACGCTGAGCCATGCATTCTAAGCCGGCTCTTCTATTTCAGGTTCCGCCTCTGCACCGGCTGTGATTTCATCCAGGCGGGCCGAACTCTGTCCCTGTTTGTTTCAACGCCCCCCAGCCTGCCAGGCTTTAGCCCAAGTGTTTCGGGACTGAATGCTGACTGCTGAGTGCTGAAAAACTAGTAAGGGATCATCCTCGCGACTTTGGCGTGATCGGCATCGCTCACCATGGTGGTTCCACCCAGTTGCCGTTTACGCTTCGTGTCTTTCGAGGTAAGAATATGGCGCTTATAAGCCATGGCCCGTTTGATCTTTCCGGTCCCGGTCTTCTTAAACCGTTTGGCTGCGCCGCTGTGTGTCTTCATTTTAGGCATAATCTGCTTTCTTTTCTGTTTGCACAACAATACTTCACCTTGACGCCGCTCCGGAAGTTACACCGGATCTTGCGTCACTTGCCGCCGTGCTGCAAATCGGCGGCACGGTTTCAAGCTTGGTTTAGGATCCTGTCCGGGTGCTGCCGGCCGGCGCTGTTTCATGCGACGACTGTTGCTGTTGCTGCGGCTTCTGTTCAGGCTTCTTGGAACCACCGCCACCGGTATTCTGCTTCGGAGGCGCCATGATCACGTGCATGGTATTGCCTTCCATGCGCGGCCTGAATTCCACAATCCCTTTTTCACCGACTTCTTTTACCAGCCGGTCCAACACTGCGCGGCCAAGGTTCTGGTGCGCCATTTCTCTGCCCCGGAAGCGCAGGCTGGCTTTCACCTTGTCGCCTTCGCCCAGGAAGCGGAGAACGTGGTTCCGCTTGGTCACATAATCATGCTCGTCCACGTTCACGCTGAACTTCACTTCTTTCAGGACGATCTGTTTCTGGTTCTTCTTCGCCGCCCGTTCCTTCTTTTCATTCTCGTAGAGAAACTTGCCGTAGTCCATAATGCGGCACACAGGCGGCACCGCGTTGGGCGAAATCTCTACCAGGTCAAGGTTCTGTTCCCGGGCTTTCTTGAGAGCGTCAAAGGGTGTAATTACGCCCAACTGACTTCCGTCTGCATCAATCACGCGGATTTCCCGCGCCCGGATGCGATCATTCATGCGAATAAAACGCTTATCGATTCGATCCTCCTATACCCGTTCCGATGAACGGGAGGCAAAACCATTCTCTTTGGGGGAGTGCCACGGTGCCTACACGTAGCAATGAGAAGTATAACATTATTCCCCCCGCTTGGCTGCAAACTGCTGGAGGGATTGATCATCCCTCACTCTTCCTACTCGAAACGGTGGGGTACAAACCGGCTGAGATTGTCAGTGATCATCCCCGCCGATTCGCGAATCCCGATCCCTGCCGATTCCTGATCGATCACCCAACTGCCCACAATCGGATATCGTCCACTCATCTGCGGAATTGGCGCCACCGCCTGATAGACGAAACTCCCGCCTCCATAAGGCCCGGGAGTCACCTTTTCACCGGCGCTGGTTTTCAAAGTGATATTGGCACCTTCGCGCCCGAACAGCGGTTTTTTCACATACTCCGTCAGCGGTCCCGGAGTGCCCAGGTGTGCTTCCAGCAGATTCGGATGGCCGGGATAAAGCTCCCACAGAATCGCCAGCAGGCCTTTGTTGGAGAACATCATCTTCCAGATTGGTTCCATCCACTGCACCAGTCCTGTGGTCTCAAGAACATGTACGCCGAACTCATCAGTAAGCATCATCTCCCACGGATAAAGCTTAAAGATCGTATTCATGATGCGCATGTCCATGTCTACAAAACAGCCTTTGCCTGCGTCCCATCCAATGTCAGGTATCAGGATCCGCTGGGTCTTGTGTCCGGCTTGTTGCGCCGTGTCCTGCATGTAGGTAGTGGTGATCAGGTCTTCCACGTCATCCAGGGCGGCAAAATAAACCGGGGCTGAAACGTACTGCTTGAGTTCTTTCCACTTGGCAATCAACCGGTCATGAATGGAATTGAACTGGTCTGACCCGGGGAAACATTCTTCCAGCCATTCCCACTGAATTACAGCGGCCTCTACCAGAGATGTCGGCGTGTCCGCGTTGTATTCCAGGAGTTTGGGGTCGCCTTTACCGTCATAGGCCAGGTCAAAGCGTCCATAGATCGCAGGCGGTTCTGATTCCCATGTCTGTTTGATTGCCACCACTGCTGCTTCTGGAATATTCAATTCGGAAAAACGATTGTGGTCGATGATGTGCTGGCCCGCAACCAGACACATCTCTTGCAGATCATTCGTGGCTTTTTCCAGCTTGTCCACTTCCGCTGAAGAGAAGATATAGTAAGCCGATTCATCCCAGTAGGGCACTGGTTCGCCGCTCGTGGGATCGGCGGGTGTGTGATACACCAGGCCTGATTTTGCCACCTTGTCCTGCCAGTCCGGGCGAGGCGTGACGGTGAGGCGTCTCATTCTCCGGAACTTCCTCCATGGGAGGCTGAGCTACCGAACCCCCCGCGGCTCACGCCGGATGACGTTGCGTCGCTGGAACGCACGCCGCTAAAGCCTGAATGAGGATAGAAGCTTCCGCCAGATGCAAAGGTACCGGGCAGGTATCCGCCACCGCCGCCGTAATACCAGTGATAGCCGCTATAGCCCTGTTCGCAGTTCTGATCCACTACAACGGTGCCTCGCATATCCACGCAACGCTGCATCTCCCTGCGCTGACAGGAGGTAAGTGAGAGCGCCAGCGCTGCCAGCAATCCCAGTTGGACATGAGTTGATTTCTTCAAGGCTGGACTAAGGTAGCTTGCGTCAGTGGACAAATCAAGAAAGAAGAATCGACAAGCGAGAACTGGAGTTATTGCATGCTGGCAATATTTCAGATAGCGATAAATTCGATATCCCGTCACATCTGGAGTTCACTTCTTGACTGCATCACCGCAGCCTGCCTTTCGCAGCTGTTTGATGATCTCGGGATCCGATCCCTTGTAGCTGAGTGCGCCACAACAACTGGCTTTGATCGCTTCAATCGCCTGCTTAAATTCCTCAGGCATAGCGGGCTGCTTCTTGAAATAGCAATGCTCGTGACGACCCTCTGTATCAGTGTCCCAAGCCATCAAGTCTGGAGCGACATTGTGCGGCACACCACAGCTCATGCATTCTTGATTTTCTACGTAGAACGACCCTGGCGCATTTTTTGGATATGCTCCCAGAATCCTCATTGTTGGGGCAAGGTCTGTCAGGCCTTCTTCGGCCCACGAACCACGACCTTCAAACAGCGACTGCACTTTGTTCTTGCGCCACGGCCACCAGATTTTCATCGCCTGACTCCGCTATCTCGACTTGCAGCACCTTATTTGGTTCATGCCTGCCCGCGACCTTCACTTTTAGATAATTGTCACTCAATGCCTCCGTCCAGTTATCACCGACGGCCTGAAGAGTGATCACGTCCAGTTGCCGTCCAACAAAACTCTCGCGGAACGCTCGGTTCTTGGCCGCGGCCAGGTCACGGAGCACGCGATTGCGCTCACGAGCAATCTGCACCGGTACCTGATCAGGCATGGCTGCCGAGGCGGTGCCAGGTCGCGATGAATAGGTGAACACATGCAGATAGGTAAATGGCAGATGTTCAATAAAACTGCGGCTCTCTTCAAACAGTTCATCTGTTTCACCGGGAAAGCCGGCCATAACGTCGGCGCCAATGGCTGCATCCGGCATGGCTTCTCGAATTTTTCTGATCTTCTCTGCGTAGTGCCACGGCCGGTATTTGCGATGCATGCGTCGGAGCACGCGGTCACTACCGGATTGCAACGGCACATGCGCATGCTTGGCGATTCGTGGCGATTCCGCTACCAGCGCAATCAACTCATCACTCCAGTCCATGGGTTCCACCGAGCTGATGCGAATCTTCTGCACGTCCGTATGTTCCAGGAGTGCCCGCAATAAATCTTCAAATCGCTGACTCGGCTGTTCAAGATCACGTCCCCATCGCCCCAGATTGATGCCGCTCAGCACTATCTCGCGATACCCGGCAGCCGCCAGCGCGTTGGCTTCCTCAAGCACACGTTCCATCCTCATGGAACGGCTTTGGCCGCGGACGCTGGGGATAATGCAGAATGAGCAGCGATTGTTGCAGCCGTCCTGCACTTTCAGGTTTGGCCGGGTCTTCTCCGCGATAGACTCCCCGTCGAACACCGGGGCGGCGATCAGCTCAGTATGGGCAAAGATGTCACCGATTACGGTAAAGGCCGGGGCGGAGAGTTGGACCGTTTCCAGGCCCACGAAATTGGCCGGTGTTCCAAACGCACTTTGTGCCGAAACAATTTCCGGAACCAGGTGTTTGTGAGAATTACCGACTACCCAGGAGACTCCCGGAAGGTGGGCAATTTCTTCCGGGGCCCGTTGGGCATAGCAACCGGTAACCAAAATCTTGCTGGCAGGATTTTCGCGATGGGTTCGGCGGATGGCCGCCCTTGCGTCATGGTCTGCCGCAGCAGTGACTGTGCAGGTGTTTAGGACTACAATATCTGCATGGGCTGGAGATTCACAGCGCCCGAATCCCCTGGCCTGCAGTTGGCGCTCTAGCGCGGCCCCGTCTGCCTGTGTGGCACGACAGCCGAAATTTTCCAGATAGTAGCCGGGCACGGCACCATTATAAAGTCGCCCCCGCAGAAACCAATAATCGGGCGGCAGCTCACAACCTTCTGAGCTGCTGGCCGCATCTCAAAAGCGCCGAACGTGCTTCCATGACTGGAGACTTCTTCATGAAACGACGTATCCTTCTTGTCGACGACGAACTAGCCATTCTGCTTACGCTGAAAGCCATCCTGGAGATTCATGGATTTGAGGTTGAGACGGCGGCTTCAGGAAAAGAAGCCATGTCCAAGCTTAAAGCGGCAAGCTACCACATGGTGATTACGGACATGAAGATGGAGCACGAACGCGCCGGCTATGACGTGATCCGTGCCGCCAAGAGGACTGACTACAATCCTGCGGTGGCGATCCTGACTGCTTATCCGCTCCTTGGCGGTGACTGGAAAGATGAGGGCGCCCAGTCCATGCTGGTGAAACCTATGAATACGGATGATCTGCTGCGTCAGATTGAAGCGCTCTTGATCCAGCACGAGGACATTCGGCAGCAACGGGCAAACGGAAAGCCACTTCCCAGCAGGAACCTGAAGAGCCATGCTGCGAAAAAACCTGCCTAGGTTGCAATCGCAGCGTCACGACACACGGATAGCGTGATTTCCTGAATCCTTGATATTCAGAGATGAACTATTAAGCTGATGCCGCAGTTGCTTTGCGCTGCTGGAAACATTCGCGGCAAAATACGGGACGGCCTTGCGTGGGTTTGAACGGAACCGTTGTTTCACGCTCACACCCGGAGCAGATTGCCTTGGTTTCCACCCTTTGATAGTTACCGCCGGTCGGCGGAATGCCTAAGGCCTGCGCGCGCTTGCCTTTGCAGTTTTTGCAGCGCTTCGGCTCATTTTTGAACTGCTTGTCATGGAAGAAAAGCTGTTCGCCGGAAGTGAAAATAAAGTCAGCGCCGCAGTCGATACACTTGAGAACCTTATCCTGGAACTCCATTTGAGAGTGTCCCCCTTATTGCTGCTCACCCCCGGAAACCAGGCAGGAAGACTGAACTTCACACCACATGTCCCGGAGAGAGACCTACCACGGGTTCGGCCCAACACGAAGATCTTCTTTCGTGTTTTACAACGTTAAAACTCCAAGTTTTCCGGACAACTCTTATGAAATTTGAAACCAATCATCTGGTAATTCGTTCGTCCTCGAGCCAGGGAGGGTCCGCCAGTTCGATTGGAACACCGTGAGTCTTGCAGTTCCAGAGTAAGCAGTCAAGCACGAAGTAAACAAAAATTAACAGAAATCGTTAATCTTAAAGCCTTCTCTGAGCCACGCAGCTGGGGGATTTTGTGCAGCCGTTGCGCCACGGTGACAGGACCAACCAAGGGTAATGCTATTTGCCCGACTGCCCATAAAGCTTGGCCGCATTGTCGTGTAGCACCATATGGGCTATTTCCAGGGCTCTTTCCTGGGAAATCTCCTTGTCTTCGATCATGCCGGTAAGGGCGATGGCCAGGGCTTGCCGGGAGGACTGGGTGGTTTGCCAGCCGATCTCTTCCCAGTCGATCTCCGGTGTGTTGGCATAAAGATCTGTGCCGAACATGACTTTTTCGGGATACCACTCCAGCCATTCGCGAATCACCTGGCTGAGCGCGCGGGTGGAAATGAGCCATGTCTGCTCAGAGAAGTCCGCATAGACATTGGGTTTCATAAGCAGATATGAGGTCGGCTTACTGAAGGTGCTGGCGCCGCCATGGACCAGAACAAAGGTAGTCTTACGCAGGCCAGCCTCATTCAGAACGGATTCCATCAGCGCGGGATCGGATCCGGAAAGCTGGAAATAGGTCCCGCAGCCGCCGCCGGTGTGCAGGTGGACCGGCATGCCCAGGCGCCCGGCTTCGCGGGCAATGTAGCGGAACAGCGAATTCTGCAAGCGGAGGTAGTCCGCACGCGGCGGAATCCCTTCTTTAACAAAATGCTGATAGGTGCGGGCGAGGACCTCAATGGGCTCAGGCGAGCCAAAATCGAGTGAGCGAAGGTACGCCGCTTCGAACTTAATAGCGACAGCACCATTCTTCTTCTGCGCTTCCAGCGTTGGCGTGACAACTTTGCTCAGATAGTCCTGCAGAGTGGACGGCAAAGTCTCAAGACCGCGATCTTTTAAGTAGCGGCGGAGAAGATCGGTTTCGCGCGAGTAGAAAAATTTCCGGTCGGGCGTTTCGCTGGCTAGTTCGGAGGTTTTCAGGGGATACATGAGTGCATCATCAAAGGGTACCCAGCGAAACCTTGGCGGCTGAAGGCCACGGCCCATGGCAATGCGATTCGCCAATTCGCTTTCAATCCCAAGCTGATCGAGGACCCAGTTAGGAAAGTTGTCCCCCTGTTCGTCCCGGACTTTCTTCTTGGCTGCCAGCAATTCGCGCACATGCTCCGGCTTGGCATCGTCATACTGGTAGCCATAGAGCGCTTTCCATGCTGCGATGTATTGCGGATTTTCAGGACGAGAGATAGTGGTTGGCGTGCTCGGTTCCAGAGGGTCGCAGGGCAGCGCGTCAAACTCATCATCCTTTTCGCCGGCGGACACCACCTTGGGAGGATGCGAGTGATTATCGATGGCTTTGATTTTCTGGATCTCCGCCAGCAACTGGGGATCGGCGTTCTGTGCGTGCGACGAGATCGACACCACGGCGAAACATAAAGCGACAAAAATGTGCTTGAGCATCCTGCGGCACCCCTTAAAAACCTGAGCTGGCGATCGTGCGCAAAAGGTTAAACCTGAGGCAGGCATTTGCGCAAAGGGATTGTGCAGCCAACGCTAAAAGCAGGAGTAATATTTAATTGTGGTGCAGATGTTGCGATAAGGCGGCGAAGGTCGCAGGAAGTTGCGAGTCCCACTGGTTCCAGTCATGGTTGCCGAGGGGGACAATGTGAAACTCGTATTGAAAGTGGCGGTCTTTGAACAGGTTTGCAAATCTACGGTTGACCGCGAGCAGTCCTTCACGATCCCCACACGTCAAAAACAGATAAGGCGTTGCAGCGGCTTCAGAGGTGTGAACGAGGAGAAGAGGATCGTTCTCGCGGCGCGTCTGGCTCCCCCAGGGGCCGAAGATCTGAGCGTGGCCACGATATTGCGAAATTCGTTTGATGGAGAAAGGGCGGCTGGGAACATCAAGGGCCGAACTTAGCCCAGCGGCGTATCCGTAAAGCTCAGGATGTTTAAGAGCGATTTTGACTGCTCCGAAGCCGCCCATGGAAACGCCAACGATCGCTCGCAAGTCTCTCTTTGAAATCACCTGAAAGCGCGACTCAACGTCAGCAATCAAATCTTTGGCGATGTAATCTTCAAATTTGTCCTGAGGCTTCTCGGCTGAGTTTGTGTAGTAAGAATACTCGCCCTCTGGCATCACGAGCAGAAAGCCGCGTTCAGCGTAATGGGCAACATCTGAGTAGTTTGACCAGTCGCGATATGAACCTCCACCGCCATGTAGCAGATAGATGACCGGCAGGTTCTGGCCCTGCGGAGCCGACGTGGGGAGAATAACGCGGTACATGATCTCGCGTTCGAGAGATGAGCTCCGAAAACGAACGTCACGGAAAATAACGTTGGGTGTTAATCGTGGATGATCAATTGGCGCCGCAGCCTGCTTGCTACAGCCGGCTATTACGAAGGCCATCCATGCGAGTAGCCATGCGGAGGTTTTGGAGTTGATCATTTTGGTTCAACGCCCGCCAGAAACATCAATGATCGTCCCGGTCACGTAGGACGCTTCATCGGAAAGCAGCCAGAGTATAGCTGCGGCGACCTCTTCAGGCGTTCCCCCGCGTTTCATGGGGACCAGGGTCTTTACGCGATCCACGCGATTTGGCTCTCCCCCTTTGGCGTGGATATCGGTATACACGAAGCCAGGCCGCACGGCGTTCACACGTATTCCTTCCTCCGCAACCTCACCTGCCAGGCCCAGAGTGAAGCTATCGATTGCGCCTTTGCTGGCGGCATAGTCAACATATTCTCCAGCCGCTCCATACAACGCGGCGATCGACGAAATATTGACGATACCGCCGCCATTTCCGCCAAGTTTAGTCGACATGCGCTTGACGGCCTCGCGCGCGCACAGAAAACTGCCAATCACATTGGTATTGAAGATTCGTTGCAGGCGCGCTGCGTCAATGGCCTCCACACGCGATTGCTTTTCCAGAGTGCCGGCGTTATTTACCAGCGCTGACACGCGGCCTAGTTCGCGATCCACCGTGGCGAACATCCGCATCACATCGGCCTCTTTGCCGACATCGGTTTGCACGGAAATTGCCGAACCGCCGGAGTCAGAGATCTCTTTGACGAGACTATTGGCGGCGCTGGCTTGTTCTAGATAACTGACGCAGACCTTGTAGCCGCGTTTCGCCGCCAGACGGGCTGTGGCGGCTCCAATACCGCGTCCGCCACCTGTAATGATGGCGACCGGATGTGTACCTTGTTTGACCTCGAGTTGTTCGCGCATTTTATTACTAACGAAAACTAAATCAGTCTTTACAGTCCTGGCAAATCAGCTCAGACACAATGACTTTGCCTGCAAGAAGAAATCCAGAGCTCGTTCTCAGTTGTAACAAAACGCAGGCACATTGTTTTCCCAGGAAATTCATTATGCTCAAAACGATCACACGCAAGTTCCTTCTCCTGGCCATGCTCGTTACTGGATATGCCGCAAGCTCGTCTGCCCAGACAGCGCCGCATTTTGTAATTACCGTGAATCCTTACGTTGTGAACATTGCGCAGGGTGGCACCGTCACCGTGACGGTGACCACGGTCGTGGAGGGCCGGCCGCCATTTGAATTCAGTTTCGCCGGGATGCCGGCTGGTGTCATCGCGCAGACCCGCAGCGGACGCGCCGGCGCAAACACCATCGTGTTGACGGCCTTGCCCACGGCGACTACTGGTTCTTACAGTGTTGACGTGACCGCCAGCACAGGGAATATCTCGCAGACGCAGACCTTTACGCTCAACGTTAAACCAATGCCGCCAGTTCAGTGGGAGTACCACATTGAGATTTCGAGCACAGCGGACCAGTTTGCAAGGGCGGCGAATGCACTGGGCCAGGAAGGTTGGGAACTGGTCAGCATGGTCGTGCATAGCGAAGGTGGCGGTTCGGAATTGATTGGTGCTTTCAAGCGAGAGAAGTAGTAGGAACTTCTTCTTCGCTGGCCCATTCAACCTGCTGCCACGGTGCTCGCTCTCAAAGTCTGTTTGCGCACCGTGAGCTTCTCGATGAGGTCGGCTCTCAATTGAAAGCCTCGTCCTGGCGCGTCTGGAACTTTGATGAATCCCTGCAAAGAGACCTCCACTTCAGGTTCAATAATGTCTTCTTTCCAATATCGCTTGGAAGCCGATACATCTCCCGGCAGCGCGAAGTTGGGCAGGGAAGACAGCGCAATATTGTGCGACCGGCCGATTCCGGCTTCCAGCATGCCTCCGCACCACACGGGAATCTGCGCCTTCTGCGCCGCGTTGTGAATGGCAATGGCTTCACTGAACCCGCCCACGCGCCCGACTTTGATATTGATGATCCGGCATGAGCCCAGCTCCGCGGCGGCTTGTGCATCTCTGCGGTTATGGATCGCTTCATCCAGACAGATGGCGCTCTTGATCTGCTTCTGCAATTGAGCGTGGAAATAAAAATCGTCATGCCACAGCGGCTGTTCGATCATGAGCAGATTAAACTGGTCAAACTTCTTCAGGTGCTCAATCTGGTCCAGCGTGTAGGCGGAGTTAGCGTCACAACTCAGAACAATCCCGGGCCAGCGCGCGCGAATCTTCTCAAAGACTTCCACGTCCCATCCGGGCTTGCATTTCACCTTGATGCGGCGATATCCGGCTTTCACTTCGGTATCAATCTTTTCCAGAAGCTGCTCGTGAGAGTTTTGAATTCCTATCGAAACGCCGCAGGCGATTTCATTTTGTGTGCCGCCGAACAGCTTCCACAATGGAACCTGGCGGGCTTGCGCTTCCGCGTCCCAGAGCGCATTTTCAACTGCGCCTTTGGCCATGCGGTGGCCGCGGATTTTTCCCAGCAAAGCCGGGGCTTCCGCACCACGGGCAATATCCTTTCCCAGCAATGCCGGAGCCAGATAACGCTCCGTCGCATACCACGCGGTATCGATTGATTCTTCACTATAAAAAGGATCTTCACCGGCCACGCATTCGCCCCAGCCTTCCGGGCCGTCCGTGTGCAGGGTGACCAGAAGAATGCGACGCTCGGTGGTCCGTCCAAAGCTGGTTTCAAAGAAATGGACCAGCGGCATATGTATTTCGCGCAGAGTGATAGCTTCAATCTTCATGATTTCCTTCATTGCCGCTGAATGCGTAGCTGAGCTTTTCGTCCCATCTTCCAAGTTGAAATTCTCCGTTGCCACCATCGTCGCGTGCGTAGCTCAAAACGGAAAGTCCGTCGCGAAAAGAGGATAGGAACTCTTCGCGATTGCGCTTTTGTACTTCAGCGGCTTTGGCGCGATCCGCATCAGTCGCTTTCCAGGTATAAATTTCTGCCAGGAACGCGGATCTTTTTTTCGACAGTAAATTTCGGAGGCTGATTGCTTTCCAGCAGGTTGAGTACGCGTTTTGACTTCAACCACCACTCGGCGACCAGACGGTCCGTAGGCAGTCCGCCCTGCAAGGGAGACGATGACAACCCGTAATGGTTCACGCTGTAACGCCGCGTAATGGCGCCGAGCTTTACCAGGTTGAGATAGGCGTTCTTGATCTCGAGTGGATCAAAGGTCCACTCCAGCAAATCAAAACCGTGGGCGATGGCGTCATCCCGCTGGGCAAGCTTCAGTCGCCGCCCCAGGCCATAGTTGCGAAACTTCTCACGCACGGCCAGCATGTGCGAATGCAGATAGGAATGTCCGTTGCGCGAACCGGGTATGGAAAAAGCAAAACCAATAAGTTGATTTTCAGAGAATGCTCCAATCACCTGGCCGCCGATCTTTTGGCTTACCACGAACAGGCGGAGTGGAACGATATCCACATCGTCAAAATTCCAGACTTCTTTTTGCAAATCGACGCAGGCTTTGAGTTCGTCCATGCCAATGCATTTGCGGATGACGATCTGGTCCGTCCCGTCTGTGCTGGCGCTCAACGGCGGTCCTCCTCGGAAAGTTTGGCTTGCTGCCACAGCGATTCCATCAATTCCAATGGAGCGTCTTCCAGAGACGTGCCGCGGTCTTTCAATTTCTGTTCAAGGAAACCAAAACGGCGGCGAAACTTTCGATTGGTGCGGCGGAGCGCGGATTCAGGATCAACTGAAAGGCGGCGGGCCAGGTTCACCATGACGAAAAAAAGGTCGCCGATTTCATCCTCGATCCTGGCATGCAGTTCGGCGTTAATTTTGGTTTCTGCCCGGGGCTGAAGTGAAACCGAAGTAACCTGCTCCAGTTGCTCCTGCAGTTCCTTTGTCTCTTCTGTGAGCTTTTCAAAGAGACCGTTGATGTCTGGCCAGTCAAAGCCGACGTGAGCAGCTTTTGAACTTATCTTCTCGGCTTCCATCAACGCCGGCATTTTGGAGGACACAGCTTCGAGCAGGCCGGCCGATGTTTCGGCGGCCTTACCATTCGTCGCCGCGCGTAACCGCTCCTCTTCTTTTTTGATGGTTTCCCAGTTTTGCAGGACCGTTTGCGCGTCTTCAGCCCTCACATCGCCGAACACATGCGGATGGCGCCCAATTAGCTTTTTGCTGAGCGAATCCAGCACATCATCGATATTAAAAAATCCAATCTCTTTCGCCATTTCAGAGTAGAAGAGGACTTGTAATAGAAGATCGCCCAGTTCGCTCGTAAGCTCCTGCCAGTCCCGGTTGTCGATGGCCTCGAGAACCTCGTAAGTCTCTTCTAATGTGTACTTTTTGATTGTGTCGAACGTTTGTTCGCGGTCCCAGGGGCATCCGCCGGGGGCGCGGAGACGGGCCATGATGGCTACGGCATTCTCGAATTTCTCTCCAGTGGGCACCAAATTAGGGTATCATTCAGCCTCTCTAAGCAAAAAGTCCGCTGTTCCGGAGTGCGACATCCATGTATCTGAGATTTTTCAAACGGGCCGAACAGATCACCACGAGTGCACTGGAAGCACGTACCCTTCTCCCGTTTGCTTTCTTACTGATGCTGGCTTTTCTGGTGGCACTGGCGTGGGACGGCTTTTCCCGTACCCGGGAGCTCTCTAAATTCTCAGGCTTATGTCGAGCATACCCATCAGGTGCTCCATGAGATGGAAGCGATTGAAGACGGACTGCAGGATGCCCGCGAAGCGTGGCTCCACTACATTCTCACCCCGGAAAAGCAGGACCTTGATACGTTCGAAGGCGCGGTAGCGAAAGTCTGGATGCAGGTGGACCGTGTGTCCTACCTTACCCAGGATGATCCTACTCACCAGGCGAAAATTAAGGAACTTCGCAACTGGATCAGCGATGAATTGCTGCAGTTACGTGACAACCTGCGCACCTCAAAAACGCTGTTGATTTATCACAGCCAGGATACTGACTTCCGCCGTGACCGCGTGCGCGACGCCATTCAGAAATTCAAGGACGAGGAAGAGCAACTGTTGCGGGAGCGCAATCTGGCCTCACAATCGCGCGCCAAGGAAGTTGAGCGCAGTGTTTCCGTCCGCATTGGCGGATTTGTACTGGTCATGGCGGTTCTGTTCATGCTGGTCATGCGGGAATCGAAGAAATTGCGCATCGCGGAACGTTCGGCCCTGCATGCTCAGGCACGGCTGGAAGGATCGCTGGAACGCCTGCAGAGTGAAACCGAAAGCAGCAAGTGCCTCAATGAATTGCAGGCTGACCTGCAGATTTGCGTGAATGCCAGCGAGGCATTTGACGTGTTGAGCGGATATTCGCAACGCCTGCTGCCGGCCAGCGCCGGTGCCGTTTTCGCCATCGACAATACGCATAACCTGATGGGCACCATGGCAAGCTGGGGCGAATCGGACAGCCCTTCGCAAAACCTTCTTGCTCCGGAAGACTGCTGCGCCATGCGCGGCAGCCGTCTGCATGTACGTTTGCAGGACCCCAAGTCGCTTTCCTGTCATCATTTCAGTGGCACGATTCCGCCCGCGTACATCTGTCTTCCTTTATCGGCACTGGGTGAGACACTGGGCATTCTCCACATCAGCGCAGACAACGCTGAACTGTTTACCCAGACACGACTCACCCTGATCCAGCAACTGGGTGAGTACACCGCCCTGCGGCTTGCGAATCTGAAGCTGCGCGAAAAGCTGCATGATCAATCGATCCGCGATCCACTCACCACCCTCTACAACCGTCGTTTCCTGCAGGCAACCATGGAGCAGGAAGTCAGACGTTCAGCGCGCCGTCATAGCGGTCTGGGCGTGATCATGGCCGATATCGACAAATTCAAGCAGTTCAATGACACCTTCGGGCATGAAGCCGGGGACCTGGTTCTGAAGGAAGTGGCTTTCCTGCTGCGCAGAGCTGTCCGGACTGAAGATATAGTGTGCCGTTTTGGTGGCGAAGAATTTGTAGTTGTGATGCCGGATAGTTCACCGGAAAGCGTGCAAGAGCGCGCTGAAATGGTACGTGCTTCTGTAGCCAATTTAAAAATCGAGCATAACAATGTGGCCATCGGTAAGATTACCGTTTCACTGGGGATATCGTTCTCCCAGGGTGGTGATCTAACGCCGGACATGCTGCTGCGCTATGCTGATGAGGCGCTCTACCATGCCAAGAAGATGGGCGCGGACCGCGTAAGTCTGAGCTCCTCAGTTCCGGCATTCCGCGGCACCAGCGTAGAGACAAATGTCGCTAAAACAATGATTAAGCGGGTCTAAAAGCTTTTCTTATCAAGTAACCAGTTCTGAATAAGGCCGTTCTCATGAAACCAGAGAGCGGCTTTTTTCATGGGATAGCCTGTTTAAAGTACCCAGATGTTCGGGGCTAACCGTTGCCTAGGTGAAAAGACTTGCTCCGAAGTAATGTTGTCGGAAACGCAAAAAGCATCTAATGATAGTGGCGTGAGTAGCTCTCTTCCATTACAGGGCCGCGGATTCGATGTTCTGGTGGTTGGCGGCGGTATCAACGGCGTGGCAATTGCGCGTGAGTGCGCGCGCCATGGCAAGAGCACACTCCTGGTTGAGCAGAACGATTTCGGCTCCGGTACTACCAGTCGATCCACGCGAATTATCCACGGAGGATTGCGTTATCTGGAGCAGGGCGAGATCTCTCTGGTGCGTGAATCGCTCCACGAACGTGAGCGCCTGCTCAGCGAGTCACCACATCTGGTACGGCCCATGCAATTTTTGCTGGCCTTGCCCGCCAAACCCAGATCTTTCATGCGCAGCAGCCTGGCGATCAGAACGGGATTGTGGCTGTATCACTATTGGGCAGGCGGCAAGCGAACCTCATTTGCCAGCGTCCGCGAATTTGAACAGCAATTAGACGACGGAGGGAACTGGTCCGTTTATTCCTACGAAGATGCGCAGTGTGAATTTCCTGAGAGACTGGTAGCCGAATGGCTGGCCGAAAGCATTGATGCTGGCGCTGTGGTGCGGAACCACACTCATGTGCTGGACATTACACGTAGTAATGGCCGCGTCACCGGCGCACGTTTGCGGGATTCAATTTCCCGCCAGGAATATTCGGTTACGGCCGGCAAGATTGTGAATGCCACTGGACCGTGGGCGGATATCGTTGTCGGGTCTTCAGGGATCAAAGCGCCAAGAATGATCGGTGGCGTGCGCGGAACGCATCTGGTTTTACCGAAATTTCCAGGTGCTCCGGCCCAGGCGGTTTATACCGAAGCACTTGATGGCCGGCAAATCTTTGTATTGCCGTGGAATGGTCAGGTATTGCTGGGGACCACGGAAGTTCTGGATGACGGTGCGCCTGATTGCGCGCAACCGTCGACGGAGGAAATTGATTATCTTTTCCAAAGCTTTTCCCGGCTCATGCCCCGGACCGGGTTGACCAAGGCAGATATTCGCTACAGTTTTGCCGGCATTCGTCCTCTTCCATATGCGCCGGGCAAAAAGTATTCGGCCATTACTCGCCGCCACGTCTTGCATGACCATGCGGATGAAGGTGCTGAAGGCTTGCTGTCAGTGATCGGTGGCAAGCTGACAACTGCGGCCAGCCTTGCGCGCGACGTGGGACGCGCCCTCGGCCTTAACATAGCGCGACCAGCCTGCATCTTCGGCGCCGTAGTGCAGGAAGAGGGCGTGGAGTCCGTCGTCCGGCACTGGGCGCGAATCGTAGCCTGCAAAGCCCGTATCCCTGAAGAATGCGCGCAAGGAATCGCTGAGTGGCATGGCCGCCATGCTCTGGCGATTGCTCACGCTGCATCGCTCGATGATCGGTTGCGGGAGCCGATTTGCGAACACAGCTCACATCTGGTGGCCGAGGCCGTGGAAGCCGTGGTGCATGAATCAGCCATTACGCTCGGCGACATTCTGCTGCGCCGCGTTCCTGTGGCATTGGGTGCGTGCTGGTCCAGCGCATGTACAAGTGACGCCGCGCAGAGGATTGGCGCAGCTCTTGGCTGGGACCAGATACGGATTGGCAACGAAATTGAAAGCCTGGAAGAAGAGCGGCAGAAGTTCCTTCATCCGCATCCAGCGCGGCCTCACCCGGCCACCAATGTGCCGCTACCTGCGTGAGCTAGCGCGGGACTTCAGCAATCCACCCGCCACCGACCACAACATCGTCCTGATAAAAGACAACGGCCTGTCCGGGTGTGATGGCGCGTTGAGGCGCGTCAAAGGTCACCAGAGTCTCGCCGTTAACTGCCGGCTCAATGGTCGCGGAGGCCGGCTCATGGCGATGACGAATCTTGGCATGGACCCGAACTGGTTCGCGCAACTCATCAAAAGCGATCCAGTTCATGCGGTGGGCCAGCAAACGTGTGGCAAGCAGGTCTTCGGTATTGCCAACCGTTACCTGCCCCTTCTCACCGTTGATGTTGATGACGTAAAGCGGTGAGCCCGTGGCTACGCCAAGGCCCTTACGCTGTCCGACGGTAAAGTTGTGAATGCCCTCATGACGGCCAAGCACCTTGCCATCACTGGTGACCAGTTCGCCTGATGTGTCCGGCAGGGATTCACCCTGCTCGCCCAGATACGCATCAATAAACTTCTTATAATCGCCGCCAGGGACAAAGCATATTTCCTGCGAGTCAGGCTTTTCTGCCAATGCCAGTCCATGCTGTCTGGCCAGTTCGCGCACCTGCGGCTTTTTCATATGGCCAAGCGGAAAGCGCGTGCGGCTGAGTTGTTCCTGAGTGAGGCCAAAAAGGAAATAGGTCTGGTCCTTGGCTGGATCGGCGGCACGCATCAGCAACCAGCGATTGCGTTCCGGCGAAAACTCGCAGCGCGCATAATGTCCGGTCGCCAGCAGGTCAGCGCCAATCTGGCGAGCCGTGATGAGCAACTGGTCAAACTTTAGATGGTTGTTGCAGAGACTGCAGGGAATCGGTGTGCGTCCGGAGAGGTACTCTTCCACGAACGGCCGGACAACGTCACGCTCAAAGCGATCTTCCTGATTCACCACGTAATAGGGAATTCCCAGATCTTCCGCCACCCGGCGCGCGTCATACACGTCGTCAATCGAGCAGCATCTTCCCTGGACCTTCTCCGGCATGCCTTCGCGACCAGCAAGACGGCGCTGGTTCCACAACTGCATGGTAAGCCCGACCACCTGATGGCCTTCGGCGCGCAGCATGGCCGCAACGGTGGATGAATCCACACCGCCGGACATGGCAACGGCTATGGTCTGCTCTGGCATACAAAGAAAAGCGGCTGCTGCGCTGACACTCAGCAACCGCTGTATTGATTATAAACGACTTCAAGCTGCAGCCACACGCGCGTCGGGCAGCTAGGAAGATGTTGAAGCAGCAAGCCCGGCAGTAGGCTGTCCCATCTTCCGCGTTTCCATCTCGTCGTGGATTGTGCGGGCACGTTCGAGTGCCTCGGCCACGTTATCGCAGATATTTTCGCGGCCCACATGGTCCTTGAATTCGGCGCGCTGTAGCAATCGCTCCGGCTGGGCCGGTGCTCCGCACAGAATCAGTCCACGGCCGGAAGCTCGCACACGGTCCGCTAGATGTTCCAGAGCGCGGATGCCTGTGGCATCGATGGCAGTCATGTTGCGCAAACGGAGGATCAATACTGGAGGCAGTTCAGGGATGAGCCGGATCAAGTCGTCAACCTTGTCCGCCGCGCCAAAGAGAAACGGGCCGTGGATGCGATAGATGGATACGTACTCGGGAATCTCCTTGTCCTGCAGGATGTGCACGCGTCCCTCTTCCACATATTCGGGGGTCACGGGGCTGATGGTGGTGGTTAGAGTGACTTTACGGATAAAAATGAGCGCAGCCATGATCATGCCGGCTTCCACCGCAACCGTGAGATCAGCGAACACCGTGAGCATGAACGTGGCAAACCAGGTCCCCGCCTCAAGACGCGACAGTTTGAGCAGCTCCGGAATTTCACCCCATTCACCCATGTTGTAAGACACCACCAGCAGAATGGCTGAGAGCACGCACAAGGGAATAAATTTCGCAATGGGCGCAGCGAAAAGCAGGATCGCCAGGAGCGTGAGTGCATGAATGATCCCCGCGACAGGGGTGCGGGCGCCGGAACGAATGTTGGTGGCGGTACGTGCAATCGCGCCTGTTGCGGGCAGTCCGCCAAGCAGTGGAGAAAAGAAGTTGGCAATGCCCTGACCAATCAACTCAACATTGGGATTGTGTTTTTCGCCTTTGCCGAACATCCTGTCTGCCACCACGGCTGACATCAATGATTCGATTGCTCCCAGCATAGCCACTGTGATGGCAGGATGAATAAGGGGCCGAATCAGGTCGAGATGAAACTCGGGAGCGCGCAACGCGGGGAGCCCAGAGGGGATTCCGCCGAACCGTGTCCCAATGGTTTCAACCGGCAGATGAAACAGCCAGACAACGGCAGTTCCGGCAAACAGCGCGACAATATATCCGGGTACGCGCGGGACGTACTTGCGGAAGAAAAGAATCAGGAGCAGTGAAGCAGTTGCGAGAGATGTTTCCCACACGGAAAGCGTGTTGAAGTTGTGAAACACAGCTTCCAGCCGGCCGAGAAAGTCACCCGGCACATGAGCTATCTGAAGTCCGAAAAAATCTTTGATTTGTGTGCTGGCGATCACCGCAGCAATGCCGTTGGTGAAGCCGACTACAACCGGACGGGGAATGTATTTGACCGCGCCGCCCAGTCCTGTCGCGCCCAGCAGAATCAGAAGAATTCCAGCCATAGCCGTGCAGGTAAAAAGACCCTCAATGCCGTATCTGGTTACGATACCCGACACAACAATTACAAACGCGCCGGTTGGACCGCCGATCTGGACGCGTGAACCGCCCAGAGCGGAGATGATGAATCCCGCGATGACAGCACAATAGAGACCAGCCTGGGGCGGAACACCGGAGGCAATGGCAAAGGCCATGGCCAGCGGCAAGGCAACCAGTCCGACCGTGATGCCGGCGATTAGATCGGCAGAGAAATCACTGCGGGAGTAATTCCTCAGTACGATGAAGCTCTTGGGAAGCCACTTCTGACTCATAGTTTTTGCACGGGCTGATCAGCCTGGATTTGACCTTTGGCGGCCGTAGTCCGCACTTTCAGCTTACCTCAAAGTGCCACGCCGGGGATGCCTCCAAACTCCGCGATTACCGTGACTAAGGTACTTAATCTTGCGCGCATTTATACTCGATCGCCGGCGCGGCCGCGCTGTTCAGCGCAGAAATGTATGGCTTGAACAACCAGTCAAGATCCGAAAATGTATGAGTTGGATGGAGTAAAGTAAGCCTTAAAGAAATGCCGTGGCAGCATTCTAACTTGCACTTACCGTTTTCTTTTCTGGATTTGTCTTCGATGCATTGTGCAAAGGCGAGATTTCACGCAGGCGGGCAACTGTCTCCGGCAACACTTTGATCGCGAAATCAACGTCTTCGTCGGTAGTCTGCTTGCCCAGGCTGATGCGAACGCTGGAGCGGGCCCTCTCATGCGAAAGACCCATCGCCAGCAGTACATGCGAAGGCTCAATGGCGCCTGATGAACACGCGGCCCCGCTTGAGACCGCCAGGCCTTTCAGATCGAGCGCAATCACCAGCGCCTCGCCTTCAATGTAATCGAACCAGAGATTGGTCGTGTTGGGAACGCGCCTGGCCCCATCGTCCGTTGATGCCCACGTCAGTAACTGCATCCAGAATTGAGTTTTGCAGGCGATCGCGGAGAGCGCTCATTTCCGTCGGGCCGTTTCCTTCCAGCCACGCCTTTGACAACTCAGCGGCTTTGCCAAGGCCTACGATGCCCGGGAGATTCTCGGTGCCCGCCCTGCGCTGGCGCTCATGGCTACCGCCATAAATCATGGGCTGAATCAAGGTGCCGCGCTTGATATAAACCGCGCCTGTTCCTTGCGGGGCATGGATTTTGTGCCCTGAGATCGTGAGCACGTCGCAACCCATCTTCTGTACGTCGATCGGGATTTTACCGGCGGCCTGTACTGCGTCCGTGTGAAAGAAGACATCGGCTTCGCGGGCGATGCGGCTGATCTCTTCCACTGGCTGGACCACACCGGTTTCATTGTTGGCCATCATGATGCTGATGAGCCGTGTATTGGGCCGCAAAGCCTTTTGGATTTCATCCGGCTCCACCTCACCGCGTGCATTGGCGGGAACAAACGTAACCTCACAGCCCATTTGTTCGAGTCGCTTACAGCTATTCATCACCGCGCTGTGCTCAATGGTGGACGTGATGACGTGATCGCCTTTGCTGGTCAAGCCGAATATGGCTGCGTTGTCACCTTCGGTGCCGCCGCTGGTGAAGACAATCTCAGCCGGTCGCGCATTCAGCAGGGCCGCCACGGAACTACGGGCCTTTTCGACCGCACTGCGGGCACGCTGCCCGTAGTGGTGAATGGATGAGGCATTTCCAAACTCCTCCAGATAGAAAGGCCTCATAGCCTCAAACACTTCCGGGAGGACAGGTGTGGTGGCGTTGTTGTCGAGGTACACGCGGCGCATAGCTATATTCTACGCCTTTTAGATTCCCGATTTTTTACGCAACCCCGGGAACTTTCCCCGTACTTATGACATTACAGTAGACAGCAGCACAATCTGGTGACGCCACGGGAGTGGGGCGCAGGACAGGAAGCCAAAAAACAATATGACCAGCGATGAAGCGCTGATGCTGGAGTTTCAAGGCGGATCGCGCGAAGCTTTTGAGGAGTTGTTTAGCCGCTATCGTGAGCCACTTTCCGGCTTTTTCCGCCGTCGTCTGCACAATCCGGAGCGAGCTGAGGACCTCACGCAGGAGACCTTTCTTGCCGTAATTAAGGCGACCGATCGCTACGAGCCACGGGCGTTGGTTCGAACATATTTCTACAGTATTGCGATGAAGCAATTGTTTGCTGAAAGACGTAAACAAGCCAAGGATGGTCCGCCCCTGGATTCAGAAGTCGAAGCGGGAGTCGACCTCCACCCCGAGACGAGTCTTTGGGTACAACAAGCGCTCGAGAAGCTTGATCCGACGGAGCGGGAAATTTTGATGCTTCGGGAATATGAGCAACTGAGCTATGCCGAGATTGCCGGCCTGTTACGGATTCCAGTGAATACTGTGCGATCGAGATTGTTCAGGTCGCGCATGGCGTTGAAGACGCTGCTGGAGGCGGGCAGTCCAGATACGCATCATGCCACATGAAGTTGAAACGGCAGACGCAACCAGCAGGTATCAACGGGTAGCCCCGGTAACGCGCGTAGCCCCAGTAACCGAAGAAGAGGCCCAGAGATGAATCAACAAAATCACACAATCGAACCTGAAGAGCTGATGGCCTATCTGGACGGTGAATTGTCGCCCGAACGGGCCGCAGACACAGCGGCGCATCTGAATCAATGCAAAGAGTGTCAGAGTCTTGCGGCGGAGTTCGGAGAAATTTCAAGGGGATTGCTGGCCTGGGAAGTGGAGGCTGGAAACTCGGCTATTCCGGCGGTGATTGCTGAAGCGCTAGACGAGCGCGAGAAGAAAACAACGCAATCAGAAGCTGGCGTTTCCGGCCTGATCCGATCGATATGGACGTGGCTGAAGAATCCGAAGACGTTGCGTCGGAGAGCTTGGCAGCTGGCAGGAGTAGGGGTTGTGGCTGTAATGATAGCAATGGTGTCGATTCCGAATCTGTTGCGCAGCCGGCATGCTATGAATGCGTTTTACGATAAAGCTCGAAGTACATCATGCCCAACAGAGCATTCCTCTGGATTCTATCCGGCAGAGTCGACAAGAAAGATCGCCGGAGAAATCAACAGCTACAGGTTCTAACTCTCCGTATGGCCTGGGGGATGATGTTACGCGATCCAGTCCAGTACCGGCGCCTCCACCACCCCCAAAACCATTGGCTGGCAGCCTTGAGGCGGACGGCCAGCCAACAGAAGACGAGCCCGTCGCCGGCGATATCGTAGCTAACGGCCCAATGATCGTACGTTCCGCGCAACTCACGGTAACCATGAAAGACTTCGATCTTGCTCGCAAGAGCGTGGACGACATTCTGAAGCGCCATCACGGCTATATCGGAGACCTCATTGTTAACACTCCGAATGGTTCGGCGCGTTCGATCAACGCTAAACTGCGGATTCCTTCCGCGCAGCTCGATTCCGCATTGGCGGCATTGAAAGCCCTGGGAAGGGTCGAGGCAGAAGCCCAGAACGGCGAAGAAGTGACTCAGCAATACGTCGACTTGAACGCACGCCTGAGCAATGCGCGCAAGACACAGCAGCGCCTGATTGAAATTCAGCGCGACCGGACGGGAAAACTTTCCGATGTGCTGTCGGTTGAACTCCAAATCAGCCGTGTACAAGGTGACATTGAACAGATGGAAGCGCAATTGAAGACCATGAAAAATCAGGTCAGCTTTGCGTCGCTCGATTTGACGATCTCGGAACAATACAAAGCTGAACTCAAAGTCGTGCCGCCATCTCTGGGGGATCAACTGCGTAATGCCGGCATCGATGGCATCCGCTCTATCCGGGACACTGTCGTCTCAGTTCTGTTCTGGCTGCTTTCAACCGGACCAATCCTGCTGTTCTGGATATTCGTCCTGTTTCTTCCGGCGCGGCTTGCCTGGAAAAAAGTACGTGCGCGGCTCATGCCCAGCGCATAGCATCCAGCAAAAAACTAGCCCCTCTTTGCGGAGGGGCTGGTTCTTTGTTTTTAATTTTTCTTACCGTTGTTCGATCGGCACGTACTTTGCCGGGTGTTTCGGACCGATGTAATCGGCGCGCGGGCGGATCAAACGATTGTCGTCCAACTGCTCGATCACGTGGGCCGTCCAGCCGCTGATGCGTGAGACAGCAAAGACGGGCGTGAACAAGTCAACATCCAATCCCAGCGTGGTGTACGTTGACGCTGAGTAGAAGTCAACGTTGGCGTTCAGGCCTTTTTCCTTCTTGATGTACTGTTCGAGCTTCGCCGACATGTCATACCACTTCGGGTTCGCGTCTTTGCCCAGTTCCTGTGACATCTTGCGCAAGTGGGTAGCGCGAGGATCTTCAGTCGTGTACACGCGATGGCCGAAGCCTGGCACCTTTTTCTTGGCCGCCAGCATGGCTTTTACGTACTCGACGGGATCTTCGCCTTTCTTATCGATGTCGAAGAGAATACGCATCACGGCTTCATTGGCGCCGCCGTGCAGCGGACCTTTCAGAGCGCCGATACCACCGACAATCGCCGAGTGCATGTCAGCCAGGGTGGCAGCAATCACACGCGCGGCAAATGTGGATGCGTTCAATTCATGGTCGGCATGAAGAATCAGGGCCACATCCAGCGCTTTTTCGGCAGTCTTACTCGGCTTTTCACCGTTTAACAGCAGCAGGAAATTTGCTGCGTGGGAGAGCGATGGGTCGGGCTGAACAATCTCCTTGCCTTTGCGGATGCGGTCATAGCCGGCCACGATCATGGCAATCTGCGAGGTCAGGCGAATGGCTTTGCGAACGTTCGCATCGTGGTCCATCTTCTCAGCATCGGCGTCATAGGGCGACAGTGCGGAAACTGCCGTACGCAGGACCTCCATGGGAATGGCCGTCTTAGGGAGCTTACGCATGAGCTCAAAGATGGCCGGATCAACTTTGCGCTCTGCTGCCAGTCTCTTGTTCAGGTCTGCCAATTCCGCGCGATTGGGCAGCTTGCCGAACCAGAGCAGATAGCAGGTTTCCTCAAAAGTTGAGTGCTGGGCTAGCTCATGAATATCAATGCCGCGATAGGCGAGAATTCCGGCGTCGCCATCGATATAGCAGATGGACGAGCTTGCCGCAACGATCCCTTCAAGCCCTTTGGTGGGCGTGACTGTGCTGGTTGACATAGGGTTCCTTTTACCGTTTTCCGTCTTTTCTTGTGTGGGGAGTGTCTCAGTCTGCAACATTTCTTTATACTCCAAACTCAAGAGACTTTCCAATCACCTCAGCCCCATTCTCACCCTTATGGGCGTTTGTGGACGCCAGTCCGAAACGGGCTGCAAAAGGCTCAATACAAACTAGTTTCGCGTGTACGCTCTCGTCTGTGAGCCAGGTCACTGTTACCAACGTTATGTAGATTAGATTCCCGCCGGCCTGCGGGAGATACTTAATTGCCGGCTTATTCGGGTTTCACTTTTTTGCGGAACTCGCGTTTGTTGCGGTCCTTCTGCGCGGGCCAAAATACCTGTAATGGCCGGTTATCTTCCAATCGAATAAAACGTCTTCAATTTTTGGCCCGACGCCAATGTTGTGTTCAATCAAATGCTGCCCGGTAACCAGCGTTGTTCGTTCCACAACCATGCCAATATGCGTCAGACCATGTCCAAGGTCCCATGTCACCAGGTCTCCAGGCAGGTAGTCTTTTGCCTGAGAACTGATCGGCAGGCTTTCCCCTTTTCGGGAGAAAAATATGCGCAAATTCGGCACGCGCCGATGATCGATGTTGGAATCAGGCCGTGGCAGCTTCCAAATTGACCGGCTGGGATATGCATCAAAGTTGCCCAACATGTCTTCATGGACTTCCTTTTGCAGATCGACGCCGAGCGTGCGGTACGCGCGGATCACTTCGTCGGTGCAGACGCCAGTGTCAGACGGAACGTCACCTCCCGGGTATGCGATTGCCAGATAGCCCGGATCATAGCGCGCCGGATGATTCACACGCTCTTCGGCAGCAGCCGCAAGCCGATGCAGAAATTGCTGCCGATCAGTGTCCTGTGCGGTGAGGGCAGCGGCGATTAGATGAAAAAGAGGGAAAAGAGTACTAAGAAAATTACCCGCGACGCCTTTCGACTTATCGCTTGATCCATTGCACAATTCCCATCACGAAGAAGGGTAGAAGCACAGCCAGTACCCAGAGCTTGGCCGTGCCACGGATCTTCTCCTCTTTTTCCCAGCGGAAGAGATTCATACCGACGATGAAGCCGACCGCCAACGTGAGCACTAGAGCGCCGGCATATGCCTTCACGTCAGCCAGGTCCTGGCTCTTTATCATGATCCCGGTCATGCCCTTCACCAGGTAGGTAGCCGGGATGAAACCGGAAATTATCTTCAGGATCGCCGGGCCATTCTCGATTGGGAACGTGGCTCCGCTCAGAAAAAGCATGGGGAAGTACATCAATTGAACCAGGATGGTCCCTTCCTGCATGGTATTGGCCACAGATGCAATGACCAGGCCAATAGAACGAAACGCGACCAATCCGATGGATATAAAAACGATCAGAGATAACGGCGAACCCGGCCATGGCATGTGATACCAATAGTGCGAAACGGCAAGCAACAGCAGAATGTAGGGCAGGAAGATGATCCAGCCGGTAACCATGGACGCCACCAGTATCGGCCCGGGCGTGATTGGCGTAACTTTGTAACGCCGCAGGATATTCATCTCGCGTTCCTGCAGGGCACGTATTCCAGCCCCGAACAAGCCATTGCCGAGAATGCCCAGCGTGGTTGACATGGTCAGGACCAGAGTGGCCTTGACAACGTCATTGCGTGCGCCGAGAAAAACGCCGAAGGTAAAAAAGAAGATCAGTGGAAACAGGTAGTTGAAGAAAATGACCGTGCGCTGGCGCAAGGCCAGCTTCAGATCAATCCCGATTAGTGCAAGGTATGCTTTCATTCTTTTCCGATCATCTCCCGGCGATTAATCCCGCAGCTTCTTTCCTGTCAGTTCCACAAAGACATCTTCCAGAGTCGGGCGCTTCAAATGGACGTCATCCAATTGCAGTCCCTGCTGGTCAAGCCATTTCATGATCTCAAACAAGGTCCGGGCCGGACGGTTGGAATAAACCGTCATCTCGCGACCGTCGCTATTCAGCCTGGTTTCGATGGCATCCGGCCACGCCGGCAGCGTCTCACGCAATAAGGGAGCGGCTACGTTGATCTGTATGCGTGACTGGCCTTTGCTTTGCTGCTGCAATTCTTTGGGCGTGCCCATGGCCACGATCTTGCCTTCATCCATGATGGCCACGCGATCGCAAAGTCGTTCGGCTTCCTCAATGTAATGCGTGGTCAGAAGGACGGTGCGTTGTTCTGATTTCATCTCTTCGATCAGGCCGTGAATCTCGAGACGAATTTGCGGATCAAGTCCGGTGGTGGGCTCGTCCAGGAACAGCAGTTGGGGATCGTTGACCAGAGACATGGCCAGCGCCAGGCGCTGTTTCTGACCTCCGGAAAGAGTTTCGTAGAATGCATCACGCTTGTCCCACAGTTGCAGCCGTTTCAAGAGCTGTTCGGAGTTCAGGCTGCGCGTGTAGAACGAAGCAAACAGATCCAGCGCCTCCTGCGTGCGGATCTTGGCGGGAAGATTGGTCGCCTGCAGGCAGACGCCAATGCGGTCTTTCAACTGCCGCTTCTGGCGGTCAGGATCAAAACCAAGTACTCTCGCCTCGCCGCTGGAGCGCGCGCGCAAGCCTTCCAGTATTTCCACGGTGCTGGTTTTGCCGGCGCCATTGGGACCCAGCAAACCAAACACCTCACCCGCGCCAACTTGAAAATCAATACCTTTCACGGCCTCAAGCTTGTCATAGCTCTTGCGGAGGTCGCGGACGGTGATCACTTCAGCCATTCAGCCTCATTTCGTTTGTCTACGTCTTTCAATCCCAACAGACAAGATCCTACCGTCAACGCTCCTGCAAATTCGACGGAACACTCGGCAGCATTATCTGACTTGCTTCAGTCGCGTTTATCCCTAACTCCGCTCAGTGACTGTGGAAACAAAAAGTTAATCAACGCAATGCTTCGGTTGGATCTACAGTGATCGCTCGCCGTGCTGGCAGGTAACTGGCCACTGATCCGATCAACAAAAAAATCAACGGTGCAATGAGGAAAGTAGCCGCATCCCACGCGCCAATTTGATAGAGCAGGCTGGACATCAGTCGCGTAACTGCTGCTGCTGCGATAAGCCCGATCAACACTCCGATGGCCGTGAGCTGAATTCCCTGGCGAACTACCAGCTTCAGAATATCTGATTTCTTTGCGCCCAGCGCCATCCGCACTCCCAGTTCCTGCCGCCGTTGGGCAACTGAGTAGGCGAGCACGCCGTAGATTCCCACCACAGCCAGGACTAAAGCTGTCGCCGAGAACATGCTCAAGAGAAACATGGCAAAGCGTGGCTGCGTGCGCGAGTTATCCATTAACTCTTCCACGGTGCGAATATCGGTGACCGGCTGGTCAGAATCGGCCTCGGAAATCTGCGCACGAATGCTGGAGACCATGTTGTGAGGATCACCCGCTGTCCGTACCAGCAAATTCATGTTGCCCCAGGGGAGCTGCGCGAAAGGAAAATACAGCTGTACTTGCGGGTCCTGTGCCAGCCCTGAATTCTTCACGTCTCCGGCCACGCCAACGATCTCCGAAGCCGGCTGCCGGCCCATTACAATGTGCCGGCCAATGGGATTTTGATTGGGAAAGAAGCGGCGGGCCAGAGCCTCATTGATGATGACCACGTTGGGCGAACCGATTTTGTCTGCCGGCGTGAAGTCGCGACCGCTGTGCATGGGAACATGCAAGGTGGAGAACCAGCCCGGACTGATGGCTTCAATAATGATGAAAGGGCGTTCTGCCAGCGGCTTTTCCGGCATACCGTCCGGCAAGATCGGCGTGAGTCGCTTGGGCGTCAGCGGCAGAGCAGCCGACACAGCAGCAGACTGAACGCCTGGCAGCGCTGATACGCGGCGGAGAACGTCGTCAAACAGGGCAATCTGTTGTTCAGGCTTGGAATACTTCACCGAGGGCAATGAGAGGTTCATGGTGATCACATGCTGCGGATCAAAGCCCGGATCAACATTCAACAAGCGTGAGAAACTACGCACCAGCAAGCCGGCGCCTACCAGCAGCAGCATAGAGATGGCCACCTGTCCGATCACCAGGAGGCTCTTCAGCTCGGTGCGGCGGTGCCCGCCAGTTGAACCGCGGCCTTCGTCCCGAAGGGTCTCAATTACATTCGTTTGCGCAAGCTGCAAGGCCGGGAAGATTCCAAACAACAGTCCGGTGAGCAGGGAAATGCCGAGCATGAACAAAAGCACACGGCCATCCACGGTAAGTGCAATACCCTGAGGCAGGTTCTCAGCACCCAGTGTGGCGAGATAATGTGTTGCGATATAACTCAGGCCAAGGCCGACCAGGCCTCCGGCGAAAGCCAGAATCACACTCTCCGTCAGCAATTGGCGAATGATGGCCCCGCGCTGGGCGCCCAACGCTGTGCGCACTGCAATCTCCTTGCGCCGCGCCAGCGCACGCGAAAGCAAAAGACTGGCCACATTGGCGCAGGCAATCAGCAGCACAAAGCCTACAGCGCCGGAAAGCACCAGCAATCCTGGACGGATGTTGGCCACCGTCTGTTCCTGCAAATCATTCACGACCGCGGACATATTTGGGCCCTGGTCCGGAGCTTTAGGGTTCTCCTGGCTGTATTGCTGGCTCAGGACATCCATCTCCGCCTTGGCTGACTTTACGGTTGACTCCGGTTTCAATCGCGCAATGGCTGTGAGGTAGCCCACGCCCATGCGCAAACGTGCTGTTGGCATGAGGGTATGTTCGAAGTAGCGCGGCGACCAGACATCTGCGGGACCCGCAAAGGGAAATTGGCTATTCGTGCGCAAAACGCCAACGATGGTGTAAGGCAACGAATCCAGATTAATGGTCTGGCCGATGATGGCGGGATTGCCTCCGTATCGCTTGTGCCACAGCGCATCCGAGATGATCACCACGGGTTTGCCCTCAGGATGATCGTCATCACCGGCAAAGGTCCGGCCAAGCTGCGGCGTTACTCCCAGCAGATCAAAGAAATTCCCCGTAACACGCATGATGGAGACTTGCTGAGGTTCGCCGTTGCCCGTCAGATTCATGGTGTCATTGGCAGCTACGGCAATCCCGGTAAATGAATGCGCATGATCGCGAATCATCTCGTAGCGGCCAAGGGAAAATCCTCCCGGATTGGCGCGACCCTCATCTTTACGCTGCATATCAATTTCCACCAGCCGTTGCGGATCCTGGTAGGGCAATGGCTTCAGCAGTAGAGCACTGGTGATGGTGAATATTGACGTGTTACCCCCAATGCCAAGGGCCAGCGTGATGATTGCGGCCAGGCTGAACCCAGGGTTCTTTAAAAGCATGCGAACGCCATAACGAAGGTCTTGCATGAGGGAGGTCATGGAACAGAATTATAGTCGGGATGAAGAAGAATAGCTTTGTCTTGATCGAAGGGACGAACTCAAATTACGGAGTAAGTCTCCGCGCTCATTCTCAAGGAGTACGAAGGGCGCAGTTTTGGAAAATGCCCTACCCCTGTGTCATCTTGAGCGGAGTCGGCGCGCAGGCGACGACGCAGTCGAAAGATCCCGAGAATTCGTGTTGTAACGATGCAGCCACAGGGAATTTCTGGAAAAGATGCACGGCGTGACGTAAACACTCCTCGAGAGAACGCCTTCAATCTGCATCGCTGGATCAACATCCTCGGGATGTTTCGACTCCGAGCCGCGAAGTTTCGCGCGGCTCTGCGCTCAACATGACACAGGTTAATGGCGTCCCTGGCGCCGAAAGACTGAATCAAGTAAGGATGCCGCTTTGTGTGAAAAAGAGAGTCCGAGATAATGCGAAGTGGATCTGGTTACGGCTGCAGGTCTCTGCGCAAATAAAGAAACAGCCTGTTTCCGGGACGCAGATCATATTCGCCGATCAGGCGGTACCGGTCGCCGAACTGTTCCTGTATCTGCGCCTTCTGCGATTGATGGGCGATGATGATGGGCTCATTGGTGGCCTCGATATGTCCCCAGTATCCCGTGTGGCCGTAATCGCGCAGATACCAGGGCATGGGCCAGTACTCCGGAGACATCTCAGTAATTCCAATGTCTTTTCCCGCTGGATTGCCCGCCGCAATCTTTTCGACCTCATGGACCAGATTGAGGAAGTCACGACTGGTATGGGCATAGCTGTAAGCCTGACTGCCGTCATCATAGCGGTACAAGCTGATCTCGACAGCCTGGGCTGTCTCTACAATCGTTGCGATGGCCAGGACAATATACGCGGCCACTCTCGCGGTCACTATGAATGACCGGCGGCTGCCTAGCTGTTCGAAAAGATAGCCCGAGATGATTACAAACGGCAGAATGATACTTAACTGCAGCCATGGCGTTTTATACGGGATCAGTGAGTACGCCGCAAAGATCCCCATCGCCCAGAACGCCACGAAAACCGTGAAACGGCTGCGTGCCTGCGCCAGCGCGGTGACAATTCCACAGAAACCTAAAATTAAAATCGGAAGCTCTGCCCGACCCAGCCACTCAAAGTACCTGGTCCAGTCATAAACGTTGGCCGCGGAGCTGGTTTTGGTCCAGATCGTATAAGTGGTAAGCGAATCAATCACACCCTGGGGAAAATTGGTGAAGAAAGACGAATAGAGAATGACCCAGACCGCGACAAACACCGAGGCTGCCAGAACCGCAAGCCGGATATTACTCCATGGCTTCGCCCGGTCAGATTCCGGAATTCCCTGGTCTGATTGCGGAGCCAATCCAGCCGCACTATTTTCAAGCGACCAGAAGCCTGCAGTGCCGCGTCCGCGCAGCTTCATCCAAAGCCAGGTGCACGGAATCGCAATCAGCCAGACGCCCACTGTAATGATCCACGTTTCCTTCGTCGCGCCCAGCAATCCGAGCGAGGCTGCGGCCAGCGCCAGGTACCGCGGACGCCGTGTCTCGAAAAACCTGAGCCATGCCACCACTACGCCCAGCGTAAAAAAGACAAAAAGAATTTCGTGGATGAAATAGCGCGAGAAGAAGACGAATCCGGCAGAAACGGTGGCAAGAGCCGCAGCAGACAGTGAGCCAAAGCTCCCCAGCCACTTTTTCATGCCGAGCAGAAGCCACACCACGCCCATACCGAAGATCACAGTGACAATACGTAGCGTGAAATCATTCAGCCCGGCTTTACCGGCAAAGAAACTGGCGATGGAAGTTGTAAGAAGCGCGGCGTAATAGAGGGTGGGGCCGTGATAGTTGGCAGGATCGTAATGGTAATAACCGTTACGGAACAGTGACACCATGAAGTTTCCATTCACGCCTTCATCGTGGTGGAAGACTTTATCGGTGAGCAGGTATAGCCGCAGTACGGCTGCCACAAACAGAATGAGCAACGCCGCAACCTGCCACAAGGTCAGTGGTCCCAGCCTGCGTTGATCAAGGTGACCTGGCTCAAGACCACTCTGTCCGCGAGCGGATGAACGACCAGAGCGGGCCGCGGCCCGGTCGTTCGGTCTCGGCTTGCGTGAGCTTTTCGCCGCAGGTTTTTCAGGAGTGCGTGCCATTGTGAGCGCCCGACATACGGGCTAGCGGGTGATCGCGTCCTCCGTCTGCTTGTCGCTCAGGCTCCAGGCCACGTCGACCAGGTCCTGGGGAACGGTGCGATTTTTCGAGATGGCGTCAGCAATCGGCACAGAAGAAATCACCGTGCCTTTCAACGCCACCATGTGACCGAACGTTCCTTTGTGCACCAGATCAATCGCGCCTACGCCGTAGCGCGTCGCCAGCATACGATCAAACGCAGTTGGCGTTCCGCCACGCTGTGTGTGCCCCAGTAAGACCGATCGTGTTTCGAATCCAGTGCGAGCTTCGATCTCCGCTGCCAGAGAAACTCCGATTCCACCCAGGCGTACGTGGCCGAACTCATCGAGTTTACCCTTCTCGTCAGATATGACTTTATCGGCCAGCTTGGCACCCTCGGCGATCACGACGATGCTGAAGAATGTTCCGCGATCATGGCGACGCTTCAGTGTGTCAGCAACTTCGTCGAGGTGGAAGGGGCGCTCCGGGATCAGGATCACGTCTGCGCCACCGGCAATGCCACTGTAAAGGGCGATCCAGCCTGAATCGCGTCCCATGACCTCAACCACAATCACGCGATTGTGCGCTTCCGCCGTGGAGTGCACACGGTCAATGGCTTCCGTAGCAATGCTCACGGCGGTATCAAAGCCGAAACAAAGATCCGTGCCGCTGAGGTCATTGTCGATCGTCTTGGGCACGGCCACCACTTTTATGCCATTCTGGAAGAGCTTCAATGAGACGGACTGCGTGTCGTCGCCACCCAGCGCGATCAGGGCGTCAAGGTTATTTTTCTTCAGCGTCTCCATGGCTTTTTCCAGCCCGCCTTCTTTCTTGGCCGGGTTGGTGCGTGAAGTGCGAAGAATGGTGCCACCACGGTGAAGGATTCCAGTAACGGCCTTCAGGTCCAGCGCAATCGTGTTGTTCTCCAGCACGCCGCGCCAGCCTTCCAGGAACCCGACGAACTGGTCGTTGTAGTGGAAGATGCCTTTACGAACAATGGCCCGTATGACTGCGTTCAATCCCGGGCAATCACCTCCGCCGGTGAGTATGCCGATCTTCATTGATTGTTCCTTTCCTCGACTGTGCTCTGATACAAACGATATGGGCCAAACTGTGCGGCCATGTGCTGCTGTGCCCAGAACGATTCATTCACCTTGCCGGTTGCGATTTCGCCGGGACCCAGCAAAACATATCCAATATGATATTGCTTCAGAAGCCTCTCCGCGTCAGCGCTGCCCGAATAAATGCTTTGTATGTCGGCAGCCCGCTCCGGATATTGCAGGCCTCTTGACCACATCCATCCTTCATAGCCAAGTAATGATCGCCTGCCGGTGAGAAAAACCGGCGTGCTGTACGTGGGAACATGAAGCACCACAGCATGCGGCGGCGTGTGTTCCTGTATATAATTCGCCATCTCAACACTCGCGCTGTCAAACTCCTGATACTCAGACGCTTCTTCCACCACGCGCAGAACATCCAGCATGCCGGAAAGAATCATCGATGCCAGCAGTCCCGCGGCAGCCCATCGCCACCACAATCTTTGTTGCCTTTGTTCCAGAGCGTACGCCAGCAGCCATGCCACCAGTGGGACGGAAGCGATATACCAGTAATAAAGAACTTTGATGTTGTCCCACACCCAGGGTGCAACTTTGATCAGGTTTGGCACCAGGAAACAAAATAGAAACGGAACATAGAAGAGCCGCAGGTTGCGCGGAATTGCGAATCGCCGGCTGCGCCACAAGAACGCTGCCAACAATAACGGAATGAAAAAGCCGGTATTGACGAACCAGAACCAGAGAACGTTGGAATCACCATGGTCCCAGCCAAAGTGCCACCCGAGATAGCTCTGTGTCTGGATAGTTCCACTACTGGAAAGCCAGAGCACCTGCGGCAGCGCCAGGACTGAAGCGGCAATAAAGAAACCTAGCCATTCCCGCCATAGAGACCGAAACAGCAGCGCAAGACAGGCGCCGACTCCCATGACTACCAGGAAGGTGTGCGCGTGAATCAGCGGCAGCATGCCGGCAATCAAGCCGGCGGAAAGCAATTGGTTGCGTGCGGCGATGGACCCGGTTTCAGGAGCTGGGGATTTTTTCTCCTCCGCGCCACTTGCGCTGATCGCGTTCCACCACTGGCAGAAGATCACGATGGCCAACGGCATACCGAAGAGAATGCTGCGCTGGGGAACGAACAAAGTTGTGATGGAATTTCCCCAACGAAACAGCGGGCTCATCCCGATGGTGTAGTCGTGGGTCAGGTTGCCGAGCAGAGTTGGCAATCCGCCGTCACTGTTGTGCAACTCCATCATTACCCAGGTCCATCCCAGGCCTCCGCTGAAGAGGACCAGCAGCGGCGCGATCAAGCCGGCAAGACGGCTGCGTGTGAGCCGCCATGTCCAGTAATGCATGAGCCCCGTGAAGGAGAGCGCCAATGCCATGTTCTGCAGCCACATGGCGGAGATCACGTCTGCACCCGCGCGAACCAGCATGGCAGTGAGCAAATCGCATAAAAAAGGGTAAGCAAAGCGCGCTCCGGCAAAGGTGGGGTCCTGCGGAGGGAAGTTATTGCCCTGGGCAAAGCTGGCGATCACCTGCAGGTGCAGCGGAAGATCGCCAAGGTTATTCATGACGCCGGTGTAGATAGCACCGGATCTCTCAAACGCTGCCCGGCCAAATATCAGACCCAGGATAATCGTGAGGCTTACGTAGAAGAAGATCGCGGCAATGGTGGCGCGATCGCGAGAACGTAACGCTGAACCCACCTTCTCTCTCGCGACGCTCAGGCTCATCGATACCCTTGTGCGATAACCGGGATTCAGCAAAACGAGGGCGGGTAAGCCGGTGACCACGGTCGCCAGAGCGAGTGAAGCGGCAGACATGCCGAAAGCCAGGGAGAAAAGAAATCCTGTCCAGGCCAGAATCGCCAATCCTATCGGGGCTCCGAGGCAGAGACGCGCGGATAAGGGCGCCGTGCGATCGAAAAGGAAGGTCAGGAGAACACCGCTGAGGGTAGCAATGATGAGAAGAACGCAGGCGAGAAACATGGGTCAGCAGGACCCTTCGCCGTTACCGCATATCGCAATTGTTGGTGCGTTTCGTCGCAGAAACATCGGTTTAACCGAGCTGCGATTTTAAACTATCTGGCTCGTGCAGGCCGGAATAACTCAGATGCCAGCCCCAATAGCGCATAGGCCACACCGTTGAGCAGAATGAACCAGTAGTACTTCAACGGCATAGCTCGTCCCAGCAGGGACGCCGGTGCAGTGATCGCGACAATGCTTGAGTGGCCCAGGTTGTACATGTATGCAGGTGGGAGTATTAAGCTGATGAAGAACCAGCAGCACGCCACCGCCAAACCCATCAATGCCCATAAACCAAGTCTACGTTTCATGGACCTGCCCTCTTAAAAGGAATTCTACCCCTCAGTAGTGTGTTTAGACGAGGATCAAATCCCCGAATACCCTGATATATTGGCAATCATGCGGATGCTGTTTGCAAACTTCATGGTGACCATAGCTTTTGCCGCTGTTGCCTTTGCCCAGGCTCCTGCTTCTACCCCGACGCCAGCTTCCGCACTTCCAAAAATGGATCTGCTGGACTTAAAGGGCGGCCATCACACGCTGGACGAATACAAAGGCAAAGTAGTGGTGCTGAATTTCTGGGCGACCTATTGTGTCCCCTGCACCACGGAAATGCCGATGCTTGGCCAGATGCAGAAACGCTATCAAGATAAGATCATTGTTCTGGCCGTTTCTGTGGACGATGAGCTGGACCGCGCCAAACTCCAGCCGTTCCTGCACAAACACGAAGCGGACGATCTGACGTTATTGGTGGGCCCGACCGTACTCGACCTGTCTGACTGGAAACTGGGCGACGCCCTGCCGACCACGCTCTTTATCGATAGCAAGGGAGAGATCGCCGGCAAAGTTGAAGGCGCATTGAAGAAGACCGATCTGGAAAAGCGCTTGGCAGAAATGACCGGAACAGCGGCAGCCGCGAATCCTGGAAATAACAAGAAAAAGGCTGATAGAACATCGCAGCACAAATCTTTGGAAAAGTAAGAACGCGATTTCCGAGTGACCAGGAATTCGTGCGATTCCGATCAGCTAAACAAAAACTCTTTTGCCCGCAGCTCCCGAACGGTATCGCGCAAGGCGGCTGCTTTTTCGAACTCAAAGCGCTTCGCGGCTTCGCGCATGTCACTTTCCAGATTGCCGATATAAATGTCGAGTTCTTCCTGGGTCTTGAATTCCGGAAAGCCGTCGGCTTGCTGCGTAAGATCGACGTAGTCAGATTCGGCAATGCCGGCCAGCGACATCGACAGTGGACGAATGATGCTCTGAGGGATGATGCCGTGTTCTTCGTTGTAGGCACGTTGAATGGCACGGCGGCGGTCAGTTTCGTCGATGGCGCGTTTCATGGAATCAGTCTTACGGTCGGCGTAGAGAATGGCGCGGCCGTGCAGATGCCGGGCGCAGCGGCCAATAGTCTGGATCAACGAGCCGCCTGAACGAAGAAAGCCCTCTTTATCGGCGTCAAGGATTGCGACCAGAGAGACCTCGGGCAGGTCCAATCCTTCGCGCAGCAGGTTGATGCCGATCAGGACGTCATATTCGCCTTTGCGCAGATCGCGCAGGATCTTGATACGCTCCAGCGTTTCGATTTCCGAATGCATGTAGCGGCAGCGTACGCCGACCTCAGAGTAGTATTCGGCCAGGTCTTCCGCCATGCGTTTGGTCAGCGTGGTGACAAGGACTCGCTCACCCTTGCTGACGCGATCGCGAATTTCATGCAGAAGGTCATCAATCTGGCCTTTGACCGGACGGATCTCGACATCAGGGTCGATGAGGCCGGTTGGCCGGATGATCTGCTCCACCACCACACCGGCGGATTTTGTGAGCTCATAAGGACCGGGAGTTGCAGAAACATAGACCACCTGATTCGCGCGCTCTTCAAACTCTTCAAATTTCAGCGGGCGGTTATCCAGCGCCGAGGGCAGGCGGAAGCCATAGTGAATCAGGTTCTCTTTGCGTGAGCGGTCGCCGTGCCACATGGCATGAAGCTGCGGCACGGTCTGGTGGGATTCGTCGATGAACATGACAAAGTCTCGCGGAACGTAATCCAACAGCGTTGGCGGCGGCTCACCGGGTTGGCGCCCGGAAAAGTGACGCGAATAGTTTTCAATGCCATGGCAATAGCCCACAGACTTCATCATCTCCAGGTCGAAGCGTGTACGCTGGTGTACGCGCTGTGATTCCACCAGCCGCCCTTCCTTCTCCAGTTCCTTCTCCCACCATGCCAGTTCTTCCAGGATGGTGTTGATGGCCTGGTTCTTGGTGGTGTTCGACATCACGTAGTGGCTCTTGGGATAGATGGGAAGACGCGTGTACTTTTGCTTCACGGTGCCGAAGAGCGGGTCTATCTGGGAGAGGGAATCCACCTCATCGCCAAAGAGCTCAATTCGGTACGCGTTGTCATCGTATGTGGGGAAAACTTCAATGGTGTCGCCGCGCACGCGGAAGGTGCCGCGCTTGAAGTCGCTGTCATTGCGTTCATAAAGAATTTCAACCAGCTTGCTCAGGATGTCGCGCCGGGCAATCTTTTGGCCCTTTTCCAGGAACAGCAGCATGCCGTAATAGGCTTCCGGGGAACCCAGACCATAGATGCAGCTCACCGACGCGACAATGATGCAATCGCGGCGCTCGAAGAGAGAACGTGTGGCCGAAAGCCGCAGCTTGTCGAGCTCATCATTGATGGTGGATTCTTTTTCGATGTAGACGTCGCCGGCGGGAATGTAGGCTTCCGGCTGGTAGTAGTCGTAATACGACACGAAGTATTCAACGGCGTTCTGGGGAAAGAATTGCTTGAACTCGTGATAGAGCTGCGCCGCCAGCGTCTTGTTGTGTGCCAGCACGATGGCGGGACGATTGAGCGTTTCAATCACCTTGGCCATGGTGTAGGTCTTTCCCGATCCGGTTACACCGAGCAGGACCTGGTGCTTCTCGCCGGCATAGGTGCCGTGCAAGAGCTCTTCAATGGCGCGGCCCTGGTCTCCTTTGGGCTTGTAGTCGGAAACAATCCTGAAATCCATAATTATGTCGCTGCGCTCCAAACCGCTTTTGAGCGATCTTGCTTAAAAAACCGACGAGCGCCTATTGCAGCGCCGCTCGGCGCGTGGTCGGCCTCACGGCTTTTTAGTCCGGAGCCTTCCCAGTCGCGATTCTGAGTCATGCAAATCTATTTATCGTGACACGGATTCGCCGGCGAGGCAAGCTGGAGGAATTTCTGCAGGGAAGCGCTATTGGCTAAATCTGATTTCGAGCACCTGGGGCTCGCGACCGGGCGATTGCAACTCCACTGATTTTCTCAACTCGGCCGCGTATCGTGGCACATCGGTTTTGCTGAAGCAGAACATCGCGTAACATACATTGCGATCAGGAAAGTCGATCAGCATTCCCGCATTTCGCATCAGTTCCCATTGAGCCGATTCATGAAATCCCCAGGGCGCCGCGCTTGGCGCCGCTGGTAACGGGTAGGGAATCCGAATCGCTCGCATGCGCAAAGCTTATTCCTGTCAGTTGCATTGTTCAATCGTTTATTCGCAGAACAGCCGTAGCGTCTCTTCTTTCTTGTCGATGTCCGTTGAGTCAGGTCTTTGAATTGCGCCATGAACTCGTCTACGTCTTCCGCGTCAACGCCGCTGAGTCAAGGGCAAGTACTATGAGTGCCAAGAGCAATGGTCATTGGGCCACGTTTTTCCATGGTAAAGACCTGGCGATCTGGAGCCGCTGCGGAGCAGCTCCCAGCGGAACCCGAATGTCCACTTTTCGCGCGCTTTGCGGCCTGATCTCTCGGCTCCAGCACAAGCCGGAGGAATTTCGGCGCGCGAGTGTCTGACTGCCGCCCGAATGCGGGACGTCCAAGCAGCGGTCCGCTTCATCGATCGAAATATGTTCCGGCGGTCAGCATGTCTAGAATCTTGCGACGATCTGCGTTCACTTCATGATCATGGTCACTCCCTCTGGATTGTGCGTGCTCTACTCGCAGAACACGCGCACCTTGGCGTGCTTGTCGTCCACATCCACGGTGAGTTCGCTGAGCTGGTCAACCAGCTCTTCCAGGTTTTCCGGTTTGATCTGTGAGAGGTCAATCTGCAGGCCCTTTACTTTGAGGGCATCGTTCACCTGATCACGCGCCTGTACAGGGATCAGGCTGGCCAGCCGCACCCCTGCGCGTAACATTTGCATGGGGATGCGGACGTTTACTTCCGTAGGCGAATCGCCACGGGATTCGTCATGCACCATCACGCGCAAATATTTGGGTCGAGGCTTTGCGGTGGGAGCATCGCCCGTTGTCGCGCGAGGATCACCGTTGCCGTCGCTATAGAGAGCGCTCATCAGGCGGTCGGCTTCATCGGCCGTGATTTTGCCCGCGGCCAGCATCTCCAGAATTTGTCGGCGATTTTCAGTCATATAAGTTCTCCTAAACTTCCTTCCTAAGCTTTCTTCTTAAACTATGCGGAGCAAGATGTAATTCTTCGGGTCGTTGATTTCCACGTGTGTACCGCGAAGCCCCGCTATCACGTTCCATCCGACGGCAATTGCGCTGAAAGCGTTCATATCCAGAATCAGGCAGCCGACCAGAAAAAATGGAAACAGCACCAGGACTAAAGGCAAGAGCAGAAGCCAAACCAGGAACAAGGGGAGCCATAGCCGGAATGTTCGCTGGCGGGATGTGCGAAAACCAATAACGGCAAATAAAGGGATCATTTCAGTGTCTCCAGTTCGCGGATGGCCTCTTGCGCGTTGATCTCGCCGCGTTTGAGCCGGTCCAGAATCTCCGTGCGCGAAGGCGCCGGGTCAGTATCAATGAACTTCAGACTGGCAGCTATCCGGGTAAGCCGGGCCTTGATGGTGGGATAGCTCACGCCAAAGACCTGTTCCATCTCCTTGATGGACCCATGTGACCGGACAAAGGCCGCAATGAATACCTGGTCTTCCCATGGCAGCCGGGCCAGTTCAGGAAGCTCAAAGCTGCCCTCAATGGCAATGTCTTTCTCGGCCAGTCGGACTCGCTCCACCACGATCGGCTCGCCTTTGGTGAGCAGCGTTAATTCCTGCCAGTCGCGTATTTTGCGGTCATGGCTCATTGATTTAATTGATTTATAAATTAATTAAATCAATATTGTCAACGATGAAAATTGATTTTATTGATATAGCGCGTAAGTATCTGAAATCAAACGAGAAGATTTGAAGAGGTTGCACATTCTTCCTGCTAAACACGTTCTGAAGATGTTCAAAGTCTGGTCGAGTGCGAGGTCAGAAATGAAAATGTGTCGGTTCGCAATATCTGCGATCTTGATTTGCGCTTTCTGGGCGCTGGCGACGGGGGTCTTCCGAGCTCAAACGGCGGTGGAGCAGCAAGACAAGTTGCTCTACGAACATGCCAGTAAGGCGTTGAAAAATTCCGAGTATGCGTCAGCTCGGAAGCTCATGGAAGACGTCATCAACAGTTATCCAGATTCTCAATTTGTGGCGCCGGCGAAGTTTTCAATCGCCAATGCGTGGTATGAGGAAGGTAATTTACAAGCAGGCGGAAACGGAATATCGGGACTTCGTTACTTTCTTTCCGAATCGCCCCGAGGTGGCGGGAGCGCGGGTGAGGATAGAAAGTATTCGGACGAAAAGCAAAATGTAGGAAGCTCGCGATATTTTCCCGAGAATTCCCAGTGACGGCGCCATGACGATCCGGCATTCTCGGGATCTTTCGACTGCGTCGTCTCATGCGCTCCGATTTCGTTCGAGATGACAAGGCGTAAATGGTCTTGCGGAAAGGGCGAGGCCGAACTCGCGCCGAGCCCGTAGCAACAGGAGCACATCAAGGTTCCCACATTACTCACTGCCAGGCGGTTTGGAGCGAAGCGACAAGAATGATTGCCATGCGGACGATCACGATATCGGTGGGCGCGTTGCCACCTTCGCTCACTGGAAAGCCCGCCATGGGCGTGAGGGTCCCGGTGGTGGAGTTCAAGGCGAACCCGGAGATTGAGTTGTCGGCTTTGTTCACGACGTAAAGGAAGTGCCCTGTAGGATCGGCGGCCACGCCGAAGGGATGCGATCCGGTGGACACGCCTGCCATGGCAGTGAGATTGCCCCCGTTGATATTGAATACGGAAACCGTGCCCGCCTGCACATTCGTGGAAAAGAGAAATTTATCCGCCGGATCCACTGCCAGCCGCAGCGGATTGTTGTGGCAGGAAACTCCGCAAGACGGTGCGGGCGCCGGCAAAGTTGATACCGGCATCAGTGCCGCGTTAGCTGAATTCACGCTGAATGGAACCACGCTCTGCGCCATGTGATCGCCCACGAAAACAAATTTGCCGCTGGGATCGGCGAGGATGCTTATGGCCGAAGCGAAACCTGAAGTTGCATTGGCGTCCACAAAAGGCGAACCGGCGATCGCGCTGAGTGTTCCATTGCCGGCGATGGAGAATGCTGAAACCGTATTCAAGTCAGAAATCTGAGAGTCGGGAAAGTTTGTGGCATACAAGACCGTACCGGAAGGATTTACCGAGAGTCCATAAGGACTGTTTGCGGGAAAAGGCGATCCCACGACGGGCGTTAGAACGCCATTCACGCCTATGCTAAAGACCGCAATGCTGTTTCCCGCCTGGTTCGCGACGAATACGAATTTGCCGGCGGAATCCACGGCGACGGCTGTGGGTCTGGCGCCGGTGGCGAAGGGCGATCCTGGAACGGCGGTCAGCATCCCAGTGCCTGTGTTAACGGAGAACGCAGACAGGGTGTTCGCGGCCTGATTGTTCACAAAAAGAAGCTTGTGCGTGGGATCAAACGCCATGAACTCTGCGCCCGGTCCGGCGCTAAAGGGCGAACCGTTTACAGGAGAAAGTGTGCCATTCGTGTTGACCATGAAAGCAGAAACCGTACCCGAACCGGAGTTGCTGATGAAGGCGATGCTGGCGTTCTGAGCTGTGCCAGGGGGATTGTTCATGGAATTGCTCATGGAGTTGCAGCTGTTAAATATAAGAATGACAATAATCGCGAAGAGAAGTTTTAAGCGCGGGGTAAGAGGTGACATCATACGAGCAATCTCCGGGGACAGCTACATTATATCGGTGACGGTTTCTTCATTTGAATAAAGCGAGAAGTAGCGGAGCTGTGTCTCTACGATAAAACTTGATAAAACTTATTGTGGCTCGGCTCTAAACGCCAGCCGACTCTGCTCACGTTCACCCAGAACGTCGCCAAGTTCGCGGGGATGGTCTACCAGCACGTCTGGAGGCGCGTCTTCCAGTGTGTGCGGCGCGAGGCCATACGTCACTCCGACAGAATAGATTCCAGCGTTGCGCGCCGTGATGACATCGACGTCTGAATCGCCGATGATGGCGGTTTGTTCCGGGCGCGCGCCCGATTCCTCCAGCAACGCCGCTACTCCCGCCGGGTCAGGCTTTTTGGTATGAAAGCTGTTGCCCCCATAAACCTGAAAGAAATACTTGCCCAGACCCAGAGCTTCGACAATGCCGCGCGAGGGTCCGACTGGCTTGTTACTGAGTACGGCCATCTGAATGTCGCGCGAGTCTGGCGCGTTCCGGATGTGGCGCGAGTCTTCCTTGCCCGTGGAGTTACCGTGCCCATTCCGGCTGGCCAGGATCGCGTCCAGCGCCGGGAAGATGCCATCGTAAACATAAGTGGAGTCCAGCTTGTGCTCGCGATAATAGCTCATGAAGTAGAGCAGGGCTTCCTGTACGTAACCCTCATCGTCGGGATCACCCAGGGCCCTTCGCACCAACACTGGTGCACCGTTCCCGATGTAGCTGGAAATGACCTCACACGCTAGTTCAGGCTTCTTATAGTGGCGCAGCATGGCGTTGACGGAGTTGGCCAGGTCCATGCGGGAGTCAACCAGGGTGCCGTCAAGGTCGAAAATCAGTAACTTAAGATCGGGGACGGGTATGGCGCGGTTTTTTCGAATCATCCTTCTAAAGTATATCCCTCATCTCACGAGTCGATTTAAAATGGAAGGTACTCCCAAGTACTCCTAAAGACCCATCCCGTTCGGAACATATGTTGAAGGAGACCCATGCCCGTTACCAAGGCTGATACAAAGAAGAGCGCTACCGTGGTGGAGGAATCGCCGGCGAAGCCCGCGCCCAGGACTTATGAAGGACTCACGCGCGAGCAACTAATTGAGATCTACCGGCTCATGTATCTCTCGCGCAAGCTGGACGATCGCGAGATCCTGCTCAAGCGGCAGCAGAAGATATTCTTCCAGATATCGGGCGCGGGGCATGAAGCCTTGAACGTGGCGTCGGCGATGGCGCTGAAGTCCGGTTATGACTGGTTCTATCCCTACTATCGCGATCGGGCGCTTTGCCTGGCGCTGGGTGTGAGTCCTTACGAAATGCTGGCGCAGGCGGTGGGCGCGGCGGACGATCCAGCATCGGGCGGCCGCCAGATGCCATCACACTGGGGACACAAGAAATACAACATTGTCACGCAGTCTTCGCCAACGGGCACACAGTTCCTGCAGTCGGTTGGCTGTGCTGAGGCCGGGCGTTATTTCAGCACGGCATCCGGAAGTCGGCGAAGAAGCAGAACGGCGATTATCGCCAGTTCAAGAACGTGAGTTCCAGGGCGACGAAGTTGTCTATTGCTCCGCCGGTGACGGAACCACCAGCGAAGGCGAATTCTGGGAAGCCATGAACACGGCCTGCAATGAGAAATTGCCGGTGATGTTTGTGATTGAAGATAACGGCTACGCAATTTCTGTTCCGGTTGAAGTGCAGACGGCGGGCGGAAGCATTTCTCAGTTGCTGAAGAATTTTCCCAATCTGCTGGTAGAAGAGTGTGACGGCACTGACCCGGTGGCGGCTTACGCGGCTTGCAAACGCGCTGCGGAATATTGCCGCGGCGGCAAAGGGCCGGCTCTGGTGCACGGCCATGTGATTCGTCCGTATTCGCATTCGCTTTCCGACGACGAGAAGCTTTATCGTCCGGACGCTGAGCGCCAGAAAGATGCGCAGCGCGATCCCATTACGCGCATGCAGCTTTTCCTGGTCCGCGAAAATATTCTGGATGAAGCCGGCCTGAACAAGCTGGAGAAGTCCGTAGAGAATGAAATCGCCGAAGCTTCTGAGCACGCGGAGAAAGCGGCGCTGCCCGCAACCGATTCCATTTACACACATGTCTACTCGCAAGACCTTGATCCCCGCAGCATGGCTTCCGAGCCCAAGTTCGAAGGGAATGACAAGACCATGGCTGATCTCATCAATGTCTGCTTAAAAGATGAGATGAAGCGTGACGAGCGCATTGTGATGTTCGGTGAAGATGTGGCGGATTGCAGCCGTGAAGAGTATCTCAGCCAGAAACAGGTCAAAGGCAAAGGCGGCGTTTTTAAACTGACCGCCGGACTGCAATGCGAATACGGTGGCGACCGGGTATTCAACTCGCCGCTGGCAGAAGCCAACATTGTTGGTCGTGCCATTGGTATGGCCACGCGCGGATTGAAGCCTGTGGTTGAGATCCAGTTCTTCGACTACATATGGCCTGCGATGCAACAACTGCGGAACGAACTGCCGCTGATGCGCTGGAGATCAAACGGCAACTTCTCGTCAGGTGCGGTAGTACGTGTTGCCATTGGCGGATACCTCACCGGCGGCGCCATCTATCACTCGCAATGCGGTGAAAGCATCTTCACGCACACTCCCGGACTGCGCGTATGTTTCCCGTCAAACGCCCTGGATGCCAATGGCCTGCTGCGTACGGCGATTCGTTGCGATGATCCGGTGTTGTTCCTGGAGCACAAGCGTCTTTATCGTGAAACCTACGGCCGTTCGCCTTATCCCGGCGCTGACTACATGATTCCGTTCGGCAAGGCGAAGACCGTGAAACAGGGGACCGATATGACCGTGATTACTTACGGCGCGGTTGTGCCGCGTGCCCTGCAGGCCGCGCAGCGCATTGAGCGCGAACAGAATGTGAGCGTGGAGCTGATCGACCTGCGTACGCTGAGCCCGTATGACTGGGAGGCGATTGCAACGTCAGTCCGCAAGACCAATCGCGTAATCGTAGCGCATGAGGATACGCTGAGCTGGGGCTACGGCGCGGAGATTGCGGCACGCATCGCCGATGAATTGTTCGAAGACCTGGACGCGCCCGTTCGCCGCGTGGCCGCAACGGATACATTCGTCGCGTATCAGCCGCTGCTGGAAGACGTGATACTTCCGCAGGCAGATGACCTGTATAAGGCGATGGAGAAATTAGCGAAGTTCTAACCCACAAAACCACGGCGGCTATGTTAGTCTCACCTCCTTATGGAGAGCTCATCAGATGAAACATAGCCGTCGTTTTTCGTTGATAGCCGCTTTGTTGTTGATCTTTTGTGCCGCTTGCGACGTGCCGGCACAAACCTCACCGGAGCACGCGGCACCTAAGACTTCTTCACAGGGAACCTCGGCAAAATCAAAGCGTCCTACAGCTGGTCCTGGTGATAGTGGTGGACCAGTTCCGCTATGACTATCTGCTGCGATTTCGCGACGACTATACCGGTGGCATTGCGCGACTGCTGAACGGCGGCGCGGTATTTCATGACGCACACTACATGCACTATCCGACAGTGACCGCTGTTGGGCACTCCACCATCATGAGTGGGGCTACGCCATCGGTGAGCGGCATTATCGGCAATGAATGGTTTGACCGCGAGTCGAACGAATCCGTGACCAGCGTCTCTGATAAATCGGCGGTGATGCTGGGCAACGTAGTGGGTGGAAAGAGTTCATCACCGCATCGCCTGCTGGTGAGTACGGTTGGCGATGAATTGAAGATGGCAGGACGAAATTCCAAAGTCATAGGAATATCGATCAAAGACCGCAGCGCCATTCTTCCTGTGGGACACATGGCTGACGCCGCGTATTGGTTTGATAACGACTCCATCCATTTCGTCAGCAGCACCTACTACATGAAAGACCTGCCTGCGTGGGTGAAGCAGGTTAACTCTGACAGGCCGACCTACAAATATCTGGGGAAAGAATGGCGCGCACTGGATGCCAGGCCGGGCGATAAAGCTTTTTGCTCTCTGGTGGCAGGTGTTGACGTACCTTTCTGCGGACCGCTGGAAAATACGCCGTTCGGCAATGAGATGCTGGAAGATTTTGCCGAGAAGGCGATTGAGAATGAGCGCCTGGGACAGCATGATGCAACCGACGTTTTGTCTTTAAGTCTTTCATCGAATGACTATGTTGGTCATGCGGTGGGACCTGATTCGCCGGAGGTCCGCGATATTTCGATCCGAACGGACAGGCTTCTGGGAAAGCTGTTCGACTTTGTGAATGCCCGCGTGGGCGAGGAAAATACTCTGGTCGTATTCACCGCTGATCACGGGGTCTCTCCCGTGCCGAAGGTGAATAACGCCCGTAAGATGCCCGGCGGCTGGCTTACTTCGTCTGACTATTCCGCGAAGATCAATGATGCGTTGTCGACCAGGTTCGGACAGGGTAAATGGTTCAACTTTGATACTTCCGGCTTTTTGTACCTGAACGATCAGACGGTAGTGGCGAACAAGGCCGATCGTGTTGAGGTAAGACGTTTTGCCGCCGATTTTGCCCGCGGCCTGCCGCACATTGCGCGTGTGCTTACCCGCGACGATCTGTTGCGCGGAGATGAGAGTTCCGACCTGGTGGGACGCGCCATGCTGTTTGGGTTTTATGGTCCACGCTCAGGCGATCTGGAACTGTTGCCGGAACCGTATTACATGTTCAGCTCTCCACCGGGCACCACACACGCAACGCCATACAGCTATGACAACCATGTACCGATGATTTTCTTTGGAGCGGGTATTCGTGCGGGCGCACACTTTGAGCGCGTCGCGGTGAATGATATTGCGCCGACGCTGGCGGCGATCCTTCAGATTGAGACGCCGAGTGGATCGTCGGGGAGAGTGTTGTCAGATATATTCGAAAAAACCTTTTAACCACAAAGGGCACGAAGGAACACTAAGGGAGACCCGGTTCGCTAAGGCGCTAATCATTCGCATAGCGGAAAGAGCGAAGAGAGGGTAGGGATCCCTCGCTCGCGCTCGGGATTAAAACAAAAGGCACGCTTGCGTGTACTCCACATCAGCACACGCCAACTATCGCTTTTCGCCAACTCGTCCCAGTACAAACCGATCCAGCGCCATCAACAACTCTTCGCGGTTGGAATAAGGTCCGGGCTGATATCCCTTGGAACTGATACCGATCTGCGCCATGTCAGAGAGTTCCCAGTCTTGTTTGTTGGTAATGTCCCAGAATTCAACCGCGTCTCTTGCACTGAAGCCGGGCTTGTTGATTTCGTCGGGATGGAAATGCCATTCGCAGATGATTTCCGTGTGATCGGCCGAGCGCGGCCACATGGTGAAGGTGAGCATGTAGTCAGGATGCAGGTTGAGAAAGAAGTTGGGCAGAATGCAGTAGTAGTAAACATGGCGCTGATCGTCAGAGCTGAGGCCGGGAAGAGCACAGCGTGCAGAGCTGCCGTCCATGGTTAAGCTTTTTACTCCATCGCGCAGGTCCATGCGACCGCCGAGATAGGTCGGTTGCGGGGGTTCGTTATCGCCGCTCATGTAATGCGACTGTTTGTTCAACAGAGGGTGAACATTGGGACAGTGCAGGCATTCTGAGTAATTCTGGATGATCAGCTTCCAGTTGGCTTTGAGCTGATAAACGCGGCGCTCAACCATCTGCAGTTCGTTCATGCGCCAGGGAACGAACTTTTTGTCGAGCCCGGCGAGATGTTCAGAGAAGGGCATGGGGCGCGAAGAAAGATTGATGAAGATGTGCCCGTCCCACGTTTCGGCTGCGACCGCGTTTAGCGGATAATCGGCTTCGCGAAAGCCTTCAACCTTTTCCATATGCGGAGCGTTGGCCAGTGTGCCGTCAAGCCTGTATGTCCACGCGTGATACTGGCACTGGATGCGTCCGTTGAATTTGCCTTCGTCATGCTGGCAGAGAAGGGTTCCGCGATGGCGGCAGACGTTGTGGAAGGCGCGGACGTTGCCTTGTTCGTCGCGCGTGATGATGACGCTGGCATTCGCAACACGACGGATGAAGTAATCGCCGGCATTGGGGATTTGTTCCGTGCGTCCGGCACACAGCCACATATCAAAGTGAATTGCTTCCATCTCACGCTGAAACCATGCTGGGTCAGTGTAGTAGCTCTGCGGCAGAGTCATGGCTTCACCGGCGGCGACAGCAGGACGGGTGTTGGAATAGGTAGACATCTGAGTTCCTACTCAATTGTGCAACATTTTCAGCCGATCAGCGTTGAAAAAACTTGGTCCAGATCCAGCCCAGTGCAATCCCGCCGGCGATAACCACGATTGGGTTTGCTACGGCGCCTGTCAACACAAAGCCTCGATCGCCTGCGAATCCGCCGTCCTGCCAAAAGGTGAAGGGTACGCCATACGGAAAACGACAATCCCAACAAGTAACGGGACGATGAAAATTGATGTAGTTCGTCACAGCAAAGATTGTTGCCGAAACAGACAAACCAACGTAGTGTGCCCGAGTTAAAAAGGATTTTCCCATTGCTCAAAGGTGTGGGCGACCGGAACTAATAGTGTTCTGCTTTTCTCCGTGCCTCTGTGTCTCCGTGGTAAGGTGTTGCTCTTTACTTTCGCAACTCCTTGGCAATCTCTCTTGCCGCATTCGCGCCTGAGCCGCCGGTTAAGCCTGCGCCGGGGTGCGTGCCGGAACCGCATAGATAGAGATTCTGGATGGGAGTCCGATAGCGGGCCCAGTCGAGAAGCGGACGCATAGTGAAGAACTGGTCGAGCGCCAGTTCGCCGTGGAAGATGTGTCCGTTGGTGAGGCCGTAGGTTTCTTCGAGATCCTTGGGCGTGATGATCTGGCCTTCTTCGATCAGCTCGGCGATGCCGGGAGCATATTCGCTCAACTTCTTCACCACCGTTTCGCCGAGATTGCCACGTTGTGCGTCCCAATCGGTGCCCTTGAGTTTGAACGGTGCGTATTGCATATAGACAGACATCACATGCTTGCCGGCAGGCGCCAGAGATGGATCATGCAATGAGGGGAGGGCAATTTCGAGGTACGGATGGGGCGAGAAGTTGCCGTACTTTGATTCGTCGAAGGCATGCTCCAGGTAATCGATTTCAGGCCCGATGTGAATTCGTCCTTTGAGGGCTGAGCCATCGTCTTTGAGGGCGGTGAAATTTGGCAATGCTGAAAGTGCAAGATTGACTTTGGCCACCGTGCCGGGCATGCGATAGTGTTGCAGCTTCATGACGAAGTCTGGAGTCAGATGCGTGGGATCAACCAGCTTAAGCAGCGTGCGTCGCGGGTCGGCATTGGAGATGACCGCGTTCGCGCTCGATCTCTTCGCCGTTGGCAAGGACCACACCGGTGGCAACGCCATCTTTCACACGTATTTCTTTTACGTCGGCGTCAATGCGAATTTCCGCGCCGGCTTCGAGGGCTGCTTTCGTCATGGCCTGAGTGACTGCGCCGATGCCACCGAGCGCAAAGTTGGCTGAGCCAGCGGGATGCGGGTCGCCTGCGGCACGAATCAATAGCACCAGGCTGCTGCCTGCGGACCATGGGCCCATGGCGGTGCCGAAGATTCCGCGCGCGGCAACGGTAGCGCGAAGGAGTTCGGTTTCAAAGAACTCGGCGACCAGATCGGCCACGGCCATTGGTCCCCAGCGGAGCAGTCGGTACATATCTTTCTTGCCAAGTTTGCGCAGGCTGCGTCCGGTTTGCAGCATGGCCCAAAGATCGGAGCGGCTGGGATCGTCGATGTTGGGGGGCGGCAGCTTCAACGCGTCGGCAATCACGCGTCCAATTTTCTGCAATGACTCCTGCAGGAGTGGATACTGCGTTGCGTCTTTGGCGGAAAACTTACCGATCTCTTCGGCGGCGCGCTTGACGTCGTTATAGAGACGCAGTGCGCGACCATCGGGAGACAGAGCTGTTGCTCCGATTTCCGGTGTGATGATCTTCAGGCCATGCTTTGCCAACTGCATGTCACTGACAACTTCGGGAAGGATTGGTCCGGCGGAATGCGCGAGGGTAGAGCAGCGGAACCCGGGATGAAATTCTTCTGTGATGGCTGCGCCGCCGGTTTGCGCGCGGCGCTCCAGCACCAGCGGTTTGAATCCGGCTTTGGCAAGATAGAAAGCGGTGACCAGGCCGTTGTGGCCGCCGCCGACAATGATAATGTCGCGAGTCTGGGCCATTTGGCTAGCTCGCTCCCCCGGGGTCCCCGGCGCGCGCCGGTTTTGTGCGCGATGGGGTGGTTTTTACATCTTTCAGGATTTCCAGCGCCGCCAGGCGGCCGGGTGCGCCCATGATGCCGCCGCCGGGATGAGTCGCCGATCCACACATATAGAGGTTCTTGATGGGAGTGCGGAATGCCGCGTAACCGGGCACCGGACGCAGAAAGAACAGTTGTTCCAATGAGAGTTCACCCTGAAAGATGTTGCCTTCGCTCAGTCCGAAGTCTCGTTCAAGATCCAGCGGCGTAAGGACCTGTTTGTTGATGATCAGGTTCTTGATGTTGGGAGCGTAGTCAGCGATGGTGTCGATAACGTTGTTACCGAAGGCTTCACGCTGATCATCCCAGTTCAGGCCGGGTTTCAATTTGTATGGCGCATATTGCACGAAGCATGACATCACGTGCTTGCCGGGCGGAGCGACGGATGGATCCGTCAGCGACGGGATCACCATATCTATGTAAGGACGCCTGGAGAAATTGCCATACTTGGCGTCGTCATAGGCGCGCTCCATGTATTCGACGGACGGCGAAATGGAGATGGCCCCGCGAAGATGTGCGCCTGGGCCGGGAAGGCACTTGAAATCGGGCAGGCCATCAAGCGCGATGTTGACTTTGCCGGACGATCCTCGAAATTTGTAGCGTTTTACTTCGTCGAGAAATTCACCAGGAAGCTGCTTTTCTTCAAGGAACTTGATGAAGGTGAGGCGGGGATCGACGCTGGAGGAAATGACGTCGCCGAGAATCTCGTCACCATTCTGCAGAACCACGCCGTGAGCACGATTACCTTTGACCAGAATCTTGGCAATTGGAGCTTCCGTGCGAATCTCTACGCCGGCTTCGCGGGCTGCGTCGGCGATGGCGTTGGAGATTGCTCCGGTGCCACCGCGGGCAAAGCCCCAGGAACGGAACGCGCCGTCAATTTCGCCCATGTAGTGATGGAGCAAGACGTAAGCCGTGCCGGGAGAGCGCACGCCAAGAAATGTGCCGATGATGCCGGAGGCCGACATGGTGGCTTTGAGAACGTCGGTTTCAAACCACTGGTCCAGGAAATCAATGGCGCTCATGGTCATGAGCTGGACCTGGTTGTATTTATCGTCGCTGGTGAGGCCCTGGAAGCGGCGACCGAGAAAGAGCATCTTCATCAGTTCGCGCGGATTGAGCGTTGCCGGATCGGGCGGCACCATGCTGAGGATCGGCTTCACGAAGCGGCACATTGCCTGCATGGCTTTGCCGAACTCGTCATAGGCTTCGGCGTCGACTTTCGAATGGCGGGCGATCTCGCGATGCGTCTTGCCGTGGTCGTTCACGCGCCATAGATAATCGCCATTGGGCATCGGCGTGAATGTGCCGTCGAGCGGCAGGATCTCCAGGCCATGGCGGGGAAGATCGAGGTCGCGAATGATCTCCGGCCGTAAGCAAGCGAGACGACATATGAGCAGACGGAGAATTTGAAGCCAGGAAAGATTTCTTCAGTGACCGCAGCGCCGCCGAGGACGTGACGGCGTTCCAGGACGAGAACTTTCTTGCCGGCGCGGGCGAGATACGCGGCGTTGGTGAGACCGTTGTGGCCTCCGCCGATGACGATGACGTCGTACTTGGTTTTCGAACCGTTGGATACAGATGGCATAGATTAAGGGAATAATGGTGCTAACGTGAACTCAGGGAAGCGACTGGTTATTTTAAAGGAGCAGGAGAGCTTGTCGCGGTGCGGGAGTGTTTAATTAATGGGACTTTTCAAGCAGGACAATGATTGATGGATCTTTCGGCCTTTTCCATGCTGAGGCGAAATAGCAATAGCCGCCGGGATAATCATCGAGAATAACTTTAGAGTTTGTCGTCACGTGAGACGTAACTTCGTCCTTCCGGAACCGACAGGCGTCTGCTTGTGAGATCCAAACTAACTTCGTGCCGACATCTGCCACGACGAATTGCACCGGGCCTGCACGTAGCAGGGTTTTAATGTCTGTCACCCGTAAGATGATCGCTCGCGTGTTGCGGTCAACGGACCATCGTCATTCCACAGTTCCTGCAACGGCAGTTGCGTAACGACCCTAAGATTTGCGTCCACATACCCTCGCGAATTTCATCCGAAGCATCGATCCTTACATTGATCACAGATTTTGTTCCCAGAAATTTTCCAATATTGTCATTCAAAAATTTACTGTCGGCCGGATTGGGAGCGGCGCCGGCGGTGTGTCCCCAGAGTGAGGGAATCGGCATCAGCGTGACACCGGGGATAAAAGCGGATTCATATTTCGCGTCGCCGACAGGGAAATAGAGATCCGTCTCTGATGGCATATAAAGGATTGGCGTCTTGATGGAGTGAAGAGCTTTCTCGACGTCGCCGTTGAATCCGGGTGTTGTGCCGACGTCATGCTTTTCCCACGTTCGCATCTGGAGAATGAGGTCGTTGGCGTCGGCGCCGGGAATGAAATCTTTGTGGAAGTTATTCACCACTTCTTCAAACGTCTTGCCCATGGATGGATCCTGACGCCACAGTTCTTTGCGCCACCATTCCTGCGAGAAAAGCCATGCCGTCCAGACAATGCCGAATGTCTGGAGTCCTTTGGTTGGAGGCGTCTTGTAATCACCATTCGCAAACGCGGGATCGGCTGTGATGGCGTCAATCTGGCTTTCCAGTCGTACGATTCCATGCGGATAGCATTTCGCGGTGCCAGAGGTTGCGACGATTTTCTCGGCAAACGACGGATAGCTGACAGCCCACTGAAAGGCCTGCTCGGCTCCCATGGAGAAGCCGACAATGGCGCGCACGTGCGTGACTTTCAAATCTTCTGCCAGCAAGCGATGGACGGCTTCCACATTGTCACGGATGGTGGTAACGGGAAAGCGAGGGCCGTGAAAAGGTTCCGGCGTGTTGCTGGGCGAGGAAGAATGTCCATTGCCGAACAAGCTCTGTGGCGACGAGAAAAAGCTTTGAGGGATCAAGCGCTAGGTCCCCTCCGATCAGCCATTCGTAGCCGTGAAAGTCCGCCATGTAGTGCGACGGCAGCAAAACCACGTTATCTTTTGCTGCATTCAGGTGCCCGTAAGTGCCATAAACAACGATGGCTTTGGGCAAGGTCACGCCGCTCTCCGTCTTGAAGTTGGTGATGACAAACTCATGGCGTTCGCCCTGAGGCTTCGCGGCGCTTTTGGTCTTCTCGTCTCCGTTTTGGGCAACTGACGTTATGGCGAGAGCGAGTTGCAGAATCAGCAGCAGGGAAATGTTGCGTATCTTCATAGACAGTTGGTTTCTCTTTCGAAACGGCGTTTTGAGATGCGAGAAGCGGATACTCACGACAGCCCGGCGGCAAACATCCTAACACCGGCGATCTTAATTGCCGCGCTCAATCGCGCTGAATATAATCGAGCTTCGCTCAAAGTCCACACCTGAGGTAATCGCTTGCCAGTTGGTACCGCATTTCACGAGCGCACATTCGCCTTGTGCCAGAGCCTGAATTATCGCGAGTGGTCAGGGTACTACACGGTAAGCGTGTATGAAGTCCATCATGAGCACGAATACAACGCCATCCGCAATGCTGCCGCGCTGATTGATATTTCTCCGCTCTACAAGTATCTGATTACCGGAAAAGACGCCACCAAGCTGGTGAACCGAGTGATTACCCGCGACATCAACAAGGTAAAAGTGGGCCAGGTGATCTACTGCTGCTGGTGTGATGAGCAGGGTAAGGTGATTGATGACGGGACGATCACGAGGCTGGAAGAAAATAAGTATCGCTGGACGGCGGCGGACCCGAGCCTGCGCTGGTTTCGCCAGAACGGCCTGAACATGGCCGTTCAGATTGAAGATATCTCGGAACAAACGGCAGCGCTGGCCCTGCAAGGGCCCGACTTCAGGGGCCTTGCTCAAGAGCATCGCTGAAGCGGACATCGCGAATTTGAAGTATTTCCGCATGACCAGCGGCAAGATTGCCGGCATACCTGTGGACATCTCGCGTACCGGGTACACCGGCGACCTGGGTTATGAGATCTGGATGCCGTGGGACAAGGCAATCACCGTGTGGGATGCGTTGATGGACGCTGGTCGTCGTTTTGACATACACGCCGCGGGAATGCTGGCGCTTGATGTTGCCCGCACGGAGGCCGGCCTGTTGTTGATTGAGGTGGATTACATCAGCAGCAAGAAAGCCCTGGCGCCGTTCCAGACCTACTCACCGTATGAGCTTGGTTTCGGCAAGATGGTGCACCTGGACAAAGAGAATTTTGTAGGCAAGACGGCGCTGGTGCAGCAGGAAAAACTGGGCGTAGCGCGCCAACTGGTGGGTCTGGAAATGGATTGGGTGGAGATTGAAGAGCGCTACGAAAAGTTCGGCTTGACGCCGGCCGCTCCGTCGCAGGCATCGCGTGTGCATGTTCCGGTGTATCAGGGATCGAAACAGGTAGGTAAGGCAACAACAACGACATGGTCGCCGATTTTGAAGAAGATGATCGCGCTGGCCAGTATCGAGACGGCATATGCCCAGCCTGGAACCAGGTTGCAGATGGAGATCACGATTGAGGCTGTCCGGCAGAAGGTCACAGCAAATGTGGTGAAGATCCCGTTTTTCAATCCAGAACGGAAGACGAAGACGCCGGTCTAAAGGCATCTCCTTACCACTTCTTAAAAATAAAAAATGCCGCCAGCACGATGAAGAAAAATCCCACGGCGTGGTTCCACTTGATGTCATCGCCCAGATAGAAAATGGAAAACACAGAAAACACAACCAGGGTGATGACTTCCTGGATGGTTTTCAGCTGGGCGGGATTGAAGCTGTGGCTGCCGATGCGATTGGCCGGGACCTGGAAACAGTATTCGAAAAAGGCGATCCCCCAGCTCACCAGCGTGACTTTCCAGAGCGGCACGTTCTGATATTTCAGATGGCCGTACCACGCAAAGGTCATAAAGATGTTTGAGATCGTCAGTAGAACAATGGTCGTCATTCGACAGTTCCTATTCCTGTTTTCGGTTCTGCTGGTTGTTTGGTGTTGATTCCTATCCCATTCCCAGGTCAGCTGCGGACTCAAGTGGCGTGCCGCATGTGCGGCAGATTACGGCGGAACAGTCGCCGCAGATGAGCGGATCTTTGATTTCGCGTGCGCAAGTTGGACAATAAAGAACATCAGCAGCAGGTTGCGGGGGATTCTCAGGGTTCGTCATAAATGTCAGGATGCCAGTCAAGGTTGAACATCAGTCAAGGTTGAACAAACGTGCAGTGCTTAAACATAATGCGCATTCAGGGTTGAGCAATAAAACTCACAAATGTAGCATAGGTGGATGGAAACCAAAGCCGACGCACTTAATTCCCCCGCCGACCAGAAGCTCCAGCAGGAATTTAATCAATGGGCCGCCGCCGGTCGTGGCGATGAGATGGAAGACCATCACTCTGACATCACTGACCAGACGCTTTCCCTCATGGATATCCAGCCATCCGATCGAATTCTCGATCTGGGCTGCGGCACCGGATGGGCCTCCCGACGCATGGCACGGATGACAACCGCCGGCGAGGTCGTGGGCCTCGACGTTTCTGATGAGATGTTACATCGAGCTGAAGATGCTTCCTCTGATTTCAAGAACATTCGTTATGTGTGGGGATCGGCGGAGAAAATCCCTTCTCCGGACAGCTACTTCACCAAAGTGCTTTCGGTTGAGTCGTTTTATTACTACGCGGACCAGGCCAGGGCCCTGAAAGAGCTGTATCGAGTGATGGCCGATGATGCCGGTCTTTTTATTCTCATCAATCTTTACCGGGACAATCAATACTCGCTGCGATGGGTCAACGAACTCAAGGTGCCGGTACAGGCACGCTCAGAGGCGGAGTATGTGGCACTGCTGACGAAGCATGGGTTCAGAAATGTCGAGGCACACCGCATTCCTGATCGCACTCCATCGCCGGACGTTTACTCCGGCAAGTGGTTTAAAGATGCGGATGAACTGAAAGACTTCAAGCGCATCGGAGCCCTCTTGCTGATCGCGGCAAAGTGATCGCCTGATTCCGGATCATCGAAAGTTCACATTGGGCCGATCGTCTGTTTCAACGACTCATGCTGCGAGTATCCCCATGGGTGTGAAGATCGATGGACGAATCAATATCTGCACGTTTTTCAGGCAGGAATTTGCCTGGCAGGAACGAAATATCCTGTGCGCGATCGTGCTGAAGAGTACCTGATCGAGAATAATGAGATCCGGCTCGGGGCGGTTCCCATCGTCGATCTCTTTAAGCAGCGACAGCGCCGATTCCAGGTTGCGAACGGTGTCCACCTTCAAACGCGGACCCAGTTTTTTCACGAAGCTGGCATCATGATGCCCGTTACTGGTTCCATCTTCCACGGCCAGGATGTGTATAACATCGCCCAGCGGCTGTTCATGGAGGCCATCCATAGCATGGCCATTTTCATGAGCGTGGCCATTTTCATGGCCGTTGGTGTCAGTTCGATTGGAAAGGGACGAGTTGCGGATTGGCCGGCTGGCCATCCACGCATCAAGTTCCTCGCGGATAGCCATCACCGCAGTTCTGGAGCCGCCATGAGGGCGGCGAACGGGCATGCCTAACTCAGCTTCCCATCTTTGTACGGTGCGCACACCGCGACTGAAGTATTGTGCAATCTCTTTCCAGCTACTCAGGTATTTGCTTACAGGCGGAAAGGGTAGACGAGATATCGGTGAAATCACGACTGGTGTCCCCTAATAAAAGATTATGGGCGCGTACGTCTACTGTCAGAATAGGCAGTTTTTGACGGCCATGTCTGTTATGTACCAGACATTAGATGGCGTGTAAGTATATATTCGGGAACTGATCGACCTTAGACAGAAAGCCCATTCTACGCATGGCAGAGTGGGTTTTAGCCGGAGCTGATGCGTTTTCGGTTTTTCAGCAACCTCGCCCATATGCCGTGAATGACGCACGTTGAATCCGATTACCTTTTTCGCGGCCCTTGCAGTATCATTAAGCGCTAGTGTTCATGAGGTCAGTGATAAGTCTGCGCCCGTAGCTCAGCTGGATAGAGCGGTTGCCTCCGAAGCAACAGGCCGGGAGTTCGAATCTCTCCGGGCGCACCATTCCCGCCCTGCACCTGAGTAGCCGATTCAGCTCTCAAAATTTTTCGACTTGACCAATAAAGATACGTTTCCGATGCATCTGATTTTCCATGCGGAGCCGTAAATCCCGCCCTTATCTGGTAGACTCCCGTTCGGATATGGGGCAGAGTCAGAGTGTTTATGAAACGGGAGCGGTTGTTCCGGAAACGGGGATTTATCTGGTGGTACACTCCGCCCACCGGTTACCGCATGAAGTGGTAGCGATCCAGGGGCAGAGATTCCCGCGATGCCAGAAGTGCGGTGACGCTGTTCTTTTTGAACTACTACACGCCGCACCTGATCTGTACCGGCATACGACCGCGTTCGTTTATGAATTGCCGGTTCTTGATGATGATGAAGAGGAAGATGCAACCGCCTGACCGAGGGCTGTAGGTGTGCACCAATTCTGCGCTAATCCGATTCGGCCAACTCCCTGACAAGTTCAAAGCGCACGCGTGCGTTGCAGATTTTACACGCTGGAAAAACGTCCCGTGCATTGAGGCCCGCTTCGTGGGGGTCGCGGTGCCCTTGATGTATGACCTTATAGATTCCCGCTTTCAGGACTATTTCCCCAGGCTTGTACAATTTGTTGCCAGAACCTGTAGCCATGTGTTCTGCCTAGTTGCAAAGGAAACGAGTTTTGTAAGACTCCTGACATGACGATCGGGTTGTCTTCTCCGATGCCTTCAATAAAGTCGGGGTCTTCTGAAATGTGCGGCGCCGGCTGGACTAACTTATAGCGGACTGATTCTCCGCATTGGCGGCACGAGGGGAAGATGGTATCGCGCAGGAGAAGCACACTTCGCCGTGGTTCGTCGAAATGGCAGATCTCATAGACACCTGATATGAGTACAGCTTCGCCGGGCAAGAGAGTGCAGTCCGACTGGTCAAAAAGTTCCAACATACCTTCCATTACAAGCTCCGTAGCTTGGGATGCTTATTCCGACGTTGAAAGTTGTAGATGCGGAGCATGCCTATCGCCGAGATCGACGTTATCGCGCGACATCGCCGAGATCGAAGGACAAAGCCTACCGCTGATTCACGGATAACACTGATTCACACTGATCAAAACCTCTTTTCGCAGATTGGCGCGAATGAATGCAGATAAAACAGCAATTGGCAAACGGCAATTAGCAAATGGCAGCTAACAAACTAGCCGGAACAAGAACCGGCGATTGGGATGTTATGTGTAAGTCATTTAGATCTTGGGATGAAGGGTGAGGGAGGGTTCCTTCGACTCGCTACGCTCGCTCAGGATTTCGCCTGCGGGCTCAGACGCCCGCATGACGGCTCAACTTGGGATGAACGGGGAGGGCTCCTTTGTGTTCCTTTGTGGCCTTTGTGGTTAAGCCTTTGCTCTTCCGTCCTGGCGATGGAGCGCGATGATGTCGATCCCGGCGATTGCGCGTTTTTCGCGCGCTGAGCGATAATCGCGGACAAACCTGGAAGATCACTGCTGCTGCAGCATCCGGTTTCCGCGAATGTTGCGACCAAACGAGAGCGGCAGCATCTAACCTGCCTGCCGCGATAGGGTGCGGAACCGAACAATGTTTTGTAGACTGACTGATTATGGCCAAGCCGATATTACTCAGCGTAGACGATGACCTGGATGTTTTGCGCGCTGTGGAGCGTGATCTGCGTTCGCACTACGGCGCAAATTATCGCGTGTTCGCAAGTGACTCTCCTCAGGGCGCGCTCGACCTGCTCAAGCAATTGAAGGTGCGGAATGACAGTGTGGCGCTCCTGCTGGCGGACCAGCGAATGCCCAAGCTGGATGGCGTGAGCTTTCTCCAGCAAGCGAGAGAACTCTTCCCGGATGCCAAGCGTGCCCTACTCACCGCGTATGCGGACACCAATGCCGCGATCAGCGCGATCAACGAAGCCAATATCAACTATTTCTTCATGAAGCCCTGGGACCCGCCGGAAGAGCACCTTTATCCGCAACTGGACGATCTGCTGGATGACTGGCAGGCCTCTTACCGCCCAGGCTTTGAAGGCATACGCGTGCTGGGGACGCGGTGGTCGCCGCGGTCCTATGAGTTGCGCGATTTTCTGGCCCGCAATCATGTCCCTTATCAATGGATTGATGTTGAGCTCTCAGTGAATGACAAGGAAACCAAGCAACTGCTGGAAGCGCTTGGCCCGGAAGCTGCGAGTCTTCCCGTGGTGTTGTTTCCGGACGGAACCAAGATGCTGGAAAGTGTGCCGGCTGATGTGGCACAGAAAGTTGGCCTACGGACGCGGGCGCAGACCAACTTTTACGATCTTGCGATTGTGGGCGGAGGCCCAGCGGGACTTGCCGCGGCTGTGTACGGAGCGTCAGAGGGCCTCCACACGGTGATCATTGAGAAAGAGGCGCCGGGCGGTCAGGCCGGCATGAGTTCACGCATTGAGAACTATCTTGGCTTCCCGACCGGGTTGAGCGGCGGAGATCTGGCGCGTCGAGCGGTGGTGCAGGCGCAACGTTTTGGGGTAGAAATCCTGTCGCCTCAGGAGGCGGTCGCTTTCCGAACGGAAGGATCGTATCGCATTCTCAAGCTGGCAGATGGCAGTGAGATCTCATGCCATGCGCTGATGATTGCTTCCGGCGTGCAATGGCGGCGATTGGCTGCTCCTGGAATAGACAGGCTACAGGGCGCCGGCATTTATTATGGCGGCGGAGCTACCGAAGCGCTTTCCTGCAAAGGAGAAACGGTTTACATCATTGGGGGAGCAAACTCCGCGGGACAGGCAGCCATGAACTTTGCCAAGTTCGCGGACCGGGTGGTGATTCTGGTTCGCGGTGAATCGCTTTCCAGCACAATGTCACAGTATCTGATCGAACAGATTGAACGCACGCCGAACATCAGCCTGTGGAAGCACGCCAGCGTGATGGAAGCACATGGCGATACTCATCTGGAAGAAATCTCCGTCCTTTGCTCTGACACCGGCAAGACTGAGAGAGTGCCGGCCAGCGCCATGTTTATTTTCATTGGCGCACTGCCAAGCACAGACTGGTTGAAAGATACGGTGGAGAGGGATGAACGAGGGTTTATTCTCACCGGGCCTGATCTGTTGTGGGATGCCAATCGCCCCAAAGGCTGGACGCTGGAGCGCGATCCGTTTCTGCTGGAGACGAATATCCCCGGCCTTTTTGCTGTAGGCGACGTTCGTCATGGATCGGTCAAGCGCGTGGCTTCCGGCGTGGGGGAAGGTTCCGTGGCGGTACAGTTCATCCATCAATATTTGAGCAAGGTATAAGCAATGGTGGAAAAATCCGAAATACTCAGCGTCCCGGTTTTTGAAGGACTGCCTGACGACCAGATCACGTGGTTTCTCAGTAAGGCTCAGGAAATTGAGCTGAAGCCGGGCGATACCTACCTCCATCAGGGCGATCCCGCCGACGCCATGTTTGTGGTGCTGGAGGGGCAATTGCAGGCAAGAGGAGAGCTGGGTGGCGAAGTGTTTTCCTTCGCGGCCAATCCAGGTGATGTGACTGGCGTGCTGCCTTTTTCCCGCATGAAGCAATTCCCGCTGACTGGACGGGCAATAACCAACGGACGCGTGCTGCGCTTTCCCGCGTCACTCTTTCCTGAGCTTGTCCAGAAAATGCCGGAACTGGCGAGCAGACTTGTAGGTCTGATGTCTGACCGGATTCGCGAAACAACGCGAAGGGAGCAGCAGCGTGATCGATTGGCGGCCCTGGGAAAGCTATCGGCCGGCCTGGCACATGAGTTGAACAATCCTGCTTCTGCGGCCAGGCGCGCAACCAGCCAGCTTCGCAAAACGATCCAGCAAATCAAAGACGCAAGCCATGAACTTGGCGCGCAGGAGTTGACCGCATCACAAAAGGCGGAGATCGAGAAACTTGAGTCGTCACTGGTCCAGCGTGAGCGGTCCGCCGCCGGACACACTGACGGTAAGCACGCTGGAAGATCAGCTTGATACGGTGCTCCGCAGCCATGGACAAAATGATTTGTGGCAGCTTGCCGGAGACCTGGCGCGCAAAGGAGCGCAGGCGGAAGTGCTGGAATCATTGTTTGCGTTGCTGGATGCAGGCACGGCACGAGCGGCACTGGTGCGAATCGCCGCGGTCCTGGATGTGGCCAGCCTGTTGGATGAGATAGAAAGCAGCACCGCGAGAATTTCCGATCTGGTAGGCGCGATTAAGGAATACACGTACATGGACCAGTCTCCGGTGCAGAATGTGAACATTGCCAAGAGCCTTGAGACGACGTTGACAATCATGAATCACAAACTCAAACATGGCGTGACGGTGCAGCGTGATTACAATCCCGTCCCGTTTCTGGTGGACTCCTTTGGCAGCGAGTTGAACCAGGTGTGGACCAACATCATCGACAATGCCATTGATGCGATGAGCGGCAACGGCAAACTGCTGATACGCACTTTTCGCGATGACAATTGTGTTGTGGTGGAGGTCACTGACGACGGTCCGGGAATTGCGCCCGAAGTACTACCGCATATCTTTGAACCGTTTTTTACCACCAAGGCCGTTGGGCAAGGTACGGGACTGGGCCTGGACACGGTGCAACGCATTGTGAAGAAGCACCATGGCGACATCAACGTGAACTCAAAACCTGGGCAGACAGTGTTCCAGATCCTGCTACCACTAGCGGAGCAGAAGTGAGGCGATGAAAGAGTTGCAAACAGAAAAAAGGCCCGCACATGCGGGCCTTTGGTGAAAATTTCAATTTTCAAGTTAGCGAAGTGAAGGAAAGATTCCTTCGTCGCAAATGCTGTACGTGAGCCCGTTGGGCGCCGCACTACGCAGATCAGGCACGCCGAAAGTGGTCTGTCCATCTCCACCAAACGTGGTTCCCAGGACTTGAAACAGGGTGGGATTTTGCGCGATCGTGAGCAACTGCCCATTGGCAGGAATGCCGGCCGCGGCGGTACCAGCGGAAAGCTTTATTTCACCGATGGTACAGGTGGCTCCAAACGCTGAGTGCCCCGTTTTGCGTATTGGTGCCAAAGCGAGTGTCAGGCGGTCCAGGAGGTCCGGCAGGTCCAGCGGGTCCGGTTGCGCCAGTAGCGCCGGTTGCCAGATGGTCCAGTAGGACCGGCTACCCCGGCGCGCCCTGGTCCATGCTCCAGCAGGTCCGGCGCACCAGTCGCCCCGGTCGCTCCAGCAGGCCCCGAGACCGATGGGCTCCTGCGGTCCGGCGGTCCGGTGCGCCGGCAGTGTCCAGCAGAACCAGTAAGACCGATGGGTCCGGCGGGTCCGGTTGCTCCGGCAGAACCAGTAAGACCGGTGGGTCCGGCAGGACCGGCAGAACCAGTAAGACCGATGGGTCCGGCAGGACCAGTTGCTCCGGCAGGGCCGGTTGCTCCAGTAAGACCGGTGGGTCCGGCTGGGCCGGCAGAACCAGTAAGACCGATGGGTCCGGCGGGCCCGGTTGCTCCGGCGGGTCCAGCAGGGCCAGTCGCGCCAGTTTTACCCTGCGCCCGGCAGGCCCGGCTAGTCCAGGGAGACCTTGGGGTCCCGGAGGCCCTTGCGGACCTTGCGCTCCGCCAGTACCACTGGCGTCGCCAAGGGTGACTTCAAACTTGACCGATCTGCGCACCTCGTTATTGGAGTCATAGATTAGCCGCAGAAGGTATGAGCCTGGGCTCAAGGGTGTAGGCGTGACGGTGACATGGGTGTCAGTGGCTGACTTCACGGTTTGCGGAATTCCGGCCATCTTGACGGCAACATTTCTGTAACGGAAGCCGTGGCCGACTATGTCCATCTGAACTGGATTAGGGTTGCCGGATTCAAAGGTAAACGTCACCTTCTCAATCACGGGCGATTTGGTTTTGCTGTCTTCCGCTCGCAGTTGTGCTGGGACGAAGGTGGCGAGCAAAAGTAGAACTCCCACAAACATAGCGGAGTTAAATCCGCGAGTAGTACCGCCTGGCTGTTTCATACGGGTCCTTACTTCTGAGTTTGAAGATGATCTACGGGCGGGATATTAGCATGAAGAGCACAGCGTTTTACCTTAGCGCGAAAACGCCGAAGTACACTAGCTTTCGATAGTATTCCCTCCACGGAACTGGAAACACAAAGCTTACGTAACAATTGCAGAGGGTTTTCGATGCTCAGCTTATTACTATGGTGTGTGCTGCTGGTTGTCTGTTGGCCACTGGCCCTTGGGGCTTTAGTTTTATATCCATTCGTCTGGCTGCTGCTACTGCCATTTCGGATCGTTGGGATTGCGGTGGGTGGAGTGCTTGATTTGCTGAAAGCAATCCTGTTTCTGCCGGCGCGCGTACTTCGCGGGCCCAGAGCCTAGCGGTTGAGCGCACAGTGTGGTCTGAAGCAGACGCACGTAGTTCGGAGATGTTTGGGGCGGTGGAATCGATCTAGAAAGACGATTCGGACGAAGAGATAACTTTAAACGGCAGGGAACTAAAAGCCATATCGATGGCGTCACAGCTATAGGCGATTCGGAAAGAGCTGGTTCTGGAAGTGCTTGTCTGAACCACAGCAGCTGTTCCCTGTGTGGGTTGCAGCATGAGCGATCCGTTGATCCAACCGGTGGCGCCTGCTCCAACTACAAACTTGGCCGCTCCGCCTTGCACCAGAACCACTCCGGTCCACTGGAGTTGTGCATTATTGATTTCGAAATCATTAGGAACCACAAGCACGCCAAAGCCTGTGAGATTAGTAGCGAGCTGAAGGCCTGTGTCGTTTACGGGAAGAGGAGTATTTTTGATAACGACAATTACAGGGTTTGTCGGGCTCCCATAACTAGGGGCCAGATTAGCAACGGAGGTTGCAATGTAATTACCCTGGCCCGCGCTCAAGGAAACCAGAGCGCTGAGCGTCTTGACCTGGTTTGGCAAGGTGTTCGGAAGTGCTGTCTGATAGATCGCCGGATCCAGTGAGTTTCCTGGCCCTCCAATGAAGGTAGATGAAGGATTAGCCGGAAGCACAACGCTGGGAACATGCGGCGCCATTGTGGCCGATACTGCCAGCAGTTCCGGGGCTGTGAGATCAAGGTTGGCATAGCAACTGGCGATGGATGGATCGCACAGGGGTGTAATGCCACCGGTAAGCGTTCCAGTGCCGGCAGATGTCCCAGAGGTGCCGCTTTCCAGTCGTGCCAGAAGTTCCGGTTGTGCCAGAGGTTCCAGTCGTGCCACTGGTCTCCCGAACCGCCGCTGGTTCCACTGTGTCCATGGCCATGATCATCGCCGCCCCCTGTTGGAGTTGGAGCTGGCGTTGGAGTTGGAACTGGCGTCGGAGTCGGAGTTGGGGTTCCTCCGCCAACTGGTGGGTTGTCATAGCGATTTGCAAGATCGGTGCCACGAACCCACCACAGTCCTGGAGTACACGCGGTCGCACTGCTAGCTTGGGTGCTGCCATCAGGATTACAGGACTGGTTGGCCGTTTGTCACGATGCTCTGACGAAGGCCGTCCAGTTGCTGCGCGATTTGGGTAGAGGTTTGCGGATTATCTGTGGCAACGGCAGCAACCGAAGAGCATCGATTTGTGTTTGGATCACCCAGGACTCCAAACATCGTATGCACACGACCGTCAATTGCAGTGGAGGGAATGCCACCATCACTCAGCACAGGCGTTGCAGACGCAGCGTCCATGGTGACTGCTCCGGGAGGACGAATCGAAGGCGCCACCAATTCCGAGCGGAGTAATTTTCGTCCGGCAGTCTGAGCTACACCCGGTGTGACCGCCAGTGAAGTGAGCATATAGACTGTCTGCATGCCGTTGGCATCGCAGGCTGGATTGGCTCCTCCGGGCGAAAGCTGCTCGTTCGTGCCATCCCAGCAAACGCGAGTATCAAGGGTGCCGGGCAGGTTGGTTGCGTCCACGAAGTACGGATCGGATATCCGGTTGGTCTTCATGTTCACGCGTGCCCATTTGAAGGGCGTTGCAATTCCGGCGTCCGCCACAGACGTCAGCGGCTGCATGTTCCAATTGCCAACCGTGGGAGTCACCGCGCACTTGGCGCCGCGGGGAACGCCAGAATTGAAATCATGGCAGAGCTGATCGTCAAAATACCTGTTATTGATGTCGGTTGGATCAACGTTTTCGCCGTTTGCCGGGTTCAACACGTAAAGAACGCCGTTAGCGTTGCCTGCTATGTCCAAAGGCAGTGTGATGCCAGGTTGCGGAGGGTTCACCAGGGTTGAATACTTTACCCGTGCGCGAACTTCCTCAAGACCAAAGCGAGCAGCGTAGTAGGCGTTGAGACTGCTTCCGTAATTGGCATCAATCCGCGACTCTGTACCCGATGAGAAGTACATAAGAATGCCGAAACCGGAAACCAGGATGATGGCGAACATCACCAGAAGAAGCGCTGCGCCGCGCTCGGTCTTCCTTCTCGTACTGATGTTCATCTGTTTCACTGATTCAACCTCACCGTACTTGAGAGCGAAGTGCCTACCGCATTTCCGATCGCATCCACGCCATTCGCGAGGGTCAGATTCACCTTCACCGTCTTTATATTGGCGATGATAAGCGGTGATGTCCCGATATCCAGGCCTGCACTCGCGTCGATCTGATTGCCGTTCTGGTCATAGAACGCAAACAGATCCTCTCCCGATTTTCCCGGGCCTGCACCTGGCGGCATCACATGATCGGTTTCCACGTAATTCAGTGAAACCGGCTGCGCCAGCGGACTGCCCGCCGTCTTTGGTATCGCACTCCTGCGGATGCACGGACAGTTTGGATTACCCGGTGACGCATTCAGGTAGGAGATGTTCACGCTATAGACCTGACCGTCATTGTTCACGTCCCCTTCGAACACCAGCTGAGTTGGCGAAACGCTTACAATTCCCGCCGCCACCCAGGGATCATTGATCGTGGAGGCATTGGCGAACATTGATATGTTTGGATATCCCGCAACGTGAAGATCGCGCACGGTCTGGTCCACGAATTCGCGTGCTTCCTGGCTCATGTCTAAGCGTGAGGATTCCGCTGCGGTCTTCTTCTGCAATTGCGTGATCTGATCGAACGCCAAGGAGATAAGAAGAACCAGGATCGTCATGCTGATCAGCATTTCCATCAGCGAGAATCCGCCCTGCCCGCCTTTGCGTGCGGAACCAGACATACCGTTTCTTACGGTGTGTTCAGGCTTCTCGTTGATGAGATTTCTGTTCAAACTAGTTTCCTCTGAGTGTTCTTAGCGTAATGGGCCTGGCCAGGACAGCTGCTGCTCCTGCTGAAATCGTGCTGCGAACGCTGACTGTAACCAGATCGGTTGAAGCCGTTGGTCCCACATCCACACGCCACCGGACGTCATACGCTGTGCTCTGTCCCCCGCTGCACATTACGTATTGCATGGAGTAGTTGGGAACCGGCGGTTGCCGAAAATCAATTCCCGCGAATGCGCCACTGGTAGTTAGCGGCGAACCACCTAATGACGAATCCATCGAGAAGATATTGCCCTGGCAATCCGTGAGACTGGTGAGAGCTCCATTGCCCGCGGATCCCTGGGGAATGGCAACTATCCGCTCCATTGTGCTTTGCGCCAGCGTGGCTGCTGTTGTATTTATTTTGGAGCCGCCGTTACTGGCCGCAGCCACGCAGATCATCCCGATGCTGCCCATGAGCCCAACGGCAAGCAACACCATTGCAAACATGACTTCAATCAGGCTGAAGCCTGTCTGGCTTGCATTGCTCGGTCGAATTGGATGACGTTGCGTCATGAATTTTCTATCAGCTTTTAGCGCCAGCTCACGCCGCTCCCATCAGGCGCGTAATTCCAGATCTTGATTTTGCCAGCCGGACTTACGACCACGGCGGCGTACAGATTTCCCGAAGGACGCTGCAATTGCACGTACTGAATCCACCCGACGGGTGCGCCACCGCCGGAAGGCAGCCAGTTTGAACACGGCGAAGTCGAGGAAATCTTCTGGCATGGCAATCCCCGTGAGTTCCACGCCAGGCTGGAAACAACGTTTCCCTGGGGGGTGAGGGTAGCCGAACTTTCCGTATCCAACGGCACAAAACCAAGAAGCGTCTGGTCCAACTGGACTGGAATGCCGGCGTTGCTCAATACGGCGCCGCCACCCAGCGCTGTCGTGGGATCGTTTGGATCGCAAACGCCATTCCCATCCAGGTCGAGACATAAGCTGCTGGGGCCATTGCCGACCACGTTGTAGTAAGTGTCGTCCTGGGTAGCACGGATACGCGCCTGCTGATAAAGGAAAGCCGCTTGTTGCGCCGCGGTCTTCACGCGAACGCTGTCAATGACCCGGGTTAGACTGGGAAGCGACAAGCCGCTGACAATCAGAATGATCGCCGCAACTACCGTCAATTCGGTCAGACTGAAACCCGCTCTGGACTTCAAGGTCTTTACCTTTCATTGAGCCAAAAAAGATTAAAGGAGAACCCGGTTTCAAGAGGTCAGCACGCAGAAATCGAGGGAGCAGGGGGTTACTCCATTCGCTGCGGTTTCGCTTAACACTCCTGAATTTTTTGCGATTACTTTAGTACCCACACATAGTACCTCAGGCGCAATAGACCTTAGATCACATTGACCGTAAGTACCTGAATTTAAGGCGATTATTTTTATTTACATCGATTGCCAAACTGGGCCTAAAAATCAAAAATGCCACACCCTAAAGGCCAAGTTGGTGCTGTGGTCTTAAGGACATGTACCTTTAGCCATTGTCCTAATATTCGCGCTACGCAACATTAAAGCGTTTTTCGGAAAAACTCTGTCCCCCTACCGTTACCTTCGCGTCTTCGGCTGCTCCGTTTTTGGCCATGTAAGAGATATCCCGGCTGCTAACCGGCGATATTCATATCGGGCGAACGCTCCCATGGTGGAGAATGAAATTGCGGCAGTCGAAGGCCAATCGCTTGGTTTCGATTCTTGGTTCACGTAATGGAGAAATTGCCATCCTCGATCCTTTCACTGCTCGTGATGTTTTAACGGATCTGGCGGATGAAAGCTGTTGCAGTACATAGCTACCGCAAAAGACCTGAAGCCCAATCAGAAGCAGTTCTGGCGCCTGGATAAAGAGCGTCGCCGATATCGAACGTAACTTTCACTCCGGTAAAAACTGAATGCAACTAATCCAGCTACTCGGGTTAGTATCCGCAGAACGCTTTCAGCGTTCAACTTTCAGCCTGGAGGGAATGAAAGGAGTTCGACTTTTCTATGCGACGAAAGTTAGTGTTTCTGCTCACATTCACTGTGCTCAGCCTGGGGAGCTCAATGTACGCTCAAGGCACGGGCGACAATTCTTCCGATGTTAATAAAGACCGCAAAGACCTTCGCCAGGACCGGCGCGATGTCCGTAAGGACCAGCGCGATATCAACGCCGACAAGACCGACATCAACAAGGATCGCGCCGACGCGCGCAAGGATCGCCGCGACATCAACAAGGACCAGCGTGATATCGCCCGCGATCGCCAGAAACGCGATGCCGACTTGCGCAAGGGCGATACTGCCGATGCCAAAAAAGAACAACGGGACATCAACCGTGATAAACGCGACATAAACAAAGACAAACGCGATTTACACGCCGACAATCGTGACATTCGTCATGACCAGAAGGATCTGGGAAAGGACCGCAAGGACCGGAACCAGGACCGCAAAGATATTCGGAAAGACAAGAAAGACATTCGGCGCGACAAGAAAGGCAAGTAGCGACCACTACGTTCAATAGACCGCTTAAGAGAGAAGCCCCGGATACTCCGGGGCTTTTCGTTTGGGAATTCACTTATCTCCTGCAATAAAAGTCTTTTTGTTTGATATGTCTGATTACGTTGTCATTACGCCGCGCCTGCCAGATCAGTAAATGGAAAAGTTAGAATGAAAAGGGCCTTTCCTCAAGGAATGAGAATGAAAATCTTTGAACTTTTCTTTGTCCTTCTCTTAATCCCTGCTATTGCACGGGCGCAAAAGCCTGCAACAGCGGACCTTAACCAGCGCATAGAGCGCCAGGTGCGTGCTTATACTGAAGCTCCGCCCAATGCGCAAGTCACAATTGGCGCCCGCACTCCAAGCGACTTCGCGGGTTATGACAATCTTCCGGTAACCATTGAAGCCAATGGGATCAGGAAACCGGTGAACTTCCTGATTGCGAAAGACGGCAGCAAGCTGCTTTACCTTACGGAAATCGATCTCCGGGAGGATCCCTATGAGGCGAACATGCGCAAGATTGACACGCGTGGACGCCCATTTCGCGGAGCGGAAAACGGGCCAGTGACGCTGGTTATGTATGACGATTTCGAATGTCCATTCTGTTCTCGCATGTATGTCACGCTGATGAATGAGGTCATGAGCAAATATCGTGACCGTGTGAAGATCGTGATGAAGGACTTTCCCATACTCGATGCTCATCCCTGGGCGATGCGCGCGGCTGTTGATGCGCACTGCCTCGCCGACCAGAACCTTGCTGCCTACTGGGAGTTTTCTGACTATGTCCACACCCACCAGCAGGAAGTTAGCGCCAAAGTGGTCAAGGCGCCGGGCCAGATTGACGCGGCCGCAATGGACGCAATCGCCAAAGATTCAGGCGGCAAACATCAGGTAAAGCCGGATGCTCTTCAGGCATGCATCGCCGCCCAGGACCAAAGCAGGGTGAATACGTCGATCGCGGAAGGCAAATCTCTGGGCGTGAGCGCCACGCCTACCATGTTCGTCAATGGACAGGAAGTGGAAGGCATGTTGACCGTCGAAAATCTGCGTACTTTGCTCGATCATGCTTTGAGCGAAGCCCAGGAGAGCAAGGCGCCGGCGAGAGAAAACTAAAATCGCCTCGACAATGAATTCGCGCGTGTGGCCACACGCAACTCGGCAACTCGTGAATCATGCGCGGGCCCCGAAGGCCCCGCGCATGATGAATGGATCTCAGAGTGATTTCAGGAATTCGACCAGATCTTTCTTTTCCTGACTCGTCAAATTCAGTTTGAAATGCTGGTCGTAATGGACCACGACGTCATCCAGGGTTTGGAACCGACCGTCATGGTAGAAGCCGCCTTTCTGGTGGCTCCATAGTCCGCGCAAGGGTGTAGTGCGGTACTTCCCGGTAGGTGAGCGAGACGATGCAAAATCATCAATCCCGATTTCCGCGGGCGTATGCAAGCTAGATCCCGGTTCAGAGTAGAGATCAGGCACGTGACAACTGGCGCACCGAGCTTTACCTGAAAAGAGCGCTTTGCCGCGTTCCGCCTGGGTCTGATCATAACTTCCCGCCGGAGGTTTCGGAGCTGGAATCGCCAATTGATAGAACTGCAATGCACCGAGTTTTGCGGTTATTTCATCGTTGCCGGCCCGAATTTGGTTGTAATGCGAGCGGGCAACAATGGGAAATTGTTTTGAATTGAGGCGTGGCTCAGAGAAAGAACCAATGCCGTGCATCTGCGTGTTGGCAACGTAGGCATTCCAATAGGTAACGGATCCCCAACCGGTATAGGTCGCGTCGTTGACTCCGGCAAGTCCGTAAGCTGCAGGCAACAAGACGGAACCTGATTTACCATCCGGACGAAAGGCCTTCCCATCTTGATCGAGTATCGCGTCATACCTGCCGGGTCCCCAACTGCCGAGAACTTTCTTGACCGTTGGTACGTCAACTCCGAGCAGGTCGGCGACAGGTTGAAGATTTGGCGCCAGAGAAACGATGGCTCCCACGTTCAAGTCACGGTTGGGCCAACCATCCAACCGGCTGCCGATCCCGGGAGCAAAGGAATCATTGACCGTGGAGTGGCAGAGAGCGCACTGGATTCCCATGCCCGTAAGCGTGCCCTGCTGATCAAAGATTCCCGTAACGCCAACAACTGCTTTTAGCTTGAGCAACGCCAGCGTGGTGGCGGGATCGTCAAGATTAACTTTTCCTGCTTTGATTTGTTCAACCAGCTCGGCGGGAAGCGCGTCAGCGTCAACTTTCAGACCGACGCTGAGAGCAGTTTTAGGACTCACGCCCGGGCCCACGCCGCCAAGATGTTCACCGGCGATTGCCTGATGAAGATGGAGGGCTCCACCCCAGAACGCTTCGTCACCGAACGTATCGTAGCGGAAGACATCTCTTCCTTTCGCAAACATCGCTTGCATGCTGGAGGCAATCTCGGCATCATTCGACGTTGCAGCGCAGCGGACTGCTGGTTGGGGTAGTCGGCTTGATGGATATTGCTGATGTTGATCTCGATATCGAAACCCATGCGCCAAGTAGAATCAGTAGCAAAAACGTGGACAATACAACGGCGATCTTTCTCATCTAGTTCTCTCCGTTGAAGGCCTATTTCCCTGGATAGACGTTCATTTGACAGTGTCCGTTTGACCGCACACATTCCCAGGATGGGGACTGCTCGGATCATTCGGTAAGGGGCCTCTGATATACCACGAAGTTGCGCGGTTTACTACCTCGGCTTGTAGTGGCTTGATGACGTGGGAGGCAAAAGCAGTATCCTCGCTCTGATTGACAAGGGCCAGGAGCGTTGCTGGCGCGAAGCGAGTTCCATGATGATTCGTCAATGGCCAGGAAGTGGAAGGCATGTTGACCGTCGAAAATCTGCGTACTTTGCTCGATCATGCTCTGGGCGAATCAGGGGGCAAGGCTCCCTGAAAAGATCAGAAAATCGTTAGAATGCCGCTGGGGGTATCCCTTACAAAACGTCAGGTTTTGCCATAAATCTTTACAGTTACTCTGAACCTGACCAGTGCTAATCTGGAATGCGTAGCCTGAAAAAAGGCGAGAGCAAACGAGAGTTTTTCGCGAACCTGGGATCTAGAGCGGGCGGTCTGATTGGAGGTCACAATGAATGTCAATCGGCATAAATCGCTTTTGGAAATCCTCACCTTCTCTATTTTGGGATTGTTGCTGGCATCGGCCGTTCCTTTATCAGGGCAAAGAGGGCAGCCCCCCCAATCCGATGCGCAGCGTGCCGCACAGATGGACCAGATGCAGCAGCAGCAACAACAGCAGCAGCAAATGGACGCAATGCGCAATGCGGGGAAAGACATCGCCAATTTGGAATGGCGCATAAATCAGGAAGAGTCGGAACGCGCCAAACTTCGGCAAATGGCTCGTGAGAACTTTCGCCGCCATTATGAAATGCTCAGCGATGACGCCGAGATGCTGGTGCGATTGACCGCGGAATTGCAGGGCTCACTAGATGGAACCGGCACTCCGATCTTGGCGGGGGACATGCTAAAGTCCGTCGGAAAAGTACAGAAGCTGGCGCACGAGTTGCGTGGCACTATCGTTGGCAAACGTATCCCAAAGGTCAAGGCAATCAAGGGAGCGGACGTGGTCATCTTCCGCCAAAACCCTCTATTGACCGAGCGCAGCCTGCTGCTCGAGCGAGTGGCCGCATCGTCCGAATTGGCCACCAAGTTGAAAAAGACCATGGATCAATATCTTTTAGAGGACAACAAAATATCGGTCACCATCGGTGCTCTGCAAAGGGCCTCGAACAAAGACAAATTTGACCCACAGCTGGCTAATATTATGGCCGCCTCTTTGAAGCTGGAGCGAATCGCTGCCGCGATCCGCGCAAATCCTGGATCAATGCCATTGGCGGCTCTTAACAAATAACTGGCTTGTCATTCGGCTTAACAACATTTTCGTTCTCAGTAAATGCCGGCTCTTACAAACAGCGTTCATCCTCAGTCGTCTACGTACAGCGTATTCACCGAAATTGAGAAACTCCGCCGGGCGGAATTCATGGCGCTTGCCTTAGGGATGAAACATATCCGCCATTGGCCTGGCGCCGGCTGCGGCTCCGAGAGATGTCTTTGCGCCCAGCGCCGCCAATACCGTCCGCAACGCATTCTGGTGCTGATAAAAGACGTTTGACTTAAATCCGCGTCGCACCTTCGGCCCAACAACCACAGCTGCTATGTGCCCGCCTGTGTGCGCTGTATCGGAAGCTACGCCTTCATCGAACAAAATGATCAGAATGCCATCGGCCTTGAAGGCTGCGTTGGCAATCAGCGGAGCGATGTGGGCTTTCAACCAGTTGTCCGCCGCGCTTAATTTCTGCGCGTCAGTGCATGTGACATGTCCGGCCGGGCAATCGTGCGCGTCATTCTGGATGTTGGGAATCACCAGTGAAAAATCCGGTAGATGGCCGGCTGCAAGATCTGACGAGAAATGCGTGAAGGGAACCAGGTTCAACCTCTGCACGCTGCTGTTCACCACGTCAGAAAAATAGGAAACAGGAAAGTGATGGCGGGCGTACGGAAATCTATCGCCACCAACATACCCAACAGCCGGCAGGCTCTCCGCATATCCTTTCCATGTTTTTCCCGCAGTCAGCAGGTGGCGAACAATGTTGTCCGCCGAAACTGTGGCATTGCTGGCGTCATTGTTGGTGATGATCTGGCCCGTCGTCAGCTCGAAGTAGTTGCCGATCGATGGATGCGTGTTGGCATAAAACTGTGTGGCCAGTGCGTATGTCCTGGCAAGGGAATTGAAATACGGCATCGCCGGATTGCCGATGACTTGCGAGAAGCTGTGGTTCTCTTCCACTACGACTACCACGTGGTTGGAATGCGGTACTTGTGCCGACGTGAATGAGGAGATCGAGAGGACCAAAAGCAAAGCTGTGAATCCGAGGTGTTTCACGAAACGACTCCAGGGGAATTGGATTGAACTCCTTTTGCCGGGGGCGAAAGATTTCCGGCCAGCACACATAGAGTCCGGTATCCAGTGGAGGGATGGATATCGTGGCAGACTTTAAGACTTTTGTTCGCGTGTAGCCAGGCAACCAACGGCGCAGTGGACGACTACGCGCTTAGCAAAATCGGTTGGCCCGCCTTCATTTGCTCCAGCATCATGAGAACGACTCATCCCGCCGTTTTTCAAGGCTTCAAGTTGCGAAGGATGGTCAATGGACATTTTCTGCTGATTTTATTCTTTTGGCCGGTTATGAGTCAGAAGGAGCGTTAAGCCAATGCCGAAGCAAGCTCCTGAGGCGAGCAGTTGCAGGATGTCCACATTGTGAATTTCCTGAAATCGCGGCCTCCTCGCCAGTGCACTAAATCCGATCAGGCCAAGCAGGATGATGATGACAGCGTGGCGTCGCAGGTTTCGCATAAAAATCCTTCCGCAAAGTTTTGTTGAATTGAAAGTAGGGAGTTGCGCGGAAGTCTATCAGAGGAAAGCAACGATGAATGTCCTAAAAAATCATGGGTCAAGCGTCAGTGAACAAGCGGGAACCCTTCAGGTAAACACTACATCTTGCACCTTTGAACTAAGAGTCCACAATTTGCAGAATTGGCCGGCTGTGGGAAAATTATTTTTCCTGAGTACCTTGAAAATAACTATTGACACACAACCTCTTAGGCGTAAGATGTGGTCAAAAGTGGTAGAAAGTGGTGGCAAGAGGTTCGAACGAGGGATCAGTGGTCCAAAGTAGAGCAAAGGATCGAATGAACCGTAAATACCTCGAAAACGCTGTCTTCGAACCCGAAAAGATTCATAGTTTTACCCTTTTTACCTCTTTAAAACCGGCAAAGGCCGGAGAAACAGACCAGAAACAAGATGTTCCGCGGAAATCACCCAACTCGGGTCGACGAGAAGGGGCGACTCAAAGTCCCTGCGGAATTCAAGCGTCTGATCGACGAGAAGTACGGTCAACAATTTTACATCACCTCCCTGGATGGGAAGGTTGCTCAAGTGTATCCCTTCGAAGAGTGGCAGAGGATCGAGGAAAAGCTTACCAGGCTCTCGAACTTCAACCCCACGAAGAAGAAATTTTTGAACCGCACCAATTATTACGGCCAATTGGTGGAGATCGACGCACAGGGAAGGGTTTTGATTCCGGCAATTTTGCGGGAGTCGGCGGAGATCAAGGGCGAAGTGGCCGTGGTTGGAAACCTGACGTACCTCGAAGTGCAAAGTATCGAGGCGTACAAGAAGGACATTCAAGAGAACCCGTTTACGTCTGACGATGAGAAGACACTCGACGAACTGGGCATCTAGTGGCGGACGAGAATTCTGGTTGGGAAAAAGCTCCCGAGGGAGCGCATGGCAGTGGGGAAGTTGGCCATGTATCAGTTCTTTTAAAAGAAGCGATCGACTTTTTAGCAATCCGTCGCGACGGGACCTATATCGACGCGACCCTGGGATTGGGCGGCCACAGTTCAGAAATCGTAAGTCGCCTCAGCCCACAGGGTCATTTGATTGGCTTCGATAAGGACACCAACGCGCTGGAACTGGCAAAGCAGAGGCTTTCTCGGGTCGGAGGTGATAACCATCCGAAAATCACTTTGCATCACGCCAGTTACGCCGATATCGCCGAGCACGTTCCGCCTGCAAGTGTGGACGGGCTTCTCGCCGATCTGGGCGTAAGTTCACTCCAGTTCGGCGATCCGGCGCGCGGATTCAGTTTTCAGGCGGATGGGCCTCTCGATATGCGGATGGACCCGCAGGGAGAGCGCACCGCCGATCAGGTGGTAAACCGCATGGGCGAAGAAGAACTCGCCAATGTGATTTACGAATTCGGTGAGGAAAGGAGGTCGCGGAGAATCGCCAGAGCCATTGTCCGGGCGCGGCCGATAAGAAGTACCGCTCATCTGGCACAAGTCATATCGGCTGCGCTCCGGTCAATGAAAAAAGACCATGGAGCTCGGGAAAAGATTCATCCTGCGACGCGTACTTTCCAGGCAATCCGAATATTCGTAAACCGTGAACTGGACGATCTGAAGGCGCTGCTGGAAGCGGCGCCAAAAATTCTAAAGCCGGGTGGAAGGCTGGTGATCATCAGCTTTCACTCGCTGGAAGACCGGATCGTCAAAGACGCTGTAAGAGCAGGAAGAGATGCCGGCATTTACACCGTGCTGACTAAGAAGCCGGTAACAGCCGCAGAAGAAGAGATAGATCGCAATCCAAGGTCACGCAGCGCGAAACTGCGGGCCGCGGAAAAAGTTTGAGTTTGTAACTTGTCTGACCGTGGTAGGCAGGCAAGAGCAGCAAAGATTCCGGGGAGGGCGTTGCCTTCCTTCTAACTTGGGTGCAACAACTTCGGGTCGTTAAACGGCGCCGCCCCGGGATTTTAAACAAAGTTCCCTCGAGAAAATGAGGACAAAACAAATGTTTCAAGGTCTGACGATAGAGGAACTGATCAACAGCGTAGAGCGCGTGGAACAGAAGGCACGTCAGCAGCAGACTTCTGCCGAAACAAATTTTGAGAGATACCCATTGCAGCAAATGCAGTGGCGGGAAGCGATTGAGGTGGCGTAAATGTCGGCTGGGGCAATGAGCATCACGGGAATGATCACACCGGTGGACGCGCGCGGAAGCGTGCGGCGCTCGGTGGCGGGAATCACGCCTGAATTTTATTTTCATAAGACAATTGATAATTCCCGCGTGATCAAAGTGGCTGATCCACGGCGCAAGCGAGAAATACGCATGTTCTCCGCCAGCGTCGCCGCCCTTTTCCTGTTCGTATTGTTCTATGCCTGGCAGCATTTCAGTGCCATTGAATACGGATACAAAATTGAAGCCCAGAAGACCGAGCATGAGCGTCTGGTGGAAGTGAACCGTTCACTGAAGCTGGAAGAAGCCGGCTTGCGCGATCCAGGACGCATTGACACTCTGGCCCGGCAGATGGGCCTGGATTCGCCCGCGCCTGGTCAGGTTCAGCGACTGGACAACGTAAACGTGGATTCAGGCTCTGTGATGGCGCGTATCTCACCGGTGGCCGTGATCCCCGCGCAGTAGTTAAGTTAGTCAGGTTTCTTCGTACGACGTTTTCCGGTTCGCGCGAAGTTGTTTGGGTTAAGGGATTGGGTGCGGAAAAGTCCGGCCCATAAATGGCGGAATCTGGAAAACCTGCTGGATCCGCCATGCGTTTTCCGTTGCCGGGGGCACATGGGCGATTGCAGTTCAGGAATCCGCCAACTCGTCTTATGGGCGCAGCCCGCTGAGGTCCCCCCTCTTCGATCACAAATCACAAATCACGTTCCATTTGTATGGATACCGCCCGTAGAAATCGTTTCAGCCGACCAATAATGAAATGCTAAAGGTCCCCCCAATGAAGCGCAGACAGTTTCAGCCAAAGTCCCCCGAAGTAAAAGCCAATCATCGCTTGTTTTATCTTGCTGCATTTCTGGGTCTCTGGTTGATTGCTATTTGCACTCGACTGGTCTGGCTTCAGCTGGTTGACTACGGCGATCTGACACAAAAGGCCAACCGCCAGCAGCAACGCAGCATTGAAGTGTCGCCGGTACGCGGAAACATTTTTGACCGCAACGGCAACGAGCTGGCGATGACGGTCAGCGTGGATTCCATCTTTGCCGTTCCCTCCGAAGTCCCGGACATTCATTCAGCTTCACGGCTGCTGGGTCGCGTACTGGATGCCGACGAATCCGAGATTGAGGAACGTATGCGAGCATCCCACGCTTTCGCCTGGGTGGCACGCAAAGTCGATAACAGTGTCAGCAATCGCGTACGTTCACTGAATCTCAAGGGTATCTACTTTCAAAAAGAGTCCAAGCGGTTCTATCCCAAGCAAGGACTGGCCGCGCAGGTGCTTGGTTATGTCGGACTCGACGACGCCGGTCTTGGCGGCGTTGAGCGCGTCTATCAACCAAGGCTGTCCGGCAAGCCCGGCAAAATGCTGATCACCATGGACGCGCGTCGGCGCTGGTTCGGGCGCGTGGAGAAAAATCCTGAACCTGGTGAAAACGTCGTCCTCACCATTGATGAAAAAATCCAATACATCGCCGAACGCGAACTGCAAAAAGCTATCGACGAAACCAGAGCCGAATCCGGAACCGTGATCGTGGAGAATCCGAAAACGGGTGAAGTGCTGGCTTTGGCGAACCGCCCAACATTCAACCCCAATTTGTTGAGCGAAGCCGATCCCAAATCACTGAAGAACCGGGCAGTCAGCGATATTTACGAGCCGGGATCAACTTTCAAGATCGTCACGCTGGCCGCGGCGTTGGAAGAAAAGTTGACCAATCCCGACGAGGTCATCGACTGCCAAATGGGCTCCATCGTTCTCAGCGGCCTGCGCATTCACGATCACAAAGCGTACGGAGACCTGACGGTAACCCAGGTGCTGGAAAAGTCCAGTGACGTGGGAGCCATCAAGCTTGCGTTACGTCTGGGAGAAGAAAGATTTGATCGTTACATCCGGGCCTTTGGCTTTGGCGGACAGACTGGCGTAGAGCTTCCAGGAGAAACCCGCGGCATTACCAAGCCTGTGAGCCGGTGGTCCAAAGTAAGTATTGGCGCTATTTCCATGGGACAGGAAATCGGCGTTTCGCCCATGCAACTGATCTCCCTGATCTCAACCATCGGTAACGACGGTGTTGCCGTGCCGCCTCGCATCATTGCCGGAACCACGGCGCCTCGCAGCACTCCACAATTGATCTCGTACCAGACGCCGATCGGGCGACGCGTGATCTCGCCCATGACAGCCGCCGAGATGAAACGCATGCTTGAGGGCGTGGTACTCCGCGGAACCGGAACCAAAGCGATTCTTGACGGCTACAGTTCCGCCGGCAAAACCGGCACAGCACAAAAAATTGACGCCGCCACGGGACGTTATTCCCACAAGCTGCACATTGCTTCATTCGCCGGCTTTGCACCCATTAACAATCCTGCCATCAGCGTGCTGGTGGTGCTGGATTCTCCACAGACGGGCATTCGCGATGGCGGTGGTGACGTGGCTGCGCCTGTATTCCAGCGCGTTGCACAGCAGGTGCTCGGCTACCTCAACGTGCCGCACGATGTCGAGTTGCAGGACCAGCGACGTTTACAGTTACGTGCTAAAGCAAAAAATGAGGTGATGACGGAAGCCGCGCCAGACCACATCGCCGATCAGTCAGTTCCCGCTGACGTGCCCGCGCCGTCCCCTCAGGAATCCAATTCTGTAACTGTCACCGCAACTACGACAAAGACAGTTCCGGACAACCTTCGTTCCGTGCCGGACCTTACGGCGAAGCCGGCGCCATCGCAATCGATCGCTCCATCCAAACCCACGTTTACGTCTGCGGCAATAAATCCGCCGCCAACATTAACACCGGTCTCAGCTCCGCAACGTGGCACGCTTGTCTTTGATACTGCAGGCGGCGCGCTGGTCCCGGATTTTCGCGGTTTACCGGTGCGTTCGGCATTGGAGCAGGCTCAGGCTGCGGGAATTGACTTAGAGATTTCCGGCAGCGGTGTTGGCAGAGAACAAAGTCCTGAAGCCGGGGCGAAGTTGCCGCCCGGGGGGCATGTGGTGGTTAAATTCAGCCGGTAATTGCAGTGATAAAAAGAACCGCCTTCAGATGAACATCTCTTCGTCTTCTTCCACGGGATGACCATGTCGAGGCGGCTTCCTGGTACCCTTTGCAGCTTTCAAAATTCCCAGGCCTGCATTCACTGCTGCGATGATCCCTTGCACGCGTCGTACCGGGTTCAGGACTTTGGTCTCCAGAATCTCGCTGGCTGTCTCAATCTTTCCCATGGTGTTGCCCACAAACTCGTCCATGCGTATGGCATGGTTGCGCGCGCGTTCCACAATTTCGCCGGATGCCTCGGTCACGTGTTGAACGTGTGCGCGGACCGTCGCAGTCGATTCGGCAAGGTTCGCGGTAATTTCAGCGATCTTGGGTTTGGCATCTTCCAGTATTGCCGACGCGTTGACCAGCAACGGCGTCGTCTGTTGTTCCAGGCGTCCCGCAATGCCTTCCATGCGGCTGGCCGTCTGCCGCATCGCCATGTAGAGGGCAAGCAGTATTCCCATCTGCACAACAATGGCGACAGCGGCGACGATCACGAAGACTGCAACGACAGTAGTCACAGGTTTCCTTTATTAGGACTTCTTGCCTTCCGCGGCTTCACGATAAGCCTGGCGTCCGGCATCAATGGCTGAGTTAATTTGCTCTTTGCTGCGACCCACAACCTCTTTGCCCCGGTCCACCCACTCGTTCATGGTTTCTTTAGCGTCGCGGCTGCGAGTCTTTAGATATTCGCGCCCTTCCTGGGCTGTGTTTTTCAGCGAATCACGGGTTTCCCGTCCCGCCCGCGGAGCATACAAAACACCCAGAAGCGCGCCAAAACCCAGGCCCGCAAGGAACCACATGAAATTGCTGCTGTTGTCTCTGTCAGACATTGCCAACCTCCAGGAATGCCGATGGTAACACCCCGCTCGGGATGAATTCAAACTCCAAAGGCCGATTCTCCTTAACGTCTATATTGATTCAATTTGGCAAGAGCCGCTTTTCGATCACCAGATCAGGCCCATCCTGCAGTTCCCCGTGCGTCCGTGGTGGATGTCCGGTTTGTCAATCCGTATCCATCATCATGCTCATATTCATGCTCTTTCTTTTTTCCTGAATCCTGCTTTGCCTGGTCGGAAGGCCCAGCATGCTGCGGGCGTAAGTAATGGTTTCAATCGTGCGAATGTCCTGATCTTTGATCTCTTTCAGCAGGGCAAGCGTTTGTTGGCGCCCGACTTTGGTCTGCGCCTCTACAAAGCTGCGATAAGCATTGGCTGAGGGCCACCAGGCCTTCAGGGCCGTGTTAGGATCGTCAGGGTTCAGGTCTTTTTCCAGCAGTTTGTCGGCTACTTTAATGCCTTCACTGATCGCGCTCTCAGCGGCGTCATTGTCTCCCATCGTAATGTAAGTCGTAATCGCAGACTGCAATGACCGTGCCTGAATGTCCAGTGGCATGTCCGGCACAATCTTTCGCAGATCGGCCAATGCCTGCTTGGCGATCGCCGGATTGTTCTTGGCCGCAGCCTTTGCGATTGCCGTTAGAGCATTGCCCCGCGGTGACATCGCCATGATTCCGTCCAGAAGAACCGGAAGCGTGGTTGCGTGGGCCAGCGCCTGCCCGGGATCAGTTTCGGCTTCATCCACAATCTGTTGTGTCCGGTTGCTGGCGTCCTGCATGGCTTTCATCCTGGCCGCCATCGCACCGTCACCGGAGAATACGGCTGTCTGTATACGTTGCGGTTTCTTGGCCTGGGTTGTTTCGGTGGTCGCCGTGTCTTTGCCGGCTGCGCCCGCTGGTTGCGGCGGTGCAGGCGGATTAATGGACTGTGTGCCCTGCGGGAACTGCTGCAACTTGGCCTGGAGCGCCTGATTCTCCTGTAACAGTGAATTGGCACGACTCTCATCCAAACGCTCCAACACCGGCATCAGGGCGAACAACTCGTATTCGTACTGTGACGTAAAGCTTACCGAGCCGCCACTCCCGCCAATGGAAATATTGTTGTTATGGCTGTTTTCGTCACTGGCCTTTCCCTGACTGAGAATTTCATCAATCGCCTGCAACACCAGTTTCGGATTCATCGCGCCATAATTCCGCACAATCATCCCACTCAGCGTACCCTCACCAAAGTTCATGCCTTTATGTGCGTGGTTCTTGTAGCTGTTCACCGCCTGCACCAGCAGGCCCTGCTTTTCGGCGATCATATCGGCCGGCAGCGCATCCACCAGACTGCTTGCGCTCGCATAGGGGAACTCATCCCATGAGGTGACCTGGTTCACCAGATCAATGGCTTTCTCAAACTGCTTCTTGCCCGTATATATCCGGATCATCTGCTCAGACGTGACCTTGCGGACCTTTGGTTCTGCCTGGGATAAAAGGTCTTCCACATCCTCTTGCGATAGCGGCAGCAGAGCGTGGAAGATTTCCGTTTGCAGCTCCTGCTTCGTGTCATTGTCATCGTGTATTTCCAGAGACGATGTGAACGCATCGCGCAGCAGTTCCCGCGTCTTCTTCGTCTCACTTCCGGTCGTCGGATAAGCTGTGGCAATCTGCATCAGGCCATAGGTCCGCATCGGCGCTTCCAGCCCGCGAGAGTTCGCTTCAGAAGTCTCCAGCAACGCGTATCCCTGCTTCTGCTCGTCGGTTAATTTGGGCGTTGTCTTGGATGATGCCGAAACCGGCTTTACCTTGGGTTGCGGTTTCGTCGCCTGCGAGAGAGCGATCGTCGAAAGTGCGAATAGTCCTGCGACCAGAAAGAACTTGCGAAGCTGCACGTGAAGCATCTTGATTATTCTCCCGCTCCTGAATCTTGTTAAGCCAAAGTTGCGATTTCGAAAACCAAACGTGATCTGGAGTAGCTCCGGTTAGACGGAAACGCCAAGCCATTGTAACCAGTTACTCTCGACCGAGTAGCTAAAAAGGTCTATCTGCGAAAATCCGTGTAATCAGTGTCATCAGCGGTAAGCTCTTGCTTCGATGGCCGCTGAGTCCGATGCCCCTTTGTGTTCCTTCGTGTCCTTTGTGGTAAAAGGTCTGTGGTTTTCCCTCGATGTTCCTCTGCGTCCTCTGGGGTAAAGAGCAGCCCGTCGCATATTTGCCCTTTCTTCGCCCATGCCTCATACTCTCCAAATGGCAGACGGCGTCAGCTGCGCAGCCAATCTTCGTCGAGAGCTCTGCTCCCGTAATGCAGAATTCGCGCGTCACCATGGCTTGGAACATGTCCACAGTTACGGCCGCCAACCTGTAATTGTTTACATGCCGGATGAAGGGCACGCACACGGCAATTTCTTTCCCGCCAGCTACAAGGCCATCTTGAAGAACGCCAACTGGCGCTTGCGCCTGAACAAGGTTCACACCCAGGGCAAAACGTCACTGCCGAAATCAGATCGTCGATGGCGAGAGCTCGATTCCTGCGTCAGCTCAGACGCGCTGTTGATGAATATCTTTTGCTGCCCACGAGTCTTGCGCAGCAGGAATGTTGCGGCCATGCTCGGCGTTGAGCCCACAGCGCGTCCGCAATTTGGATATCGGCCCCGCGTGCCGCTGTTGAACGGCCACATCGATCGCACGGAAGTAGATTTAAAGCTCGGCGATTTATTGATCGAAGCCAAGCTCACCGAATCGGATTTTCAAACCCAGTCCGCCCGGCTGGTGGAGACCTATCGCGATCTTGCAGAGGTCTTTGACGTTACGCGGCTTCCGCGGGCTACATCAGTTCAGTCCGTTGATCCATTTCCGGACTATGAATGCGACCCAGCGCCGGCCGCTGATTCTGATTTCGATTATCACCCGCCTGTTTCTTCGCCGCCGGCGACTCACCGGACCTCAGCTAACAGAAAAGAAGCCGCCGCCAGATACGTCTCCTACCAACTCATCCGCAACGTTCTTGCTGCTCACGCCACCGGACACAGCTTCTGCGTCATGACCGATCATCGCCGTCCTGATCTGATGGAACGCTGGCACGCCATCATGCGCTGCATTCGCTTCGCTGATCTTCGCACGCGCTGTAAAGTGCTTACATGGCAGGAACTATCCGCGGAACTGCCTGGCGTCTCTTCAGGACTTCCTGGCCCGGAAATATGGCATTGGTTGCAACGCACAACAGCCGGCTGGACTTGATTAACCCAGCCTGGCCTTTACCGCTTTCAAATAGGCGTCAACCGTGGCTGCATGGCCCATAATGAATCGGGAAACAAATCGAAAGGCCGGATTGTAGACCTCTCCATCTTCGGTAATGGTAAGAGACGTTCCGGCTCCACTGGGAGTGATCTCATAAGTCCACGTGCCGCCGAACGGCAAGCTGGGATCCGCGATGCGCGTGACCAGACGACGCGGCGGATCCGATTCCACGGCTTCATAGGTAATGGTCTGGCCGCCTTTGTCGGTTTCCCGCCACATGCGATGCCCGTTCTGGCTTTCCATTTCCTGAGATTTGGTGATGTTGGGTCGCCATGTGGGCGGTGCAGTGATCAGGTTCCAGACCGCATCCGGTGGAGCATTCACCGTGATCGCGCGCGAAATCGAATGGCCCTTCGGCAGCATGGAGCCGATCGCCATCACCAGAACCAGAGGGATGGCAAGAATCACCAGGATTATCAGAACCAGTTTCATCATTCGCACCTTCTTGTTGCTGCGGATTTGACTGCTGCTCATGAGCAAAGGGACGCTTTCGCAATCGTGGCCGGCATCACGAGGGCAATATCACAACAAAGATCTTTTAAATAAAGATCTCTTGATTCGTCAAAACTGGCGTGGGCAATACGGCTGGTGTGGAGTGATCGTCAAAGAGGAGCCTAAACTCCCCAGAGTCGGCTTGAGGATAGATGCTTCCTCCGTCTCAATACTAATCCGGGGTCCACGCGGCTGGCACGCAGTGCGGGAAGGAAAGACGCGAGTAGAGCAATAGCAGCCAACAGTGCCGACACGCCAGCATACGTGATGGGATCGAATGGCGATACGCTTACAAGAAAGCTGCCCACTAGTTTTGCTATTGCGATGGCGGCGAAGATTCCTGCGATCACTCCATAGATAACAATCACCAGCGCCTGTCGAATAGTTGCGAAAATCACCTGAACGGGTTGAGCACCCAGGGCGATACGGATGGCGATCTCACGGCTGCGCTGGGCCGCGGAATATGAAGTGACGCCATAGACACCGATCACCGCCAGCATGAAGCCCAGCAATCCGAGGGCTGAAGCCAGTCCCGCACCCAGCCGGAACAGCAGAAAGCCGCCGATGCCGTCCAGATTCTGGCTCATGGGCGCAACGTTATAGACAGGCACGGCAGAATCTATCTGCCGGATCACCTGTATTACAGGCTGGGTGATTCCCGCCGGTGAACCAGCTGCACGAACAATCAATGTCTGCTGTGAAACATAATTCTGTGCCAGCGGCATGAAGAAAAAAGGACCCGGCAGCTCAAGCACGTTATCCATCTGGGCATTCCTGACTACTCCGATGACGTTCATTACATGACCGGGATCATCCAGGCGCTTGAATTGCCGGCCAATGGGATCTTCTCCCGGCCAGAGGCGTTGTGCCATTACTTCATTGACGATGGCCACTCGCGGCGCAATCTCTGTGTCAGCATCCGAAAACTCCCGGCCGCGCACCACCTGAATCCGCAGCGTCCTCAGGAACTCGGGCGAGACACTGTCGTAATCGGCCTGGGGGCGATGCCCTTCTTCAAGTTTCACACCATCCACCTCCAGTTCAGCGCCATTTGTTTCAGCGTCGAGAGGCGCGGCCAGCGCCAGGGCTGCGGTTTCCACACCAGGCAACGACCGAACTCGCTGTTCCAATTGCGCGTAAAACTCACGTCCACGGTTTTGGTCATAACCGGCTCCGTGGGGATCAAGGCTGAAGTCCATCACTTGCCGCGGATCGAAACCCAGATCACGTCGCTCAACATTACGTAGGCTACGTACAAAAAGTCCGGCGACAATCAGCAGCGTCAGAGAACCGGCCACCTGCGAGATAACGAGGATTGTGCGGAGACGCTGGCGCCGCGGACTGGTCTGGCGTCCCCCTTCACGCAGCACTTCGATTGCGTCCACCCTTGAAGCTCGCCATGCCGGACTCAGTCCTGCGGTTACCGCCACCGCGATCGCCATCAACAACGCGTAGGTGAAGACCCGCCAGTCCACGCTGAAGTCGAGCACGATGGGAAACTCTCCCAATATCCGCATCGCGCCGAGCGCATGGGCGGCGGCTACTCCCATAGCGATACCGGCAAGCGATCCGAGACATACCATCAGCGCCGTCTCGGTCAGTGCCTGGCGAATGAGGCGTGCCCGCGCCGCACCCAAGGCCGAACGGAGCGCCATTTCCCTGGTCCGCGCAGCCGCTTGCACCAGCAAAAGATTCATTACATTGCCGGCAGCCAACAGCAAGACGATGCCGCCCAACGTGAGGAACAACGCCGAAACCAGCGGCATCGGATTCTCACCCGTGGAATTGGTAAAACCTATGCCCAGGGCAACAGCGCGGATGGCCAATCCTCTATGCGACGAAGGATATTCGGATGCCAGTCGGTGCGCGATCACAGCAAGCACTGAATTTGCTTTCTCACGGCTGACGCCATTCTGAAGTCTTCCAATCACGAGAAGCCGCTGATACTCGCGGTCGTCCAGTCGGCGCGCGTTCGTCCCGTGCCGCAGGCGGTCCGCGATTCCCAGAGGAAGAAACCCCTGGGTGTTGATCAGTTCGGCGACGCCGTGAAAGCCTTCCTCGGCTACGCCTATGATCGTGACTGACTGCCCATCAACAAAGGCGGTTTTACCAATAATCTCCGGGTCCGCGCTAAATTGAGTTTTCCAGAAGGAATAGCTAAGCACCAGCGCGGGCTGGTCGGCATTGATCTTGCCGTCCGCGGCGAAGAAGCTCCCTAACGCGGGCTTAACTCCCATCAGGGGAAAAAAATTCGTGCTTACGTAATCCACCCACATATTCTGGGCGCGGCCCTCAAAACTAAGGCCTTCGCGTTGGAATTGCTGGATGCCCGCGACATCGGCAAAGGCGTCGCGCGATTGCTTCCTGATGTCAAGGAAATCCGGAACGGAAAAGCCGTTGTCCCACCCGCTTCCGAGACGAGCGACGAAGAAAGTGAGCCGGTCCGGCTGGTAGGCATGGGCGGGGCGCAAAACAAGCGCGTTCACCATGCTGACAATCGCGGTGTTTGCGCCGATCCCTACTGCAAACGTCAGGACGCACGCCAGCGTGAGGCCCGGCCTTTGCCGCAACGTATGCGCGGCATAGCGAACATCCTGCCAGAACGTTTGCAGCCAGAATCCCGCGCGCGCAGCAAGAACCTGCTCTTTCAATTGCTGAACGCCGCCCGCCTCAAGCCGTGCGTGGCGCAGAGCTTCAGCCCACCCCATACCTCCAGCTGCGTTCCGCGCCGCCTGTTCTTCAATGTAGGAATCGAGCTCGGCGTCAAGTTCGCGTTCCCTGGGGTCGCGGCGCAAGAGATTGTGCAAAAAGCTGGAAAGTCTCGCAAACCATTGCACGAGCCTGGCCCTCCCTAAACGATCCCCAGCGCACGTTCGACGGCGACAACAATCTGCTTCCATCGCTGGGTCTCGCTGGCCAGTTGGTGACGTCCTGCTCTGGTGAGGGTGTAAAACCTGGCTCGGCGGCTGCCGGAGGTTTCACCCCACGAAGATTTAAGCCATCCGCGCTCTTCCATCCGATGAAGCGCCGGGAAAAGCGAACCGGGGCCGACCTTGAAGGTACCGCGGGTGACCTGTTCAATCCTGTCTGCAATACCGACACCATGCAACGGCGCAAGAGCCAGGACTTTCAAGATGAGCATGTCAAGCGTGCCTTGCAGGAGTACAGTTTGCTTTTCTCGCATGTAATTCTTCTGCTATCGATCTTCGATATTGATGTTCGATAGTGAAAGAAAAGATACGTTAGTAAATTGGAAAGGTCAAGTGCGACCATGCGTTCGGTGCACGAATCGGCAAAAGTAATTCTCGGGATTGGTCCAGAAACTGGCTTGGGAGACATCAATCGCGACTTCCTCGAAGCCGACGTCTGGCCCGGAATAATCTCCGGTTTGCCCGTTATTTGGGAAACATCTGAGACATGTTGCGCAATGCCTGAGTGCCAATCCTCTACGGACGTACAGTTACGTGTGCGCGACGGATACTTTCAAAGCATCAGCTTACCCGCGACACACGTTCGAACCATGCCACCCACCCATATTTGGGATCCATTCTGTTCGACGTAAACACGACCCATACGCTTCAAGACTGTACCTTGGCTGACGACATATTCTGAGGGAGCGATCCGGCTTGCAATAAGCCACTGTGCAAGGCCGGCATTTAAACTTCCCGTAACCGGGTCTTCATGCCCAACATCCTCCACACTGAAGGCGCGTACCTCGAATTGAGCGGAGTTTCCATCCTTCAGGAGATTGAATGCAGCAAAGACCCCGACCTTCAGCCCGGCTAAGATCGAGTAGTTTGGACGGAGCGCCAGAACTCCCTCTCGGGAGCGCAGCATGATCGCCATCCAGCCCGAGCCGTTGTCCACCCAATTTGACGCCATGATTGCGTCAGGCGCCAGGTCCAGGCCCTTGACTACCCGTGCCAGGATCTCAGGCTCAACCGGCCCGCTGCGGACCAATTTGGGTGCCACAAACCAAAGGCGCTCAGTCTCACGACGGATGTGGATGAGACCCAGCCCACATTCCTGCACGATCTCCCTGCCTTTTGCTACGCCGCCCGCCGCTAACCAAACGTGACAGCTTCCCAGGGTAGGGTGACCGGCAAAAGGTACCTCCCGTTGTCGTGTAAAAATTCGAACACGATAGTCAGCATTAGGCGACTTCGGTTCTAAAAGAAAAGTTGTTTCGCTAAGATTCGTCCAGCTTGCAAAAGCCGCCATTTGCTCATCGCTGAGTGCGTCGGCGCCAATCACTACAGCCAGGGGATTGCCGAGCAGGGGATTGGACGAGAATACGTCAACCTGCTGAAAGGCAAATTCCGTCGAGTTTTTTGGCGGCCATTGTTTTTTGTTTTGCTCGGTCTCGAACGGATGAATCGCAGTCGCGACTATATTAGCTGTGGCGAAATTAAGGAACTTGCGTCGATCTACCAGCATGGGGCCCCCAATGGTTCGTTATTTTAATCCTTCCAGCTGCACTCGCTCGAAGTCGCATCCACTTGGACCCACATGGTTGGACTAAAATGCCGTCATGAGGATTCTGCTGATTGGCGGTCGCGGTTTTATTGGACCTTCAGTGATCGAACGTCTGCGAAGTGCGGGACATTCGGTGATTCTGTTTGATCGCGGTGGGCGCAAACACCTGCATGCTGATCTCGAGCACATCGCAGGCGATCGACAGAGCATTGGGGCCTATGTCAACGAGTTTCGTCGTGCTCACCCCGAAGTTGTGGTTGATCTCATTCTGAGCAGTGGCCGGCAGGCAACCGAACTCATGCAAACCTTCACCGGCATTGCGCGCCGGATAATTGCCCTCAGCAGCATCGATGTGTATCGCGCTTGCGGTGTGCTTCACGGATCAGAACCCGGGTCGCTCCAGCCAGTGCCTCTGACAGAGGAATCTGACCTCAGGACCAGGCTGGAGACTTATCCGCCTGAACAGGTGAAGGCGATCCAGAAAGTGCTTACATGGCTGGATGATAGCTACGACAAAATTCCGGTTGAGCAGGCAGTGATGTCAGAGAGCCACCTGCCGGGCACTGTGTTGCGTTTACCTTTTGTGTATGGGCCACGCGATCAGTTGCATCGTTTATTTCCCATCCTGAAACGCGTTGACGATGGCCGCAAGACGATCTTGCTCGAGGAAGTGATGGCTGCGTTTCGCGGGCCACGAGGATACGTGGACAATGTGGCGGCCGCCATCGCTTTGGCCGCCACCGACGAGCGGGCTTCAGGACGTATCTACAACGTCGTTGAGCAGCCTTGCCATTCTGAGTTTGAGTGGACTGAGATCGTCGCCCGGGCCGCTGGTTTTCGTGGTGACATCAGGGTTGTGCCATCCGCGCAGGCCCCGGCACACCTCAAGCCGCCGGGAAATTGGAAGCAGCACTGGTCGGCCGATTCAAGTCGCATACGCCGGGAACTTGATTACATGGAGCCAGTCCCCATGGGGCAAGCGCTGGCGGAAACCATCGCCTGGGAACGCTCCAATCCTCCGGCGCAGATTGATCCTTCGACCTTCGACTACAAGGCAGAGGACGAGTATCTTGCCCGGCTCACCTCAAAGGCTGGATAACTTCCAGCAGCTCCAGCCTGAGGCCGTGAGTCATCGAACTGACTCTAACGTTAGCCAGTGACGAAGTAATTACCGTAGCGGATTGCAACTCCGCCGTCGGGTAGGTGGTATGAACCGCAATCACGCGCATGCCGGCTTTTTTGGCTGCATTAATGCCGGGCGGAGCATCTTCCACCACCACGCAATTTTCAGGAGCGTACCCAAGCAGCGCGGCGCCCTTGAGATAAGGTTCCGGGAACGGCTTGCCGTCAACCACGTCTTCTGATGTGATCATGTTTTCGGGTATCGGTAATCCTGCATATCCCATGCGGGCGATAGCGAGTGCCCGGGTGGCTGAAGTAACTACCGCCATTTGGCTCGCAGGTAGAACGCGAAGGATCTCCAATGCGCCAGGCAGCGCTGTGACGCCGTCGCGATCATCAATTTCCATTCGCTCGACAACTAAATTCTCCCGTTCAGCGTTCATATGGGGGGCTACGGCACGTATTGTTTCGATGCTACGGCGGCCATGGGCCTGTGCCACCACCGGCCCGGGTGAAAGCCCGTGAGCGAGGGCCCATTTGCTCCAGACACGGGCCACAGCCGGGGTGGAATCGACCAGAACACCGTCAAGATCAAAGAGAATTGCCTGGCAGGAGACGATCACCATCCAGAATAACAGCCGCTGTAACACAAATGTAAAGTTGCTCTTTACGAAGCAACTTTGGTCGTAACACTGGGTTGGACTAGAGTCACCGCTTTCGCCCGCAGTAGCTAGATTGAAACTAGACTTTGTACGTGTGTGGGATTGATAATCGCGGTAAGACGGGACCAGCCGTCGGATCAAATGGAGACTTGCGTGAAAAAATTATCGTTTGTAGTCGCGGCTCTTTGTCTTCTTATTTTTGTTGCTGCTGGCGCAGCTCATGCTCAGCAGGTGGATTTGGCTTTTGGATATGGCACCGTAACCGGCACACCGGCCAGCGATGGAGATGGCATCAACCACCAGAATCAAAGCATCAGCGGCGGTGGATATCCGGCGTTCAGCGGCGACTTTCTGTTCAAGAAGAATTTCGGAGTAGGTGCGGAAGTCGCCTGGAGGGCCCACGAGAACATTGACGACTTCTTTCAGCCATACCGTCCAATTCTTTATGATTTCAACGCTGTTTATGGACCTCAGTTGGGGAAGAGGGCACAACTGGATCTCCAGGGCGGAATTGGTCTTGAGAGTCTGCGCTTTTATCAGCCGTTTTTTACCTGCAGTAATTTCAGCGGGTGCACCAATTTCAATAGCAGCAACCATTTCCTGACGCACGTAGCCGGCGGAATTCGCTTCTATGTGACCAACAACATCTTTATACGCCCCGAAGCTCATTTTTACTTCGTGAACAACAACCTTGAATTCGCCGGACCTCGCGTGAATCGGTACGGCGTGTCCATTGGCTACTCGCTCAAGAATAAAGAATAAAAGGCCATAAGCAGTATTGGCCCTGTGCGTGAATCGTGCAGGGCCCGTTCTTTTTTTAGCGATTTCTAACGTACCAAGGATGGCCTTAGCCCGAACGTTCACGCAGGCATTAAGGGTTAATTCTCCTCAGACGGGTTACAACTGCTAACCCACTCAGAATCATCCGATGAAAACTGGATGTGAGCACATGGCAACCCGAATCTTGTTCGTGGACGACGAAGCCGGGATCAGGCTGACTCTTGGGGCCTATTCTGGAAAGGCATGGTTTTTCCGTGATGACCGCCGCCTCGGTGTCAGAGGCGCTGGAAATGATCAACCATGAGAAATTTGAAGTGTTACTGTCCGACCTCAACATCGGCCAGCCCGGTGATGGTTTTACGGTAGTAAGCGCCATGCGACGGGTGCAACCGGAAGCATGCACATTCATTCTCACCGGCTATCCTGATTTTGAAACCGCGCTGCAAGCCATCCGCAATCAGGTGGATGATTACCTGCTCAAACCCACGGATGTTCCCACTCTGCTGAAGGCAATAGAACACAAACTTCTTGCGCGAAAGCCCCATTCACTCGAACCTGCGGTGAAACGTGTATCCGAATTGCTGCGTGAAAATTCCCGTCAAATCATCCGGCAGTGGCTGGACGCGGTAAACCAGCATCCCGATCTGGCGAACATCCGTCTTTCAGACACTGAACGCGCTGACCATATACCTGAATTGGTGGCTGAACTTGCAATACGGGTGGATTCGAGCATGGAACAGACATCCACCGCATTGCCAAGGCTGGGTAAAGAGCACGGAATGCAGAGAGCCCAACAGGGGTATTCCATTCCCCAATTAGTGGTGGAATTGCGATTGCTCCAACGTGTGATTTCCATCGTGCTCCAGCGAAATCTCATTCGCATGGATCTGAGTACCGTGATCTCTGACATGCTCGAGGTTGGCGAAGGTTTGCAGGAGCAACTGGAATACTCAATTCGCGGATTTCAGATAACCTCAGCAGAAGCCGCGTAACGGTTTGCGCCAGGCCATGCTCGCAAAGCATTGCCAGCGCGTGGTCCAGCAATCCTTTTATAATGATCGTATGGCCAGGGGCTGGGAAAGCAAGTCCGTTGAATCGCAGATGGAGAGTGCGTGGGACGACCACTCCGAAAAAGCCAGGCCGCACACGGACGATGAGAAGCTGGTCATCAGGGAGCAGCAAACCCTACTGCTCTCCCGGTCCTATGTGCAACGCCAGTTGGAATCCGCCAGTAATGAACGCTACGCGCAAGGCCTGCGCCAGGCATTGGCAGAGATTGACCGTAAGCTTTCCTCTTTGAAAGCGCCGTCACGCCGATAATACCCGACCGATGAAATCACTGATGACCGGTCGCCGTGCCGCAGGCCTGGCCAAACAAACTCCAGCCGGGACAACACTGCTCAATTCTGGTTCCGGTCTTTGATCATTGATCAAAGATCTAAACAACTGAAGATCAAACAACCGCTCTGCGACCGGTGATCAATTGGATCACAAGTATCACCAGCGCAACCACCAGCAGCAGATGAATCAGGCCGCCTGCAACGTGAAAGCCCCAACCCAGAAGCCACAACAAAAGCAGGATCGCAAAGATTGTCCAAAGCATGAGTACCCTCCGCCGGAGGATTCCGGCTTTGGCAGTTGGATGCCCGCCGCAATCTTGAAGTTGACAAGCTGCTCGCGTGAGCTGTCTGTCAAATCTTGCAATCCAGCTGCACTGGAAAACCGTCTGCAGTCGTCTACTCTGATGCAACAAGAACAAAGGCTCGCAACTCTAACCTAGAGAGTTCTCCAAGCGCTGCCAAGGCATTGCCTTAGAGTTCAATTTTTTCTTTGATTGGGCCCAATCTGACGAATGAATACCTCACGGTATGCCAGCAGCAAGACTCTGACTTCCTTCGCTCTGCTTATGCTTGCCTGTCTGATTGTCGGCGAAGGCGACACTGTGGCCGGTCAGCAGCGTAATGCCGGTCAGCAGCCTGATAATGTTCAAACCGCGATCTCCTATGAAGGACAGAAAGTTGGTTCAGTGGAGGTAGCAGGGCAGCCGGACCTCAATCGCCATAGCGTTGCCAACCTGATTTCCCAGCCCATCAATGCGCCGTACCACCAGCAACAGGTGGACGCTACCGTGGACGCGCTGAAAAAAAGCGGTAAGTATGACGACGTGAAAGTGCTCGTCACTCCAGAGGCAGATGGCTTGCGCCTGCTGTTCGTGCTTGAGCCTGCCTTCTATTTTGGCATCTACAATTTTCCGGCCGCCGTGGGACCATTCTCCTACTCGCGCCTTCTTCAGTCGGCCAGCTATCCACGGCAGGAACCCTACACATCGGGGCGTGTGGATGAGTCCACCTCGAACCTTCTCGCGTTTCTCCACCAGACCGGTTATTTTGAAGCCACGGTCGAGCCTGAATTGCAGAAGGACGAGACCCATGGCCTGGTCGACGTAGTTTTCGATGTGAAATTGAGGCGCCGGTCGAAAATCGGCGTTGTCACCATCGGCGGACTGAGTCCGGAAGATACGGCCCGGCTTCAAGGCAAACTCCATTCCTGGCGGGCACGGATTCGCGGCGCCTACCTCAAGCCGGGAAAGCCCTATACGTCAAAGAAAATCCAATCGGCCATTAAGTTTCTCCAGGCCGAAATGGGCAAGCAGCATTACCTGGCGGCCAAGATACAGTTAGTTTCGGCGAGATATAACCCAACCACGAATCGCGCAGACGTAGATTTTCACATCACCCGAAACCGGAAGATTACCATCCAGATTGCTGGAGCCAAAGTCAGGCAAGGCACTCAGAAAAAGCTGATCCCCATGTACCAGGAAAATTCTGTGGATGCTGACCTGGTGCATGAAGGTGCGCAGGACCTTGCGTCGTATTTTCAGGCCAAGGGCTTCTTTGACGCGAAGGTGGAAAGCAAGTTTGAAAGGTCTGATACCGGCGCCACCATTATTTACAAGGTGGAGAAAGGCAAGCGAGGCAAGGTCGGCGCCATCAACTTTCAAGGCAACAAGGCAATCGATGAAGATGATCTTGAAAAGCAGGTCACAGTCACCAGCGCCAACCGCTTCCTCCTCTGGTTCTCGCACGGAAAATTCAGCGAGAAGCTACTGCGCCAGAGCACCAAAAACATTCAGGGCTTCTACCAAAGTCATGGTTTCAGTGACGCTACAGTAACTCCCAGAGTGGTGAATCAGGGCGGCAAACTGCAGGTGACCTTTCAGGTCCAGGAAGGCCCACGAGACGTGGTGGACGCGCTTACGCTTGAGGGCAACACATCCATCCCTGTTTCACAATTTGCGCCGAAGGGCCTGAATCTGGAAGCAGGCAAACCATATTCGCAAGTGCTGCTTTCGCGCGACCGCGACCAGATCATGTCTGTCTATCTTGACCGCGGATATCTTACGATGACTTTTCGCGCCAAAGTTGACCAGATTAAAAGCTCGCCGCATCACGTGCGGGTGACGTACTCCATTGAGGAGGGGCCCCAGGTCTTCGCAATGAAAGTGGATCCAATCGGGGCTAAAAACACTCGTCCAGCTCTTATTGTGCGCAATGTCAACATCAAACAAGGCCAGCCGTTAAGCCAGAAGGCGCTGTTAAAAGGTGAGAGCCAGCTGTACACGCTCGGTGTATTTGACTGGGCAAGCGTGGATGCACGAAGACCCGTGGTGGACGATCCGAAATCTGAGGTGCTGATACGGGTGCACGAGTCCAAACGAAATACCATTACTTATGGTTTTGGCTTCGAAGTTACCAAGCGCGGCGGCAGCGTGCCGGGCGGAACCGTGGCCGTGCCCGGACTCCCGCCTGTAGGAGTACCAAGTAATTTCAGGACGAGTGAGGAGACCTTCTGGGGCCCGCGCGGGTCTGTCGAGTATGATCGCCGCAATTTCCGTGGTCGCGCCGAGACCATAACATTGGGTGTGTTCGCCGGCCGGCTTGATCAGCGGGCTTATGCGTCATGGATCGATCCATACTTCCACAACAGTTCATGGATCACCACCCTCTCCACATCGATTGAGCGCTCAACTCAGAATCCACTCTTCACGTCCCGCCTTGGCCTGGCCGGAATTCAGTTTCAGAAATACCTGGATGCGAAGAAAACAAAATCGGTATTCTTCCGTTACAACTTCAGCCGCACCAGACTGACGAACCTGCTTGTGCCCGACCTGGTCCTGCCACAAGATCAAAATGTACGGCTGTCAACGCTCTCGACCGCATTCATCCGGGATACGCGGGATGATGTCCTCGATGCTCATCGCGGTTGGTATGAGAGCTTCGAAGCGGGGATCAATCTCAATGCTCTGGGGGCCAATACCAATTTCGTGCGCTTCCTGGGACAGGCGGCTTATTACAAACCGGTGTTCACCAAAGACGTGATCTGGGCCAACAGCATACGGCTTGGTTTGGAGCAGGCGTTTGCGGGCTCACTTATCCCATTGAGTGAAAGTTTCTTCTCCGGCGGTGGCAGCACGCTGCGCGGATTTCCATTGAATGGCGCAGGTCCGCAAAGAGACGTGCAGGTCTGCGGCATACCCGGTGATCAGAGCACCTGTGGGCAAATCAGCGTGCCCCTGGGTGGGCCGCAATTATTCATTTTCAATTCCGAACTGCGCTTTCCCACGCATGTGATCGATAAATTGGGCGCCGTTGTGTTCTATGACGGCGGCAACGTGTTCCAGAGTCTTGGACTGGGCGATATAGGAAATTACAGCAACACGGTTGGTTTTGGACTGAGATATTCCACGCCGGTCGGGCCGGTGCGGCTAGATATTGGGCGGAACCTGAATCCGATACAGGGAGTGAAAGCAACACAGTTTTTCATCACTCTGGGCCAGGCATTCTGAAGTGGAGCATTTGTGAATTGGAAGAAAATAGTTCTGTGGAGTCTTGCCGCGATCATCGTTCTGGTGATCGGCATTGGTCTAACAGCTGTGTTGCTGCTGCAGCACAGCCCGAAGTTCCGGTCATCCATCCTGGCCAGGGTTGAGCAGGTGGTGGCGGATTCAACTGGGGCGCAGATGCAGGTACAAGACTTCAGTCTGCGTATGAGCACGTTGACGCTGGACATCTATGGCATCGTTGTGCACGGCACCGAGCCGGCTGGGAGTCCTCCGCTGGCACAGGCACAACACCTGGGTGTGGGTGTTGCCATTGATTCTGTCCTCGGACGCAAATGGCATTTCCGCAGCATCACCCTCGACCATCCGGTGGTCCAGGTGGCGGTAAACAAGTCAGGCGAGAATAATCTTCCCAAGCCAAAGACGCAGAGTAGCGGCAGCACTAACCTTTTCGATCTGGGTATCCGGCAGGCGGTTCTGAACCGCGGTGAGATTTATTACAACGATCAAAAGAGTGTCTTGACCGCTGACCTCCATGATTTAAGCCTCACCATAGGATTTGATCCTGTACAGCGCCGGTACCAGGGACACATGAGCTACGATCGGGGAAAGGTGGTCTATGGCGGCTACGCCCCCGTGACCCACGCTCTTGACGCAGGCTTCAGCGCCACGCCACAGAAATTCACCCTGGACAGGGCCGAACTGACGGCCGGCAAATCCCAGATCATTCTCAATGTCACTTTGGACAACTACAGCAATCCTGCGGTGCAGGCCAACTATGACGCCACGTTGGTAACGGGAGAGTTCGCTCAAATCCTGAAGAATCCATCCATTCCAACCGGGACGGTGCGGCTTACTGGTTTCTTGAAATATCAGGCGCAGCCGAATAAAAGCGCTGTAGAGAGCGCGTCCATGTGGGGAATGGTCAGCAGCCCTGAACTCTATGTGCGCACAGCCAGCCTGCATACCGGAATCCGGAATTTAAGTGCCAAATACCGGATTGAAAATGGAAATGCTGACGTGCAAAACCTTCACGCTGAATTACTGGACGGAAGGCTTGACGGCAAGGCCACGGTTCGCGATTTCAGCGGCGCGGGCAGCGGAAAACTTGAGGCGACGCTAAAGGGCGTGTCACTGGACGTGCTGCAAACGGCCACCAGGACCACAGCTTTGCGGCAGGCGCATCTGGTAGGGAACATCAGCGCCAGCGCACAGGCTTCATGGGCAAAGAGTATTTCCAATCTGATGGCCCACACCGATGTAAATATCAAGGCAGCGATGGGACAGAACCCCGTCAACGCCATTGAGCGGCGAAATTCATGCCGACTATCTTGGAAAAGGCCAGCAATTGGCATTGCGGCAGAGTTATATCAAGACACCGCAGACTTCCATCAATCTGGATGGCAAGATCAGCGAGTTGTCACAGCTTCAGATTCGCATGCATACCAATGATCTGCATGAAGTGGAGACTCTCTCCTCAACTTTCATGACGGCATCAGCCAATGGGAAGCCGCCGGAGAAGCTTGATCTTTACGGCTCGGCCACATTCAACGCAAACGTTACCGGGTCACTGAACAAGCCGCAGGTCCAGGGACATTTGACCGTCGACAATCTGCGCGTGAAAGGCAGTTCCTGGAAATCACTAAAGACTGATATCAGTGCGAACCCGTCGCTGGTCACCCTGAGCCATGGTGAATTGCAAGCGATCCCTCAGGGACATTTTGAATTCAATCTCCAGACACATTTAAAGGACTGGGCATACAGCTCATCTGAACCCGTTGCTATCGATCTGTCAGCGGCGCAACTTTCGATTGCCGATCTGGAGAGACTGGCGGGCCAGACATATCCTGTCGCGGGAACGCTGGCGCTCAACGTTTCTGTCCGTGGATCACAACTCAACCCTGTGGGACATGGCGACGTCAGCATCACCAACGCCAAAGTGTCCGGAGAGCCGATTCAAAGCCTGAACTTGAAGTTCCAGGGCGACGGCAAGTCGCTGAATACAAACCTGAATATAAGTATGCCGGCGGGATCGGCTCAGGCAAAAGCTACCTATTACCCTGAGACGCAGGGATATCAGGCGCAGGTGAACATGACGAATCTGCGGCTTGAGAAACTCCAGGCGGTTAAGGCGAAGAATCTGGAGATAACCGGCGGCGTAAACCTGAATGCATCCGGAAAGGGCACGCTGAAGAAGCCAGAGCTGCTGGCAACGCTGGAGATCCCGCAGCTGCAGATGCAAAAGCAAAAGATTCAGGGTATCAAGCTGCAAACGCACCTGCAGAACCAGGTAGCGGACATCACCCTGGATTCTGCCGTCGCGCAAACCTACGTGAAGGGAAGAGGCTCCGTGGGAATTGTCGCGCCGTATAACACGAACTTCCGGCTGGACACCGGGCGTGTGGCATTTGCTCCGCTACTTGCACTCTACGCTCCGGCGCAGGCTCCTGATGCCGGCGGCGAAACTGAACTCCACGTGTTTGTGAAGGGCCCGCTGCAAAACAAGAATGGAGTGGAAGCTCATTTGGAAATTCCCGTGCTTAAGGCCAACTACAAGCAATTACAGCTGAGCGCCGCTAAGCCCATTCAATTGGATTACCAGAACGGCGTAGCAAAGTTACAGCCAACCTCGATTCAGGGAACCGGGACGAACATCCAGATGGAAGCCAGCATACCGGTCAATAATCCGAATGCGGCTACTGTGCTGGTCCAGGGCACCATTGATCTTGGCATTGCTCAAATGATTTCTTCCGATCTGCAAAGTAAAGGCCAGATCCGAATCGATATCGATTCTCGACGCTTTGGTTCCACTTCAAACATCAATGGCCAGATCCGGCTGGAGAACGCCAGCTTCCACACGCTGGATTCCCCGGTCGGTCTCGACGATGCGAATGGGGTGATCACGATCACCAGGGAGCGAATGGAAGTCACGAGCTTCCAGGGAAAAGTTGGCGCCGGCACTGTGAAGGCGACCGGACGAGTCATTTATCGGCCCGCTGTACAGTTTGATCTAGCCGTGGCGGCGAACCAGGTCCGTCTGCGATATCCGGAAGGCTTGCGCACGGTGCTGGATTCCAATCTTTCTTTTACCGGCAACATGCAGGCATCAACTCTGGGCGGGCTGGTCAAGATCCAGCATATTTCCTTTACGCCTGATTTTGATCTCAGCAGCTTCATGGACCAGTTCAACTCAGGATCTGGCGGCGCGCCGTCACCGGGTTTTGCACAAACGGTAAAACTCAATATCGGGGTGCAGTCAACCTCACAAATGAATTTGACCAGCAGCGAGGTCAGTATTCGTGGAAATGCAAATCTTCGCGTGGCTGGAACAGCGGCGGAGCCGGTGATACTTGGCCGCACCACACTGACCGGCGGAGACATATTTGCTGTCGGTAACCGTTATGTCTTAGAAAGCGGAACTATCGACTTTCTGAATCCCGTGCGGACAGAACCGGTCGTCAACTTGCAGGCGAAAACTACCATTGATCAATACAACATCGGCATCAACATACAGGGTCCGGTGGAGCATTTGCAGACGAGCTTCAGTTCAGATCCCGCCCTGCCGCCGGTTGATATCATCAACCTGATTGGGCGCGGTCAGACGTTGGAGCAGCAAGCGGCACAACCAAGCCAATCACTGACCAACGGAGCCCAATCATTGCTGGCGCAACAGGTCGGTAGCCAGATCAGCAACAAGGTGGCCAAACTTGCAGGGGTGTCACATGTTTCGATCGATCCCGCTTTAGGCAGTGGCAGCCAAAATCCCGGAGCGCGCATTGCGGTTCAACAACGCGTGACCAGCAATCTCTATGTAACCTTCGCAAGTGACGTCACGTCGACACAACGCCAGGCAGTCCAACTGGAATACCAACTGAACCGCAAATGGTCCGTGAGCAGCGTGCGCGACCAGAATGGCGGCTACGGCGTCGACGCCCACTATCACAAGGATTTCTAAGTAACGATTTTTAAGAACGCCAAAGACCCATCGTTCTCATTGGTTGCGTCAGCCTCATTCGTCATGAGACGATGCAGGCGATGCTCAGAACCGAGTCACGCAATCTTATCCTTCAGACGGATAGCTACAAATTCACACACTGGAAACAATACCCAGCCGGGACTGAACGTGTATACAGCTATCTGGAATCACGCGGAGGCATGTTTGGCCAGGTAGTTTTTTTTGGCCTGCAATATTATCTGCTGAAGTATCTACAGGGCGCGGTGGTGGATGAGCAGGATGTGCATGAAGCGCAGAGCTTTGTGGACCAGCATATCGGGCCGGGAATGTTCAACGCCGAAGGCTGGATGCACATTGTGCGCCGCCATGGCGGATGCCTGCCTGTGGTGATCAAAGCGGCGCCGGAAGGAAGCATTGTTGACGTTCGCAATGTTCTGGTGACCATCGAGAACACTGATCCCAAATGTTATTGGCTGACCAACTATCTGGAGACGCTGCTGCTGAAAGTCTGGTATCCGATTACGGTGGCAACTTTATCGCGGGCGATCAGGCGTGTGTTTCTTGCTGCGCTGGAACGTTCAGGCGATCCCAGCCTCATCGATTTCAAGCTGCATGACTTCGGCTACCGCGGTGTTTCCAGCGAAGAGACAGCGGGCATTGGCGCAGCCGCGCACCTGATCAACTTCAAAGGTACGGACACGGTTGCTGGTGTTCGAATCCTGCAGAAGTATTACCAGTCGCACGAGATGGAGGGATTCAGCATACCGGCAGCCGAACACTCAACCATCACAGCCTGGGGACGCGAAGACGAAGTTCTCGCCTACAACAACATGCTCACACAATTCCCGCATGGCAATGTCGCGGTTGTAAGTGACTCGTATAACGTCTATGAGGCGTGCGCAAAGCTCTGGGGTGAAGTTCTTCGCGATAAGGTGCTGGAACGCGACGGGACGCTGGTGGTCCGGCCCGATTCCGGCAACCCGCGCGAGTCGGTGCTCAAGGTGCTGGAGATTCTGGGAGAAAGGTTTGGGTACCAGATCAACGGGAAGGGCTATCGCGTGTTGAATCCCAGGGTGCGGGTGATTCAGGGCGATGGCGTGAACTACTGGACCATCCAGGACACATTGATGGCGATGAACCGCTCCGGTTGGTCGGCAGATAACATTACGTTTGGCATGGGCGGTGCGCTGTTGCAGCAACTCAACCGCGATACACAGAAGTTTGCCTTTAAGTCTTCCAACGTTACCGTCAATGGAGAAGACCGCGATGTATTTAAGGATCCGGTGGATGGCCATGATAAAGCCTCCAAACGCGGACGGTTATCTTTGCATCTCGAAGAAGGCCTGTGGTCAACCGAGCGGGCGAACGCCAGCGGCGAGGATCAATTACAAACTGTGTTTCGCGACGGCGAGGTCCTGCTCACGCACAGTGTTGCTGAAATACGCGAACGAGCCGGCAGTCATGAACAGGTGACGCTGGCAAAGTAAGCAATGATCCGGTTATTTCGCCCTGCTTGCGGCCTTCTCCAGTGCGCGGCGCGCGTACACCTGGGCAAGGTGCTTGCGATATTCGGCGCTGGCGTAAAGATCAGAGTTCGCTCCAACGCCATCGGCAACGTGTTCAGAGGCGGCGGCAAGTGACTTAGCGTCAAGTGTTGCGCCTTTCAAGGCACGTTCAACGCCTCCAGCTCGGTAAGGTTTGGGCGCCACTCCGGTTACACCGATGGAGCATGAGCCGCATTTGCTGCCCTCAGCCGCAAGATTCACGGCAATTCCGACCACAGCAAATCCTGATGCCGGATGACGATGCTTAAAATAGGCTTGTCCGAACTTTCCTTTCGGCGCGGCGAAACGAATTTCCTTCAGCACCTCAGTGGGTTCCAGCGCTGTAGTCATGAGTTCGATGAAGAACTCGTCGACTTTGATTACGCGTTCGCCTTTGGGACTAACCGCAACCATTTCGGCATTAAGCGCAATGATCACCGCGGGCCAGTCAGCGGCCTGATCGGCGTGGACTACGCTGCCGCCGATGGTGCCTTTGTTGCGCACCTGCACATCTCCTAATTGAGTAGCAGCTTCCGGAAGCAGCGGACATATGCGGCGAAGAAGATCAGACGTTTCGATCTGAAAGTGCGTCGTCATGGAGCCGATGCGCACCTGGCCGCCTTCTTCCCGGATGTACGCCAGGTCTTTGATCTTGCTGATGTCAATCAGCAGTGAGGGTTGGGCAAAGCGCAACTTCATTGCCGGCAGCAGGCTGTGTCCACCGGCGAGAAGCTTGGCATCATCTTTATGTTTGGCCAGAAGAGAGACGGCTTCATCCAGGCTCTTGGCTGCAACGTAATCAAAATTTGCTGGAAACATGGTCCTCTCCTTTTATGCTGCTCCGGCTTTGCCCTTCTTGTTGATGATGCGCCACAGAACTTCCGGCTTGATCGGCATATCGATATGGCGAACACCGAACGGCGCCATGGCATCAACCACCGCGGAAACGATGGCCGGCGTGGCGCCAATGCTGCCTGCTTCGCCAACGCCTTTCACTCCCAGCGGATTCACGGGTGATGGTGTCTCCGTGCGATCGAGCTCGAACCAGGGAAGCATCGAAGCTCGCGGAACGGCGTAGTCCATCAGCGATCCACTAACCAGCTGGCCCTGTTCGTCATACACCGCTTCTTCCCACAAGGCTTGTCCCAGAGACTGAACAATGCCGCCATGGATCTGGCCGTGTACCAGAAGTGGATTGATGACCTTACCGCAATCGTCCACAGCAATGTAGCGCTGCATGTGGACTTCACCGGTTTCACGATCAACTTCAACCACCACAATGTGGGTTCCAAACGGGAAGGTGAAATTCTTGGGCTCGAAGAATGAGGTCGCGGAAAGACCTGGTTCCATGTCAGGCGGCATATTCTTTGCCAGGTGCGCGGCCAGAGCAACGTCCTGAATGGTGACATGTTTCCCATCAGGATGGGGCTCAGGCAGTGACGCAGCAGGCGCCATGCCCACCGGAACGACCGGCTCAGGAACACTCCCTTTTTGGCCCGGGGCGCATGGGTGGAAGCGGTTGCCATGGACAACGACTTCCTCACACTGCAGCAGATGTGCGGCGAGCTTGGCCGTTTTCTGTTTCAGCTTTTGCAACGCCATGTAAACTGCGGTGCCGCCAACGGCTGTGCCTCGGCTACCGAAGGTGCCGATTCCATATTGCACAATGGCAGTATCGCCATGGATGACCGTAACGTCATTCACATCCACGCCAAGTTCATCGGCGGCGATTTGTGCGAACGAAGTTTCCTGGCCCTGTCCGTGCGGAGATGCGCCAGTCATGATGGTGACCTTTGCGGTGGGCTCAATACGGACCGTTGCGGATTCCCAACCGCCGGCGGGCAACGCAGGCGACGGTCCCATGGCGCAGATCTCAACATACGTGGAGAGACCAATGCCCATCAGGCGGCCTTCACTGCGTGCTTTCTTCTGCTCGTCCCGAAGTTTTTCATAGTCGGCCATCTTCATGGCCTTATCGAGCGCACCCTGATAGTTGCCGCTGTCGTAAAAGAGACCTGTGGCAGTTTTAAACGGATGGTCGCCGTCAAACGGTGCAGGGAAGTTCTTCAACCGTACTTGCACAGGGTCCACGCCGAGTTCAGCAGCAACCAGGTCCATGGCGCGCTCAATCACGTACGTGGCTTCAGGACGGCCGGCGCCTCGGTAGGCATCCGTAGACATCTTGGTGGTGAATGTTGCCGTTACGTTCATCTGGATGGCGGGAATCTTGTAGCAACCCGAAAGCATGAGCCCGGTGAGAGTCGGGATGGCAGGCGTGAGCAACTGGAAGTACGCGCCCATGTCCGCGAACACGTTGTAGCGGAAGCCGGTTATGGTGCCATCTTTCTTGCAGCCGATTTCAATGTATCCGGTCTGGCCACGGCCGTGGATGGTGCCTTGCATATTTTCGCGCCGGCCTTCAATCCATTTCACCGGTTGGCCAAGCTGCATGGAGGCATAGCCAATCATGGCTTCTTCGGCATAAACATTGAGCTTGGAACCGAAGCCGCCACCAACTTCGGGCGCAATCAGCCGCAGTTTATTTTCAGGAACATTGAGCATGATGGCCAACTGGGTGCGCGCAAGATGCGGGATCTGCGTGGAGGTCCAGAGTGTGAGCTCTTTTTCACCGGGATAATATCGCGCCAGCACACCACGCGTTTCCATGGCGATTGGCACCAGGCGGCGATGGAGAATCTTCTGCTTGATCACTTTGTCGGCGGATTTCAAAGCGGCTTCAATGTCGCCTTCGCCCGCGGTGAGCTTGTACGCAACATTGGTTCCTATCTGTTCGTGGATAATCGGGCTCTTGGAGTCCGCAGCCTTCTCTTCGTCCACGACTGCTGGCAGCTCGTCATAATCAACTTGAATCAGGTTCACCGCGTCAGCGGCGATGTATTTATCCTTCGCCACCACCATGGCGACCGGATGTCCCATCCAATAGACTTTGTTGGTTGCCAGCACGCGATGGTCCGGGACCTTCATGTCCGGGATGGCAGCGCCGCAGGGAACGGCGCCAATCTTCTGTGAAATGTCCTTGCCGGTATAGACGGCGACAACGCCATGCAGCTTGGCGGCCGCGCTCACGTCAATGCTGTTAATGCGCGCGTGCGCGTGGACGGAGCGCAGGAACACGGCGTGGAGCGTGTCAGGCAATTTGATATCGTCCACGTAATGGGCCAGCCCCTGGATCATCCGGGGATCTTCTGTGCGCTTTACACTCTTGCCTACGAATTTTTCAGCCATAAGTCCTCCGCGTCAGTTACCGGGTCGCCACCGATTTGGACTTCATCTTTTTGGCGGCGCACTGGACCGCCTGGACAATGTGCTGGTATCCGGTACAGCGGCAGATATTGCCTTCAATGCCGTGACGGATTTCTTCTTCTGTGGGATCAGGGTTGCGCTGCAGCAACTGCGTAGTCGCCATGATCATACCGGGTGTGCAAAACCCGCATTGCAGGCCGTGATGCTCCCAGAACGCCTGTTGCACGGGATGGAGATTGCCATCCTTGGCCAGGCCTTCAATGGTGGTGACATTGGAACCGTCAACCTGCGCCGCCAGCACCGTGCATGATTTCACCGCCTGGCCGTCCACCATCACGGTGCATGCGCCGCACAGAGAGGTTTCACAACCAATATGTGTTCCGGTAAGCCCGAGCACGTCACGCAGGTAGTGGACCAGCAGCAGTCGTGGTTCGACTTCACTCTGTTGCGTGGCTCCGTTGACTGTGACACTGATCTTCTTCATTCGACCACCTCTTCAGCAGCAATCGTCTTGCAGCAACATCTTTAAGACGGCAGGAAAACTCAACATCATAGCAGCCCTGAAAATTCCGCAGGAATCATCCGGTCAAGCGTTAGAGATTGTACGCCTTTTCCCGAGTGGATGGTTTGGCCCGGGCTTTGCCGGATTACCAGCGCCCTATCATTTCCAGTCACCCTGAAGCTGGAACGCAGCCCAGTAGTAAGGAGAGGCCCATCGTTTCTGATCCAGCATCTTGATCTGGGCTGCCCGCAGGGCCGCGGCGGGTGGAAGGCCATCTTTTTCCATCGCACGATAAAATTCGGCCATCAGCCGTGCGGTGGCCACGTCAGAGACGTTCCACAGACTGGCAACAACACGGCTGGCTCCTGCATACATGAACCCGCGTGTGAGTCCGATCAGGCCTTCACCGCTGATTTCTTTCCCCAGTCCCGTTTCACAGGCGCTGAGGACGACCAGGTCGGCATTGAGATTCAGGTTGTAGATGTCCTGAAGGGTGAGAAAGCCGTCTTGCGACTTACCGTTCTTATCCACCAGAGAGAAGACGAGCCCTGAGAGTTCAGGATGCTGGCTGTTGAGCAGGCCATGCGTTGCAAAATGCACGATTCGATAGCTGGCCAGTTCGGGACTGATGGCGGTAGCACGTGTTGCTTGAAAATCTGTTGCTTCAAGGGCTTTAGCGTGAGGCGTGACGGCGTAGATTGCGTCAGCCTCCTCGCGCGTATAGCGCAGACGTGGAAGGGCCAGCTTTCCATCGCGATCTAGCCCCAGCTCACCAGCGGAGCGAGTAAGCAGATTGGCGGAGAGCTCAGCACCGGTTTCTGATTTCTCGTTCGCGTTCGGAGTGGTATTCCCTTCGGGTGGTTCATGCTCGACGCCACTTTTTGCCGCACTCTGCGTCGCATTCGCGGTTTGCCCCATGACTTTGGGGAAGACGCGCGGATCGTTCTTTTCAAAGACCGGGTCGGCAAGGACCGCGACTACATTGGGAGCAGGCTTGCGGTCTTTGTATTGTTGACGGAGCAGACCCAGTACGGAAGCAGAGGGGAGATTTACGATCTCGTGGTTGACGATCAGAGGCTCAGTTTGCGTTCCAGCGATATTGGGTTCAGGCAACGCGGCAAAGGGAACGTAGTGCAATGCGCCATCGGCAACGATCACGAGGCGCTTGCCTTTGATTTGCGCGCCTACAGGAGCCAGAATCTCGCGGCTGAGTTCAGCGACTGCTACGTCATACGCTTTAGTAGATTCTTCCCGACGTTTTTCGCGCTGCGCTTCTGATTCGCCTTTTACGGCGCCGTTGCGGTCGGTGAGAAACTGGTATACCAGGCGCGCCTGTTTCTCGATATCTGCGCGTTTGGGCAGTTCGAACGCCTCCAGAGAATCCGGCGTGACCGCAAAGACATGGCTGCGATCTTCGCCCAGCGAGTACTCGAGTAAAAGCGTGTCTTTGCCGAGCAGTTGAGTCTGTATCTGTTTCGCAGTGAGCGGTTGCGGCCGTGTGAGCGCGGCATAGGCCGGGCTGGTGGTCTGGATCAACTCCTCCAGCGAGTGGTACTCCGCGTTCAACTTGCTGATTTCCTCTTCAATTTTGCTTATTTCTTCCCCAGAGTGCTTCCCGCTCAAGGCTTCAATTCGCTGTGATGATTTCGCTTTGATCATCCCCTCCAGCTGGCGTTGCCTTTGCAATAAGTTTGCGTCTGCCCCTTTGGAAATATCGATTCGCCCGGACGCCAGAGTGTCGAACAAAGTGCGGGCACGGGAGCCTTCACTTACGCTAAAAGCATGCATAGTCTGGCCTTGAGCAGTCAGAAGCGCAATATATTTGCGATAGTACTGCTCGTGTTTTTCTCTGAATTGGGCGCGTACTTCACCACCTCCCCCAAGACGGGCTGCCTGGCTTTCCAGAGCTGCGACCGCTCGTTCATAGTATGCCGTCGCCGTTGCGGTCTGATTCCGGCGCTCGGAGACTGCCGCCAGACCCGCTAAGCTTTCCGCATGGGGCAAAGTCCCTGGAATAAGAAGTTCTTGAATTGGGGCTGCACGGCGGTAAAAAGCTTCAGCCGCGTCCAGATCATCCCTAAGGAGAGCTACAGCACCGAGGTGGTCCAACGTTTCAGCCATGGTCATCCCTTGTGGAGCCAACTTCTCATTCAGCGAAAGTGCCTGCCGAAAGTGCTGCTCGGCTGAAGCGAAATCGCCGTGCTGGACTGCCAGCTTGCCAAGGCTATTGTGCATGTCGGCCTCTTCCGGACTGGGATCAGGCGAAGCCTTTTTTATGATGGCCAATGCTTCCCGCAGGTAGTCCTCTGGTTGTCGCCCCGAGTTCGAAGGTTCAACCACACTGGCCAGGTTTGTCAGCACAACGGCAACCGCGCGTGTGCCGGGGTCAACGTTCTGAAGGATTGCATACGCTCGCCGGAAGTAATCTTGAGCACCGGCAAAGTCGCCACGTGATCTCGCGATTTCACCCAGGTCATTCAGAATAAAGGCGGCTCCAGTGGTGTTGGGCGCCAATTTTTGATAAATGGCAAAAGCTTTGCGATAAGCGTCCTCTGCTGAAACCAGGTCCTCCCGATCCGCAAGCATGGCACCGAGATTGATGAATGCCGAGCCCAAGTCAATACTGTCCGGAGCGACGTCTTTACGGATTTTCACGACGCGACGGGCGGTTTCTTCTGCTTGAATGATTTCACCGCTTCCGCGGAACGCCCAAACCAGAGTATCCATTGCCTCCGCCATTGCTGAGATCTGGCCTGATTGCTCATCAATCGCAATGGCTTGTTGCAGACGGTCTTCCGAATTCTTCCAATCGTTTCTTTCGTAGAAAGTGTTGCCCCATGCTGTGAACAATTGGGCGGAGATCACAGAATCAATTGATGAAAAGGTGGTTGCTTGATGAAATGCCTCGTCCGCCTCCTTCCACTGTTGTGCTTGCGCGAGCGACGTTGCCGCCCTGAAGAGAAGCCATGAACGCAACCAGGCAGGCTGCAGATTCCCTTTTTTTTCCACGGCTGCGTACAATTGCTTGCTGGCTTCAACAACCTTGCCAGAGTCTATGAGTTTTGCAATTTCCTGATATTCATTGCGGGCCGATCCGCAGAAGTTAGGTCGCGTGAGCGTTCCCCAATATTTCTTATGAAGAGTCCACGTCTTCTTTTCACTGCCGCGCTGGCCTTCCAGAACAACGGTTCCAAGTGGAGACTGCTCGACAATCATTGCTGAGAGCGCAAACGGAGAGTCAAGAACACCACCAGCATTACCCCGCGACCAGGAAAGAACAACGTCACTTTCCTGCATGCCGGCGGCTTTCGCGGAGGAGAATTCATCTTCAAACTTCTCAATCACCGCTCCGGGCAGGGTTGACCCTTCACAATCGGCTTGAACACTTTTTGCAGACTGCATAGCCGATTGGCCCAGCATCGAAGCACACAGAACGAAAGGTAGAATGCAGATCGCAATGGTGTGGATGCGTAGTGTTCGGTTACTTTCCCTTGGCCGCTTTGTCATTGACTCTCCCTGATCGATTGACAATCCGTTTACAACCAGCAACATCTGGCGTTTTACACGATGTTTCTATTGCCATTGCCAGTCTGCGTACTTTCGTCGCAGGTCGGTTTTCAGGAGCTTCCCGGTGGAAGTATGCGGAAGCTCGTCTACGAAAACTACATCGTCAGGCAATTGCCACCTGGCAAACTTTTTGACCAGAAATTCGCGCAGCTCTTCAGCGGTCGCCTTTTCACCGTCGCGCAACACCACCACGGCCAGCGGCCGCTCCTGCCACTTTTCATGAGGCACGGCGATCACGGCAGCCTCGCGGATGGCAGGGTGTCCCATCAATTCATTCTCCACGTCCACGGAACTGATCCACTCACCGCCGGACTTCACCATGTCCTTGCTGCGATCCACTAATCGGACGCAACCATCCGGATCAATGACAGCCATATCGCCAGTGCGGAACCAGCCGTCTTTCGTCCATCGATCGTGGGTTTCCGGCGCCTTGTAGTAGCTGGCCGCAACCCATGGCCCACGCACCTCCAGTTCGCCAATCGACTTTCCATCCCACGGCGCAATGCCGTCAGCGTTGGCGAGACGCGTCTCAATGAATGGAAGAGGATATCCTTGTTTGGCGCGTTGCGTGTATTTGTCCTGGTCAGACCAGGAATCCGTGGAAGGCTTCAGATAACTTACCGTGGCCTGGGGCGATGTTTCTGTCATTCCCCAGGAGTGAATCAGGCGCATGCCGTGACGATCCAGACCGCGCAGCAGTGCTTCAGGAGCGGCGGTGCCGCCGCATAGAATCCGCAAATCGCGTTCCGGACGCCAATTCTCGCCGCGTTTCTCCATCTCGGCCAGCACAGCCAGCCAGACTGTGGGTACGGCGCAACTCACACTGACCTTTTCGTTCGTGATCAGGTCAAGCAAAGAGTTGGCATCGAGAAACGGGCCGGGCAATACCAGGTTGGCCCCAGCCATCGCTGCGGAAAAAGACAGTCCCCAGCCATTCACATGAAACATTGAGGAAGCCATCAGAATCGAGTCGCGCCTGGAGACGCCGCAGGAATCAGCCATGCACTGTGCCATGGTATGCAGAACCAGTGCGCGATGTGAGTACAGCACGCCCTTGGGATTACCCGTGGTGCCGGACGTGAAGCACATGGCAGCACCGTCCTGCTCGTCAATGGCAGGGAAGTAGTAGTCACCGCGAGCCTGCTTCAGCCATGTTTCATAATCTTCTTCCTGGTGCCTGATTTCCCCGCAATGACTGACCACAAAGATACGTTCGAATTTAACTTTGCTCCTGAACTTTTCCAGCACGGGCAACAGTACGTCATCGACGATCAGAAAACGGTCCTGCCCGTGATTGGCGATATATGCGATCTCGTCTGGATGCAGGCGAAGATTCAGAGCATGCAGCACGCCACCGGAGGCCGGAACGGCGAACTGAACTTCCAGATGCGCGTAATGGTTCCACATGAGGGTGGCAACGCGATCGCCTTTCTTCAGTCCTGCGGCATTCAGACATTCAGCCAGCCTTCGTACGCGATGGTAAACATCGTCCCAGGTATAACGATGGATGGTGTTGCCCGGAGTGCGCGAGACGATCTCAACGTCAGGAAAGTAGCGCCACGCCCTCTCCAGGATCCCCAGCAGCGTCAGGGGCGAGTTCATCATTGTGTGCATATATGTTCGGCGATTTCCTGAAGGTTCCGGCATTTTACATCAGAGCAGAGACTTCCTACTGACCTCAAAATCCAGAGTATGAACGGCAGGCATGTCCTTTCTCTTCAGTGTCATCCATACACTCCTGCTAACCTTATGGCTCCGGCGCGCGTCTCTTAATAAATCCGTTGGAGGAAACCGTGAACAACATTGCCCAGGATATTCGGTACGCGCTACGCGGACTGCGCAAGGCGCCCGGCTTTGCTTTGATCGCCATCATCACTCTGGCCCTGGGCATCGGAGCCAACACAGCTATCTTTACTGTTGTGAATGCCGTGTTCTTCCATGGCATCCCGGTTACGAATCCGGAGAAGCTGGTTCAGCTCTTTACCCTGGACGAGCGCAAACTGGTCGCGGTGGTGAACTATTTTCCACTTTCATATCCCAACGCGCAGGACATTCAGCGGCGTGTGCAGTCGTTTTCCGGGGTTACCTATTTCCTTGGAGCGGGCGTAAGCATGACGGTGAATGGCGTTCCTGATCAGTACAACGCCCAGCTCACTTCTGGAAATTACTTTGATGTTCTCGGCGTTCATGCTGCCATCGGTCGTACTTTTCTGCCCGAGGAAGATGCCCAACCCGGCGCCGGTCCCGTGATTGTGCTGGACCATGGCTTCTGGCAACGTAAATTCGCCGGCGACCGTGGCGTCATCGGCAAGCCAGTCCTGCTCAACGGGCAAGGCTACACGGTAATCGGTGTTGCGCCTCCGGGTTTTCATGGGACTGGCGTTCTTGGTGGTCCGGACATGTGGATTCCCATGTCTATGCATGACACTATTGTTACCGGACTGACCAAGAGCTTTTTCAACGAACGCCGTTTCCTTGGCTTCAATGTAATAGCGCGATTGAAAGATGGCGCGCGCGTTGAGCAGGCCCGCGCGGAGCTGGCCTCCATTGCTCACGATCTCGCCAATGATTTTCCCACTGCCAACAAAGGCCGCAGCTTTACAACCTTTCCATTGCTGGAAGCCACCCTGGATCCCAATCAGCGCAGCCTGTTGGAAAGAGCCGGAGCATTGCTTATGACCGTGGTCGGCATTGTGCTGCTGATCGCATGTTTCAACATCGCCAACCTGTTGCTGGCACGGGCCAGCGCCAGAAAACGCGAGATATCGATTCGCGTCGCCATTGGCGCATCACGTGCCCGCATCATGACCCAATTGCTTACCGAAGCGCTGGTCCTGGCAGCCGCAGGCGCCGTGCTTGGCCTGGGACTGGCCGTGGTAGGACGTAATCTTCTCTGGAAGTTTCGTCCTCCGCAGATATTTGGCATCGACATCGACCTCACTCTCGATACACACGTTCTCCTGTTCACCTTTTTGATTGCCATCGGCACTGGCATCATCTTTGGGCTTGTTCCCGCAATGCAGGCTTCGCGTCCTGATCTGGTCACCGAACTCAAAGAGCGTTCCGGGGGTGATCTCAATACCGGAAGCCGTTTCAAACTCCGTGACATCCTGGTGACTCTCCAGGTTGCCATCTGCCTGGTAGCGCTCATCGGCGCGGGCCTCTTCCTGATCAGCCTCCGCAACGCGCAAAAAATGGATGCAGGGTTTGATACCCAGAATCTGGCAATGCTGAATTTCGATACCGGATCGCTGAGTTATGACGCCGTCCGTAGCCGCGAATTTCAACGTCGCACCCTGGAGACAGTTCAGAACCTTCCAGGTATCAAAGCGGTTACGCTGGCAAATGTCGTGCCGCTCTTTAATGGCGGATTTGGACGCACCACCTTCAAAGAAGGTGAAGACACCAGTAACGGACAGAACGGCAAATTTGTACAGATGGGAGCAGTCGCTCATAGCTATCTTCAGACCATGGGCATTCCCATGGTTCGCGGCAGTGGGTTTGATACCTCTGTTCGCGAGGACAGCCCCAAAGTCGCCATCATTAATGAGACGGCCGCCAAGACTCTGTGGCCAGGCGAAGACGCCGTCGGCAAGCGCTTCAAGTTCTTCCGTGACACTGAATGGACGCAGGTCATTGGCATCGCACATGATTCCAAATACAACACGCTGGGTGAAGATCCTGTTCCGTATATGTATGTGCCGCTGATCCAGAATCCCAGTTCGGCGGTGACGCTGCTGTTCCGCACCAACGGTGATCCCAACAATATGCTGAGCACCGTGCGCTCGCAGGTGCAGCAGCTTGATCGCAACCTCCCGCTGACATTCGTATGGCCCATTGGAGAAGTGATCTCGCAGGCCTTGTGGACCTCAAAGTTCGGAGCCAGCCTGTTGTCGATCTTCGCCATGGTAGCTATGGCCCTGTGTGCAGTGGGAATCTACGGGGTAGTCGGTTACTCCGTGGGCCAGCGGCTGCGCGAGTTCGGTATTCGTCTGGCGCTGGGCGCTCAACCCAAAGACGTGCTGATGATGGTGGTTCGCCAGAGCGCGATCACCTTGTCAATTGGGCTCGTAGCCGGCCTGGTGAGCGCCTTTGTTCTGGCGCGATTGATTGTCACATTTCTTTACGGCGTCAGCGCCAGCGAGCCGCTGGCTTTCCTGCTGACTGCGTTAGTGCTGGCTTTAGTTGGCTTGCTGGCCAGCTATATTCCCGCGCGACGCGCTTCCCGGGTTGATCCCCTGGTGGCCTTACGATATGAGTAAAGCTTCTAGGCTACTAGCCTCTAGCTGCTAGTAGCTCTCGGCTATTTGGGTGAAAGAGCTTTCTTTCTTGTCATCTTGAGCGGAGTCGAATGATCCCGACAATGCGGGTTGTAACCATGCCGCTTCAGGGAATTCTCCAACAAAATGATTCCCAGGGATAACCTTAGGTTTCCCGAACTCGTGACGTGACGCTTGTTTCGTTACCGCGCTAGCTAGCGACCAGTAGCCAGAAGCCAGTAGCTAACAGCAAAACGCCCGCCCCAAACCGCTTTTTCGTTCGCGGTTGCAGGCGGGCGTATAAACCCAGCGGTTGAAAACTCACTGATACGTGATGCGCATCTTGTCCACGTACACGCCGTAAGGTGTTGCTGTGCTGTTGCTGTCGAGCTGGAAGGCGTTGGTGAACTGGTTGTTGGCGGCGCCGGAGAAGAACGCGTTATGCGTAATGCCCACCACGGTCCTTACACCATCCACGGTAATCGCGTCATGAAACACGGTGTGCGTGGTGGTGTCATTGTGATATTCGGCCACAATATGGTGCCATGTGCCGGGGGTGAATGGAGTAAACAGCACGCCCGATGACTGCCATTGTTTCAGTCCGTAATCAAAAGTGCGCCAGACCAGGCCGCCGTGGTACTGCGCCTGCCAGGCAAAGTTATAGACCCATCCATCCAACGTCTGCTGGCACTCAAATTCAATGGCCTGTGGCGCGGTCTCCATTCCGGCGGGGATGTACAAGTCAAACTGGTAAGTCAGCGAGTTGATCTGGCTGCTGATGACTGGTTCCTGGCGATACCAGTATGCATTCGTAAATGGAACGGTGGCGGAGATGGAAAAATTGGTAGAGCGCCCGCTTTCGCTCGGTGTAGCCATTCCTGGCGTAAAGGAATAGCCTGCTACCGGCCCGGTTCCGCCATTATTGCCGCAGGCGCCGCAGGTCAGCCAGTTGGGCGAATCCTGCACATTGTCGATCACCGTACCCGCGGACGTTCCCGGAATGTGGGCGTTGGCTGTGGGTGAAGCCCCGTTGGAAGCTACAACCGAAGTCCCTCCGGCGCCACCGCAGCCGGTCATGAGCAACGTGAACAACGTGATTGAAACCAGTGAAACTGAGATCCAATTTCTCTGCACAGCAAAATCCCCCAGAGTTCGGTCCAAAGCTCGGTCCAGATTTCCTGTCGCGCTCAAGGACAATAAGGGGAGATTGGTTGGTTCGGATTACAGCGAATTACTGAGCCGCCTGTAACCAAAGGACACGTAACCCTCAGGCAAGTTCCTCCTGCCTCTGTGACCGTTGGGTCCTGAAAAAACATGCGTTTTCTGTCGACACACCACGCGCGAGAACTCTCGTAACTTTCGTACTCTCATAGACTTTGCGACGATTAACAGAGAGGCATGTGGCTCTTGATTCGCGTGCCTTTCCGCTCTGTAATGTTCCTTAGGAAATTCTGATCATCGCGAGCGCTTTCTAATGCTTTCATCGCGCTCGCGGTACTTACTTCCTAGAGGGGTTCTTGACTAACTATTAGGAAAGAACAGGGATACAGCTTTCAGGAGAACTGCTGCATAATGGCTCGTACAGAATCCAAAGGAGTTTGGCGGTAAGCACTTTCGACTTCCGGTCGTCATGGACTCCACTTCCGCACCCTTGCTGCGTGTTGCCGGACTGCGTGTTGCTTATCGCACCGCCGGTGGCGCACGCGTGTCCGCACTCCAGTCGCTTGACCTCGAAGTTGCAGAGCGTGAAGTTGTAGGTATTCTCGGAGCGTCCGGCTCCGGTAAGAGTTCTCTTACACAAGCTGTGCTGCGCATGCTGCCCCGCAATGCCGAAGTCGAAGGCCGGATTTTCTTTCGTCATCAGGACATTCTTAATGCCGGCCCCGGCGAGCTACGCAGGTTGCGTGGCGGTGAGATAGCACTCATTGCGCAGGAGCCAGCATTGGCATTGAATCCGGTGCTTTCCATCGGACGCCAGATTGATGACGTGCTCAGGGCCCATCGACCTCTTGCGGCAGCGGAACGCAAAGAGAAAATTCAGAACTTGTTGCGCGATGTTGGCTTCTCGGATCCGGAGCGTATTTTGCGTGCGTATCCCCATCAGCTCAGCGGGGGGCAGCGTCAGCGTGCGGCCATTGCTCAGGCGTTGAGTTGCGAACCGTCATTGCTCATCGCGGATGAGCCTTTGAGCGCCCTCGACACTATTACGCAGGCTGAGATTCTCGACCTTCTGGCACGGCTGAAAAGCGAGATGAACCTGGCGATGATCTTTATTACGCACAACGCCGGCGTTCTTTCAGCGTTGGCTGATCGCATGGTGGTGCTGCGCGACGGAGAAGACGTTGCTGCCGGCACCCTGGAGCAGCTTCGTCTCAGCTCTGATGTTTATGTGCGTGGGTTGCTTTTCCCGGAAGAAAATCTGTTTTCAGCTTCCGTCCAGCCGATGAGCGGGGCCGCGAAACTTGATTCGCTCGCGGCGCCAATCCTGGAGGTAAGCGATCTCAGCAAGCGCTTCTGGCAACAACGAATCTTTGGACGGAAAAGCTTTTCCGTTCAGGCGCTCGATAACGTTAGCTTCAATCTTGATTCCGGCACCACCACGGCCATCATTGGACGCTCTGGTTCGGGCAAATCCACTCTCGCACGTTGCATTGCCGGTTTCGAAAAACCTGACAGCGGCCGAGTTGAAACCCACGCCGAAACCCATACCGATGCAAACAGGAGATCACAGCGCCCTGTCCAGATGATCTTCCAGGATGCTGGAAGTTCCTTGAATCCGCGCTTTACCGCGGCTCAAGTGATTGCCGAGCCGATGCTGATCGCCGCAAAGCTTACCCCTGCGGAACAGCAAGACCGCGCACTGCAACTGATGGAAGAAGTCGGGCTCGATCCTGAATGGCATCTTCGCAAAGCCCATGAATTCAGCGGTGGGCAGCGGCAACGTCTGGCTCTGGCACGCGCACTGGCCGCCGACCCTCAGCTCCTGATCCTGGATGAGTCTCTTGCCGGGTTGGATCTCCCATTGCAAGCGCAGTTATTGCGCCTGTTGCTTGATCTTCAGGCCCGGCACGGATTGTCATTTCTCTACATCAGCCATGACCTGAATTTCATCTCGCTTTTTGCTTCCCAGGTCATTGTGATGGACCAGGGCCGGATCATTGAGCAGTTGCCTGTTTCTCGTCTCGCGCAAAGCTCGCATCCGAGTAACCCATGCACTCGTCGCCGCCGGAGAACGAGTTCACGCGCCGGGAGTGGAGGTGGCGCAATGACCTTCTATCTTCTTCGCCGCCTGGGGCATGGCATTCTGCTGTTGCTCGGAGTTTCCCTGTTGCTGTTCATCCTGCAGCAGGCTGCGCCCGGAGAGTTCCTCTCTGAAATGCGTCTGAACAGCCAGATATCTGACCAGACGCTGGCCACGCTTCGTGCTCAATACGGGCTCGATCAATCTGTTCCGGTGCGTTACCTGCACTGGATGAAGTCCACGCTTCACGGCGATTTCGGTTTTTCGTTTGCGTATAACGTTCCCGTCTCTGGCCTCATCTGGCCGCGCATACTACATACAGTCTTATTGACCGGTCCGGCGCTGATCATCTCCTGGTTAATCTCTGTGCCCATAGGCGTGCTTGCGGCGGCCAACAGAAAACCCTGGATTGACCGCCTGTTTGCCACCGGAACGTCGCTCTTTCTTTCTGTGCCGGACATTCTGCTCGCCTTGCTGGCGCTGCTCATCGCGCTGAGCACGCGCAAGTTTCCCGCCGGAGGCATGACGTCCAGCGGGCTGGACACATCCTGGTCACATTGGAGCGATATCGCCTGGCACATGCTGCTTCCTGTTACGGCCCTCGTGATTGGCTCACTCGCTCCCATTCTCCGCCAGGTGCGTTCCAGCGTCATGGAAGTCATGGACTCGCCTTACTTCCGCGCAGCTGAAGGCCACGGGATTGATCGTTTCACACTGCTCTTTCGCCACGCGCTGCCGGCCGCAGCCAATCCGTTGATCTCGCTCTTCGGCACCTCGATCGCCGCTCTGCTCAGCACTTCATTGCTCATTGAAGTCATTATGAGCTGGCCGGGCATGGGACCTTTATTTCTGGAATCGATTCAGGCGCGCGACCTTTTCGTCGTGGTCGGCTCGGTCATGTTCATCACCGTGTTCCTGCTGATAGGAAACCTTATTGCCGACGTTCTGCTTTTCGTTTTTGATCCCAGAATCCGGGTGAAGTCATGAAGAACGGACGCATAACAGGCGTTAACAAGCTTGCATGGGCCGCCGGGTTTCTCGTGCTACTGCATCTGGCCGCTATCTTGGCCGGGTTTCTCTCTCCGTATGATTACGCCGCACAAGACCGCTCACGTCCATTTGCGCCGCCTGTTCGTGCCCACTGGGTGGACTGCCAGGGCAAGCTGCACTGGCGGCCCTTTGTTTACGTCACCGTTGCTCGTGAAGGGAATTTCGACAGCTATACCGACGATTGCAGTCAGCGCGTGCCTGTTCAATTCCTGGTGCGCGGTGACGAATACACAATTCTCGGAGTTTTCCACGGGTCCGTGCACCTGTTCGGTGTTGCCGAGCCTGCGCACATCTCTCTCATGGGAACGGATGGTTACGGACGCGACCAGTTCTCTCGTCTTCTCTTCGGCGGTCAGGTCTCACTCTTTGCCGGACTTGCCGCGGCACTGCTCAGTCTTGTCGTTGGGCTGATTGTGGGTGGGATCGCAGGTGCATTCGGCGGCTGGGTGGACGATGTTGCCATGCGAATAACCGAGATCACTATGGCTGTACCATCGTTCTACCTGCTGCTCACGGTTCGCGCGTTTCTGCCTCTGCAAATGGAACCTGCCACGGCTTTCGGCGTGGTAGTGGTTGCGATTGGATTCTGGAACTGGGCGCGGCCGGCGCGGATGGTCCGTGGGATCGTGCTCAGCGGCCGCGAACGCAATTTTGTGGTTGCCGCGCGTGGCTTTGGCGCGAGCAAAATGTATCTTTTGCGTCGCCATCTTGCGCCGATGACATTCAGCGTTCTCCTTACGCAAATGGCCATCTTGATTCCGCAATTCATTCTGGCGGAAGTAATTCTTTCATTCCTCGGACTTGGCATCGGAGAACCATTTCCAAGTTGGGGAAATATGCTGGCCTATGCGCAGCAATATCACATCCTGGTGAACTACTGGTGGATGTTACTGCCCGGCGTTGCGTTGGTCCCGGTGATTCTGGCTTATCACGCTTTGTCAGAAGCCGTGCAGGAGAAGTTACAATCAATTTACTGATTTGGTGGACAATGAAACAGTCGAGTTGCGTGTTGTGGTGTGTCATCCTGCTTTGCACGCTGTTTGTATCCAATTTGTTCGCTGTCTCTTCCGCCCAGGAAGAAAGTTTTCGCGCGTCCGCTGATCCGGGAAAGGCCGGCGGCAAACTCGTCATTACGCAGCGCTCTGAGCCGCGCACATTCAATCCGGTTCCCGCCGTTGACCAGGCTTCCATAGGCATCATCGACCGCTTGCACGCTGACCTGATTCATATCAACCGTGGAACGCAAAAAACCGAACCATCGCTCGCCAAATCATGGACCATCTCCAAAGACGGCACTCAATTCGTTGTCAAACTGCGCAAGGGCATCAAGTTTTCTGACGGCGCTTCGTTCGATGCCGACGACGTGGTCTTTTCCTACGCAGCTTATCTTGACGAGAAGGTGCCGTCTCTTCATCGCGACATTCTGTTGGTGGACGATAAGCCGCTGAAGGTTGAAAAAATTGACGCCTACACAGTGCGCTTTATCTTCCCGGGGCCGTATGCGCCTGCGGAACGCGTCTTCGACAGTTTAGCCATCCTCCCGCGTCATCTATTAGAGAAGGACTATCAAGATGGCAAGCTTGGCCAGATGTGGGGATTGAATACGCCGCCGGACAAGATCGCGGGTCTGGGACCGTTTCGGCTGAAGCAGGTTGTGCCTGGGGAAAGAATCGTCCTGGAGCGCAATCCTTATTACTGGAAAGTGGACGCCAAGGGGCAGAAGCTGCCTTATCTGGATGAGCTTACGTTTCTGATAGTCCCCAATCAGGACGCACAGGTTGTGCGCTTTCAGGCCGGCGACGCCCAGATCGTCACTGGACTCAGTGGCGACAATTATGCCGCACTGGAGAGTGAACAGGCTTCACGCCATTTCAAGTTGTATGACGCTGGTCCAGGTCTGGAATACAACTACCTGATGTTCAACTTGAATGATGACGTTGATGCAAAATTGCCGGAGCTGGCGCACAAGCAGAAATGGTTTAATGACGTTCGCTTTCGTCAGGCAGTATCGGCCGCTATCGATCGCGCCGGCATTGTGCGTCTGGCTCTGCGCGGACGCGGCGTGGCCCTGATCACTCACGTACCGCCCGGCAACAAGGTCTGGTTCAATTCGAACGTTCAGGTGCCTGCCCGTTCATTACCCAAAGCCCGTCAGCTGTTGCAGGCTGCCGGTTTTTCCCAGAAACAAAACGGAACCCTGGTGGATGGTTCAGGACAGCCGGTTGAATTTACAATTCTCGTAAGTTCCAGCAACGTGCAGCGCGCCCAGATGGCCACGCTGGTGCAGGATGATCTCCGGCAGTTGGGCATGAACGTTCACGTGGTTACCATGGAGTCGCGGGCCACCAATGATCGGGTGTTGCGGACCCATGACTATGAAGCGGTCATCATGGGACTGGTCAGCGGCGATGCCGATCCCACTCCAGACATGAATGTGCTCATGTCGAATGGGCAATCGCATTTCTGGCACATGGGAGAGAAGACACCGGCTACACCGTGGGAAGCCGAGATTGACCGGATCATGCAAAAGCAGCAGGTGACATTGAATCACCAGCAGCGCAAAAAACTGTATGACCGTATTCAGGAAATTGAGGCAGAACAACTGCCGATGATTTATCTTGCAAGTCCCAACATACTGGTTGGAGCACGCGAGGACCTTGGGAATTTCCATCCTGCAGTCATCGAACAATATACTTTGTGGAACGCAGAAGAACTTTTTTGGCGCACCCCCGCCGGAAGTCATTGATGGACGACAACGCCAATACTATTGCTTTAGCAACATCTCGGGAAACAGCGGCTGAAGACGAAAAACTTGTACAGGATTGCCTGAACGGCGATGAGAATGCCTGGAACAAGTTAATCGACAAGTACAAGCGGCTGATCTATTCCGTGCCGGTCAAGTACGGGCTCAGCCCGGACGACGCCGCGGACATTTTTCAGAATGTCTGCGTGGACCTATTCCAGAATTTGGGCAAGGTGCGCAAGATCGAATCCCTGCGCTCCTGGCTGATCACGGTCGCCACCCATAAATGTTTTCATCACAAAAAGCAGCAAAAACCCAACGTTGAACTGGATGCCATGGAACAGGAAGTGGCGGAAGATATCGCCGCAGCTCCACAGATACTGGCGGAAGTTGAGGAAGAGCAGGCCGTGCGTGATGCCATTGAAAAGCTGTCGCCGCGCTGTGCCGAACTGGTCAAGATGCTCTTCTTTCAGCAACCGCCGCTGCCGTACACAGAAGTGGCGCAGAAGCTGGGCCTGGCCACGGGTTCCATCGGGTTCATCCGCGGACGCTGCCTCAACCGCCTGCAGAAAATTCTTGCGGAGCTGGGATTTTAATGGCGCAGGAATCGGCAACTATTGGGCTGCTGCCCTGGATTGAAGAACTCTCCGCGATCGCTGGAGAGCCGGAGCGGCGTGCGTATGTGGCGGCCCGGCCGCAGGCGAACACACCGGAAGCCGTTCAGCAGCTCTATGATGCTGTGGTGACACTGGTTCGCGTGGATGTGCCGCGTGCGGAGCGCCTCGCCGAGGTCAGTTCCTGGATTGCCGCGGAACTCAAAGATCCCGCGTCCATTGCCCAAAGCACCCGCGCCGTTGGCCACGTCCTCTATATAACCGGAAAACATAAAAAGGCCATCCAGCACTATGAGCGCGCGATGGGGATATTTGAAGAGCTGGGCCGCGATATTGACGTTGCCCGCACCATCAGCGGCGCTCTGCAGAGCCTTATCTATGACGGCCAGTATGATCGCGCATTCCAGCTCGGCGACCACGCACGGGCCATCTTCCAGCTTTATAACGATCGTCTCCGCCTGGCTCGCCTGGACAGCAACATCGCCAACATCTACTACCGTCAGGATCGCTTCCAGGAAGCGTCTGCGCTGTATGAGCACGCTCGTCTGGAACTGATGGAAGTGGGCGAACCGCTCGATATCGCCGCCGTCCTGCGCAATCAGGCCGTCTGTTATATCAGCCTGAATGAATTCACCCGCGCTCAGGATACGTATGTGGCCGCGCGCGAACATTGCACCAGATATGGCTTTTCCCTCCTGGTGGCGGAAGCCGACTATAACGTTGCCTATCTGCACTATCTGCGCGGCGAATATCTTCGCGCCATTGAGCTCTATGATCAGACTCGCGTGCTGTGCCAGAAGCTGGGTGACCGCTTCCATATGGCGCTTTGCGATCTTGATCAGTCAGAGATTTATCTTGAGCTGAACTTGACCGAAGGCGGTGAGGACCTGGCCCGCGCCGCGTTCAATGCCTTTACCGAACTGGGCATGAAGTACGAGGCCGCGAAGGCAGCTACCTTTTCTGCCATCGCCATCAGTCAGCAGGGCCATCACCTGGATTCGATCCTGATCTTCGATGAAGCGCGCGAACTCTTTGTTAAGGAACACAACCAGCTATGGCCCGCTCTGATCGATCTCTACAAAGCGTTGGTCCTTTGGGAAGCGGAAGAGAACGATAAGGCTGAAGATCTGGCCCACGCCGCGCTGCAATATTTTGGCGAGTCAGTCCTGCCATCGAAAGCAGCGCTTTGCGAACTGCTGCTGGCGGCCATCGAACTGCGCGGCTATGATCCCGAAGAAGCCCGCCGGTATTGCAGTTCGGCCCTTGCCCGCCTGCTCCATATTGAGTCTCCGGCAGCCTATCAGGCTTATTTCATGCTGGGCCAGGCCGAAGAAGCCAGCGGCAATATCGAGCTTGCGCGCCAGGCGTATGAAAAAGCCCATCGCAAACTGGACGACCTGCGCAGCCATCTGGGTAAGGAAGAACTGAAAATCGCTTTCCTGAAAAATAAACTGGCGGTATTTGAAGGGCTGGTCATTACTTCGTTGGCGGTGCACTCCCGCTTTTGCAGCGAGCATGACACGTTCGCCTACATCGAACAGGCGAAATCGCGCAGCCTGGCCGACCTGCTGGCTTTCCGGACCTCATCTCTCTTTTCCCGGGTGGAGCAATCGCCTGCCATGGCGCAGTTCCGTGATCTGCGCCAGAAATTGAATTGGAATTATCACCAGATCGAACTGGAAGAACTGAATCCGGGCGGTGGATCGAAAGAACGTGTGCGCACGCTGCGCCAGCAAAGCCGCGAGTACGAAGATGCCATGGTGAAAGCGTTCTCACAGGTGCAAAGTGAAGACAGTGAGTTCGCCAACCTGCAAACCGCAAAAACAATTTCTGCCCGAGACCTGCAACGGACCATCCCTGAGAAAACCATGCTGGTGGAGTTTTACTCTGCCCGCAACAGATTTTACGTTTGTCTGATTGCACGAGACAGTCTGCGGATTATTCCCATCGCCGGCGTGATGGAAGTGAGAGAAAAGCTCCGGCTGCTGCAGTTGCAATTGGCTAAATTCCGCCTGGGCGACGACTATGTCCGCCGCATGGAGAAATGGCTGCTCCAGGCCACGCAGGCCCATCTGGAGGAGCTGTATGCGTTGCTGATTGCGCCTATTCGACACTTCCTGGTGGCAGAACATCTCGTGGTGGTGCCGCATACCTTCCTTCATTACCTGCCATTTCATGCCCTTTCTGATGGCAAGCGCTACCTGATCGACGATTTTTCCATGTCTTACGCTCCCAGCGGCAGCATCTTTGCGCTTTGCCAGGAAAAGCCGGCACATCACAGCGGTAATGAAACTCTGGTGTTCGCCGTGCCTGACGCGCGGGCTCCTTTTATAGCCGAGGAAGGGAAGTTTGTTGCCAATACCATGCAACCGTCCCAGCTCTTCGTTGGCCCAGACGCGACCGAGGAAAAGCTGCGCAGCTTGGGTCCGCAGAGCCGGTTCATCCATATCGCTACCCATGGATATTTTCGCCAGGATAATCCCATGTTTTCTTCCATTCGCCTGGGGACATCCATGCTAAGTCTATTTGATTTGTATCAGTTACAGCTCAACGCCGAGTTGGTGACCCTGAGCGGATGCGGAACCGGAATGAATGTGGTGGTTGGCGGTGACGAATTAATCGGGCTGGTACGGGGATTGCTTTATGCAGGGGCTCTGACATTAATGGTGAGCCTATGGGAGATACATGACGAGAGCACGGCCGAATTTATGCGTGACTTTTATACGGCCTACAAGGCTGCGCCAAATAAGGCCCAGGCCCTGCGCGAGGCGGTTTTAAAGTTGCGGGCTAAGCACCCCCATCCGTATTACTGGGCGGCTTTTTCGCTGGTGGGGAAGTTTTCGTAACATTCTTTTCGGGGCCTATATTTTTGACCTTAGGTGTGACTCTTACTGTACAGAAGCAGGCTCATCCGTCGACTGCTAAAAAGGGAACACGGACCCGGAAGCTGTGTTCCCTTTATTTAAAGATTTGAGATTCGAAGACGGTGGATAAAGACAAGCTTATGCAAACCGCGCGCCATTTCGATATCACTGAGTGGGCTGATTTCGCCAGAGACCTGGTTACTCCTGAGCAAAACCAGGAGATGAATGGCCATTTAAAGGCCGGATGTACCAGGTGCGAAAAGCTCCAGACGTTGCTGACTAAACTAGCGAGTGTTTGCGCACGGGAAATCGCCTTTGAAGTTCCCCGTTACGCTGAGCGCTCCGTGAAGGCGCTAGCCAGCCTGGGCAAAGAATCTCGACGTTCAGCGTTCCAGAAGTTGCTGGCAACTCTGTCTTATGACAGCGCCAATGATCCGCTGCCGGTTGGCGTTCGCGGAACCCATCAGATCAGCCGCCAGGTCTTGTTTCATGCCGGCGACTATTCAGTTGACCTTCGTTTTGAGCATGAAAAAGGCTCTACCAGCATGGTTCTGGTAGGCCAGATTGCTAATCAGAAATCGCCTGATGAAGTAATGGCAAATCTCCCGGTGATTTTGCTTGCAGGCAAACGCGAGCTTTCTCGCTCCATCAGCAACTCATTCGGTGAGTTCCAGATGGAATATGTGCCCCATACGGATCTACGTCTGCTCGTGCCGCTCGATGAAAAGGGCCAGGAATTAGAAGTTCTGCTGGAAAAAGCTCCTAAGGAGAACTAACCAGTCTTAAACGGACTCCGGGAAATCGACATATGAAGCCTCGCTATCTAATGATCGTTGCAATTCTGTTTGCGCTCAGCCTACCGGCCACAGCGCAGAGCACGTTCATGCTGTCGGTCTCCCCAGCCAACGCACAATCCGTCATCAGCAATCACGGCCTGACCGTGATCAAAGAACTCTATGACGGTCCTATCTGCGTTTATCTGGTAAGTGCAGCCTCCGCTGATGCATCGGAAGTGGAAGTAGAAGTAGAGAAGGATTTGCGGGTCGGCAATTTTGAGCCAGATCAAATTGCGTCCTTGCCTGAACTCAGTGGCCTGACCCAGGCAACGTTGACCCAGTCAAACACCAGCATCCTTGATACGCTGCCCGGGCGGACTCTGGTCACATTCTTTGGCAGCACGGTTCCAAGCAACTACACCACTCAGGCTGCAACTACCATCATCCGCTTGAATGACGCACGCAATGCCACGCACCTTACCGGTGCAGGCGTTGTCGGTATCATTGACACGGGAGCTGATCCGACCCATCCGGCACTTTTACCCGCACTGATCCCCGGGTACGATTTCACCCGGGAAGCTGCCGATTTCTCTGAGTTTAACGATCTGGATCCTGTGCTCGCCGCCAAACTGCAGCAGTCCAATACCAGCATTCTGGACGCGCAAAACGTTCTTCTTCTTAACGCATACACGGCAGTCCTGGCCCAGTCCAATACTTCGATTCTGGATCAGTCCAACACCAGCATTCTGGACAGCACGTATCCCGATTTTGGTCATGGAACCATGGTGGCCGGCATTGTGCACCTGATCGCACCCACGGCCAAAATCATGCCGCTGAAAGCGTTCCATGCGGACGGCACATCCAATCTGTCCGATATCATTCGCGCCATCTATTTCGCGGCCGATAATGGCGTAAACGTGCTGAGCATGAGCTTCAGCATGCAGCAATCTTCTCCGGCTCTTCAGGCTGCCATTCAATACGCCCTGGGTAAGAACGTCACGCTCATTGCCGCCTCTGGTAATGACGGGCTCAAGACGCTGGTCTTTCCTGCCAGCTATAACGGTGTGGAAGGCATTGGCTCCACCTCCAATACTGACGTACGCAGCACCTTCACCAACTATGGCTCTGGTGTCACCATGTTTGCCGCGCCGGGTGAAGGCGTGATCACCACGTTCCCTGGCGGCGGTTATGCAGCCGCATGGGGCACTTCCTTCAGCACTCCCATGGTCGCAGGCTCCGCCTCTCTGGTAATTCAGGCACGGCCAACGGCAAAGCCGGGTGACGTTATCAACGCTTTGTCCAAGGCCAAGCAAGTGAGTGATATGGGCTACGGCCGCATAGATCTCTATCAGGCTCTGACGAGCGTGACTCCCACTTCTTCTGCGAGCGGCGGTAGCGGCGGTAGCGGCGGTTCCACCAAGCCGTAACTGCCCGATTGATACTGCTTCCAGTCCCCGGAATTTATTAGTCGTTTTAATCGAACGAGCCATTTTCGTACTCTTTTGGCCTTAAGTAATCATCGCCAGATCTTCGCTTCCGCCGTCGCCCCTTCAAAATATATCCAATCCTTAAACCTATATTGCTCAATGCATTACACGCCACACTCCATTCCGGTTGCGTGCCGCGACAGTGCTCTAGCGCCCTTTTTCTGAGAAATTCTTCAAATTTGATTTGCCCGCCCTCCTGCCGCCGGGCATACTTGTCATCGCAAGCGCAAGACCGAATATCAGACAGGACTAAACATCAGCGAGGAGCCCAGGCAGTCGCGACGGAACGACTTTCGAGGCTTTACAAATGACGATGTATACAACTTTGAAAAAGACGCTTGGCATTGCCATGCTCTTGTGCTCATTCACCTTGATGGCGCAGGACAAGTATGTGCTTGTGACCTCACCTTCCAAAGTACAGGATGTGTGTGGACGCCATGGTCTCAGCCAACTCAGCCAATTAACCAGCGGGAACTCCGGGATGTCTGGTACTTATTTGGTTACGGCAGGATCCGTAGATCCTGCGATTACCACCGATCCCGACGTGCAGAGCTTTGAGTCCGATCGTGATTTAGGCGTATCCGAGCTTTCAGGTACGACACAGGGTACTCTCCTGCAGTCTTCCGGCTCAGTGCTTGACCAGCTTCCTGGTCGTTCCGTGGTCTCGTATTTTGGGACTGACGTCGCGAATTACTATGTATCCCAACCGGCCTCCACGCTGACGCATTTGGGATCAGTGCAGAGCCAACCCGGTTTGACCGGAGCAGGTGTCCTGGTGGCCGTGATTGATACCGGCGTTGATCCAAATCACCCGGCCCTTACAGGATCCTTAGTCACCGGCTTTGATTTTGTACATGACACGGTTGGCGGCTCAGAATTGGTCGACCTTTCCGCAGATCAGCTTGCCAGTCTTTCGCAATCTAATACCAGCATTCTTGATGGCCAGAACCTGGTGCAACTCAATTCGTACACCATGGCGATCCTGAGCCAGTCCAACACCAGTATCCTGGATGGCGGGCCGAAATCATTCGGCCACGGCACCATGACAGCAGGTCTGGTGCATCTGGTGGCTCCGAACGCCAAGATCATGCCTCTCAAGGCATTCACCGCGGACGGCGGCTCTGACCTGTACAACATCCTGCGCGCCATTCGCTACGCAGCGGACCATGGCGCCAATGTGATCAGCATGAGCTTTGAGATCACCCAGAGTTCGCCGGCGCTTCAGAATGCGATTCTGTACGCTCTCAATAAAAATGTGTCAATCGTTGCTGCTTCCGGCAATGATGGACAGCAGATCCTGGTCTATCCGGCAGCCTACAATTCCGTGATTGGTGTAGGTTCCACCAGCAATCAGGATGGCAAGAGCACTTTCACCAACTTTGGCACCAACGCTGTTTATGTGGCAGCTCCCGGAGAAGGCGTGATCACAACCTTCCCTGGCGGACACTACGCCGCAGGTTGGGGCACTTCCTTCAGCACTCCGTTGGTTGCGGGAGAATCGGCGCTCATCTTGCAGGCTCGGCCTTCTTACAAACCGAATGATGTGGCCAACGCAATCTCACGAAGCAACGCGCAGGTACCGCAGATGGGACACGGACGAATCGACCTTTGCCAGGCGATCAACAGCCTGGGCTCGGGGGTCTCATGTCACTAGTCTGGGGACGCCCTCGCCATACCTTCTGAAACTTCTTGAGCCTGCTTCTCAAGTAGTCCAGAACAAAAGCCCTGCTTTGCGGCAGGGCTTTTTGTTGGTTAATAACAGATAGCAAGCTACTTTTCCTGACATCAGAACGCGCCCGCCATCTGCGCGTAACGCTTGAAGAAGCTATCGGGTTTCCATTGCAGCCGCTGCATTCGATCAGCAACATTCAACAACATTCCGCGGATAATCTCTTCGTATTTCGCGGCTGCGGCGCGGTCCACGGGTTGATCAAGATCGTCTGAAGGGGCGTGATAGCGTTGTGTCAGCCAGTCTTTGAAGATCTTCTGTTCCGGCGATCCCGGTTCAAACCCCACTTTCATGGCAAGCGCTGGAATTCCATGCCGGATAAAGTTGTACTGGTCACTGCGAATGAATGAATTGCGCTGCGGTTCCGGATCGGCCTGCACGCCTACCCCAACACTCTGCGCCACTTCCTTGGCTACATCGCCAAGATCAGATTCCGCCAGCCCGTAAACGGTAAGAACTTTCAGCGGCACAATTGGCAGGAACATGTCGATGTTGATGTCCGCAACCATGGATTCCGGCCGGACGGTTGGATGAGCGGTAAAGTATCGCGAACCCAGCAGGCCTTTTTCTTCACCCGTGACGAACAGAAACAGGATCGAGCGTTTGGGTTTCTCCGAGGACTTGCGCAGGGACGCAGCAACGTCCAGCAGAACAGCGCTGCCGGAAGCGTTGTCCATTGCACCGTTGTAAATGCGATCGCCATTAATGGGCTCGCCAATGCCAATGTGGTCAATGTGGGCTGAGAGGACCACGTATTCGCCTTTCAGTCGCGGATCACTACCGGGAAGCCGTGCCACCACGTTGGCTGATTCCAGTTTCTTCTTGTTAACTGTGGCTTTCGCGTTGAGTGACACAGAAAGTGGAAATCGCGGCAGGGCTTTTCGCTCTTTGGCCAAGTCAAGTATTTCCTGAAGCTGGTGTCCTGAACCCTCGAAGAGCTCTCCGGCCCGTTCGGGATTGAAAGCAATGGCCAGTTTCTGACCGGGCGTGTCGTCAAACTCCTTGCCCACCAGCACCATGTTGGGATGTGTGCGATTGGCTGCTATACGCGACCAGGGAATATCCATGGACGCCGGATTGAGAATGGTGAGTGTGCCGATCGCCCCCGCCTCGCTCAAGGTCTTCCAGCGTTCGCTCTGCGTCTGGTAATGTGACGCCAGGGCGCCCGGCAATTCCGCGGGAGATCCTGCCATGATCACGGCGATCTTTCCCTTCAGGTCCAGGCCGGCAAGATCGTCGTAATTCTTTTCCGGTACCTTCATTCCGTAACCAACAAAAACCATGCCCGCATGAACGCTGGGAGCAAGATCAACCCGCGTACTGAAAATGGCATCTTCACCCAGCGTGAGCGTCTCCACATTGCCCTTATTGATCAGGGAAAGGCTGGAATTTTTCTCGTCAATCTGGCGAGATTCAAACGCCATCGACTGGTAATATCCGGTAGCTCCGGCGGGTTCCAGACCGTTGAGCTTGAGTTGGTCCACCACATAGGCTTCCGCCCGCTTCAGCGAGGCGCTGCCAGTTTCACGGCCCTCCATGTCATCGGCGGCCAGCACTTTTACATAGCCCCACCAGCTGTTGCCGTCGAAATGGCTGGTTGGTTTGTTGAGAAATGGCAGGGAAGATGAGGACCATTGCGACCAGAAAAATACAGAGTGTGCGCATGAGTAAGGGGGCTCCGGGGGTTAGAGTGTCAGAGATGGCACTCCTTCGAATGGGCTCATTTACCGTCTGTCCCATGTTGAATACTGTGCCTTCCTGTCGGGCGATAAGTGTATAGCGTGGCCGGTGAAATGGCACGTCTCTTTCCAGGTTCGCCCGTGGAGGAAGTAAAGGAGGCCAGTCGCTTCGGATAAAATTTCCGCATGAAGACCAATGCCGTCCGTCTGCTGGATAGCCTGAAGGTAAGCTACGAGCTGCGAGAATACGAAGTGGACCCGGCAGACCTGGCCGCTGAATCCGTGGCCGCAAAAATAGGTTTGCCGCCGGAACAGGTGTTCAAGACTCTTCTGGCGCACGGTGACCGGAACGGCACCTGCTTTGCCATTGTGCCAGGCAATGCTGAATTGGACTTAAAGGCCCTCGCGGCTGTTTCTGGCGACCGCAAGATTGAACTGGCAGCTCTCAAGGATGTTCAGCCGCTTACTGGCTATATTCGTGGTGGCGTTACCGTGCTGGGTGCCAGGAAAGCATTCCCGGTCTTTGCCGACGAAACAATTGAGATGTGGGACACCATTTCCATCTCAGCAGGAATTCGCGGCACGCAGATCATCCTGAAGCCGGAAGATTATTTGCGTGTTACCGGAGCAGTTGTGGCTGACATCGCGAAAGCGAAATAGATTATCGACCTCAGGCTGGCGGATGCTGCTCGCCCGCCTGCAGGGTCTGTGAAACCGTCTTGGCGTAATCACGGACTTTGTCCAATGATGCTTTCAATGCCGAAGCTTTTTCCTGTAAGCCGCGTGCGCGGGCAACAGCCATCACGGCCTCACCCTGCATGCTCAGCCGCTCGAGAGTGGATAGAAGGTAGGCCAGGGCATCTGCGTGTGGCTTCCACAAATAAGCCGATGTCGCCTTCTGGTTGTACTCATCCACTTCCACGATCATGCGCGAAAGGTACGCCACAATTGTCATGAGTATGTTGGCGTAATCTGCGCGGAAACTTTTCTCCGCTCCATAATCGACCTTGTAGGCTTCAACTTCAGCGGCGGAAAGAGTAATCCGCGTGCGCTTCACCGGCACAATCGGCGCCAGAGTCGGCTCTGACGTTCTTACATGTTCTTTGATGGCCTCTTTTGCGCTGTGAATTTTGCCTTCCTGCACCGAATTCTGCACCGCCTGTGACGGAGGAACCGCCAGCACTTCAGCCTGCACCGGGGTTGGTGTCGATGGCATCTGCTGTTTCTGCGTTGGTCCCACTGGGTTTGGTGCGGGTTGATGCTGTGCCGGTTGTTGCGCGGATGGAGTCGATGTCTGAGCTACGGCCGGCGGCGGCTCGGGAATCTTTGTAACCGGCCCGGGCTGCGTTGTAGTGGTATAAACCGCAGGCTGATACGCGGCGGTTCGTGGCGGACGCTTGCTGTCCACTACCTTCTTGAATTTTGAAACCTTGCGGAATTCGTCCTGTGCGTACTGATAGTCTTCAGCCAGAATCTGTCCGGTTTCCACCTCAGTCAGCTGTTTAACGGTGATGTCGCCTTCCAGCCGCGAGAGTATGCTGCCGCCTTCGCGCTGCACGTTTTCCGCGAAGGTCTTGATCTGCTTGGCGGCATCATGAAACAGCTCATCAAATTTGCGGCCAAAAACATCATTCCATACGGCGATTGGCGCCAGCGCGCTGGGATGGTAAAACGACTTTCCCAGAGACTGCTTCAACTCACGCACGCGCTGCACAATTCCTGAATCCATAATCTGGTCAAAGTGGCGGAACTCTTCCAGCTCCTGATACAGGTATTCAAACTCTGCTATCAACTGCGCATGTTCCTGCGGCAGGTTGCTGAACTCCATGCCTTCAAGGGCACGATAGAGATCGCCCTGGAAACCCAGCGCCGCCTGGGAAATAAAAAAGTAGGAGCTATCCACTTCAGGCCGCTGCCATGCCGGAGGCCCGCCGCCTGGCTGGGGCGGATTCCGGAAAAGGTATGTGATCACGCAATCCATCTTGTCGCGATCACCGGAACGGGGCGAAGCTTTTTCAGCTAAGTAGCGGAGCAGTGCATGGGCCACTTCAAAACCGGAAGTAGCTTTCAGTGTGTCACGCACCACGGGCGGGGTAATCGCAAGGTCGATCAGATCGAGCCAGTTCTTATAGTCGCTGACGATCTTTTCGCCCGCGTGTGACGACGCGCCGTTCTGAATGGCCCCGGGTGTGGGCACGCTATGCCCAAGGCTCTTCTCCAGGAGGCCAAGATAGAAAGTATTTACGGTAGTAAGGTCTTGCAGCTCCCTTTGGGAGTCATTGGCCACTGTACCACTCCTGCGGTTCCGTATGGGGGTGCAGATCCGGTTTGCGACAGTTTAAACCAGCTCAGTCAGTGACACAATGGAGCATATTGACCACAAAGACACTCTGGGTCAACTTGCTGATTCTAAAGGCATATTTAGCCTGTTTACTTGCCTCCCAGCACCAGCTTGGCGATGGTCTGCAATTGCATATTCGATGTGCCTTCGTATATCTTACCGATCTTGGCGTCACGGAAAAACTTTTCTGCCGGATAGTCCTTGGTGAAGCCGACTCCACCGTAAATCTCCACCGCCAGCGATGCCACGCGTTCGGCCACCTGGGATGCAAACAGTTTCACCATCGCAGCTTCTTTCACAAAGTTCATGCCCGCGTCCTTCATGCGCGCTGCGTTATAAACCATCATGCGTACAGCTTCAATTTCCGTAGCCATCTGCGCCAGTTGGAACTGAACGCCCTGAAAGTCGGCGATCGATTTGCCGAACTGCTTGCGCTCCTGTGAGTATTTCGCCGCGCCTTCCCACGCCCCGCGCGCCAGTCCCAGCATCTGCGCGCCGATTCCAATACGGCCTTCGTTCAGCGTCTCAATGGCGATCTTGTATCCTTTGCCTGGTTCTCCCAAAACGTTTTCCTTCGGGACCTTGCAGTCTTCCAGAATAAGTTCGCATGTGCTCGATGCACGAATGCCCAGCTTGTCTTCCTTCTTTCCCACTGTGAAACCCGGAAAGGTCTTTTCCACGATGAAAGCTGTGATGCCTTTGTAACCAGCCGCGGGATCAATTGTGGCAAAGAGAATAAAGACGCCGGCTTCCTTGGCGTTTGTGATCCACAGCTTGCGGCCGTTCAATACGTAATCACTGCCCTTGAGTTGTGCGCGGGTCTGCATGGCAAAAGCGTCAGAGCCGGAACCTGCTTCACTGAGCGCGTAAGCTCCCACGGTGTTGCTGGTCATGCGGGGCAGGTAGCGCTTCTTCTGATCGTCGCTGGTCCAGTGCAGCAGCGCGTTGTTCACTAGAGTATTCTGTACGTCCACAATTACGCCGGCAGATGCGTCAACCCGTGAGACTTCTTCCACGGCCAGAATAGCTTCAAAGAACTTTCCTCCGGCGCCGCCAAATTGTTCAGGAACTTCAATGCCCATCAGCCCAAGCTGGAAGAACTGGTCGATCAGGGAATGATCGAACACTGCCTTTTCGTCCATCTCGCGGACCCTGGGACGGATACTGTCCTCGGCAAATTGACGGACATTGTCGCGAAACAGTACTTCTTCTTCCGTAAGAGCTGTGAGTGGCTGCGGAACGCCGGCGGCCTGGGCTAGAGTTTGGGACATAGAAAAGAGTCCTTCAGGATGGAGTTGCAAACCCTTGATTGTAACATTCGATTTCCTTTCAGCCGAGATTCGCGGCTGCTTTGGGTTGTGAATCCGCTCGTCCTGGGTAGGCTGGGATATAAAGTAAAGCCCCAACGCGTCGACCCGGAATATCCCTGTGCATTTTGTGCTCTATTCCGCACGGCCAGGTCATTGAGCGTTCGCGAAGCCGCAGGACCAGCGACAGCTGGAGCTTCAAAACTAAGGCGGCCTTTATAAGACTAGATGGCCAGTTCGTTGGCACTAAGCATATTTCTTACTATTAGCTATAGTTTATACGTCCGTAAGCGAGTACACTCTCTAAGCGTTTTCGCCTAGGAGAATTTCTTGCTATGAAAGTTTCGTCCCCCTCAAGAAGTGCCCTTTTTGCAACTCTCGCAGCACTTGCATTCTTTGTCACCTCCAGCAGCGCGCAGGTGGTGCGCCAAATCAACCGTTCTGGAACAACGCAACCCCAGTCCACACAATTCGCAACGCCCGGAGTGGAAAATACGGAAATTGATGAAGGCCTGGATGGCAATGATAATGAGGACAATCTTTCCATTGACGCGCAGGGAAACATTTCCGGCGCGACCACAAAAGAACGCTCTATCGCGCCAGGTCCAGGACAGGGAATAACGGTGGCCGGCAACGCTAAAGCCAAATCGAACCCTGAAATCATTACCAGCTTTGATGGTGTGAACTTCTTCAGCCAGCGCTTCGCGAACAACGGCAACCAGTTTTCCGTTGAACCACCGGACCAGGCTCTCTGCGCAGGCAACGGCTTTGTGGTGGAGTCAACCAACGATGTCTTGAATGTCTTTGGACCGGACGGCACGTCATTGCTGGGCGTGACCGATCTGAACACTTTCTATGGATATCCTGCGGCCATCAATCGCGCCGCTTCGCCACTCACGTTCGGCCCCTCCATCACTGATCCAACCTGCCACTTTGATGCGGACACGCAGCGCTGGTTCCATGTTGTCCTCACCCTGGATCGAGCGGCGCCCACCACGCAAAATCTGAATGGGAAGAACCACCTGGACATTGCAGTGAGCAACACATCCAATCCCCTTGGAACGTGGACGGTTTATAAGATCCCGGTTCAGAACGACGGGACAGACGGAACGCAGGACCATGGCTGCGTGGCAAGGGTTTCAGGTCGACTGGTGCATGCACAATGTCTGGGTGATTATCCGCACATCGGTATGGACGCTAATGGTCTTTACATCACCACCAATGAATTTGATCTGTTTTCTCCTGGACGCTTTCATGGAGCGCAGATAGTGGCCATTTCCAAACGCCAACTGGCAGCCGGCGCAGCAACGATTAATGTCGTGGAATTCAACACCGCCGCTCTAACAGCCAACCAGCCTTTCAACCTTCCTGGTTTTACTGTTTTCCCCGCCCTTTCCCCGGGAACTGGCTTCAGGTTAGACGATGGCGGTACTGAATTCCTGCTCAGTTCGCTCGCCGTTTTCTCAAATACGGGCGCCTTCAATGAAATCGTGCTTTGGAAACTCACCAACACCCAATCACTGGATGCTGCTGCGCCGTCGGTTAACCTGGCATCTTCAACGGTAAACACGCTGACCTACGCCGTTCCCCCAAGTTCTTCGCAGAAAGTCGGTCCATTCCCGTTGGGACAGTGCCTTGCAGATAGCACCATATCAACTCCATTTGGAACAGGTTGCTGGCGGTTTTTCTTTACCGCAGGCGGGCCTTTTATCAATCCTGAAACCAGGCCGCCCAGCAATGACTCGCGTATGCAGCAGGTTTCTTACGCTAACGGCAAGTTGTGGGCCGCATTGGATACCGCGGTTACAGTTAATGGACAGAACCTGGCGGGCGCCGCATATTTTGTGTTGAATCCCAGCGGCCCGTCGGGGAGCGTAGTTACACAGGGCATCGTTGCATTGCCGAACAACAATGTGACCTATCCCGCAGTGGCCGTGAATTCCAGCGGACGCGGCGTGATCGCATTCACTGTGCTGGGAGCGGATCATTCTCCCAGCGCCGGGTATGCCTCACTTGACGCCAAGATTGGCGCAGGGGACGTGCATATCGCCGCCGAAGGTGCAGCAGCTCAGGATGGCTTCACCGGCTACTTCCCTGAGGTGAACCCGGTTCGTCCGCGTTGGGGTGACTATGGCGCTGCTGCCGTGGATGGAAACACCATTTGGTTTGCCAGCGAATATATCGCCAGTTCGTGCGATCTGACCAACTACGTTGTCACAAACTTCACCTGCGGTAATACGCGCGCCTCGCTTGGTAACTGGGGCACACGCATCACCCACGTACAACTGCAATAAAACAGCCAACAGATAAAAGCACAGGGTCGGAGTTAATTCCGGCCCTGTCTTTTGCCAGTCAGATGTTTGGTGCCCCCACTTGACGCCATTGCCACCTAGTAGTTTTAATGCCTGTTATGCGCGTAGCCTTTTTAGGTTTAGGAATTATGGGCCAGGGAATGGCCGCCAACCTTGTGAAAGCCGGACACGAAGTCTCTGTCTGGAATCGCACACCCAAAGAAGTTCCGGGCGCAACCACAGCCTCTACCCCTGCTGAAGCCGTTAAAGGCAAAGAAGCGGCGTGGCTGTGCGTGTCAGATACCAAAGCGGTTCAGGCGGTTCTATTTGGCCAGGACGGTGTCATTCACGGCATCAGCAGTGGCGCCGTGGTAGTTGATTCCAGCACCATCTCGCCCTCCGCCAGCCTGCTCTGCATGGAGGCGTTCCAGGAAAAAGGTTGTGATTTTCTTGACGCTCCAATGACCGGATCCAAAGTCGCCGCGGAAGGCGGCAGCCTTATCTTCATGGTAGGCGGCAATCCAAACACGATCTCTAAAGTAGAACCGCTGTTCCGCGCCATGGGGAAAACCGTGATACACATGGGCGACAACAGCAAAGGTCTTGCCGCCAAGCTGGCGCAGAACATGAACATCGCCTTTATTTATGAAGGTCTGTGTGAGAGCCTGACGCTGGCTAAAAAGCTGGGCGTGAAGCCGGAAAAAATGTTCGAGCTGATCAGCGCGTCCATGATCCGTTCCGGTGTGGCCGAATATAAACAGCCCTTCATTCTCAGCCAGGATTTCACACCCAACTTTCCTTTACGCCTCATGCACAAAGACATCCACCTGATGCTGGATGCAGGCAAGGAAAATGACGTGAAGCTTCCCGGGTTGACCAAAATCGATGAGATCTATGAAGAGGCCAGTAAGGCGGGATACGACGACCTGGATTACGCCTCTACGATCATGCTGTTGGAGGAATGGGCCAACTTGCGATCGCGCTGGAAACCTTCGTAGCGCTTTCTTCGTTTTCAGTCGAAATTATTGGCGGGCTTTATTTTCTTCTGGCTCGGGCACGAATTGATAGCCCAGCCCTCGCACGGTGACCAGGTGCCGCGGCTTGGCCGTGTCATCTTCGATATATCGTCGTAATCTCACAACAAAATTGTCGATGGCGCGAGTGTCCGTGTCTTCGTCCAGGTTCCAGACTTTTTGCAGGATCTCTTTGCGAGCCACAGGCCTTCCACTATTACGAATCAAGTAGCGCAATAGCTCCATCTCCATCACCGTGAGTTGAAACGATTGTGCTCCGTTGTTGAGCTGAAGCTTGTCAAAATCCACAGTTTTCCCGGAGAAGAGAAACGTGTCGCCGGATGAAATCTGTTCCTGCGGCGTCGGCGGCTGCGCTTGCAGCCATTTCTTGCGCCGCAACAGTCCTCCGATTCGCGCCAGGAGGATATCCAGACTGAAAGGCTTGGGCAGATAGTCGTCTGCACCCGATTCAAAGCCTTTGATCACGTCTTCGGGCCGCCCTCTGGCGGTGAGCATCAGCAAGGGAATAAAGTTCTGTGCGCGCCGCAATTCACTGGCGACGGTAAAGCCGTCCATGCCGGGCAACATCACGTCCAGCACCAGCAGGTCAAAGTTGCCGGCGTTGTCCTGTAGCATCCTGACGGCATCTTCACCGTTGTCCAGCACCTCAACCGTGTACCCCTCGGCTTCCAGGTTGAAGCGCAGTCCCTGGGCAATATGTTTTTCATCTTCGACAACAAGAAGCCTTTTCATACGTGATAAACCCTGGGCAGGCGGATGGTGAACGTGCTGCCGTGGTCGAGCCCCTCGCTTTCAGCGTACGCGTCTCCCCCGTGTGTGCGTGCGATGGAACGTACGATGAAGAGCCCCAGACCCGTGCCTTTTACTTTCCCTGTCCCACGCCCGTGCACCCGGTAAAAGCGCTTGAAGATCCGCTTGAGCTCAGACTTTTCGACGCCGATCCCGTTATCGCGGACCTGGAAGCAGACCGTGTCAACGTCCGGTGTAAGCAGCTCCACCGCAATCCTGCGCGGTGCTTTGGTGTATTTCACCGCATTCTCCAGCAGGTTGCCAACCGCCGTCCGCAGCTCTTCCGGGTTCCCCATCAACGTAATTTGTCCGGGAGGCTCAGAGGCAAAGAAAAGCTCTTGGTGCGACAGGCCGTGGCGCAGGCGCGCCAGTTCCAGGGTCTCCTGCGCAATGGCGGAAAAATTTGTGTCCTCCCAACCTTTTTTCTTCTTGTGGTAGCGGATCTCACTGGCTTTCAGTACCTGCTCCACGGTGCCCAGCAGGCGGTCCGTATCTTCCAGCATGAGGCGATAAAAGTCGTGTCGCTGTTGCTCATCTACATTGCGGCGTTCCAGCGTCTGCAGGTAAAGCCGCAGGGAAGTGATGGGCGTTTTCAGTTCGTGCGTGACCGCGTTGAGAAAGCTGTCCTGCTGTTCATTGCGGCGGACTTCACGGACCAGAAAAATTGTGGTGAGCACCATGCCGGCGATGATCACGCCGAAAAAGACAATTCCCAGGACCAGCGGAACAACTTCCCGCCAGTTGAGAACAATCCATGAGACGTTCAGGTAAATGGCCAGCGCCACCAGGCAAGAGCCCAGTGTGATGAAAAATGCCGTTGTCCTGCCGCGGCTCGTAATGCGCATGGTTAGCAAGATTGTAGTGGAGCCCCGGGGTTAATAAGAAGAGGGCTTGTTTTCCTGTCGCTTCGCTCCACACCGCTTCGAAATCCTCTAACAAATTAGATGGAAGCGCCTTATTGCAGCGGCCTCGGCGCGCAAGCCGGCCTCGGCCTTTTAAGGAGAGCAGTTAAGAAGAGGGGTCGAAAACCAAGCGGGGACGCAAACAAGAAGGGTGAGGACGCAAAAAACAAGGGCAGCCGCCTTTATGCCAGGCCGCCGCCCTGTGAGTCAATGGTGAGTTAAAACGCTAGTCGTCGCCGCCTGCTGCTGAGGCAACTGCCTGCAGCTGAGTGGCTGCGGCCGCCGCGGATTTTTTCTGCAACGATTCGAGTGACGGAGCTTTTACTTCCCAGACCAACCCGAGCGCGCGCAGGATGCAGATCCCGTACCAGTTGAAATCAATCTCGCTCCAGGTCAATCCGTGGCGGGCCATCTGCGGATGAGCGTGATGGTTATTGTGCCAGCCTTCACCGAAGGTAAGGATCGCTACCCAGAAGCTGTTTTTGGATGTGTCATTGGTGAGGAAGCGCCGCTTGCCCCACATGTGCGTGGCCGAATTAACCAGCCAGGTCGTGTGCAGGCCGATGACTGTCCGCAGGAAAGTGCCCCACAGAACCATCTTCCAGCCGCCAATGGCCAGCAGAATAATGCCTGAAGCCGTGATTGGAACCCAGTGCCACTTGCTGATGAAAGTGTGAAATTTGTCTTTGCGCAGATCGGGGATATAAGGAAGTAGAGCGGCGGAGTGATTGTGCATCACGCGTCCGGTCATGATCCATCCCATGTGGGCCCAGAAACCGCCATCGTTCGGGGAGTGTGGATCACCTTCCACGTCAGTGTTCTGGTGATGGACGCGATGCGTCGCCACCCAGAAGAACGGCCCGCCTTCAAGTGCCAGCGTAGCGCAGGTGGTCAGGAAGTATTCCATCCATTTGTAGGTCTTGAAGCCGCGATGAGTCAGCAGCCGGTGATACGCCATGCCCACGCCGAGACTGCCGGCAACCCACCACAGAAATATGGTGACCGCCAGTCTTTCCCAGCTAAAGAAGAAAAGGGCGGCAATGGCCCCGATATGGAACATGACCATGAAAAAAGTGGTCAGCTTGCTGATTGGTTCCCTGAATGTGCGGTCGTTGCTTAAACTCACCGTGTGTTCCCCTTCATTTGCATAATCAAAATGATTTGGTCTTTTTGGCGTTTCTTAAACCCTATCAGTGATTGCTGGAGGCGTTTGTAATACTTGTGTAACAGTTAAATGGGTACTAAAGGCCCATGGCGATAAGTAACGGACGTCATTCGAAATCCCCTTTAAAAATGACCCTTTTGCATCTCCCAAGACCTTCAGCGCGTGTCACTGAAATGATACTTTCGCAATCTCTCGAATCTTTAGCGCCTGTCACTTGTGACAGATTTAAGCCATAACTTTGAGCGGTTGGATGAGTGAGCGAGAAGCCTTTGAGGTCTTTACGGCGATTGGCGGAGAAAGTGTGTCGAGCGATCTTGATGTAATAAAAGCCACGAGGCCTCTACGCGATGGATGGAGAAGTCTAGCGGTTCAGATGGAATGCAAGCCACGAGGCCGAACACGCGCCGAGTGGCGCCGCAACAGGAGCCTCCACAAAGTGAGGTGGAGAGATACACTCTAGCGGTTCACCCTAGAATAACGACGCGGAAGAATTGCTGGCGAGTTCCTTCATGCTTTCAAAGACGCAGGATCGTACCGGAGAATCCGGTGAGATGGCTTCCAGCGGCAGCGTCACGGAGAAGTGGGGCGAGCGTCGCTGGAAATCGATACTGAGGAAGTCCTGCGTATTACCCCGCGCCAATGACGTCATAGTTGAAGAGATTTCTTTTTGCCAGTCAGAACGTGTGCTGATCACCACGGGGCCGGTCTGCTCAAAAGTCCATCGTTTTGTGTTCGGCGTATTTTTTCTGCTGCTGCGCGCGTACCAGCGAAAATTCTGAACATGTAGGGCGAAGGCAGGTGGAAGATCCAGGTCGGCCTGGAAGGTCAGCGTTTCTGCTTGTCCTTTGATTTTGCTGAGCAGCCAGTGAACAGGCAGTTCGTAAGGAATCATGTCAACCATCACGATGGCCTGGCGGAAAATCCCGTGCGTGAGGCGGATTGGCACTCTCAGGCGGGAAGATGAAATCCGGCGCACGGATGTGACGTGCCCCTGTCCCGCGAGAGCAGATTGGATCCACCGGCCAATTTCTCCCGCCCGGCGGCGGCTATAGCGCGTGGCTACCCAGTACCAAATCACACAACCGGCGGCGGTGATGACGAGGGAACTAGCCAGGAGAAACATCGCAACCATAAGATGCTTTTGCCAGTCGTAGTAGATGCGTCTTTACCCTGAATTTTGCACGGCTCATTCTGGAAGAGAGCTGCCCGACCAAGTCTCGCAATTCCTTATAGTTGCACCGGATACGATGCTAACGGGGAGCTCTGAACCAGCTCAGAGTCCGCGATAAATGCCGCCATCGGCCAGCACAGTCTGTCCAGTAACGTAAGAAGCGCGGTCTGACGCCAGCCAAAGGATCACGTCGGCGATCTCGCGTGGTTCGCCCAGGCGGCGAACCGGCGTGTCTGCGGCCCATGCCTGGTATATGTCGTCCGGGGCGGCTCCCGCAGCCAGGGCACGCACGCCGGCCAGTTCCTTCAGTCGCTCTGTTGTGGTGTAGCCGGGCGCTACGTTGTTCACCAGAATGCCATCTTTGCCAAACTCGTTGGACAGGCTTTTCACCAACCCCACCACGCCGGCGCGGACAGCGTTTGACATGACGAGCTCCGCCACCGGCTGCTTTACGGTGACTGAGGTGATGGTGATGATCCTTCCCCAGCGATGCCTCTGCATGTATGGGATCGTGGCCCTGGCCAGATGCACCACGCTCATGAAGTTCATCTCGATGGCGCGTTTCCAGTCGTCGTTTGAGGTGGAGAGAAAATTCTTCGCCGGTGGGCCGCCGGCGTTGGTCACGCATACATCAATGCGTCCAAACTGCTTGGCTGCCTGTTCCACGAAGCGGCTGACGGCGGCTGCGTCCGTCACATCGAGAGCTTCGGCGTAGATTTCCGCCTTGGTGGCCTGGCGAATTTCATCGGCGGCCTTGCGAAGCGTGGACTCTGTTCGCGCACACATGGCCACCTGTGCGCCCTCGCGGGCGAATGCCTCGGCGGTGGCTCGCCCAATGCCTTCGCTGGATGCGGCAACGATCACTCCGCGGCCTTTCAATCCAAGATCCATGTCTGTTCCTCGCACCCTCTTTTCGCCGCACGGCCCGTTGTCTCAGGCGTTGGGTAGCTGCCCGAAATAAACCTGTGTCGGCGTTCCGGCTTTGATATTGTTCTTTTCGAAGCACACCTTGATCTGGCGACGCAACTCGCGAGCCACGCCGTATTGCTTTCCCGGGCGGACCTTTACCGCCATCAGGTAATCCACTTCTTTTCCGCGGACTCGCTCAATGCCCGGCACCTGCGGTTCAGCCACCACGTCCTGCTTGAAAGCCTCGTTGTTATAAAACGCCTGGGCAACTTGTTTGAGCAAGTCCACGATATGGTCAGTGTCCTCACTGTAATCCACAGCCACGTGCATGTTCACCTGTGACCAGTCGCGGGTGGAGTTACTCACGATGTTGATGGCGCTGTTGGGGATGATGTGCAGTGTGCCGTCACCATCGCGGAGAAGCGTACGGCGCATGGTGATCTCTTCCACCACGCCGCTTACGCCTGCGGCTTTGACCGTGTCCCCGATATCAAACTGATTTTCAACCAGGATGAAGAAACCATTGATCACGTCTTTGACCAGGGTTTGCGCGCCAAATCCGATAGCGAGACCTGCGATTCCTGCGCTCGCCAGCAGCGGTTTTATGTCGACGCCAAAGCCGTCATTCAGAACGTTCATGCCGGTTACAAAGACGATAAGGAACACACCAACACTGCGAATAACGCCGGCTATTGTCCGTACCTGTTGTCCGCGGACCGCTCCTTGCGCCCGCTTTTCTGCCATAGCAATCGCCCTGCGGCTGATCGTGTTGAGAATGCGGACAAAAATGAAGGCGACAACGAGGATGACTGCTATCTTTGGGGCCGTATCCTGCGTCCAATCGACCAGACGATTGTGCCAGTGCGGCCATATATTGCTGAACTGTTTATCCATGGTCTTCTTTCAGAAGCGGATTATAAACGAGCGAATTGGGGTGTTTATAATTGTGGAAGTCACAATCATCAGGGAAAAACCAGCTATTTTCTCCGCTTCCGGGGCAAGAAGAGGTTTGAGTGTTAAATAATCTGCGTTCATCCGTCATCATTCCTGTCTTCACCATCATCACCGGACTGCTGCTCGCCGGTGTTTTCGCCAGAGCACAGTTCGCTCCGCCTCCAACATCACAGGCGGAGAAAGACATGCATGAGCAGCAATTGAAAGCTGCCAACAAAAAGCGCCAGCAGGACCTCAAGAACGATACGGACAAGCTTTTTCAGCTGGCCACTGAACTGAAAGAGGCAGTGGATAAGACCAATGAAAATATGCTTTCGCTCGAGGTGGTACGCAAGGCCGATGAAGTGGAGAAGCTGGCAAAACGCGTCCGCGAGAAGATGAAGGAAACGGTGGGTACCGCACCCAACATGGAACCGACTCCCCCGCCACGGCCGCCTCAATTTCCACCTCGATAGGTCAATTCGATTCTGGACATCAACAAAAAAGCCCGCCATCGTGGCGGGCTTTTCGTTGAGACGTGTGATCGCCTAAGCGGCAGCTTTGCTGGCTGCTGCCTTTTCTGTTCCGATTCGCATTGCGTAGAACGAACGCCATACGAAGACGGTAGCGATCAGGAAAAATACCACGGCCAGGATGTTGGTCAGCGTCGAACCGTTTTCCGCTGTCATTTTCACTGCCAGCTCCACGGCCAGAAGACCGAAGAGGGTAGTGAATTTGATGATCGGATTGAGCGCCACGGAGGATGTGTCTTTGAAGGGATCACCCACTGTGTCGCCGACGACTGTGGCGTCATGCAGAGGCGTGCCTTTCATCTTCAGTTCCACTTCCACAATCTTCTTGGCGTTGTCCCATGCGCCGCCGGCGTTGGCCATGAAGATGGCCTGGTACAGACCGAAGACCGCGATGGAAATCAGGTAGCCGATAAAGAAGAACGGTTCCACAAAGGCGAATGCCAGCGTGATGAAGAACACGGTAAGGAAGATGTTGAACATGCCTTTCTGGGCATATTTGGTGCAGATCTCCACGACCTTCTTGCTATCGGTCACAGAGGCCTTTTCCACGCCTTCCAGCTTGATGTTTTGCTTAATGAACTCAACCGCGCGATAGGCTCCGGTGGTTACGGCCTGCATGGAAGCGCCGGTGAACCAGTAAATGACCGCGCCGCCGGTGATCAGACCGAGCACGAACGGAGCGTGGAGCAGGGAAAGGCTTTCGGTGTTGGTGGTCAAGCCGTTGGTGAGGTTCATCATGATGGAGAAGATCATGGTGGTTGCGCCTACTACGGCCGTTCCGATCAGCACCGGCTTGGCCGTGGCTTTAAACGTATTGCCCGCGCCGTCATTCTCTTCCAGCAAGTCTTTCGCGCGACCAAAGTTCACGTCGAAGCCGAAGTTCTTTTTGATTTCGCCGGCGACGTTGGGAACGTTTTCAATCAGTGACAGTTCGTAGACAGACTGAGCGTTGTCAGTCACCGGGCCGTAGGAATCCACGGCGATGGTAACCGGACCCATGCCCAGGAAGCCGAAAGCCACCAGACCGAACGCGAAGACCGCGGGAGCCAGCATCAGCGCGGCGCCGTTGTATTGCTCGTTGAGTCCATGTCCGCTGATGAAGTAGCCAATAGCCATCAGGGCCACAATGCTGATGCCCAGCCAGAAGGCGGAGAAGTTACCCGCGACCAGTCCAGACAGGATGTTCAGTGATGCGCCGCCTTCCCGCGAGGAGGTCACAACTTCTTTGGTGTGGGTTGAGTCGGTTGAGGTGAAGACCTTGACCAGTTCGGGGATGATGGCGCCGGCCAGCGTTCCGCAGGAGATGATGGCCGAGAGCTTCCACCACAGCGTGTCATTGCCGCCGAGGTTGGGAATCATCAGCTTCGACACCAGGAAGGTCAGAATCATGGAGACGATGGAAGTGATCCAGACCAGCGAGGTCAGAGGCGCTTCAAAATTCATGTGGTCAGAGTTGCCGTACTTGCCCTTGGCGAACAGGTCATTCGCGAAGTAAGAGACGGCGCTGGATACCAGCATCATGATGCGCATGACGAAGATCCAGACCAGCAACTGAACCTGCACGGTCGGGTCTTTCACCGCCAGCAGGATGAAGGTGATCAAGGCCACGCCGGTGACGCCGTAAGTTTCAAAGCCGTCCGCGCTGGGGCCGACGGAGTCGCCAGCATTGTCACCGGTGCAGTCGGCGATTACGCCGGGGTTACGGGCATCGTCTTCCTTGATCTTGAAGACGATCTTCATAAGATCGGAGCCGATGTCGGCGATCTTGGTGAAGATGCCGCCGGCGATACGCAGGGCGGCCGCGCCCAGAGATTCACCAATCGCGAAGCCGATGAAACAGGCTCCAGCCAGTTTGCCGGGGATGAACAGAAGAATGCAGAGCATGATCAGCAACTCAACGCTGATCAGCATCATGCCGATGCTCATGCCCGCTTTGAGCGGAATGGCGTAGATCGGGAACGGTTTGCCTCTGAGTCCGGCGAACGCGGTACGCGAATTGGCGAAGGTGTTCACGCGGATGCCGAACCAGGCCACGCCGTAGCTGCCTGCGATGCCAATCAAGCTGAACAGCAGAATGATGATCACGCGCCCGGCGTCATTGTGCTGCAGCACGCCGAAGTAAAGCACGATGACCACGGCGATGAACGCTTCCAGAATCAGAATGAACTTGCCCTGCGTGATCAGGTAGGTTTTGCAGGTCTCATAGATAAGCTCTGAGATCTCAAGCATCGACTTGTGGACTGGAGCATTTTTCAACTGCATGTAAATGACCAGGCCAAAGATGCCGCCCAGCGCGCAGAAGATCAGTCCAATAGACAGCAACTTGAAGCCGGTGACGCTGTCATTGAGGAAAGACACGCTCTTCATGTCCGGCAGCACCAGTTTGTCTTCTCCGCCGGCTTCCTGTGAGGCTACATGTTGCGCCATGGCGCCCGATTGCGCGCTGGCCATGGTTACGGGTTGCTGGGCAGGCTGTGCGTGCTGCGCGACGGCAGGTAAGGCAAGACATACAAACAAAACGAGGGCGACACAAGCGATCATCCGGCGGGCGGAAATTACACGCTCCATCAGGCCCGCTGAGAGCCAGCTGTGCATAAGGATTCCTCCAAATAAGGTTCGGCAGTTCGGCAATTTTTGAGTTTACTAACGCTTTTCGGGTTATTTCCGGAAACGCGCTTCCACATCAAGAATCGTGGTTTGAGGCTTGGCCGCGTCGGAGCTCACTCTGAAGGACTAAGGGAGACACACACCTCCCACCTCCACCAGCGAGACGTGTTTTTATATCATTTTGGCGATTGTAAGGTCAACGTAAGGGAAGGCAGTCACATACGCAGGGTGCACGCCTTTAATTCTGCTCCATACCTCTGCTGATTTCGATGGCGCCGGCTCCATTGTTCGCCACAACTCTTGGGCCGCCTTTGCCTATTTTTCCCCGAACGTGAGAGTTGGAAATATTACCGTCTTGCAATTCAAATCCCTGGCCAAGGCTGACCTTGCCAAATCCCGTCTGCGCTTCCAGGTCAAAAGACGAGCTGGATGGGATCTCCATCTTGATGGAGCCCGCGCCAACTCGCAGCTCCCAGTTGCCTTTAGGCTCGCCACGGGCGGTAACTTTTCCGGCGCCGCTTTCCGCCACTACCATTCCCAGCGGTGAAATCACTTCAATGCTTCCGGCCCCTGAGCGCAGACGCTCATCGCCGGAAATACCTTCTGTGGCTATGCTGCCCGCGCCAGTTGTGCCTTCCACTCTCTGCGTCAGGCCTTTGATGCGGACGTTCCCGGCGCCACTGGTGGCGGTGAGTTCCGTATCGTCGGGTACCGTAATGTCATAGTCGACAAAGACATTCTTATGCAGCTCTGAGCCTTCCACGCGCCGGATCTCTACGTTGTTTCCATCCTGAGCGATGGGCGGATTCGAAGTAATCTTCTCAATTTTGGATTCGGCACTGGGGCCCGGAAACCCGCCACGTGCCCGTATATGCCCTGAGATCGTGATGGTCTGAGCCGGTCCCGTGTGCACGGTGATGTTTCCGGCATTGGTTTCCACTCGTAGTGTGGCTTTACTGCTGACCTTGAAAGTCTTTTGAAAACTACCTTCGCGCAACGGACCATGGTTGCACGCGACAATCAAAGGTGTTACTAGCAGCGTTAGCAGGGCAATAGCTCGTAGGTTTTTCATTGGCGCAATCCTGGGCTGGTCTGGATCGGATAACGGATTCGTAGATTCGAAGGGATTATAGCTGGAATGAAGCCAGGGTGCGGAAGTCTTTACGCCTGAACTGGGCGAGAAAGAACTTCCGCAGATGTGACTACGAGCTTGTATCACCGGAAGGTAATAAGCTGGTTATCGCAGGAAACTAAGAAACGGCTTTCCGATAGCTGCCTGAATGAATGTGGCCGAAACCACGAGCGTAACCAGCGCGCTCACAATCACAACAGCCCGCTGCCGGTATTTCAAGGATGGCCGAGGTGTCATTTGCCAGAGCAGCCATGTGAACAGGGGAACGATCTGGATGGCGTGCAACGCAATGAAATGAGCGATCCGCAGATCGCCGGCCACTGTGCTCCAGTTGAGAAAGGGAAGTCCCTGCCCGCCGTCCGTGGCTCCCACGGTGTGCGAACCACGAGCCAGCATGTAACCGCCGATTGCATTTCCTGCCAGGAAGATTCCCATACTCAGGCGGATCGCCAGCAACTGAGCTCTATCGATCAGGAGCGTGCTCTGGGGCGACCGCAGGAACATGGCCAGCACCCACACGCTTACCGCAGTCACCACAGAAATCATGGCGGAAGTGGCTTGCGCGGTCATGACATCAAACCTGGTCAGCGCACCACCATGAATGCTGCGAGCTGCCGTGACGATCAGGCTTGCCATCTCCAGGGTTACGCTACCCACGATTGCATAACGAGAAAGCTTTCGCTGCCAGTACGAGAGATCCAGTGCGGAGAGAAAGAGGCTTATCGTCCAGACAAAGCTGGCGAAAGAAACCGAGAACTTAATGGGTTTGATCCATGCGCTGGTTGCCAGCGCCTGGCTACCACTTATCATCAGGCCGGAAAGTACGGCAACGCTTGCTGCCAGTACCCAGCCAAAGCGGGAAAGAAGCGGATCGGTCGCGTCAAGACTGCGGACAAACCGCATGACGTTTGCCGGAGCAAAGGTGGCTTTAGCGGAGTTAATGAAGGCCGCAATCCAGGCGATGCCCAAAGGGCCAGCCCATGCATTCCCCAGTGTGATCGATTCCAGGCTGCCTGTAACTTCCTGCTGGTCTAACGTTGTGCCCCGTAGGTAAGTCATGCTTCCATCCGTCCTTTCTGTTCTTTCCCGGCCGGTGGATCATCAGGCACACGTATCCTGTGGCTTCGCGCGAACCTGTCGCGCAGACCATTTAAAGACACGGGTTCGCATTCGCGCGATGTGCCGCGCGTAGAGAGCGAGACCTCAATGTGAGATTGGAAAAGCGGTGAGGTACTGGAACAGCCCAAGCCGTCAACTTACCAAACGCACTTCACAACCAGCTCACACACAACCTGATTGCCTGGCCCACGCTTCCAGTCAGTGCCGAGCGGAGTTCGAACATCCCGGAGAAGCTTCCGCTGAGAGCTTTCTGAAAAGCATCTTGTTACGAGTCTTAGGATGCATCAGGGTAATTAGAACTTGATTGGAGAAGGATTAGAACTTCCAAGAATAGATAGATTTTGACGCTTACTCGAATAGGAACCGTCTATAGAGCAAAACTATGTCCTTTTTAGAGCTTTGGCACGCAAAAAAGGCTGGGTGATGGCCCAGCCTTTGGCTCGAGTATTGGAGGATGCTACTCGATGTAGATGTCACCGGAGCCGGTGTGCAGATCAAGGGCGACTCCGCCGTTATTTACCTTGCCGTGAATGTGGTTCTTTGAGATCCCACCCTCGTAGCTGATTGGGTGGCTCACTTTCAGCGTGCCGGAAGAGGTCCGGGCGTCGAGATCAAAAGAAGCCTGACCTGGCAGCTTGAGCGTAATATTGCCGGAACCAGCTCCCAGACGCCAGTCACGGGTAGCTTCGCCTTCGGCCTGAATGTCGCCACTGCCGGTCTGGGCGCGCAATCCACCCTTCACACCTTGTAGCCTCAAGTTACCGGAGCCGCTCCCGACCTTGATGTCCCCGGCAGCAACCTGATGCATTTCCACGTCTCCGCTCCCGGTATGGGCATCAATCTCGCCGGCCACGCCATAGGCCCGAATGTTGCCGCTGCCGGTATCGGCAAACAGGCTGCCCTTCACATTGTTGATCTTGAGATCGCCAGATCCGGAATGTACGCGGGTTTCGGCGCCAATGTTGTCCAGCGTGATGTTGCCTGATCCTGTCTTGGCAGTTAGCGACTGCTGGAGGCCGGTGATGGTCTGGTCGCCAGAGCCGGTCTGTGACAGCAATTTGGTTTGGGCCGGCACCGTCACGTCATAGTCAATGGAGATGTTGCGCAGCAACTCACGGTCTTCCACGCGGCCAACCACAATCATGTTGCCTTGCTGCCTGACCGGAGGGTTCTGTTCGATCTTGCGGATCTTTTCCTCTACATCGCCGCTGCCGAACAGCCAGGAAGTTCCATTGTTGTTGCCATGAATTTTCGCTGAGATCTGCACCGTATCGTTGCTGCCGATATGAACGGTCACATTGCCCGACGCGGAGCTTATCTCCATATCGACCTGGCCGTTGACCTTGAGAGTGCGGTCAAAGTGTCCAGTCGGAGCGGCTGCAGCCTGTATCGCTGACACCGCAACGGCTGCAAATACCAGGACCACATTTCTAATTACTTTTAAGTTCATTCCAGTGCCTCCACGCAGCAACGTTCAGAATTTTTACTGCAGCACAACCTGCTGGCCTTCTTTCAGCCCGCTGAGAAGTTCGGTCTTTGAGCCGTTGGAAATCCCCACGGTGACAGGAAGCTTCTTCTTGCCATCCTTGCCGGCCGGATCGGCGATTTCCACGGAAGCTTTGCGATCTTTGTCGTAGATCAGGGAAGCTTCAGGGACAATGAGAACGCCTTTGTGTTCTTCCAGAATGATCTCCGCGTTGGCGGTCATCTGCGACTTGAGCTCACCTTTGGAATTATCGATGGAGACGCGCACTTCAAATGTGGTCACGTTGTCTTTTTCCACGCCCATGGGTGAGATCTTGGTGACCTTGCCGGAGAACGTGCGGTCTTTATAAGACTCCACCTTGATGCGAGCAGGCTGGTTGAGGTAGACCTTGCCAATATCGCTCTCATCCACTTTGCCCTTAACGTAGACTTCGCGGGTATCGCCCATGGTCATGACCAGCGTTGCGGAAGATCCCAGTACAAGGATGGAGCTGACCGCGTCGCCAACTTCTACGTCACGCGAGAGCACAACGCCATCAATCGGCGCAAGGATGGTGGAGTTGCGATACTCTTCCTGCTTCTCTTCCAGTTGCGCTTTCGACTGAGATACCTGGGCCTGGGCCTGCTTCATCTTTGCGGCCGCGGAGATCACGTTGGCTCTACCCAGTTGTTGTTTATTGACCGCCAGCTCGTAGTTCTTTTCAGCGTCATCCAGGGCCGAAGCGGAGACCACGCCGTCCTTGGCCATCTGCTGTGCGCGTTCATAGGCCCGTTTCAGCATTGGAATGTCTGGGCCCTCAGCGTCATATTTGGAGCGTTCGAGTTCGGCCTCTGCGGCGTGAGAGTTGGCTTCCGCCGCTTCTAAAGACGCCTTCTGCTGATTTACCTGCGCCAGAATCTGTTGTTTGTCCAACTCGGCCAGGACCTGGCCTTTTTTCACCGTCTCTCCGTAGTCCACAAACAACTTTTCCACGATCCCGCTGGCTTTGGACTTGACCTCAACTTTGGTGATAGCTTCGATCTTGCCAGTAGCCACCACGCTCTTCGCCAGATCGCCTTTTTCCACTTTCGCCAGCTTGGACTGGTCGAGCCTGGTGCCGGAACGTTTGGCAGCTACCAGCCCAACCACGATTACCAGTACCGCTATAACTGCCCCGATGATGTAAAAGAGCCGTTTGCTTTTTTTCTTACCATTTGCCACGGGAGTGCCCCCTGTTAAGGCTTGTCAGTGAATGAATACGTTGGGTGAACGAAGTTGGTTCCACAAATTGCAAAATACTCGGTCGAGTATCAGTTCAAACAAGACCTTAGACCGGAAAGACGGGAAAAAGAGAGCAAAACCTTTGTCATCACATGATTCGCAATGGTGCAGTCAGCATTCACTGGCCATTTCCTTAGAGATTTCTTCTGCAATGGCACGTATGCGCCACGGCAGGCCGAACCGGGTGGCTACAGTGTAAAATTGATGGCCATATGGTCACTCTGGTGCTCCTCAGGATCATTCTGGTGGTCCTGCTGGTGGCAGCCAACGCCTTCTTTGTAGCCGCTGAGTTCGCCATGGTGAGCGTCCGTGACACACGGATACAACAACTGATCGAGCAGCGGCGTATCGGTGCGCGTACTGTCCTGCGGATCCAACAGCATCTGGACGAGTTCCTGCCCGCCGTCCAGTTCGGAGTCACGCTGGCCAGCCTGGGGCTTGGCTGGGCTGGCGAGGGAACTCTGGCCGCCATGATTCAGCCATGGTTGGGAACCGTCCCGTATGCTCGCGTCTATGCGCACGGACTGGCCGCTGCTCTGGCTTTTGCCGCAATTGCTTATCTCCTGGTGATCCTGGGCGAACTGGTGCCGAAATCGCTGGCGCTGGAACGGGCCGAGCGCGTGGCCCTGGCAGTAGCCGCTCCCATGGACGTCTTTATGCGGCTGGCGCATCCGTTCCTGATTGCGATGAACAGGTCAGCCAATCTGGTGCTCCGCGGTTTTGGTTCTCGTTTACGGCGTGATGGAAGCGGGCACTCCGCCGAAGAGCTGAAGCTCATTGTCACAGCCAGCCGTCGCGTGGGTCTGCTGCCTGAAGCCGAAGAGGAGATGATCCATAACGCATTGGAGCTTGACCAGCTCACGGTCCGCGAGATCATGGTGCCCCGCCACAACATCTTTTCTCTTTCAGCGGACATGCCCCTGGACGAAGCCATGACCAAGGTGGTGGAAGAGCAACATTCCCGGGTCCCAGTTTACGATCCGCAAAAGGGACGGGAAAACATCATCGGCCTTCTGTACTCCAAGGACCTTTCACGCATGATGCACATGCGGCTATCCACCGGCATGATGTTTGGCAACAAGCCGTCGGCCTTGAAGGTCCGGCACCTGATGCGCGAAGTGTTGTTCGTTCCGGAGTCAAAGTCCGCGGCGGGAGTATTGCTGGAATTCCAGTCACGCAAGCGGCATCTGGCGATCGTGGTGGATGAGTTTGGCTCGGTCAGTGGTCTGGTTACCGTGGAAGATGTTCTGGAACAGCTCGTCGGCGAGCTGGAAGATGAGTTTGATGTGGCTCAGACCGCCGTCGCGTCGTTGTCGTCCGGGGCCGTGGTGGTGGACGGATCTTCGAATATCCGCGACCTGGAAACCCATTACGACATTGTTTTGCCCCGTGACAGTGGCTTTGAAACTCTGGGCGGATTTGTGCTGGCTCAACTGGGCAAGATTCCGCATGGCGGCGAGAGTTTTGATTTCGACCATCGCCGATTCACCGTGATTCACATGGAAGGCCGCCGCATTGCCCGAGTGAAGATTGAAAGCGTCATTCAGCCCACTTCCATCGAGACCACCATCTGATGTTGCGTTATATTTCAACTCGCCTGCTCTACATGGTCCCCGTTCTATGGCTGGTTGTTTCGGTGGTCTTTCTGCTCATCCACATGGTGCCCGGGGATCCCATTCAGCAGATGCTGGGTGAAGGCGCTTCCGCTGCTGACATTGAAGCCACCCGCCATGCCTATGGACTGGACGTGCCGGTTGGCCGGCAGTATGTGAATTACTGGAAGGGCGTACTGCATGGTGATCTTGGCCGGTCCCTGCGTTTTGATCAGCCGGTCACGCGTCTGGTCTGGCAACGCTACCCGGAGACAATGCGTTTGACTCTGGCCTCGATGGTTGTGGCATTGTTGATTTCCATTCCGGCAGGAGTTCGCTCAGCGCGAAGGCGAAATCGCTGGGATGATCGTGCCTTGAGCTTTGTGAGTCTCCTGGGACTTTCTTTTCCTAACTTCGCCTTGGGCCCGATCCTGATTCTGTTCTTTGCCATCAGGCTGGGATGGCTGCCGGTTTCAGGTTCCGGAAGCATGGCGCATCTGGTCCTGCCCGCCATTACTATGGGTGGAGCTCTGGCAGCGATTCTCACCCGCATGGTGCGCACTGCGATGCTCGAAGAGCTCAGCCAGGATTACATCCGCACCGCCCGCGCCAAGGGCCTCTCAGAAAACGTGGTGGTCTATAAGCACGCGTTGCGCAATGCGCTGGTCCCGGTGCTGACCGTGGTGGGTTTGCAGTTCGGCGCGCTGTTGGCCGGAGCGATTGTGACGGAAACAATTTTCTCGTGGCCCGGCATCGGACGACTCACCATTCAAGCCATCGGCAACCGCGACTACTATCTGGTGCAAGGCGCAATTCTCATGATCGGCCTTACCTACGTCATGGTGAATTTCATGACTGACTTCTTCTATTCATTGGCCAATCCGCGCATCCGACAGTAGGTTGCGGGCAAAACCATACCGCTGATTAGACTGATAACAGTGATCTGCGCTGATCAAACAATTTTCACCACTGAGACACGGAGGCACGGAGAAAACCCTTCACATAGGTCTTAATCACAAAGGACACGAAGGATCGCGAAGGAATGGAAAAGCAAACGGCTAGAGCAGACGTCTAGACCAGACTTTGGCAACGATAAACGGTGGCCTTTACGCTTCAGCATTGTTTGTTTTCATCTCCCCTTGAACGTCTCGCTTTTAGCTCTGCGATTTTCTCCGTGCCTCCGTGTCTCCGTGGTGAAAATTGGTTTGATCATGCAGATCAGTGTCATCAGCGGTAAGGTTTAGTCAGTTGGAGAAAGCAGCTTGAAATATCCCTGTGATTCCGTTGCCCCATGCCAGGAAAAAGCGGCGTTGGAGATTTCAAAAGCTCCTGTGCGCGGCAGATGGGTGCTGGTTGCGGCCATTCTCGGCTCCAGCATGGCCTTCATCGACGGAACCGTGGTCAACGTTGCCTTGCCAAGCATCCAGCATGCACTGAACGCGACCGTCGCCGGCGCGCAGTGGGTGGTTGAGTCTTACGCCCTGTTCCTTGCTGCTTTAATCCTTCTGGGCGGTGCTGCCGGCGATCTCTATGGTCGGCGGCGGATGTTCACCACCGGTGTTTTTATCTTCGCCGCAGCCTCGGCATGGTGTGGTTTTGCGCCGGACATAAGGCACTTGATTGCCGCCAGGGCTTTGCAGGGGATAGGCGGAGCGCTGCTGGTTCCGGGTAGTCTTTCCATTATCAGCGCGTCTTTCCCAATGGCCGAACGCGGAAAAGCGATCGGCACATGGTCCGGATTTACCGGCATCACCGCGGCGTTTGGCCCGGTGCTGGGCGGATGGCTGATTCAACATCTTTCATGGCGCTGGGTGTTTTTTATCAACCTACCGATCGCCGCCGCCGTGATCGCAATTTCATTTCTGTTTGTTCCCGAAAGCCATGGTGAAGAAGACGGTCACAAGCTGGACTTCCTGGGCGCAGCCTTGATTACTCTGGGCCTGGGCAGCGTGGTTTTCGGAGTGATCGAAGCGCCAACCCGCGGCTGGACCAGCCCTGAGACATGGGGCGCCGTGCTGGCGGGCATGGTTGCCATCGGGTTGTTCCTGCTGCGCGAAAGACGAACGGATTCACCGTTGCTTCCTCTGCGTCTCTTCACATCCATGAACTTCAGCGGTGCGAACCTGCTTACGCTGTTGCTGTATGCGGCGCTTGGAGCGGTACTCTTCTTCCTTCCTTACAACCTGATCCAGGTGCAAGGCTATTCGCCCACGCAGGCCGGCGCGGCGAATCTACCGTTAATTTTGATTCTCTTCTTTCTATCGCGCTGGGCTGGAGGCCTGGTTACACACTACGGCGCCAAGCTTCCACTGGTCGTTGGGCCGATCATTGCGGCTGCCGGCTTTCTGCTCTTTGCTCGTCCCGGTATTGGGGGAAGTTATTGGACTACATACTTTCCGGCGATGGTGGTCCTTGGCCTGGGCATGAGCGGCGTGGTGGCTCCGCTGACAACCACCGTCATGAATTCCGTCAGTGAGCATCAAGCGGGTGTCGCGTCTGGCGTGAACAATGCTGTCTCTCGCGTCGCTTCTTTGCTCTCGATCGCTGTGCTGGGCATTGTGGCGTTTCACGTTTTTGACGTTCGCCTGGAAAGCAAACTCAATGCTTCGAGATTTGCTCCGGATATGAAACAAGCTGTCATGGAGCAGCGCAGCCGGTTAACCCAGATTGAAGCGCCTTCCGGAATGAATGACGATCAAAAGGCGATACTAAAGCAGGCGATCAACGAATCATTTATCGCCGGCTTCCGATGGGTAATGCTGGTTTCAGCCGGCTTGGCGGTCTTGAGCGCCCTCAGCGCGTGGGGAATGATTGAAGGTAAACCCTCAGGTAGCACGCAGGGAAAGCCGAAGCAGGAAGAGCAAGCCGCCTGACGACTGCATTGCGTCTGACATGATCTTGCGTCGAGCGTAGTAATCGATAGTTATATACCGCATAGCTCAGTGAAATAGCCGAGTCAAATTCAGTCAAAGCTGCGATATACCTACTGCTTAAACTATAGGGCTGGTCGTGCCATGGCTCGCCCGTCATTTGGGAGAAGAGAATTCTGCATGGGCTTTCGGTTCGCTGCTTTTATCCTTTTGATGTTGCTAACGGTTGGCTGCAAGAAATCTGAAAAAATCTATATCGTGCCGATTGGAGACGCTCCAGTCGCTGAGATCAATGATCTGGCTGCCCACTATCAGGAGAAGTTCGGAATGAGAGTGGAGGTGCTGCCGCCGCTGAAGCCGGTCTATGGAGATTTTGATGGGGACCGCCAGCAGTTGATTGCCGAACACCTTACGCAAACCATGTTGCAGGCCTACTCGGATTATCGGGAAAAGAAAACGGATGTGATCATCGGCATCACCGGCCAGGATATCTATCCGAAGAGTGAAAATTGGGCATTCTGCTTTGGTTGGCGGGACGAAGACGGACATGCGGCGATCGCCTCTACCGCCCGAATGGATCTGCATTACCCTGGTGAGCCTTCTGAACAGGCGACATTGCGAAACCGGCTTCGTAAAATGGTCACCAAAGATCTTGGGATCCTCTATTTCGCCAAGCCGCAGAGTGATAGCCCACGAAGTGTGCTTTACAGCGGGATCATGGGCATTCAGGAGCTTGACCAGGTTAGCGAGGATTTCTAGATAGCCGCGGCAGAGATTAAATTCATTCCAGCGGAATAACGGTCGCCGTCAGCGTTCCTGCGGTGATCTCAAGCCTGCCCACCGTAATTGGAAGCTTGAATCTGCGCGGACCGGCGCTCCCGGGATTGAAGTAAAGCACTCCGTCTTTCATCTCTTGATGCGGTTTGTGGGAATGTCCGCTGATCACCGCTGCGAATCCTGCTGCCTTCGGATTCAGATCAATCGCGTTTAGGTCGTGGATGATGTAGATGTGCACGCCGGCCAACTCCACGACTTCCGTCTCAGGAAATTTCCTGGTCCAATCCTGCCGGTCAATATTTCCGCGAATTGCTGTGACGGGCGCAAGTTTCTCGAGGGCTGGAATAATCTCAGGCGCGCCAATGTCTCCGGCGTGAATAATGTGGTCTGAGCCGCGCAGCAGATCAAGCGCTTCAGGCCGGAGCAGCCCGTGGGTATCAGAAATAACGCCGACAACCATGACTAAAGTCCGGCCTCAATGCGCGAACGCGGATCCATGAAGTCGCGCAATGCGTCGCCGATGAAATTAAACGAGAGAACGGCCAGCATGACGGCCGCGGCAGGGAAGAGCACGAGATGCGGAGCGTCAAACAGGTGACCACGTCCGTCATTGAGCATGGCGCCCCAGCTTGCGGTGGGCGGCGGTACCCCCAAACCAAGAAAACTCATGGTAGCTTCAGCCAGTACAGCGCCGGCCATGCCGATGGCAGCCTGTACAATCACCGGCTGAATGATGTTGGGCAGAATGTGGCGGGTGACAATGCGCCAGTCGCTTGCGCCCAGAGCGCGTGCCGCTTCCACAAATTCTTTTTCCTTCGCGCCCAGCACCTGAGCTCGCACCAGTCGCGCGTAACCAACCCAGCCCCCAACGCATAGCGCCAGAATCAGGTTGAGAATTCCCGGACCAAGAAACGCCACGAAGGCGATGGCCAGCAGGATTCCTGGAAATGACAGGAAAGCGTTCATGATGATCACGTTGAATATCCGGTCAGCGTAACCACCGTAATATCCGGCGATGGACCCGAAGATCAAACCGAGCAGCAGAGAGCCCACCACCACGCTGCTGCCTACCAGCATGGAGATACGTGAGCCGTAGATGACGCGGGAAAGAATATCGCGACCGAGTTCGTCGGTGCCGAACCAATGCGCCGCGCTGGGTGGCTGCAGTCGCGCGGGCAAATCAATGTTGCGGGGGTCCTGAGGAGCGATCAGCGGCGCAAAGATGGCGAATGCGACAAACAACACCACAAACGCCATGCCGATGGTGGCGAGTATGTGGCGTCTGCCGAGTGTTGCCGCTGCGGTCCATGTGGCGGTAAGGGCCATGAAAGAGAGTAGAACACAGAGCTTAACGCGTAACTGTCTGGCGGACTACTTTTTTGAGAGCGGTAACGAACTGTTCATTCTGCTGCGGCGTGCCAATGGTCACGCGAATGCCGTTGGGAATACCCCACGGCACCAGCGAACGCACAAGCACACCATGTGTCTGCATGCGCTGGGCAAAAGCGTGTGCATCTTCATCAACTTCAAAATAAATAAAATTCGCGCTGGTTGGCACCGCACGTAGCCCAAGTTCGGCGAAGTGCGGCATCAGCCATGCAGCGCCTGCCGCATTATTCTCAACGGTCTTGCGAATATGGGCTTCGTCGCGGATCGCGGCAAGGCCGGCTGCCTCAGCCACCACCGAAACTGAAAATGAATTGCGCACGCGGCCGAAATACTGCAGAAGCTCGGCGTCGCCGCAGCCATAACCCAGGCGGATGCCTGCCAGCCCGTGGGCCTTGGAGAAGGTCCGCAAAACGATCACGTTGCGTCGAGCGGCACGCACGTAATCCAATGATCGGGAGTAAGAGATGCCGGACTGCGCAGCGAAGAAGGTGGAAAAGTCGTAATAGGCTTCATCCAGTACCACCAGAACATGTTCCGGGACCTTGCCAAGAAATTCTTCGGTGGCATCGGCGTCAAACATGGTTCCGGTGGGATTGTTTGGATTGGCCAGAATTACCATGCGCGTGTTCTCGTTAATGGCCGCGGCAATCGCGTTTAAGTCATAAGCATCATTCTGGAGCGGAGTGGCAATCAGTTCTCCGCCGGCCGCGTGCGTGACCAGGGGATAGCTGATGAAGGATCGCGCACTGGTAACGCAGTTCAGGCCGGGACCAAGCAAGGTGCGGGCCATGATGTCGAGCATCCCGAGCGAGCCGTCGGCTAAAAAGATTTGTGATGGATCAAGCTGGTGACGCCGGGCGAGTTCCTGGCGGAGTTCAGTGGAATCATTATCAGGATATAGATTCACTTCCTGTGCGACCGCACGAATGGCTTCCACTGCGCGTGGCGAGGGGCCGAATGGGTTCTCATTGGAGGCCAGTTTGATCATTGCCATCGTGCCGCCCGATTCCTGCTGAGCGTGGCGCAAGGCTTTTCCTGGCACGTAGCCAGTCAGGCTGCGGATGTGGCGGGGAATTAGATCGAGAACTGTCTTTTTCATTCCAGGAGAAGTGTTACAGGCTTTTGTATCACAGGGCAGCGCCCGTGTTCCAGAATCGGTGGGCGCTGTACCTGTATTGGCCTGGGCTATGCGTTATGAAGATCTGGGAGGACGTCGCGGGCCTCTGGTGTCGCGGCCACCGCCACGGGGGCCCTTCGCGCCTCTTTGCGGACGGTCACCTCGCGGTTGCCGGTCGCTGGATCTGGACCGATCACTTCTCGGCGGGCGATCAGAAAAGCTTCTTCCTTCCGCACGCGGTGGACGATCACCACGCGGTGGGCGATCACCACGCGGTGGGCGATCGGAAAAGCTTCTTCCTGTGCCTTCTCTGCGTGGCGGACGGTCACCTCTTGCTGGACGATCACTGAACCCAGGACGATCATTGGACGAAGATCTTTCACCTCGAGGTGCCCGGTCTCCGAATGCCGGGCGGTCACGCCGTGGCGGCCGATCTCCGAATGACGGGCGGCCACCTGAGCGTGGAGGACGGTCCCCTCGTGGAGCGCGATCAGAAAAGCTTCGGCCTTCCGAACGTGGTGGACGGTCGCCGAATGCCGGTCTATCACCTCGAGGTGGACGGTCACCGAATGCCCGTTGTGGACGATCAGATCGTGGTGGCCGATCTCCAAAAGACGGTCTTTCCGTTCGAGGTGCCCGATCTTTGAATGCTGGGCGTTCTCCGAATGATGGACGCTCACGTCGTGGCGGCCGATCTCCGAATGATGGACGGCCTCCTGCGCGTGCGGGACGATCTACTCGTGGAGCGCGATCGGAAAAGCTTCGGCCTTCCGAACGCGGTGGCCGGTCTCCAAAGGAAGGCCTGTCGCGTCTGGGTGGACGATCTCCGAATGCTGGACGTTCCCGCCGTGCCGGCCGATCTCCAAACGCAGGCCGCTCACGTCTTGGACGCTCGCCTTGCACGTCAGAATCGCCCGCTGCGTTTTCGCGTTTGCCAAATCCTGGACGCGAAGCACTTCTCGGTTCGCGTCGAGGATAACGGTCGTCTTTTTCACCAGGGCTGGTGCGCGGACGGAACTTGTCTTCAGAGCGTCTGCCGGGTTTCAACGCAGCTTTGCCAATGTAACGCGATGAGGTCTTGATGAGCTTCTTATCGGGAACCGGCTCAGCGGCTTGTGCTCCAGTTCCACCGGATTTCCGCAGCGTCGCGATTTCCTGTTCAGTCAGTGCGCGAAACTTGCCTGGTTCCACATCCAGTGCAATGCCACCGTAGCGTGTGCGTTTGATCTTCTCCACATGATGGCCAATCTCTTCAAACATGCGGCGGATCTGGCGATTCTTGCCCTGCGTAAGCGTGACTTCATACCACGGATTGTCAGACTCGCGCACCAGACGCACTTGTGCGGGCGCCGTGCGTACTGAACGCATGCTTTCCGAACCTGGCTTGCTGCCAATGCGGATTCCCTGACGCAGCTTCTCAATGTCATCTTCCTGCGGCTGCCCGGCCACCTTCACCAGATATGTCTTGGGAACGTGTGAAGCGGCCTTGGTAAGGAAGTTGGCCAGCTCACCGTCATTCGTCATGAGCAGCAGGCCTTCGCTGGCATAGTCAAGGCGTCCGATGGGGTATATGCGCTCGCCCACGTGCTTGATCAGGCCCATTACCGTGGGCCGACCTTCAGGATCGGAAACAGTCGTCACATATCCCTTGGGTTTGTGTACCAGGAGGTAGACGTGCTCTTCAGCACCGTGAAGCAGCTTGCCGTCCACTTTGATGTGGTCGCGCGCGAGATCAGCCTTGGTGCCGAGTTCAGTAATGACTTGTCCGTTGACGGTGACGCGGCCCTGGGTAATCAGTTCTTCAGCTTTGCGGCGAGAGGTTACTCCGGCGGAGGCAATGATTTTCTGTAGCCGTTCAGTGGGCAATTAACCTCCAGAACTTTCTGAAGCAATCTGGTCGGTGACTTGCTCATCTGTTTTGTTGTGCTTTGGATCGGAGGAAACCGTGGGTTCGGTTACGGTCTGCGGCGCGTCAGCTTTATCTTCGGCAAGTTGTTCTGTACCGCCGTCCTGGCTGGAGCTGTCGTAACCATTGTGCTGGGCAGTGTTTTCTGAACGCGTGTCTTCTGAATCCGTGGTTTCTTCGGATGTGGTTTCATCTAAAGCGGAATCGTGCGGTACTCCTGTCGCATCGGCCATGGCGCTGTGATCTCCTGCAAAAAGTTCGTCCTGCATCTCACGCGCGGCCAGCTTTTCAAACTCTTCCAGGCTCGGGAGTTCAGTGACGTCCTTCAGTCCGAAGCGCATAAGGAAGTCCTTGGTTGTCTTGTACAGCATGGGACGGCCTACCACCGCTTTCCGGCCAGCCGTGGTAATGAGCTTTCTGTCCAGATAGCGTTCCAATCACGCCTGAGGAATCCACACCGCGAATGTCACTGATCTCCGGCACGGTCACCGGCTGTTTGTAGGCGATCACGGCCAGTGTTTCCAGGGACTGTAATGACAGGCGGATGGGCGGCTTCAGGCTCCTGGAGAAAGCGCGCACCACGTCATGATGCTCAGGCTTGGTGGACATGCGATATCCACCGGCTACCTGGCGAATTTCTATGCCATGCTCTTCACTCTCGAATTGTGCGATCAACTCTTCAAGAAAAGGTTTAAGCAGATTGCGCAGCTCCACCTTTTCCGATTTTTCTCTGTTGCCCTTGGCTTTGGACCGTGTCTTCTCCGCTACCGCGGGCTCTTCTTCAGAAGCTGAACGATCGCGAGCAGCACGATCCTCGGCAGGCGCGGCCGCTTCCTCCGCAACGTCGTCTTCGAGTGCGCGCTCCACGACAAGTTCTTCCGGACCCTCAGCACCGTCAGCGGCCATATATTCCTCAGCCTGTTCAAGCTGGGGATGCGGCTCAACCGCAGGCAGGTCTTTTAATGCCAGCAGATCATCTTTAAGAAGGGCAGCCATCTGGTCCAGCGTGATGGGTTCTTCAGCGGCATAAACCAATGCTTCAAGTTTTGCTTTAATTGACATTGTTGGGATTATTTCCAGTCATCACGGACCATGGCGCCTTCGCCCATGACCGTATCGAACATTGCATGTTTTTTGATCAGGATGTCACCAAAGACCTTGTCCTGACGCAGAAGAATCGCCTGCAACCGCACCAGCTCCAGCAGTGCCAGGAATGACGCGATGAGCGCGTGCCGAGTGGTCACGTGCTGCAGCAATCGCTTGAGGCGGATTGGACGGTCTTCCATGAGCAGACGGCGGCGAAAATATTCCACCATCTGTCCAATGGTTACCGTCTCCTCGTCCACTTGCAGCACGGGACGGTTACGGGCGCGATCAAGAATCTGCTGGAAGACTTTGACCAGATCAACAACGTCCGCGGCCAACTCGGGCTCAGTGCCCTCCGCGTCCTTGAACTCTTTCATGGACGGGTTGCTGACCACAGCATCTTCCAATTGCTGTTTCTGCAGGAGCATCTGGGCGGCGTTCTTGAATTTTTCATGCTCCAGCAGGCGCTGCACCAGTTCTTCGCGCGGATCATCCAGTTCACCCGCGACGGCGTCAGGATCGCGTGGCAGGAGCATCTTGCTCTTGATATGGATCAGCAGCGAGGCCATGTAGATGAACTCCGCGGCAACATCCACATCCAGATGCTTCAGCCCTTCCACGTAGGTGAGGTACTGGGCGGTGATGCGAGCAATGGGGATGTCATAGATGTCGATGTCCTGTTTGCGTATGAGATCAAGCAGGAGATCGAGCGGGCCGTCATAGACCTGGCCGACCGAGACTGAAAATGCTGACTCGCTCGTGCGGGTTTCCGTGATTTGAGTGTTTTCTGCCATTCAAGATGTGTCGCACAGGCCCGTACAGCCGATGCAGAAGCTTCGATCAATTCTAAATGCTTTCGGGAACTCTTGTGTGCAGGCCTGTGGAATACTTGGCCCGAGGATTCAGGGAGTGTTTGTCACTGATGCAACACCTTACTGCAACGGCGAGTAGTCACCTTCATATTGCTGGATTGGAACGTCACCGTTGCTGGTGCTAAGACTCGCGTCTTCGCCGCTGGCGTGAATTTCGATTAACACATTGCTGCCATCGCGCGTAAAGGTCTTCCAGTGTTCCTGGACCAGTTTGGGAGGCAGAATGAAATCGCGCAGGTAACGATCGCGATCCTCTGCCAGAAGAGCAAGCACGTTGAGTGCGCGATCAGCAACAAGGAATTTCCATGTTCCGTTGACTTCCATCGCAGTGTGCACGCCCACTTTTCTTCCTTTGCGCGTGATGTACGTCTGCGGCTTGTCTTTGCGAAGAGGATTCGCTGCTGAGACTTTTTCCAGCCACTCCGCGGTTTGTAGCTGGTATCGCTCTTCCGGCGACGCTGCGGACGTGGCAGATTCAGGCACGCGCAGCCGGGCGGGCGCAGCCGGTCGATGGATCGCGGTGTCCATGGATTCGAGACTAAAGAGATTTACGGCGCGACGAACAGCCTGCATAGTTTCTTCCGCCGCTGCAGTGGCTTCCTTTGCGCCTTGCCGGATTACGCGCAGCACTTCGTCCGGTTGTGAGGCGAATTCTTTGCGGCGCTGGCGGATTGGCGCGATGTGCGCCTCAGTGCTCTCTATCGCGAGAGCTTTGCAATCGATGCACTTGATGGTCGCCTGCGTACAGCCGGCGGTGATGAAAGCCAGACGATCGGCATCACTGAAAATCTGGTGCAGATTGCCGACCGGGCATCTATCAGGATTGCCTCTGTCAGTCAGCCTGGGACGATCGGTAACGCTGCCGCGAATCTTTTCGGCCAGGTTGTCTGCTTCTTCACTCAGCAGGATGGAGTTGCCGTAAGACTTGGACATCTTGCGTCCATCCAGGCCCAGAAGCTTGGGAGTCTTCGTGAGCAAGTGCCTGCGGCTCCTTGATCAGCGGTTCCTGATGTTCACTGCTGCCAGCGCCGGGAACACGTCGCGAATAGAAATGATTGAAGCGGCGGGCCACTTCGCGTGTGAGTTCAACGTGCGCAACCTGGTCTTCGCCCACCGGCACGCCATCTGCCTGATAGATCAGAATGTCGGCGGCTTGAAGCAGCGGGTAGCCCAGGAATCCGTAGGTGCTCAGATCTTTTGTTGACAGATTCTGTTGCTGCTCCTTGTAGCTGGGCACGCGTTCCAGCCAGCCCAGAGGAGTAACCATGGAAAAAAGCACATGAAGTTCCGCGTGTTGTTTTACATGCGACTGGACAAACATGGTGCACTGTTTGGGATCGAGCCCGGCGCCCAGCCAATCGAGAAAGACTTCAAGGGTGTTGGAGGCCAGGCGAGATGTGTCTTCATAGTCCGTGGTCAGTGCGTGCCAATCCGCGACAAAAAAGAAACACTTGTGTGTGGACTGGAGTTTGATCCAGTTCTGGAGCGCGCCCACATAGTTGCCGAGGTGCAGAATTCCAGTTGGCCGCATGCCGCTGAGAACGCGCGGACGCGATTTTCCCGATGTGTCTGTCATGCTGTCTCTGTCATGATGATGGAGCGGAAGGGCTCGCCTTCACCTTCCCTTGGATGTTAACACGCGTCCTTATTTTGTCTCCGCCGGCTGGGGCGCAATCGTCTTGACCTTCACAGGCTTGGCCGGAATTCCAACCGCAATGGTATACGGCGGAATATCTTTGGTGGCCACTCCCATCGAGCCCAGAAGTCCGTGCTCATGCACGCGCACTCCGCTCATCACCGTGGAGTGATAGGTGATGCGCGCCTTCGGGCCGATCTCAGTCCTGGTGTTGGTGACGATCATGCCGTCATTCAGATCATGTTCGTGCGAATAGACATTGGCGTAGTCGGAGATGGACGTGCCTTCATGAATTACGATCTCGCCACGGTCGTCGAGCAGAACATATTTGTGGATGGTGCAGTTGTCTTCCACAGTGAGGTTATAGCCGTACGAGACTTCAACGCCGTGGAAAATCTTTACGTTCTTACCGATGTACTTGAACACATGTTTCGCCAGCGTGGCCCGCACTCGATAGCCGAGGGCGTGATTGAGGCCGAGGGGAGAACGGTCATACATCATCCAGAACCAGATCAGCGGCTTGCGCTCGGCATACTTTTGCCCGTCCACATCACCGTAATATTCCGGTTCCAGCGTGGCGTTGCGGGGATCAAAACTATGGACCAGCGCCTGTTCGGCCAGGGAAGTATTCGGGCCATGGTCAACGTATGGGCGGCCAAGATAAATCTCATGCAGCGTGTTACGGACCAGCAGGGAGCGATGCTCAACGTCACGGTTGGAAAACTGCTCGTCCAGATACTGGAGCCAATTGTCAAAGCTCTTTTCCGCCGCCGGCAGCGGTTTAAGTTTGCGGTACTCGTAACGCGGCATGCACAGCCTCTCGATCAAAAAGAAATCAAACTGAGTCATCCATCATATAACGGCGAAGCCGCAAGCAACGCGGCCTCAGCTTGTCTGCTGATCGGTTGGATTTTGGGGCCGGGAGGAACGCTGCAAATTATTGGTGGGCTGGGTTTTTTTGGTGGGCCGAGTTCCGGATTCTCAGAGCCTATTTCTGGATGAGAGTCACCTTGTGGTAGCCGACGGTGGCAGAGTCAATGCGGTTGGGCAGCTTGAATTGTGAATCCAGCCCCACGTTCGGGTACTTTGGCGTGAGGTACTTTTCCACGAAATATTGCAGCGCCATGCGAGGGATCTCCGTGCCGTCAAGGCTTACTGTTCTTACATGGACCTTGCCTTCACCGGCGGCGCCGGCGGCGTCAGTCTCAACGGTGACGTCATGCGTGCCGCTGAAAAGTCCCATTAGAGGATTGGAAGAATGCTGGTTCTCACGAAGTTGATCAAAGTCAACGGTAAGGAAGGCAGTGACCTGGCCCGACTGTCCCTGCAAACGAACCTTCTTGACGCCTTGAGGAATCTCCACGCGACCAGAGGCAAGATAGTCATTGATCTCGTCTTCGCTGAGGACGGTTGGTGTGGGATCCGGTCGAGACTTGGCGCCGTTCTGTTGTATATATGCGAACTTGCTTTCGGCGCTGTCGGCGAGTCGATGGTTGCTACTGGTTTGGCTTGCACCGCGCCGGGTATTGGCGGATGAAGACTGCGATGACGTCTGCGGCCTGTCTTTGTTCAGCGAAAACGCGAGCGTGAGCGCAGGATTCCGAGCGATTACCCAAAGCGACACAGCAAGCGAACCGGTGAGAAGGATCCAGGAAATTTTCATTGTTTATTATGAACAGCGTATCGCGAACTAAGTTTCGTGAATTGCAGGTCTTGAACAGCTTTATCTTTATTTGCGCGGGAGGCTGTTGTCTCGCTGGATGCAGGCGGCCCCGCTATCTGAGGCTTATCCAGAGCGCCGGTAATATCCCAGCGTGAGCTGTTAGAACTCAGCTTGAGTCTGGCCTGCTTGTCTGCAAGGGAAACCGTTCCGCTCAGGTCATAGATGCGGGATTCTGCTCTGAATTTGCTTGGCAGAATCTTTAAAGTCTGTTTCTCCAGGTCCATGGCGCCCTGCAAGCTTTGGAAATGTAATGGCTTGCCGCCATCGAGCGTAATCAGTTTTGACATGCCATTGGCGACTACGTATTCAAAGTGTCCAGCCGCGCTGCTCAGCATTTCATCCAGTGATGCGCCATCGAAGTGAAGCGAGTACTTCGCATCCGTACGGCCATTGACCCAGGAAGTGGCAAGCATGAAGTCAGGGCCGCTGGAAGTGATGCGGTCCGTGGCAACGCCTGTGAGTTTTCCGCCGGCAGCAAAGTGTGGGGTTGCGCCACTCCAATCGGCGCGCCATTCACCCTCGACGGTGCCGCCGCCCAGGTGGGCATTGATGCGGCTGATGAGCAACGCCTTGTCACTGAACTCCACGTGCGCGGCAAATTTCTCCAGTGGCAGTTGCGCCGCTGTGAGCTGGTTCGCCGTCAACGTGCCATTGGCCCGGAAATCCGGAAGCTTGCTGGATGATCCGGAGAAGAACGGGAACTTCCAGCCTTTATCGGCTGAGCCGAGCAATGACGTGACGTCGGAAACGGTCAAGGCGTCTGAATGGAGATCAAATTCGATGGGACACGGCGGAGCGCCCTGGCAACTCCACGGGTTGTTGATGGTGCCGGTGAAAGCGATGGGCGTGTGCTCGAACTGGCCATTGATGTGGGCCAGAACCATCTCGACCTCGTTGATTTGCGCGTCCGCTTCAGTGAGGATCAAGCGGTCCTTGATGCCGGGAATCCATGCTGCCAGATTCTGCAGATGTGCAGTGCCACGCATTTTTGGCGGCGCAAAGTTGGCCCAGGTGCCGCTGATGTTGAGATCGACTACGGCAGAGGCGGTGGTGTCCTTGATCTCAGTGGGGAATCCCGTGACATTGCCGAGAACCAGCAGCCTTTCCAGGGGTACCATCCCTTTGGCGCCGATCCAGTAAGCAGAGGCGTCGGCTGTACCTTGCAATTCCAGTGTTGTCGAAGGTCCAAGCTGGACGGAAAAGGTGTCAATGGTCAGCGCGTCAGGGGTCGAAGCAGGAGCTTCTTTCTGCTTTGAACGCTTGTTGGTGAAACTTGCACCAGTTTCAACTGGCCCTATGTGAAATCGTACCGGGCTCACCGGGAAAGGCTTATCCGAGGCAGAGGACCGCAGCAGAAAAGCCGACGTCATGCCGGTGCCGTGCCAGTTACGAACGCCATTGCGGGAATGAAAACCGAAGGCAGCGTTCAGGTCGCCGGTGGCGGTGAGATCGTCCGGCAGTTTGCTGCGGGAGTGACGCACCATGGTGGCGAGAGTACCCAATGGCACGCGCGTGGCAACAACGGACAGATCGTAATCGCGGGGCGTGACGGCAGCCCACTTTGCCGTGAGCAAAACGCCGCCGGGTTCGAGTGGCATGTCACACTTCATGTCCAGCAATTCGTGAATGTAATCACCCTGACAGCGGGCATGCAGATGCGGCATGGTGTTGCGATTGATGTCATAACGCCGGAAGCCATCCAGGTCCGCGTTGCCGATGATGTGGAGATTCGCAGGGGTACCGCTGAGTTGAAGTGTGGCGGCAAGGCCTCCACGCCAGCCCCGGTCCTGCCCGGCGACCAGATTGGAGAACTGGCCGAGCTGTGCCTTGTCCCAGGCAACATCGATCTTCAGCGGCATGTCTCGTAAAGCACGTGAGCGGCGAAGATCACCTTCCATTCTGAGGATGCCTGTGTCATTCAGGTTCTTGTCCGTACGGATGGGACGGCCTTCCATGCGCAGATGCCACACATCTTCCGACGCAAGCCAGAATGCAAAATCAGTATTGGTGACGGTGAACGGCGTTTTCTCCGTGTCAACTTTCAGATTGATACGTCCGGAGGTGGCTTCAATGTATGGGAAGCGCGAACGCTGCTCCGCGCTGCGCCGGGCCGTAGGCGCAGTAGGCACCTGTTCTACACGGAGCAGAAGTGATTCCAGGTTCCAGTGACCTTTGGAGTACACAAGATTCAGGCTGGCCGGAGAGCTGTCATCGCTCAGCTTGAGATTCGCAATTTCCAGGCGGCCATGCCAGAGCGAGGTGAGACGAAGGTCGGCATTCACCTTGCCGCATGTCAGCAACGGCTCGGCGCTGAAAGCCGGATCATCCATTACCTGAAGGTCATAGACGTCAAAGCCGGGTCGCGGGAACACGCGATACTTTACCTGTCCGATCTTTACGGCCCGGCCAAGCGCATTGGAAAGCGATCCGGCGAGCTGGTCGCGAAAGCGCACGCCGTTGATGTTGGGGGGAAGAAAAATTCCCAGCAACAATAGAAACACGATTGCGACGGCCAATTTTCTACGCGTCATTTCAGCTGGAGCCATCAGTGCACCAGCCTGAAGATGCGGTTCCAGCGAGTAAGGGTAAAGAAGTGGGCCGCGGTTTTGAAAAAAGACACAATGCGTTGTGGGAAAGGGAGCGGCGCGAAATCAGCTTCTGTCTGGTCCAGAGACCAGGCAATAAACAGGGGCTGGCCAAGAACATTGGCCTTGGGAACAAAGCCCCAGTAACGGCTGTCATAGCTCACGTCACGATTGTCGCCCATGGCAAAGTAGCTGTCTTTGGGCACTACTAAATCACTGCCCACAATGTGCCGAGGCAAGTCCATTGTCCAATCCGAAGTGGCGCCGCTGGCATACGGCGAGACAGCGGGAAAGTCATCGCGATAGGGAAATTGCGATCCGTTACGGACAACATATGGTTCGTTCTGCTGCGCACCATTGATGAACACCTTGCCGTCACGCAGATGGATTTTGTCACCTTCCACCGCAATGATGCGCTTCACCAGAAAGAGTCCGGGTTCGGCAGGAGAGACAAAGACAACCGTGTCACCGCGGTGCAGGTTGTGATAGGGGAAAAGAGGAACGCTCTCTTTGCCGGTAGGCGTCATGCGATCGACAAATACATGGTCGCCAATCAGTAGTGTGTTCTCCATGGAACTGGAGGGAATCTCAAAATGCTGGATGACAAAGGTGATGATGAATAGTCCGGAGACAAAAACGCTGGCAAAGCCGGCGAGCGCCTCAGAGAATGTCTCTTTTTCTGACGCATCTTTTTGTGACGCGTCTTTTTCTGACGCGTCTTTTTGTGACGCAACCCCACGGATGGATTCATTTTCGGTCGAATCCGTTTTCTTGCCGTTGTCGATTGTGGTTTCATCCGTCAATGTTTTTGTTCCTGAAGGCGCCATAGATTACCGTGAGACGATCAGCGTGCAAGAGATACATTGTTAAATTCCCCGCCTGACCTTAGCGTACAAAGTGAAACGCCCGGTTCCATCTGGTCTCACCAAAGAAGTGCAGAACGATGTAGCCCATGAACTTGGCGCGATCGGCCCAGCTTCCATGTTCATACTGGTCCCGCGGCGTCTCAAAAGACCAGTAAATAAATAAAGGACGGCCAACAACATTCTCTCTGGGAATAAAGCCCCAGAAGCGACTATCCAGGCTGTTGGACCGATTGTCGCCCATTCCGAAATAACTGTTCGGCGGCACCACCAGATCGCCATTTTGTATGTTGCCCTGCAGTTGCATGGGCCACCAGGGATATCCCTGAGTGATATCCCGCTGACTGATGGGCGAGACGCGGGGGAAATTGTCTCGATAGTCCTCATCGATGTGATTCGGATTCAGATACGGCTCATTCTGCGCCACTCCATTCACAAAGAGCTTACCGTTTTCGAGATGGAGTCTGTCACCCGGTGTTCCCACAATCCGTTTAACCACGTACATCCCCGGCGTCGCAGGATGAAGAAAGACGACGATGTCATTGCGCTTGATATTGCGATACGGCATCAATGGTCCCAGATAGCCGGCTTTTGCCGTCGGGCCTATCCGGTCAACAAATACATGGTCGCCAACCAGCAGGGTGTCTTCCATGGAGCCGGAAGGGATTTCAAAGGCCTGGACAACAAACGTGATGATGAAGAGACCGCAGACCAGCACTGAGGCAATGCTGCCAATGGATTCAGAGAGCGTCTCTTTGGGGCGTTCCGGTTTTTTTTCTACTTTTGCGATTGCGGGCAAGCAGCTAATCCTGAAAAATGGCTTTAAATTGGCACACTCTTATCAATACGACTTACGTGAGCACCCGTTCCTTAGTGAACAGGCCGAAACATGCGGTCCCATCGTGCCAGTTGCAGGATATGGGCAAGCATTTGTCCCGGATGAATGAGTTTATCATTCGGCGCGGCCTGTTCAGTGTGATCCTCTTCGTTTACGGAGAGGTAGATTACCAGTGGACGCCCTGTGATATTGCCCCGAGGTACAAAGCCCCAGTAGCGGCTGTCCAGACTGCGGTCGCGATTGTCGCCCATAACGAAGTAATTCCCGGCCGGAACCACGAGTTCGCCATGGTCTAAATATTGAAACATTTGTTTGCGCCAGCGGCGATCCACGTCTGTGGTGAGATATGGCGGGACCAGAAAAGTGACGTCAGGGAAGCTGTCACGATAAGGGTTGTAGTCCTGCAGCACATGGCGCGCGTAATCCTCACGCAGGCGCTCTCCGTTAATCAAAACGGTCTTATCCAGAAGCTTGATGTGGTCTCCGGGAAGTCCGATCACTCGCTTGACGAAGTACTGTTTGGGGTCAGGCGGATAGTGGAACACAACAATGTCACCCCGGCGGATTTCGCGATACGGCAGCAGGTGACGTCCGAACCAGCTCTCGGCGGAGTAGTGGATTTTGTCCGCAAGCAGGAAATCGCCGACCATCAGCGTAGTTTCCATGGATTCCGACGGGATGCGAATGGCCTGCATGACAAAGGTCGTCATGTAAAGAACAATCACCAGCACCGAAAGATAGAACTTGAGACCTTGAGGTTCATGATGGACCAAAGGTGAAGGCAAGGCGGGTTCCGGATTTGAAACCTCGGTGGTGTGAGCGACGGGTTGCCGTTCCTCCGATGGACGTGGCGTTTCAGCATCGAGTGGCTGATTCGCGCTGATTTCCGAGTGGCCCTGGTCAGAGGTGCTGGGTTCCTGGGCAGCAGGATCACCCGGCAAGGGATTGCCGGCGTTGACGTTGGCTTCGGCAGGGTTCCGCGGATCCGTCATACGCTTTCCGGAGTCCCTCGCAAGTGTTCCAGAGCAAACTTTGCCGCAAGTTGCTCGGCTTTCTTTTTGGTAGCGCCTTCGGCCCGCGCCACATACTCAGGCCGGCTATGACCCTGAGGATAAATCCGCGCTTCCACGGTAAATGTCTTGCGATGGTCCGGGCCTTCTTCTTTTACTGTGGCATAAACCGGCTGAAGCCTTCCGGTGGATTGCAGTAATTCCTGCAGGGCTGATTTGTAATCGGCCAGGCTGAATTCATTCTGGCTTTCTGTGCGGACGCGTTCCAGCTCCGGCAAAAGAATTTCGCGGATGATGAAATCACGCGTCTTCTCCATGCCGGCGTCAAGATACAGCGCGGCAATGATTGCTTCCACAGCGTCCGAAAGCAGGGTGGATTTATTGCGTCCTCCGCTCCGCTCTTCACCCCGGCCCAGGCGAAGATACTGCCCAAGGTCCAGGCGGATGGCGACGCTTACCAGATGGCCGGCACTTACCAGATGCGCCTTCAACTTGGAAAGCTGTCCTTCATGGAAACCGGGGAAGCGCTCGAATAAGAGCTGGCTGGTCACGAACCCCAGCACCGCATCGCCAAGAAACTCGTATTGTTCGTTGTCCTGGATCTCAAGGTTCGGATCGGCGCCACTGGCTTTGGATTCTTCATGTGCGTGTGAGCTGTGCGTGAGGGCGCGATCGAGCAGATGGGGACGGCTGAAGGTGTGTCCGAGAGCGGCCTGCAGGGCTGTGAGGTCTAAATCCATGACGCAAGTCTTATCATCTGAAAAGCTTATTGTGGCGGCTCCGTGCCGGTGGTTCCCTGTGAGCGTCCGCGGGAGACGCCAGAGAGCCGGTCATGTTCAATCTCCGCCATGCGCTGCAAGTCCGGGTTCGAGCTGGACAATTGCAGCGCCTGATTCACGGAGCTTAAAGCTGCCGCATACTTCCTGCGATGGTCCTGCGCCAGGGCAAGGTGGTACCAGAGGTACGGATCAGGATGCGCCTGCGGCAGTCCTGCTGCCATAAGCAGATCTTTTTCCGCGCCGGCGTCATCACCGGTCTTGAGCTTCATGATGCCGAGCGCCGAATACGCCATGGATTGCAGCGTGGTGCGATAAAGCGGGGCCTGGTCGGGCGTGGCAGAGAGCGGCAACGGCATCGCCGATCCCAGGACTTTGATGGCGCGATTTCCGCTCCGTTTTATTTCTTCCACCTTACGGTTGCGATCGGGATCATTATCTTCCATTCCATCGGCCAGAACCGATGCCGTCAGAACCAGCGCCACGGGATGGTCAGGATCAATGGACAAAACCTTTTGCGCCATAGCCAGCAGTTTTGGCGAGTCATTTTCTGACTGATAAGCGTACATGGCGCGGGTATAGAGAAAGAGGCGAAGTTCACTTGCGGGATATTTTTCGGCGAAGTCATTGGCAGAATTCTCCGACGAGTTGCCGCCAATCACGCTCCGCGCCGCGTTGAAATCTTCAATCTCCTGTCGACTTGCTGCACGGGGATGGAGAGCGATGTCTGGCGCAGTCTGGTCCGAACGTTGCTGCGTCGCGGCATCGTCCGGAGCCATGGGCAGGGCGAAGACCGGTGCAGCCAAAACAGCGACAAATAGTACGGCTCTCAGCATTGAAATCTTACCGCTTGGCGGCAAATCCATGAACTCACAACTTCTTTCATCTCTGTTTACAAAATACCCGAATCACCGCGGTGGCTGCGAACTATTTGCGGGCGGTTGTTGCCCAGCCGGAGTCTCCGGGCGGGTCAGTAGAACCAGACGGTCGCGCTCACCTGCCGCCAATTTGCCCAGTTCAGGATTCGCGCTGGTGTAGTTCAGGGCCTTCTGAACGGATGCCAGAGCGTCAGTATATTTGCCCTGATGGTCCTGAGCCAGCGCAAGGTGATACCAGACATACGGATCAGGCGCGGTTGGCAAAAGATCCGCCGAGAGTTTCAGCTCGGCTTCGGCCTTGGCATCGTCTTTTTCCTTGAGATTCATGATGCCAATGGCAGAATGCGCCATGGATCGCAACGTGTCTTTGTAACCTTTTATTTGTTCTGGTGTAGCGCCGGAAGGAGGGACAAATGCGATGTCAATCGTCTGCAGAGCGCGGCCGGCATTCTTCTGGATGGCGGCCACCTTCGTCGTGCGATCAGGATCATTTTCAGCGAAATTATCAGACAGTGCGGTGGCTGTCAGCACCAGAGCAACGGGATTGTCGGGATCGTACGCAAGTACTTTCTCGCCCATGGCCAGCATTTTGTCCGGATTGTTTTCCGCCTGGTAATTGTGCATGGCTTTGCTGTAAAGAATTGAGCGCAGTTCGCTATCAGGGTATTTGGCGGCAAAGTCATTGGCGGCCTTTTCCATGGCTGCGCCACCGGAGATCGCGTTGGCTGCATTGTAATCAGCGTACTCAGGTTGAGTCTTTGCCTGTGGCGTATGGCGCGTGACTGGCTGCGGAGAAACAGCGGGCCGTGCCTGCTGGGCGAGAGCATGCAATGAAACTGAAAGAAGGAACAAAGCCGGAAGCAATCTGATCATGTAAGTCTTCGCGAAAGCATAGGCCATTACTTCTTCGCCTCCGGCTTCTGATACGGAGCGGTCAATCCACGTTGGGCCGCAATGCGAGTATCGGATGCGGGATCCCCGGCCTCCATCGCCAGACGATAATGTTCAACCGCAGCTTCACGTTTTTCCTGTATATCAAGGATTCGGCCGAGATAGATGTGGCTCCACGCAAGGACACGAGGATCGTGGGAAGATTGCACTGCCTGCTCAAAGTCAGCTTGCGCCTCTTCCATCTTTCCCTGCAACGTAGCGATGCGAGCGAGCAGGAAGGCAGCGCGTCCCGGCTCCTCACCACCATTGTTGTGCTGCAAGACTTGCAAAGCCAGGCGCTGGGCCGTCTGGCGGTCGCCGCCGGCAAATCGGCGCTCTGCTTCATCCAGCAGGCTTGCCTGGGATGCGGCACGCGATGCACTGATTACCTCCGGTTCAGCACGGTCAGCGAAGGTTACTTCGCGAGCGTGCTTGCGCTCGCGTTCAAGGTCAATGTTGTGAAGAAGGTCACCATAACCGGTCTTCATGCCGGTGGACTCCTTCTCAAATTCTGCCAGAGCGTCATAGAAATAACGGGTGAAGACAAAACCCTCTTCAACCGATCGTTGAACATACGCCTCACGGCCGCGATCATTGGTTTTGGGAATGGTGGTGCGCGTTTCAATCGCGCGGATCAGGCATTCATTCACCATGAGAGCAATATCTTCCTTAAACGATCGGTTTAAGGGAGCGCGTTGAATCGTTTCAAGGATCGGCTCCAGGCGTTTCAGGCTGGTGCCGTGGGCCTGCGCCAGGGGATCCAAAACAAAATGAAGGTAGGTGTGGCGGATCTCAGCCAGCCGCAGCTTGTCATTCTTACTCGGCGAGACGATGACGAAATAGCTTGACCCGTAATTGCGGGAGTCCACGGTGGAAGGTGAAAGCATTGGTTCAAGATAGACCGCGAACTGCTGGCCTGGATAATTGGCAAACGGCAGCTTGAGGTAAAGGTCGGTTTGAGTGATCACATCGGCGACGGGATCGTGGAAGCGATTTACCAGGTCCTGGTACTCAGGCTGATGCTTCTGCCATAGAGCGTGCATACCGGCGGCGACATAAAACTTCTGCAGCAGGGATACGACGCCCTGAACGTGTCCGGCGTCGGGCGGCAAGTCGAATTCAGGTAGTTTGAGAGCGAAGCCGGGAGCATCACCGAGTTCCAGCGCTAGCGAGAGATACTTGGAGATGTCATTGGGTGAATCTGGCGCTTCATGGTCCTTCCAGAACTGGCATATGGCATCGCGGGTCCTGGCAGCGTCGGGCGAGGACTTGGCCGCAGCCATGATTTCATTGCGGACAGTCTCCCGCAGGGGGAGAGAATCCTGCAAACCGGTGTTGTAGCCACAGGTGTTGAGAACGCTCGTGAGAGTAAAAAAAGGCTCGCTGACCTCAAGCTGGGCCCTGGTGGTCTGGGCGAATCCCATACCAGAGACTGCCAGTAACAGCAGCCAGACGGATGACGGTAAAAATCTGAACCTCAGAATCCCTCCAAAATGTGCGGGAAATAAGAGTTTAGGCCAGAAAAACAGCGAGGGTCAAACCTTGTTTTGGGAGGCCAGACATTCAGGTTGGAGGCTGCGCGCCGCTGAACAGGTGAGTTTTGCTTAAGGGCCGGGGAACTTTCGCCTTATGCAAGGCGTAACAATGGCAGGGCACGTTTATTCGATCAGGTCTGCTCCTGCTGTTCTTTAATTGGGCTTGGTTGTTGCGAGCAGAACAAATTGAACTGTGTTGGCATCAACACAAGTGAACTTTTTTGGCGACGGAGGGAATAATGTCCATCTCGCCCATGTTGGCCTTGCACATCTGCGGGGGAACCGTGGGATGCCTATCGGGCTTTGTGGCCGTCACCTTACGCAAAGGCTCTCGACGGCATGCAATCGCCGGAACTGTCTTTGTGATCTCCATGCTGACCCTGGCCGCCAGCGGCGCCTACATGGCCACCATGAAGTTCCAACCGGGCAACATTCTGGGAGGCGCGTTCACGTTCTATCTGGTGGCAACGGCGTGGCTCACCGCGAAGCATCGACACGGGGAAAAAGGCATTGCCGATTGGATCGCGTTTTCCCTGGCGCTGGGCGTGGCAGTCTGCGAAGTGACCTTCGGAATTCAAGCGGCCACGAGTCCTACCGGCAAGCGATTTGGTTATAACTTTGTGCCGTACGCAATTTTTGGCACGGTGGCACTGCTTGCGGTGGCCGGAGACTTACGGATGCTCGTGGGGAGCGGTGTTTCCGGCACGCAGCGCATTGCGCGCCATCTTTGGCGCATGTGTTTTGCCTGGTTCATAGCATCAGCATCCATCTTTCTGGCGCGGCCGCATTTGTTTCCGGCCATCATGCGCAAGTCCGGCGCGCTTATTTTCTTGACCGTGCTGCCGCTGATCCTGCTGGTCTTCTGGATGGTCCGCGTCAAGTTCAGCGAGAAATTCAGAAAGACCGTCTCATCATCCAGCTTGGGAAGAATGCCGCTGCCGGCGAGTAAGCAGGTATCGGCAGGATAGTCTCAAATCTCTCCTTGACAGCTTAGGAGAGATGGGGCTATTCTCCTAATTATCTTAGGAGGCAGACTTGCCCGACCAGGCCCAACTCATTCCCGGCACCCTCGATCTTCTGATGCTTCGCGCACTCTCTCTGGGACCTCTGCACGGCTATGGCGTGCTTCTGCGCATAGAACAGATATCCGGCGGCGCTCTCTCCATAGAACAAGGCGCGCTTTATCCCGGCTTGTTTCGACTGGTACGCCAGGGACTGTTGAAGTCAAGCTGGGGCGTTTCTGAGAACAACCGTCGCGCCAAGTTTTACGAGTTGACCACCGCGGGGCGTAAGCGGCTGCGTGAAGAAACTGAAAACTGGAACCGATCAGCGAATGCGATTGCCTGTGCGCTGGGAGCGCAACCGGAGGAAGTATGAAAGCGATGGCCTCTTTTCGCGACTTCATTTCAAAGTTCTTACCACGCTCTTCCATGAATCAGGAGATGGAACAGGAGCTTCGCGCCCACATTCAGCTTCGGGCAGACGATCTGCAAGGCGCCGGGATTCCCCGAGCGGAAGCAGAACGCCAGGCGCGTATCGAGTTTGGCGCCATGGAACGTTACAAAGAAGAAAGTCATGAAGCGGCGGGGAGCCAATTCTTCGAAAGGCTTTTCCAGGATATTCGCTACAGCGTGCGCGTATTGCGCAAGTCACCGGGATTCACCAGCGCCGCGGTCTTTACGCTTGCCCTGGGCATTGGCGCCAACGCGGTGGTGTTTGCCGCCCTGAATGCGGTGATCCTGCACCCCCTGGACCTGCCCCGCCTGGATAGCCTTTATTCACTTCACCGTGTGGAAAGTAATTCAGCGGTGCAATCGTATCCTGACTATGTCGATCTGCGCGATCGCAATCGCAGCTTTGAAGACCTTGCGGCTTACGACATCTCGCAAGCTGGGCTCGATACTGGTCGTGACCCGGAGGCTGTCTGGCTGGATGAAGTCAGTGGAAACTTTTTTGATGTAGTTGGCGTTCAGCCATATATCGGGCGGTTCTTTCACGCGGCGGATGAGCATGGCTCGAACAGCGCTCCTTATATGGTGCTGAGCCATGCATTCTGGCACAGCCACTTTCAGGATGATCGCAACGTGGTGGGGCGGATTGTGCAAGTCAACAAGCACCCTTTCACCATTATTGGTGTGGCTCCGCCCGGGTTTCGCGGGACTCTGATGATGTTCTCGCCTGCTTTCTTTGTTCCTCTGGTCAATCATCAACAGCTCGCGGGAGTGGAAATCATCAACAATCGCGCAGAGCGAGGCGCGATCTTTATGACCCTGGGGCACCTGAAAGATGGAGTCTCCACGGCACAAGCGGCTGCTGACGTGAATGCGATCTGGGCGGACCTGGCAAAGAGCTATCCCAAAGAGCATGCGACAACCACCTTCGAGTTGAATCGACCAAGCCTATATGGGAACCATCTGGGGCGTCCGGTACGGGCATTTCTCTCCGCATTGATGGTCCTGGCCGGTTTAATCCTGCTCGCCGCGTGTGCGAATCTGGGCAGCTTGTTTGCGGCCCGTGCCGCCGACCGCTCCCGTGAAGTTGCCCTGCGCCTGGCGCTGGGCGCAAACCGTATGCGGATTCTCCGCCAGCTTTTCACGGAAGCTACACTGATCTCGCTGGCCGGAGGCGCCATTGGACTCTGGGGCAGCCTGCTTCTGATGCGCGCATTGCGCACCTGGCAGCCGTTCCCCAAGTTCCCCATCAACGTACCCATCCATCCGGATGCCAATGTTTATTTGATGGCCCTGTTCCTGGCTTTACTAAGCGGATTGCTTTTCGGAGCGGTTCCAGTCAGGCAGGTCCTTCGCACTGATCCGTATGAAATTGTCAAAGCTGGATCAAGCAACCGGCTGGGACGAAAGTTTACCGTACGCGATCTTCTGTTGATCGGACAGATTGCAGTCTGCGCACTGCTGGTTACCTCGTCCCTGGTCGCCGTCCGTGGCCTGGTGCGCTCCGTGCATAGCAACGTCGGCTTTGATCCTCAGAACGTGATGATTGTTGATGTTGATCTGAGCATGGCCGGCTATAGCGCAGACGCGGCGCCCGGCATGCAAAAGAGAATGACGGAGGCAATGCAGACACTCCCAGGTGTAACCGCTGTTGGATTGGTTGACTGGCCTCCCTTGGCGAGTGGAGGCGGAAATTCCGCGCCGATTTTTTCTGCAGACACCGCCGACCTGCGGCCTACCAATGCTCTGGTGGAATCTGATCAGTTGATCATATCTCCAGATTATTTCCGGGCAACGGGCACCGTGCTGCTCTCAGGCAGGTCTTTTACCCTGCATGATGACAAATCTGCGCCGCGCGTGGCCGTGATCAACCAGCAGTTTGCGCGCAAAATTTTTGGCTCACCCGCCAACGCAATGGGCGAGTATTTCAAGTTGCGCGATGGCCCGCGCATCCAGGTGGTGGGCATTGTTGAAGACGGAAAATATGGGAACCTGACGGAAAATCAGCAGTCCGCCATGTTCCTGCCGATTCTGCAATCACCGTCGAATGAGACGTGGCTCATGATTCGCGCGGACGCCGGGGGATTTGATGCGCAGCAACTTGCGGCGGCCGTGAGAGGCAAATTGCGGAACCTGGATGCCGGACTGCCCTCGTTCATCGAAACCTGGCGGCAGGGAATGGAACTCAATTTATTTCCCGCGCGTGTAGCGGCGGTTGCTCTCGGGGTCCTGGGAATGATGGGTGCGGTACTTTCCATCACCGGAATCTTCGGTATGGCGGCGTACTCTGTCAGCAAGCGCATGCGTGAACTCGGCATTCGTATGGCGCTCGGTGCTCAGAACAGAGAAGTGTTGCGCGCAGCTTTGGCGCGTCCTTTCAAATTGCTTGTCATTGGTTCAGCGCTGGGACTTGTGTTGGGAATTCTGGCGAGCCGGGTACTGGCATTCATCGTGTTTCAGGCCACGCCGCGCGATCCGCTGGTGTTGACCGGAGTCGTGCTTGCCATGGCGTTGCTGGGCCTGTTCGCCACATGGATTCCCGCACAACGTGCGCTGTCCGTGAATCCGTTGATATTGCTCAGGGAAGAATGAGGGAAGAAATTTTAAATTTTTAAATCTGAAATTTAAAATTTTCCTCCACTATCCCTTTACGTTGATGTGTGAGAACGACATCACTGCCTTGCCGGGCACGGGGCGTCCGAATGACTGCGCCGGGGCGAAAATGGTGAACAGCAGCGCCCGGTTCAGTTGCTGGCGGATTTGTTCATCGTCCTGGCCGGAGATGATGCGATAGGATTCCACACGTCCAGTCACGCCAACGTAAGTTTCAATCACCACCGGAGATTCCAGCGCGATCTGGATGTCGGAATCCGACATTTCCAGCCGCGGCGGTGTGTACAGCATGGTGGGGACGTCGTCTGCGGCGTCGGCCGGGACGGGCACTACAAAGCATCCGATTAAGGCGGCAAAGAAAATTACAGCACTGATAAGACCGGCAGTGGCCGGGAACATGAAAGCATTCATCAGGTTTTCCAGACGAACGCTGTAGCCGCGCAATACACCGCGCCAGCTTCTGGACCGTTCGCTGGCCAACGCGATTCGCAACTTCATGGCGAGCTCAGGCGGGGCCGGTCTGCGCCCGAGTGACGCAACCAGGGCACGGGATTTTTCCAACATCGCGTACTCTGACTCACAAACAGCGCACTCACTCAGGTGGTTGGAGACTTCATGCATCTCCACGCCGCTCACGGCACCATCCATATACGATGAGAACAGCGGCTTTGCGTCCGTGCATCTCATGATTGTGCCTCCACTTCATTCTGGCCGCTTGATACTGGCGCGATCTTAGTGCTCCGCACCGGTTTGGCCTTACCCACCTCATGACCTAGTTCTTTGACGAAGGGCTCCAGCCGTTCGCGAAGAGCATTCCGTCCCCTGATCAGCCGTGATTTCACGGTACCCAGGGAAATCTGCAAGACTTCCGCAATCTCTTCATAAGCCAGGCCTTCAATGTCACGCAGCACCACGGTGGTGCGATACGGCTCTGAAATCTGTTTCAGTTCCTGTTCCACACGAGCCCGTACTTCTTCATGGGCAAACAGTTCCAGCGGTGATTCAGCACGGTCAGCCAGCGTGTCACACAGGCCAAAAGAACCGCCGTTATCGTCGCTTTGCGCTTCCATGGACGTTTCCTTGCTCTTGTGGCGGAACCACCACCGTCTCTGGTTGGAGGCTTCATGAATCGCGATGCGATAGAGCCAGGTCTTAAGGCTGCATTCGCCATTGAAGCGCTTCATGCCGCGAAATACTTTGAGGAAAACTTCCTGCGTGGTATCGGCCGCATCCGTAGGGTCAGTGAGGATGCGGTACACCAGGCTGTAAATCGGCTGGTGATAGTGTGCGATGAGCCAGTTGTATGCCTCCTCGGAACCGGTCTTGAGTTCCGCGACAATTGAGGCTTCTTCCGCCCTTACGGCGATGGCGCTGGCTAAATTTCCCACTGCTGCTGCTGCTCCCGCCATTCTTCTCATGGCGACTCCTCAAAGTTACCAAGATTATGCAGCCGCTGACAACTTCTTTCCCCTGAACGTGATGACCTTGGTTATCAGCCATTTGACGTCCACAGGCATATAGACCCCGAAAGTGGGTTGGAAGTTCCAGAAACTCAGGAGGGGAAAAGGCTATTTAGGGGAGGGCGTAGGCGAGGGGGAAGGCTTGGTAGCAGACTTGGGAGAGGGCTTGGAAGTCTTTTTTTTGGCGGGAGTTGCAGACCCTTCAGGCACATCGTCAACAATAATGTGCTTGACGCCATTGGGCCCGACCACGGTGCGAAGTCCGTTGGTGACCGTGGTTGTACCGGGCTTGGGCGGGGCAGGAGCACCGCCTGGCGGCGGTGTCCTCACCCGGGACTCATAGGTTGTGGCCTGTTGTTGGATGTACGTGGATAGGTTCTCGCGAGCGGAGTCGAGGGCAGCAGCGTCAGCGGCCAGCGGCTCATACTCTTCCTTCTTGCCCAGGACGCCGGCAGCATCGGTGAGCGAGGTCAGATATTCATACACAATGGTTATGTTGTGGTAGAGCTTGAAGGTGGCAGACACGTTGCCATGGCTGCTTTGTATGTCACCAATCAGGCCCGGAATGGCGTTGGTAAGGTTGCGCTGGATGGAATCAGACATCTTTTGCAACTGGTCTTTCTGGTCGGCGTCAGTCTTCCATTTTTCTATGCGCAGCTTGCCCAGGTCTCCGTTGGTGGCCAGGGCCGCCTTCTGCACCTGGGCGATGATGAGGTTGAGGTTTGCCTGCACGGGCTGGGCCTGTCCACCGGGTTGAGGTACACCTTTTGGCGGCGTACCTTGTTGCGAGTCACCAGGCGACTGGCCCCAGGCCGACAGACTCGCCAAGGCAAATGCGATCGGCAATAATCTTCTTGCAAGGGTCTTCAACTCTTTCCCTCCTTGTAGGTACTAGATGAGAGTAGCTGGCTTGGAGGTTACTCAGAGGCCTACCACTAAATACCTGCGCGGGAGCCCAGCTACGTGATCGGGCCCTTTTCGAACGTCGTTTAATAGGATACACAAAACCGAGGCTGGTGCAGGAGGACACCTGAAAACAGGGCCCACAAGCGAGACCAGGCGGACGCCAAATTGCGCTTAGGAACCCAAGAGAGACTCTGAAAACGATGACTGGCGCGGGGCAGAGTGGTTGATAATCTATCCGGGCGCAGTCGTGAGGAGCCGGGATGCGAACAAGAACGGCAGTTTTGCTGGGAGCGAGTGGACTGGTAGGCGGTTATTGTTTACGCGGTCTGGTTGCAACCTCGGAATATTCAAGCCGGGAATACTCACGCGTGATCCTGCTGCTGAGGAAACAGCTGTCTTTGGGAGAAATAGGGACACCAGCAAGTAAGGTTGAACAGTTCGCCATGGACCTGGGCGAAATGAAGTCCGGTAATTTGGCCGGCGTGAACGATGTGTTTTGTACGCTGGGGACAACCATCGCGAAAGCGGGTTCACAAGCGGCGTTTCGCGCAGTGGATTATGAGCTTCCGATGCGCGCTGCGCGGGCAGCGAAAGAGGCTGGCGTCGAGCAGTTCCTGCTGGTTTCGTCGGTGGGCGCCGATCCAGGGTCTTCCAATTTTTATCTGCGGACTAAAGGAGAACTGGAGCGTGATCTGGCCGCGCTGAAACTGCCCGCGCTGCATATCTTCCGTCCCGGATTGCTGCTGGGGCAGAGACAGGAGTTTCGCTTATCGGAAGCGTTTGCGCAGAGGATTGGCCCATTGCTGAATCCGATGATGATGGGGCCGCTGAGAAAGTATCGCTCAGTGCGAGCGAAGACCGTGGGCGAGGCCATGGTGGCTGCGGCTCTACGCGGCGGAAACGGTATTTTTACTTATCACTTTGATGAAATCATGGGACTTGCCCGCGGATAGGGAACTCCTTGACAGTTCTTACGAAATCTTTCGGAGTCTTTTACAGGCGCCTGATGTTATAGCTGAACGTGAGTAGAAGCTTCAGCGGGCACGCCCAGTGATTGGAAACTGTCTGCAAAGAATGATTCTGGGAACGAGGTCCTGTATGCGGAAAAAGATTTTGCGGGGTTCGATCTGCCTTCTCGTCACCTTCATTTTTCTAAATTCGTTTGTGGCCTACGCGGCTTTAGCCCAAGCAGCTATGCCTCAGGAACAATATCGCAAGGCAATCAGCCTTTTGCTGCCGGCCAATAACCACCAGAGCGATCAGAATGACGCCATCAACCTGCTGCGAGTCGCGGCGGGCAACGGGTACTCGCCGGCGCAGACGGCGTTGGCGTCCGCGTATGAGCAGGGCTTTGTGGTGACGCAGGACACACAGCAGGCGATTAGCTGGTACAAAAAGGCCGCCGACCAAGGTGACTGGATTGCACAGTTCTCTCTGGGGCGCATTTACTTTATCGGTGGCCCTGTCTCAAGAGACACCAGTATGGCGGAGAAATGGTTTGAATTGGCAGCGGCAGATCCGCGCGATAGCGGTGCTGCGTTTTATCTGGGGCTTCTCTATGACGATGGGCAGGGGACAGCAACCAACTACAAGGTGGCAGAAAAATGGTACCGGCAAGCGGCGGAGCGAGGTAACCCGTTCGCGATGGAAAGGCTTGGTTTGCTACTGCTCAAAGGTGTGGTTGCGGAACCCGGCCCCAAAAATCGAGAAGAAGCCTACGTGTTCTTTCTTGCAGCCGCAGCGCTGGGGAACCATCGGGTTGATCAACAGCTACAGTCGATAGAGGCCGATCTGGGAAAGAACAGCGCCGATGCCGCCCGGGAGAAAGCACTGGATTTGCGTGACCACATTTACGGATATTCGCAGGGGCAATGCAGTGGATGGTATGGACAATTCAGCAATACGCCAATGCCTCCACCTCTCGATCGCCAGCTCGAATGCGAGCGGTAAGGGCCATCCGCGATTGCGGTTGTCATTCCCCTCGTGTTCGGCGGTTATTTTTATCCCACCCTTTGCTGCGCAAAAGGTAGGGCACCCCTTGTCTCGCCTGGGCAACAAAAACCGGGGAGATTGGGTGGGCCACCCGCCTGTCCCCTTCCGTTATGTCTCCTTCCGTTAATGGACCTGGGCAATAGCCTTGTTATCTCTTAGAACATATCCCTTTTCACTTAATGTAAAAGTCGCTAAAACGTGGCAGTTGTCTAAATCGCTCGATTCAACAGAAATCGCGCCTTCGGGGCTTCTCCTAAAGTTAAAGTTTAGATTCCTTTCTGACCATATTATTAGGCCAACAGGAGTCCCTCCCAAATCCCCTGATCTTGCAAGGATAAAGCCAATTTCAATCTCTTTACCGCGTCTAGGCCGATCGTCATCATCAAAGGGTCGAAAAGTCAACCCGCCAAAATTATTCTGAAGAGATACCGCATCTCCCAGTTTTGATATTTCATCAATAGATAAAGCTGATACGACCCTTGTATTGATGACACCTGAGCAGGCTAGATTCGCGCCCGATTTGACGCCCTGCAGCGCCAGAGCGCTTCCTGGGTGCAGGCACAAGAAGCACGTAGCGTAAAGCAACACCCTAAGGATGACTGGATAAACCGGGGACACACGGGACGTTTTCGCTTTGCGTGGGATCACGATCAGATGGCCGTGGTTTGAAATCAGACAATAACCAACTACGCCTAAGCAATGACGTTCTGCGGATTCGCGCAAAAAGCCTGGATAGACCGAGAGCTCGGAATTAGACGTGAACATAAATTGGCGGGCGTTGCCGCGCTGCCTAACATGATGCGCCACATCAATTGCCACCACACGAGTTAAACAGGCCACGCGCTAGAAAATATCAGAAAACGTCCCGTCTGTCCCCGGTTTTCCCCGCAGGACGGCACGGTGTGATTGGCCGCACTCGGCCAAATATTAGGAAAACGTCCTTTCTGTACCCGTCCGTTTCATCTCCTTTAATTAATTCCTGATTAATTTCGCTGACCCAACTGCAAAAAGAATCTGATTTCAGGGAATAAACGGCCCCTGGTTCTCGTTGTCATCACCGGCACTAGAAACAGACCTTAGCTTTGCAGTGGATATGGAGGCGCTGTGATGTGCAACTGTGACCTTGCAACGAAGCGAGAATCTCCAAGATAGCCCGAGAAAACAAAACCACAAGTCAGCGACGAGAGGAGAAGATTTCAAGTGAAGTTGATGAAAACGTTGTACTCAATTGTAGTTATTGCAAGCTTGATACCGGTGCAGGCTCCGGCCCAAACTGCCCCGACAGATCGAGGATCGGAGTCAAACACAATGGTAGATCAAGTGCAAAAGTTGCAGCAGGCAATCGCGGCGCAGCAGCAAGCGATGACAGAACAACAAAAACAAATCTCCGAACAACGGCGGGAGATTGAAACGCTTCGCCAACAGATGAGCGCCCAGTTGCAGCCGATGTCCGCCACCAGCGGGAATGGAACGCCCGCCCTGGTCAATGCAAGCCTAGCTGCCCTGCCTACAAGATCGAGCAACCCCTCCTTAGGGCAAGAAGTTGAAAAACCGAAGGAATCTCCGCTTTCCTTCCATATTGGAGGCGCTGAGTTTACTCCCGGAGGTTTTGTTGATCTGACTGCATTTTGGCGCAGCACCAATGCCGGTACTGGATATGGAACCAATTTCTTTTCTATTCCTTTTCACAATACTATCCCCGGCCAGTTGACCGAAACACGTTTCACCGCAGAGAATTCGCGCATCACGTTGAAGGCGACTGACAAGTTCAAGGGAAATGAAGTTACCGGCTATTACGAAATGGATTTCCACGGTAACGATCCCGCCAATCTCAATGTCACCAGCAACTCCAGTACCATGCGGCTGCGACAATTCTGGGTGGATGTAAGGCACAACAAATGGGAATTCCTCGGTGGACAAGCCTGGAGTTGGCTCACACCGAATCGTGTTGGAATGTCAGCGATGCCTGCCGACGTCTTTTACAGCCAGAATGTCGATGCTAATTATCAGTTGGGGCTCACTTGGACCCGAGCTCCGCAAGTACGCGTGATCTTTCATCCCAATGATCATTGGGGTTTGGGGCTTGCCGCGGAGAATCCTGACCAGTTTGCAGGCCAAGCCGGACAAGTTATCTTCCCAGCAGCTTTGAATAACGCGGCTGTGACTTCACAGTTTGACATCGCTAATCAGACGACCACGCCCAATGTGATGCCAGACATCATCCCTAAAATCGCTTACGACACCGAGCTCGGCGGCAAACATTTCCATGTAGAAGCGGTTGGCCTTGTAACCCGGTTGAGAGTCGTGCCTGCACTCGGCGTCGCGACAAGCAGCGTGATCGGAGGCGGCGGTTCGCTCAATATGAATCTGGAAGTAGTGAAGAACTTTCGTCTCGTTCTTACCTCTTTCTTTAGCGACGGTGGCGGACGTTATATTTTTGGAAGTGGACCAGATGCGGTCCTGCGTCCGGACGGGACCCTGTCATTGGTACATGCGGCATCGGGCCTCGGCGGATTTGAATGGCAGATAAATAAGAAAACGCTGATCTCCGCGTATTACGGCGCAGATTACTTTCAGCGAAACTTTTTCCTGGATACCAGCGCCGGCGCAAAACCAAATACCTTCGCAGGCTACGGCGGCCCGGGCTCCAGCAATGCCGCCAATCGCTCCATTCAGGAACCTACCCTGGATTGGGTTACAACATTTTGGAAGAGCCAGCAATACGGAGCGCTGCAGTTGATGACCCAAGTCAGCTATCTAACTCGTTCGCCCTGGGTTGTGCCCGCACAAACTCCCAAAAATGCACGTAGCAGCATGGCCTGGGCAAACATCCGGTATGTGCTTCCTTAGGTGAACTTGGTTGTCTGTCCAGCGTTGGGAGCCGGTTCTCATCACAACTAGCGTCGCCGTTGGAATAATGTTACGCGAAATAGATTATTACTGCAGTACGTCTCCTCATGTAGCACTTACAAGCAATCCTCCTCCTCTCAAGGAGGATTGCTCTTTTTTCACCCGGCATGTTGAACGTTGCTCGCTGTTTTCTGATGATGCGCGCAGCGATTAAGAGATCGGCGGTTGGTGACAATACGCAATACCTACAGGAGCGCCTTTTGGAAACCGGGGACGACGGGACGTTCACCTTCTTTTTCAGAAACGCTCTGCTAGGGATCATTCTTCGGTTGATGTGCCGCACCTACGGCGCTTGTCACTCGGTCGCTTTACCCAGGCCTTCCGGCCTGGGCTAACTCATTCCGCGCCTCCGGCGCTCATAAGACGGCAACCGGCGTGACGTCCCTTTTCACGATCGAATCAAAGTGCCGCAGGACCGACACACCTGAGGATGCCGTGGCGATTCCGGATCAAGCTAAATGGATAGATTCTTCGACTTCGCCGTCGCAGTTGCTCCGACTCCGCTCAAGATGACAGAGGGTTGGATCGCCGACATCGCCGTGATCGCGCGCCATCGCCGACAGCGGAAAACGAGAACACCCATACTTCCGTGAAACTAAAGTTTAGTTGCGTATTTTTATGAATCAGCCATTATGAAGTATCAGGCGAAGAATCTTACCGCTGATGAACACTCATCGCACTGATTTACGGTGATCGAAAATCTTTGCCGCAGATTGACGCAGAAAAACGCAGATAAAACCAGAAGAGGACAACTAGTGAGAAAAACTTCCACTAAGGTCGACAACCATCGCCGAGATCGCCGTCATCGCGCGACATCGCCGGGATCGAAGAAGCAAGAGCGTAAACACAGAGGCCGCTGAAGAACACTGAGGAATCTGAACAGCCGAGGGCGGCTGTTCCACACGAGTATCGCTGAAGGCCCTAAATGCTTAAACCCACGCCAAATTGGGATGAGTGGGATCAGGTGCGATGGATGACGGGGGTAGGGCTTCGCCAACCTTGGAATTGAGTAATCGGGAAATTGGAGAACCAAGAATCTGGTGATCGGGAGGAAAGGCAAGGGCTTACATGGGGTGAAAATCGCTGAAACCTGCGCCAAATTGGGATGAGTGGGATCAGGTGCGATGGAAGACGGGGGGAGGGGCCTAGTGATCGCCGAGATCGACGTCATCGCGCGACATCGCCGACATCGGAGAGGCAAAAGGTTTAATCATTGAGGGCGCAGAGGAACACCGAGGGAGAACCAAAACAATTTGGTAATTGAGTAATTTGGTAATCGGGAAATTGGAGAACCAAGAATCTGGTGATCGCGTGATCGGATGATCTGGTGATCGGGAAGGCAAGCACAAGGTCCCTCCGACCTACGTCCGCGCTGAAGAGTGCGCGCGGCCGCTTTACGGTCGTCGGGATGACGTGAGTTTGGTCGGAAAGTGAATCTCAGGTGGTCATTGACGCATGCACAATCACCCATTAGTCTCTTTGCGATTGATGGGAGGAATGGCATGAGAAGAACAGTTGTGTTCGTCGCGATGATGATCGCAGGTGTGTTGGCGGTATCGCAGACTCCGGCGCCGCAGACGCAATGCACCGGCGCCGCAGACAAATGCGCCGGCACAGGCAGCAGTGGTTCGCCCGGGTGAGAACCTGGTGGTGGAGAATATTCCGTCCATACCGCTGGCCATTGCCGAAAAAGCCAACCAGTATGGAGAATTTCGTTCCGCAGGATTTGCGGATTGGGATCCGGTGAAGCGCGAAATGCTGATCATCACCCGGTTCGCCGACGTGCCGCAGATCCATCTGGTGAAGATGCCGGGCGGAGCACGCACACAGCTTACTTTCTATCCTGATCGCACGGGCGGCGCACACTATGGACCCAAAGGCGATTACTTCGTCTTCAGCAAAGACGTGGGCGGCGGCGAGTGGTTCCAGCTATATCGCTACGATGTGGCCAACGGCAACGTGACATTGCTGACGGATGGAAAGTCACGCAACACGGACGCGGTGTATTCCTCCAACAATGACATGGTCGCTTACAGTTCAACGCGCCGAACCGGGCAGGATACAGACCTATGGGCGATGAACCCAAAAGATCCGAAGTCTGATCGCATGCTGCTGAAGCTGGAAGGCGGCGGATGGGGCGCACTGGACTGGTCGCCGGACAATAAACAGTTGCTGGTGGCAAACGAAGTGTCCGCGAACCAGAGCTATATCTACCTGGTGGACGTTGCCAGCGGCGAGAAAAAGCTGCTGACGCCCAAAGGCACGGACGAAATTGCGTACGGTGAGGCAAAGTTCAGCAAAGATGGAAAAGGCTTTTACGCCACAACGGATCGTGACTCAGAGTTTCACCGGCTGGCATACTTTACCCTTAACGGCGGGGACCTTAACGGCGCGCAACCTGCCTATATCACGACCGACATCAAGTGGGACGTGGATACTTTCGACATCAGTGATGACGGCAAGACGCTCGCGTTTGTCACGAATGAGGACGGCATCAGCAAGTTGTATCTGATGGATACTGCGACCAGGAAATATCATCCGGTGGCAAATATCCCTGTCGGGCTGATTGGCGGGGTCAGGTTTCACAAGAACAATCACGATCTTGGGCTGGTGCTGACATCGTCACGCTCTACGGCTGACGCGTATTCTCTGGATGTGACTACCGGCAAGCTGGAGCGATGGACCTTCAGCGAGACTGGCGGGCTCAATACGGCGAATTTCGCTGAGCCAAAGTTGATCAAATGGCAGACGTTTGATGGGAAGACGATCTCCGGTTTCCTCTACATGCCGGATGCAACCAAGTTTCCCGGTAAGCGCCCGGTGATTGTAAACATACATGGCGGGCCGGAAGGGCAGTACCGTCCGGGATTTCTCGGTCGCAACAATTATTTTTTGAGTGAGATGGGCGTGGCGATTATCTTTCCCAACGTCCGCGGATCATCCGGCTATGGCAAGACATTCCTGAAGCTGGACAACGGAATGCACCGCGACGACACGTATAAAGATACCGGCGCGCTGCTGGACTGGATCAAACAGAGCCCGCAACTTGACGGCGACAAGATCATGATCACCGGTGGCAGCTACGGTGGACACATGACCTGGGCCACGGCAACCTTTTACAACGACAAGATCTGCTGCTCATTGCCGATTGTGGGCATGTCAAACCTGGTGACGTTACTGGAACACACAGAAGCCTACCGTCGAGATCTGCGGCGCGTGGAATATGGCGACGAGCGCGATCCAAAGATGCGCGAGTATCTGGAGAAGATTGCACCCTTGAACAACTCTGAGAAGATACGCAAGCCGGTGTTTGCCGTGGTGGGTAAGAATGATCCGCGTGTGCCGTGGACCGAGTCCCGGCAGATGCTGGACAAGCTGAAGAGCAACGGCATTGCCACATGGTTTCTGATGGCGAACGATGAAGGCCATGGTTACGCCAAGAAGAAGAACCAGGACTTCCAGTTCTACGCGACCATCATGTTCGTGCGGCAATTCCTGCTGGGAGAAAAAGAGGGAGCTGCGGGGGCGCAGTGAGTTGATTCATGAAAATAAGGGACCTTGTGCTTCGAGGACACAAGTAAACGCAAGGTCCCTCCGTCCTGCTCACGCGCTGAAGGCTGCGCGCGTTCGCTTAACCGACGTCGGGATGACGATGTTTTTCGGCTTGACCATGACTTCGGCTTGAGCATGATTTCCGTTTTGTTCATCACGACGGGGGAGCGTGTTGATCAATGGTGAGTGTTAAACCGGGAAGCTGCCAAGCTCGGCGTTGCCTCCGCAGATCACCACGCCCACGCATTCGCCGGCTTTGGGCTGATATGCCCCAGAGACAAGGGCTGCCAAAGCGGTCGCGCCGCCTGGTTCGGCGATGACCCGCAGCGTCTGCCACAGAGTACGCTGGGCTTCAATGATCTGTTCGTCGGTAACAAGTACAACATCGGGAACATATTTCTGCGCGATGGGAAACATCAATTCGCCCACACGGCGAGCGCCCAGCGAGTCCGCAGCTACGCCGCTGGTTTCCACCTCGATGACGTGATGGGCGTCGAGCGATTTGCGCAGTGATGGCGCCCGTTCCGGTTCAACGCCGATTACGCGGACCCGGTCGCGAAACCAGGACGCCACGCCGCCGATGAGTCCGCCGCCGCCGACCGCGATCAGGACCGAATCCAGCATGGGCACCTGTTGTTCAAACTCCATGCCCAGCGTACCCTGCCCGGCAAGGACGCAAGGATCATCGTAGGCATGGACGGCAAGAGCGCCGGTGATGGAAGCACGTTCGCGGCTGGCAGCCAAGGCTTCAAAGTAATCGCGGCCGGTGATGGTGGTGGCGGCGCCATATTGGCGAAGACGGTTGACTTTGTTGGGCGACGAAATGGTGGGAACAAATATCTCCGCTTTGTGTCCAAGTTGTTGGGCGGCATAAGCAACTGCCGCGCCATGATTACCACCGGAGGCCGCGATCACCCCGGCGTCAGGAACTTTTGAAGTGAGGATGCAATTGAAAGCGCCCCGCGGCTTGAATGATCCCGCGTGCTGAAGGCTTTCAAGCTTGAGGAAGATACGCGCATTGATTCCAAAAGCTTGTTTTTCCAGCCAGGTAACTGGAGTGCGCCGGACGTAAGGAGTGATGGTTCTGGCTGCCGCCAGGATCTGCGCGTGGGATATCAGGCTCATAAGAAGGTTCCGAAAGACATTGATTCTATTGGAAAACTTAATCCTGGACAGAACTGCTGGACGAGCAGGCAGCGCGTTTTCAATACTTTACACTCTTTTTGTTCGACAAACAGAAGAGATGGCATAACAATAGATAGCTTACGTCATGGGTCGAAGTAGAGAAATTTGGCCCAGGCCCTGGGAGTCGGCCGTTTTCAATTTCCCGAAAGTGCGTTTTCGTGCAGCGCTGCTGGTTTTTCTGGCTGCGGGATCGCTGTGCGTTGCGCAGGAAACACCTAAACAGGTTCCGGCGGAGACTGACGGCGGATTTCTTGCCGGGCAAGGTGCGCTGCCACGGTTTGAATCGGCCAACAAGATGTCCGGCGAAGCTGAACTGGCTTTGCGACGGCAGCGGGCGCTCACGGTCCCCCACTTTTCCAACTCATTCGCGTTTGAAGGCAAGACATTTCCCTTCAGCGTGGTAGGCGCCAAACCGCAAACCGGAGGCACTACCAAAATCCCTACACAGCTTAAACCAGTGGACCTTTACTTCAGCGGCTACTCTGACGCTAACGGTCAACCCCTGGTCCTGAGCGCGGCGGAGGTGGTAGGGAACGTTTTGAATTCGCCCAACTTCCGCCAGGCGAGTTATGCCACAGGCTTTACCCAGTTTGCAGACGCGGTACAGCGCGCACAGTTTAACGGCTCCATGGGGCGCGAGTGGCATACTCTGTTGGGCACGCCTCAGGTGCTCAAGACACTTATGATTGTGGTGCCAAAGAATTCAGCCAAGGTGTTTTTCAACCGGAGCAACGGCCAGTTTTACGCGATCATTGATATGGAGTTTTTCATCTCCCAGCTCAACACTCTGGTGCAGATGGAAAATCTGGACGTGAGCGCCCTGCCGATTATCCTGACCAGAAATGTGCTGCTGGCGCCTGAAGCTAATGTGCAGAAGTGCTGTGTGCTGGGCTTCCATACAGCGTTTGATGCAGGCGTTCGTGAGAGCGTGCAGACTGTGCAGACTCTGGTATGGGCGAGTTGGATTGATCAGGGAACCCTGGGAGCAGGCATCGCGGACGTGACCGCCATGAGCCATGAAATCTCTGAGTGGATGAATGATCCGTTTGGAATTAATCTGGTTCCGGCATGGCAATATCCCACGGCAAGCCTGGGATGCCAGAGCACACTCGAAACGGCTGATCCGCTGGCAACGTTACCCAATGCCGGATACCCGGTTTCAATCGACGGTGTAACGTACCATCCGCAAAATCAGGTCCTGTTGCCATGGTTCACACGCCAGCCTTCGACTGCGATTGATGGCGCCTACACTTTTCCCGACCAGAGCTTGTTGACTTCTCCCGCACAAGCCTGCCCGGCGAAGTAGCGACTAGCCGGTACACTTAAACTGTTCGTCGATCTCAACCTGGTGTCCGGCGACGAGCCGGTTATTCTGGTTCGCCAGACCCACAACGGCCAGCATGTCATTGAACATCGCTTCTGTCATGCCTTTCTTACGTGCAGCAGCGGTATGCGCGGCGATGCAGTAGTCGCACTGATTGCTGATGCTGATGGCGACATAGAGCAGCTCCTTCACCAGCGGATCGAGCGCGCCAGGACCCATAATCTGCTTCGTGTCCTCCCATGTGCGTGTCAGGCGGACGGGATCATGCGCCAGGGCCTTCCAGAAGTTTGTGACCTTATCGATTTTGCGCGTGGCCTTGATGTCGTCATACACGGCGCGCACTTCCGGGGAGGCGTTCTCATATTCAATGAAACCAAACGTGGACATAAGACTCCTTAAAAACTTTTACCGCGGATCACGCGGATAAACGCGGATCTGAAAACCAAAAATCTTACCACTGATAAATACAGATAGCACGGGCTTGCACGTGACTAGAAATTTAGAAGGCAATCCACCGCATTCAAACGCCGAAAAAATACAAATTAAATGTTTTTGATCGCGTCAATCCGCGTGTATCCGCGGTAAAAATGGTTTTTACGTCACCAGGATCAACTTGCCGGTAGTCTTTCTCCCTTCCAGATCGCGTTGGGCCTGTTGTGCGTCGGCGAGTTTGTAGACGTGTTCACTGCGCAGCTTCAGCTTGCCCGCAGCAATCCAGCCAAGAACGTCATTGGCGCGATGCTCAAGTTCTTCCCGTGTTGCAATGTAGCTGACGAGTGTTGGGCGCGTGACGAACAAAGAGCCTTTTTGCGAGAGCTTGATAAGATCGAACGGTGGAACAGCGCCGCTGGAGCCGCCGAAGAGAACCAGGTAGCCGCGCGGGCGAAGGACGTTCAGGTCCTTGTCAAAGGTGGTTTTACCTACTCCGTCATAAACAACGTCCACACCTTTGGTATTGGTAAGGCGTTTGGTCTCCACTTCAAAATCTTTTTGGGTATAGAGAATCACTTCATCGGCGCCGGCTTCTTTCGCCAGTTTAGCTTTTTCTTCCGAGCCCGCGGTGCCGATGACGTGCGCGCCGATCATCTTTGCCATCTGGACGAGAAGCAGTCCAACGCCGCCCGCAGCAGCGTGAATCAGCGCCGTCTCACCCTTTTTGAGTGGATAGGTAGAGTGCGAAAGGTAGTGTGCGGTCATACCCTGGAGCATGGCCGCGGCGGCATGCTGTTCAGTGACGCCATCAGGAACTTTGACCAGACGATCGGCGGGGACAGCGGCGTATTCCGCGTAGCTGCCCTGGACGCCGCAGTAAGCCACGCGGTCGCCCACTTTGAGTGACTTTACATCGATGCCGATGGCGCTTACGGTACCAGCGGCTTCCTGTCCGTTGATGAAGGGAAGCTGGGCAGGGTAGCGGCCCTCACGGAAATAGATGTCGATAAAGTTGACGCCGGCTGCGGCGATTTTTACTACGGCTTCATTCGGCTTGGGCGTGGGAATGGGAATATCAACGAGGGTGAGAACTTCAGGACCGCCGGTCTTTTGTACCTGGATAGCTTTCATTTCGCTGTGACTCTCCTGCGCAGAAATTGTAATAGCAGAGTCAGGCTTCTGTCTTGAGGTGGATTGCGCAAAATTGGTTTAATGTCAAAATGAATCGGCCACACGCACGATAACATCTATGAGTGTGGTGTAAAGCTACGGTGGCGAGATTTGTTGCCGGTAAAATGCTTCTCAGGAGAGAGTTCCAGCATGTCAGAAAAACCCACGTTATTTTCCAGCTATCGCATGGGACCAATTGGGTTGAAGAACAGGATTGTGATGGCGCCGATGACCAGGAATCGCGCCGGCAAGGCCCACGAACCTACGCCATTGAACGCCCGATACTATGAACAGCGCGCGTCGGCCGGGCTGATCATAACGGAAGCGTCGCAGATTTCGGCGCAGGGACAGGGCTACCCGGGAACGCCGGGTATTTATTCTGATGAGCAAGTGGCGGGTTGGAAGCTGGTAACCGAAGCGGTGCATAACAGAGGCGGCAAGATTTTTCTGCAGCTCTGGCACGTTGGGCGGATTTCACATCCTTCGCTTCAGCCGAGTGGTGCATTGCCGGTTTCGCCTTCAGCCATCAAGCCCGCGGGCAAGGCGTTTACCTTTGCCGGGCTCCAGGACTTTGTCACGCCGCGCGCTCTGGAAACCCAAGAGATTGCCGGAATCGTGGAAAGCTATGCGCATGGAGCGCGTTGCGCCAAAGCTGCCGGATTCGACGGAGTGGAGATTCACGCCGCCAATGGCTATCTGATTGACCAGTTCCTTCGCGACGGCACCAACCAGCGCACGGACCAGTACGGCGGGTCGCTGGAAAATCGTCTGCGCTTCTTGCGCGAAGTCACCGAGGCGGTGGTCGGCGTGTGGGGGCCGGAGCGCGTCGGCATACGCTTTTCACCCGTGAGTGATTTCAATGACATGCGCGACTCCGATCCGCATGCGACGTTTGTACGAGCGGCCGAACTGATGAACGGCCTGCACATTGGATATGTGCACGTGGTGGAGGCGTTGAATGCTCCGGCACATCCAAAGGGCCGAGTGACGCCGGTGATGCGCGTGAAGTATCGGGGGACGCTGATGGCCAATGGCGGATACGACCTGAATTCGGGCAACGAAATTCTGGCGCGCGGAGAGGCTGACCTGGTTTCATTTGGCGTGCTGTTCCTGGCCAATCCGGATTTGCCGGTGCGGTTTGAAAAGGGCGGCCAGCAGTTGAACCAGCCCGACATGCAGAGTTTTTACGGCGGTGGTGAAAAGGGTTATACGGATTATCCGGCACTGTAACGGCGCAAGGTTTTTGATTTGATGCGGCGTGGATTTCGGCTAGACTCTGTGAACAGTACCTAGCCTTAATCTATGCCGCAAATTCCCAACCTGATTCACTGGGCCATACCCGGTTTCATTCTCCTCCTGGTAGTTGAAGCCGTGGCCGACGCGCGTTTGCGTCGCGAACTTTATCTCCTGCCCGATACGGCAGCCAGCCTCAGCATGGGCATTGGCAACGTGATCGTGGGCCTGTTCACCAAGGCGATGGTGTTCGGGATCTTCACGTTCGTTCACCGCTTTGCCATCTTCAATATCGGCTATCAATGGTGGGCCTGGGCGCTGATCTTCTTTGCCGACGATTTCAGCTACTACTGGTTTCATCGTATCAGTCATGAATGCCGGTTCTTTTGGGCATCACACGTGGTGCACCACTCCTCACAACGCTACAACCTGGGTACGGCGCTGAGGCAGACGTGGACCGGAACATTTATGTCATGGATTTTCTGGGCGTGGCTACCGCTGGTGGGCTTTCCTCCACTGATGGTCCTCACCATGCAGGCGGTAAGTCTGCTCTACCAGTTCTGGATCCACACCGAACTGATCAGGAACATGGGGCCTCTGGAAGCGGTGCTGAATACGCCGTCACATCATCGCGTACATCATGGAACGAATCACGAGTATCTGGATCGCAACCACGCTGGGATTCTCATTGTCTGGGACCGCATGTTCGGGACATTCATTCCGGAGAAGGAAAAAGTAGTCTACGGGCTGACGAAGAATATTGGCAGCTACAATCCATTTCGGATTGCGTTTCATGAGTGGGTGGATATTTGGCATGACGTGCGGCAGTCACCTGACTGGCGATTAAAGTTGAAGTATGTTTTCGGCAGGCCGGGATGGAAGGAAGAGAAGAAGGCGGCTGGAGCTTTCAGCAGCGGCACGTCAGTCCAGTGAAGTGTTCTGGGATCTCAGCGGCTGAAGCCGACCTTGCTGATGCTTTAACGCAGGCATAAATGCCTGCTCGACGTTTATTTCGGTCGCTCCGCTCCAAACCGCTTTAAGACTGTTTCTCGTGGGTGTTTCTGACGTGCCCTGGTGCAGCGGGCTCGGCGCGTGGACGGCCTCGCCCTGATTCAGTTGCGAAAGTCGGCGACATTGCCTAACCTCAGCGGCCAAAGCCAGATTTCTATCTGCCCTTTACCGCAGGCATTAATGTGTACATAAATGCCTGCTCCACCCCGAGCTATCCGCTATCTTCTACTCGACATGGCCCTTTTGCTGAACTGTTGAGTTGGAAAAATGTTGAGTTACAGATAACTCAACCACCAGTCCTTCCGCGTAGCTTTCACATTGGCGAACCAGCGGCAAATTGGATAGAGAATCAGCAAACGTCAAAATCCAGACGCCGTATACGATCCACAGGCTATAACCAAAGCTGGCGGGGAACAATTTCACGGGACCGCCCATGGACGGGATGGGATTGAAGATGAACGTAAGCGTCTGCGCGCCGTAACGAATGAAGCTGGCGATCACGAGCAGAATGTGGATCAGGTAGAAGTGCATGACAAAATAAAACATGGGCACGCGGCCAAAGACGATCATCGGATTGGAATCTTTGAACGTCCGTTGATCGAACCAGGCCAGCAGTAATAATGAAGGTCCGAGGGTCATCAACACAAAATCGAGCGATCCGGGATATTTTGTTGTGTTGAGGAAAGACAGCAGGGTGAAGACGGCTGACTTCTGGTGCGTCCACTTAAGCGGATCGCCATAGTTGTTGATGGCTCGGAGAACAATAAAGCCAATCGTCACGGCTGAACCCATCTTCAGCATGAGTGGACGGCGAGCAGACGGGTCCATCTGAAAAACCTGAGCGAAGCAGTAGCCGGCCCCCATCACGCCAATCCAGGGCAGGAAGGTATAAGTCACAAGCACCAGTTTGCCTGCAACGAGAATGATCCCAGGCTGGTGCACCAAGTTCCATGCCCACGCGTACGAGCCGAACTGCTGCGGACGTATGCCGTCGAAGAGGTTGTGGAAGAAGATGACGGCCACGCTCAGCAGCCCAAGCCAGCGCATTGGCAGATGGACAAGCGCCGCCATGGCGAGCATGCAGATGCCGAAGATCCAGAGAATCAGAAGAAGGATGAGAAAACGAAAGTGGATATTGAAGTTGTAGGCAAGCTGCATCACCGTGAGTTCAAGAAAGATGAACCATAGGCCGCGCGTGAGCAGAAAGCGGGAGAGATCGCGCTTGCTGCGGTTGCGCCCCCAGAGAAAAGCTCCCATGCCGGCGGCGAACATGAAGACCGGCAGACAGAAGTGGGTGATCCATCGGGTGAAGAAAAGAATTGGGGTGGTCCGCGTGAGATCGGTGGGTGAGAACACAGCCGCGTCGACATGAAAGAAGTCGCGGACATGGTCGAGCGCCATGATGATCATGACGATTCCGCGCAGAGCATCGATTGCAGACAGGCGTGCGCCGTTCCTGGTGAGTGTAGTCATGGGCAAGTGAAAGAGGATTATTGTATCGGATAGCGGGCTGTGGATTGGACTGGCGAGATGAAACCTGAAGATCTGGTGGGAAAAAGAAAAGGGCACGAGCTTTGTTCGTGCCCTTACGTGCAACAGGTGGCTGCGGCCTTGCAACAACCGTCAGCCCCATCGAGGTTGTTCGTCCAACCCAATGCCCAGAGCGGTTTTCCCGACCACTTCATGCGTCAGGAAGGAGTTGGCAGGATGAATGCGTCCCAGCCGGGCGTCGCGAACCAATCGTTCATAGCCGGCGGAGCGGAAGATGCCCATACCGCCAGCCACTTCCAGTCCTGAATCCACAACACGCCATGCGCCTTCCACGGCGTGGTATTTAGCGGCAAAAATCTTCGCCGGCCACTGCGCGCCGTGATCTACGCCATAGGACCAATCTTCGGCGATGGCTTCAAGATGCGGGCCGATAGATTCGAGTTCGATCGACATTTCCGCAATCGTGTGCTGAATCTCAGGATGGTACGCCATGGAGCGGGAGACGCCCAGAGAGCGTTTCTCCTTCACTGAAGCGACGCTGACATCGAGCGCACGCCTGGCCAGGCCGTAATAGATATTGCCGAATCCCATCAAGGCCCAGGCGAACAGCGAGAGGATGAACTGGTCAACACCGCCGGCAGGAACAACGCGAGCGATGTAACGGTCGGGGACAAATGCATTCTCCACCACCGTGTCATCACTGCGGGTGGCACGCATGCCGAGCACATCCCAGGTTTCCTTGATGGTATAACCTTTGGTTTCACGCGGCATGAATGCGTGAACTACCTTCGGCTGCGTCGGGTCGCTCACATCCATTCCATGCAGACCTAAGCGGGTCCAGACTGGACTGAGGCTGCCAAAGTGCTTGCGGCCGGATAACTTGTAGCCGCCATCCACGCGCTCGGCTTTCGAGGTTGAGAGCAATATCGGTAAGTCATTGCCACTTTCAGCATGGCCAGCCGCAAAGATTTCTCCCGCAGCGGCTTCGCGGAGAAGCCACTCGAGTGATTTGTCTCCCGAGCGCCAAAGATCGGCCGCCACGCCGATCCAATAAAGGTGCATGTTGACGGCAAGAGCGGTAGCAGGGGCATAGTACGCCAAACGACGTTGCTCGCGGCAAACGTCAGCCAGTTTCATGCCGGCGCCACCGAATTCCAGCGGCACTGGCAATAGAAGATACTTTGGTCGCACGAAGCTCTTCGAAATCTTCGGTGAAGAAACGGTTTTCCCTGTCATAGGCGGCTGCGCGGGACGCAAAGCGCTCAAGCATATCTTCCGTCAGCACGGACTTCACAAGGCCCGGCGCGGCGGCGTTGTTTTGGAAGAGAGTTGGTTTCAAAGCTGAATTCATCTCACTATACCTTTGTCCTTCTGTAAGTCCAATTGCCCGCTATTCTACAGCGCAAAATGGATGGCTGCCCTCAAGCCAATAAGACTGCCGGGTCCCGCTTCTCTGTCGCCCGAAAACGGCAGAGATGCCGGAGCCCGCAAGTGGTGTGAATTGGCGAGCCATGGCTGGACTTAATTTCGTCAAGACCCAATTTGCCAGGACCCGCTAGGCCCAGTTCACACCGCAACACGAATGGTGACGAAGCTTAGTTACGGTCTGGCTTCGTAAACAATGTTGAAGGCCGTTTCTGTCGCACGCCGGAAGCGGAAGAATCCACCCGAGCTGACCACTTCGCGAATGCGTGGCTCGCCGGCTTGCGCGCCCAGGCAAAGTCCAACTTCCTGTGAGCGTGAGCAAGGTGTGCACAACAAGGTTGAAAATCCGTAATACACGCGACCCACGGGATTGAGATTGTCCTTCAATTCGTCATTGGCAAAGGGCTCAACGATCATCCATGTGCCATCTTTGGCCAGCGATTGGCGGACGTGGGCCGCGGCGCCGATGGGATCGCCCATGTCATGCAGGCAATCGAAGACGGTGACAAATTCGTAATTCTTGCCCGGGAAGTCTTTGGCGCTTGCCACTTCAAACGTAACCCGATCAGAGACGCCTTCCCGCCGGGCTGTTTCGCGCGCAGCTTCAATGGACTGCGGATGATAGTCAAAGCCGAAGAACTTTGAATTTGGAAATGCTTTGGCCATCAATATGGTGGAAGCACCTTTGCCGCAACCAACATCAGCTACGCGTGCTCCAGCTTCGAGCTTTTCTTTCACATCATCCATAGCAGGAATCCACGTGCTGACCAGGTTAGCCGCGTATCCAGGACGAAAGAACTTTTCGCAGCCGTGGAATACGCCATCGACATGCTCATGCCAGCCCATGCCCTTGCCGGTGCGGAATGCTTCGGTGATTTGTGGAACGGCGGCGAGCGAGCCCAGGGCCAGTTCAAATGCGCCGGGCACATACGCCGGGCTATCTTCATTGACTAACGCGAAAGCCTGTTCTTCGCTCAGGCTGAATTTTTTGTCGCGTGCGTCATACGTCACGTAGCCGCCCGCTGCCTGGGAAGACAGCCACTCTCTCACGTAGCGCTCATCCGTCTGCGTCCTGGATGCAAGCTGTGCGGGAGTCATTGGGCCGCTGGCAAGAGCTTTGTACAGTCCCAGCTTTTCTCCGATCACTACCATGCCAGCATGGACTGCTGCTCCCAGATCGGTTACGAATTGGCCAATAAATGTGTTCAATTTGTCCATATTGATTGCGGGCATTTCTGCGGTACTCATTTTCGAATCCTTTTCTCTGGTGAAAATCTTGCTTGTTGTGGTTTGCCAAAACCCTTCGGCCCAGCTAACTGACCGAAGGGATGGCTGCTGGCCGGCTATCACCTCCGACCTACGGCGTGGTTGGTCCGGAAAAGTTCTGGCATGAGACATTGGGGTGCCAGTTCACGAACGCACCATTCGGATTGTCCTTCCACGCCCAGACGTGCAATGTGTAAAACGCGTTCAGACGGAAGCGATTGGGGGCATCGAACAGGTGAAAGAGCTGTCCCATGAGTTCCGGCGGATCTTTATGGGAGGAATTCCACTGTGCGGCGTCGACCAGGAAGTCTGCGCCAACCAATTTCAAACGTCCATCGGGCTGCGCTTCATAGATCACGATCTGAGGCTGCGTAGGATCCAAAACACCTTTGCCCACCAGATCAAAGTTGACGTAATGAAGGCCCATGGCGCCCGAGTCCGGGCCACTGACGCAGCCGAAGGTCAAGGTGTAGCCAGCCCGCTCAGCAGCGGCCACATCCTTAAAACGTTCAGTGTTTTCGCGGACAATTCTGATCAGTTCGCCTGCCTGGCTTTTTTGATCGGCGGTGATCTCCTGGTTTTGCGTGGCTGATGAGTGCGAATGCCCGGACTGAGCGAATGTTCCCAGTGGGCAGATGCACATCAAAACGGCAGCAAGGAATGAATTCTTATGTTGTGCTGCGAATTGCCTTACCTTCGCGTCCATGGTGAGAATCTGTGCTGTGATCAATTGGACTTTCTCCTTATTGGCGGTTGTTTTCGCGCTCTGCCTTTGAACGTGCCCTTCGTTAATCGAAGGACCTTTGCTAGAATCCGCTCTATGGAACGTTGTCTCGCCGGAAGCGTTCAAAAGCCGTGCGGCTGTGATCCAATCACGCCCTCATAGGTGCAAAGTAACAAGGCCCCGCAACGCGAGTAACGAAACAACGCCGAAGAAACTCCAAAATCAGGACGAAAGCAGCTATTTCGCGTTGTAATCTCTGGAGCCCGTTTGGCGACCAACCATCAATTCGGTGAGTTCACTCTGGACCCTGGTAGAGGGTGTCTGCTTAAGAACGGAGTGGAAATCAAGCTAAGGCCCAAGGTTTATGAGACCCTCAAATATCTTGTGGAGCATCCTGGACGCCTGATTGGCAAGCAGGAACTCATGCAGGCGGTCTGGCCTGATGCTTTCGTCACCGACGATTCGCTGGTGCAGTGCACGCTCGAGTTGCGGCGGGCACTGGGCGATCGCAATCAGAACCTGCTCAAGACCGTTCCCCGGCGCGGGTACATCTTCTCCGCAGAGGTGGTGAAGGGGCCGGCGAAGCCGGACCATCCGCCTGAACCCGATTACTTTGGATTGCCGGAAGGAATGGGGCCAGCGGCGGAGAAGGCCGGCAAGAGACGCCATGATCTTCCTGTTCCATGGACATCGTTTGTCGGCAGGGAACAGCAGGTCAACGAAGCAGTGGGATTGCTGCTGTGCCGAGACATTCGTCTTCTAACCATGACCGGCCCTGGCGGTTCGGGGAAAACGCGTCTGGCGATCGCCGTGGCACACGCGATGGCTGAGACATTCACGGCGGGCGCACAGTTTGTGAGCCTGGCATCCATTACAAATCCTGCCCTGGTGGCAACGGCCATTGCGGAGGCGCTCAAGATTCAGCAGGTCGCCAACCGCACCGTCGCGCAGCTCATTGGAGAACAGTTACTGGATTCAGGCCCTTTTCTGCTTATTCTGGACAATTTTGAACACGTCCTGCAGGCGGCGACAGTGGTGGCTGAAACGCTGGAAGCGTGCCCGCAACTCAAAATCCTGGTGACCAGCCGCTCCTGCCTGCATATTTATGGCGAGCAGGAATTTCCGGCCACGCCTCTGGCTGAGGATTCAGCGATCAAGTTGTTTGCGGAACGGGCGGCGGCGGTGTGGCCTGATTTCGCCCTCACCGCCGAAAATGCTTCCTCCGTGAAGGAAATCTGTTCACGCGTGGATGGATTGCCTCTGGCGATTGAACTGGCAGCGGCGAGAACCAAGGTGCTATCGCCCAGCGCCATCCTGGACCGTCTGCAAAGCCGCCTGCAGTTGCTGACGGGCGGTGCGTTTGATTTGCCGGAGCGGCACCAGACACTTCGCAATACGATTGATTGGAGCCATGGGCTGCTCAGCGAAAGTGAACGCAAACTTTTGCGCCGGATTTCCGTGTTCGTGGGCGGCTGTACTCTGGAAGCCGCGGAAGCAGTGTGTGATACGAATCAGGACCTGGGAATTGATCTGTTTGAAGGGTTGTCATCACTGGTGGACAAAAACCTGGTGCAGCGCGTGGACCGGGCTGAAGCAGAACCACGTTTCGCCATGCTGCAGACAATCCGCGAGTACGGGCTGATACGGCTTAAGGAGAGCGGCGAAGAATCCGCCGTGCGCAGGGCACACGCGGCGTATTGCCTGGTCCTTGCGGAAGAGGGGAATCCAGAACTGGGCGCGGTGGAGCGATCGCGCTGGCTGTCACAATGCGATGCCGAAGCTGACAACCTGCGTTCCGCTCTCGACTGGCTTTTTCAAACGCAGGAACTGGATTGGAGCCTGCGTTTGTGTGCTGGTCTTTTCCGCTTCTGGGACATGCGCGAACATCTGGCTGAAGGCCGTGCAAGGCTCGAATCCGTTCTGAAGATGGCGGGTTCTGAGCGCGCAAAAGATCGGGCCAGGCTTGCGATGTTTCTTGGCGTGCTAACCACGTCACAGGGTGATTATCCGGCTGCCGAGTATTTCCTGCATATGGGACTTACGCTGTATGAAGAACTGGAAGATCAGCGCGGCATTGCCGCAGCACTGAATGCGCTTGCGGTTGCAGGCCGCGACCGCGGTGACTACGCTACGGCGCAGAGTTATTTTGAAAGAAGCCTGGACTGCTGGCGACTGCTGCATGACCAGCTGGCGGTTGCGCGTTGTTTGCACAACATGGCGAACGTGGTGAAAGTCCGCGGCGATTATGCACGGGCGCGCTGGGCGCTGGGCGAGGCCACAGTGATCTTTGATGAACTCGGCGACCGCAGCGGCGCGGCATGGTCTCTCAATCAGCAAGGCGATATCGCACGCGCGCAGGGCGACCTGGCCACCGCCGTCGGATTGTATCAGCGCGCGTTAATGGCTTTCCGTAAAGCTGGAGATCCGTGGGGATCAGCGCGGTCTTTGACTGATCTGGCCTATATCGAGCACGAACTGGGAAACCATGCAGCGGCGCACGCCGGATATCACGAAGCACTTGAGATCTTCACATCACTGGGGCATCGCCGGGGTATGGCAAGGGCTCTGGAAGGGTGCGCATGTCTGGCAATGGCAGAGGGCCAGGCTGAACGTGCTCTCAAACTGGCGGCATCGGCCGCACATTTACGGCAGGTGATCAGTGCCCCGCTTACCCAGGCGGAGCAGTCACGTTTGGAAGAAACGCTACTGCCGGCGTGGGAATCACTCAGCGAATCAGAGTCTAAGAAGGCGTGGGATGAGGGCACAGAGATGAGCGTTGAAAAGGCGATTCAGTATTCACTGGAAGGACATGATAAGGGTAACGATCGTAAAGCAAAGCGCAACGCTATTTGATGGCGGCAGGACCAAGCATGCTGCGGACTGCGGCGACCCGGTTGGCGGGAAGACCGGCCCGGCGAGCGTGCTCGCGAATGGTGTCCTCGTCCGGCGCGAGATAGATGCAATAAACTTTATCTTCCGTCACGTAGCTATGGAGCCATTGAATCTTCGGCCCGATCTCTTTCAGGCTCTGCAGGGAACGCAGTGAAACTTCCCGGATCTGGACCTCTGACAGGCTCCCGGCTCCCGGAATTTCACGTTCAATCACAAATTGCGGCACGATGGAGAGAGTTTACCACCAAGTGAACAGCTCGTATTCAGATAAGTTGCATTAGTCCGAATTCCGACGCGTGGCGGGCATGCGCGGTGACGCCACGCTTACGCCATCATTATCCATCCACCTTGTTGACAGTTTGGCTTCGCTTTCCTTAACTGCTTGCATCTATAAGAGGTCGTCGGGCATCATGAAACCGTAAAATTCCGGGACCGAGACTACATCTTTTTAAGAAGACCATCATTCCGGAAAACCATCAGTAAGGGAACCACGGTTAAACAAATGCCCAGCGAAACAAGATTTAAACCTGGTGATGTGGCCAATGAGACCGGTGTCTATGTGGTCTCGCATGACCGACATCGTTTGCCTCACGAGGTGATTGTTCTACGGGGTGAGCGATTTCCACGCTGTTCAAAGTGCAGTGAGGCTGTAAGTTTTAAACTTTTCTACGCCGCACCATTTCTTTGCTCAAGTTACAAAGAAGTGCTGCCCGCACTCGATGATGAAGCCAATGCACCGTCTGTTCTGAGTTCCTGATTTTGGCCCTGAACGGGTCTTTGGTCTCAACGGTCTTTGGTCCTGAACGATCTAAGATCCAAAGCTCGCATCGCTTCACGGCTTCGCCAAAATCAACGCTGCCTAAGAATTGTCTAACCTGACTCTACACCGGGAAATATTCAGCTTATGTCTGGCGTCGAACAGAATTTTAGTGCTGGCGCTAGTAATCTTCTAGTTAACGACGCTGTTCCGCCTGGATTCAGCAGCATTCAGCAGGCCTGCTTATGCAAATACCGCCTCCCGGTTTCTGGCACTCTACTACTCGCCTCCATGGGTTGATTGAGTCCTATTGTGTGCAATGCAATACATTCGTCGCGGCAAGCCAATCTAAGTTCAATCTGTACCTGGTAGAGATGGCGCACCGTTCAGAATGCAAGCTGAAACCCAAGACCATCCGGCCTAAGCCCTCATGCAATGAGACAGGACCGTAACCGGCGGAGGGAAGATTTTCAGCGATCAGTGAGAAGGTCGCTGAACCCCGCCGGTGGCTTCCTTGATTCAATAAAGGCTGCGATCGGCGATGCGGACTAGATCCTCAAGTGGCGATGCATTCATCTGAACTAAGCAAGCAGCGGGACGTAACAAGACGCGTTCTATGGCCTTCCAGCCGCATTGATGGATAAATCTTTAACGTCCTTGATGACGTTGAGCAGAGTGGCATCTGAGTTTTGTTTGGATATGAAGTGCTGGATGCCAAACAACCGGCAAAGCTCATGCTCCGTTTCACCCAACATTGTCCAGACTATGATTTGACAGTGCTTCAGCTTAGGGTGCGCCTTATAGAAGCGGAGCACTTCAAATCCGCTCTCCGACCCAAAATCAAGATCGAGGATCATCAGGTCGGGACACGACCTGGCCCCGGAGACGACGTCTTCCAAAAACATCAAAGCAGCCGGAACGAACGTGAACACAGCAGGATTGTCGACTCCCGCTTGTTTGAGCACCTGAGATGCGCGCTGAACGTCTTTGCGCGTGTCTTCAATGATTACGGCGCTGATGGTCTTTTCCATATCGGGCCAGTTCATTTTCAGTTGGTTGGATTGGCAAAGTATAGCCCAAAGCTGCAGGAATTACCGTCTGGTTCCAGACATAACCGTGCCGAAAAAAAAGCGGTTTCAAATTCAGGGTTTTGTTCATTTGTTGCTGGTGGCCCGCAGGGGAGTGTGATTCGCTATCTCAGAAGTCATTCATTTACCAGCGTTTCATTCACCAGTTTGGCGAACAGCGGATGCTCAGGCCTTTCTCAAGCCACTTTTAGAGGAGCCATACCGTTGCCATGTCTGGGGCAAAGATGCGCGAACTCCACAATCTTCAGCAGCGGACGAGACGGACTGGCGCCGATACAGCGAAGGCATCGCATACAGTAGGTTTCGATAATCACGTGATTGTAGTGGGAAGGAATGTGATAAAAACGCGGAGGGTTTTGCAACATAAACATCTCTCTTCGGATCTTCGGACCAAGGCAATTGTGAGTTCCCTCTATGATTCTAGGCCCGAATGCTCGCGCGCGTGACACTTCTTTTTTACCGGTTACTTTTTGAAGTTAGATGAGAAAAGCTAAATGAGAAAAGTTAAATGAGAAATGTCTCATGTATGTTGCTGGATTCCTTTATGTATAGGAAGGCATACGCGGCTTGTTGAAGAGCACAGGCGGCTACGTGAGAGACGGCGGGAAGGCGAGTTTGTGGTGCACCGCGACTCAGAGTGATACGCCGGAATCTTGTCATTCGGGAATTGTCAGTCCGGATTCAGGCACGCGCTTGTCAACCTGCGCGTACAAAAAAGACGCGCCAAAGTAGGCAATGGCTCCATCCTCAAAGGTGACAACAATTCCGTCATTCAAGCGGCTTACATCTTGAATGGTATGTTTCATGGATGATATTTTCCGCGTTGTTTAAGGTGGTCGTCTGCCATGTATCAGACACAATGAATAAAATTCGTGAGCTGCCAAAGTTTTTGGAAACTGAATTCTGCTCTTGCGGGCAGACTTTGTTATGTGGGCAGTTTTTCGTCGCAAGGCAGACGGTGTGCTCTGGTCTTCAGCCCGCCGGCGCCAGAGGGAAATTACGGCGAAATACAATCCCGGCCTACCAAGGAACGTCTATGCTGTCGCCGGTATGATGATCTTCAATCTGAAAACGCAGGAAGTCATGTACCGCCTTGAGTGCTTCGGCGTTATTCGTCTTAATTCTCACTTTAGCGCCTGACTCAGTCTTTTCGTAAACATAGGAGATTTGATCTCGCTTCTCCTTCATGACCAGTACGCCGGGCGGAACCTGATCGTGAACGAACATCGGAATCGAAAAATCACCCTCTGAGAACAATCCAGCGATATGTTCGAGGTGCGAGCGTATTGCCTGAACGTTTGTCGCGTCCCTGGTGTCATTAGCCGTCACTTCAATTGCGCCGCCGTCCGAATATAAGCGGAAATGATGTGTCGTTTTGTCGTGGGGAAACCCCATCGCCTGGTCGCCGTGCTTTTCCACGTCGCTCTGATGTGAAGAGTTCCGGGTGTGTTCCTGGTGCATGGGGCAGTCCTGTGTTCCCATTTGAATCAAGGCAGACAAGATGATTACAAATAAAAAGTTCATTTTCTTCTCCTCCGAACTTTGTTTGATCGATCGCCGGCTTCTTTCACTGCTTCCGTGAGCGAATACAGTAAATGGGACTTCTGTCCCGGGGAGGCTACATCAATCCGCTGTTCCCAGTCCGAAAGCACCCTTCTTAAGTAACGGTGCATTCTTGTCAGCGACTTAATGTCAGCCGCGATTCCCCTTACTTTTTCGACTGCCAGGGCATAGACCTGTTGGCATGGCACCTTGCCCGAATCACGCGCCTTGAGTACCTCAGATAATTCCGCTAACGTGAATCCGATTCGAAGAGCCCTCTGCACAACGAACACTCGTTCGATCGCACTGGCGGGATAGACGCGATATCCGGATTCGGTCCGAGAAGCTGGAGGAAGTACTCCAATTTTCTCGTAATATCGAATCGTGTCAGCACTCAATCCCGTCGCTTTTGCGAGGGTTCCGGAACGGAGGAGTTTAGAACCGGTTTGCACCATGAGAAGTATCAGGCCTTGAATGCATTCCAGAGTCAAGGTATTTATTGCTGGGGTTTAAGCGAGTCACGGTCGTTGGCGCAGATTTTCAGCTTCGATGAAAGTCAGGACTCTGCGCTCGATGTTGTCACGAATCTCGCGTGTCTGTTCAATACTCTGATCTTTAGGATCGGGGAACGGCCAGTCCTCACGTCTGAGGCCAGGAACAAAAGGACATTCGTCACCGCAGCCCATGGTGACTAAAAGGTCTGCTTCCTGAGCGAGCGCGGGCGTCAATTTCTGCGGCTTGGCGCCGGAAAGATCCATACCCAATTCCTTCATGACTTCGATGACCTGCGGATGAACGCGCTGGGCCGGTTGCGTGCCGGCGGATGTGGCACGGGCTTTGGAGGGATCAGAATAGCGGTTGAAAAAGGCGGCCGACATCTGTGACCGGCCTGCGTTATGTACACAGGCAAAGATGATCTTACGCATGCCGGGCCTCCTCTTCCTGAGAGCGATGAGGCACCAGGAGCTCGTCGGCTGTTGCAGGCAACGCCGTTGTCAGCCAGTGGAAGAGCGCGGTTGCCGTAAGCGCGCCGGCGAACTGAACAATGATGAAGGCGGGTGCATCGACGGGCCGGATACCGGCAAAAGTGTTGGTAAACGAGCGGGCCAGAGTGACTGCGGGATTGGCAAACGATGTGGAAGCGGTAAACCAGTAAGCCGCCGTGATGTATGCGCCGACCGCGAAAGGAACGGCTGCCCGTCGAGCGCGAGAGCAACCCCAGATCACGGCAAGCAAACCAAAGGTCGCCACAAACTCGCTGAAAAGCTGTGCGCGACCGCTTCGTACGTGCGTTGATGTTTGAACGACAGCCAGGCCAAACATGATGTGCGCCGCGTAGACACCGGCAATGGCACCCAGACACTGGGCAAGGATGTAGCCAGGTACCATTTTCCAGGGGAGCCCACGCTGTGTAGCGGCCGAGAGCGTTACTGCTGGATTGAAGTGTGCCCCAGAAATAGGCCCGAAGGCGAGTATCAGCGCGACGAGAGCCGCTCCTGTTGCGATGGTATTTTCAAGCAGAGCAAGCGAGACGTTGCCTGCGGAGAGCCGTTCCGCCATGATTCCGGAACCAACAACAGCCGCGAGCAGAAATGCTGTTCCGACAAACTCAGCGACTAGTTTCCTGGAAATGCTGTACTGGTGCGCCATGGAGCTCCCTGGTGTTGACCCGCGTGGAGCGCTGTACCGCTGCGCTTGATGTTCAGTTGCAACAGGCTGGACCGCAGCAGGCGGAAGGCTTTTGGGCGCGTATGAACGCGCTCATGAACTTTCCCTCGACTTGCGGGGCAATGGCATCGACGTCGATGCCCTGGCCGCTGAGCACCGTGCGAGCATCTTCCACGCTATACACACGCGTGGGTTCAATTTCTGTGGAGGTAAAGCCGGCGGCTGCAAGTTGAGAGACATAGTCCTCTTCGCTGAGCGCTCCGGCAATGCAGCCGACCCAGAGAAGCAGGCTGCGGCGAATCTCTTCCGGAACCTCGCCGCGTACCACGACGTCTGAAACCGCTAAACGACCGCCGGGTTTAAGGACGCGGAATGCCTCGCGCAAGACGCGGGCTTTGTCCGCTGAAAGATTGATGACGCAGTTGGAGATAATCACGTCGACCGAATTGTCTGGCAAAGGAATATTTTCAATCTCGCCTTTTAGAAACTCGACGTTGTCGATTCCAGACTTCTTCTGGTTCTCACGGGCGAGCGCGAGCATGTCATCTGTCATGTCGAGGCCGTAGGCTTTTCCATCAGGACCGACGCGCCTAGCAGACAGCAGGACATCAATGCCGCCGCCGGACCCCAGATCAAGAACAATTTCACCAGGTTTGAGCTGGGCCAGGGCAGTGGGATTTCCGCAACCGAGCGAAGCCCTTACCGCGCTTTCCGGCAAGATGCTGGTTTGGGAATTGTCATAGAGGTCCCTGGTAATTGGGTCAATGTCGGTCCCACAAGCGGCCGCACCGCAACATGAGTTACTCTGTCCGGCGGCCACGCGCCTGGCAGCCTCTCCGTATTTGGTCTGGACTACGTCTTTGATTGCATCGCTCATTGCGGTTCTCCTATTACTTGCAACAGACGATCTTTCGCGGCTCAATGGCTTTGTTGCGGGTACAGCACTCGGCATAAAGGAAGCTGAGCAACTCTTCTAAAGCGGCCGTATTTGCCGTGTAGCGCAGAAACGTCCCCTCGCGCTGAATCAGGACCAGGCCTTCGTTCTTGAGCTTATCCAGATGGTGCGACAGAGTGGAATTGGGGATATCAAGTTCTTCTCCAATTTCACCCACCACCATGCCGTCGGGATGAGCCGTCAGCAGAAGACGAAGGATGCGTAGTCTTGCTTCGGCGCCCATGGCGGAGAGCATGTCAGCAAAGCGGGTTACGTCCTGAGAGCTGGGTTTAACGGCCATCGATTCTCCTGTATTTCTATAAATATCGAAATAGAGGGATGGTGTCAAGCTCTGCGGCGATGAAATCGTTAACATCGTCTTTGCTTAGCGGGGCGGGGCCTTACCTTCCAGCTTTGCCTAGGATTTCTTTGTGGCGCTGATCGATTCGACATCAATCGTCTTACCGTTCAGCTTTCCTTTGACGGTGGCCCGTTCGCCCGCATACTTATCAATCTCAGATGTATTTCCCTTCAGAGTATAAATTTCCTGTCCGACTACCAGAGCGTAGTCCATACCCTGCTTGACGCAAACGCGAGTGCATTCCGCTGCGCTCTTGTCTTTCATCATGTGTTTTGTGCCACACATGGAATCGCTGACGATTCCAGTAAAAGTACCCTGTTTGGCTGAGGACGGGTTTTTGTCCGATGATTGCGAAAACGCACCGAGAGCGGACATTGCCGTGATGGCTAGAATGATTGAGAGTGTTTGTATTTTGTTCATTGGTTCTCCTTTATACGGTTGTTAATGTGTGATCGACCTTTGCTGTATCTCTCCTCAGCGCATGTTCTTTCATCATCACAAAAAAGACGGGTACTAGAATCAAGACATGGACAGTGGATGTGATCATTCCACCCACAATAGGAGCGGCTATTGGCTTCATCACGTCTGAACCGATGCCAGTTTCCCAGAGGATCGGGGCCAAGCTGGCAAGCACCGCGGTAACGGTCATCAACTTTGGCCGTAGTCGCTGCACAGCGCCTTCGATCGCCGCCGCTTCGATATCAGCGTTTGTAAGTAAAGGAACGGCGTGCATTTTGCGCTCAAGCGCTTCATGGAGGTAAACCACCATGACGACACCAGTCTCAACGGCGATTCCGAATAAAGCGATGTACCCGACCCAGACAGCTACGCTGAAGTTGTAGCCAAGCAGCCATTGAAGTAGAAGGCCGCCAGTCATGGCATAAACGGTTGGAAAAATGAGAACCAGGGCTTCCGTGATGGACTTAAAGATCATATAGAGCAGCAGGAAGATCACGAAAAATACGACCGGAAGAATTAGCTTGAGTCGTTGTTTTGCCCTCAGTTCAAACTCGTATTCTCCCGACCACTGATAGGTGTAACCGGCCGGTAGTTTCATTTTGCGCAGCAGATCGTTGGCGCGGTGTACAAAACCGCCGTAGTCTCTGGTATTGAGGTCAACGTAAACGTATCCGGTGAGCGCTCCGTCTTCGTCCCGGATCATTGCCGGGCCGCGCGAGAAGGAAACTCGTGCGACCTGCCCAAGCGGGACCTGCGCGCCGGCGGGAGTTCCAATCAGCACGCGGCGAAGTTCATCCGGATTGTCGCGGAAGTCGCGTTCGTAACGAACATTGATCGGGTATCGCTCGCGGCCTTCAATGTTTTCCGTGATGTTAGATCCACCAATACCGGATGTAACCGCCCGCTGTATGTCCTCCACCGTTAGCCCGTAACGGGCGGCCTCCGGGCGGTTCACGTCCACATTGATATAGAAGCCCTGTGAGACCCGCTCTGCAAATACGCCGCGCACATTCTGCTGCCCAGCCAGAATCTTCTCAATCTGTGATCCGATCTGCTGAATCCCATCCACGGTCGGTCCCTGGATCTTGAGGCCGACAGGGGTCTTAATTCCCGTCAGCTCCATGTCCAGCCGATTCTCGACCGGCATGGTCCAGGTGTTGGATAAACCAGGGAACTGGAGCCTGGAATCCATTTCACTGATGAGCTTCTCGTGGGTCATGCCGGCGCGCCACTTGCTTTTCGGTTTCAGCATCACGGTGGTGTCATACATATCGAGAGGTGCATTGTCCGTGGCGCTGTCAGAGCGACCGATGACTCCAAAAACACTTTCCACTTCAGGAAAGCTGCGCAGGATTCGGTCCTGCTCCTGTAATAGCTGCGTCGCCTGCGTGATGCCGATTCCCGGCAAAGCCGTGGGCATGAATAAAGATGAACCTTCAAACAAAGGAGGCATGAACTGGCTGCCAATCTTCAGAGACAGCGGGAAAACGAGCGACGAGAAAAAGAAGATTTAACGCCAACGTTGTTTTGCGATATCGGAGACAAAGGCGCAACACCGGGAGATACAAAGCCTGAGTGATCCTGGAAACTGGATTGCGCGATTCAGGGCGCAATTTTCCCTTGATCAACATCAGCATCAGCATTGGGAACCAGCGTGATTGCGAGAAGAGACGAAAAGCCCACAGCCAACGTCTTAGTCCAGGCGAGGGGCCGGAACATGCGGCCTTCCTGGGCTTCCAGGAGGAAGACGGGAAGAAACGAAACAACAATGATGAGCAAAGAGAAGAACAGCGCTGGACCAACCTGCCTGGCCGCGCCGGTCAGGATTTTCCTGCGCTCTGTTTCATCCACAGGACCGGCATCCTGCCGCTCAGCGAGATGGCGATAACCGTTTTCCACCATCACAATGGCCGCGTCCACCAGGACACCAATGGCGAGCGCCAGCCCTCCCAGTGACATGATGTTAGAAGTCACGTGCAGGTAATACATGGGGATGAACGACATCACAACCGCGATTGGCAATGTGAGAATCGGAATGAAGGCCGAGCGGAAATGAAAGAGGAAAACGACAGTCACAAGGCTGACGATCACCGCCTCTTCAAGCAAGTCGCGCTGCAGCGTTTCAATCGAAGAGCGAATCAGGCCGGACCGGTCATACGCTGTAACCACCTCGACTCCGGGCGGCAAAGAGCTCTTAACCTGTTTTAGCTTTTGCTTTACACCCTGAATCACGTTCAGCGCGTTCATACCATCGCGCATGACCACGATCCCGCCTACAGTCTCGCCCTCTCCGTTCCATTCCGCGACGCCTTGACGAATGTCCGGACCGAAAGCGACTGTACCGAGGTCCTTGATGAGCACCGGCGTACCGTTCCTGGCGATGACGGGAACATTCTCAAGATCGCTGAGAGAGCGCAAATACCCCAAACCTCGGACCATGTATTGCGTTCCAGTGAGTTCGAGCACACGACCACCGACTTCATTCGTGCTAGTCTTTACCCGGTCGATCACCGTTGACAGGGGAACTCCATATGCCAGCAGCTTGTTGGGATCAAGTCTCACCTGGTACTGCTTTACAAAGCCGCCAATGCTGGCAACCTCCGCCACGCCCGGGACGGTTTCAAGCTGGTATCGCAGATGCCAGTCCTGAATGCTGCGGAGATCGGCCAGGCTGTGCTGATGGCTGCGATCCACCAAAGCATATTCGTAAACCCAACCGGCGCCAGTGGCGTCTGGCCCGATCGCCGGATGAACACTCTGCGGCAACCGACCCCCGATCTGCTGAAGGTATTCAAGGACGCGAGAGCGTGCCCAATACACGTCTGTTCCGTCCTGGAACACGACGTAAACATAGGAATCGCCGAACATGGTCTGCGCGCGGACGGCTTTCACCCGTGGAGCTGCCAGCAATGAAGTTACGATTGGATAAGTGACCTGATCTTCGATCACGTCAGGCGGCTCACCTTCCCAGGCTGTGTGAATAATCACTTGAACGTCAGAGATGTCAGGTAAGGCATCGAGCGGGATATGTTTCAGCGACCATATCCCAGCAAGCACCAGCAGCAGAACACTGGTCAATACCAGGAATCGGTTATTGGCGCACCAGTTAATGATTCGGGAGATCATGATTACATTCCTCCTTCGGCATTGACGGTGAAGTGTTTGTTGACGACCATCTTCCCATTTTGCGTGGCCGTTATTGTTACCTGCCAAATTCCACCAGAGCCGAGCTCGCCCTTGGCTTCGTACAGTCCATTGCCTTTTTCAATGAGAACCATCCGCGTAGTCATCGCGGCCATTCCCATCGCGGACATGGCAGGCATGTAAAAAGTGACGACCACTTGCCCTCCAGTGATCGGACTGTTGTTGGCCTCCGTCAACTTGACGCGGAAAATATTGCTTCCCTTGTGAGGCGGCGAGGGTTCGGTGGACAACTCGGCGTTCGCTTGCGGGACCGGCCCGTTGGACGGCTGAGAGCCATTTACTGCAGCGCCACCTGCGCCTGGCGGCGGCGGGACATAGCTTCCGCTGGCTGCCTGCAATTGGCTTTCAGAATCGATCAGAAAATTGGCGGAGGTCACAATTGATTCGTTCGCCTTCAGTCCCTGGGTTACGACGAACTCATCTCCGACCCTCGCTCCTGTCGTTACGGGCCGCGGCTCGAGATTACCGTCACCATGATTTACAAATACAAGCTGACGGGTGCCGGATTGAAGAACAGCGGAAGCCGGAACCATGAGTTGCCTTCCCAGAGGGACCGCCAGCACAACGTTGACGTACATGCCGGGCTTCAGCTCCAACCGCGGATTGGCCAGGACCAGGCGAACCCGCACGGTGCGTGTGTTCGCGTCAACCTGCGGAAGTATCTGATCTACGCGCCCGCTGAATGTCCTGCCTGGATACGCGTCGACGGTGATCTTCGCGGTATCACCGGGCTTGATCTTTCCAATATCAGGTTGAAATACCTGGGCGTTTACCCACACGGAGGAAAGATCGGCCACGGTGTACAGCTTTGTGTCAGGCTGCACATACATATTGGGCAATATGTTCTTTTCAGTAATGTAACCAGATGCAGGTGCATTGAACGTAAGATCAGTGATCACTTTTCCTGTCGATTCAAGTTTGGAAATTTCTTCCGGTGAAACTTCCCACTGGGCCAGGCGCTCTTTTGCGGCGTTGGCAAGTGACGCAGCGCCGGCGGATACGCCAGCAACACCGCTGCTGTTGAGTTGTTGCTGGTTTTGTCTGGCAAGCAGGTACTCCTGTTCTGTCGCGACAAGGTCAGGGCTGTAAATCGTAAAGAGCGGTTGTCCCTTGCGCACGTATCGATAAGTGGCGTCCACGTAGACATTGCGAATCCATCCCGGAAAGCGGACCTGAATGGATGAGACCCGGGTTTCGTCAGTATCCACATTCCCGGTAACGCGGATTTCATCACTTCCGTTTTTGTACGACACCGTTCCGAACTTCACACCGATACTTTGCATGCGCTGTGGAGTGAGCTGGATAGGGACAAGTTGCGTCTCATGTTGCGGTTGGGCATTTGAGTTTGGCTCAACGGCTGAGGCATCTCCCGCTAAGGCCTGCTGCACCTCCGCGGTGGAAGCGGGAGCGCGGTGAGAACGCCACCACGCCAGGCCGAGTCCCGCCAACAATACCGCGTTGATGACGAGTACCGCAAAGAATGCCTTTCGATAGGAACGAGTTTGCAAGGGTGTATTCATGGGAATGTAACCCCCGTTAGCGATTCCAGTCGTGCCAGAGCCGATTCGTGCTCACTTAGTTCCTTTTGATATTGCTCTTGAAAATCCAGCAGATCGCGAAATGAAGAGAGCAGTGTCTCAAACCCCTCACGGTTTGCCTGATATGCCGCGAGAGCGGCCCGATACGTCGCTTCCGCTTGCGGGATCAATCCTTCGCGATAAATCCTGAGCTGCTCGGCTGAAGTTTGTGCCGCTACGTACTGGCTCTGCACTTCCGCCGAACGGCGCTGAATCTCAGCATTCAATTCCGACTCTGCCGTTCGCTGGTGTTCGGAGGCTTCCGCCAGCTCCGCCTTCCGCCGGCTCCGGTTTGGCAGCGTTACGGTGAACGTCAGCATGTAATAGTCGCGAAATTTTCGATCAGTGTTCTGATACATGTACTGCAGACCGAAGTCGGGCCGAAATTCTTTCTGTGCGAGTTCAACCTGCTTATCATCGCGTTTGGCCAATTGCTGGCGGAAAGCGACTTCAGGATTATGTTGCCGCACGCCTTCCAGCAAATCTGCAGAGTCAGGGGGTAGTACCCGCTCGCGTAAGGGTTCGGTCAGAATGTCTGAGGAATCTTGCGTGCGCCCGAGCAATTGCTTGAGCTGTGCCTGCATCTGACCAACTTCGCGGTGATGCATCGTGATTTCCTGAAGGATGCGGGTATGCTGGAGCTGCGATTTGAGGACGTCTGCCTGATTTCCCTGACCTACGCGATAGCGTGACTCGGTGATCTGTTCCATCTCTCCAAGCAAGTTTGTCATCCTTCTGCAGCACATCCAGCGTTTGCTGCAGATACGCGAGCTTGAAGTAGGTTACTTTGAGCTGCTCAGTAACCATGCGGCGTCACGACCGCTGATTGCATCCCCATGGATTCAGCGTCCAGTCGGGCCACCGCAGAACGCAGGTCGCGCTTGCCAGGCCAGGGGATCTGTTGCGAAACCCCGATTCCGACATAGGCAAAATCGCTGTTGGTATAGCCAGCGAAGGGACGCGGACTGCCGACACTCAGATTCTGCAGCATGATTTCCGTGTCGGGGAGGGCTCCGGCCGCATTCGCGCCAACGGTCTTGGCGCGGTATTCATGCTGAGAAGCCTGGATTTCTGGATTCTTCAACTGCGCTTCTTCAATCAAAGCAACGAGTGAAGTCGGAACGCCGCTCGATACCGCGTGTTGACCGTCGGCCGATTGCGAGGCCCCGCAGAAGGCGGTAGTAGAAATCAGCAAAACAAGAAACGCTTTCATCTCTTATCTCCATTTGTTGAAAAGACACACGGGCACACGCGATTGCGATTGCGTGCGCATGGAGAGACAAAAGCCTTCTAGATTCTGAGAATGTTGATATCGCCGGGCGGAGCCGGAGGAGGTAATCCGTCATCGGCATCTGTAATACGCGGGTAGCTGATTGCGGCCGAGAAATCCACTTTTGCGATCGAAACAAAAGCGGTTGCGTCACCATCCAGATGGACTATTTGCGTTGGGTGAGTAGCCGCAGCGACCGAGGGGTTTGAGTTGGTCTGACAGCAGGGCTCATGTCCTTGTCCCATATCACAACCGTCAGACATCATGTGCTTGCAGCAGGCCATCTCCTGCATGCTCATCTTATAAAGAGTTGACATGCAGTTCAGGACGGGCGAACTGGTCATCACCAGCAGAACAGCTACAGTCGAGACAAACTTGAGATGGCGCACAGGCACGTCTTTAAGGTTACTACTCCGCAGATAGATTGCACAACCGGGTAAAGCCGCCGTTGCCTAACAGCACTCCCGCTGCCCGGTACTGGCATTAATTCCTTCATTGCCGATGATCAGAGCCATGGCGATGGCAGCAATCGGATCTGCCCACCACCAGTTGAACAAGTAATTGAGGAGCAATCCGGCAAGCAGTATTGCTGCCAGATAGGCACAGAAATCGGCTTGTTTGGCGTCCGCGCACATGGCAGCGCTATCCAGCTTTAGCCCAATCTGGCGTTTCACCCGTGAGAGGACTGGCATAACAACCAGTGATAGAACCGCGATAACGATGCCAACGAGACTGTGCTCCGGCGCTTTTTTCTCAACAAAACTCACGATGGATTCCAGCACCAGATAGAGAGCCAGAGCAATGAAAGACCAGCCGACAAGTTTTACGGCGAGTATTTCGTTGCGCTCACGGTGTTCAACGTCGTGATCCACATTCATGCGCCAAAGGACAGCCACGCCGGAAGCGAGTTCAACCAGGCTGTCCACTCCAAAGCCCACGAGCGACAGGCTGCCGGCGGAAATTCCGGCCCCAAGAGAGATCACGCCTTCCAGCAAATGCCAGAAGATCGTGAAGTACTCAGTTTTCTTCCCGGAGCTGACGACAAGGACTCTAGTTTGCGGATTGGCGGCAAGCATCATGACTCCTATTGCGCAGCTTTAGCCATCATAGCCGAGATCGCACGTCATCGCCGTGATCGATCTACGATTTCTTCTTGGGCTTGATGGCCTGCCACATTTCGTCGGTGAGCATGTCGCCGAGGTAGTTGAATGATCCCGCTCCCTGAAGCAGAGCGCCGCCGTCCATGGTGATTTGTTCGCCGTTGACGTAGCCGGACATGTCACTCACCAGGAAGGCCGCGAGATCGGCGAGTTCTTCATGGGTGCCAAATCGTCCGACAGGATTTTTCTTTGAGGCCATGGCCTCCAGCTCTTTCATCGGGAGCAGGCGGGAGAACGCGCCTTCGGTAGGAATTGCCCCCGGTGCAATTGAGTTGAAACGGATGCCTTGCTTGCCCCATTCCACGGCCAGGCTGCGCATCATGGCCAGCACTCCGGCTTTGGCTACGGCGGAGGGAACCACATAGCCTGAACCGAGTTCAGCATAAGTAGTGGAAATGTTCAGGACGTTCGCTTTGTGTTTCGCTTTCAGCCATCGCTTGCCGCAGGCCATGGTGGTATGAATGGTGCCCATGAGCACGATGCCGATCACAGCTTCAAATGCTCCGATAGAAAGATCTTCAGTACGCGAGATGAAGTTGCCGGCAGCGTTGTTGACTAGAACGTCGAGCGGGCCATCCTGCCAGAACTGTTCGATCATGGCTTCCACGCGGGCGTTATCACGCACGTCGCAAGAGAAAGTTTTGACTTTGCCACCAGTGGCGGACTGCAACTCATCCGCCGCCTGTTGCAGGACTTCTTCACGACGGCCACATATATAAAGAGACGCGCCGAGTTCGAGAAAACGCTTGCCCATGCTTTTGCCGAGGCCAGTAGCGCCGCCGGTGATCAGGATTTTCTTGCCTGCCAGTAAGTTTTTCGCGAACACGAAGGTCCTTTCCGTACTCTTTTGAATGACCATCGTACACTGAGCGATCATTCATTGACCAGACGCAAGTCTTTGCCCAGCAACAACATCGCGTTATAAACGCTATTCAACGAACAGCGACGATGGGGAGGTCACGGTCAGCCGCCCACGTCTCCCACGCAATCGCGCTACGCTGGCGGAAGATACGTGCGAATTCGGCGTGGTCCGCTTGCCGGAGATTGAACTCTAAGAGCAACTTTTCCGCGAACCTCGGCTCCAGAGCGGCCACGGCAAGCCATCCGTCGTTCGTCTGATAGAGCCCATAAAAGGGAGATCCTCCTCCCAGAACATTGCCGCGGACAGTCAATCCGGCAGCAATCGGCGCAGAAAGTTCATGCGCACAGTCATACAACGACACAAAATCGCATCCTGCTTCGCCGCTGCGCGCAAACTTCAGCAGCAACGCCAGGGCCTGGCTCACACAGCGTTCGGCGCCGGCCAGGTCCGCAAATAAAGTTGCCGGCAACTCCGGCGGAGTCACCAATCCGGCGGATGCAAGGTAAGTGAGATCGTGTCCGCTTTTCTCTTCCATTGGCTGCGGATATCCAATGATCCCAATAAAACATAACCTGGGATGGCGAAGGTGAAGACTTTCCCAGTCCAGACCAAGCCGTTTCAAGGCTGATGGCCGGAATGACGCGAGCAGCAGATCGGCACGGCTGAGAAGATCATCCAGTCGCGTGCGTTGTGTCGGATCTTTCAGGTCTTTGAGGTCTAGAGTGATGACGGACTGGCCTCCGGCCAGCGACTCATACCATGCTGGAGCGAAAAGCTTTCAGCGGATCGCCTGCAGGCGGCTCAATCTTGGTGACGCTCGCGCCCAGGCGCTGCAATCGCGAAGCTGCAACGGGTCCAGGCGTGTTGATGCATAGACTGATGACACGCAAGCCGTGCAAGGGAAGGGAACTGGTTGTGGTGTCCGTCTTTTCTGTTGGCATTCCGCTTGGCCGGCTCCTGGAAAGTTCGTTGGAAGATGCGGCGAAATTATAGAACGTGCCTGACTTTATTGTTCCTGACGTTTATTGTGCCTGAGCGATGAAGGCGCATGTTAGAATCCGCTGCAAATTCGCTGAGGAGTTGGAATGGGTCTTCAAACTTTTGTGAGAATGCGGTCCAGGCTGGGCAAAGTAGTTTTCATTATTTTAGCGTTGGCGATGGCCGCTTCGGCCACGGAACGCCAGAACAACGCCGACTATCACGCGCGTCGCATGGCGCTGGCCAAGAGCATGGATGGCGGGTCCCTGGTCTTATTTGCACCCACGGAAGCCGAAGGTCCCAACAATCTCTATGGCTTCCGCCAGGAAGATAACTTTTATTACCTGACCGGATGGTTAGAACCCGGCGCGGCTGTATTCATCAACTCCAATCCCTATGCGGAAATTCTTTTCCTGCCCGAACATAATGTGACGCAGGAAAAATGGACTGGCCCCAAACTGGGTCCTGAGAGTCCGGACGCGACGAAAGTCACCGGCTTTGACAAAGTGGAAAGCCTGGACAAGATGCATGAGGAGCTGCTGAAAACACTGCCGCAGCCCAGAGCACTGGTCTACACCGATCTGGGCAGCAACGGGCAGACTGCGCCCTCGACAGGCCCCGTCGAATGGCTGCGACGCGGCAATTCATTTCCCAACTATGTGGCTTTTCGTGACGCCAAGCCGCTGATCGCGCGCCTGCGCATGGTTAAGGATGCCGGCGAGGTCCAATTCATCAAGAATGCCACGACGGCATCCATGGCTGGACACGTGGCGGCGCTCAAGGCCATTCATCCCGGAAGCTCCGAACGCGAAATCTCCGCACTGATGCAGTATGAATTCGGCAAGCGGGGGTGTGAGCGACCGGCCTATGCACCTATTGTCGGCTCCGGGTTTTATTCCACCGTGCTGCATTATTCGGAAGATGACCACATCATGAAGGATGGCGATGTTGTGGCGATGGACGTAGGCGGCGAGTTCTCCATGTACGCCACGGACATCACTCGCACCGCTCCGGTGAATGGTAAGTTCACTGCCCGCCAGCGTGAGATCTATAACATCGTATTCGGCGCGCAGGAAGCGGCTATCAAGGCATTTCAAACCGGAAAATCGAAACTTGAACGCGGCCCTGATAATGACTCTCTGTACAAAGTGGCCTTCGATTACATCAACACGCATGGAAAAGACCTGCATGGCGATCCGCTGGGAAAGTACTTCATCCACGGGCTGGGACATCACGTTGGCCTTAACGTGCACGATGCCAATGAGCCTTCGCCCCTGAATAAAGGTATGGTCTTTACGCTGGAACCCGGCATTTACATTCCGGAAGAAAAGCTGGGAGTCAGAATCGAAGACTTGTTTTACGTTGACCAGGAAGGGAAACTCGTAATGCTCACGCAAGGACTGCCGCGGACCGCCGAAGAGGTGGAAGCGGCCATGAAGCACTGATGTTTCCCGGGCTTGACGCTCGCAAACGCGCAATGGGATGAGAGGAAATTTATGCACTAAGGAAGGTGCAGTCGGGAAAATTACGATGACCGTTTTGGCTCGCGGCTCTCAACCGGCGAGCTACCAAAAAGACGGAATTTGGCCTAAAACTCCTCTATGCATTTGGCGCACGTGGTGCGGGAAATAATTTTTCCATAAATTTTCAGCGCTTGCCGCCTGCGTGTGTTACTTTTTGTGATTCGCGACAAAATAACTGCCCTGACTGGAGGCCACAACATTGGGAAAGGACATGGTTCCCAAGCGCATCTTTCTGACTAAAGGAGTTGGAAAGCATAAAGAGCGCCTGACATCTTTCGAGCTTGCACTACGCGACGCGGGCATTGCCGCGCAAAATCTGGTGCGTGTTTCGTCCATTTTTCCGCCAAACTGCAAGCTGATCTCGCGCAAAGAGGGCGTTAAGTTCCTCCACCCGGGTGAAGTCACCTTTGCTGTGGTTGCGGAGAACTCGACTCGCGAGCCACACCGGCTGACCGCGGCGAGCATCGGTCTGGCCATGCCTGCGGATCGCTCCACTTACGGGTACCTGAGCGAACATCACTCGTTCGGCGAGCCGGATGACGTTGCCGGTGAATATGCAGAGGAGTTGGCCGCGGAGATGCTCGCCACCACCCTCAACGTGGAGTTCGATCCTGACACCTCATGGGACGAGAAAAAGGAAATCTACCGGATTTCCAACAAGATCGTCCGCACCACCAATGTCACCCAGACCGCCGTTGGCGACAAACGGGGCCTGTGGACCACGGTGATTGCATCCGCCATTCTGATTTTCGAATAGAAACCAGCAGTAGTCAGTCATCAGCCGCAAAGCCTGAGCGCCGGGAATAGCAATTTCTGTGCGATCGCCAGGATTGCGGCTGATGTGCTTTCCAGCTTTTCCGGATATAGTCCATCACGTGTCAGGCATGCATCATCCAATTTGCTAGAAGGAAGGTGCGTATGATTCTCATTACGGGAGCTTCTGGGCACGTTGGCAGGAGAATAGCTGAACTGTTGGCCAAAGATGAGCTGCCGATGAGACTGATGGCGCACGAATCCAGGAAAGTGCCGCTCTTGCCGCACGCAGAATACGTTATCGCTGATTATGGCGACACGGCCTCAATGGATCGCGCGATGAAGGGCATTGAGCGGGCGTTCATCGTCTCCGGGCATGCCAGGCCGGGCGAGCGCGCAAAGTTGCATCGCAATGCTTTTCAAGCCGCGGCACGTGCCGGCGTTAAGCATCTGGTCTACTTGTCTTGTCAGAACGCATCTCCCGATTCAAAATTTCCTTACGGGTGTGATCACTACCAGTCTGAACTATATCTGGCTGAAACAGGCGTGCCCTACACTTCACTGCGTGACAACACTTACATGGACATGCTCAGCGTAATGCCCAATGAACAGGGTATTATTCGCGGGCCGGCGGGAAACGGAAGAGCGGCATTCGTGTCACGTGAAGACGTAGCTCAGGTTGCGGCCATGGTGCTCAAAGACCCGGAGAAAGCGACGGGGCTGTTCAACGTAACCGGTCCTCAAGCCATATCGCTTGCGGAAGCGGCTGAACGGCTTTCCAGAATTTGCGGTCGAGCTATTCGTTACCAGAATGAAACCGTGGAAGAAGCCCGCAAGTGGCGAAGCCAGGGCGCCGAAGATTGGCAAGTGGACACCTGGATCGGCTCATATCTGGCCATGGCAGCCGGCGAAGTTGAACAGACCAGTGACACCGTGCAACTCCTGACCGGACGCGAGCCAATGAACCTGGAGGCATATTTCAACAGTTATTACCCACTTGTGATCAAGTTGAAAGCGGCGTAAATATTCAGAACCTTTCGAGTTAATTCGTGGTAAGCCGCTTCTTATAACTCTTACCCAGGCGTTCAAATAACGCGGCACACATGATCGGCAAGCCAACTGTTGCGTCAACAAATACTTCACCGAATTTGCCGCCTTCATCGGGCGGAACAAACTTGCCCCAGGAAATGGCTTCTGAATAGGGCGATCCAGACAGTCCTCCCCAGTGCACCGGCTCCGGACATACGCGAACGCCGTAGTGATAGCGCTTGAGAGGCACATCTTCACCCGCACGACGCACACGCAGCTCACAATATGGTCCAAACTGCTGCGCCCAGTTGCGCGGGACGCCGCCGCCGATGGTGAAGATCCCCAGCTTCTTCTGCTTCAGCAATGTTTCGGCAAAATAATTCAAATCATGAAATGGATCAAAGTGGATCGCCGGCTTGCCTTCGCGCGCGCGCATCCGATTGTTCAGCGCGACATCCAGGCCGAGTTCGGAGTCAGTGAAAGCAGGCACAAAGACCGGCACTTCCTGCTCATAGGCCGACTTTAGAATCCCGCGGCCTTTCATCTTCTTCTTGAGATGAGCGCCGATAGCGCGATTCAATTTCCATGAACACATGGTCTCATCGGTATCCCACTTGCCCAGCACGTCTTCCATCACCAGTTCAACGTGATCGAGGTTCTGCTCCGGTTCCAGGGTGTCATAAACGCGGTTGTAGCCAGCTTCGTAGAGCTCCACATCATTCATGCGCGGATCATAGCGATAATGCTTTTGCCCCGTGGCTTCCACCAGTCCATGAGCCATCAGCGCGCCGGTTGAGACCACGGCGTTCACCAACCCGCGATCAATCAGGTCGCAGACAATCAGCCCCTGCTTGGCCACGGTCATGGCTCCCGCAAGGGTCATCACCACGAAGCAGTCCCTGTCACGGGCCATGGCTTCCAGCACATCCACTGATTCGCCCAGCTGGCGGCCGGTGAAGGCCGTGTTTGCCATACCGCGCAACAGGTCACTTACGCTTTTCACTTTCGACAAATCCAGCGGAGCCAGCGGAGACAACTTGTCACTCACCGGATCATGCAGCTTACGATCAATACCTGTGCCTGCCTGCTTCTTTGATGGCTTCTTCGTCGCCTTACTCAATCAGATCACCTCGGGGGAATATCAAAATCCAGGATTTGGAGTCGCAGTAAATCGACTTTGTAACAAAAGGGAACTTGCAAACTTAAACGGTTGCGGGACGAGAGTCAAACCGGCGGGAGCGCATCGTCCGATGACAACGTATCAGGACTTCCTTTCATGACTCCATTTACAATCTGTTGCCTGAGGAAACAACCATGCGCGCAGTTCTTTGCAAAGAGTGGGGCGGCCCGGACAAACTGGTCGTGGAAGATGCGCCCGTACCAGCGATCCGTGACGGCGCTGTCCGCCTCAAGGTCCACGCCGCAGGAATCAATTTCGCCGACCTGCTTCTGGTGGCGGGACAATATCAGGAGAAGCCAGCTTTTCCCTTCATTCCCGGGGCAGAGGCATCCGGGGTGATCACAGAAATTGGCCCGGGCGTATCTCACCTGAAAGCCGGTGACCGCGTGATGGCACTTACCGGGCTGGGTGCATTTGCGGAAGAGGTAGTGATTGACGCAGCGCGTGCGCTTCCCATTCCCGGATCAATGGACTTTGCTTCCGGCGCGGCCTTTCCCGTTGCCTATGGAACTTCGCACGGAGCTTTGGAATGGCGGGCACGGTTGCAACCGGGTGAGTGGTTGCTGGTGCTCGGAGCTGCGGGAGGCGTGGGTCTTACGGCGGTTGAGATTGGCAAAGCCATGGGCGCGAAGGTGATCGCGTGTGCCGGCAGCGCAGAGAAACTCAAGATCGCCCAGGAACACGGCGCCGATCATCTTATCGATTATTCCAAGGAAGATATTCGCGAACGGGTGAAGGCCATTACTTCAGGCCGTGGCGTGAATGTGGTCTATGATCCCGTTGGCGGCGACGCTTTTGATGCCAGCCTGCGGTCGATTGCCTGGGGAGCGCGCGTCGTGATCATTGGTTTTGCTTCGGGTCGTGTTCCGCAGATTCCGGCCAACATTGTCCTGGTAAAAAATATCGATGTTATCGGTTTTTATTGGGGTTCTTACCAGACGCACCGGCCTGAGTTGCTGCGGAGTTCGTTTGCGCAACTTCTTCGCTGGTTCGCCGAAGGGAAACTCAAGCCGCACGTTTCCCATCGCTTTGATCTCGATCAGGCGGCAATGGCCATGGAGATGCTGCGAGATCGTAAATCGACGGGGAAAGTTGTTGTGAATGTGAGAAGCTGAATCCTGAGTACCCGTGCAAAATTTTCTAAGGCCTTGAGGCGCAATTCCCATCCGAATTCTGTGCATTGCATTGCGGAGTGCGCAAAAGGTTGCGCATATCTGCCCGGAAACTAAAGCGAATACCTCCAGCTGTAAGTAAAAACGCTTGGCCCGCGACGCGCTAAAAGTGAACTGTTGGGTTAGACCAGCTCACCTATGAACTTTTCTCTTCGCACTGCGAATCTACTACGCGATTGCGTGTACCCGGATTAAAGCAGCTACATACCATCTCACATCGATTCAGTGAAACCGGGTTAAAGGATCTTAATGGCACGAGACTTGCCTTAGAAAAGGCAATCCCATCGCGAATCATTCCTGGTGCTGCCCTCCAGCATCGTTCGTCGCCAGGAACTTCGCGCGTAACAACCTTCGTTCTGTAGAAAAACAAAATTTGTGAGGCTTAATGAAATCAGCAGCAAAACTGCTGGTCATGAGCTTGCTCGCGTGTGCTTGCGCGCTGGCTCAGACCTCTGTTCCCCGAGTGATTGCAACTGATCTACAAAGCGGCCCGAATACGGGTGGTCCAAACAACAAAGGCACTATCGTCACGTTGTATGGCTTCGGCTTTGGCGCGACGCAAGGTGCGTCGAACATTTCCGTCGGCGGTATCAGCGCCGACAACTATCTGTTCTGGTCGAATACGAAGATTAGTTTTCAAATTGGCACTGCCGCCGCAAGCGGCAACGTGCTGGTCCACACCGGCGCCGGAGTGAGTAATCCCAAACCGTTCACCGTGCGGTCCGGCAGGTTATTGTTTGTTTCGCCCACGGGCGCGGACGCCAACGCGGGTTCATTTACCGCGCCATGGAAGACGATCACCAAAGCGGTGGCGTCCAGCCAGGCGGGCGACATCATCTACCTGATGAATGGAGTCTCGCAAACTGCCCTGAATAGCGCGTCAGCATCGCTGGCCATCGCAAAAGGCGGCACCTCCTCTGCTCCCATCGCACTGGTGGCTTATCCCGGCGCCACAGCCACGGTGGGTTCCTCTACCGGGCAACAATTCGGCATAAGGACCACAGCGGCTGCCAGCAACTGGGTGCTCTCCGGGCTTACGCTGCGTGGATCACTCAGCGCGCTTTCGGTGGCGAATTCCGCCAACTGGCGCGTAATTGGCAACGACATTTCCTGTCCCAATGGGGCGGGCACTGGATCATGTATCGCAGTTTCTGCTTTGACGAACGGTATCTTCTACCGCAACCTTGTGCATGATTCAGGTTCAACCACCAGTGTCAGCAAGCTGTATCAGGCCGTGCAATTTGACACCGGTTCCAACGGAATTGACTTCGGATGGAATGAAATCGCCAATACCCGTTCCTGCCGGGCGCTTCAGTTTTATTCCGACACCACGGCGCTCTTCAATCTGACCGTTCACGACAACCTGATCCATGACGCGCGTTGTGACGGCATTAACTTTGCCACCATTGATCCGGTGCGTGGTGCAGTCACGGCATACAACAACGTCATCTATCGTGCGGGCACGGGCCCTGCGCCCGGCGGTGTTGAATCCAGTTACGCGTGCGTCAAGGTGGCTGGAACTAATTCAGCGGCTGTGCAGCTTAAAGGCAACACTCTCTATGACTGCGGAGGCCGTCGCAATGCGGATTCCGGAGCCGTATACGCCACAGCGTCCGTGTCACTGGTCAATAACATCATCAGCCTGCTGTCGGGAGAAAGTTATCTGGCGGGGAATTCGACGGCTGGAATGTTTGCCGGCAGCAACAATCTTTTCTTCGGTGCGGGAGCGATTCCAACGTTCTCCGCGGCCAGCAAGACGGGCGATCCGAAGTTCGTGACACCCGGCAGCAATTTCCAGCTTCAGTCCGGCAGTCCAGCGATTGATGCGGGAATCAACACGGGTCTATCCCGCGATATAAACCAGGTTGCTCGTCCACAGGGAACGGGCTACGACATGGGAGCCTATGAGTACTCGGGAGGCAGTCCAACGCCGACGCCGACTCCTACGCCAACACCCGCTCCTACGCCAACACCGGCGCCCACGCCGAGCCCGACGCCGTTGCCGACACCGACTCCAAGCCCAAGTCCGACTCCAACTCCGAGTCCAACTCCGACACCTACACCTACACCAACTCCGACCGGATCCATCACCGCCAGCCCAACCTCGCTAGCTTTCGGGACTGTAGTGATTGGATCCACCGCTAATCAGACGGTCACGGTCAGCAATCCTTCGACGGTGAGCGTAACCATCAACAAGGTTGCTACTACCGGCACAGGCTTCAGCGCGTCCGGATTGACCGCGCCGTTCGTGCTTGCGTCGGGCAAGACGGCGACCATCACGGTTACGTTTGCGCCACAAAACAGCGGAGCAGTCACAGGCAGTCTGCAAATTACGAGCAGTGCTTCCACAACACCCACCAGCGTTGCTCTTTCGGGAACAGGTGGAACGGTCCAGCACTCGGTCGCGATCACGTGGGCAGCCAGTTCCTCCACGGTATCCGGATACAACGTATATCGCAGCACTACCAGCGGAGGCACTTATACCAAGCTGAACTCCGCGCCGATCACTACGCTTACCTACACGGACAGCACAGTCAGTTCCGGCGTCACGTATTTCTACGTAGTCACTGACGTTGCTTCTGACGGTACTGAAAGCGCCTTCTCCAACCAGGCTACGGCGGCGGTGCCAACACCATGACAACAGTGCAGACAAAACCAGTACAGAGAAAACCAGCTCCGAATTCAATTACCAAAAGGGTTTCAATGATGAGGAATTCAATCAACTTGAGAAAGTTGACGCAGTTTGTTGTATTGATTTTCGCGCTTGCGATTGCCGCAATGGCACAGAGCGTTCCACCCAGAATCTTTTTCACCGATCTGGAAAGTGGTCCCAACAGCGGCGGAGCCAATGGTAAGGGCGTCTTCGTTACACTCTGGGGCAAAGGCTTTGGCGCAACGCAGGGCTCGTCAACGGTCACCGTGGGTGGAGGTGCGGTCGATAATTATCCACTGTGGTCGGATGGCAAGATCACAGTTCAACTTGGCGCCGGGTCAGCTACCGGGAACATGGTGGTGAACGTTGCCGGAGCCGGAGCCAGTAATGGCCTGCCTTTTACCGTTCGGGTGGGGAAGATCTTCTTCGTCTCAACCAGCGGTAATGATGCCAACGCAGGTTCTTTCACGGCTCCGTGGCGAACCATTGTGAATGCCAAGAACAATATGTCAGCCGGTGACACCACGTACATTGAAAACGGCGTCAGCCAGACGAGTGAAGACACTTTCACAGCATACCTCAGCATGGACAAGCAGGGCGCGAGTAACTCTGGTACCGCCGCTGCTCCTATGGCCCTGGTTGCGTATCCAGGCGCCACGGTGACGGTCGGCGTGGCCGGAGGTCTTCACTACGGCATACGTACGCCCAACATCAACGTAAATATGGACTATTGGGTGATTTCACAGCTACACATCATTGGCGGAACGCAAGCCATGGACATTGGCGGTGCCGGCTGGAAAATAGTTGGCAACGAGATGCAATGTCCCGGCGCCGACGACCAGGTTGGTTGCTTTGAGATGAGTGGCGGCAACAAGGTGAAGTTTTACGGCAATGAAGTGCATAATGCCGGAATCAACCCAACGTCATCGAAGTACTACCATGCGGTGTACTTCAGCACTGACTCTAACCACATAGACGTGGGCTGGAACCACATTCATGACAACTTTACCTGTCGCGCGTTGCAGTTCCATTCATCGCCCCTGTGTTCGCCAACTTGCGGAAGCGGCGATACCACGGGCTTTGATCAGTATGATCTGCACGTGCATGACAACCTGATTCACGGCGACAACTGCAATGGCATCAACTTTGCGACCGTTGATCCCTCAAAGGGGCCGGTGGAAGCCTATAACAACGTGATTTACCACGTTGGCTTGATGGATCCGTTGCAACTGGGCGCCAGCTTCTCCTGCATTTACGTGGCAGGTATTACCAACAATGGAGTGGAAGGAACCGGCACCGTCCAGGTTTTCAACAACACGCTCTCTGACTGCGCTGCCAACAACTCAGCCAATGCCAGCGGCTCGCGTGGAGCTTTTGGCGTAGGCGGAGGGCCAGCCACGCTAAAAATGAACCTGCGCAATAACGTCGCAGACCAGAATCCGGGCGAGATCTACATTGACGGCGGGCTGGCGCAGATCACCGGCGACCACAATCTATGGTTCGGTATAGGCGCCGGTCCGTCACAAACAACCAATAACCTCAACGCCGATCCGCAATTCGTCAATCGCGCGGGCGGCGATCTTCATATCAATAGCACCAGCCCCGCGAAAGATGCGGGTCTTACCATTGTTCCAGCGAATCCATTCGTCTCCAACCCGGGTCCAAGCCAGACAACGGACAAGGACGGAGTGCTACGGCCACAGGGTACCGCGTTTGATCTGGGAGCGTATGAAGTGTTTGCCGGGACGGTTGCAGCCAAGCCGAATCCACCCACCAACGTGGTGGCCGTGGTCCACTAGAAGCGGCTGCCAACTAAACACTTAAACCTGAAGGCCTGCATGTCTGTGCAGGCCTTCTTTCTTGCTCTGGCTATGTTTCGCAAAACAGTGGGCAAATACCATAGTTTTGCGGAAGCGCCGGTCAACTCAAAGACTGTTAACGTTGAAAGAACAATCAATGAAAAGACGGTAAAAACTGCACCAAAGTAATTGCAGCTTTTGTGGAAATTCGGATAAGGTTGAAATGCAGCAAAACCGGTGCAAACAGGTCTCTTGGAAGTGGTTTCAGGGCCACGAATTTACTGGGGTGCGAATCCTATGGGCAGATTTTCCCGGGCAATAGGCAATGGATTTGGAATAGGCCATCCGCCGCAAGTAGCGGCGGTATGTTATCGCGCCAACGGCTCCTCGGTTGAGTTCCTTCTTGTTAATACCAGCTCTGGTAAATGGACATTCCCCAAAGGCCGTGTGGAAATTGCTCTCAGCGCCAGTGAAAGCGCTGCTGCCGAGGCATGGGAAGAGGCTGGCGCTCGCGGCGAGATTGAGGGCGAGGCATTCGGCGTTTACGTGGACACCAAGAGATTGCCGGGCAGTTCCGAACCAGTCCGCGAAATTACCATTGCAGCCTACCTGATGGAAGTACGCTCGGCTGTGGTCCCGCAGGAGAGCGGCAGAAATCCCAGTTGGTTCACGCCGCAAGAAGCCAAACGTCGACTCAGTGAATCACGCGCTGAAAAATACACGAACACCATCCATAAGATCGTCGACGCGGCCATCCATCGCATCAGCAGCGCGTCCGCACGCGCTACGTTTTCTGCCCGACAGAATCAAGCTGCTCACCTGCGCTAGTCTGGCGATGGAATAGCTTTCTGCAATAGTCTTCCATTATCGTAGAGACGCTACTCTCATTCTCAATGCACAGGCTCCGTCAATCCGTTTTCCTGGTAATCATTTGTGTGGGAATTTCCGCTCAGGCTCAACTACCACCCCGCATCTTTTTCTCCGATCTGGAAAGCGCACCGAAGGCCGGCGGAGAACACAACGCCGGCGCATGGATCACGATCTGGGGAAAAGGCTTTGGAATAACGCGTGGAACATCGACTATCACTGTCGGCGGCGGTCCGGTTGCGAACTACCCGATCTGGAGCGACACGAAGATCACCTTTCAGCTCGGGAGCAGGACAAAGTCCGGTGAAATTGTTGTGCACGAAGATAAACTGCAAAGCAACGGAATTCCTTTTACCGTTCGTGCAGGAAAGATCTACTTTGTCTCTGCCAAAGGGCGCGACTTCCACAGCGGCAGCTTCGTCTCTCCCTGGAAATCAATCACAAAGCGAAAGACAGCCTTGCGCCCGGCGACATTGCATACCTGCAAGACGGCGTCACACAGAAGTCTGAAGATAACTTCACTGCCTATCTCAGCATGGACCGCCGCGGCGGCGATAATTCAGGAACGCAAAACGCGCCCAAGGCACTGGTCGCCTACCCTGGAGCCAGAGTAACCATCGGAGTGGAACACGGCCTTGCTTATGCTATCCGCAGTCCAAACATCGCTGCGCGCACGGATTACTGGGTGATCTCACAGCTGCATCTGATTGCAGGCATACAAGCCATGGACATCAGCGGCAAGGGCTGGCGGATTGTGGGCAATGAGATGCAATGCCCCGGCGCGGACAGCCAGGTGGGCTGCGTTCAACTCAACGGTGCCAGCCAGGCCAGGTTCTACGGCAATGAGGTGCACAATGCGGGCATACCGCCCACGTCGTCAAAGTTTTATCACGCTGTCTACTTCAGCACGGATTCCAATCACATTGATGTTGGCTGGAACCATATTCACGACAACTACACCTGCCGCGCCATCCAGTTTCATTCTTCGCCATTGTGCAGCCCGAGCTGCGGGGCCGCCGATAAAACCGGCGCCGATCAATTCGATCTACACGTGCATGACAACGTGATCCACGGCGACAACTGCAACGCCATCAACTTTGCCACGGTTGATCCTTCCAAAGGCCCGATTGAGGCTTACAACAATGTGATCTATCACGTGGGATTGATGGACCCAAAAGATGAGGGCGGCGCCTTCTCCTGTATCTACGTGGCTGGGATCACATATCATGGCAGCGCGCCGATCGGCGCCGTGGAAGTGTTCAACAACACACTCACTGACTGTGGAGCAAACCATTCCCGTAACGCAGACGGCTCGCGAGGTGCGTTTGCCATCAGCGGTCCGAGGTCTCTTACGTTGCATTTGCGCAGCAACATCATCCAGCAGAAGGCCGGAGAAGCGTACATAGATGGAGAAAAATCCCAGATCACGGGCGATCACAATCTGTGGTCCGGACTCGGCAACGGTCCTTCACAGACCTCAGAGAATGTGAATGCCGATCCGCAGTTCGTCAATCCTGCAATTTTTGATCTGCGCTTGAAAGATTCCAGTCCTGCGAAGGATGCCGGTGTGAACACTCACCCGAATAATCAATTCATAAACGGGAACGTTACTGATATAGACGGGCTCACTCGCCCGCAGGGGAAGGCATTCTCTATCGGAGCGTATGAAGTGCCGGTGAGTAGTAAGTCTTCGCCGAAGTAAGGATGGCGAACATCGCGCGGCCCGGCCTTTACCGTCCTGCGGCGAGCTTCAGCAGATTGCGGAACCGTTCTGCCTGTTCCTTGTCGTCGTTAGTGTCCATCAGAAATTGAACACCATAGTTGTAACCGCGACGGTGGCGAACAATTCCCGGTGCGCGCACAGGACTGCTGGAATATGGCGGGGTGAATTCAATGAATACTTTGTCTTCCGGCTTGAGTTCCAGTCCGGCAAAAACCAGCATGCCGCCTTCACTGATGTCGTTGGCCCGGCCTTCCATGATGCGCGTGCTGTCCTCGCGACATGCGATCAGACGAATGGGGAGATTTAAACGGTAACGCTGCCACCGTCTGAAGACAGACCTTTCTTGCGCAGGGTTGGGATTCATCGACTTTGGAGTGCGGAGGCGTGGTTGCGTTGCCATGGGGTGATCATAACCGCAGTCATTTCAGCGGCATAGGTTACAGAAGTGCAAACGCAGCTCTCGGAGGTAATTCGCACTAGTTGGAACTGGAACCCGCTGCACTGCATCCGTTTCCGAAAATCTCCCCGCTTCCTTTATATATGCCAGAAAGTATCCATGCCGGTGAGTGGCGGAAAAACGTCCATTTTTTCGTTAACAAGGGATTAAGAAATGGTTTTCACTCAAAATGCCAAGATTCTCGACTGCTCTCAATTCGATCAATCTGATGAAAATGAAAGGCTTAGATAGAACAACAGCGTTTTTTGCGCGACGAGCCACTGCGGCTTGATGTGAATCAAGAGAGAAATGAGCGGCATCCGAACATCGCCCATGATCGTAACTACCTTAAAGTTAAAAGTTTACGCTCAAATTAAGAATTGGCAATTCTCGTGCTCAAGCTAAGGTAACCCCACCCGGGTGCCCATTTGTGCGCCTGGCGGAAAGGAACCGGACCCCCTTTATGCCGATCCGGCAACAGGAAAGGCGAAAAATGGCCCGCCTCGCGTTGGAGGTGCCGGTCAAGATCTCAGTTTCGGGTACCCGGACCCAGCTTTTTGCCGAGACTCGAAATGTAAGCGCCCAGGGTATCTACTTTCGTACTCCGGCAACTACATTCGAGATTGGCCAGGAAGTGGATTGCGTCCTAGTTCTCCCAGAAAAGCTGACCATGGCGAGCAAACCGAGCTTCGTGAACTGCCGAGGTCGCGTTGTTCGACTTACTCACGGCTTACCTGGCGACAGCGTGGGTGTGGCTTTGGAAGTGAACAGTTTTGATTTTTCCATGCAAAACTTTTCGCCGCTCAGCGCATATCACACGTGAGCGAGTTCGCTTTTAGCGCCTACGCTTCTCTCGCTCTCCGCAAAACGCCTTCTGCCTTCTATCTTCTTGTCTTCTATCCAGCTTTCTGGAGCAGATCCAGTGTCAATTGATTCAGGCGAACCGGATCGGCAATCTCTGATCCTTCTGCCAGCAATGCCAGATGAAATAACAATTCCATGGAATCACCGATGGAAGGATCGTCCGGGTTTGCTTTGTAACGTTCATACAAACGTGTCACCAGCGGATGCTCAGGGTTGAGTTCCATAATTCGCTTCTGCTTTGGCCCGGCGCCTTTTGTTTTTTGCAGCAGACGTTCAAGGTTGGGGCTGAACTCATGCTCCTCCGTTACCAGGCATACCGGTGATCCGACCAGACGCGTGGAGAGACGCATCTGCTTTACATATTCGTCCAGCTTTTTCTGGCCGGCTGCCATAAAAGCGGCATAATCTTCTTCCTTCTGCTTGAGCTGTTCGGCGCGCTGCTTTTCTTCCTCTTCGGTACCCAGATTAACCCTGCCCTTGTTCAGAGACTTCAGCGGCTTGCCTTCAAACTCATACAGATGCTGGACGAGCAGTTCATCCACCGGGTCAGTCATGAACAGCACTTCGTAGCCTTTTTGACGGACGGCTTCCAGGTGCGGCGAGTTTTCCATTACCTTGCGTGACTCTCCCGTCAGATAGAGGATGTCCTTCTGGTCGGGCTTCATTCTCTCCAGGTAACCTTTCAACGTGGTGAGATCGGTGGCATGGTGGGATGATGCGAACATCAGCAGCGGCAGGAGCTTTTCCTTGTTTTCGTAATCGCTCCCCACGCCTTCCTTCATGGCCCGGCCAAAGTGCTCCCAGAACTTCAGATATTTATCGGATTCCTTCTCCCGCATGTCGCCCAGAGCTTCCAGCATTTTTCGTGTCAGCCATTTGCGCATCTGTGTGATGTGCCGGTCCTGCTGAAGCCGCTGGCGGGAGATGTTCAACGGCAGGTCGCTGGAATCCACCACTCCCTTGATGAAGCGAAGATAGCGCGGTAGAAGGTCCTCGCAGTTCTCCATTACCATTACGCGCCGGGCGTACAGCCGCAGACCGCCTTCGGATAAATGGAAATAAAGGTCATGCGGCGCCACCGAGGGAACAAACAGCAATGCCTGATATTCAAAATTGCCTTCGGCTTTTAACGGAAGCACCTTGAGAGGATCAACCCAGTCATTGGAGAGGTGTTTGTAAAAATCGTTGTATTCACTGTCCGTGATCTCTGAACGGCTGCGCGTCCAGATGGGCTTCATGGAATTCAACGTTTTGGTTTCGATCTTTGTGGCTTCGCTTTTTTCTTTCTCTGTAGGCTCCTGGGCTGGCCCTTCATAGATGATGGGATACGCGATGAAATCGGAATATTTATGGACGATGGTGGAGAGTTTCCACTGGTCGGTGTAATCTTCGATTCCGTTTTCGTGGTCCGTCGGCTTCAGGTGAAGAACAATATCGGTGCCGCAGTCCGGCTTCTCCACATCGGCCAGGGTATAAGTGCCATCGCCTGCTGATTCCCATTGTGTAGCTTTGCTTTCTCCCGCCCGGCGTGCGGTGATGGTCACTTTGTCAGCCACCATGAATGCGGAATAGAAGCCCACGCCAAACTGGCCGATCAGGTCGGCAACTGTTTCAGGCGACTGTGATTCCTTGATGCGTTGCCGCAACTCTTTGGTTCCCGAACGGGCAATGGTGCCGATATGGTCGATCAGCTCCTGGCGGCTCATGCCGATGCCGGTATCAGAGACGGTGAGTGTCCTGGCCGCTTTGTCCGGCTTGAGCCGGATCTCATATTTGTGATCGCTTGTGGTCAGAGCGGGATTGGTGAGCGATTCGAAACGCAGCCTGTCCAAAGCGTCAGAGGAATTTGAGATCAGCTCTCTCAGAAATACCTCTCTCTGGGTATAAAGAGAATGGATCATCAGATGGAGCAGTTGTGTAGTCTCAGCCTGAAAGGCAAACGACTCCAAAACGGGTGCGGTGGACATGGTTCGTTCTCCTGAAAATCTGCGTGGACTCTGCGGCCTGGGAGGCCTTTGACGCAGTCAATAACTTCGTGGAATCCATTTTATCGAAAAACCGGGCCCGCACCGTAGCGGCGGCAATGTGCGCTAGTGGGCCGCATCCCGCAGACTGAACTACCGCATCAAAAGCTGGCAGAGTAAACTGAAGCTGCAACAGGCTTCAGACCAGTCAAGGATTTTGATGTGAGCGCGATTTCCCTCAAAGTAAACGGCCGTCTGTACTCGCTGGAACTCGATCCTAAAACACCTTTGCTGTTTGCGCTGGCAGACGAGATTGGGTTGCGCGGCCCTAAGTTCGGATGCGGCATGGCCCAGTGTGGATCGTGCTCGGTCATTCTGCGCGGCCATGTCACGCGCTCCTGCGTGATGCCGGTAGGCGCAGTCGGGCAGGATGAAGTCACAACCCTGGAAGGCTTAGGCACTCCGGAAAAACCTCACCCTATCCAGCAGGCTTTCATCGACGAAGGGGCAGCGCAATGCGGCTTCTGCCTGAGCGGCGTCATCCTCACCGCTAAAGCCGTGCTGGATGAGAAGCCGGACGCGTCTGATCAGGAAATCCGCGCGGCACTGGGCGGCGTGCTGTGCCGCTGCTTCACGCATGTTCGCATGCTGCGCGCGATTCGAAAGTACGCGGACGCAGGGAAAGTGAAAGCATGAGCGTTTCACGGCGTGAGTTTCTGAAAGGCACCGGAGCGCTGATTGTGAGCTTCAGTGCCACCACGCTCGTTGGGAGCAACCAAGCGACCGGGAATTTGTTATTTGCGCAGGGGCCATTTGACACTCATGCTTCGCATATCGATCCCAAACAACTTGATTCATGGATTGCCGTGGCCAACGACGGCACGGTGACTGCTTATACGGGGAAGTGCGATTTCGGACAGGGCATGTTTACCGTGCAAACGCAACTGGTGGCAGAAGAGCTGTGCGTGCCCATTGGCCGCGTGAAGCTCATTCAGTGCGACACGGCAGTCGCTCCGGACCAGGGAACAACTTCAGGAAGTCAGTCCACGCCGACGAACTTCAATTCAGAAAATCTGGCGCAGGCCGCGGCCACAGCACGAGAGGCGCTGCTGACCATGGCCGCGACGAAATGGAGCGTGCCTGCCGGTGAACTGACGGTGGCTGACGGTGTGATCACCGGCAAAGGCGGACGCCAGATCAGGTATGAGGAACTGATTGGCAGCAAACGGTTCAACATTCCATTGAGCACGGCTGCCAAGCGACGATCACCGCAGGAGTGGAAAGTCCTGGGCAAGCCGGTTCCGTCGCTGGACCGATCCGCACTGATGACTGGCCAGTTTGAATTTGTGCACAACATACGTGTCCCCGGAATGCTTCATGGGCGTGTGGTGAGGCCGCCCGATGTCGGCGCAAGCGTGGTGAGCGTGGATGAAAGTTCAGTCCGGCAGATTCCGGGAGTGATCAAGGTTGTGGTGCGGAAGAATTTTGTCGGCGTGGTCGCCGAGCGGCAGGCGCAGGCAGCGCAAGCTGCGCGACAGCTCAAGGTCACGTGGAAATCCTGGCCCGGGATTGCCCGCACAGAAGACGTTTTTTGATTACTCTGCGCAAACAACCCTCGCGAGACACGCTGGTGGTTGATTCGAAGGATGTAGAGCATCAGCTAACGGCCGCTCCTACGCAAGTGAAAGCTACATACAGCTATCCGTATCAGATGCACGGATCAGTAGGACCATCATGCGCCGTGGCGGACGTGAAAGCTGGATCGACGACGGTGTGGTCGGCGACGCAATCGGTTTATCCAACGCGAAGCATCGTCGCCAAGATGCTGGACGTGCCGCTGGAAAGTGTGCGCGTCCAATACGTTCGCGGATCGGGATGTTATGGCCTGAACGGCGCTGACACCGTTTCCTTTGATGCCGCGTTGCTGTCACAAGCGGTGGGCAAACCAGTCCGCATGCAGTTATCGCGGCAGGATGAGATGGTCTGGGAAAATTTTGGGGCCGCGTGCGTGATCGATCAGCGTGCCGGCGTGGACCAGAACGGAACCATTGTGGCCTGGGACTGCGAGAATTGGATCGCCTCGCGAGGGAACCGGCCGGGTTATGACAAGCCAGGAAACGTGATTACAGGAGTATTGGCCGGCTATGAACCGGAGACGGTCAAGCCACAGGCCGCCAGGGAACCCAGCGAAAAACTCCAGAACCGAAGCAATACGGCGCCATCGTATATTGCCGGTTGTGTAAACGGAAATTGTGCGGGCGGAGGAACGGTTCGCAGCGAACGTATTCTAACGCACACTGTGGCGTCACCTTTCTTTACCGGGCCACTGCGTTCGCCGTTGCGGATCCAAAATACTTTTGCGCACGAATGCTTCATGGATGAAATATGTGCGCACGTCAAAGCAGACCCCGTGGCCTTTCGACTGCAACATCTCCGCGATCAACGCATCATGGACGTGGTGAAAGCGGCCGCGGATGCAGCCAAGTGGGAGAAGCGCGCTTCACCACAAAAGCAAGCCTCCAATGCGGGCAACAGTATCGGGCGCGGAATTGCGTGCGTCGCCTATGAGGGCAACAATGGCTACTCGGCGCTGGTGGCGGAGGTGGAAGTTGACGCGGCCAGCGGCAAAGTCCAGCCGCGAAAGTTTTTTGTGGCGCTGGATTGCGGGCCCATCTCAAATCCTGACGGCGTGCGAAACCAGACGGAAGGCGGCGTCCTCCAGGGTATGAGCCGCGCGCTTCTTGAAGAAGTCACATGGGATGAGAAGCCGGGTTACCTCCAACGATTGGGAGACGTACAACAGCTTTTATCTTGGAGCTGAGATGCCGGCCATGGAGATTGTGCTGATTAATCGCACAGATGTGCCGGCGACCGGCGCGGGTGAAACGGCGATCACCGTGGTTGCAGCCGCACTCGGCAACGCGATCTTTGATGCGACCGGCGCGAGACTTCGCGAAGCGCCATTTACTCCTGAACGGGTCAAAGCCGCGCTGGCCGCCAGAAACGAGCATCGGGGATAGACGATGAATGTTCGGAAACATTCTGTGGTGCTGATCGCAATAGCAGTGATGTGTGTCCTGGCATCAGTATGGGCTGGGGCTACGGCGACGCGAAGCGTCAAGGCGAGCAATCAGCATAATCCACAACCCTTGATGGCGCAGCATGATGGGCGAAGCGTGATGATGCCGGCGCTGCAGCAGCGTTTGAATCCATGGTGGCTGTGCTACATCATCCCAGATGCATGAACTGCCATTCCAAGGGTGACTACCCGCGCCAGGGAGACGACGGCCATCGGCACACGATGGATGTGCGACGAGGCGCACATGGAAACGGCGTGGCCGGAATGAGTTGCAGTACCTGTCATCAGGATTTCAACCTCTCGGGATTGCATGTGCCTCCGGGAGCGCCGGAGTGGCATCTGCCGTCTCAGGAAATGCCGATGATCTGGGAAGGTCTTACGGACCGTCAATTGTGCGAGCTATTCAAGGACCCGAAACAAAACGGCAATCGAACGGTGGATGAGATCGTAGAGCATATGAATAGTCCGCTGGTGCTGTGGGGCTGGCATCCGGGAGAGGGACGCGCTCCTGTGCCGGTCCCACAAGCGCAGTTCGTGGCCAAGGCAAAAGAATGGGCAGCGAAGGGAGCGGCGTGTCCGGGGCAGTAGATTCGAAAGCTTCAACGCGCGGTTTTTCTAGTCGGGCGAATTTGGAATCGGCCGGAAGGGAGAACGTCCCCGCTCTGTCGCCTGTTTATTCACACATTTGGCTTGACTTAGCTGACCTTGAAGGGATAATAGAGCAGGGGATTCCCCAATATTATCGATGAGCGGCTGCCTACAACACTGGATTCGATGCCTTCTCGGCATCTCCCTGTTCCTGTTTGCTGCTACGGCGGATTTCGTCTCGACATCAGTTATCACCGGTAAGCATCATGCCAATAATCCAGTTGTGCGTATTGAGCACAAATGCGCCGGTCACGGTGGGAAAGTAACTGATCGTCCGGCGAAGTGCTCGTCGGCTGAAGAGGGCATTTCTTCTCAGCAAGCGTTTCAACTCATTCCCGTAATTCCCGGTTTACGGATCTCCACGCATGAGCAGCAATTGACTTTTCCTTCGTTTGATCGTCACGCCACCTTACCTCTGCGTTGTTAAGCCTCCCCATTCCGACTCTTTAGAAGTACATCTTCAGGTCACTGCGCCCTCGAGCATACTGCCGCCGGGGCTGCATGAACCCGCCATGAAACAACATCAAAACCGATTTATGAGGAATGTATGTTGCAGAAAAACCCCACCCGCGAGGGAAAACTTCATTTGGCGAAGAAGGACCGAGTTCTACTCGCAATAGCACTATCTCTATTTCTCGTCACTGTCGGATATGCGCTGTACCTGGGGACCCATTATCGGATTCATCAAAGCGCGGTGAGTCAAACGGGAGAGAGCGATCATGCAAAAGCGACGAGTTCGCGCGATTGACCAGACGACGGTGTTCTATAAGGCATGTGAATGCAGAGTGAAGTGATTCGTTTTCCACCAATGCCGATTGCCCTCAAAATGGCAGTCGCCGTTGGAATTGGCATGTTAATTGGCCTAGAGCGCGAATGGTCCAACAAAGATGTGGGCATTCGGACGTTTGCGATCGTGGCCCTGGCAGGTATGCTGGCCGCCACCATTGGGCAACCTGTGGTGGTGGCATCTCTGGTTGGAGTTTTATTGCTGGTCGCTGCGATGAATAGTCGCAGTATGCTCGCCGATCGTTCGCTTGAAATCACCACCTCAGCCGCTTTGATAGCAACTTACCTGCTGGGAACACTAGTTGGACTGGGGCACATCTTCACTCCTGTTGCCGGCGCAGTTGTAATCACCATGCTACTGGCATGGAAGACCGAGTTGAGCCGCTTTGCCGGTGGGTTGCAGCCATCGGAAATACGAAGTGCAGTATTGCTGGGACTCATCGGTTTCGTGATTTACCCAGTACTGCCAAACCGTTACCTTGATCCCTGGAATTTATTTAATCCGAGTGATGCTTGGATCAGCGTGATTGCGATTTCCGGCATTGGTTTTGTGAACTACGTGTTGCTGCGAATCTATAGCACCAAGGGGCTATATCTGAGCGCGGTGTTTGGAGGATTGGTAAACAGCACAGCAACCGTAGCGGAATTGAGTTCGCGAATCGGCGAAAGCGGAATGGCGGCGCTGGCAACGAGCCTATGTCTGGTTGCCGCAATGGCGATGTTCGCGCGCAATCTTGCCCTGGTGGCGTTGTTTTCACCCAGCTCGTTGGGCGCGACCCTGGCTCCCCTGATGGCGATGACTCTGGTGGCTGGCTTTTGGGTTCGGAGAAATCACATTCCAGCCGGTTCTGCACCGCTGGGTAGTTTGTCTCTGACATCGCCAATCGCTTTGGGGAAAGTTGTTCGATTTGGTGCGATATTCGTCACCATTCAAATCATGGGAGCATTGCTGGGAAGGCTTTTCGGCGCATCGGGGGTGCTGGCCGTCGGTCTGGTAGGTGGTTTGCTGAGCAGCGCCAGCACGACGGTGGCGGCGGCAACTATGGCAATGCATGGGCAGATCAGTCCAGCAGTAGCCGGACGAACCACGGTTCTGGCTTCGTTAGCGAGTGCCGCGATCAACCTTCCAATCATCTGGCGTGTGACAAGAAACAAAGTCATCCTGAGAAAACTTGTTCTGGAAATGACAACCGTAATTGGCGCAGGCGCAGTCACGGTCACCGCAGATCGGGTTTTCGGGTTTTCTGAATTATTCGTGCGCTGGCTGCTTCCTTAGAGCGCAGCGAGGGTGAAATTGCCCAGGTCCGCGGGAAAGAGGCGATCCTGGTTGGGGAACGGGAAAGTTCACAGTTGATCTGGGATAGAGCAAGACGTTCCCGGGTGACCGTGAGTTGAGTGAGTTCGAAAAACCGGACAAGCCTCGCCCGGCTTTTGACGCCTGGTGGGCATGGTCACTGAAGGAATGTTTTAACCACATGGAACCTCGAATTACGGCCGCGTTAAACCACAAACTCATCATAGAGCCACGTAAGTTTGTTAGCGAATACAGCTTCTCCTTAAGTGGCCTTTCAGCCAGGATCACCATTCGAATCTATTTAGAACCTGACGGGCGCTTCTACTTTGAGCAGAGCCATCGTATACACACTCCCATCCAGAACGGTTCATATCTGATGGGCAACACATGGGCAGAAACGGAAGAGCTGGCAGTTAGAGCTGCCGTGGCCCCTCTGCTGAGTCATTATGAGGTGGCGATCAGACAAGGGTGCAAACCTACCGAGGATTGGCTCATTCCAGACGAGAGATTTTTTCATCCAGAGTGATGGTTGCAAGCCTATCAGCGCGAGTTCAGCCTTGGCAAAGCCCCGCGCGGGCGAGGGCGCCTGCGTTCCACAATCTCCGTAATCAGCCCTTGGCGCCATTGTGTTCGTGCTCCTCTAGAGCGGAGAAGGCTTTGGCGACAACCGAGAACAAAAAGGCCGTGCTGAGACCGAATAACAGCCATCCGTTGAGCGCTTCCATCGCACCCATGAGCTGCCAGTGTTCGTCCAAGGTAAGGTTGGTGTGCCCGTAGCTTGTCATGGCGTTCAGTGAGTAGAGCATGGCAGATTTGTTTTCAGGCAACGCGCCCAGCAACCGATATGCGCCAGCCCAAATACATGCCTCGATCGCGTGCAGGCCAGTGGCCAACATGGTCATGAGACCCACGAACGTCACAAACAACACGATGGGGTGGCGATGATGGACCATGTGTTTCGAAGCCGTAAGAACACTCGTTCTTGTGAGTCCAAAACCCAGGACATGAATGAGCACGGTAAGCATGATCAGGAGTATTCCCCACGCCCAATCGGCAGTCCAAGCGGAAGGCCCGCCCACGAGGAGGCTGCAAAGGCATTGGGCAATTCTCATCGAGATTCTCCCTGGCACATGGAAGGAGTAAGCACCCGCCGTGTTTCCGGAATCCGGCAGGTCTGGACTAATCGCCGCCTCAAGAGGAAAACTGGTGCAGATCCCTCACCGGATTTTGCTTGAGTTTTCCCATACCGACATGGGGTCTTAAGTATCGTTAGCACCTTTAAGCTAAGAAGAGAGTACTCGCGACGGAACTGGCAGAACTGCTAGCTCAAGCAGGCTTCTGCGTACGGGGAAGCTCACCAGGCATCTGCGCGGAACTCGAGCATTTTGATACCCAATTTTGAGTTGAGACTAACGGAGCGCGCCAGGGATCGGTGACGGGGGGTGCCCACGGTCGGATTGGATAATTGAGTAATCCGGTAATCGGGAAATTGAAAAGAAGAAGCAATCAGCAGTCAGTACTCAGCGCTCAGTCCATGCGGCGCACAGCCGAGGGCGGCTGTGCCACACGAGCATCGAGTGGGATGAGACGAGCTAAGTCCTTTAGATATTGGGATGAGACGGGAAGAGCAGGGAAAGTCCACACTGTAAATGATTGATGGGATGAGGGTTTAGCTGGTGGACCTGGTCGGGATCGAACCGACGACCTCTTCCATGCCATGGAAGCGCGCTCCCAGCTGCGCCACAGGCCCACTTTGGTTGGACATTTATATTGTCGCTGAGGTGGAACAAATCGTCAATAAAGCCGTATAGAGAGGTACAGAAAAGCCGCATGGACAGATAAGGACTTTGCAAGCATAACGGAGACCTTGGGCGGCGAGCGAGCCGCGTTTTGAAACAGCGTTAAGCTGTTATTCTGGAAGCACGCACCTTTTCCATATACAAACGTCTATTGATCATAACGCGTGATCATGACGCGGTAATAAGGCCAGGTACAAATGACGGAGTCTGGGTGAATACACCTGCTGACAACTCGAGTCGAGTGGTAAATGTCCGGCGCGGAATCTCGCTGAAAGAGCCGACGATGATCGCGCTGGAGACGCTGCGCACGCATAAGCTGCGTTCGTTTCTCACGCTGCTGGGCGTAATTCTGTCAGTCTCCACGCTGATTGTGGTTGTGTCCTTGATTGAAGGAACAAATCGTTACATTTCCGACAAAGTGGCAAACTTTGGCGCGAACGTTTTTCAGGTAAGCCGTTTCCCGATCATTACCAGCCTGGATGAATTCCTTCGTCTGCAAAAGAAGAACAAGAATGTGACCTGGGATGACTATCGCTATCTCAAAGAGCACATGAATCTGGCCAGTGCTGTTGGATTGGAGACCTCCGGCCGGCTGGGAAAAGCGAAATATAAAGGCGACACGCTGGATGACGTGACCATTGTTGGCGTTTCCTCCGAGATGGCGGGGATTGATACCCGCGAAGCTGAAAATGGCCGCTACATCATTGAAGCCGACAACAGCCATCGTGCCAACGTGGTGATGCTGGGGACAGATATTGCCAAGAGATTTTTTGCCGGCGTGGACCCCTTAGGAAAAGCACTTTATATCGATGGCGAAGAGTTTGAAGTGGTGGGTGTATCAAAAGAGCTGGGAACAGCCTTTGGCCAGTCGCAAGATGATTTTGTGCTGATGCCGGTGGAAACCTACCAGAAACTTTACGGCACACAAGAAAGCATGGATATTGCCGTGCAGGCAATTGGGCCGGACTACATGGATCCAGCCAAGGATGAAGCTCGCCTGCTGATGCGTGCGCGTCACCACCTGAAGCCTAACGAAGACGACAACTTCGGAATCATTGAGGCGTCCGCGGTCATGGACCTGTGGAAGCAGCTGACGGGCACGCTGGCTTCCAGTTCGATTGGAATCGTGCTGGTGTTCATGGTGATTGGCGGCATCGTGATCATGAACATCATGCTGGCCAGCGTGACGGAACGTACGCGCGAGATTGGCGTGCGCAAGTCACTGGGGGCAACGCGAACAGATATTCTCATGCAGTTTGTGGTGGAGGCAGCTGTCATGTCCGTGGTGGGTGGCGCCCTTGGCGTGATTGCCGCGCTGGCCATCACCGTGCTGGTTAAAGTAGCCACTCCCGTACCTGCCGCGGTGCCGTTTCTGTGGGTAGGTATCTCGCTGTTGATTTCCACGTTTGTAGGACTGTTCTTTGGCGCCTATCCGGCGCACAAAGCATCCAAGCTTGATCCTATTGAAGCGCTGAGATTTGAAGCATGACAGCCGCCAAAACAACATTACTTTCCGAAGACGTGAAGATGGCGCTGGAGACCATCCGCACGCATAAAGTGCGCTCATTCCTAACTGTGCTGGGCGTGGTGATCGGCGTGACAGTGGCCATTACCGTTACTTCGATTCTTCTTGGCTTTGAAAGCAGCGTCCAGGATTCATTCGATCAGTTCGGCATGAACAATCTGTTCGTGTTCAAGTTTCAGCAGGGAATCCGTGGCCGACTTACGCCCGAGGAACGTACGCGTAAATCGCTGACGTTTGAAGATGGCATGGCAATGCGCGATGAACTATCGGCGGTGAAAGAGGTCAACATTATCGCCCTGCCACGGGTGGGCGTAGGTCCGCAGCCTGTCCGTACTGCGCGTTATAAGGGCAAAGAGCTTAGCAATATCAGGTTTCGCGGCGTGACCGCCAGTTACATGGAAGTACAAAGCGCCAAGATACGAGACGGCCGCTTTTACACCGATCAGGAAGACCTGCACCGTTCCGATGTGGTGGTGATTGGTTATGACGTTGCCAATACGCTCTTTCCTACCGAGACTCCGATCGGCAAGCCATCTGCAGGTGGATGGCGCTGTTTACGAAGTCATTGGGGTGCTGGACAAGAAAAAGAATGCGGCACTCGGTATTTCCGATAATGAAGTGTTTATTCCCTACAGGACATATCGCAAACACTACCCGGGTGATGACGAAACATTTATCAATGCCATGGCCTATCCGGGCTTGAAGGACATTGCAGAAGACGAGATTCGAAGCCTGTTGCGTACGCGTCGTCGCGTGCCGCCGGACAAGCCGGACACATTTGGTATCAGCAGTGCACAACAGGTCGGCGATCAGTTTAAAGCCATTATGGCCGGTGTTGTTCAACTGGTGGGCGCTGTGGTGTCCATAGGATTGCTGGTGGGTGGCGTTGGCGTGATGAATATCATGCTGATGTCTGTAACTGAACGTACGCGTGAAATTGGCGTTCGCAAGGCAATCGGCGCGCGTCGCCGGGACATTACCTTCCAATTCCTAACGGAAGCCATGACTCTCACGGGGCTGGGCGGCATTATTGGGATAGTCCTGTCTCTCACTTTGAGCTTGCTTCTCAGGCTGGCCAGCATACCGTCTCTGATTCCCATCTGGGCCATCGCATTGGGAGTGGTGGTCGCCTGCAGTGTGGGATTGTTTTTCGGAATATATCCGGCAGTGAAGGCCGCGCGCCTGGATCCGGTGACAGCACTGCGTTACGAATAAGCAGGGCTGGCTTCAATCGCGGGCGCCGCGGGCTACTCTTCGACTTCGTTGGCTTCATTCTCTTCGGCTTCGTTCTCAGGCACGAACCCGTAGGGACAATGCCGGCAGCCGGAGCGGCAACAGAAACCGCGCTCGCGCAGAAACTTTGCCGTGAATACCCAGCAGCCATTTTCCAGGTAGTAATCTTCGCCTTCAACCAGGTCGTTGCCAAAGCTCAAGACATCACCGCGATCGCCAGCGGCTGGGCTTCAGGATTTTCAACCAGAGCGCCGTCTTTGAAGCTCACATATTTTCCTGAGATGGCGGGTACGCGCTCACCGGGAACCACAATGCCCGCGAGATTCAAGGGATCGGCGGCGGAGATGGTAAGAACTTCGCCGCTCGGCGCAAGGTTTTTCATAGCGCGCAGGGAGTCCACCGCAATGGGAAGCGCAAATTGTTCGCCAATGAATCCGCTGATGAAACGGCCTCCGCGAACTTCACCGCGGTCTTCCATGCGACGGAAGTTGATCAGCATGTCACGCCAGCGGGGAAGAATGCACTCGCGCGCCAGCAATTCGCGGAAGACCACGCCATATCGTTGCAGCAGCATGTTGCAGACTGACTCAATCGCCTTTTGCGGATCTTTACCCTGTAAGGGCGAGAGCAGGGACCAGCGTCCGGCACTGTGGCGCGGTCGCTTCATCTTCCCGCTACCGATGCCAGCACGGCGTCTGGGATCGATCAGCGCACGCAGGTTGTCAAAGCCATCAGCAGTGACAAGCCCAGCGGCTACCAGTTCCCATAATCCGGTTTCGACATCGGCTTTCAATTTACCTGTGTTACGTACGATATCAATGAAGAACGAGGCGCCGTGCGCGCGTAGAAATTCCATCACTTCACACGCGCTGGGACTCAGTCCCCTGATCTGGTTGCGCGCATCTTCGTGGGCTGAATGTACGCTGGGCAATGCCATCCATTCGGCTTCTTCGCGGACGAAGAACGTAATCGGCGCAACGCTGGTGGGAACGACACGGCGCGTTCCGGTGGAACTTTCCTGGAGCATGGCTGGATGCGGTGACAGGCGTCCCCAGCCCACGGCTCCGGTCATGCAAAGCTGGTCGAGTTCGGAAGGATCGTAGTTGACGATGCGCTGCGTGAGGACCTGCCGTTCCCAGGCGCTGGCGGCAACTTCGAAACCCTGCAATTGCTTTATGACTTCCAATGTGCCGCGTTCGCCGCGAAGCTGCGTTCCCGGCGCAACATGCTGCCAACGGAAGAGCCATCGCATGAAAGTTGCAGCTGTGACAGGTTCGATTTGTTTACGCAGTGAGCCCAGCGTGAGGCGATGGATACGCGCCAGCAAGCGACGTTCACACCATTCCAGATTAAGCGGCAGGCCCAAGGCGCTGAGTGGCGCCTGTGTTTCTGCTGATGGTTTGCCGCTGAAATGTCCACGCAGGATCAGGCCGCTGCTTTCAATGCGCAGCAAAGCTTTCTCGATTGCTGAAACCTGCGTGCCAAGAAAACTGGCCAGGGCTGACGCTGTTGTTGGCCCAGTATGGGCGAGCCAGCCTGTAACCATTGCTTTCAATGCGTCTTCCGTAGAGGGCGCGTCACCCGCGACGGAAGGAAGTGGGTCTTCGAATTGTGCTTCAGGGTAGATCGCACGGAAGCTTTGCGCTTTTTCGGCCGATACCCAGAAAAAGATTTCGCCCTGATCGAAAGGAGAATCCGGTGATGCAGGTTCGCGGCGAACACTGGCGCGTGTTGCCCGATGCGACATTCGCAAGCGATCAAAAAATGGCAGCCAGACTTCCGTGGAACGACGGCCATCCGGCGACAGACAGTCTTCAGGAATCCCGATCAATGTATGCAGAGCGTCGGCGAGTTCGTCGGCTTCACGGACGTCAGGCCATGCACCGGCGCGAACTTCATCAATCGCAGCAGGGTCAAGCCCGCCAACTTCCTTGAGTACTGATTCCGGCAACGAACGCCGCAGTTCAACCGCACGAGCTCGGCGTTCTTCCAGCGGCGCATCGTCCAGGAACGCATACGGATTCGAATTTAGGATCTCATGTGAAAAGACAGACGGCACGGGCGTGTCAACGGCAATGCACTTAAGGTCGCCGGAGTGTATGCGACGCAGGACGGTCTTGAGACCTTCCAGGTCCATGGCTTCCTGAAATATGTCCTTCATCACTTCGCGAAGCAGCGGATGATCAGGAACAACGATTGGTCCGTCAGCATTTTCCTGGCACTGCGCCGCATCAGGAAAGACCGAAGCCAGCAGATCAGCCGAGCGTGTACGCTGCACCTGAAGGGGAATCTTCTTGCCATTCCAGTAGCGAAGCAGGGCCAGAGAGCGATTGGCGTCCCAGCGCCAGCGCGTCTCCAGCAGCGGAGAAAGCAGCGCCGCCTGTTGCAAAACTTCCTTGACCGTATTTTCGTGGAGGAAGTTGAAGACATCAGCCAGAGGGAAGCTATGTTGCTCCGCCAGGCTGATGTTCACGCCATTGTCGGTGGCAGCCGCCTGAAGTTCAAAGTTGAATGATACGCAGAAGCGCTTGCGCAGAGAGAGTCCCCAGGCTTTGTTGATTCGTGTGCCGAATGGCGCATGCACAATCAGTTGCATGCCGCCGCCTTCATCAAAGAAACGTTCGGCGATGATTGTGTTCGCCGTGGGCACTGCGCCCAGCACGGTCCTTCCGGCGACAATATATTCAATCGCCTGCTCAGCGCCCGAATCGTCGAGCCCGCATTCCTGCTTGAGCCACGCAACAGCGTTCAGCGTCTCCGGCGATTTCTGATTCACAAAGCCGGGAACAGTGTTGGGTGTGAGGTCGCTGATCTTCTGCCGCAGTTCGCCCACTTGCTGTGACAGTTCTTCGGTGCGTCCTGGTGCTTCCCCGAGCCAAAAAGGGATAGACGGCGGTGCGCCGTGCGCGTCTTCCACGATTACGCGTCCGGCAGCTTCAATGCGACGTATGCGCCAGCTGGTATTGCCCAGCAGAACAATGTCGCCTTTCATGCTCTCGACGGCGAAAGTCTTCATGCAACGTACCCACCATCATGCCCTCGGGTTCGGCAATCACGGTGTAAAGATTGGTTTCCGGGATGGCGCCGCCGTTCATGATGGCGACCATGCGTGCGCCGCGCCGGCCTTTCAGCTTTCGGTTGACCTTGTCATGGTAGAGGTATGCGCCATAGCGGCCGCGCTGTGAGGCGATGCCGTCGGCCAGCATGGCGATGATGTCGTCATAATCTTTGCGTTCGAGATCGCGGTACGGATACGCCCGTTTGAGCAAAGTAAAGAGTTCATCCTCATCCCATTCCTCGGCGCAACACGTGGCTACAATCTGCTGTGCCAGTATGTCCAGCGGCGCTTCAGGAATGATCAGGCGATCAAGCTCGCCTTGATGAATGCAGCGGACCAGCGCCGCACATTCAATGAGCTCATCGCGCGTGGTGACAAAGAATCGGCCTTTGGGAACAGCACCACGCCAGTGACCGGAGCGTCCGAAACGCTGCAAGGCAACTGCGATTGCCCGCGGTGAACCGATATGAATAGCGAGATCGACAAAGCCAACGTCAATGCCAAGCTCCAGTGACGCAGTCGCCACCAGGACTTTTACTTCGCCATTCTTCAATTTGTTTTCCGCGTCGAGGCGCATCTTGCGCGCCAGGCTGCCATGGTGCGCTGCCACAGCATCTTCGCCCATGCGCTCCGAAAGGCTGAACGCAATGCGCTCGGCCAGACGGCGCGTATTCACAAACACCAGCGTTGAGCGATGTTCCTGCACCAGTTGCACGATGCGGTCGTAAATCTCATCCCATAGTTCGTTGCTGGCAACAGGGCCCAGTTCCTGGCCGGGAACTTCAATAGCCAGATCAAGCGTGCGCTTGTGTCCGATGTTGACGACCTGAGGAGCAGGTTGATCATTGCCGGTCAGGTAATGGGCCACCACGTCGATCGGTTTCTGTGTGGCAGAGAGACCAATGCGAACGGCGCGGCGTCCGGTGAGAGCGTCCAGGCGTTCGAGTGACAGAGTAAGATGCGCTCCACGTTTATCATCGGCCACCGCGTGGATTTCGTCCACAATCACAGTGTTTACATCGCGCAGAATCTCACGGCTTCTTCCCGCGGTTAAGAGAATGTAAAGCGACTCCGGCGTTGTCACCAGGATGTGTGGCGGTCGTTTCAGCATCGCCTGCCGCTCGCGCGAGAGAGTATCACCCGTGCGGACGGCCACGCGGATCTGGGGCATCAGCAGGCCTTTTTGTCCCGCGAGCTCTAAGATTTCTGATAAAGGACCTTCCAAATTTTTCTGTATGTCATTGCCCAACGCTTTGAGCGGGGAAACATAAAGGATTTCGGTGCGGTCACTGAGGTTCCCGGAGAGAGCAGAGCGAACCAGCGAATCAATACATATAAGGAAGGCGGCCAGTGTTTTGCCCGAACCGGTCGGTGCGGATATTAGCGTGGTGTGTCTGGCCAGAATGTGTGGCCAACCCTGCTCCTGAGGCTCCGTAGGAGTGCCAAATTTTGAAATAAACCATTCCTGGACAACAGGATGGGCCCAGGCTAGAGACTCAGGAACCGAATACATTCCTCTATTTTAACGCATGTTCGTAAAAGATTCGCCCATGAAAACTTTACTCGATCCGCGTACGGGATCGGCAGAAAAGGTGTTTCACTGAGGTAAATTTCGTACCGTCTTTTCCACAACCATAAAAATGCCGGTTCATAAGTTTGCTCACGTAAGCAGCTGGATTCTTAGACACTTAGATTCGTCAAGGAAAGACCTGAGATTTTTGACCCACCAAAGGGCAGTTTGGCAACCCAGCTGCATTAGAACGTACTAACTGAACAAGCTAATCTTCCGGAACGTCGTTTTTTAAGGTCAAAAACAAAGGACAGAAAAATGAAGGACCTTACCAGCCGGATAAGCCGGCTAACGTACGAACTTCGGGCTTTACGTTTGCAATTGCAGTGGGATTCATTTCAAGACACCACCCCTAAAGATAAAGACACGTTTGTTGACCAGGTCGTGAGTACCGGGCTCGTATCAGATTTAAAGACCGTGGTTGATGAGATGAACCAGTTTCTCTGGTCATACATTGATTCGGCTGCTCGCAATTCGGGCCCTGACGTCGATTTTGCCCTGCAAAGTGCGCGATTGAATGAAGTTACTGACATGTTGAGATTGTTAAGGCAGACTTCATGTCCTACTTCCGGCGCTCAGTTGGAGTTCGTGGCGCGGGTAACGATTGCCGTCGATCGCCAACTCCAGGAACCGGAAGAACAGGAAACTGCGGTACGGCGTTCGGCGTAAGTGTGCACGCCGGCGCCAACTTCATTACAATATTGAACCATGTTGAAGCACATCGCGTGGAAAAACGTTGAACAGGAAAAACTGAATCCTCTGCTTGACCGCCAGATGGTCACGGGTGAAGACCTCATGCTGGCGCGTGTTCTCTTGAAGAAAGGCTGTGTTGTTCCCGAGCATAGCCATGTCAACGAACAGCTCACTTACATTCTGGAAGGCGCGCTGAAGTTCTGGATCGATGGCAAAGAGATCGTTGTACGCGCCGGTGAGGTCTTGTGCATTCCATCCAACATGCCGCATAAGGCCGAGGCGATAGAAGATACCGTGGACCTTGATGTCTTCTATCCGCCGCGCCAGGACTGGATCAACAAGACTGACGTTTATTTGCGCAATGCTGAACCGGCCCCCAGCCGGTAAAGCGTCGCGCTCCAAATGACACGGCCAGTTCCTGCAAACAGTGCGCCGGCCCAGGACGGTGGCACGCGGAACGAAGTTGCGCTGGCTGAGCTTGCGCTCGTGTTCCTCAAGCTGGGGACTATCGCATTTGGCGGCCCTGCTGCGCATATCGCCATGATGGAGCAGGAATTTGTGACGCGCAGAGCGTGGCTCACACGTGAAGAATTTCTTGATCGTCTGGGCGCGGCCAATCTGATCCCTGGTCCCAGCTCTACGGAGATGGCCATCCACATCGGCTTCATGAAACGAGGATGGCCAGGGTTGATTGTTGCCGGCTGTTGCTTCATTGTGCCGGCCGCAATCATGGTCACAGTGATCGCGGCCGCTTACGTTCGCTACGGAAATCTCCCGCGCGTGAGCGGAATTCTCTACGGCTTAAAGCCAGTGGTCATCGCCGTAATTGCGCAGGCGTTCTGGAAGCTGGCACAGTCGGCGATAAAGAATTCATTCCTCGCCATTGTGGGGGTTCTATCTGCGCTGGCGTCGGCACTGGCAGTCAGCAACCTGACTGTGATTCTCGCGGCGGGAGCGTTGGCTGCGATTCCCATGGTGTGGCGAAGAGTCCGCGCACCTCATTCTTCCTTTCTGGCATGGACTTTCCCATTGCGCAGTGCGGGCCCTTTGCTCGGTTTAGCGGCAATATCAGCCAACTCTCCAGTCAGCCTTTGGCGATTATTTCTAACTTTCGCCAAGATCGGTTCAGTTCTATTCGGGAGCGGATATGTGCTGCTGGCGTTCTTGCGGGCCGATTTCATTGTCCATCTGGGCTGGTTAACTGAGAAGCAATTGCTGGATGCCGTCGCCGTTGGTCAGATCACTCCGGGACCGGTATTTACGACTGCAACGTTCATTGGATATCTGGTTGCCGGAGTGAAGGGCGCTATCGTGGCCACCGTGGCCATCTTCCTGCCGGGATTTGTTCTGGTGGCTGCCAGCGGACCTATCGTCGCCAAAGTCCGCAGATCGAGTACAGCGAGCGCCTTTCTCGATGGCGTGATTGTGGGATCGCTTGCTCTGATGGGTGTTGTTGCATGGCAACTGGGCCGGCAGTCTCTGCTGGACATTCTTACCGTCACCATCTGTTTTGCCAGCCTTGCTCTTCTCTTGCGGACAGGCACGAATCCTCTCTGGATCATGCTGGCCGCTGCTCTTGTGGGATTGTGGCACGGAGTCTGAAAAGCGAAGAGGCTGGCGGGGCAAAGCGCCAGCCTCTCTGGTAGTGGAACTGCAAAATGCAGTCAGGCGATGCGGTAGCGCAAAAGAGGGTTATTGCTGCAGCGGAGTCCCGGGATTGCTCCCGCTCATCACTGGCTAATAACCATTTGCGGCTTCACGACACTCTTGGGGGAGGATTTTAGACCTTTCCAATTGCGCCGCGTCGTTGACCGTATCTTCCTGGGCTCCGGCTTACGGTGCTGGATCGAGCAGAACCAGCGTTCCGTAATTTTGATGGATTGAAAGTGTCAGTGCTCGATCATCACGATAGCGGGATCGTGATGATGAGTCGACTCCTTCCAAGCCAGACCAGAACGCTCCAGCTACCACTGTAAAACCGGAATCCAGTGCAGGAAGACGTAGCTGACTACAGCTGACCTACGTATCCCAGTTCGCAAAACAACACTGATTCCCAAAATTGTGTTTTCTCCACCCCAAGGGAGTTTGATCCCGTGAGCTGCAATGAATTGCACACCTCACTTCACAGTCGAAGCATTTGGGTGCAATCAATCTTTGGGGTCCCTTTACGGTCCGAAGCCTACTGTAGAAGCTTTGTTTGCAAAGTTCGCAACGCATCCGTACAGCGACATGATCCTAGGGGCGTCACCTTAAGGAAGGATTGGGCTTTCATTAAAAAAACTTATTCTAAGCAGATTCTGATCAAAAAAAGACGCGCGAACGTGAAAACGATTGGGGTGGTGCAAACAAGACAGAAGGCTGACGCGTTAGTGCGGATCAAAGGCAGTCTTTAATGGGAAAGAAAAAGCCCCGGAAACGTCCAGGGCTTTATCGAAGTTCCGTCCAGCTTATGGCTTGGGCGTTGCCGATGCGGCAGGCGCGCCAGCCGTTGGCGCCGACGCACTCGCGGCTGGATATATCTGCAATGGGTGCGGTTGCATCCCGGGACGCTGCATGACTTGTTTTTGCGCATTATAGGGAGTGAAATAGTCCAAATTCAGGTTCGTATGAACATTGTCCATCACTGCCTTGATAGTGGTTTCGACATTCTTCATGTGGAGGTCCTTTTGGATTTCACCGCGAACGGAATCCACGCTTGGAATATCGCGGCCTCTTAAACGGTAAATGGTGAAACCTGCCGGCTCGATTTCCAGTTTTGTGACCTCGCCTGTTTTCAGGGCGAAAATTTCCGCCTCGATGGCGGAGGGTAACGTTCCGCGCCGGCGTGTTCCCATATCACTATTCGGAGGAGCGGGCAGGCCGAGCTTTTTGTAGGCATCCGCCTGAAGCAGGGTCATATCTTCGCCTTTCACCGCGCGTTCGCGAATCTCATTCGCAAGATCTTTCACAAACTTGGCGGCGTCCTCGGCTGTGCCGGAAATTTTGCGTCCACTGATTTTAGGAATGATGACACGATCAACCTTTACGTTCTCGAATTTGGCTGTGTTCTCCTTGTAATACTTTTGAATGTCTTCTTCACTGGGCGTGCCATATTTGGTTTCCAGGGAACGGCGATAGACTTCACCAAGGATGCGGACGCGAACCACCTTCATGAGTTCGGCAAACTCAGGGTCTTTCTCGATGCCGGCCTTCTGGGCGGCGTCGGCCAGCGCCAGGGTTTGAACGTAACTTTCCGCGAAATTCTTTCTCGCCGCCACTGAAGGGTTTGGACCGTTCACTCCAATGGCGTTGAACATGGCTTCGAAGTGGCTGCGGCTTATGCTGGTGGCGCAGGGTGACTTAGTGGTCGGATCATTTCCGATCCCGGAGCAAATCCCTTGTATGTCAACCACCGTGGTATCCGGCCCAACTCGTTCGGGATGAAATGTCTGCGGCTGGATTGCGGGATTGGGTGTGGGCTGTGCTGGAGCAGATTGAGCAAGCGCACAAGCGGATGCCAACATGCAAATCGAAAATATGCGAAGCATGGAAGAGACCTTCCTCAACTGAAATTATCAAAATGAATGGTTGGGGGATTGAGCTATGATAGCAACTTCTGTTATTTTTGGAACACTTTTTTAAAATCCACAGCCTGGAATCCAGTCAGTTAGCGAACTTTCGTGCTGATCGGAAGGCGAATCGAGATTTCACTTGATGCGCACTCTTCTCTCCGTTCTTCTGTTTTGTCAGGTAGTCATGGCACAACAAACCGTGACGACTGTATTTATGGTCCGTCACGCTGAAAAAGCCTCCGGATCGGCTGATCCCGGTCTCAGTCCTGCTGGGCTCAAGCGGGCGGATTGCCTGGCTAATACCTTAAAAGACGCAGGCATAAAGAACATCTATGTCACTGAAGCCAAACGGACGCAGCAAACCGCTGATCCGCTGGCGAAGAGATTAAAAATTAAGCCATCGATGATGAAGGCGGAGGATTCGGCCAAGCTGGTCCGTAACCTGTTATATACGGGAAACGGCAATACGCTGGTGGTTGGCCATAGTGACACGCTGCCGCTCATTGTGGCGCGTCTCAAATCTGGAACCGTGCCCCCAATTGGGGAGAACGAGTACGATCGCCTGATCATGATCACCACCGTGGAAGGCTCCTCAACACCTTTTGTGACCCTCCATTATTGCGAAGCCAGTGGCCCGCCAGCTCCGCCAACCAAGCCAACGGCGCCTGCAAAAGCCCCTGCCAAAAAGCATTAAAAATACACAGAAACACTGAACGGCGGCCGCAATGAACGTTGTGGTCGCCGTGTTAGTTTCTGCCAGTCGCATCGACTTAAGAGATTAGAGTTTTTAATCTACCCTCAATGACTCTCTAATCGTAAGAACTCTATTATGAGTGAACAAGATTTGCGTCTGCGTGTGCTGGGCGAAGATCCAGCCGGCAGGCGAGCGGATGATTGTGTCCGCACCACTTCCGGCTTTAAATCACGGTCGAGCGTAATGTTCAGCTTTTTGCAGTACGGATGAAGCCTTGTCCTAAAAGAAATGTACCCCGCGGCACAGCCACGGGGACGGGAAGGCTTAACATGAAACGCTCTACCTGTTCTGCGGTTGCCAGGCAACGCCGCGGGAAAAGCAGCATTGCAGCCCGCGCATGCTTTTGCTTGACAGTACTCTTGGTGCTCGCAGCAGTCTCCGCGAGCGCCCAATCGAACGCGGTTCCCCCGACGACTGCATTCCAGATACTTGGAATCAGCCCCTCGACGCCCGCCTCTTCTAATCCCCCTACGGCACCCGCCGGCGGGATCATCCTTTACGGCAACAAGCTCGTAAATGGCGTTCAAACACCGGTTCGTCACCTGTGGATTGGCGATTCCAACTTCGGTATTTGCCGCATGGATCCTGATATTGACACAGGTAATGCGCAGATCGCAGCCGCTCTGGCGGCAAATCCGCTGGTCACTCCCTCGTCCCCATTTTTCATCAACATCGAAACCTGTCCTTTCAAGCTGAACGGACTCTCGGTAACTGGTGGTCCAATGGCGTTCGATCCCATGACCAGCAAGCTTTACCTTGTTGATGAACAGACGAATTCAGAAGGCATTTTCAGGCTCGGCTTTGATCCGACCGGAGACTCCGGCGATGGGTTATTGGACCTGAACAGCATCTTCGCCATGGCGGGCAGCATCACCGGCAGCCGGTTCTCGGGCGGCACAACCGGTTGCGCGTTCCCGAATGATACAACCACTACACCGATTCAGCCGATTGGGCGTCCGAACGGGGCTGCCCTTGCACCAGACGGCAGCCTCTGGATGGGTTTCAAAAAGACCGGCGCCATGTTGCGCATCAACAGCCCAGCCACTGCCACTTCCAGTGGTTTCGGGACCTGCACTGACTTCGTTCAGCTTGTTGCGGCCACACCCAGCCGTGGCGGCGGTAATGGCATTGCTTTCGTTGGTCACGACCTCTGGGGCGCGGACGCCACTGGACCATTCGTGATCACGAATGCCGACACAACCTGCCAGGCGCTCCTGACCGGAACAACGGCCCAGACGCCCTCTTGCACGGCCACAAACCCGGCGAACGCGACATTCGCAGCGCTCACGCCCACTGCTGTGTACGGTGACCAGACGTATCCGTACCTGAACGGCAACAATCTCTATTTCGGCGACGCTACGGATGACATGTGGGTCGGCAATATCAGCGGCGGCGGTACAATCGTGGTAAACCCGTTCGAACCCGCAGGCGCTTTTGTCCTTAATGGCAACCCGACCATAAACGTCAACGCCGTCACGGCGGATTTCACTGATCCGGCCAACGTTGTGTTTTACTCTGGCGATGATCCATCAGGAGCAGCTCTTCTGGCTCAAGGTCGTTGGTGGCAGGTTCCTCAAAGTTTGTCCACGCCCGCGGCACCCGGAATTCCGACGGTTGTTCGGGCATCCGCTGCTGGAAACACAATTACTGTCAGCTGGAGCGCGGCTCAGAACGCACAGCCCGTAACCTCCTACACAGTTCGCGCGATCACCGTGCCTGCCGGATTGTTGGCAGACCAGACTGTGAATGCGGTTCCTCCTGCTCTGTTCCCGGCCAACTCGCTTGTACTGCCTAACCTTCCGAACGGTAGCTACTCGTTCGAAGTGGCGGCAAACAATGCGAACGGTTCCAGTGGATTTCCGCTCGGTCCGGATCCCAACAGCAACGTGACTCTGCCAACGTCGATTACGCCTGGCATTCCCACCAACATTGTTGCTACCGCTGGCGATAGCGTGGCATTCCTCACATTCGCTCCGCCACCGAATATCGCTACGAACCCGGTTACCGGGTATGTGGTGACTTCCACACCGGCGACCGCTCCCTTCGCTGTACCCGCAGGCGCAACCAGTGCGGCAGTGCCCTTGGTTAACGGTACGACCTATACCCTCACAATCCACGCGGTTAATGGAACTGTTGCGGGAATGGAGTCAACGCCCACGAGCCCAGTCACGCCGCAACCAGCACCGAACGCGACGCTCACTCTTACCGGTCCTGCTACGGTCACGAGTGTTCCGATCATGTCCACCTTCACCGCAAAGCTGACGAACTCTACATCGACTGCGATAAATGGCGCGACGCTGTCCTACGGCATCACCACCACTGATGGTGCAACAATCCTGGTAGGCCAGCCCGGCCAGGGAACTTGCTCGGTGGGTGGGCCTGGAGTCATCAACATGACCTGCACCATCGGCACGATTGCTCCCGGTGCATCCATCAACGTGAGCTTCATCGTTCAGATCGTGGCGGCTAACATCATCAGCACCGCGAGCAGCAACGTTACTGCTCCAGGCGTTCTGCCGGTTACCCTGACCACTGTGACTCCTGGCGCGCCCCCACAGGGCGGCAACGGTCCAACCGTTGTCATTCCGGTGACGGCGAGCTCGGCGAAACCGCAGATGAACAAAGGCACGTCAACCACACATACCTTCACCGCGACCAACACAACCTCGACCGTGGTAACTGGAGTGAGCTTTACGATTACTGAGCCCGCCTTGTTAACCATCACGAGTGTGACTCCGTCCGCTACTCCCACTGGACTCGGCGTGCTTACACTGCGCCGCGCCCGTCGCAGGCGTCGCGAATGGAATTGCCGTGAAGAATATCGTGTGCACCATCCCGAGCCTCGGTGGCAACCTGAAGGGCGGCGGCAAGCTCACCGCACCTCAGACCATACAGGTAATTGTGGGTGTCACTGCTCCTAACTCGGCAAGCACATCTTCGGTGTCCGCAACGTTGGCCTTCAACGGCATCGATGGTGTGAGCCCGGTTGCTTCATTCAACCAGATCGTCAAGTAACCAACCCTATAGTCCGCTGGGGCGCTTCGCGCCCCGGCGGTTCACCTTCAGCTCTAGAACCCTCCAGCTTGCCTTTCTGGTGGTGTGATCATTCACCCGAGTAGCAGGTAGGCTACACGTGTGCCTGGCCTTACATTCCTGCCCTCCGCTACCGTGAACTTTGAAGGCATCAATAGCGCGAATGGAACCGCAACGTTGAACGTAAAAGTGCACTAAACACCGCTTTAGCAGCCAACCTGTCTGCGCAGCAGGCAAGCGGCGAGTCCAGACATCAAAGGACTCGCCGATTTTATTTGTAACCATAGCTGAAATTTCAGGGCCCCGGCTCATGCCCTTGCGTTATTCGCTTCTTACTTCTTTTCTGGCGACGCCAGTGCCTTTGCTCGTCGTGATTCATAAGCTTTCAGGTGTGTGAAAGCCACTGCCAGATGCGCAAGTTGTTCTTTGGGTAGATTGCATTTAGCGGCGCGTCGCAACATGTCACCCACAATGTGGTCAGCTTCAATAGGAGCATTTTGTTCAATATCCCGAAGCATGGACGCAGTCAGTGAAGATCCCGGGGTAGTCAGAGTTGTCTGCGCTCGCGCAACGCTCGCTTCACGCAGAGGATAGCTTTCAGCTTCGGCCACTGAGCGGCATTCGCCCAACAGTCCAATGATGAATTCCTTGCCTTCAGGTGCAGACAGAATGTCCCCGATCGAGGCACGCATCAGGCAAGTGGCGCCGGCTGCGCTGGTGATGAAGACCCATTTCTCCCACATCTCAAGCACAATTTCTGTAGACGATCGAGCATTGCAGCGGGCGCCTTTGAACTCATCGGCGATCGCACGAACACGGTCAGATATTTCACCCGATCGTTCCCCAAATGAGAGATCATGGGATTCATTGAGATGAACGATCTCATGATGTTCATTTACAGTCGCTGCAATAAAGCATTGGCCGCCCAGGACGTGCTCTTTACCGAACTTGTCATCGAGCAGCTCAAGGTGTCGCATTCCATTGAGCAGCGGCAGAATTGCAGTGTTGGCGCCTACCGCGGGCGCAAAGGATGCGATCGCGTTTTCCAGATCGAAAGCTTTGCTACTGAGCAGGATGAGATCAAATTTGTCATGAAGATTTTCGGCCAGGACGGTCGGAGGCGCTGCCAGGGAAACGTCTCCCATGCGGCTACGGATGACTAACCCCGTTTGCGCCAATTGTGCGGCGCGCCCCGGCCGCACAAGAAAGGTTACGTCCCGCTTCTGCTCCAGAAGTCTGCCACCAAAATATCCACCTATCGCGCCTGCGCCCACTACCAGAATTTTCATAGTGCAAAGTTGCTCCAGAACTCAAAGTTCCATTGTTTGATTCAACGTACCGTTCCTGCGACTCGCGTGAACCGCGTAAAAAAGGACCCTCCATCGGCGGTTCTTAAAACATGCTACTGAAAACACCGGCATGTGCCGTGGCCACATCGCCGGCCAATCTTAAGTACGTTTATTTCAGATTACCAAGGTCATCAGGCTCGCCGAACATAGCGTACGAAAGGTCAAGCCCGCGTGATACATTCCCGACAGCGCTCAAGGGAAAGCGATGATTGGCACTTTGTTAGACAAGCTTCCAACAATCCTTGTTCTGGCTGTCCTGGTCGGCATCTTCGTAGCCTTGCGTCGACATGTCCGCTCTCCCAGATTGACCTTGTGGATCGCGGCCTGGGGCCTGATTTTCGTCCACTTTGTTGCCGGAATCTTCGAACCTCCCATCGCTGACGATCCTCCCATGATCTTCATCATGGCCTGGGGATCCCTGCAACTCTCTGCGGTCTTTTTTGTCGCATCTCTCACGTCATTTTTCGAAAATAAACAGATGACGCGCCGCTTGATCGTTGTGGTCGGGCTGCCGGTAACCGTTTACACAGCCGCGCTCGCATATGGATGCGAATGGCGATCGGTCTATATCGCCTGCCTCGGGCTGGCCTTCCTTGCCCCTCCTGTTTTCTTGTTGAGCAATCGCAAATATGCCACGCGCACATTTCTTTGGATGCCCATACTGGCACTCCTTGGGGCGTTTGCAATTGTTAAGTCCTGGCATCATCAGTTTGATTTTGGCTTTCTTGCGCTTCTCACTGCCGGATTCAGCATGCCCGCGTTTCTTTATTGGCGTCGCTATCGCCGCTGGTCGCCGGGCGTTCTTACAAGCGCCGGTGGGTTTGCGTTGTGGGGCGCTGTCTTTCCAGTCGGTGTGCTGGTTTCAACCTGGGCGCCCAATTTAAAGATCAATCCTGAACTCTGGAATACACCTAAATTCTTTGTTGCATTTGGCATGATCCTCACTTTGCTGGAAGATAAGTCGCAGGTCCTGGAAGCATCCAATGATCGCGAGCGCCAGGTGAATGAGCAGATGCAGCGTTTTGCCGGCATCACTTCACGGCTGCTCACCGGCATTGACGTGAGCACGCTGTCCCAGGAAATCGCTGAAGCCATTCGTGAAACCAGCACGTTCCAGCGCGTTGGTATTGTTCTCAGCCAGGACGGCAAGACGCTTACCCTTGCCGGACACTCTGGCATGGATCCGGCGGAAATCGCCCTCACCGAACAGAACTGCGCCACCCGCTGGCGTCTTGACCACGTGAAGGAGATCTTCAGCAAAGGCATGCGGCTAGGCGAAAATTCGCGGCTGGTAAAGGGCCGCTATCTTAGCCAATACAATCTCTCTTTGAGCCCTCGGGAAATCCCGGTTGATGCGCGCTGGGAAAAGGGAGATCGCGTCTTTATTCCATTGCAGTCTCTGCGTGGCACTTATGTAGGCTGCATCTCACTGGACGATCCCAAAGAATTTTCGCGCATCAGCGGTGAGGAATTGACCAAGATTGAATTGCTGGCGGGTGATCTCGCCGTGACAATCGACAACTCCTCATTGCACAAGCAACTCCTGCGTTCGGAAAAGCTGGCCGCCATTGGTCAATTAGTGGCCGGCGTGGCGCATGAATTGAATAATCCTTTGGCTTCAGTTGTCGGATATTCTGAACTTCTCACTGACGAGATTTCGTCTGGCCCGAGCCGCAACAAACTTGACAAGATTATCCGTGAAGCGCAACGTATGCGCCGTATCATCGAGAACCTGTTGCGTTTTGCCCGTCAGAACAATCTGGCCAAGAAATCAACCAACGTGGCCGTCCTGCTTCAGGAAGTACTGGCATTACGGGAATATCATCTGCGCAATCAGCGGATTCACCTTGACGTGCACGTTGATCCCACTCTGCCTGCGGTCGCCCTCGATGAAGACCAGTTCAAGCAGATCCTGCTCAACCTGCTTAATAATTCCATTGACGCACTGGACGACCGACAGAATAGGAAAATCACCATCATCGCCAAACGCCGGGACGCCCGTGTGGTGATGCTGTTTGATGACAACGGATCGGGCTTTGCTGATCCTGATCGTGTCTTCGATCCCTTCTACACCACCAAGCCAGTAGGCAAGGGAACCGGCCTGGGCTTGAGCATTTGCTATGGGATCGCCAAGGAACACGGCGGCGATATTCAGGCTGTAAATCTGGAGAGCGGTGGCGCTCGCGTCGTCCTGGAACTGCCTGCGTGGTTCGGCGACGTTGTAGGAGAAGGCGAAGCTGTTCCCTCCATCCAGGCCAGCTAGTCCTTTTTCGCAACTAGGATTCCCAAGCAATTAAATCGATCCATCCTGAGAAATCCCAGCTTTACGTTTGGCTCGCCGGTACATGCTCTTGCAATTGCCATTTGCCAGTTGCTGCTTGATTAGTGCCGTCAACGTCCATCAGCGGTAGGTCTTGATTTTCAATTATCTACCCGATTACTCAATCTATTCGGCTACCGCTCCGCCGTTCTCCTTTCCGGTAGACTGTGAGCCAGATGAATGAAGCCGCAAACAACCCCCTGGCTGAGGCAAAGAGACGTCTGGCTGAACGTGAGAAAACAGTCAGCCTGTTGCAACGTCGCCATCGTTCCATAGGCAATGTTCGCCTCGTGGTATTCCTCCTCTTCATAGCGCTTTGCTGGCTTTATGTCCGTACCAGTTCGTTTTCGCCATTCTGGCTCGTTGCCACCATCAGCCTCTTTGTAGCGCTCGTGCTGATTCATCAAAAGGTGGTAAAACGGACCAGCAAGGTTGAACGTGGTGCAGCTATGTACCGCAGAAGCGTGGCCCGAATGGAAGATCAATGGAGCGGCGCCGGGGAAACCGGTGCTGACTTCCGCCAGGCAGGCCATCTTTATTGTGACGATCTGAACATCCTTGGCGATGGCAGCTTGTTTCAATTGCTCTGTGTGGCGCGCTCGCGCATGGGGCAGGAATGCCTGGCTGACTGGTTGCTCCGCCAGTCTGTGTTGCCAACCGTGGCTGAACGTCAGGCTGCCGTGGCTGAACTGGGAAGCAAGTTGGATTTCCGTGAACGTCTGGCCACGGCCGGCGAAGAAGTCCGCATCGCCGCCGATCATCGCAAACTGCAAACCTGGGCGCAGGCCAGGATTGATCTCACCTATCGTGGCTGGTGGCCGTCTGGCTGCCAGTCTCGGATTACTGGCGATCGTCTCCTTCATCTATGCCACAGCCACATTCTTCATCAGAGGTTCGGCTTTCTGGAGCCCATTCGTCCTTATTCTTGTTCTGAACGGCATCCTGATGTTCCGCTTCCGCCACGGATTGGAGGCCATCTTTCGCGGGCTCGACAGCGCCTGCCACAATCTGGAAGCTGTCGCCGAGCTGGTGCGCCTTCTCGAGATTGAACAGTTTGAATCACCCCTGCTCAAGCAGCTGCAAAGTCGATTCTGTGACGCCAATGTCAGCGCATCGGAAGGCATTGCCCGGCTCAGCTCTTTATGCGAGCTGGAGAATTCTCGCCTTAACATCGTCCTGCGCGCGCTCGACTTGCCGTTGCTTTTCTCCCTTCAGGTTGGTTTCGCACTGCAACGCTGGCGCAACAAGTATGCCAACCACGTTACCTCATGGACTGACGCTCTGGGACAGATCGAGGCGCTTTTGTCCCTGGCCACTTTCTCCTATGAACACCCGGACGATGCTTTTCCTGAATTCAATACTCCCGATGTCTCTCTGAATTTGGAAGCGGAGTTCATTGGCCACCCGTTGATTGCCAGCGCTGTTTGCGTGCGTAATAACGTACGCCTCGGTGACGATCAACAGATCCTGATGATCAGTGGTTCCAATATGTCCGGCAAGAGCACGTTGTTGCGCGCCATCGGAATCAATGCGGTGCTGGCCATGGCTGGTTCAACCGTGCGTGCAAGTCACATGCGTCTATCTGCGGTGAATGTGGGTGCTTCCATCAACATCTCAGACTCGTTGCAAAAAGGAGTTTCGCACTTCTACGCCGAGATCAGCCGTATTCGTGCCGTTGTGGATCTCGCGAACCAGGGGCCAGTGCTTTTTCTTTTCGATGAGATTCTGCAGGGAACCAATTCGCATGATCGTCGTGTTGGCGCTGAAGGCGTGGTGGGCACTCTGTTGAAGCGGAACTCCATTGGCCTGATCACAACCCACGATCTCAGTTTAACGGAGCTGGCAAAAATCTTCCCGCTGCACATCACGAATCTGCATTTTCAGGAAAAGCTCGAGGCAGGGAAGCTTTCCTTCGATTACAAACTGCGTGCTGGAGTCGTGACCACAAGCAACGGTGTTGAGCTGATGAGGTCCATCGGACTAGATGTGTAAATCTCCGGCAAATTCGCTTGTTCCGAAAAATTTAGCCTTGCATTCCCTGCACCAAATTCCTTGCTTACCTTCGCTGAAGCCCCCGTCTTTTCATCGCTTCCGAGTTTTCTAATCATCGCGCGAGCCTTTCTCAGAAAATGTTCAATGGCGCCATCTTTCGGCGCCTCTGTAGTCGGGAAACAACGTCTTGCCAATGACTTTAAGCGAACCGTCTAAAAATAAAGGACTTGTACTTATTCCCCTTCGCGGCCTGTACTGTGGTGCGAAACATGGGGCGTCTTAAGTACTAAAGTCCAGTGCCAACTCAAAATATTAGGACACGTACTAACAGCGTCAATAATCCCCATTTTGAGGGGGGATTTCCCCCTACTCACGGACCTTTTGCTTAACTCTTTAATCCTTGTAAATATATGAATTTAAACATATTAACCACGTTACTTTTGGTCTAGGGCCTTAATTAAAACATTTAATACACCACTAATGTACTTCTAACCCCCCTACCCCAGAATCCTTCATGCAGGGGTCACTCCGGCTGAACTGTGGTCGAGCACAGCGGATCGGGGGACTTACCTGCAGTCGCGCACCAGCAAGAGTGACGACATAGGGCAAAACCTTTAGGAGAAAAACGATGAAACCGTCTTCCGGGACCAGGGCGTCTCTGCGCTTAATTGCGCTGGTAGTAGCAACCGTTGCTGCACTCGGGTACTACGGCCATGTGCGAGCCCAAAGCGGAGTTGGTTCAGTAATTGTTCCGCTTCGGCCACTCGCCCCACTGTCCAGCGTGCCCATTCCCGCGGTATTCGGCCTTGAAGGAATCGTCGCAGACAAAGCTGCCGCTGTTCAGTTGGGTAAGGCTTTGTTCTGGGACATGCAAGCTGGCAGCGATGATATTCAGGCTTGCGCCAGCTGCCACTTCAACGCCGGAGCAGACAGCCGCGGCACCAATGACGTTAACCCCGGCCAGCCCGGCGGTGACAACACTTTCCAGATCGGCGTTCCCTTCAACGGCAAGATGGGGACCAACTATCACTACAATCCTGGTTCCTCCAGCGCTGGCTTCGGAGGCTACCATGATGGTGATTATCCCTTCCGCAAACTCGCTGATGTAAATGATCGTTTCAGCGTGGTTTCTGATTCGAACGATATTTCCGGTTCGCAGGGCGTCTTCTCCACAAAAATTCAATCTGTCGTAGTTGGAACCATCGGAAACGGCGGCACCGTCTTTACCGGCAACGGTAATAGCGGATCCGGCAACGCGAACAACGGATCCGGCGATGCCGGCCATGAGGTGAGCGAAGGTGGCATGGATGATGCCGGCTTAACGCGTGGACCAGTGTCGGTCCGGAACCCAAATCCGAACCTCAATCGGACGGGTTCCTCGAACAAGGGCAGCAACAGCGGTAGCTCAGGCTCGTCTGCTCAGATTGGCACTTCCTCGGGCGATCTCACCAGCGTCGAGAACGATTCTTCAGTTCCGGATCCGGTCTTCTCCTACCCTGATCCTTCGAACCCGAATGCAGTCATCAACACGCGCAGGACTACGGGCCGCAACACTCCCAGCGTCGTGAACGCAGTGTTCAACTATCGCAACTTCTGGGATGGACGCGCGCAGAATGAGTGCAACGGCGCGAATCCTTTCGGACAGCGCGACAAGAACTCGCACCTCATGGTGGTGAAGGACGACGGCACGCTCTCGCCAGTTCTGGTCAGCATGAAGAACTCGGCGTTGTGCTCACAGTCACTGGGTCCGATTCTCAGCAGCACGGAAATGTCAGCTGACGGTCGCGACTTCAAGCAGGTTGGCCACAAGTTGCTGGCCCGCAAGCCCCTGGCGAAGCAGATGGTCGATCCCACGGATAGCATCCTGGGCTTGATCTCAAATTCACCAAGCACCGGCATCAACACCACATATGCCGCAATGATCCAGAAGGCGTTTCTGCCGGAATGGTACTCATTCGCGAATCACGTTTGCTTCAACGCGGACGGCAGCACAGCGGCCACCATCAATCCGGCATCCGCTTCCTGCCCGGCCGGCACCACCGAATACTCACAGATGGAAATCAACTTCTCGCTGTTCTGGGGAGTTGCCATTCAGATGTATGAGAGCACTCTGGTGGCTGACCAGACTCCGATGGACAAGTATCTGGAGCAGCAGCAGAGCTATACGTTGATTGGCGACAACAAAACCAGCCAGTACACGATCCAGTTAAAGCCCGGCGTTACTCCTTACACAGTGTCGGTAGTTGGGCTGAACCCGACTCTCGATGCCAGTGACCAGGATACGTTCTCGTTTGACGATGGCCAGGGCAACATCGGCGGCGTCGGCGTGAACAAAGGCACCATCGACTATGCCAGCGGAGTGCTGACGATCTTCTTCAGTGACTCGCCGGTTTCCGAGGTTCCTGTACAAATCAATTACTCCGTGGGCCCTACGCCGATGACACAGGGTCAGCTGCGCGGCCTTTATGTCTTCCAGACCAAAGGTGGTTGCGTCGTTTGCCACGGCGGACCCGAACTCTCCAATGCTTCAGTAGGCACCGTCACTAATACGCCGATCGAACGCATGATCATGGAAGACGACAGCGCTCGCGTTTATGACACGGGCTTCTATCACATCGGTGTACGTCCGGCAGCTGAAGATGCCGGTCTGGCCGGCAATGATGGCGTGGCGAACCTGCCGCTTTCCAATGCTGAATACCTCCGCGAGCACGTTTGCGCAGGCAACTTTGAACAGGTGATCGTACCGGGTCGTCGCGGTGATGGTATCGCAACCATGCCGTTGAACTGCTCGGATGAAATAGCGCGTGGCGGATTCTTCAAGGCTCCGCAGCTGCGCAACGTTGCACTCACGGCTCCTTACTTCCACAACGGCGGCCAGCTCACGCTGGAGCAAGTGGTGGAGTATTACAACCGCGGCGGCGACTTCAACACTGTGGCTGAAGTGAAAAACATGGATCCGGACATCGAGATCCTCGGCCTTACTCTTCAGGACAAGCAAGACCTGGTGGACTTCCTTCGCAACGGGTTGACTGATCCACGCACCGTGAAACAGTCAGCGCCGTTCGACCACCCGCAGTTGATTCTGCCCAACGGCCATCCCGCGGGCAGCGGCTATCCGGTACAGGCTGATCCGCAGCACCCCGGACAGGCGACCAATCAGTTCCTGGAAATTCCGGCGGTCGGTACGAACGGTGGGAAGCCTATTCCCACGTTCCTCGACAACCTGGTGGGGGTGAAAAATGCCAGACCCAACTAAGTTGCCGGCAACCGAACGCATGTGCCTGTGGAGTTCCAGCGGGCACCAGCAAGACCTAAACATAGCAGCGCCTGCAGGGCAAAGCTGCACTAGCAAACCGCAGTACGACGGGAGGAGCTTCAAAATGAGGGGATTTGAGCAAGTTCGCAAAAGTTTAACTGTGGCAGGGCTAATGCTCGTGCTGCTGCTGGTGGGCATCGGCTCCATGTCGGCTCAGTTGGTTCCGCACGCCGATTCCTTGGCCGCAGCCAGCCGCTGTTCCACCGCCGCCGGCTGTGATTCCGGCGTTCCAAACCGTTCCCGTCGCATTCGATGTGACCGGAATCATTCAATACGCTTCGCTTGATCCCGCACCCGGCCTTTGCCTCGCGACGGTCCCCCCGATTCCGGCGCAGTGCAAAACCACCGGCGGCTGGATCGAAATCGGTGACACTGTAATTAAAGTCCCCGCAAACCTCGTGGTGGTTTTCCCCAACACGTTGATGACGTGGGAAGAGGCTTTCGAGAACAATCCGTTGCCTCAAACCAACCCGGCGGGTCCTGAGACCGGACTGGCAATGGCTGACCTCAATCAATTGCCGGGCAACTACACCGCTCACATTCAAGGCAACATTGTGAATGGTCAGTTCATCGCTGGACTGCTTTTCATTAATCAGGTTGTCGCCGATGCTGGTATTCAGGGCTTCATCGAGAAGTTCGATTACGCCAACAGCATCATGTACGTGGCCGGCACCAGGGTGCAGTTGAACGATCCCTGGATCACCGGCGGCATCACTCCAATGAATCCTGACGGGACCCCGTTTGTTGGCCCTGGCGCAGGCACTTTCAACAAGGGACGCTATAGCGCTGGACAGGACCCGAGCTTGCATCTTGTTGACATCCGCATGGCTGTTGACCAGAACAATCCTACGGTTCGCAGCCAGAGCGGATATCCAATGTGCATTCCGCAATTCAGCCCGTACCTTGACGGTTCAAACGGTACCAACGGCGCTGCCGTTTCATTGCTCTTGCCGGATGCTGCGCAGGATCCTCAGTGCCCGGAAAAGAATCGTCCCCGCGACTTCACTGGTACTACATTGCAGCAACTTTTCACCATGAATGCGCCGGGCGCTCCTCTGTCATTTGCTGAAGCCGTTCCGGGAACGCAGCTACCGCAGGATCCTTACCTCGAAGCTCCCTTCGAAGTGGGTGACTTCGTCTCCGTGCTCGGCTCCATGGCAATCGATGCCCAGGGTCCGTTCATCAGCGCCACGCAGGTGATGACCACCAGCGTGGGTATCACCACCTGGCCGAATACAGATCCCGCCTATATCCTGGTTGAAGTACTCGTACAGGGCACCGGCGGCGTACCTGATCCTGCATTCCCGCAGGAAGCAGGCGTCCGCACCCGCGTCGAGGGTTTCTCTACTGATGCTTTCCGCACGGTGGACGTTTCCGCCATCGACCAGGATTGCCAGGGTAATCTGATCTTCCGCGAACCCGCCTGGACTACGAATTTCCCGGTTGAGCCGGGACCTCCGGGAATCGGTGTCGTCGGTCGTTGGCGCGCACGCTTTCCTCAGGGCGGCGACTTTCTGCCCGCGGTTGAGAACGTAGGCGCACGAGTCAGCGGCGCATTGCCGGGCAAGCAGAAGAACGGTCTCACTTACGGTGAATACCAACTGCCGGAAGCAACGTTCATCTTCCCGGAAAACATTACTCCTGGCGTTCCTCCGCCCGCCGGCAACTTCCGCGACCTCACCTTCCTGGTGAATGGTCTGGGACCGTTGCCGATGGTGAGTGACGTGTTTGACAGCATCCAGGTTCAGCTCGGCCAGCAGCCCTCGCCGTTCTACGGCAACCAGCAACTCGGACAACTGGCTCCTTTCCCGGATGCTACAACTCCGGCACCGACATGCGTTGCAGGCACTTTCACTTCTGTCGCCCTCCCAACGTATTCCTCGACTCCCATCCAGCCTTACGCTGGGATCCTGGTCACGTTGAACGGAACCGCAAGCACACCGCCGACCGGTCCCTTCCAGTGGGTGCAGGTCATCAACCCTGGCGATCCGATCGTCACGCTCAGCAATCCGAATGCAGCCATGCCTACCTTCACTGCTCCTTTGGTGGCTGTGCCGCAGAACCTGACGTTCTCATTGGTCGTCGGCGATGGCATCACGATCCCCGCTTCCAACCCGAACGCCGTCCTGGTGCCGGTTATTCCGCCTCCGCCAGGCGCGCCGCCGGTTGTCAGCGTCAGCGCGAATCCGCCTAGCCCGATTCCGAATGGAACAACCGTCTCGCTGACTGCGATCGGTGTGGATCCGGCCGGTGGCACCCTGTCCTATACGTGGGTTGCACCTCCGGGCGTAGTCCTCACTCCGGCTGCGGCTGATGGTTCAGTCCAGACCTTCACGGCTCCGATTCTGCCGCCGCTGAGTGGTCCGGTACCGCTGAGCTTCACCGTAACCACCACCAGCAGTGTGGCTCCAAACCTGACGGGTACCGCGACGATCACCGTCGTGATCAACCCGAGCGGTGACTTCATCCTGATCAACCAGACTGGCGTTGTGTACCGTACGCGCAAAGCCCGCCTGGTAGTAACGGCAACTGATACCACACCGAACATAACCATGATTTGCACGCTTGACATCATCAACCCAGCAACCGGTCTGCAGTACACCGGAGTGATGGGCCCAGCGATCCCAGCTGCACCGGGTGTCTACACCATCACGTTCAGCAACGTACCTCCGCCGAACCTGGTGACTGTGACTTCGAGTGCGGGCGGCGTGGCAACCTCGGGCATCAGCTTCCTGAGGTAACCGACAACCGCGGGCTGCCGGGGAAACCTGGCAGCCCGCAAAACTTAAACAACTTCCAGCCTCGCCGTAAACAAAAAGGACCTGGAAGGTTTAGAAGAGAGGAACCTAAAATGAAATCCCGTAACACGCAGCTAGTTCGCTATTCATTTGCGCGCATGCTGGCGATCGCGTTACTCGCTCTGATTGTCGGTGCCAGCGCATTTGCACAAGTGCCGAACACGATCCCAACACCAGGAACAAATCCCGGCACGGATGTGGGTGACCAGGGAATGTTCATTCCCCACGGTCTGATTCGCGTTCCCATCGTAAACGCAGCAGGAGCGCCGGTTTTGAACGCTGCCGGTTTGCCAACGTTTGATTACTTTGTGTCAGACACGGCCAGCGGATTCTGCCGCCTTGATCTGGCGCCTAATCCAACTCTGCCGGCCAATGCGGCAGGTGTTCATCCCAGCACGCGCGCGTTGAATCTGAGCACATGCTTCCTCGCGCCACCGGCACTCCCGCTGATTACCAGGCTGAGTTTGGTGTCGTATTCGTCGCGGACATGTCTCTGGGTGGCGTGATGCGCTTCTCCTTCATTCCCGACGGGACCGGCCACATGATCATCAACCCGGCCACCACCGTTCAGATTTTTGGCCCTACATCCCTGGTTGGAAGCGTAGCCGTAGGCATTCACCCTCGCGTGGAAGTCGCCAAGATGGGACCTGATGGCAAGCTCTACATCACCTTCCCGGGCAATGGCGACATCTGGCGCGTACTCAACCCGCTCTCTCCAACCTTTACCCAGGCTGGTAACAAGGTTGAGCGCGTGGGCACATCTGACAACGGACGCCGCATTGATGCCTTTGCATGGATCGGAACCGATCTTTGGATGGATCAGGCCGGCTTCCTGAATAGGTTACAGAATGCTACCAATTGCCATTACACGGCGGCCTGCGTTGCGCTGTTAGAGTTCGGCAACGTGATGTCCAACCTGTCGATGGCATCTGACCAGCGTTTCTCCACCAACATCACCGGTCACCATCTCTATTTCGCGTCCGGCAATGCCATTGTGGATTACGACACTGCCACGTCGCAGACGATGACCATCGTGAGCAATTCCGGCAACCTGGTAACGGGAATTAGCGCAGGGGGAGTCAACACAACCACAAAGGTAGCGACGGCGCTGGTCATGGGAATCACCCTTGATCAGGCGACCGGTGACTTCCTGTACGTGGATGACACCAGCCTCGAAGCTCCGCTGCCTGAAGTCGCCACGCCGAACATCCGCACTGGGCGTGCATGGGAACTCAAGGCCGGCGCGTTTGAGCCTTGCGGTCCAGCGCCAACTTGCAGCATGACTACGGTCACAGGTAACAGCGCTCCGGTAGTTGACGCCCAGCAGCAAGTGGCCGCTCGCCGCGCTACCTTGGTGCTTGCCGGTGTAACTCATCCCCGTGGACTGCTTTTCCTGGGTGATCGTTACTGGGTCTCGGACGAAATCAGCGGGTTCTGCCGCGTTGACGAAAATCCGGCCGGTGGAGCAGCTCTCAGCCACTGCTTTAAGCCTTCGCCCTCGTTCATTCCTGGACAGGCGGACGCTGACGCAGCAACCATCGCCGGTACCCGCAACGTGTACGTCCCTGATGCTTCAGGCGGCGTCGGTATAGCACGCTTCCAATTCAATCCGGCCGACGGTGGCACCATCAGCCAGACTGGCGTCTTGAGTTCTGGAACCGGTGCGGTGGAAGCAGTTGCCGTTCCCAAACAGGTTCCCGGATTCGCGGGAGCCATCGAAGATGCCGTATACATCGGTTACTCGAACGGTGGCACCATCAACAAAATCACCAAAGCATCCACAGCTCCCAGCGCTGCAATCTCCGGTAGCTAATCTGGAAAACGGTACAGGCGTTGTCAGCATGGCATTCTTTGGCAGTGATCTCTACATGGCTGAAGAAGGCACACCAATCCTGCAGAACGGCAACGTCAACAGCGTGAAGCGCGGTTCGTTCAACACGCTGTTGCCGAAAGCCTCTCCCAGCATGGCAAAGGGCACGGCAATTTCCGTGGCATTCCCTACGGTCAGAGGTCAATTCCTTGGTCTTATCGTTCAGAATCCTCTGGCCATCGCCATTGGACCTGAGTTCGAAAGACCGCTTTGCCTCGGACCTCCATTAACTGCGGTAGGCAACATCGTCTCCTTTACACCTGGCGATCTGACCACGGCTCCTTCGATGTATGTTGGCGCTTCGGCCATTGAGTCACCCACAACACCGACGAGTCCGCAGGGAAGCGGTACGGTTACTCCGGACGCTGAAGTCGATCAGTGGAGCTTCACCTGCAAGACCCAGAGCAATTGGGTTGACCAGGCGGCTCTGAGTCCGCTGCTTGCGCTCAACCTGCCTTTAAGCAGTGTGACGGCGATTGCTGTCAGCGATAACAGCGGCATCGCAACCATGGCAATCGGCGATGATCCGACTGCTCAGGTGCCTGATCCACGCGGTGGTGGTCCAACGGATCCGTTGGGAATTCCGCTCACGGCGGTTTCGACAACTCCTGGACAGGGTCATATCTACATCGTTCGATAATCCTATAACCTGGTTCCTTTCGGCTGGCGGGGTTCATCCCGCCAGCCTTTTTTCATTTGCCGGGAATGTTCGACAGTTTTGAAGGTGCAGAGTCTTTTTTAACAACGTGATGAGGGGAAGTGACGATGAAGCGCAAGTGCGTCGGCGGGCGAATGGGCGACCACTCCGGCTATATGACGATTTGGTTTTCGGATGGAATTTCATTTTCATTGGATCCCTTCCCGATTCAATTTTTCCAGACGCGTGGCTGACCCTTCTGATCAGCTCCGGGCGTGGGTTTGCCACGCCTAAACTAATCTGTTCTTAATGTGTTTCTAATGTTGCTTCCGCAACATACTCCTACCGATGTTAGTAAGACTCGGGGAAAAGCCGTTCCGGCGACATTCCCGATGAGCAAGAACGAGCGACAGCTCTTTCCTTCCGGCCTCGTTCACCAATCAGCTTTCGAATAGTGCCGTCCAGCGTTCTGATGCGGAAAAACCCGCGAGAGAGAATTTGCTGCGGCCATGTACATCGCAATGCGATGTAAACGCGAAACGCGAAAAGTTTAGTAACTGCTGTCGAGACAAGTTTAGTAACTGCGGTCGAGACAATTTAGTAACTGCGGTCGAGCGCGATCAAGAAAGAGCCACAGGCTCGTTGTCGAGAGAGGGCCGGACTCAAGTGAGTCTGGACTCCGGAACATTCTGATTCGCGCAAAACATTTAGGAGAACACCAATGCGCGCGTGCAAAAAACTGCGCTGCCCCAGGATTGTGTCTCGGGCGGCCTCACCTGAAGTGTCAACCACGACCATCTGGGGATTCAAGGCCCTCCTGCTTCTGTTAGCGGTCATATTGCCGCTCAGCCTTCACGCGCAGACCAACTTCGTCTACGTAAATAACCAGAGCGCGGCAAACAGCATCTCTGCCTACTCTGTTGCGTCCAATGGTGCGCTCAGCCCACTGACCGGATCGCCATTCCTTACGGGCGGCCACGGAGCGAACGTCAATTGTTACGGCCTTGATCGCATCGTCATCAGCGCGCCGAACAATGTCTTGTTCGTCACGAACACTCTTGATCTGACAATTAGCGCCCTCCAGATCAATCCCGCGACCGGCGCCCTGACTCCCGTACCCGGTTCGCCGTTTGCCAGTGGCCTTACTCTCGATAGTTGCGCTGGAATATCACTGGCGGCCACGCCGGACGGCCAATTCCTTATGGCGTCGAGTAACGGCCAGATCCAGACTTTTGCCATCGCGGCCAACGGAGCGCTTTCTCTGGCAGCCACAACGCCGAACTGCTGCACGCCAATGGTCAGCATGAAGATTTCGCCGAACGGGCAGCTTCTGGCGGTATCCAACGAGAGCAGCGTCTCGGTTTTCACCATTACCCCCGTGACGGGCGTGCTTACGCCGGTGCTGGGTTCTCCATTTCCCAAGACCGGAACCGCCACCGTGGGCGGCCTTGATTTCAACAGTTGTAGTAACAGCTTCTTGTATGGCGGTGAATCTAGCTCCTCGACAAATTTCGCTGACGCCTGGAGTGTCGCGCCCACGGGAGCTTTGTCCGCAATTCCGGGAAGCCCGTTTCACGCCTCTTCAGGAACTGACTCTAATATTGTCCTGGTCACTCCTGACAACACCCGGCTGTTTGAGAGCAACCAGTTCAACAACGCGGTTAATGCATTCACGCCCAACGCGAATGGCAGTCTGACAAGTATCGGCAAATTCGGCGGCGTCGGATTCCTGCATGTGCCGGTTGGAATGGCAACCGATCAATCGGGAGCTTTCCTCTACGTTGCAGACGATCCGTTTGGAATCGCTGTCTTGAGAGTCAACGCTGATGGCTCGCTCACCAACTTGAGCAATACGGCCATATCCAACCCGGGAGAAATTCAGGGATTGGCAGCCTATCCGCCGCGAAGCTGCACCAGCGCGGACCTTGCCGTTTCTATCACCGCTTCTCCGAACCCCGTTTTTGGCAACTCCAACTTGACCTATGCGATCACGATCACCAATAACGGGCCGGATGCTCCAGCATTTACGATTTCTGATACGCTGCCCGCAACTCTCAGCTTTGTTTCATGTGCCGCCACCGGTGGTGGCATCTGCAACGGGTCAGCCCTTGCCCGCACCATAAGCTTCCCAGCTTTGCCGAACGGCGGCAGCGTGACTGCGACTCTGGTTGGTAAAGTAAGCGGCACAGTCGTAAACAACAGCTCCATTATCGACACAGTCAAAATAAATAACTCTTCGGCGGTTGATCCCAACCCGGCTAACAACTCCGCCTCGGTCACGGTCACAGCGTTAAGACAATTTCCAACCACGCTCACCGTGCCGACGGCGACCGGTACATACGGCGGCAACGCGATCCTCACAGCTGTATTGAAAAAGACGTCTGACAACTCTCTCATTGCGGGCGAGACGATCAGCTTCTTCCTGAACCGCGCCGCGGTAGGTAGCGCCGTAACTGATGCCACCGGCACCGCCACCCTCAGCGTACCCCTTGGAACAACCAAGATTGGAACCTATGTGGGGGCGGTTATCGCCAACTTCGCCGGCGATACCAGTTTTGCCACCAGCTCAGGCACAGGCAATCTTACCGTTACGAAAGCGGTCCTGACGGTCACGGCAAACGACGCCACCAGGCTGTACGGCGATGCGAACCCGGCATTCAGTTACGCATTTTCCGGTTTTGTTCTTGGCGATACTGCTTCCGTGGTGACGGGTACTGCAAGCTGCACCACCACCGCGACGGCCACCAGTCCGGCCGGCACGTATCCGATTACGTGCACTCAGGGAACTCTGGCGGCAACCAACTACGTGTTTTCCTTCGTGGCCGGCACTTTGACGGTGAACCCAGCTCCATTGACGGTGACCGTGAACAGCGCCAGCCGCTCGTACGGTGCGGTTAATCCAGCTTTCACGGGGACCATCACCGGGTTGAAGAACTCTGACCCGATTACGGCCACCTATACGACCACGGCGACCCCGGTCAGCCCGGTGGGAACGTATCCCATTACGGCGGTCTTTGCCGATCCGAATAACGTGCTGGGGAACTATACCGTCACTAACAACCCCGGTACGCTGACGGTGACGCCAGCGGCCCTGACGGTGATCCCTAACAATCTTTCACGCCTCTATGGAGATCCCAATCCGACGCTCACTGGAGTGATCGTGGGAATCCAGAACGGTGACAACATCACGGCGACTTACTCGACCACTGCCGTGCTTACCAGTCCGGTGGGTAATTACCCGATCACGGCCACTTTGGTTGATCCTACCAACAAGCTCGGTAACTACGTGGTCACTTTAAATACCGGCACTCTGGCAGTCAGTCCCGCGCCCTTGACCGTAACCGTGGCCGACGCTACTCGCCCGTTTGGCGCCCCCAACCCGGCCTTCACCGGCACGATTGCGGGAATCAAAAACGCGGACAACATCACGGCAACCTACAGCACGACTGCGACCGCTACGAGCCCGCTCGGAACGTATCCGATCACGGCCACTCTGGTTGATCCCACTAGCAAGCTGGGTAATTACTCCGTAACCAACAATCCCGGAACATTGACGATAACCTCCGCTCAACTGACGGTAACGGTCGCCGATGCCACGCGAGTGTATGGTGACCCGAACCCGGCGTTTGCAGTGAGCTTCTCCGGCTTCGTTAACGGCGACACAGTCGCCGTCGTAAGCGGAACGCCGAGCTGCACCAGCGCAGCCCCAACCAGTGCGGTGGGAACATATCCCATCGTCTGCACTCAGGGAACGCTCTCAGCCACCAGCTACGTGTTCGTGTTTGTCAGCGGAAATCTCACTGTCACTCCGGCTCCACTTAGCGTCACGGCAGCCAACGCAACCCGTTTGTACGGCGATGCTAACCCGGCATTCACCGGGACCATCACCGGAATCAAGAACGGTGACAACATCACGGCAAGCTACACCACCACCGCTACCGTAACCAGCTTGATTGGAACGTATCCAATCGCGCCGGTCCTGGTTGATCCCACCAACAAACTCGGTAACTACACGGTGACCAGCAACAACGCCACGCTGACCGTAACTCAGGCGCCGATTGTAGTCACGGCTGCGAATTTGAGCCGCGCCTACGCTACCCCGAATCCAGCGCTGACCGGGACTATCACCGGCGTCAGAAACGGCGATCCAATCACCGTAACTTTCGCCACCACCGCGATTCAGACCAGCCCGGCGGGGATCTATCCGATCACCCCGATCTTGAATGATCCGACGGGAAAACTGAGCAACTACACGCTCACTGTCAACAATGGCACGCTAACGGTGACGGCTGTTCCCCTGGTCAGTGAACGTAGCCAACGCCACCCGGCGCGTTTGGTGCTCCTAACCCGGCATTCTACCGGCATCATCACGGGACTGCAGAACGGCGATAACATTACCGCCGTCTACAGCACCACGGCCACGGCGGCCAGCGCGGCGGGAACCTATCCCATCACCGCAACTCTGGTTGATCCGAACAATGCCCTGGGTGGCTATTCGGTCACCATCAATCCCGGCACGCTCACCATTACCTCAGCGGTGCTCACGGTAACGGCGGCCAACAGCAGCCGTTTCTATGGTGATCCCAACCCGGTGTTCACCGGCGTCATCACGGGAATCGCAAACGGTGACAACATCACGGCCACCTACGCCAGCCCTGCCACTGCGGCCAGCCCGTTGGGAACCTATGCAATCGTGCCCACGCTGTCAGATAACGGAACTGGTGCGCTGGCAAACTACACGGTCGTGATCAACAACGGCGTTCTCGCCGTAAACCCGGCGCCGCTGACGGTCAGCGCCGCCAGTGCAACCCGCGTTTATGGTGATCCCAACCCGCTCTTTACGGCCTGATTGTCGGCCTCAAGAACGGTGACAACATCACGGCGGCTTTCGCCAGCGCGACCGATGCGACCAGCCCGGCGGGAACGTACCCAATCGTGCCCACGCTGATCGATCCAGCGTCAACCGCTCGGCAAACTACACTGTGACCTCAATTAACGGTGTCCTCACGATTTCGCAGGCTCCGTTGACCGTTACCACGGCCAATGCCAGCCGCCTGTTCGGCACTCCCAACCCGCCGTTTAGCGGAATCATTACGGGACTCAAGAACGGCGACATCATTACTGCAACTTACTCCACCACCGCGGTGGCTTCCAGCCCGGCAGGAACGTATCCGATCACGGCGGCTCTGGTTGATCCAGGCGCCAAGCTCGGCAACTATGCTGTCACTTCCATTGATGGCACGCTCACTGTGAACGCGGCGCCCACAGCCAACTTCGTGTTCGTCAACAACCAGGCAGCAGCGGGCAACAGCATCGCCGGCTACTCCGTAGCTACGGATGGCACGCTCACGGCCGTTGCCGGCTCACCAGTTGCAACCGGTGGCCTGGGTGCGAATGCGGCTTGCTCTTCTGTCAATCGCCTGGCTCTGAGCGCGGGCAATAACCTGCTGTTTGTTTCTAACGGCGGCGACCAGACCATCAGCGCGTTCTCGATCAATCCTGCGAGCGGCGCGTTGACGGCGGCGGCCGGTTCACCGGTTGCATCCGGCCTTACTCTGGACTCTTGTGGTCCGGTATCTCACTCGCCGCAACGCCAGACGGACGCTTCCTGATGGCTTCAAGCAACGGCCAGATCAAGACTTTCAGCATCGGCGCGGGCGGCGTTCTCGCTTCGCTGTCCACGGCTGCTAATCCGGTCGTGCCCAACGCCAGCATGAAGATTTCCGCTAACGGCCAGTTCCTGGCAGTCTCCAACGGCTCCAGCGTTTCGCTCTATAGCGTGAATGCTGATGGTTCGCTGGCGGCGGTTGCCGGTTCTCCGTTTGCTGAGAGCGGATCGGGCACGCTTGCGGGGCTCGATTTCAGCTCTACCAGCGGCCTGCTCTTCGGTGCGGAAGCCAGCGGCACGACGTCACTGGCTGATGCCTGGACTGTGGGCGGCAACGGCGCTCTGGCAGCCATTACCGGCAGCCCGTTCAGCATCGGTGCAATCAACTCCAACGTGGTCCTGCTCAGCCCGAATGATGCTTTCCTGTTCGCCAGCAATCAGGGCAGCAGCAGCTTGAGCTCATACGGCGTGAATGCAGGCAGCCTGGCCAGCATCGGCAGCTTCGGCAGCTCCGCTTCACTGCACGCTCCTGTGGGCATGGCAACGGACCGCTCCGGCAGCCTGCTCTATGTGGCTGACGATACCTTCGGCGTGGCCGTGTTCAGAATTGATGGCGCGGGCTCGCTCTCACAGCTTGGCGATGTCGCAATCGCGGGTGCAGGCCAGGTCCAGGACCTGGTTGCGTATCCTCCGCGCATGGCCGGCAACGCAGATCTGAGCGTCGCGATCTCGGCTTCGTCACCCAACGTGGTGGCCGGCCAGAACGTGACCTACACAATCTCCGTGACCAACAACGGTGTGGACCCGGCGGCGGCAACTGTTACTGACAGCCTGCCAACTGGCTTCAGCGTTGTGTCCTGCTCTGCAACCGGCAACGGCGCCTGCATCGGCAGCTCAGCGGCAGCCAACTTCTATCTGCTGCAGGGCGGCGAAACGCAGACTGTCACGACTGGTTGCTTCAACCAGCCTCTCAATTCCAAACGGGACGGTAACCACCAGCACCGCGAGCATCAGCAACAGCTCCGCGGTTGATACGAACGCTGCCAACAACTCGGCCAGCGCCAGCGTCACGGTTGCTCAACCTCTATCCACAACCATTGCTGTAGCGGCTGCCAGCGGCACCTTTGGCGGAAGCGCAACATTATCCGCTACGCTCACCTCGGCAAGCGGTCCTCTCGCGGCCAAGGCGGTCAGCTTCACGCTGAACGGCTCACCCGCGGGCAGCGCAGTGACTGATGCTACCGGTCTGGCTTCAGTTACGGCCAGCCTGGCTGGCATTGCCGCCGGATCATATCCAACGGCAGTCGCGGCTAGCTTTGCCGGCGATGCAAATGACGCGGCGGCTTCGGGCAGCGGTAGCTTAACCGTGGGCACTGCGGTGTTGACGGTAACCTCCGCCAACGCCACGCGGATTTATGGTGATCCGAATCCGACGTTTAGCTTCACCTTCAGCGGCTTCCTCAACGGAGATACAGCAGCTGTGGTAAGCGGAAGCCCCGCTTGCACCAGCGCGGACGCGACGGCAGCGGTGGGCACCTATCCCATCACCTGCACCGTGGGAACACTCTCGGCAGCCAACTACACGTTCACGTTTGTGAGCGGAAATCTGACCGTCACACCCGCAGCGCTAAGCGTGGCTGCAGCTGATGCCACTCGCGTGTATGGCGATCCGAACCCCGCCTTCACCGGAACGCTCACTGGAATCAAGAACGGTGACAACATCACGGCAACCTACGCCAGCGCCGACCCAACCGCTGCGGTGGGAACGTATCCAATCGTCCCAACGCTGGTTGATCCGGCAGGAAAGCTGGGGAACTACACCGTAACCTCAAGCAACGGCACTCTTGACCATAACGCAGGCCCCGTTGAGCCTGGTTGCTGCTAACGCAACGCGCGCTTACGGCGATCCCAACAGCCTGAGCGGAACGCTCACTGGGGTGAAGAACGGCGACAACATCACTGCCGCTTACAACACCACGGCAACGGCTACCAGCGCGCCGGGAACGTATCCGATCACGGCTTCGCTGCTTGACCCAACCAGTAAACTGGGGAACTACATAACCACCATCACCAACGCTACGCTGACAGTGACTCCGGCAACGCTGACGGTTTCCGCAGCCAACGCCAGCATGCTTTACGGCGATGCTGTTCCGGCGCTTAGCGGGACGATTGCCGGAATCAAGAACGGTGAAACCATCACGGCCACCTACAGCACCACGGCTACTTCAACCAGCGCGCCGGGAACTTATCCCATCACGCCCTCGGTTGTCGCTGCGGCTGGGGTCCTGTCCAACTACACGGTCGTGATCAACAACGGAACGCTCACCATCAGCCCAGCCCCGCTGGTTGTAAGCGCAGCCAATGCCAGCCGGCTATACGGCGATCCGAACCCGGCATTCACCGGAACCATCACTGGCCTGAAGAATGGCGATAACATCGGCGCCACCTTCGCAGCAGCGGCCGATCCAACCAGCCCCGTCGGAAACTATGCAATTATTCCGACCCTGTCTGATCCCAACAACAAACTCAGCAACTACGCGGTAACGCTCAATAACGGCACGCTGACCGTCAATCCGGCTCCCCTCGTCGTAACGGCGGCGGACGCGGGCCGCCTGTATGGTGATCCGAATCCGGCCTTCACCGGCACCCTCACTGGAATCAAGAATGGTGACAACATCACCGCCAGCTTCAGCAGCGCCGCTGATCCGACCAGCCCGGTGGGAACCTATCCAATCGTGCCCAGCCTGGCTGATCCCACCAGCAAGCTAGCCAACTACACTGTGACTTCCACCAACGGCACGCTGACCATCAGCCCGGCGCCGCTGACGATCCAGGCCGCTAACGCATCTGCGCCGGTCGGGCGGCCCATTCCCAACCTTCACCGGGACCATTACCGGTTTGAAGAACACTGACGTGATTACAGCGTCCTACAGCACGACTGCGGACGCTACCAGCCCGGCTGGCACGTACCCGATCATCCCCAGCGCAGATGCGAGCCCCGCGCTCAGTAACTACGCAGTGACTTTGATCAATGGAACCCTAACCTTGCAGTAGAAAGCATCTAATCTGCTTAGAAGGCCGGTGGTCAATCCGCCGGCCTTTTTCATGTATGCCGGATGTGTTGGACTGTTTGAAGGTGTGATCCCTTATTCGCCGCACCCGCTCTTGGGTAGAGTTGTTCCCGGCGACTTAATGTTCAACGAAGTAATCTCCTTATCGTTGAAATTCTGAAATGCCTGTAAATTCTTGTCCAGTTGCTCGCAGAGCTGCTGCACCGCCGCCCGCACTGCCTGCGTAGGACGGATATCCGCGCTTTCAACGCTGGAGATCAGCCGGCCCAGGTCGCGGTTGACAGGTCCAAAGCCCGGCGAACGTTTTGTTCCTTTCTCCAATGAGTCGATCGTCTTCTCCAAAGCCGGCGTCGTTTTCTTACCATCCATCAACGCTTTGTGGATGGCAGTGATCTGATCAAATGCGTCATAGCTCGTCTTCATGCCGCGCACAATCTGCAAAGCCAGATCGCGTTGTTGCACCAGGTCGTCCGAAGATGCGTGTACCCGAGGATCAAGTTCCACTGTCAGCGGTTGTTTAAGCGTTTTGCCGCCCGCGGTAAGTTCCACCGTATATTTTCCGGGCACCACCAGCGGCCCGCGAGGCTGCTGTCGAGGAGTCAACCCGGGCACAGCGTGATCCGCCAGTGTGTATTCGGTGTATTCGAGCAGCTCTCCGTAGTAGCTGTAGGGAAGTGCGGCCGGCGCGGGATAGTGCAAGTCCCACGCAAAGCGGTTCACTCCTGCGGACCTGGTCAACGCCACCGGCGCTTCAAACCAATAGCTGGGGACGTTGGCCGGCGGGTACTCGACCGGTTTTGCGTCACTGATAAACGAAGCTATCTCCGTGCCTTTCTCATCGCGAACCGTTAGTTTCAGCGGGCTGGCACCCGCGCTCTTTCAAGAAGTAGTCAATCAACGCGCCGTCAGCCGGATTTTGTCCGGCCGGAGTTTCTATCGGGAACGGCGTGTCTCCATACGTGTCCCAGCGTACGCGCATCGCAGTCGCCGGCGGCAGAAGGTATACATCGGAGGCACTGATCGCGGGCGTCATTTCACGCAGAGGGGTCACATCATCCAGGGCCCACAAGCTGCGCCCAAAGGTTGAGATCACAACATCATTGCCATGCACTTGCAGATCGGTAACCGGCGTCGGCGGCAGATTCAAGGTCAGCGGCTGCCAGTGATCGCCGTCATCCCAGGAAACAAAGACACTGCTGTCAGTCCCAGCATAAAGCAGACCTTTTCTCTTTGGGTCTTCCCGCACCACGCGGACCATCTCACCGGGAAATCCGTCGACAATCTTTTGCCATGTATTTCCAAAGTCGTGCGTGCGCAGGACCAGAGGCGGAGTCGATTCCCGCGTGCCGCCCACAGTCAGGTAGGCAGTGCCCGCATCGTAATGTGACGGTTCAACGTAGAGAATCTGTGTCCTCTCCGGTAATCCCTGTGGCGAAACATTCTGCCAACTCGCTGACGCATCCCGCTGCAGATAGACCAGACGGTTGGTTGTGCCGGCCCAGATTTCTCCCGCCTGCACCGGGGACGGCGCTACCGCAGTGATGGCCGGCGGCGGCTGGCGATCTGTTCCCACTTTCCCTTCAGGTTCTTCCTTCTCGATAAACCCGGTAAGATCAGGGCTGATTTCCTGCCAGCTTGAGCCGCTATCCGTGGTCTTCATCACATACTGCGTACCCAGATAAAGCACATGCGGGTCCTGTGGCGAGAAAACCAGCGGCGGCATCTGTGATGTGCGGTATTTCTCTCCTCGTTCAAATAGCGTGGCTACCTGGTTGGTGCTCTTGTCCAGACGCACCACTGAGCCATACCAGCCACCGCTATATATAAGGTTAGGATTCGTCGGATCGGGCGTGATGTATGCGTACTCAAATCCGCCTACGGAGTACCAATCCTGTTGCAGGATCTCACCATATTCACTCCGGCTGAGAACGCCCGCAGTTCCACTATCCTGCTGTGCACCGTACACCCTGTAGGGAAACGCGTTATCGGTCGATACGTGATAGAACTGCCCGGTTGACTGGTTATACCAGGAACTCCAGGTGTGCCCGCCGTTCACGCTGATAATGGCTCCCTGGTCCACTCCCAGAATCATGCGTTCTGAGTTCTTAGGATCAATCCACAAAACGTGAAAGTCATCTCCGCTGGGCGCTCCAACATACGCGGCAAAAGTCTTTCCGCCATCCACAGAACGGTAAAGCGATGTCTGCGCCACATACAGGACGTCCGGATGATTGGGATCTACAAATATGCGGCTGAAGTATTCACTGCCAACCACGCGCGGATCTTTTGTCGACTGCGTCCATGTGGCTCCGCCATCGTCAGAGCGAAAAAAGCCCTGTTCAACAATCGCGTACAGGCGCTTTGCTCCCGTGCCTGGCGCTACCGCAACGCCCATTCTTTTGCGCGCTTTCTCGGGCAGACCTTTGGTCTTTAGCAAAGTCCAGGTTGAACCTTCGTCACTGGATCTGATGATGTCTGATGTTGGCTCGGAGCCGTCCGCGCCCTTGGCGTGATACACCACGGCAAAAAGTGTGCGTGCGTCCGTGCCGTCGGCGCACATATCAACGATCCCCACGCTGGCGTCATTGCTGTAAACCTTCTTCCAGTTTTTGCCCCCGTCAGTGGTCTTGAAGATGCCGCGATTGGCCGTGGTGGACCAACTAGGAAGCGGTTGCCATAAAATCCCGAAGCCGATTGAATTTCCCGCGACGATGACCGTGTCTGGGTTATGAGAGTCAACCACAATCGCCTGTATAAACAACACATCTTGCAGGCCGGCGCTCTGCCACGTCGCGCCCCCGTCGGTTGACCTGTACATGCCGCGGCCGCGCGTCTGCTCGCCGGTTCCCGCATACAAAATCTTCGGGTTTGATGGCGCAACAGCCAGCGCTCCGATCGAAGCCACGCGCTCTTTGTCGAAGATCGGCTGCCAGACCTGGCCGGCGTCATTCGTCTTCCACACTCCTCCTCCGGGTGTCCCGAAATAATAAGTGCTGGGATCGCCTGGCACGCCCGCCACAGCAGTGACCCTTCCAGCGCGAAACGGGCCAATCAGTCTCCACTTGAGTCCTGAGAATTGTCCAGAATCAGGCTGTTGCGCTAACACCGAACTGAATAGAGTGATTAGAAAAAACAAAACAAAAAACGTGCGCACGCGGAACTGCAGTGGATTGAGGTTTTCCGGCATGCCAATACCATACCGACGAGGGTGGACAATCGTAAAGCCACAAAATGGCAAGGGCTGTCTGTGGCACTAGGCACTTTGCCTGCTGAAGCGTATGATCGCAGGACGTAGGTTGAACAAAACTACAATATTCAGCTCGCCTATGTTTGAGAGTTCAACGCTTGTAAGAGTTCATCGCTTTAAACTCTTAATCTTGCCGTCTGTGCGCCGGAAAATTCTGGAAAGAGTTCGCGAAAGTTCCTGCTTTTTCTACTGTCCGGCATCGAACATAATAGAAACCGGCCAACCGATGTTTTGACCTGCCTCAGGAACGTCCTGTTCAAGCAGTCCGAAGGAGAAAACTCGAGCATGAAGGTCCACCTGATCAACCCGAGCAACGTGTCTTTTGGGACGGCGGTAATCACACCGCGATGGCTTTACGTGCTTGCTGCTGCGACCCCCGCAACTTTCGGTACACCTATTCTGGTGGATGAAACGTTGGTGACCACCGACCTTTCTACCATTGCAGAGGGCGATGTTGTCGGCATAAGCGTACACACCGGCAATGCGCTGCGCGGATACGAACTGGGGAAGATGGCCCGGGAGCGGGGCGCATACGTTGTCTATGGTGGCATCCACGCCACGCTGTATCCGGAAGAAGCCGCGGAACTCGGCTGCGCTCATGCGGTGGTCAAGGGCGATGGTGACGTCGTCTGGGCTCGCGTCTTGAGAGATTGTGCCAATGGCAATCCGCAACAGCTTTATGCTGGCGGCAGGATTGAGGGCTCGGAATTTGTTCCCGCGCGCTGGGACCTGCTGCCGCCCAACAGTTACATGTGGGCTTCAGTGCAAACCGTACGTGGCTGTCCCAAGCATTGTTCGTTCTGCTCCGTTTGGAGGACTGACGGTCAGAAGCCAAGGCAACGCTCATCCGATTCCGTGATTGGAGAAATCGTCGATCTTCGCCGTCGTGGATTTCGTTTTATCGCACTCGCTGACGACAACTTTTATCCCGTAACTCTCACAGATCTTGAATTGGCCGCCCGCCAGAACAATGCGGCGCGATTAGCGGAATTAAAGTCGATTCGCGCCGAACGTTTTGAACTGATGTCCCGGCTCGCCAGGCTTCCATCCGATACCGTCTTCTTTACCCAGATCACTATGGAGGCGGCTGAAGACTCTGAGTTCCTTGCTGCCATGAAGGCCGCTCATATCCACGGCGCACTGGTGGGAGTGGAAGCGGTAACGCCCGAAGGCCTGAAAGATGTGTACAAGGATTTCAATCTCGCCGGGCAAAATCTGGTCGATCGTTTAAAGAAGTTCCGCCGGCATGACATTCATATTCTTGGTTCGTTTATCTTCGGCCTGCCAAGCGACCGGCCGCATACCTTCGCTGCCACAGCGGCAGTCGCCGAGCAAGCCGAGTTGACGTTCGCACAGTTCGTGATGCTTACGCCATTTCCCGGTACCGTGGATTTCGAGCGCTGGGAAAAGACGCATGGTGGGCGACGAGAGAAACGTCGGTGGAGTTCCTCTCACGCGCGGCTGGCTTATTCCGCAGGCAAAACGGCCAAAACTTTTCTGGACGCATCCCGTGATGGGCGCAGACGAGATCAGATCTCGCACCCAGGGAGTCTGGGACCGTTTCTACAGCATCAAGGTGATCTGGAAGCGCTCAGGGTTTCTGAAATCGATCAAGGGTCGTCTGGCTTTTATCTTGATTTCGAAACTGTATCGTCGCATGTACGCCGATACCGGCATCGCCACGGACAGTGCCAGAGTTGCATGGTCCACCCGATGGGCCCGCTGGCTGGCCATTCCTACCCGCCGCCTGTTCGCCGGACGTCTAATGCCTGACTTGCAGGTGCCGCCAGTTGAGGTGATCGCACAATTGTCAGGCGCGCAATAAGGGAGGCATGGTAGCCGATGCATCAGGTGCGGAAAAGCGAAAATGGGCTGAATGCGCTGGCGGCCAGAGGGTGGAGCAGGCATTTATGCCTGCGGGAAGAGCAACAAAAAGCCTCGGCCTTTAGGCCCTGAGGTCATTCGCGAAGCTGATGACTACTCCGCCTGATTCTGGTTTGAGTAAAGGCCACGCGCGCCGAGGCCTCTGCAACAGGAGCGCGTCGCCGCAACCACGTTGATAATTTCGGGCGGTTTGGAGCGCAGCGACAGTTATTACGTACTGTATTCCGCGTTAAATCTGACATATTCCTCCGTCAGATCGCACGAAAGAAAATCGAGGCTCTCATCTCCCGATCCCAAAGCGATGCGGATCTCATAGGCTGGCTCTGACATGTAAAGGTGTGCCTGATCGCGATCAAAAGGCGCGGCCGCGCCATTGCGGCATATCTGCTGATCGCCCAGGTAGATGCTGATCCGCTCAGGATTGATCTTCACGCCCGAATATCCGATGGCAGCCAGCATGCGTCCCCAGTTAGGATCCGAGCCGGCCCACGCCGTTTTTACCAGCGGCGAGTTCGAGATGGCGCGTCCAATCCGTCGCGCATCACCACGCGTTCGCGCCTGTTCGATTTTCAAACGTACAACGTGCTTCACGCCTTCACCGTCCGCTACGATCTGCGCGGCAAGAGAGCGGCAGACTTTCACCAGCGCTGCGTCAAATTCCTGCCGGATCGCCTTCAGGTCCACGCCGCTGTTGCCGCTGGCCAGCAGCAGAGCCGTATCATTCGTTGAAGTATCGCCATCAATGGAAATATTGTTGAAGCTGTAGTCCACGGCAGCTTCCAGGCTGATTTGCAGTTCGCGCGGCGTCGCCGCAACATCAGTAAATAAATAAACCAGCATGGTAGCCATATTGGGATGGATCATCCCCGCGCCCTTCGCCACGCCGCAAAGAGTAACGGTTTTGCCGTTGTGGATCACTGACTGGCAGGAAATCTTCTTGTGCGTGTCCGTGGTGATGATGGCGTTGGCAAAAGCGTCGAGGCCTTCTGGCGTGGCGCTGGCTCCGGCGATAAGCTGCGGAAGCGCGCCGGTGATTTTCTCTACCGGCATCGGCACACCAATAATCCCGGTGGAAGAGGGAAAGACCTCTTCCGGCCGCACTTTGGTCAGCTCCTTTGCCGCCTGCTGGCACACGAGCTTGGCGGCCTTGATACCCGGCTTTCCCGTGGCGCAGTTAGCATTACCTGCGTTCACGATCACGGCATGCACCATGCCCTTGGATTTATTCAGATGATCGCGGCCAACCGTGACCGGAGCAGCCACAACCTGATTGCGCGTAAACATGGCGGCGGCGGCAGCGCCGTCTGGAATCAGCGCGCACGCCAGGTCAGGTTTACCGCTGGCCTTAAGTCCGGCTGTGCATGCGGAGAAGAGGAAACCCAGTGGAGGAATTGTACTCACACTTGCAGCTTAACCAGCGGGAAGGGAATTTGTAAATCGCGCGCGCCAATTTGTTTCGGCATTTCTCCGCGATACATGGCAATCTCATCACAGGCGTGCAAGTTCGGGCAGTGAATGCAATCTTTGTAGATTTTGTCGGGAAGCTCTTCCCGCGTCGCCAGGCCGAAGCCCATATGAGCAAAGAATTGCGGAACGCGGGTGAATAGACACACGCAGCTAACGCGATGCCGTTCCGCTTCCTTCATGAGGGCTTTCACCAGCTTTGCTCCGGCGCCCAGGCCTTGCGCCGAAGGTACTACCGCGATGGAACGGATCTCCGCCAGATGCGGCCCATAAAGATGAAGCGCTCCGCAGCCGATGATCCGGCCATGATCTTCCACCACCACAAAATCGCGCACGTTCTCGCACAACTCCGCTACCGTCCGTGGCAGTAGCGTGCCGTTGCCGGAGTATGAACGAATGATGCCGTGGATGTACTCCACATCCGGCAGCGTGGCGTTACGCGTGGATAGCATGGGCCTCCTGCAATGCGGCCAGCTGTTCATGCGCAGCCTTAAGTGACGCCCTTACTTGTGCAGGCGCCGTGCCGCCAACCACATCATGGCAGGCCAGGACGGCGTCCAGCGTTAAATGTTGGTGAACGTCCGTGCCAAACGCCGGAGAGAACGATTGCAGCTCGGCCACTGTCAGGTCCTGCAATTCGCAGTTTTTCTCAACGCAGGCCTGTACAGCGTGGGCCACCACCTCATGCGCCTGGCGAAAAGGCACTCCATGCTGAACAAGGTAGGTCGCCGCTGCCAGAGCGTTCATGAAGCCGGTTTCACAGGCCTTTTGCATGCGTTCGTGATTGAATTGCACCAGCCGCATGAATCCAGTGGCTATCTCCACGCAGGCTGACGCGGTTGCTGCGGCATCAAACAGCGGCTCCTGCGTTTCCTGCATATCTTTGTTATAGGCAAGAGGCAGGCCTTTGATGATGGTCAACAGCGTTACCTGGCTGCCCAGCAATCGCGCGGACTTGCCGCGGATCAACTCCAGCGCATCCGGATTCTGCTTCTGCGGCATGGCGCTGCTGCCGGTGGCGTACGCTTCCGGCAGACGAATGAATCCGTATTCCTGTGTGGCGAAGAGGATGAACTCTTCAGCCCAGCGGCTGAGATGTATGCCCAGCACGGAGAGCGCGTTCACGAATTCAAGAACAAAGTCGCGATCACTGGTTGCGTCCATGCTGTTGGCCGTCGGCTGGTCAAAGCCAAGTTCCTTGCTGGCAATGGTGCGGTCCAACGCCAACGGGGCTCCGGCAATTGCGCCGGAACCAAGCGGACATTGGTTTACCCGCTGCGCGCAATCCAGCAGGCGTTGGCTGTCCCGCCAGAACATCTGGAAATAAGCCAGCAGCCAGTGTGGCAACAGCACCGGTTCGGCCCGCTGCAAATGCGTGTAGGCAGGCATCACGATGTTTTGATTTTCTTCCGCCCGCGCCAGCAGCACACCGAGGAAATCGCCCAGCGACAAACGAAGGTTGACTATACTTTCACGTACGAAGAGTCGCAGGTCGGTAGCGATCTGCTCATTGCGGCTGCGTCCACTGTGCAGTTTCTTTCCGGTCTCGCCGATCAAGCCAACCAGCTTTTTTTCCACGAAGTGATGGACGTCCTCGGCTTCCGGATCTTCCAGATAGCCTGGGTCCTGCTCCCCTGCGGAAATCTGTGCCAGTCCGGAGAGCACTTGTTTGTGCTCTTCGGCGGACAGCACTCCGGCGGCACGCAGAGTCTCCGCGTGTGCCCGGCTGGCCTCGAGTTCGAATTGCAGCAGCTTGCGGTCAAATGGAAATGACCGCTGCCACTGTTCGAACCGCGGATCAAGTGGCTGCCGGAATCTGCCCGACCACATCTTCACTTCCCGATCTCCTGTTTAATGTTCTCCTGCTGTTGTTTCAACCGCGCGCGTGAGCGTGCCGGGAGACCAAGAATGCGGATAAAGCCTTCCGCATCTTTCTGGTCGTAGCTGTCACCCATGGTGAAGGACGAGAGGTCCGTGCGGTAGAGCGAATTTTCTGATGCACGGCTGCCGATGTTTACGTTGCCCTTGTAGAGCTTGAGCGTGACTGAACCGGTAATGTCTTTCTGGGTCTGCGAGACGAACGCATCAAGCGCTTCCCGCAGTGGCGTAAACCACAACCCAAAGTAAACCAGCTCAGCATACTTCAGCGCGATCTCCTGCTTGAAGTGCGTGAGCTCGCGTTCCAGGCACAGCGCTTCCAGTTCACGATGCGCGGTAAGAATCAGCGTGCCGCCAGGAGTCTCATAGCAGCCACGGGATTTGATTCCCACAAACCTGTTTTCCACCAGATCAACGCGGCCAATGGCGTTGCGTCCGCCAATTTCGTTCAGCAACTCAACCAGTTGGACCGGATCAAGCTTCTGTCCGTTGACGGAGACAGGCGTGCCGGCCACAAAGCCGATACTCACAGTCTCTTCGCGGTCGGGCGCGTCCTGCGGTGATTTTGTCATTTGCCATGTGCTTTCAAAAGGCGCGTTAGCCGGATCTTCCAGCTCGCCGCCTTCATGGCTCAGGTGCCACAGATTGCGGTCGCGACTGTGTATCTTTTCGCGGCTCGCGGTCACGGAAATGCCGCGTGCTTCCGCGTAGTCTAGGCAGTCTTCTCGCGACTTCAACGTCCACTCGCGCCACGGTGCAATCACTTTCAGTTCCGGAGCGAGCGCCTGGAAAGCATGCTCAAAACGCACCTGATCGTTGCCCTTACCGGTGCAGCCATGCGCCAGCGCGGTGGCATTTTCTTGCAACGCCACTTCCACCTGGTGCCTGGCGATTACCGGCCGAGCCAGCGAAGTGCCCAGCAAATATTTGTGTTCATACACAGCTCCTGCGCGCACCGCAGGGAAGACGTAGTCATTCAGAAACTCTTCCCGCAGATCTTTTACGATGACTTTCGCCGCACCTGTCTTGTGGGCTTTTTCTACGACCGAGTCAATATCCTCGCCCTGGCCCACGTCGGCGATCATGGCGATCACGTCACAGTTATAGTTTTCCTTGAGCCACGGAATAATAATGGAGGTATCAAGTCCTCCGGAATATGCCAGTACTACCTTCTCACGCATGATTGCTCCTTGCGGACCCGCGGCCCATGCCGCTGCCCAGTAACATTAATAAGATTGCTTTTTGCACGTGCATGCGGTTCTCCGCCTGATCAAACACGATCGAGCGTGGAGAGTCGATTACGTCCGCCGTCACTTCTTCGCCGCGATGCGCCGGCAGACAATGCATAAAGAATGCATCCGGTGCGGCCAGATCAAAGAGCTGCTGGTTGACCTGATAGGGTTTGAAGATGCGCGCGCGTTCTTTGGCTTCAGTTTCCTGGCCCATGCTTGCCCACACGTCGGTGTAGATGGCATTGGCGCCGGTGACGGCCTTTTCGGGGTCGTTGGTGATCTCAATGATTGCGCCGGTTGTGCGACCGATAGCTTTCGCTTGCGCCGTGATGCCGGCGTCGGGCTCGTAACCCTTTGGCGTCGCAATCGAGATGCTTGTTCCCAAAGTCGCCGCTGCAAGCATCAGTGAATGGGCAACGTTGTTGCCATCGCCGACATAAGCTGTGTGAATCGGACGCAGATCGCCGAACTTTTCCTGCAAGGTGAAGAAATCCGCATATGCCTGGCACGGATGCTCCACGTCACTCAAGGCGTTAATCACCGGAATGCAGGAATTCGCAGCCATGTCCGTGATGGTGGAGTGGGCATATGTACGAAGCACCACGGCATCCACCCAGCGCTCCACGTTGCGTGCGATGTCGCAGACCGGTTCGCGCTCTCCCAGCCGGGATGTGGTCTGGTCCATGAACAGGGAAGTACCGCCCAGGCTGGCCATGCCGGCTTCAAATGTCAAACGCGTGCGCAAAGATGCTTTCTCAAAGAACAGCACCAGTTGTTTGCCGGCGAGCGCGCCACGGAAATCCGCGGGACGGCGCTTAATGATGTGCGTCAGCTCAAAAAGAGACTTGGTCTCTTCCGGAGAAAAATCCTGCACTGAGACCAGATCGCGGCTCTCGGCGGGCGCCTGCATCGGTGTGACGCTGGTTGCGTAATCAAAGATTCTGGCGGACATCATTTATTCCTCCCCTGGGCCGTAGTGGCCAGCGCAGCTTCGTTCTTGCCCAGTGCCTGGCCAATTAGCTTCAGCACCTCGTCTGCATGTTTCTTCTTAATGATGAGCGGCGGAAGCATACGAATTACCGTCTCATCCGTGCGATTGGTAATGACTCCGTGATCCAGCAAAAAGTGAAACGTTGATTTGGCCAGGTCAACCGACTCAAGTTCCAGGCCGATCATCAAGCCCATGCCGCGCACTTCCTTAATGGCCTGGTTATAGCGCTGCATCTGCCGGAGTTTGTTGACCATGTACTCGCCTGTCTGCTGCGCGTGTTTCAAGAGCTTCTGCCGCTCCAGCACGTTGATCACCTGCAACGCCACCGCGCAGGCTAAAGGTCCTCCGCCAAACGTGGTGCCATGCATGCCTGGATGTATGCAGCCGGCGACGCTTTCAGTCACCATCAATGCACCAAGCGGGAGCCCGCCGGCCAATGGCTTGGCGAGCGTGACCATGTCGGGCTTAATGGCGTAGTGCTGATAGCCGAACCATTTTCCCGTACGACCCAGACCACTCTGGATTTCATCGGCGATCAACAGAGCATTGTGCTTCGTGGCCAGTTCGCGCGCCTTCTGCGCAAACTCACGGCTCACCGGACGAATGCCGCCTTCACCCTGCACAAACTCAAAGCCAATCGCGCAGACCGTGTCATCGAATTTCTTCTGCAGGTCGACGATGTCATTGAACTTCACAAACTCCACTCCCGGGAACCACCGGTTCAAACGGCAGACGATATTTTTCTTTGTGTGTAGCTGACACGGAGCCGAACGTGCGGCCGTGGAACGCGTGCTCCAGCACCAGAAAGCGCCACTTGGGTGTCGCGCCATCAGCAGCGTTGGCTTTGGCATAAGCGCGCGCCACTTTCATGGCTGCTTCCCAGGCTTCCGTGCCGCTGTTGGTAAAGAACGCGCGCTCGAGTCCGGAAATCTTCGTCAGTACAGCGGCCAGCTTGCCCTGATACTCGTTGTAAAAAAGGTTCGACGTATGGATCAGCAGCTTTGGCTTGCCGCGCGATCGTCTTGGTGATTGCCGGATGCGCGTAGCCCAGCGCGTTCACGCCGATACCACTCAGGAAATCGAGATAGCGCCGGCCTTTGTGATCGTAAACATATACACCGTTGCCCTTGTGCAGCAGCACCGGATAGCGATCATAAGTCGCAAGCAACAGCTTGGATTCCAGTTTCTTTACCTGCTCCAGGTTCACGCTACCAGGACCTCCGTTCCAGATTCGATTTTTGTCACGTAAAAGCCAGGCAGCGCTTCCACTTCTGCCGCGGGCAACAAGCGCACGCGATTCACGCCATGCATGAGTGCGTTCCTGCACGCATCCAGTTTGGGCAGCATACCGCCATGGATGACGGACTTCTGTTTCAGTTCGGCCGCCATCGTCAGGTCAAGCCAGCGAATCACCAGTCCTTCAGCATCCTTCACGCCCGGTACGTCAGTAAGAAAGATGAGCGCGTTCGCATGGCACGCCACTGCACAGGCTGAAGCCATCTGGTCGGCATTCACGTTGTAATACTGTCCGTCACTTCCCAGAGCAACGCTTGATATCACCGGCACGCAGCCCTGCCGCCATATGGTTTCAATCCATCGCGGATCGGCTGCGGAAATCTCTCCCACAAAGCCCAGATCGTGACCATTGGGCGCCTTCTTGCGAGCTCGGAATGCCATACCATCACCGCCGCACATTCCCATGGCTGATTGCCCGATGCTGGAAAGCGCAGCCACCAGCTTCTTATTCATATGGCCTGCAAGTACCATCACGGCGAAGTCGCGGGTTTCAGCGTCCGTTACTCTGCAGACCGTCAATGAACTCGCTGGCTTTCCCCATCTGATTCAGAATTCGGGTAAGAGCAGAGCCGCCACCGTGGACCACGGCCACCTGGTGCTCGTTGGCCAGTTGCTTGATCGCCACCGTGGCGCGCTGCAACAGTGCTTCGTCGTCCATCGTCGCTCCACCCAGCTTCACCACGATTTTCATTTCAGCCCCTCCTCTTCGTTCCATCCATGCATCACGTTCATGTTCTGGACAGCCTGTCCGGCTGCGCCTTTCATCAGGTTGTCCAGGCAGGAGACAATCACCAGACGACGCCGGTCCGGCGCCAGCACAAAGCCAACGTCGCAGTAATTACTGTGCAGCGAATACTGAATCTGAGGCAGCTTGCCAGCAGGGAAGACCCGCACGCAGGGCGAGTTGCTGTAGAAATTGCGCAGGCACTGCTCCACGTCCCCCGCATTAGAGGGCACGTTCAGGCGTGCATAAATGGTGGATAGAATGCCCCGAGGGATCGGCAGCAGGTGTGGTGTAAAGACCAATTGCTCACTTGTGAGACCAAGCTGTTCCATGATCTCTCCCGTGTGGCGATGGTTGAAAACGGCATAGGCGGAAAGGTTCTCCGCCACTTCCACAAAGTGGGTTTTCTCGGTGGGCTGTTTACCCGCGCCGGAAACTCCGGACTTGGAATCGCAGATGATGCCATGATTCAGGTCGATTAGCCCGGCCCTCACGAGTGGAGTGAGCGCGAGAATGATCGACGTGGCATAGCATCCCGCGTTCGCTACCAGAGATGCATCTTTCAAACGCGTGCGATTCAATTCCGGTATGCCGTAAACGGCCGATGCCGTCAGCTTGTCCGCCAGAGCAGCATCAGCATCTTTGAATTGATAAACTTCGCGCGACGTTTTGCTGGCCAGCCGCCATGCTCCGCTGAGATCAATTACCTGTATGCCATGCTGCCACGGCTTGTGGTGCATACTCGCGGGAAATGTCATGTGGTGTGGCCAGAAATAAAACGTTCACGCCCTGCTCACGCAGGCTTTCCCAGGAAAATGGCTGTAGAGGAAATCCACCGTTACCGCTGATGTGGGGATAGAGTTCGTCCAGCAGAGACGGGCCTGTGCTCTCACCTTCACGGGTATAAAGGACAGGCTTGCTCACCCGCGGATGGCGGTAAAGCAGACGCGCCAGCTCAAAGCCGGCGTAGCCGGTTGCCCCGACTACAGCAGGTTGAACGCTCAGAGGCATCAGGCTTGCATCGCCTCCAGGCGTGTCTGCAGTTCTCGGGCCTTCTTGTTGTTTCCTGAAATAATAAGGATAGTGTCGTCGCCCGCCACCGTGCCGACGACTTCATTCCAGCCTTCGGCATCCACCGCCACTGCGACAGGCTGCGCGCTGCCAGGAATGGTCTTGATCACCAGCAGGTTCTGCGCGCGCCGCACTTCACGTACAAACTCACGCACCACACGCGAGACCGCGGGAAGCGGTTCGGTGGACGCATCGCCGTTCGGCATCACATAACCTTCAGCAGTCTTGACCAGCCGAAGCTCATTGATGTCCCGCGACAAGGTGGCCTGCGTCACCTGAAAACCGCGCCGCGACAGCACCTTCACCAGCTCCTGCTGGTTAGGCAGCGGCGACTCATGCGCAAGCTCCAGGATCGTTTGTTGGCGGGCCAGTTTTGTCATGACGTATATTTATTCAGTGCGATGTATAATTATGCAATCGGCGTGAGCTGGATGTCAACGGAAAATTTGTAGTTTTTTTGTAAAGGGAGAGGATTGGATTCTTTCGTCAAATCGTTCGATTGTCGGAGCGAAGGCGACAGCGAGCGAGGAACCCCGAGGATGTGAACCGTAACGATGCACTCTGCTCTTTGGCCCCGTCATTATGCATATTGAAGCTGTTAAATCAGGATTTCGATCCGCGGTAAGAACTATCCGGCCGGAGCAAACACAATTGGCATTGTCGGAGTCTGGCTTCCGCCGGCTTTCTCAATCGTAATCGCAAATCCTTTGGCGGCGATGGAATCGCTCCCCATGGTCTGCAGCATCACGGAGTTTCCATTCGCATCCGGCTTGAAGATTCCCGCAGGCATGGGCGCGCCGCCGGAAGCGGGCAGCAACCATAGTTCATAAACCTTGTCCGCCGGCAACGGTTCCAGATTATTTGCCAGCAACAGTACGCGGCCTTTTTCTTCCTGGTAAATGGTTTTCACCTGCGGCTGCGGTTTTTCCTTAGCGGCCACCAGCACCATCTTCTGTGTGTTCTGTGAATTCAATACTTCCAGAACCGCCCGTGCATGCGCCGAATTTCCAATTTCTGCGCTAATTTGGGCGTTCAATCTTTCAATACGATTGCGAAAGCGGAAATTCTCGCGGACCAGTACTGCGCTGATGATCACCAGCAGCAAAGCCACGGGAATCGGCGCAAACGTAAGCCAGCGAGAACGAAGGCGTCCCATCACAAAACGTGTCTTGGGCTTGATCTCGCGGCGAGGTTCCGCCGAGATCGCTCGCATTAACCTCTCACGTGACCGTTGCGGCGGCTGCGGTCCAACCGCTGAAAGAGCCAGCAAAGCAGCGTCCGCACGCAGAGCGTCCAGTTCACGCCGGCATTCTCCGCACGTGCCCAGATGCGCCTGAAGTTCGGCCAGCTCGCGTTCGTCATCCAGTGCATCCATGGCATACAGCGCCAGAGCGTCAGCGTATTGTGCGTGTTGCGTCATGAAAATGCTTTTCTCAGGGCCAGCAGGCCGTAACGTATTCTGGTCTTCACAGTACCCAGCGGCTCACCTGTCTTGCTGGCGATCTCCGTGTGCGTCAAGCCTTCAAAGTATGCCATTTCCAGCGTCTTGCGTTGCTCAATCGGCAACTGCGCCAGAATTCCCCTGACCTTATCAATGGCGATGCGTTCTGAAGCTTCGTCCTCCAGGTTCACTCCTGTAGAAATTGGCAGCTCGTCGATATCCTCTTCCATGGGACGTTTACGCAGAAGATCGATCGACCGGTTGCGCGCGATCACTGCCAGCCACGGCGCCAACCGTCCCCGGTCGGCATCAAAGGCCTGAGGGTTGCGCCAGAGTTGCAGAAATACCTCCTGCAAAACGTCTTCGGCGGAGGCGGTACTCCCAAGAACGCGCAAGGCCACCCCGTAAACAATCCCGGAATAGCGGTCATACAAGTCAGACATGGCGCTCTCATCTCCAGCACGGATGCGCGCTATCAAAGCCCGTTCGTCTTTTGGATCTGACACCTGCGTGCCTGCCACGCGCATGAATCTCTATTCCTAGTACGCTGGATTTAACCGGATGGATCTCAACAAGATACCAATTTCTCGGGGGGCGGTACAAATTGCTGACGAATAGATTAGATGCGACTTGGAAGTCTTGGACTTTACCAGACAAAAAAAGGCCGGACCGCTAGGCCCGGCTCATCCATAGTCCGTCGGGATGATTTAAAAGAAGGCAAAACATTTAGGATTGGTGCTCAATTGGTCAGTGGTCCCTCCTTTTAGGGCAGTGCCCCGTGTGCGGCTGCCCTGATTCAAAATTTGCTCCTCCGCATAATTGGCGGAAAGCCAAGACCCAGTTCCGTACACAGGTTCTGGTGTTCCCGGGGCAGCACTGGTCAGTTTTGCTAACCAGAGCCCAGTACTCTCCTGGAAACGCCGGACCTCGCCACGATCGCAACCTTGGGACCAGGTATGGCCCGGTCGAGTGATATGCGAACGTGACTACCAGCTACTAAAATCGAATAATTGTTTTTGAGAGGAGATCGTCAGCGATCAAGAAGGAAGAACGTTTTCAGGTGCTTCAATCAACAACTGTGGCTGCACTGCGAAGCCAAATACACGCAGAACATCCGGCACACCTGAAATAATTTCCGTAATCGAAGACGAGTCTGGATAGAGCGCGGATCAGCGCCTGAGAGGAATAACTTCCTGCGGCGATCCTGCATTTACAGCGGGCATTGAATCCACATACACGGCGGCCAACAGACTTGGGGAAACGGCTTCCAGGTCTTTCTGGCGGACCACCTGAGCTCTTACACGTTTGCCGGGCAAACTGTGGCTGCGCTTTGGGGCAACCAGGCTGAGCTCAATCGTGATAGGTGGCGTGTCTTCGTCGTTATCCGTGTCAAAGGAAATGCAGACCAGGTTAGCTCCACATGCCAGCAGGAGCATCAATCCCAGTACCGCACCGCGAAAACACTTATAGAGAATCTTGTTCATAAAGTCTTAAAAAGAGCCCGGAAAAACACCCAATTTCAATCGTGGACATTATCGATTCTGCTGATTAACTCACCATTAGAAGCAGATTAAAATCTCTAATAAGGCTATTTATTTGACCATCTCTTAGCACGCAAAGAATAAATACAGCGGGTTACGGAAGTTTTTCAAAACGTCCGCCGCTTTGTCTGAACTATTTAGGTGTTCCAGATGCCGGAGAGCTCTCCGGGGCTACTGGAGGTAACTTAATGCTGTGAGTGGATTGAACCCGCGCACCTGCGGCCCCTGAATTTTTGCCAGGTATTGGACCGGGAAGCGCCGCCGGCTGAGCGGTAACCGCCGGCGCGAAGTACTGTGGGTTCATGTCGGCCTGAACGGATTGAAGAATGCCTTTCACGTCCGCCTCCATCTTCTGACGGAAGATGTCGCGGACAATCTCGCCGCGTACCTGTTCGACCGTCCATGTATCTTTGGTGATGAGGCGATAGATAGCGAACCCTCCCGACTCATTCTCAATTTTGCTGACTTCGCCCGGCTTTAAGGCAAAGACATCGCGAACCACGTCAGTGGGGAAGGTGGCGCGGCGACGCAAGCCGTTTTCCGGCAGGAATGCCGGTGCCGGAATGCCCAGCTTCATTACGCCTTCACTCTGCAGCTTGTCGGCGGATTCGCCTTTCACCGCACGATCGCGCATTTCATTCGCAATCGCTTCGGCTTTCTTCTGAAAGTCGCCGTTGTCTTTTGGCGATCTCGGATTGAACTTTGGAATGAAGATGCGTTCGGTCTTTACAGCTTCGTATTGAGTGATGTTGGCGCGATAATATTTCTCAATCTCTTCTGCGGATGGATTGCGGTACTTCTCTTCGGCGGCGTGACGATAAGCTTCCGCCAGCGTCCGGTTGCGTACGAGTTCCAGCAATTTCTGTACACGCGGATCTTTATCAACGCCGGACTTTAGCGCAGCGTTCGCGAGGATAAGATTCTGCACATAAGTGTCGGCGACGTTACGGATCGCGCCCGCCGTGAACACCTGTCCGCCAAGGCTGCTGGCCGAGAGTACGTCTTCAAACTGGTCGCGCGAGATGGTAACGGTGCAGGCTTTAGGGTCTTTCGATAGCTCAGTGTTCCCGTTATTCGTGCACATCCCATGCAAGGTGATTACGGTAGCGTCTTCCGGAACGTCGGGCGCGGGTTTAGGTACGGAAGGTGCGGGCGCAACGGTCGCGTTGGCGCTGTTACCCGTGGGTGTCACCGTACTGTTCGTTGCAGCAGCAGGATTCGAAGCTGCGGTGCTGGCTGGTGATGTTCTCGGAACCAGCGTTGACGCCGGCGCCGCGGAAGCAGGAGCCGTGCTGTGTGTGGCACTTCGTCCAGGTGAGACCGCAGTAGGCGGCACACCACGCTTCTGCGCTTGCGCTGCAAATGAACTAACGAAAAATGCGATTGAGAAGAGAACTTTTAAAGACCGGCTCATCTTTGAAACGCCTTCCTGAACAAAAGAAATGTTTGGGGGAGAAAGTTGTGGTGTGCGGCGGCCCGGAGTTTACACCGCTAACTATTTAGCATCCTCATGAGCGTAATCGCCAATCAGTGAATCACCTGAAGCACGTGTGCCTTATGTCACACACAAAGCATTAGCGTACTCAAAAAACGGAGGCTGATGGAATTAGGACATCAGCCTCCGGCTACGCCTCAACCATTTCGGGGGAGACAGATTGAAGCACACGATATTCGTTTACGGCCCAACCTGGTACACGTGACCAAGTGTGGGAGTTGCGGTTGTGCCTGCGCTGGTTACGCTGGGATCGTCTGCCACATAGAGCAGTCCGCCCGGCGCTACTGCCAGCCCTGCAGGATTGCTGAATGCGGTCGGAACTGCGCCGATGATTCCGGTGTCAGCCCACAGAGTGTCCTGTGACAGCACGATGTTCCACTTATCAACCTGGCCGAGTGTGCCCAGCCCTCCTGGATCGCTCCCGATGAAGAGCACCGGGAATCCGGGAACGGAGAGGTCAGCGGCAATTGACAGCGGATTGGTTACATTGAGAACAGGAGGCACTCCCCTGGCAATGGATGGACCCACGATGACGCCCTTGCCTTTAGTAAGGCTGGGTGAAGCGCGAATGATCACTGTGACGTTCACGGTCTCGGCGAGATACAGATCGTTCCCGACAAAGAGCATACCTCTGATGCCAAGGCCATCCGAGGTGGTTGCGATTCTCACCGGAGCCGCAGGCGTGGTGGCAGGGGTGGTTATCTTATTGACGTTTCCGTTGGGTCGCGCACCAACGTAGAGCGCGCCATCAGGGCCAACAGCGACAGCGGTTGGTTGAAGATTGCCGTTGCCAATATTGGTTGCTGCACCCAGTGTTTCCGTGACTGCAACAAACGGAACTCTGTAAATTCCAGAACTCGCCGTAGCCGCGTCGGGAACATAGATGTTGCTGGTAACCGGATCAAAGTAAGCTTGTCCGGGAACGAACGTAGCCGTCGGCTTGAAGCAGTTACTGAAAGCTGCTACGCCGGGGCTGCTGGGGTCAATACGGCAGAAACCACTCAACGCATCAGATACCCACGCGTGTGTGGAGAGCCACAGCATACCGTGAGGGTTGGTGATACCGGGCGAGAATAGCGCGCCAGTCTTGGCGGCGCCCGGTATAGGCGTTGGTGAAGGAACGGGAGCAGGGCGGTCCGAACTGCGTGTTGACGATTCCCTCAGTCGTGTTGGGAGCCGTAACCACATACAGTGAGCCGATGTTCGTGGTGGCGGCGCCGGGAGGAGTTGGGTCGCCACCAACGAAAACATCGCCTGTCGGCGCGTCGTAGCTCACGCCGAAAATCGAACCATAACCAAAGGTGACTCCACCCTGTATCCCGTTCTGCGAATAAATAACAACAGAATTGGTAGTGGTGGCGTCGTAGCGAAGGACACGCGTTCCATTTTCCATGTACAGGTAGCGCACATGGTCAGAGGCGAGTCCGTTGGAAATACCGAGAATGCCAAACATAGGTGTGGCATTGCAATTGCCGCGGCAGGCCGCAGCACTTGGCAATGCGTTCGAGACCGATCGAGCCGGTATCGGCCACAAACAGATCGTTGTTGACGAAGGCTAGTCCGCCAGCCGGGCCACGACCGCTTGCGACCTTGCCGACTGATTCAACCGCCTGGGTGGCCGGAGCAGCAGAAGGATTGGTGATGCGACGGATATCACCCACGCCAACGAATGAGATATACAGCTTTCCATCCGGTCCCATCGCGGCGCCAATGGGTGCATTGGCAGCCAGTCCCGCGTTCGGAGCCAGCACAACGGTGCTGTCAATCGTCGACGTGACGGCATTCATGGTGAGTCGCCACACGCCGGTGGCACCTGTCTGGTCGCCGATATAAACGTTGTTGCCGACCAGTTCAGGTTGACCATTACCCGAAACAAAACACGTAGCGAGGTTGATTACGCCGGCATCGATGCGGCAGAAACCGTTGGCGATGTCAGAAACCCAGACACTTCCATTCCAACGAATGGCGCCCTGGGGCTGGTTGAGGCCGTTTGCGACAAGCGTGCCTGGAGAAGCGTACGCGCTGCCGATGAGAAGAAACGCGGCCACAATGACAAAGATGATCTCCGTCCGTGAGCCGAATTTGCGAGCGGTAATTCCGGCATTCGGGGGAACCATACTCTTGCTGGGGGACCGCGAAGGTGCACAGTTCATGTTGAAAGTTCCTTTCTTCCTTGGGTGCTGGGTCTACCTCCTCCAACGCTGGGAGGAAGTGGAGAGAAAAGGCTGCCGGACGAGAAGTCCGGCAGCCGTTGAGTTATTGGCGTAAGAGAGTGACGCCCGAAGTGGCAGAGCCACCGCCGCTCGAAGTTACAGTCACCAGGTTTGGCGCCGTGACGTTCGAGAAGGTGATGGAGAAGGTGCCAGGAGCGGCAGGGATTGCCGGACCCATCACGCCAGTCCAGGGAAGACCCGTACCCTGATTGATGATGTCCAGAGTGCAGGTAAGGATGATGTTGGGCGTGACGTCAGTCACGTTGATGATCAACCGTGCCTTTGCCTGGCGATAAACAACCGAGCTGATGGTGACTGTGTCAGTCGCAGGATTGACGATGACCGTCACGGATGTAGTTCCGACAAGACCTGAGGCTCCGCTCGTCGCGTTCACTGTGAAGACGAACGACTGTGGACCGGCAAGCTCTGGAACCACTGGAGCAACAAAGTTCTGGATAGAACCATCAGCCGCGCCGGGTACAAGCACGATGCCGGCAGGAGCAATCCACGTGTAGGTTACCGGACCGCCTGCGGGATCAATCGACGAAGCGGTGAGTGTCACTGCCGCGCCGCTGGCCACAGGGTTGGCCGGAGCTGAAGTTGCCGTAACCGCTGGAGCTGTTCCCGGAGGAGCTGTCGCAACCGGAACCAGAACCGGCGTTGTCGCGGGAATGGTGGTGTTATTTCCTCCAACCGTGAGGTTGAAAGTAAGAGTTGTGGGTGCAGCAACAACCGGTGCAACGAAGGTTGCCGTCGCGCTGGTAGCGTTGCTGATGGTGACGATCGGGTCTCCCGCGTTAACCACTTGAGCCCACAGGAAAGGGCCATTGGTCGGGCTGCTTCCGGCCGAAGTCAGTGTGACCAGTGTGCCGGTGGCAACCGGACCGGGAGCAGGTGTAAACGCGCCGACGGCTGTAGCGGTCGGCGGTGCCGCCAACAGTCACGCAGCTTGCGGCAGGAGTGGTTGAATCTGGGAACGGATTCAACTGCCCGATAATCTGGTTGGACATTCCGTTCGGATTGCCAGCCGCGCCCTGCAGAATATTGTCTGCCGGAGGCCACGGGCCAATTCCATTCGTAAGGAAAGGAATATCGCCGAAGTTGAAAGTAACCGGGCGCATTTCCTATACCGAGATCTTCCGCGAAGATGAACTCGAAATTTGGCGCCTGATACTGTTCCGTAAGAATGTTAAGAGTGGGGTTGCCGACTGCCAGCAATCCACCAGATACGCGAGCGCCGATTACCATTGCCGGCGGCAGGAAATTGCCACCATTCGGACGCCAGCGCCAGCGGCCTCTCACTGCTCCCACTGGCGGACCAGGATCAACCGGGAAGCTTGAAACCCAGAACGGAATCCGTGGGGTCTGTTTGCCGTTGCAATCGATGTCGATGGCATACACGTCAACGTTGCGGCTGTCGTCCGTGCTGAAGCCTTCCACACGGGTGCGGATGCCGGCTTCAGCAGGGAACGCCGGGTTGGCGACGCCACCTGTACCTTGCAACAGAACGTCAATGGAAACATATGCCGGATCGGTGCCAGGGAAGGTGTAGAGACCGAGGTTGGCAGTGATGGTATGCGCAAGAATGTACGGTGCGCCGTTGCTGTCCAGCATAAGTTCTCCACCAATATCAACCCAGTCGCCTTTAGCGAGCGGAACGAAGACGGATGGATCGGTTGGCGGTTGCAGCGGATCGCCGTTGTAGCTTGTCGGCGGGAGTCCGGTTGCGGGGTCAATGAGCGGATCAAGGGTGAAGATGCGCAGTTTGGTTCCCAACCCGTCGTTCGGGCGATTGGCGCGCGGGCAAAGCGGATCATCGGCGATCAGCGGATCGACGCGGGGAATACAGGTCGGATACGCCGTCTCACTCTTGATCGTCGGGTTGTTCTCGTCGACCGAGAAACGTTGGTCTTGCAGGAAGGAAGCACCCGTGGGATTAGTGGGAGTAACCGCGTTGCTCCAGCCGGCATAACCGGTGCTGAACTTGCCGGCAGGATCGTCAATCTGTACGCGGTAACCGTTTACGAAGGCGATACCGTTCACATAGTCAAAGCCTTCAATGAATCCCTGGAATCCCATCAGCGATTGCTGCGAAAGGAAGATCAATCCGGAGATGTATTGGCCGTTGACAATATTTCCCTGGACCGTTGCTTCGTATGTGCCAGGAAGGCGCGTTGTGTCCGCCAGAGCCATGCCGGTCTCGCCGGCAATGCCCGTGGGATTGAATTCAAATACTTCTTCCCAGGTGATGGTGTTCGCCGGAAATTCCACAACTGTGTTGGCGGGTACACGAATGGTCATGCCGTCCACCTGGATCCAGCCGCCTGCGGTCTTGCAGCCATCCGGCTTGGGCGGGTTTGAGTTGGGAATGCAAAGCTGGTCGACGGATGCGAACTGGATAAATCCAGTCATCTCGAATCCGGCCGGTATGGTCTGGTACGCAGGCACTGTCGCTGGCGTGGGAGGAACCGCCGGTGCGACGAACTGCGCCCATGATGCAGTGGCGCATGCCACCGCCAGAAGCAGTACAATGCCCGCTGTCCTGAAGATGTTGTTGTGTCCTCTCATTTTGAAAACTCCTTCCGTCTGACTGGTTCTTACCCGGGTTATGTACTGCTCAGATTTTTGTGTTTGCATGCTGATCGCGCTTGCTTGCGTCGCGCTCAGCCCTTGAGAGCCGCGGCTTACTGGAGTGTTATTTCGGGCGTGCATTTTTCACCCCCAGCAGGTTGTCCAGATAGGTTGGTATGGGCTTGCCACCGTTCGCTCCGGTAGCCGAAATCAGCATTACGTTGTCCAGCGCCTGCCCGGAATGGTTGGGATCGCTCTGTACCGGATACCCGTTCGCAACCGTGTGCCCGTTTGCCACAATCAACTGCGGATGATCGAATGGAGCCGACTGCGCCACAGTGCGTGGATCAGTAAGACCGTTGCGGAGGAAATCCACCAGATCCTGCTTTTCCTGCAATGTCAGACCCAGCCGCAGAATGTCAGGGTCCATGATGGAAAGTTCTGAACCCTGATTGAAATCACCGCCACGGTTGTAGAACTCCACAACCTGTTCCAGCGTGAGCTGGCTGCCGTTGTGAAAGTACGGGGCGGTCAAGCCAACGTTGCGCAGCTGTGGAGCTTTCAGGAAACCGGTGCGCGCAATGTCATCGCTGCAGGACAGCGGAGCCTGTGCAATGCCGTCACCTGGACGTCCCGGAACCATGAAGTTCAATCCCGGTTCGTTACAGACGCGCTGGCGCATCACTTCACCCTGCGATAGCGGCATCTTGGCGACTGGATCAGCCCCAGCAAGTCCGGCATCTTCCGCACCCGGACGAACGCCGATGTGGTAATACCCGGTGTCATACACGCGCACACCGAGATCGCCCATCACCATGCGCTCAACTGGATTCGGCGTAACCGTATCCACTGCCGCGTTGGAAAGCTCAGGTCCGCCGTGACAAACCACGCAGCGACCTTTGGTCTGGAACAAAAGGAAGCCGCGAAGCTGGCCTGCAGTCATAGGCGTTGGACCAACTGAGTAGTTGATCTTGATTGGGAAAGCAGCTTTCGGCGGGATGTCAAAGTAAACCTTGAGTGTTCCGCTGGCGTAGTCGATGGTGGCCTGCGTGAGGCCTTCGCCAATTACGCCGCCATAACCGTCGTCAAAGGCATAGACATCCGCGTCACTGAAATCGTTATGCGGATTGAGTTCGATGACGGAGAGAGTGAATGGATCGATATTCGGTTTAAGTTGAATGGTGAACTGTTGCTGGTGGCTGTCGCCAATCAGTGAGAACGACTGCTGCTGTTCCAGGTAGCGGTCCAGGGGAGTGCGATCAGCAATCAGGGTACTTTCGTACATCTGAATTGCCACACCCCAGAACAGTGAGAAGTTGTACTCCATCTGCGAGTACTCGGCGGTGTTCGATGGACACGCGCCGGCAGCAGGATTCACGGTCGCCACGGTGCTGCCATCTGCGCCCAGGCAAACGTGCTGAGCAAACTGCCACCACTCCGGCGCGAATGCTTTCTTGATCAAATCGCTGTAAGTAGTGTTGAGGCCGGTGTTCGGTGCGTTGGAAAGAAGTCCCAAAACACCATCGTTGGCATCCACCTGCTGCTTAGCCAGTGGCGTACGTGCCAGCAGCTTTTTCCCAACCTGATGGAAATCACGATTCTGAGCTGACATCTCCACCGGGCTGAGGATTGGACCCAGGGACTGTGAGCACAAGGCAGAATTCTTCATGGCCACGAAGGCGCTGGAAAGCTTTCCGTCGTCATTGACTACCAGAAGATGAGTGTCTTTATCGCGTGTGCCGAACGGATTTGCGCCGTTGCAGATGTTTTGTGCGCGACCGTCCCAGAAGTTGCGGAAGTTGAATACCGCGTTCACAACGCTGGGTGTGTTGCGCCCCGTGACCTGTCGCGTGTTGATTGCCTTGCCCGGCGAGGACGGATCTGGATAGGAAAAGACTCCATCAGTGATCGAAACAGTGTTCTCCACGCTTGTGATGCTGCCCGGCGCGGTGCCAACAGTTGGGGTAGAAACGTTATTGTTTCCTGATGTGGAGTGCGGGCTCGTGTTGCCAGGCACGTTGTTGGGGTGACGCTGCACGCCGGTAACGCCTCGCGTAAAGCCCGCATCGACATCCTGTTCTTCGAGATACCTGCCCGCTGAAGAAGGACTCGATGATCCGCCACTGACGATCGGGTCGACTTTGCCGTCGCCGCCGATCTGGCCGACAACCACTCCCGCCATCGTGGTGGAGAAAACTCCGGCTGAACCTGCTACGTCATTCAGGTCAGAGACCACGCTCATGCGGTTGTTCGGATCAGCCAGCTTGTGGAAGGGAAAGTCGCCGTCATGGTATCCGCCGAAACCGGCATTCGGGCTGCCCGGATGGGGAATATAGTTCGGACCAGCTGCGCCGTTTACCTGCGGTCCAAGTTGGAAGCAGTTGTCTCCGCCGGCCTGGCCGGGATTCACAACGTTCGCGGGACGGCTATCAGCGCCGGCGTTGAAATGGCAGCTTGCACAAGCCTGCATTTCATCGCTGCCGGCCTGCATATCCCAGAAAAGCGCCTTGCCCAGCTGAACGGCTGCCGTTTTATCTGCAACAATGCCTTCCAAACCAAAAATCGGAGGCACCGGCACATTCGCCAGCGAGGTGAGCGGGCGCAAAGGAAGCACGATGGTGTTGGCGCTGTTACCTTCCTGCGCGCGTACATGACTGTAATAGCCGAGCGCAACTACGCCGGCTACCACGCAGGCGCTGATGCGAGCCACAGTTTTTACCAGCGAAGACCTGGAGCGCTGGCCGTGGGTTAATGAGAGTCCTGCTCTTGCGAGCTTTTGAAGGCGACCCCGGAGAGTTTTGCCTGTTACGGAAGTTGTAGGTGCGTGCTCATACCGCGTCATTTTGATCGAACTCCTTCCAGCCACTTGGGAGTGAGTGGGTTCAAATGTTTTGTTTGAGAGTTGTCGACTGCCAGGCTTGCCGGCTCCGCACGCGTATGCACTCGCAGAGGTCCCTTGGGCAAAGTCACGAAGAGTGAGAAATGCCTTTGGTTTTTGCGAAAAGGAACGGGTGCGGCTGAACGCGGATCGCTGCGCTATTTGACCTGGAACAAGACAAGCTTGCCCATCGTCATTTAAAGCTGCGACGGCCCAGGGGCAAGAGAGATGTTCTAGGTTCTAAGAGGTACTACAGATTGAGGAGAGACCGTGATAGATCCAGAGACTGACTGGCCATCCAGCGCTGCTGCACGATGTTGGCTGGCTTCGCTGCGCGAATATTCCGTTTTGCGCCGCAAAGCTTCTTCTTTCTCTGTCTGGATCGTTTTCTTCGAAGAAGCGATGAAATTGAACTCGATCGTAATCGGTGGAGTTTCATCATCGCCGTCATTGTCCACTGAAACCGAAAACAGGTTCACTCCTCCCAGTATCAGGAGGATGAGGCTGAGGGCAGCACTCAGAACCGATTTTTGTTTGAACGAGACCATGCGTTAGCCTTTGGAGCCAAAGGTTGATATCTAAAGTCCTTCAACCTTTTGGCACCGTAAGAATCACATGGCCGGATTAGAAGCACATTAGCTGATGATTAGAATTTTCAATGTGCGCTAAAGGCTTGCTCAGCATGGGGATAGAAGGTCTATCCATGCTCTAGCATCATCGATTGTCAGGTGAATTGTTAAGGATTGGCACCACTTATTCGGCCTTTAAGTCTCAGAATTTGCGCACTTTTTCAACGACATTGCTATATTTCCAGCAAGGCTGTACGCCACATCTGATCCCAGTAAGCGAGACGCGCGGGAAAATGAAACATGCCACGAGTGAAGACGCTAAACCATTGCGCTTTTATGAGGGATGAAATCATCTCGTTCTTGACCGGTGTGGTTTTTGACAGCCGTTTTGAGCAACTGTTAATATCGATGAGTTCGCGAAGAGACTCCTTCCTGTACGCGTCCCCGTCGTCTAGCCCGGCCTAGGACATCGCCCTTTCACGGCGGTAACACGGGTTCAAATCCCGTCGGGGACGCCAAATCTTTTCATCGACTTACAGCGATTCGATCAAAAGCTCGCGGTACATCGACGGTACATGCGGATTTTGGGCGAATCATGCTCACGACTTTGCTCTGCGCCGCCCGCTTGGCCGGGGTAAGTGCTTGAGAATAGGTATCGAGAGTCATCTTTGCGGAAGCATGCCGCAACAGTTCCTGAACCACTTTCACGTCCTCACCGTTGGCCTTCAACAGGGTCGAGAAGCTGTGGCGGAATGTGTGCCAGGAAACCTTCTTTCTAATTCCCAGGTCCAGAGTTTTGGGTTGGATGTAGTAACGCATAATGGTGCTCAGCCAAAGAGGCTGTTTGCCCCGCATTGCCCCAGCTCGCCGGCTATCTGTGGCAAATACCCAGTCGGACGGATTCCGGTAGGGTGTTTGCTCACGCCAAGCCATCAGGTCTTTGGCGAGGTATTCATCGATCGGGACGGGCTTCCTTGAAACCTCAGTTTTCGTGTTGCCAATCTGCTGATCAACAACGGATCGGGTTACGTTGAGGTAGAGTTTCTCAAAATTGACGTCCTCCCACTTAAGGCCAGCCAACTCGCCACGACGGAGACCGAGAGCCATGTCCAGGAACACCATTACCCTCTCTCGAACTCCCAGTGCCCCCAGAAGCAGCCGCATCTCTTCCGCTTCCAGGATATCGGGAGTTCGTTCACGCTTGGCCGAGACACGGACCCCCGAACCCTTGACCGGCCCGGTGATGGGATTCCTGCCCGTGAACTCCCAACGTATCGCGTGATTGAATACGCTGCTCATCGCATCGCGAATCTTCTCCTTGGTGCCGCCCGCCAAGGGCTTGGAGTCAAGAAATCTTGTCGTCACCAAGGTGTTTAGCCACTTCTCTACCGCAACGGTCTTGATGGCTTGCAGATCCAATTTCCCCCAGTACGGGAGAATCCATTGATTCAACACCAGAGTCTTCTTCTGGCGAGTTGAATAGGCCTTCCCACCGTCACCACAGTCAGCCAGTTCGTGTTCTTTGTAATGCTCAACCGCAGCTGCCATGGTGATTGATGTCAACTCTGTCGGGCCGTCGGTGTTAATGTTGAGCCGCAGTCTAGCCAATAGATCCTGCAGCTTTTTACTGCCTTGGGGATAGTCCCTGACGGGGCCGATGGTCCGCTTGCGCTCGCGCATCATCCCGTCCAGACAACGTGTTTGCCAGCGAAATTGCCACCTCTCCGCCCCATCCTTTCGTTTGATTTTCTGTAAACAGCCATTCTTGTAGCGTGCCAGCATTCATCTGCTCCTTGAATTCTGGCACCGGTCGCAACCCGAATTTATCCTACTGCGCGCCCAAGCGTCCAGTTCAGAAACAAGGAAGCGCCATATGCGGCGCCGGCTTCCTGTTATCGGATGGGCGGGAATTGATCCTTCTCGCGCCAGCCGAAGAAGCGTCTTACGATGCAACTTGATGAACGTGGCCGCTTCAGAAGCGTCTATGAATGGTTCAGGGGAGGCCACCGGAATCGCATTCGGTTCACGAACAACTAGTGGTCTCTCAAATCGAGTTGCATAGCTGGGAACTGCGCGCGTCTCAGGGCTGGGTGAGACTCCAATGACAGCTTTCATTGCTGCCTCCGTTCGATAGCGTTGATCAGCTTTGTAGTTGACAATCAAAATTCGGTCAAAAAAGCACTCGCGCACGGAAATTTGACCGAAATCTGAAGCGGGCTTAGCTTCTTCTCTGCCTGAGCAGCACTTTCGAGGACTCTCAGGGTGAGGAGAAAAACTGTGTTTTCATCTGCTCAAGACGTTGAGGAACAGTTGCGTCGAACCGGCTATATCACCGATGTGATTACGACGACGACCGTCTATTTGGCGGCAAAACTCAATAAGCCGATTCTGCTTGAGGGGCCGCCTGGCAGCGGCAAGACCGAACTGGCCTATGCGGTTGCCAAAGCGACCGGCACAGAAGTTGAACGCTTGCAGTGCTTCGAAGGAATCAACGAAGAAAAAGCCATTGGCAAGTTTGACGAGGCCTTGCAGAGGCTGGTGGTTGAGCTGCGCTCGAAATCGGGCCCCGTTGAATGGGAAATGCTCAAGCAGGAATTGCACAGCCAGAAATTCTTCACTGCCGGCCCGCTGCTGCGTGCTCTCCAGTACCCCAGGCGTTGCGTCCTGCTCATCGATGAACTTGATAAGGTCAGTCAGGCGTTCGAAGCAATGTTGCTGGAGGTGCTTTCCGTTTGGCAGTTAAGCATTCCCAAGTTGGGGGTGATCAAGGCCCAGACGGTGCCCTTTGTGATTTTGACCTCGAATGAGGAGCGCAGGATCGGCGATCCGCTCCGGCGAAGAAGCTTCTATCTTCGCGTCGAACATCCCACGCCCGAACGCGAAGCCCGTATCCTGCAATTGCGGATTCCTGAGGCCAACCCTGCATTTCATGAAGGCATGGCTGGGCTGGCCCAGGCCTTGCGCGGCTGGAGCCTCGAAAAACCTCCTTCCATCTCAGAAATGCTTGATCTCGCCCAGGCCCTTAAGCTCCTCGGGGAAGAGCAGATTAGACCGGAAATGCGCGACATCCTGTTGCCTCTTCTGGCCAAGACCGAAGCAGACAGGAAGAAGTTGCTCATGCGGGATGGATTCGCGAGTCTCATTTTCGACGCTCAACAATATGGAATGGAAGCGAGGGAGGAACCGTGAAGACTGCATGTTTGCTGCTGCTGTTGTTTGCCAATTGGCACTGTTTGGCGCGCACAACTCCAGACTCGCGCAATGAAGCTGAGTACTACGTGATGGCCTATGCGCGGCATTATGGTGTTCCTATTGATTTCGTGCGCGCTGTGATTGAACAGGAGTCCGGCTGGCAACCATGCGCAATTTCCACCAAAGGGGCAGTCGGCTTGATGCAACTCATGCCCGCGACTGCCATCCGGTTGGGAGTGACCGACCGCTGCGATATCCGTCAGAACATTTCAGGAGGTGTTCGTTACCTTGCCTGGCTGATGAACAAGTTTCGCGGCGACCTGAGGCTGGTCGCAGCCGCCTACTACGCAGGTGAACAGGCGATAGAGGCGCGCGGTCTCCAGTACGCAAACGCGGACGTAGTTTCTTACGTGGCTTCGGTTCGGGCGCGGATGGACCGGCAAATCAAGTTGCGGAGTGCAGTCGATGCAAGGCACTCCGAGGAGAACACGATGAGAAAGTATCTATTCCTGGCTTTCCTGACGGTAAGTTGTGCCTCATGGCGCAAAGCGAAAATGGCAAGGTGGCACCAAAGATCACCACGCTACCGATCGAAGAAGGCGCGGTAACGGTGCTGCACCTCGGTGCCGGTTACACCAGTTCGGTGAGGTTGCCGGAAGATATCAGTTCCGTGGTCGTTGGCAATCCCGCAAGTTTCAAGGCGGAGCACTCCGAAGCCGAGCCGCGATTGGTCTTCTTGAAGCCGATTACCTACGCAGGCGATTGAAAGCAATGCGCTGATTACTACTAAATCGGGTCAGGAGATCAGCTTGCACTTGATCAGCGCCGGACAAGCCGCCGGAAACGCGACGGTGGATTTTCTGCTCGAATATCGACATCCACTGCTCCGTGGTAGTCAGCTCATCCGGCCCGCAGAGTTTTCTCATACCCGAAGAGAGTCCCATTTCCCCGCCCGAGCTAGTAAGAGCGATTGTCCGCGCAGAGAAACGAGACCCGGTCGGCGCAGAACTTGAAAGGCAAAAAGCGATATCCAGCCCAGCGTGGGAAGGCAAGGAACTGCTGGTGGCGGTTGGAGAATCGAGCCAGCATGAACATCAGACGTTGCTCCGCTTTTCCGTTCTCAACCATTCGAAGCGCGTGGTTGAACTCTTACCTCCGCAGATCGAGTTCAGCGGTACAGCCACGCACAAAAAGGGGAAGGGACGGATCAAGGCGGAACCGGTCGCCATCTCCGAGTACAGAATGACCAGCCGCCAACTGGCGCCTGGCCAAAGGGCAGATGGCGTGGTGGTTTTCGAGCGTCCGGCGTTCAAAGAATCAAGCGAAAAACTTCAATTGCAATTAGCGGAGGCGGCACAGGTGGACCGACCAATTCTCGTGCCCGTACCGTTCACGGCAACGAACAGCGGAGGTGGCCAATGAATCGCAACGAAGGGAATGGCTTCAAAGCCAGTTCTGTCAGTCGAACCGGTGGTCGTGGAAGACCTGGGGAAGAATAATCGACCAGTCGATGTGCAACCGGACAGCGCAAAGCAGCCCTACGTTCCCGAAAAGGGGAAACCGAGGCCATCACTGAAAGACAACGCCAGGGTGTTGGTCATCGGCGGCGGGATTGCCCTCGTTCTTTTTCTGTTAGCCATTGGGGGCATTCCACGTAAGCCTCCTTCGCCAGGCAAGCGATCGGGCATACCTGCGCGGGAACAAGCAGCGAAACCACCTGATATTAGCCCAACTGCGGCGAGCAGCATCGTTCCGCTGATGGACAGTGGTCGCCGTCCGGACGAGGGCACCGACAAGAGCATGGTTCGCCCCGACGAAATCGCGCGGACGGCCAACAAGCAGCCGAAACCGTCTCCAGGTACAAACCTTGGAAGTGTGCGACCCTTTGCGAATCCCGAACTATGGCAGCCCGCCCCTTACCAACCTGGGGTTCAGCCCGAGACTCCGATCAGCAACAAAACCCCGGCAACAAATGTTGAAGCAACCGAGACCAAGAGTGAGCGCGACGCTCTGGATAAGGCTTCACTCGTGTTTGTCAGGAACAACACAGCGTCTGCTGCAACGCCGCGGTCGCAAGACAACAGCAATCCAATCGAATTGGGCATTGGCCTGGCGCCGGGGACCCGACTACGGGCCAGGCTCGAGTCCACCGCCAGCACGGCGGTCCAGACGCCGGTGGTTGCCGTCATCGAATACAACTACGAGCGTAATGGTGAGATTGTCATTCCTGCGGGAGCGATGGCTATCGGGCGACTGGAAGCGGCCGACCGCTCAGGTTACATCGCTGTGCGATTCGATTCCTTACTTTTGCCCGATGGATCTTCGATCGGTATGGAAGCGGCTGCAACAGATCTTGAGCTTCGACCTTTGAAGGGAAAAGTCGAAGGCAAGCATACCGGCAAAAACATCCTGGTGCGCTCCTTCGCTGGCGTCGGCGAGATCGCGGCTACCCTTGCGGGCAGGAGCAACTTGAATCAGCCCTTGAGCGAAGGCGATCTGCTACGGGAAAAGGTGAGCAACAACATTGCCCAATCTTCTGATCAGGAAGTCGCAAAACTGGCGATCACGGAACATCTTGTCGTCTCAGTGCCGGCGGACACAGAGATTTATGTTGTATTGCAGAAATCAGCTAAGCAGGGCACTCAGAATCGGCCCGCACAACTTCCAATACCAGCGCAGACAACGAATCAGGGCGGGATTGAGGCGTTGCGGCAATTGTTGCAGTTGCAGAGAGAGCTGAATCAAGGCACAGTTCCCAAACAATCACCGGAATAAGGGCTCCTAGTATCCGGGTAAAAACCTCAACGCGTTGCCAGTTACCTAAACTGTGTCTTTTAGTCTTTGGTTGGCAGGAGTTTCATCGGTCTCGGGCGAATGATTCAGCCCCGCCGAAACGCTACCGGACGCGGACACTAAAAATATCTTCCTCCCGAACCGCCCGGCCTCAATGTGCTGCTTCCAAATCTACTTACACTTCGATCAGCAATGAACTACTCTTTCGGCAGGGGGCGTGCCTCGACGAGCCGTCAGCTTGTACAAAGAGGATGAGGGTGCACCCGGTGGAAAGCAGCCCCGATCTGGCCTCTACGCGCGCGAGAGATGAAATTCAGGAAGGATTTGATAGACGAACGGCTAAGCGAACATAAAAACGACGCGGAAGTAACCGTCACGAAGTGCGTAAAGAAAGTTAGAGTGATATCCCACTTTTGTAAATTTTCTCTCCAGCAAGTTTGGCAATTAGCTATCGCCGGGATGCGCTATTGTCCCTTGGAGCAACCCTTTCAGCGTGGAACAATAATATGCACGATGATGACGACCCATTGCAGCAGAATCAGCGCGTTGCGGCCGTATATTCCAGACCCAGCCGCTTCAAACTATAGCATGCCCTAATGTACCTAAAGTATTAAAGTTACAGTAAATCCAGTCCGAGATAGTTTCCTGTCGTTCTATTTCTAGAACAAGCTATGCAAGCATCCATGTTTTTACTTGACCTTCAGCTGATTGCCATACAGAATCTCGGATCCGTTAACAGCTAATTCAAAAGCCAGTGCTCGCGGCAGTAAGTGTACTTTAGTGCAGATGTTTTTATTTCGGATTTTAAGGAGGCGTCCTTCGTGCGAATCGTCTATTCAGGGGTTCTACTTTTTGGCTCTCTTTTTGTCTCCATTTGTTCCCCTCAAGCTTTCGCTCAGACGGTCACTTATCATCTCCACGAGGAATCCTCCAGTACAGGCGGTCTGGCCCAATTGGCGGTTTCCGGACCCGATGCGGCCACCGCCTCCCTGCAGTCCGCTGATTTGAAGGGTGCCCCTGCGGGGGAGTATTTAATTCAAGCTTTCGACAGCCAGTTGGGCGATCCTGGCGCCTCAGGAACTATAGCAAGCGGTACCACAATCAACTTCACCCTCTATATGCGCAAGACCTCCAGCCTTGGCACGATGACTCCTAGAGCCAAACTGTTGTTAAACAGCGCGGTCGGGACCCAGTTTTGTACTGCCACGGGCGCAACTGCGCTCACTACCACTGTTACTAAAATCAGTCTTAGCTGCAAGACATCGGCAACGACTACTATCGCTAGCAGCGATCGTTTTTATCTTTGGGTGGGCGTTAATCTAACCGCCATTTCCAGCTCAAATACTTTCAAAGTCGAACTGGATATTGAGGGCACGGTAAACGGTAATTTCGATTCCCAGGTGGGTATTCCTGTACCGGCGGCAACTATCACTAGCCTGTCACCTTCAACGGGTGCGGTTGGCGCTGTGATCAGCATTTCCGGAACGAATTTCGGAGCGAGTAAAGGCCAAAGCACCGTTACGTTTGCAAACGCGAAAACAGCCTCGCCGACCAGTTGGAGTTCCACTCAGATCGTGGCGGCGGTACCGGCTGGGGCTATAACCGGAAATGTTGCGGTTACCGTCGGCGGCAAGGCAAGCAACGGAAAAAGCTTCGCGGTAGTGCCTGCTCCGACCATGACTGGCGCTTCACCAGTCTCCGGAGCGGCCGGAACAGCGGTTACCATTGCTGGATCTAATTTCGGCAGTACGACCCCGAGCGTCAAATTCAATGGGATTCCCGCCCTGGTGTCCAGTTTCTCAGCATCCAGTATCGCCACTAATGTGCCAATTGGGGCGACCACCGGCAACGTGATGGTTACGGCTTCGGGAGTTAACAGCAACGGAGTCGCATTCACGGTTCCTGCGCCTGCAATCGGCAGCCTCAGTCCCGCGAGCGGCGCTTCGGGAACTCCTTTCACAATTTCCGGGACAAACTTTGGTTCCATTCCCGGGACAGTAACTCTGAACGGGCAGGGAGCCAGTGTTTCCAACTGGACAAATACCACGATCGCCGCTGTGGTTCCCAACAATGCAATCACGGGCAATGTAGTTGTGACGAGCGGCATCCTCAACAGCAACGGCGCCGGATTTACAGTTGCTCCTAATGTCACAGGTTTAGCTCCAGGCAGCGGTGAGCCGGGCGCTACCGTCACGATTTCGGGAAGCAATTTCACTTCATTCGCAGGCAGTGTTTCTTTCAACGGCAAAGTCGGATTAATTAACAGTTGGTCTAACACCAGCATAAGCGCGTTGGTGCCTAATGGAGCCACCAGCGGCAATGTCGTAGTCACTGCCGGAACGCTGCAAAGCAATGGATTCGCTTTCAGCGTGCTGGCGCCGGCGATCGGCAACATAACTCCCTCCAGTGGAACGCCCGGGAGTTCTGTCATTATCGCGGGAACAAATTTCGGAACGAATACAGGAACTGTGACGTTCAACGGCCGGGCTGCATCAGTTGGAACCTGGTCAGACACCAGCATTGTTGTGACCGTGCCGAATGGAGCCACAACCGGCAACGTGGTAGTGAGCAATGGAGGACTTCAGAGCGGCGGAGCGGGCTTCACGGTTGCGCCAATCATTACGTCGGTGGCGCCGGTTACGGCTGAGCCCGGTGCTGCAATCACTATAACCGGCCTGAACTTTACTCCAATAACGGGAACGGCGACATTCAATGGGCAAACAGCCAGCATCAGCAGTTGGTCAGACACAAGCATAGCCGCGGTCGTTCCAAATGGAGCAAACAGCGGCAACGTTGTTGTCACCGCGGGGACTTTGCAGAGCAATGGGCAGGCCTTCAGCGTGCTCGGGCCTGCGATTACCAGCCTGACACCGTCCAGCGGAGCGCCTGGTAGCTCGGTCACTATCGCGGGAACGAATTTCGGAGTGAATGCAGGAACAGTGGCTTTCAACGGTCAGACCGCATCAGTAGGGACTTGGTCAGACACCAGCATTGTTGTGACCGTGCCGAACGGAGCGACCACTGGCAGTGTGGCAGTGAGCAACGGCGGACTTCAGAGCGGCGGAGCAGTATTTACCGTTGCGCCAATTATAGCGTCGGTGGCTCCCATCAATGCCGAACCAGGATCTTCGATCACCATCACCGGATTGAACTTTACCGCAGTTACAGGAACGGTGACTTTCAACGGTCAAACTGCCAGTACGAGCAACTGGTCCGACACAAGCATCACTGCAGTTGTCCCGAATAGAGCAAGCAATGGCGATATTGTTGTCATCGCGGGGACTCTGCAGAGCAATGGCCAGGCTTTTAGCGTGCTGGGGCCTGCAATCACCATCCTGACGCCGTCCAGCGGAGCGCCTGGTAGCTCGGTCACTATCGCGGGAACAAATTTCGGAGCGAATGCAGGAACGGTGACGTTTAACGGCCAGACGGCATCAGTGGGAACCTGGTCAGACACCAGCATTATTGTGACCGTACCAACTGGGGCAACCACCGGCAACGTGGTGGTAAGCAATGGCGGACTTCAGAGCGGCCCTTTGGCGTTCTCTGTTGTTCCAACCAGTCCAATAATCGCCACCATTTCGCCGAGCAGTGGAATTTCAGGAGTCCCGGTAACAATTACGGGGTCTGGTTTTGGGGCGAGCCAGGGCAGCAGCACGGTTGCATTCAATAGCGTCCAAGCCATCGTTGTTAACACATGGAGTGATACAAGTATCAGTGTGCTGGTCCCACCAGGAACCACCTCGGGCAATGTGGTGCTGACCGTTGGCGGTCAGGTTAGCAATGGAGTTCCGTTCACAATAGGTGGTTATTTGGCTGGAACGTTTGCTCCGACGGTCACAGCAGTCACCTTGACTTCGCCGAATGCGATTGACTGGGCGCACTGGGGTACATTACCCGACGTTCCTCTGGTTACAAGTGTTGGAATTCTTCCCGATTTCAGCATCATCGGGACAGTCAGCCCAGTTCAGATAAGCGATGGGGAAATCGAATACAGCTGGACGGATGGCTCGGCTGTCAGCGTATCGGATCGTACAACGACGGGTGTCTCGGTAACTGGTACCGGCAACGGATTCCATCTCAGTATTCCAGCGGATGTTGTCCCTCAGACCGTGCTCCTATACGTTGGTGCATGGGAAGCCCAGGGCCAACTTACTGCAATACTCAACGACAACAGTGCTCCAACTTTCAGTGACTCTTCGGTCGATATCGTCGCGGCGAATGGAGACCACCACGTCAACGGCACCTATACCCTGACGTTTCAGGCCACGCAGCCTGGCCAGATGCTGAACATTGATTACATCCTGCAAACGGATCACGGAGCGGCCATCGGCCTCGCCGGTTATGTATCTCTCCAGTCGGCAGTATTGCTCACCCCCAAGCCAACGATAGCTCTCTCGTCACCAACGGATGGCCAGACTTTTACTTATCCTTCCGATCTCCCGCTCGCAGCCACCGCCATGCAGGTTGGGGCTTCAATCAGCACCGTGTCCTTCTTCAGTGATTCCCAAAAAGTTTTTGATGCGGCGACCAGTCCTTACTCCTTTGCACTTGGTGGCCTCGGTGCAGGCGACCACACAATTAGCGCCACCGCAACTGATGGAAATGGGATAACCGCCACGTCAACTCCGATCATCATCTCAGAGGTGAGCACGGGCGGCGTTCTGACAGCGTCAGTCGATTCTACGGTCAGCATCGATCTGAGCGCCGGCACTTCTGATTGGGTGCACTGGGGCGGCACAATTCTTGATCGCAAAGCCGGCGTTAGTCCGCAGATAAGTGACCTTCAGACATTGGCCAATGGTTCGGCGCATTTCTTTGATGCAGCCGCCGCAGGCGGTGTAATGTACAGCTGGAGTTCAGGGACTGCTACTCCAACGCAGTCGGGCACAGCTACTGAAATGCGCATGCAGGCGTACAACAATGGATTTAAACTTATAGTCGCCGCTGATACTACCCTGCGTACACTGAAGCTTTACGTCGCTTCCGGTTTTGGCGAGTCTACTCTTCGCGCTGCTTTGAGCGATGGCAGTGCGGCGCCTCACGTGAGCGCCTTTTCTAGTCCAGCGCCTTTTGTCGAGAAAGTTTACACGATTCAGTTCCAAGCTGCTTCGGGCGCCCAGACACTCACGATTACGAATCAAGTCACAAGAGATGACGGGTTCGCCTTTGTGGCGCTAAGCTCCGCTTCTGTGACTGATCAAAATCCTCCACGGATCGATTCCGTGACTCCAGTCTCGGGAAAACCCGGTGACCTGGTGACGATTACGGGCATCGGCTTTGGGGCGGCACAAGGAAATTCGACGATCTCGATCAGCGGCGCGCCCATGAATGTTGTCACATGGAGTGACAGCGCTATTGCGGCAACGATTCCGCTCGTACAATCGGGCGCTCTGGTTGTGTCCCGCGGACTGGCAAACAGCAACGGCGTGGCTTTCACGGTCACCCTTCCACCTCCACCGGTCATCTCGTTCATCAGTCCTGATTCCGGAATTGCCAGCAGCCCCGTAACCATATCTGGCTCGAATTTCGGCCCCGCCCAAAACGGCAGCACGGTGACTTTCAACGGTGTCACGGTTGACCCTGCCTCGTGGAGTGACACCATGGTCGTCGTGGGGGCTCCTGCGGGCGTTCATTCCGGTCCGGTTGTAGTCACTACGGTAAGCGGCGCGAGCAATGGAGTGCAGTTCACATTCGTGCCTGGAATCAGGTTCTCGCTGCAGTCCGTATATGTCACGCCGGATGAAAGTAACCTGGAAGTTGGTGGTTCAGGCGCTTTCAGAATGACGGATCCATCTGGAAGCACTGTAACAGATGCGACTTGGAATGTTGACAGTTCGGCGTTGGCGACAATAAGCCCGGATGCCTCATCTCCGGCAACTGCCATTCTGCAGGCGCTCAGCCCCGGCGAGGTGACCATCACCGCTACGTCCTCGATTGGAACAGCGCAGGCCAAAGCCACGATTTATGCTGCAGGAACGCTGCCAGTCGGAACGGCCGCTTGGGGTTTTTATCCGCAAACTCAGGACAACAGTTTCGCCGCAACCGTCAAATCGCGCCGCATCAATCCTGATGATCCATATCTCTATCTCGCGGAGAACACGTTTGACTTTACCCGGTTAGACACGTTGGATGAAAATGGTCGTTTGTTGCAGCGGATCACGCTAAATCCGTTGGATACCAGCAATACGTTTAATTTTCCCATCGTGGCTGCGGGTACCAACGATGGTGGAGTACTTGCAATGACAATCGAAGCTGGAGGGCCGAATGATCCTACTGCAGCGTTTTACCGCCTCGGGCCTAATGGCCAGCCGCTCTGGAATTACAGCATTCCGACCACCGACGTTTCAGGCCCTGCCATCGGCCCGGATGGTACTATCTACTTTTGGCAAGAGACGAATTCAGACATCTCGTTAATGGCCTTGGACGATACTGCCGGTACGGCTCGTTCCATATTTACCCCGAATGGCGGTACTCCACCTATCTACACCTCTTCTGAGCAACCTGGCCCCATCAATCCGGACGGCAGCTTAGTCAGCACCACCAATCCTTGGAAGCCCTGCGCCAGCTTTTTCCAGCCGGGGCAATTCAACCCTCGAAGTCCCGCGGGACCTGGCAATTTCTCATTTCAACCTGTAATCGGCGCTGACGGCAGCATCTATGTAATGGAGACTGGGTCGGCTGTCAATTTCAACTACAGCAGCTGCTTTATCCAGAGAGTAGGGACCGATTCTGCGGGCCATCCGGTATATACCTTCACTGCCATGTCGGGTCAGTTGCAGTACGCTGGGACTTTAACTCTGGTGCGCTTGAACTCCAGCGGCCCAGTAGCAACCACCCAGATCGCCGCTATCTCGTATTCAGGTGACGCTGGTTTCACTTCCAACGGATTTACACCTCAGTGGACATTCAATCACGGAAACTCACAGCTTCCCGCACTTCACTTTGATCGGGTGGTACCCAACGCCGACGGCGGGGTCCTGATGACATGGGCGCAAAGCTCACAGGTGCAGGGCGATGCCTTTCACGGCTTCATCAGCAATATCGTCAGTGACTCACCTGCTTCCACTAATCCGCTTCCTTTCCCAGGAACAGTGGGATTCTTCAACGGATTTGGAAACTTAGCGACGAACGATCTGGGGACCGTTTTCTTCGACAATTCTGGCACATTGACCGCCTTCGACATTCCAAGTGGTACTCCCAAATGGACCGTCCCAGGCAGACTCATTGCGGCAACGGATGATGGCGGCGCCCTGATAAACAATACCGGATCAGTACAACCCGTGGATGCAAACGGCATCGTGGGAACGGCTACACTTCCGATCGGCTCAGCAAGTTACGCGTCGGAGGGCATGTTTGTGCAGAACAGTCCTTCCGGCGCTGTCCAGGGCGTTCCGAGCAATTCTCCTGATCTGACCAAGACATTGGCAGGCCCTTGGCCTGTGCCCGGCTTCGCCAACCCTCAGCAGAACTTTAAGGCAAAAGGTGAAAAGACTAGCCAGCTCGTTCAAAAGGATTTAACAAGCGACCAGACTGAGGGTTGCACGGGCTATGACGCTGTTGACATTGATCTGCCTGCCATCATGGCTCCGGCGAGTGGGGTAAATCCTTTGACCAATGCGACAGTTCCGGAGACGGGAAACACGTTCAATTTTCGGGCGCCGAAAGGGATCACCATGAAGCTGGTTCCCGCGGATACAAACTTGCTCACTTTATCCGTGGATGATCCGGTCCACCCGGACAAGCTAACAGCAACGGTTCCAGGCGACGGCGGGAGCCACTTAGTAACGCTTCGCGGCCACGGTACGCTCAAGCCTCCGAACGGCATCCCTGTGCTTGCCTTTAACGCGACTTCAAATGAATTTCTGGGAAATGTCTTTCAGGGAATCGTAGCGCCATATCATTTTTGGCAAATTCACGAGTTTGAAATTGGAGACGCATCGAACAATACCACCCCCGGAGCCACACCTGGCGCAGCCCAAATCGCAGGAGAGCTGAATCGCATATTTAGAAATCAGGCAAATATCGAATTCGATGTGACTGATCGAGGACTCGTAAATTCTTTCCACTGGGACAAAGACGGGGACCATCAGATGCATTTCGCGTCTCATTGGGATTTTCCTTTATTCAAGGAGAACTTTGAAGCCGGACCACTCCATAACTACATAACAACCACCGTGGACGGACCAGCGAGTCCGCTTTTGACGCAAGGATGGACCATGTACTTGTATTATGTGAGGGACTTCGATAGCACCACGACTGAAGGCTTTACTCTTCTAGGAAACCGTTCGGTTCCTTCCCTAGTGAAGACAACCTACAATCTTCAAATCAACCTTAATGACTTTATGTCCAATCTCACCGCTCATGAACTTGGGCACAAATTAGGGCTTATTGACCGGGTGCGTCAAGATAAGAACTATATTATGGATGGAATTCGTACGGGGACTGAGACATTCAGGGCACAAAACACTCCGTGTAAATTAAGTTCAAAAGAGTGGTTTACCGCAAATCACTAGTGAAAAGAGATAATTTATGACAGGCTTTCTTTTAGTGTTCCTCTTTGTACTTGGCCAGGCCATAACACCCCCTGCTCAAAACCCCGTACCATCTGATCGCTCGGTACTTCATGGGATTGTGAGAGATCCATATGGGGCAGTTGTGTGGCGTGCATTGGTTACGGTCAGCGAAGTCTCCCGCGAGAACGGGTCTGGGACAAAACCGCAAGAGCCTAAAACACTGAAGCCCGTTGCAAAACTCAATACCAACGACTCCGGTCAGTACTCGGTCGAGGTGCCACCAGGGACCTATCAGGTTTGTGTGACGCAAAAGGAGTTCACTACGAATTGCCGGATCGCGCAAGCAGAAAGCGGGCGGGATTTTGCGGCTGATTTTTCCCTGGTTTTTGATCCTGTATACAAGCAGGCCCACGACCCTGCAGACCCGGAGGTAATGGATCGTCGCCTTCATAAGCTTGCTGGCGCTAAAGCCATTGACTGTGGCCGCGTAGCAGTAAACGAAAGCGCCGAAAAGTCCACTGCCTGCGCGTTGGATGCCTTTCACCGGAGTAACCCATTCCACGTGAGTTACGAAATGAAGGGCATTGACGCACAATTATCTGATGGAGTTGCTCTGGACTCGTCCGGTAACGGGTACGGCGTTATCTTCGACAGCCTTGGCGTATCCGGAGAGAATCTCCCGAAAGGGGCCACAATGCCCGATGGATCGCATACTGTTGTTCTGGGCTGTCCTAGACCGATCAAGCTCCGGAAAACTAAGAACGGGAAGGTCACCTGTTTCAAAAGCTCTCAACAGTTTTTCTGGGATGACGGAGCAGCGAAGCACTGAGAGGGGCTGGTTAGGCTAACTGAAACCACGGCAGAGCTAGACGCGCCAATCATTCGGGGAAAATGGTTTATGAAGGTTTTTGTCAGGGTGCCCTTCGATAAGAGCGAAGGGGCTGTCAGCCGACAGCGGACATCGTCATCCTTGTCACGAGCCGGCCTTCCGAAGATGTGTTGGCTGTGTACGAGGCGCACCAAGGGGCAAGTGGCAAGTTTCTGTGGCGCGTGATGGGTCGCGATGGTCTCCAGTCCGGCGAAACTCCGCTGGTCACGGAGTTTGAAAAATGATTCGAGAGCGTCCAAAGGCACAAGTAAGCCTGATCTCGTTGCTGGCTCGAAGTAACACTTCAGCAGGCCCGCCCGATCGCCGAGGATTCCATGCGGGGCATGGTTTGAACGCGCTTCCTTTTCGACTACTTCGAACAGCGGATAATCAGTCCAGGTTCAAGTTAAGGAACGACCTTCAGAATTTATGGGCTCAAGCCCACAACACCGAGTTTGAACAGGAATCTCCCTAAGAGTATCTGGGAAAAAACCTCGACTTACTGCCAGTTACGTAAATCCGCTCCCAGAGGAAACCGGATTCCTCAATCACGCCGGTTGGAGTGTCCGGTCCAACCAAAATCAATGCATTTCGAAACCGCTCGCTGACAACTTCTCTAGCAGAACTGCGCGGTCATAAATGCGCAGGCCGTTCCCGCCACTTTCCGCGATGATCCTAAGCCAGACGAACTGTGTGAGTCCATCGGGCTAAAATTTGCGCGAAAACTGAACCACGCCCTATCTTCCGAATCGCGACACCAGCAGCAGGTAAGCTGCGAGTCGGGAGAAGCAGAGATGAAATCCTTCAATCTTCAAAGCGGGCGCCAGAAGATTCTGGCCACATGCCTGCTGACGTTTGTCCTCGTCCAATTTGTTCCCCTGTTAGCGACCGCTCAAAACCTTGGCGGAGCGCCCGCGACCAATAAAGCCGTCCAAGGCCAGACCGCGGCCCAGCCCGAAGGCGCATTCCTGAACCTGGTCAACTGGATCGGCAACGTAATCGCGCCGGTGGGAGCAGTACTGTGCGTGGTCATGGCAGTTGTCAACTACACCCATGGCCGAGGCGTGGCCCGCTGGGCCATCGCTGCCGGCGGCCTTCTTCTTGTTTCCGGTTTGACCAGGCTGATCGAATTTTGGATCGCACAGGGCACGGCGGGAGTTTAGCAGCCTCCACCGTTGGTGAATTATGACGATACCCCAAATACTTGTCGACTTGCTGCAACTGCTGTTTGATCTGGCAGTGCCGGGAGCGATATGCACGATGGTGCTGGCCGGGGTGGCACTACGGCAAGAGAGCGGCGTGAACTTTGAGGCTGGGGGCAGATTCCAGAGGTGGATGTTCTGGTCGGTGATCCTGCTGACGCTACCTCAGTTCCTCGCCTGGTTCGCAGCGCAAGGGATCACGATGCCGCCTCAATCGGCGGGAATCGGCGGCCCGTGGCTTCGGGATCTGGAGACCACGTTCAAGAGTTTCGTCACGGACGTGGTTATAGGCCGGCTGGTTCCAGTACTCGCTGCCTTCTTCGTCTTGAAAGCCGCGCTGGATGCTGCGCAGAGCCGGAGTCCATTGGGTTCGGTGATATCAGCCATGTTTCTGCTGACGATTTCGACCAGCGTCACATTGATGCAGGGCTGGAATAGCGGATCAACTTTCGCAACCACGGACATGCTGGCTTCGCTGTGGAACTACGTGGCCGGAACCATTCTTCCCGAGGCAGCAGGGCTGGCTGTCGTCGGGGCCGTCATCAACTTCGCGCGCCAGCGGGCAGTCACGCCGCTGGTCGGATCAGCCCTGGCGTTTCTGAGCGTGTCGGCAATATGGAAGCTTGTCCAGGCGATGGTGGGGTAAGAGAGAGGAGGCGATCCTATGTTTGAAAACGGGCTACTTAACCTCACCAACTGGGCAGGCAATGTGATCATGCCGACCCTGGCCGGGCTGTTCATCGCCGGGGCGATTTACAAATTCAGCAAAGCCCAGCCGTATTCGCACCTTTCCTGGGCCGCCTTCGCCGCTTTGATGTGTTCGGGGCTGTTACGTGTTCTCGAGGCCTTCGCGCAACAAGCTGGTCCCAATGATCCAGACCGGTACTGGATATCTATTCTCACTCTGGTGGACTGGGTTGGGAATGTGCTGTTGCCGCTGTACGGAGCGATGCAGGTGGCAATGATGGGTGCTCACTTTGCTGGAGTACTGGAGCGAATGAATATCGGCGAGGCATGGGTCCGCAACCTGGTAACCGCGATGGCGTGCTTCAGCGTGTCAGGACTATTGCGCTTGGGTGAATTCTGGATTCAGAACGGAACGGCGGGAGTGAGGTAGGAGAAGTTTATGGCGCTGGATGTGACACCGGTCAATCGTAATCTGCACACGCGGGTAACTTTCATGTTGCTCGAATTCGAAGACCTGTTCGTGGTGCTGGGCCTGGCAGCGGTAATGAACGTAGTGGGGCGCTTTGTCGGCGGCAGCGCGAGCCTGCTTCTCCAATATGGAGTGCCGCTGGCCGTGGTGCCGGTGCTGATGGCCTTCAAGTACGGCAAGCCACGCGGCTATGTTCGGGACTTGTTTCATTGGTACACCAAGCCACGCGTTTACTGCGCACTGTCCCGAGATCGGAAGATTGTGACGGCGTATGTCGCCGAGGAGAAGTAGGTTATGCCTCTGACACAGGAACAGCACGACAAAAAACTCGAGGATCCCGCGCTCTGCGAACAGCTTCCAGTTCGCGACTACCTCGACAACGTGGCTGTGCGGACGAACGGAGCGCTGGTTGCCGGTTACGAACTCAAGGGCATCACGTCCTACTTCGGGAGCGACGAGGAGCGGGATCGGAGCAAGGTCATGCTTGGGGCTCTGCTCAAATCCATTCCCGAGCAGAGCATGAGGATGCAGGTGCGCTATGAAGTGGTCGAAGACCTCGGCAACCTGCTGGATCTCTATGCGGCGCAGGACCGCTCCGGCCACGATATCACGCGTGCACTTGATGCATTTCGCCTCGAAGCCTGGCGGCGGAAGGTCGAAGCCGGGCACTACCTCCGGCCGGTGCTTCACATTTATTTCATCTGGGATCCAAAGATCCACCATCGCCTTACCGGTAAGTCAGAAAGCTCGGGCACCCATCTCTGGAGTCTTTCCTCCCGTGCCTGCATTAAGCGTTCCCGCCAGGAACATCAGGAATTACTGGTTGAATTCGAGAGCCTGTTGCTGGGCATCGAGGCCACCATGCAGGCGGCCGAGCTCGGCCCTCGCCGCTTGACCGATCAGGAGATGTTTGTTGAAGCCAAGAGGGCGCTGAATCCGCTTGAGATGGACGCGCGGCCTTACGTTCCCGGAGAAGAACGTCTTGCATACCGCAGTGCCCGTGAGCAACTGGCCATCACCAGCATTCTCGATGAGACGGATTCGTATCTGAACCTTGGCGGACTGCTCTATTGTTTTATTAGCCTCAAGGAAATGCCGGACGCCACGTTTCCAGGAATCCTGCGGGAACTGGTGGGCCTGGATTTTCCCATCATCGTCAATGCTCAACTCACGATTCCTGATCAGACGAAAGTATTGAAGGGATACAAGACGCGCCTCCGAAAGATGCAGGCGGCACAGCGTGACTCGAATGGAGGGTTTCGCGTCAGCGTAGAAGCGCAAGTTGCGGAATCTCAGTTGTTCAAGGTCCAGCAGGAGATCATTGCCAGTTCTATCAAGACGGTCAAGCTGAGCCTCGTCATTGGCGCCCGGACGTCGAAACCGGCCGTTACCCGCGGTGAATTCGAAGAAGCCGAGCGACTCATCAGCAATCGCCGCCAGCAGCTGATTTATGCCATCGCGCGTATGAACGGCGCCAAAGCTGTTCCTGAAACATTAGCCAAGCGACGTCTATTCTTCAACTCGCTTCCCGCCATGGGCGAGGCCGATCGGCGCGACCAGGACATGCTATCGACGAATGCGGCAGACCTGCTCCCGGTTGAAGCCCCATGGCAGGGGACGCCACGATCACCTCTATTCCTGCTGGAGACTCCATATCGTCAACTGATTCCTTTCTCTCCGTTTGATCCTTCATTCAGCGATGCCAATGTTCTCATCATGGCCAAGAGTGGCGGCGGCAAGACCTTCATGGTGCAACAGCTGCTTTCGATGGCTTCACGTGCCAATCCTCTGGTGTCGATCATCGAGCGTGGTGATTCCTACCAACCTCTGGTGGAACTCATGGGCGGACGAATGATCACCATGTCGCTCGATACCGACCAGACCATCAATCCCTGGGACCTGCCTCGGGGCCAAAAACAGCCGGCCAAAGATCAGGTTGCGTTCCTCAAGAACCTGACACGTCACATGCTGGGTGAAAACCCATCCGATGATACGGAACTGCTGGACAACCTAATCACCGAGGCCATTCTGCGAACCTACAAGCGTGCGACCATCCGCTCGTCGAATCCCATTCCGACATTCTCGGATCTGCGGGACGAGTTGGCGCAATGGCGGGATGAAGATAAGAGCCAGAGAGTCATGGACGAAGCGCATCTGGCGGCAATCAAGTTGCGGAGTTGGACGGGAGAAAAAGGTATTTACTCAAAACTCTTTGACCATCCAACGACGATCTCGCTCGACAATCCATGGCTATTTTTCAACGTGGAACGACTCGCGGACGATCCGCGGCTTGAGACAGCGATGAGCCTGCTCATCGCTCATGCCACGGCCCAGCGGGCATCGGGCAAGACGGGACAGCCAAGTATCACGGTGCTGGATGAGTGCTGGTTCCTGCTTGACTCCCCGGTGCTCGCTCCAGAAGTCGTCCAGTTATTCCGCACCGCGCGCAAACGCAACGCTAGTGTGTGGGGCATAAGCCAGACTGCGGAAGACTTTGTTGGATCAGATTCAAAGCCCCGCGTACACGGGGCAGGAATCGTGAAGAACTCCAGCATCAAGGTCGTCGGCCAGCAACCAGGTGACATGACCGCCTTGCGCGAACACCTGCATCTGAACGCGACCGCACTCAACCAGATCAAACATTTTAGTGCTCCATGCAAGGGACGCAGTGCCGACGCCCTCATCGTGATTGGCGAGAAAGCAGAAACCACGCACACCATCCGCATGGTGCCAACTCCAGTTGACTACTGGATCACAACGACGTATGCGCGGGAAAGGATCTACAGGAACTGGTGGCTGTTACGACACGAGGGCAGGCCGCTTATCGAGAGCTACCAGGAACTTGGCCGCGCCTTCCCGTTTGGCTTAGCTGATATTGAGCCGCTTCCGGAGGAGATATCCGGAGAGGTAATGAAAGGAGCACAGAAGTGAAGAACAGATTTTCCGGAAAGAAAATCATCGCAATCGTGGTTGTTTCTTCGATGTTGCTGATGCCTGTGGCTGCAAACGCCGGTCTGGCAGACATCATCACGCTCATTACAACCATCACCAGCACGCTGCAAGACGCCATCGGGATGGTCTTGGGAGGAATACAAACGCTCAACTCGACAGCGAACAACTTCCGTCAGCAAGTTTTGTTCCCGGTGACACTCATCAACCAGGCCAAGAGCTTCGTGGGGCAGATTCGGACGCAGTTCTCAACTTTGGCCGGCCAGATTCATGCCATTGAGACTAGCAGTGCAACTTTGGTCAATCCGCAACAGCTCGAATCGCTGCTTCGACATGGACAGTCCGGAACTCTGGCCCAACTTCAGCCAGCGTTTGACAAGCTTTACACCCCGGTACCTCTGCCCAACGACGCGCCGCCGGCTGATCGCAACTTGATAGATGTAGACGATGCCATGGCCGTGGGGTCGCTCAAGACTGCGATCATCTCGGACCAGACGACGGAGCAGATGCTCAGTGTGGCTGACGGGATTGAGCAACAGGCAGCGGCGGCAGCGCCGGGCAGCGCGCCGATACTGACCGCGCAGGCGCAAGTCGCAAATCTCCAGAATCAAGCCATGCTGCAGCGGATGCTCGCTGCTGAACTACGGCAGGCAGCAACGCGTCTGGCTCATTCCAACACTCTGCGGAAACGGAGTGCCGAAGCCACCAAACAACTGCGCGATCATATGCAACAGATTCTGAGCAGGCCATAAACGAGGTGAAGTCATGTCTAAACGAGAAGTCTTGCATTCATTAAATTCACTGCTCCAGCGAGCTTGGGGTAACGTGGGCCGGAAATCGGTCTTGATTGTTCTCCTGATGGTAATCCTGGTGCTCGTGCCCTTCGGAGCGAGAGGGCAGCTGGGGCTCGATCCTTGCTGCGCCATCATTTCGGCAGGTCTGAGCTCTATCTCCAGCTTGCTCAAGAGTGTCGTGGCCACACCTCTGTCGGCTATTCAGCAATTGCAGCAGCAGGCGGTCACTTTTGAACAGCAAACCGTCTTTCCCATCACAGCCATCAACAATGCGCGCGGACTTGCCGGGCAGATGCAGGGCCAGTTGCGACAGATGACCCAGCTCTATCAATTGCCGATCAACAGTGCCACGCTGCCGACGCCACAGCAACTGGAATCAACGTTGTTGTCGCACAGTCCGCAAGCGGTTTCGTCGATCGCCCAGAACTACGCAGCCGTTTACGGCACAGTCATGGCGCCCGTCGACGCTCCCCAAGCCGTGCGTGACCTGGTCGACATGAGCGACGCAGAGGCCCAGGCAGCACTCAAAAAAGCGGTTGAGATGGATGCGCTGGCTGATGTTGAACTCGCGGTGGCCGATCAGATCAACCAACAGATTCAGAGCGCGGCTCCGGGGAGCGCCCCCATTCTTGAAGCACAGGCGGCGGCATGGCTGGTACGTGCAAACGCATACTCTCAGTCGGCCATGGCGGAATTGATACGAGTCCGCTCGATTGATCTCGCGAATTCCAGCGCACAGCTGAAGTTCAGTTCCAGCCACACCAAAACATTGCGCGATTCCACTGACCAGATGTTGGGAAGATAAGCGAGGCGGCAGGTGTTTTACTTCCAAAATTTGCTGAGTCAGGGCCTCGCGGGAATCGACCGAACTGCAGTTCTGACCACCATCACTGGGATTGCCTACACCATCCTGTTGATCGGTTTCTTAATCGGTCTGTATCAGGCGGCCTTGCGGGGCGGCGATGTGCAGAGTCTGGGCGTAGCGGCCATCAAGTATCTGGTGGTGGCGATTATCCTTGCGAACTGGAGCACGGTGTTCCGGGAAGTGAACGATTCGTTCAACCAGCTGGCGCAGTTCATCAGCAACAGCTCCGGAGCGGGTGACATGTTCCTGGCTTGGCTGGACCAGCTCAAGCAGCAGTTTGAGGACGGCGGCACGCAATCTTTTCTGGCGATCATTACAGCAGCTCCAGCCGCGGCGATCACCGTTCTGCTGATCTTTGTCGCTTATGTTTTATATGCAGTTGCGGTTATCGTCTTCGGCTTTTTCTACACCCTCTATGGGTGTCTGCTCTACACCCTCGGTCCGCTGGTTCTGGCTTTGCTGCCTATGTCCGGAGTGGGACAACTGGCAAAAGCCTATGCGACGAATCTGATGATTTGGAATACCTGGGGAGTTCTGTATGCGGTTTTCGGCGCGCTGATTACAGCTATTCAGGCGAATCGAATCAGCGACCTGTTCAGCTTTATGGGTTTCTTTACCGGAACCCTCGATTCAACACTGCTCGGACTTATCAGCATTTTCTACGCGCTTGCCATGATTCTGATCCCCTTCATTGCCAATAGGATCATTTCGGGTGACGTGGGTTCGTCGGCATTCGCGCTGGTAAGAGCGGCTGCGATTGCAGTTGGCACCGCGGCATCGGCTGGAGCAGGTTTCGCTGCTGGCGCTGGTGCTTCGGGTGCCGGAGCAGGATCTGGAGCAGGAGGCGCGGGCGCGGCGGGAGGATCGGGTTCTGGCGGAGGAGGCGCGGGCGCGATTTCTTCATCCATGCCACCACCGCAGCCAAGTCTCGCCCAGACAATTCGATCCGGAATGATGAGTGCGGTGGGCGGTGGTACTTCTCCGACGCCGCCGGTTGACTCGGGCGGTGCAGCCGCTGCGAGCGCACCTGAAGTTTCGAGCACGGCCGCGCAATCAGGTGGCAGTTCCAGACGCGGGTTTCGCCCGGTAGGTCCAGTCCAGACCGCTGCCTTTCACGCCGGTCGCGTAGCAGGGAGCGTATTCCGAGGTGGGACGACCGACGCAGAAAGTGGGAATGGTTAAAGAAAAAGGGAGGAACCGAGATGCCATGGTTTCGAGGACCAATCTATGAACCCAAAGACTCGCAGTTCAGGCCGTACAGCATCACCACGCTGATTGCATTCTTGATTGGCAGGTGCGTTGGCCGTTGGTTTCGCAAATAGGGAGAAGACTTATGTGGTTGAAGAAGAATGATGACAGGAAAAAGGAAGAAGGTCGGGAAAAGTTGCAGTACAGCCGGTACTACGAGCACGACGGAGCCCTGCGCGCCTATGCCAACCGCGCCATGCTTCTCGCCTTCCTCTGCGTCCCCCTGGCACTGGTGTCGGTTGCCATGGCTGCTTATGTCCGCCTGCAGCCGCCAACGGTGATTCGGATAGATTCAACCGGCATTGCGAGTGTGGTCGGCCAGCCCCCGACTCCGGGCAGAGTCCTCGCGAACATCTCCCAAGGTACTGGCGCGGAACCGACCGATTTCGAGCGGCGGGCATTTGTGCGGCAGTTCCTGGAACGCTATCTGAATTTTTCGTCAGACACCGTGAACCGTAGTTGGGCGGATGGTTTGAACATGATGACCGCCAATCTCCGTCGCCTGACTCTGAACGCCATCGAGAAAGACAATACGGTAGGCAAGATTCATGACGATCAGATCACATCGGTTTTCCACCTGCGTTCAATCGAAGCCGCGAAGGACGATCCGCTGAGCCTCACTGCATTTGGCGTCAAAGAAGTTCATCGCGTCCGCGACCATCACGAGACAACCGACAAACTAGTAGGGGAGTATCACATCCGGCTGATTAGCGAACAACGCTCGGAGCAGAATCCCGGTGGCCTGCTAATCGCCGAATACGGCGAGAGACTGATCGAAGGCGAGCGCCGCGATGCGCTGGCCCAGGAGACATCGCTTAAATAACCCACAATGAATTTGAGGAAACCATGGATGCAGTAAAGACAGCAAGCGAAGGAACAACGCAACAGAGCGCAGGCAAGAACGGCCGCGGCGAACGCCGGCGTCGTTTCGAGATGACCAGCGATAACGTGCGCTACTTCCTGCCCAGATCGGGAAGTTCCAGTGAGAAGCCGGAACTCGGCCAGGAATTGACGAACGAAGGAGAGGTCCTGGTGCAGGCATTCAAGTCCGGCCAGGTGTTTTACACCCTGGTGGCATGGAAGGCCGTACCGGAGATCATCGGCAATGAACCGAAGATTGTGAAGCAGGCTCTGAACAAGGATTGAATCAGCAGCAGTTTACGAGTTGGCACCAAGTTTTCAAAAAGACCACAAGCAAGCAACAAGCTTTGGTTCTTTGAAGACCCTACACGCTTTATGTAGGGAGATGTGCTGACCCGGCTCGAAGTGCTGCCTGGCCAGAAAAACCCTGAAAAACGGGAAGCCAGGCAGAGGCGGAGAGCTTGCGGAAAGCAAAAACTCCTTAGCTCTGTCGGGTTACCCGAACAAAACTAAGGAGCAAAGAAAACGATGATTAAGTCTGGCAAATTTTCCATCGAGCAGGTTGTTACGCTTGACATCGACGCAACAGGAAGTGTGACTCAAAGACTCACGAACCTGGAGACGACGCTTGAGAATACCCTTCTCAACGCGCTGTATCCGGGAATCAAAGTCGCTGTCGTAAACGTGCCCAAGGAACCTCTGGATGCTTATGAGGAGTCCATGGTCGAGAATGCGATGGCGAATCTCAAATTCAAAAACATTCCTTACAAACTGGTGGGTGCGAGTGGTTCTTCCAAAGACGGCAAGTTCTACTTCGTCGATGGGGACCACAGCCAGTCGATAGCGGCGCGCTTCCAGCACTGGCCGCAGGCAGCCATCGTGTATTTCGGCATCCTGGTCTCTTCCTGCAAAGTGGTGATCGAGGAACCGATTGCATCGGTGCTGGTGGTTGAAGACCACATTCTCGGGACCAACGACTGTCGAGGATGGATTCGGCGGTCGCTTTTCCAGAGGCTTCAGCTACCGGAAAACTGCTTTTACCAGTTCAGGCTCGCTTTTGAAAAGACCCAGGCCAAGGGTTCATTCAAGGTCATGGAAGAGGACGTTGCGGAACTGCTCGACGCCGACATCATTCTTCCCGAAAGCGCGGTCAAGCCAGGACTGAAGATGCCAACGATGATGTATTCAGCTTTTGGCAAGGGAAGGAGGTTCCATGGGCCGGTCGTACTGGGCATTCGCGAACTCTCACGAAGGCTCGAGTTCGAATCAAGTTACACGCTCATCGAACACGCTCCCGATGATTCGATTCAACTGGAAATCCTGACCGAAGCGTTGGGACAGGTGCGCAGGCTGAACGAGTCAGTGAGTGAAGGCCGATACCAGGAGTTGCTCGAACTCCTGGGCCTTGACGATCCTGACAGGAGCGAGGACGAAGAAGTCAGGACGGTCGAAGCAGCCTTGTTGGCCGACACCACGGGCGATATCGTCCGCTATCCCCACATCAATAACCAACTCAACCGTCTGCTTGCCCGCTGGGCCTTCAAGATAGCTACGGGAGGTGGCTTTCGTCTTCCGGCTTTTGCACTGGCGGATGACGGTTATCTCGTAGTCCAAGATGGCCGGCTGTATGCGGGGTCTGACTGGATTCTGCCTCAGCAAGCCATTGTAGCCCTGGATTCCAGACGTGGTCTCTGCGTGCGCTATCCGATTCGCATGTGTGAGGACCTTCTGCCGCTGGAGCACATTCCGACGGAAGAACTCCTTATACAACTCACGCCCATCCTGGAGCAGCAGGGATCGAAGACGGCTCATGAACTGGCAAAGCAGATCGCTACACAGCAGCTTCTATTGGAGGGCACCTATGTACTCCACTCCGAGACTGCAAAGAAGAACGGCGGCGATTTTGATTTCGACTGGATTTGCATTCTCGAAGAAGACCGCTTTCCCCGTTTTGTGAGGAAACGGTTCTCGCTCACCAACGAGTTTCATCAGCAGAAGACCAAGCACCGCAAGGCGCGCAGTCCCTGGTGGAACCTCGAACACGTGGCTATGAAGGCGCGCGGAAACCAGATTGGAATGATTACCGACCTGAAGACCTCGTGTCTGGCAGCTGGCAGGCCCGATCTTGCCTATCAGCTTGTAGCCGAACTGCAGAATGCCCTCGACAGTTTGAAGCACGAAGTCGAAGCCGATCCAAAAGTCATCGCCGACATACGTCAACAGATCAACCCGGCGCCCTGGCTCAAGCACAAAAACGAGCCGAGGATTTCCGGTTTACCCATTCACCTCGATGTGGCCGAAACTGACCGCATTGGGAAACTCTATAACCACGTCCGCAAAGAGATCGAAGACCTGCTGATGAATAAGTTGCCGATCGAGGAATTCAAGGGATTGATCTCGGGTGAAGAAGTAACCCGCCCGATGTTCGATGAATGCCGGTTCGTCAACAACGTTTACGCTGCCATCGTAGGGAGGGTCTCGGAGCGGCAGGACAAACTAAAAACTGAACTCGACAAGGCGCAGGCCGAATGGGAAACGGTGCGGAAAGATCCCGATAAGGAGTTGCGGAGACGGAAAGTGCTGGCACGCAAGAAAGCCCAATCTGCTCACTACCACGGTGAGGAGCAGGCCAGACAGGAGATGAAGGCGGTCATTTCCTGGATCCGCGTCTGGGCTACCAGCAAAACCGAGAACCGCATGAGCTGGTGCCAGGCGTTGAACCGGGTCGTGTGCAACGGACACGGCGGTGGTTCGATCCTGTTCCACGCTTTCCCGCAGGAACTTATCAACAAGCTGGCGGAGAGGACGGGCGGCAAAGCCGTTCGTGTTGTTCTGCCGGATGTTTCTGGGATGTCGATCCGCAACGACGAGCAAGGTCGTAGCTTTCTGGTCGAGCAGATAGAAGGCGGAGAAAAAGAGACTTTCCTGTTTCAGTACAGCGACGGTCACTTTCTCTTCTGAAACTCCAACCACTCAACGTGAGCGGAACCGGGAAACCGGTTCCGTTCCTGCAAAGGTTAAGGTATCTGTGAAACGTGTTTTGATGTTTCTGCTGTTCATTGCAACGCTTGCACTCGCCCAAAATCCTGCTGAAGACCTCACGGCCAGCCAGCCGCCTGCTGGAGTCATCCATGTCGCCACAGCGCTCGATCATCTCACCGTCCTTGAATTTGGTGAGCCGGTAACCATGGCTGCCGCCGGCAGTCCGGCATTTCAGATTGAGCGCCGCCAAGACAAGGTGTTTATCAAACCGCTTAAAGCTGGCTCCTCTACGGACTTGTTCATCTGGACCGCCACGCGCCGCTTTACCTACGAACTTGGAGCCCCAGGGGAGGTGAAAGACATGAATTTTGCCGTAGACAACCATGCTCCTGCTTCCAAAGCCGAGCCCGACAGCCGCCCACGAATGCAAGAGATGGCTGACATGATTCTGACTAAGGCCCTCCTGGGCGCCGAACGCATCGATAGTACATA
>CAVWJV010000011.1:0-139047 GCA_963755365.1 Terriglobia bacterium | reverse complement strand
ATTTTCCGATCACCGTAAATCAGTGTAATCAGTGTTCATCAGCGGTAAGATTTTTCCTTTCCGATGCCGTGCGATGCCTCGTGCGATGTCGGCGATTCCTCTGTGGCGGAGCGTCGCTCTGGGATCTAACACAATCTGCATGTCTCAGAACGCCGCCTCCCGCTGTCATCTTGAGCGTAGTCGGAGCGTATGCGACGGCGGAGTCGAAAGATCCCGAGGATGACAGTCGTAACCACGCTGCGACAGGGAATTCTCTCGAGACAGGGTTTGCAGACTTGAGCATCGGGGGAGAACGCCTTGCAACTGCATGACACCTGCCAGCATTCTCGGGATGTTTCGACTGCGAGTCGCGACCGCTCGCGCCACTCTCCGCTCAACATGACAGGGTTAAAAATCATCGACCGGATTTTGAAGCTCGAGAAGCGAAACCCCGTCCGTTCCCGAGGCGCGCCAGCGCTGAGGGATAAGGGCGGGGTAAGCTCAATGAAAAGACACTACCGCGCTGCCGCAGGCCGGCACTGAGCGACTGAACGAAGTGAAGGAGTCGTATGGGCCGGAGCGTCGCGTTAGCGAAGCGACAAAAAGATTTTCTATCGAGTCGGCCAATTCCACTTTGGCGCATTAAATAGGGTCGCCCCATCCAGCGTGGTCTCGCCTAGCGTTTTAGTCAGGTGGAGTCGTGTGCATCCATGCTCACCCATGAGGGTATCGATGAGAGGCCGCGCGTGTGACACCACGATGATTTGTGTCTCGTTTGCTGCGGCGCGTATCAGCCTGGCCAGTGCGGGTAACAGATCAGGGTGCAGGCTGGTTTCAGGTTCGTTGAGCACCATGAGTTCTGGCGGACGAGGAGTCAGCAGAGCCGCCGTCCAGAGAAGGTAGCGCAGGGTTCCATCCGACAGTTCCACTGCCGACAGCGGCCGCAGCAATCCATACTGCCGCAACTGCAACTCGAAATGTCCATTCTGTGCCTCTATAGAAAGGTGACTACCGGGGAAAGCATCCTCAATCGTCTTTGGGAGTGCTTCATCTGGCCGGATTTCGATAATCGTCTGCAGAGCGGCGGCAAGATTGCTTCCATCATGATGAAGGACCGGCGCGAATGTTCCAATCTGGGCTGTTCTCGTGGGCGATTCGGAATCCGTGCGAAAGTGATCGTAAAACCGCCAGCCGCGAAGGGCTTCGCGGACGGCAAGCATCTCCGGCGCGCGTTGTGGATCAGCAATCGCGGCGAGCATACTGTCCGTAAGGAAGTTGCTGCTAACTCATTCGCTTCTGCATTCCTAATGCCTCGTCGGGTTTTGGAGCACCACGTTGAGAAGCAAAAATGGACTGCGTCCGACTTATTCAATTCGAGCCTGATTTACCAGCTTTCCCTGCGCGTTGGTACAAGCTATCAAGCCACCTGTTGGGCCTTGCAACAGCAGGGTGTGCTAAATGTTCAACAGGCGAAGCAACTCGCGGACACTGAAGTCAAAAGCATCAAGAAGAAGCTCATGGGGGTGCATCGACCGAAATCGTGGCGCGGGAACGTCTGGGCTCTAACCGAGAAGGACGAAGGAAGCTTGATCCGCGGCGAGCCTGAGGATGTCTTTATAGTTCGATTGAGAGAACAAAGCGGTGCTGGCTATCTTTGGGATCTTGAGCAGGTGCAGTCTGCCGGGTTTGACATCGTTTCAGATGAGCGAGTTGGGTCGGCCCCGGTAAGTGAAATCGGCGGCGCTGTTGACCGCATTGTGACAGCGATATCCGAAGTACCAGCAATGGGTAATTTTGAGTTTCTTCAATGTCGCCCTTGGGATAAGTCTGACATCATCTCCAATTTTTCGATGGGATACGATCTTCGAGGGAAAGAGCAGGGTCGGCCGCGTGCGGCAAGGGAGAACCTGCCGGCTGCATGAACCCCATTATCGTCCAGACTGACCTTCGTTCCATTTTTGGAGCAGTGAGGGACCAAGGAAAACGTCCAACGTGCCTCGCGTTTGCTGCAAGTGACTTGCATGCTGCGATGAGAAACCGTACTGTCTTCGAACCCTTGTGTGTCGAATACGCGTTCTACCACGCATGTGTTCGTCAAGGAGGAATTAACCGCGATGCAGGGGTTGCAGTCAAGCCGATGCTTGAGGCATTGGAACTCGTCGGTCAACCGTACGAGCCGGCCTGGCCATATCTTCCTGCCTTGCCCAATGACTTAGGTACCTATGCTCCTCCAACCACTACCTCTCAGCTTTTTAGAAGGAAGGGGGCCGATGTCAGGATTACGCTAACGGATGTTTCAATTCGGCTGACCAACGGCTTGCCTTTGGTTTTGTGCATCCTGCCAAGTCTGCAGTTCCACAAGGCAAATAGCACGTCAGTTCTCGTTACTGCGACGCAGGATCCCATGACTGGTGGCGCTCATGCTGTAATAGCCGCGGGATGGGGGCAATTTGGTGGTCAGAAGGCTTTCTTGTTGAGGAATAGCTGGGGAGCCAAGTGGGGCGATCAAGGGTACGTCTGGGCGACAGAGGATTATCTTAGTTCAAGAGTAGTAGCTGTACTGACAATGGAGGCGTAATTGGGAAAACTAATACACACTTTCGAAGGAGAAACGTGCCCTGATGCTTGGGTGAAAGCTGCGGAATTTCTCGCGGGAGCAAAAGGCCAGCCCGTTTACAACGTAGTAATTGGGATTGAGCATCCTGATCGCATAACTTCCTCAGGACGCAAAATTTGCGACATGGTAGACGTATTTCTTGAAGAACATGATCGAGCGCCTCTCAGTACAATCGCAGGAACAATTTTTCCTGGAGGACTGTATTGGCACAGTGGCACCAAGGGGGTATTCGAGGAATATAAAAAAATATATCCGGTGATAGCCGAACAGTGGGGAACCTATGCGTTTCGCACACAACACAAGCCGATTTCTTTGCAGACAAAACCGAAGAAATCTGGCGCTGTTACCACACAGTCGGACGGGCAACAGATCATCAATCCGCTAGAAAAGATAATCGAAAAAATAAATAAGCACGCAAACACTACTCACTTGAAAGCAATCTATGAATTAAGTCTCGTGACCCCGGATGACTATTTGGAAATTTCGACATATGACGCGGAAACCGATCATAGTCGAACGTTGAAACATCCCTGTTTGAGTCACATCACTTTCAAATTGACCTCAGACAAAAAAGTTATGCTCACGGCACTTTACAGATCACAATTCATGATGGAAAAAGGATTGGGTAATCTCATGGGGCTGGGGCAACTACTGTGGTTCGTGGCAGCCGAAACGGGAATGCAGGTCGGCCCTCTCGTTTGCCACGCTAGTTATGCAAAGCTCGACATGGAAAGTTGGACTGAGTCAGAAGTATCAAAGCTGTTTAAGGGTTTTCCAATGGAAAACGCGAGTCTAGCTGTCTAAGTGGCTGAAAGAATCACAACTGCAGCGGCGTATTCAGGTGTGTGGGATATAGACACCCACACACCATTAATCCCAGAACTCCCAGTTCTCAATTTGACATTTCCAAGCAGATTAAGTATCGGCCTTCCATCGTCGTGATTTGTCACTTCGATGTCTTTCCAATCGACTTCGTCCGTCCAGCCGGTTCCCAGCGCCTTCATCGCTGCTTCTTTTGCAGCCATCCGTCCTGCAAGGGTTTGATAACGGTCAGGGCAGCCGTCAGCGTATGCAAGCTCGACAGATGTGAATACACGGATGGCGTACGCGGGTGATGAATCAATTGATTCTCTGAGCGATGGAACTGAGACTATATCTATTCCTAAGCCAACTATGGTAGCCATAACGAGAATGGGATTGTATCAAACGGTATTGGCCTTTATGAGCAGAGTATGTCTTCCCCTGCGCCAAAGCTAACGCTTTGAGAATATCTGCACAACTTGGCACCTTTGTTGCAGCCCTGCACGTGCATCCGCTCAACATGACGAGTTTTTCAGAAGCAACTACCAACCGGCGATTAGCAGTTGGTACCGGCAAGAACCACCTAACGACAGATGCCCATATGTGCGCGAGCGCTGGAAGAGGTTGCCGGATAGAGCCAAATAATGTCGCAAATGCACCCTTTAGCACTTAGCCCTTAGCCGTTGGTGAATGGCAACATCAAAAGCAACACCAAACGCAAAGCGACGCAGATGCGGAGACGCAACCGGCAAACTTAAGATCATTTGGTTTAAAGGCAAAACCAGGCGATCTCCGGTTTCTCCGGTTTCTTAATGCCCGAATCTTGATACAAGAAAGCCGATGACTGTCCCGCCGATTGCTCCCATGCCGATGATGGGGGCATATGCCTTTGTGATGATAGCGTCGGGAATGCTCAGCAATAATCCGAACACCAGACCAACCAGCCATCCGGGCCAGGGAAGACGAGCAGCGCCGATTGCAAATCCGATCCCAAAGCGCGCAATGAATGCCGCTGTGATAGCTGCCCGCTTGTCCGGGAAGCTCATGGGTAACATGATGGCGATGTCGATAGCGCCGAATACCAGGCCGCAGACCACTCCAAGCAGGATTCGTGACATGTTTCCTCTTTGTTCTTGCCCTTGCCGTGTTGTAAAAATTTGGGCATAAGTAAAACAATTACCCTGTTTCCTGTCCAGCCCATTCTTATGCGAGTTGGCACAGGATCGCCGAGATCGACGTCATCGCACGACATCGCCGAGATCGGAAAGCAAGCCTTTAACCACAGAGGGCACAGAGGACCGCTGAGGACAAGCCGGAACAGCTGAAATCCGAACAGCCGAGGGCGGCTGTTCCACACGAGCACCGGAATGAAGGCTAAACGCTCAAACCCACGCCAAATTGGGATGACTGGGATCGGGTGACGATGGATGGCGGGGGGACGGGATCGCCGAGATCGTACGTCATCGCACGACATCGCCGAGATCGGAAAGGCAAAACCGGAACACCTGCCACGGAGGGTCAAAAAAAAGCGGCAAGCACATGGCCTGCCGCTTTTAAGTAATTACGAAACGCCTACCCAATATCGTCGTTAAAGTTCTCCAGATAATCCCTGACGGCAACCATGAACTGGTCAGCGTCTGCGCCATCGATAATGCGATGGTCGTAGCCCAGCACCAGCCGGATGATATGCCGGACAGCGATGGAATCGTTTCCATCCTTGTCGGTGATGACCGTGGGTTCTTTGAAGATCCCGCCCATGCCCAGGATGGCCACCTGGGGCTGCAGAATGATCGGCGTTCCGAACTGGGGACCGTAAATGCCCGGGTTGGTGATGGTGATGGTGCCGCCCTGCACGTCATCAGGCTTGAGCTTCTTGCCGCGTGCGCGCTCACCCAGATCAGTGATCGCCCGCTGAAGGCCAACAAAGCTCAGGTTCTCCGCGCCTTTCACCACCGGCACAATCAATCCCCATTCCAGCGCCACAGCAATGCCGATGTTCACATTCTTGTGGTATTGAATCCCTTCGTTGATCACAGATGAGTTGACGACGGGCTTGGTGCGCACGCCGTGCATCAATGCCTTGGCGATGAACGGCATGTACGTAAGCTTTGCGCCGTGCCGCGCTTCCCAGCCTTTGCGGACCTTCTCGCGCATCTTGACGATACGCGTCATGTCCACCTTGAAGATGGTGTGCACGTGCGCGCTGGTGCGGCGAGATTCCACCATGCGGTCGGCAATCTTTTTCCGCATCGGCGTCATGGGAACAAATTCACCAGCCAGTTCCGGAAGTTGCGGCGCCGGAGCCGGAGCCGCTGCTTGCTGCTGTGGCGGCTGATAGGCAGCCTGCTGTTGTTGCTGCGGAGCCTGTTGGGCTCTGGGCTGCTGTTGTGATGGAGGAGCCGCAACCGGCTGCGGCCGTCCTGCACCGCCTGGCCCATGTTGCTGAATGAAACTCAGGATATCCGCCTTGCTGATGCGACCGCCAAGTCCCGTTCCGGGCACACGGCCCAGATCTATATTGTTCTCGCGGGCGATGCGGCGGACCAGCGGTGAGGAGCGAACATCATCGCGTCCTTCACTTTCTTCGATCTCTTCGCGTGCCTGCTCAACCGGTTGCTCCTGCGCAGCCACAGACATTGATTCCGGTACACGCTGCGGTTGTCCATGCGCCGGCTGGGGGGCAGCAGGTTGCGACGCTGCGGGTTGCGCCGCCGCGGGTTTTGTCGCTGAAGATGACGCAGCGCCCGATCCGCCAATCACTGCCACCACGCTGTTCACCTGGACTGTGGTGCCTTCTTTTACTTTGATCTCGCGCAGAACGCCTGTGACAGGCGCGGGAATTTCAGCATCCACTTTGTCGGTGGAAATCTCAAACAGCGGCTCGTCACGCTGTACTTTGTCGCCGACCTTCTTCAGCCACTTGGTAATGGTCCCCTCGAAGATCGATTCGCCCATCTGCGGCATGACTACGTCAGTTGCCGCTCCGCCATCACCGCCTTGCGCCGCAGACGCCGCTTCCGTTGCCGGAGGCTGCTTTGGTGTGGATGTTCCATCTGCCTGTGGTGAAGGTTTGGTAGCCGGCGGAGCTGCTTGTGCAGCTTGAGGAGCGGGCTGCGCTGCCTGCGGCGCTGCGGATGCGCCGGCGCCGTCAGCATCAATGACGCCCACTACCGTATTTACCTGTACGGTCGCTCCGGCCTGTATCTTGATTTCCTTCAGCACGCCAGTGGAAGGCGCCGGAATCTCGGCATCCACCTTGTCCGTGGAGATTTCAAACAGCGGTTCATCACGCTGGACTTTATCGCCGGGCTTTTTCAGCCATTTGGTAATGGTGCCTTCAAAAATCGACTCCCCCATCTGGGGCATGACTACATCAGTTGGCATGAGTTCCTTCCACAGGTATCCACTGGGTGGTTAGAGCAACTTGTGATTATAAATCAGGGAAAGCAGTGGCGTGTAGAACTCGAACTCAGGATTCCCGAGCACCGGGTTCACCTTTGTGTTCCTTCGTGCCCTTTGTGGTTAATCGGTTTTTGGTTTTCTCTGCGTTCCTCTGCCACCTCTGTGGTAAAGGAGTTCGATCCCGATGGCATCAGCGTTCATGATCTTAATGCCCAACGATCCAGTCATGTTGTTCTTTGGTCAGAGGAACCACGGACAAGCGACCCTGGCGGACCAGAGGCGAACCGTCAAACAAATCGCTGACCTTGATCTCATTCAAAGTTACAGGGTGAGAGATCAGTTTGCCCGCTTTGATCTTTACCCGTGGAGTTTTGGGATCACTGGCATCCACCGATTCAACCTTTGCCGTGCCCACCGCGCGACGCTCATCGCCGGTGTGATAAATCACCAGCTTGTCTCCCTTTTTCATTTCGCGCAGATGCTTCACGGCAGTGGGGTTGGTCACGCCATCCCATATGGTGGTGTCGTCTTTTTGCAGATCGGCAAAGCCGTAAACGGTGGGTTCAGTTTTGAGGAGATAATCCATTTGTTTTTAAATATCGCCTTTCGTCCCGTGTCTGCTTCTGAAATCCCGAACGCTACTTCTTTAATCCCGAATGCAGTGAGGGATCCCTACGATCTTAAAAGTTTTTCGGGGTCCAGACAAAACCTGTCAACCTATTTCAAAATATGTCGAGACGGTAGGGATCTCTCGCTCCGCTCGAGATTGAAACCTGAAATCCCGATGCCGCCGCTTGGCTGAATGCTGACTGCTGACTGCTAGTACGCCTTCAGCTTCCTCACTTCACGCACCACATCTTCCACCTGCGGCAGGAAGTAATGCTCCAGCGGAGGCGAAAACGGTACCGGCGTATCCAGTGACGTAATGCGGACAATCGGCCCATCCAGGTCGTCAAAGGCCTCTTCATTAATGATGGCCGCAATCTCTCCTGCCAGGCCGCCTGTCTTGGTGTCTTCATGGAGAAGGATGACTTTGTTCGTCTTCTTCACCGTTTGAGTGATCGCATCGCGATCCAGAGGAGAAAGCGTTCGCAGATCGATAATCTCGACCTCGATGCCCTCTTTGGCCAGAATGTCCGCCGCTTCCTGCGCCGTGTGCACCATGGCTGCATAAGTAATGATGCTCACATCGCGACCTTCGCGATGGACCCGCGCCTTGCCGATGGGCACCACTGAATTATCATCCGGCACTTCGCCCTTGATCCGGCGATAGAGAAACTTGTGCTCCAGAAACAACACCGGATTATTGTCTCGCACCGCGGCTTTGATCAATCCTTTGGCGTCGCTCGGCGTGGACGGCGCAACCACCTTCATCCCCGGCGTATGGACAAAATACATTTCGGGATTCTGCGAGTGAAACGGGCCGCCGTGGACGCCGCCGCCACAAGGCCCGCGCAGCACCAATGGCGCCGGAGCGCCCCAGCGATAATGCGACTTGGCAACCATGTTCACGATCTGGTTGAACGCGCAGCCAATGAAGTCCATGAACTGGAACTCCGCCACCGGACGCATCCCCGTGAGCGCCGCACCAAATGCCGCGCCCACTATCGCCGATTCGGCGATGGGCGTATCAATCACACGCTGCGGCCCAAAGTGATGGACAAAGCCGTCCGTCACTTTGAACGCGCCACCGTAAATGCCAATGTCTTCGCCAATGCAGAAGACGCTGGGATCCGACTCCATCTCTTCCCAGAGTCCCTGCCGTATTGCTTCAAGATATGTTGCTTGAGCCATTATTTCTCACCACTGATTTCCACTGATGACACTGATCAAAAAACCAATTGCTTCCTGGAATCGATTGCCGCATCTTTATATCTCGTCTCGTGCTTCAGCTTGCGTGCCGTTCTTGGTAATTCGCAACGTTAGTTCCGGGCCTGAAAGGCTACGCGGATATTCGTTGGTGATGTCGGTTGAGTAGCCTCCGTATTTTACGTTCGGGATAAACGTCTCCGATCGCAATTGTGGAAGAACGCTGGCCAAGTAGTCAGAATCAGTCTTCAGTTTGTCGGGGTAGGCCGCCAGTTTTGTTTTTATGCGCAGCCGGAGCCATTCGCCCGGCTTCAGGACCTTCAATGTGGCCGGTTTCTCCGTGACGCCGTAGAGTTTGACGGCCTCCACGATTTCGTTTTGGCTCTTATCCGCGCGGCTCGCTAGATTCAGGACGACTGCGAACGATCTGTAATGAAAGATTTGCTTTTCATCAGCGGGCTGCAGGTCGGCAAGATGAGGGCTCCATGGGATGATCATATCCACACTGCCGACATTCTCGATTTTGATTTCCATTTCGGCTGCGTCATCTGGCGCATAAGCGAAACGATCCAGGGAAAGCAATGTAGTTCTCAGGGCTTTGGGTTCGTTTGCGCCGGTACCGCCATCGCCAAGAGACATGCCGCCGAGGGAACCTGAGGCTGTGCAAGTGCCGTCTTCTTTGCACACAGGGGGCGATGGATCAGGATGGCGAAGCTCCGTCCTCGGCTTGACGTCAACAAGATCAAGGTAGCCGACTTCCTGTGCCCCTGACGCTTTTGCTGAGAGCAGCAGCAGGATGGGCAAACCGAAGATGGGCAAAGCGAATTGGAGTCGGAGCAACATTTACTTAAAGTGAATTGCCGCTTCTGTCTCCTTCAATTTACCTTCATTTCTTCGCGCCTTCTTCGGCATTGCGTACTTTGGCTTGATCGTGTGGCAACCGTCGCCGCAGTAGACGCCTTCAGCGGCCGTATGCGGTTCAGGCATGGGTGAGTTCTCAGCAAACTCTCGTTCCGCGTCGATCTCCTTTTCCACGCCGGCAATCATTTCCGCGTCTTGCGCGGGCGTGAGCCATTTTTTCTCCATCAGATATTTCCGGAAGCGATCAATGCAATCGCGCTTGCGATAGAACTCATGCATCTCTTTGGGAACATAGGCCGCGGCGTCATGAATGGCATGGCCTTTCATGCGCATAAGTTTGGCTTCGATCAGCGTTGGCCCTTCACCGCGATGTGCGCGTTCCACGGCTTCATACGTTGCGTCATACACCTGGCAGGCATCAGTGCCGTCAATGATGACGCCGGGCATGCCGTAACCGATGGCGCGATTGGCCAGATCTTTTACGTTGACCTGATATTCCGTCGGCGTGGAATAAGCCCAGAGATTGCTTTCTATAATCAGCACCAGCCCCAGTTTGCGAACGGCGGCAAAGTTGATGCCTTCATAGCTCACGCCAGTGGATTGTCCACCATCGCCGATCCACGTAAGGCACGCCAGCTCTTTTCCCTGCATCCGCGCGCCCAACGAAACTCCCGCCATCACCGGCAGCAGATCGCCCAGCATCGAGATGGGCGACACCATCTGCCGCTTTTCAATATCGCCATAGTGAGAAGTCCCGTCTTTGCCTTTGGTCGGCGAGCCGGATTTGGCCATGTACTGCATCATGATGTCGCGGGCATGGAAGCCGCGCACCAGTTGCGCACCCTGGTTGCGGATCATGGGCGCAAACCAGTCTTCTTTGCTCAGCGCATAGGCTGATGCGCATGAACAAGCCTCTTGTCCCAGCCCGAAATAAACGCCGCCTACCACCTTGCTTTGCTTGTAGAGATTTTCCAGCGCCACTTCCATGCGCCGGTTCATCACCATCCAGCGATAGAGTTCCAGATGCTGCTCTTTATTCAGGTACTTCGATTCCCGGATCGGCGGCACGGGCGCATTCAGCTTGCCCTTGATCTCGTAATGGACCTCGGCCCCGTCACTCACTTCGAAGACTTCGAATTCAGGATGCTCAAGCCGCCAGTCCGGAATGCCGTACTGGTTCAGCTTGATAGCCGGAGCCTTGCTGGCAGGCTGGCCGTTCGACGTTGCGCCGTTGGAAACATTCTTACTTTTGCTCTTAGATGGTGACTGCGAGACTTTCTTGTCCGGGGTCTTTGCTGGTTTGGTTTTTGTGGCCATAGCGACCTAACAGTTTATACCTTTCTTCGGCATTGAGATTTTCCGATGAAATCAGAGGCCTTTGATTGGCTTGTCATGGATAGAGTAGCGATAGAAGAAACGAAAACCCAAGGGCTCGCGCCGTCCACGCGCGCCGAGCCCGGGGTCCCCGACAGCGCGGTGTTCCCGTGGTGGGGTGGGAGCCCGCTGTAACAGGAGCTCGTTACCGCAACCACGATCAACCCTCTCTAGCGGTTTGGAGCGCGGCGACAACAAAAACGTATAATCCACAGTTAACTTTTTTTTGGGCGGGGGTATCACCATGGCAGGAGTCACCGGACGCGTTGCGCTCATCACCGGAGCCTCACAGGGAATTGGCCGCGCATGTGCGCTCGCTCTGGCCGAGGCGGGCGCGAACGTCGCGCTGGCAGCGCGCAATGAAGAAAAACTTGCCTCGGTGGTAAAGGAAGCGGAAGCCAAAGGCGTGCAGGCCGCTGCATTCCGCATGGATGTAGCCGACGAAGACAGCGTGAAAGCCGCTGTGAAATCCGCCATCGGCCAGTTCGGCAAGATCGATATTCTCGTCAACAACGCCGGCATCACCAAGGACACCTTGCTCATGCGCATGAAGCGTGCCGACTGGGACTCGGTCATTCAAACCAATCTCAGCGGCGCATATTTCTGCACCCAGGCTGTGATCAGCTCCATGCTCAAACAGCGCTGGGGTCGCGTAGTGAATATCAGCAGCGTTTTCGGACAGATGGGCCAGGCGGGTCAGGCCAACTACGCCGCATCCAAAGCCGGATTGATTGGCTTCACCATGGCCATGGCGCGGGAAGTGGCGTCGCGCAACATTACAGTGAACGCCGTCGCGCCCGGATACATCGAGACTGCCATGACGGAAGCGCTTCCCGAGGAATTGAAATCGAAGGTCAATGAAATGATCCCGCTGGGCCGCGCCGGGACTGACATGGAAGTGGCCCATGCCGTCCGTTTTCTCGCCTCCGAGGAAGCCAGCTACATCACCGGGCACGTGTTAAGCGTGAATGGCGGCATGCTGATGGGTTAACGATTTTCTCTCTCATGAGATCGCCAACGGGGCTAGAATGATTCGCAACAGGGCCTTGTTCGTTTCACTGCGATCGCACACTTGAGGGGGAACGATGCTCACCATTCTCCAGGCTGAGACACCGGAACAGATCGCCATTGTCCGAGAACTCATGATGGAATACGCCACATGGCTGGAGTTCAAGCTCTGCTACCAGGGCTTTGAAGATGAGATGCGCGACCTGCCCGGCAAATACGCCGAACCTCGCGGACGCCTGTTGCTGGCATCATGGAACCACGAGATCGCCGGCATGGGTGCGCTGCGTCCTCTCTCCGATCGTGACGTGTGCGAAATGAAACGTCTCTATGTCCGCCCCGGATTTCGTGGACATAACATTGGCCGCACGCTGGCCAGGAAACTGGTGTCTGACGCATGCTCCATCGGATACCGTTCCATGCGCCTTGATACCGTGCAGGGAAAGATGGACCACGCAATCGCCCTCTATCGCGAGCTTGGCTTCAAGGAGATGGCGCCTTATTACCACAGTCCAGTAGAAAGAACCCTGTTCATGGAACTGATGCTGCCGGCGCACTCCGTAGACACTCCAAAGGCAGTCGGCCAATAACAACGTGTTGGACATCTTGTAGCTGCGATCCGAACTGCCGGGGCGTGGAACTACCACTCTTCCCTCTATTCATTGCTTTGCCAGATTTCCTTCGTCGTTGCTGTCTTTCGCACCCTCGCGGTGAGGCCGACTCGCATGCCGAACCGCGTGATTCAGGAGCCGAAGCTATGCCAACCCTCGCCCAAGCTCTTCGGCGGTCTGGAGCGCAGCGACAAAATAAAAGTCGGCTCGGATAGCAACTCTACAGCGGTCTGGAGCGCAGCGACACCGGAAAGATAATCAAAGGCTCGCGCCGTCCACGCGCGCCGAGCCCGCTGCATCAGCAGCCTTCAAGACGTCGGCTCGGATAGCAACTCTACAGCGGTCTGGAGCGCCGCGACTAGAACGAATGATAATCAACTGGTAACTAATTGATTTTTCACGGACAATAGTCCTGGAATGCGTAGGGGCTGCAGGAATTGAGGGCCGCGTGAATAGGCGCTTAAACTGACGCTACGTGGTGACAAAAAATGTTCTTGCAGAAAATCTTAGGTCTGATTACTATTCACGCAACCCCGGACTCGAAGCAACTGCAAAGACGACTCACGTATGAATATTGGCGAGACAATCAGAAATTACCGGTTACAAAAGGGCATGTCGCAAGGCGACATTGAAAAACGCACCGGACTGTTGCGTTGCTATCTTTCACGGGTGGAAAACGGCCACACCATTCCCTCACTCGACACTCTGGCCAAAATCGCCGGGGCGATTGATATTCCGCTGGGCAGTTTTTTCAGCGACCATCATTCAAACGGCAACTCAAAGAACCTGCCTTCGCTCAGTGAAGACGAAGTCCGCTTCCTCAGCCAGATTCGGCGCTATTCTTCCAACCTGAATGATAGTGATCGGAAGCTGGTGCTTGCCATGGTCAAGAAAATGGCAGCCACTTCAGGGAAATAACCGGCGCAAAACAAATTCAGATCAGTTTTATTGATTCAGTCGTCCTTGGCGGGACTCTTCCTTTTTCCCTGACTGTAGCCGGCTCTGGCTATGGCTGCGTGCACGTTATTGTTTAGTCGCGCCGACAGGCGCTTTCAACTAACTCAATTTTCAATTTCAACATTCACAAAGACTGTAGGGGTCCCTCGCTACGCTCGGGATTCAAAACAATTGCGCGGAACAAAATCCTAACTCGAGGCAAATGATCAAGCCGCCTTGCTGACTTCACTCAACGCCAGCACAGCCAGTTCAAGACGATCACGTGCTCCGGTCTTGGTGAAAATACTTTGCAGGTGACGCTTCACCGTGTTCTCGCTGATGGTGAGTGCCTGGCCAATATCTTTGTTCTTCATGCCACGAGCTACGTAATACGCGATCTGCCGCTCACGTTCAGAGAGGCGGGTCAGAGTGTTCGCCGTCGCCCGCGATTCCGCACTCATGGTGGTCAAGACTTGTTGTGCCAGCTCGTCAGAAAACGCGAGCTCACCGTTGGAAACACTCTTGATGGCGGCAAAGAGCTTTTCCGGACCGTCGCTCTTCAGCACTAGGCCGCGTGCACCCAGCTTCACCGCTTGTGCGTAATCCAGTTCGCTCTCAGAACCGGTCAGCACCACAGCGGCTACGCGGCTGCCGGCGCGGTCAAGCGTGCGCAGCACTTCAAAGCCATCGCCCTGCGGCATGAAGAGATCCAGGACGAGCACGTCAGGGTGCAGTTCCTGTACTAGAGCCAGTGCTTCCTGGCCGTTGGATGCTCGACCCTCCACGGAAAAGTCACTATCTGTTGAAAGCAGTGTTGCAAGCGACTCCCGGAGGATGGCATGGTCATCAGCTATCACTATGCGTACGCGATTTGACACAGGCTTATCTGACATAATTACTAAGGTTTGATGCACTCTGAAGCACAATCAACTGCCTGCACTTTAGGTTCTCTGTGCTAAAGCGAAAAAATGCTATATTTTCGCCTGAGCAGTATCCCCAACGGACCCTGGAAGGAATAAGCCGCTTTGACGATTGATGAAGAACTCTCAATGCTGGAAGACCAGGTCCGCAGGCTAAAAGTGGAGTACGACATCTACTTTGGTGGAGGATCCAAGAAGCCTCCCACCGAAATTGAGTGGAAAGTTAAGACTTTACTAAAAAAGTACTCTGACGGCGGCAGGATGAGCTACGGACAGCGGTTCCGATATACCACCGTCCAGCAGAGGTACGCTCTCTTTAACGCATTGTGGCAGCAGAAGTTAATCATCAAAGAGGAAGGCTACCGCCGCCCCCAGGACGCCGTTTTGGGCATCCAGGGAATGCGCACCGACCAGCAGCATGAAGCTGAGAGATCTCTAAGCCATAAGAATGCCAGCGCGGCAGCCAGCAACTCTGCTTCGGACTCTACCCCCGGTTCTGCCTCGAGTTCTGGCTTGGGTTCTAAAGAAGACAAGCCATTCCGGGTCGCGTTTGCCGGCGCCAAGCCCGAAGGCAAAGATGTGGAGTCGCTTTACAACGCTCTGGTCGCCGCCAAGCAGCAAAACGGCGATAAGAATGCAGCCACCCTGGATTCCTTCAAAAAATTCGTGCAGCAGAAAACAACGCAACTCAAGAAAGAACACGGCTGCCAGGCTGTGGAATATTCCGTCGAGATGCAAAACGGCCAGGTCAAGCTGAAGGCCAAACCGAAAGCCTAGGGCTGCTATCACGACATGACGCGAACTTTGCTGCTACTTACGATTGGTGTGTCGTTGATGATGGGCATCGGCTGCAAGAAATCCGAGGTGGCCACTGCCGCCTCCCAAACTGCGGCAACGACAAAGAGCCCTAACGTCGAGCCCGCCAGTTCCTCGCCATTGCCGAAACCGTCAGTCGATTTGGCAACGGCAAGCCCGGTCAAAATATTTCAGGTCAAACCGCCGATATCGTTTTCGAGCGACCAGCTTCCTTTAACCGGCGTATCAGAATTCATGTTTGAAGCCAAAGCTGGTCAGTATTTTCAAGTTAAAATCGAAGAAGATCGTAACCAATCGCCCAAATCCTCACCGTCAGTTGCTCTCCGCGATGCGAACACCGGAGTCCGAATTGAACCAATGGATGCTGATTTCTGCATGGAGCAGATGTTCTCTTTGCCCACTGCGGGTCAATATCGGCTTGCCTTCGATCCTCAGAGTCAAAAAGGCACAATCCATTTCTCAACTCTTGAGAGCGACGACCCCCTGATTAATGCAGGCATTCGGGCTGAGGACGTATCGATCGACCTGGGCGTCTTTGGACAGGGCAAGAAGGTGACAGTTGATCCCTACGACTACACCTGTGAGGTTGGTCGGTCCTGGCCTGCCAATGTGCTTGTCAAAAGCGAAAAAATTGAGTTTCGGATCATGCAAAGCGCAGGATATACATCTCTTTTTCCGCGCTCAGAGGAGATGAGGCTATTGCAGGACTCCCTTCGCCCGGGCGCGAGATTCATTGATGGAAAACGCTTGCCGTACGCAAGCTCTGACGACGCAGCCACAATCATGTCCGCCCGTCCGGAATTGATAACCGGGCCAGGGTGGCGCGCATGGCGCTGGATTGAGGGCCAGTCGCAAGATGGCGATTTTCCAGGCGATTACCTGTTTTACACGGTTGAAGGACTAACCGATAATGGACGACTCTTTTTCCGCATGCAGGCGGACATATCGCACCCTGAGACGAAGCGCCTCAACCCCACTACCTCAGCCCCAACAAACGACACTGAACTTCGCTTGCAACTTGAGAAAGCGCTTGCTGTCGCCAAGCCCGATACCTTCACGCCCAATCTCAATCAACTCGATGCTGTGCTGCGGTCGCTCAAGCTTCGGCACTGAATTTCGTCACCCCCAGGAACAAACTACGTCTTGACCAATATCCCGCATCATTCCGCCAAATTGAATGTTGGTGGGTAGAGCGCCATCAAACCCTGTCATCTCGACCGACGGACGAAGGAGCGGAAACGCGACCGAGGAGGAGTGGAGAGATCCCGAGGATGATTGCAGCGCTGTACTGATTCAGGGAGTTTTCTCCAGGCTCTGTCCCCGAAACCGCATTTCACGGCCCCAGTTCTCTGCTAGATCCTGCCAGCGTGGGTTGTGCATGTCAATTAACGCGACCTTCTTTTCCCGCCGCCATCGTTTGATCTGCTTTTCCCGCCCGATCGCCACATAAACGTCCTGGTGGCTCTCGTAGTAGACCAGCCTGTGAACCTGATATTTCTGCGTGAATCCTTCAATGCTGTCGTACTTGTGTTGATGAATGCGTCGTTCGAAGAAGCCTGTGATTCCCACGTAGAGTGTCCCTGAATTGCTGGACAGGATGTAAACCCAGAATTTGTAGCGATGGCAGTCACGCATCAATTTGGGAGAATAACACCCGCAGCTTGGGGAGAACACCTTGAATCGGCATGGCAATGAAGACATTCTCGGGATCTCTCCACTCCTCCTCAGTCGCTTCTCGCTCCTTCGTCAGTCGGTCGAGATGACACGGTTTGAGGGACATGATCACGCGTAGTCTGACGTGATCTAATCAACACCTCTCATCGACTATCGCCAATCACCGAGTCGGACGGCCATCCCTTCGTTTGCAGTGCTCTTCCCGCCGCTGATACCTTATTTCTTCGTTCGTCCATCGCCTGAGGGGAACCACATTGCCCAAGATTCAGCGTGCCATCCTGAGCGTTACCGACAAAACCGGACTTGTCGAATTCGCAAAGCAGCTCTCCAGCTTGAAGGTCGAGCTGATATCCACCGGCGGCACTGCCAAGCTGTTGCGTGATGCTGGCATCGCGGTGAAAGACATCTCTGAGCTCACTGGTTTTCCCGAGATGATGGACGGCCGCGTAAAGACCCTTCATCCCAAAGTGCACGGCGGCATTCTGCATGTGCGCAACAATCCGCAACACCTGGCGGCGGCCCGGGAACATGGCATTCAGCCCATTGACATGGTGGTGGTCAATCTCTATGCGTTCGAAAAGACGGCAAGCAAGCCGGGCGTACACTTTGACGAAATCATTGAGAACATCGATATCGGCGGGCCTTCGATGGTGCGCTCAGCGGCAAAAAATTTCCGCGACGTCGCCATCGTCACTTCACCAGACGACTACGCGGGCATCGCCCAGGAGATGTTGGCTTCCGGAGGCGAACTCACGCTGGCAACAAAATGGCGGCTGGCACAAAAGGCATTCGCCACCACAGCAGCTTACGACAGCGCCATTGCGTCCACACTCGCCACGATCACCCTCGATCAAGCTTCCGGAAATTTTTCTCTTCTGGTAGCCAGTGCCGCCAGCGAATTTCCTTCAACCTTGCGTTTGGAACTCAACAAAGTCATGGACCTGCGCTACGGCGAAAATCCTCACCAGCGCGCAGCCATGTACTCTGACGGATCGGGCCAAGGCATCGCCAACGCAACGCAGCTTCAGGGCAAAGAACTTTCTTACAACAACATTGTTGATCTCCAGGCCGCCTGGGACCTGGCTCAGGAATTCGAAGAGCCGGCCTGTGCCATCATCAAGCACACCAATCCGGCAGGGGCCTCCACGGGAACAACTCTCAAAGACGCCTACCTGAAATCGCTGGAAACAGATCCCGTTTCGGCCTTCGGCGGGGTCATCGGTGTGAACCGGGCGATAGACCGTGCTGCTGCCGAAGAAATTGCGAAATTATTTGTCGAAGCCATTGCCGCACCGGGCTTTGAGCCGGCTGCCAAAGAAAAGTTCGCAGCCAAAAAGAATCTCCGGTTGGTAGAGGTGAAACCCTCAATCCAGAAACTCGCGCTCAAGCACGTTTCCGGCGGAATGCTGGCCCAGGATGCCGATGTCCATCAACTCACCCGGGCAGAGCTGAAAGTGGTGAGCAAACGGCCGCCCACTGACGCCGAAATCAAGGCCCTGCTTTTTGCCTGGAAAGTCTGTAAACATACGAAATCAAACGCCATTGTCTATGCTCGCGAAGGTCAGACAGTGGGTGTGGGCGCGGGCCAGATGTCGCGGGTGGATTCCTGCCGCATCGGCGCCATGAAAGCCGTGCTGCCGCTCAAAGGTACGGTCGCCGCTTCAGACGCCTTTTTTCCCTTCCCGGACGGAGTTGAGGAGATCGCGAAAACCGGCGCCACAGCCATCATTCAACCTGGGGGCTCGGTCCGCGATCAAGAAGTAATTGACACGGCTGACCGGCTCGGTCTGGCCATGGTGCTCACCGGTGTTCGTCACTTCCGTCACTAGTTAAGTATTGTTATTGGGAGCCGAACGCCCCGGATGGGTCTAGAATAATTAGGACAGCAATAAGTGAACGTCCGCCGAGCGTTCCTCCGCATCCAAATAAGGGGTTTGTTTTGGTTCGTCTTATGAATGTGATGAAATTCCGCACTTTTATCTTTGCCCTGATGCTCACGGCCCTTCCCGTAATTAGCGCCGCCGCACAAGGCGCGCCGGCTAAACAGCCATCAGCCACAATACCCGGACAGGCCGCACCCGCAACTCAGTCCGCCACCCCAGACGCACAGAAGCCGGCCGGCACGCAAAAGCCCGCCGAGCAGAAGGTTGACCGGGCAGCCTCTTATTACCACTTCTCTCTGGCCCATATGTATGAAGAGATGATGGCAATGTACGGTCGTTCAGAATATGCGACCAAGGCCATTGAAGAGTACCGCTTGGCGATTGATAACGATCCCTCGTCAGACTTCCTCAATTCCGGACTGGCGGAGCTTTATTACCGCACCGGCCGCATTCGTGACGCCGTGCAAGAAGCCCAGGCCATGATCCAGCGGGATCCCAATAGTTTGCAGGCGCACAAATTGCTCGGACGCATCTACCGCCGCTCACTGGGAGACACGCAGGCGGGCGCACAGTCTCGGGAAATCCTGACCCTGGCAATCGGGGAGTATGAAGCGCTGGCAAGAATCGAACCCAAGAGCGCGGACAATCACCTGCTGCTGGGCCAGCTTTATATCCTGAATAAAGACCTGAGCAAGGCGGAGACGGAATTCAAGACCGCCATGACGCTTGATGGCACATCAGAAGAAGCCGTGACCAACCTGGCCTACCTTTACAACGAGGAAGGCGATAACGGGAAAGCCGCAGCCACCTTGAACGCCATCCCGGAAGCGAAGCGCACCTCACGCATCTACGGGTCCCTGGGTTACACCTACGAGCAGCAAAAAGATTACAAGAACGCCATCACGGCTTATCGCAAAGCCCTGCAAATGGATAAGGACAATCTGGAGGCCATGCGTGGCCTGGCCCAGAACCTTGCCAATGATAATCAGATAGAAGCCGCCCTGGATCAATTCAAGGCCGTTCAGGAAGCGGACCCGCAGGATGCCACCGCTTCTCTGCGCATTTCAGAAATTTATCGACGCATGGGCAAGCTTGATCTGGCGATGGAGAACCTGAAGAAAGCCGAATCCCTGGTCCAGGACTCTCTCGAAGTCAGCTACAACGAAGCCATCATTCTGGAAGGCCAGGGCAAATACGACGAGGCGGCGCAGGTACTGCAAAAGCTGCTCACGCGGACAGCGCAGGCCGATGGCAATTACAGCCCGCGTGATCGCAACAATCGCGCACTGTTCCTGGAACGCCTGGGAAACATCTATCGCGAAGAGAACAGACCGTTGCTGGCCCTGGAGACCTTCCGCAAGATGGTTGACCTTGGCGGTGATGAATCATCTCGCGGCTATCAGGAAATCATCGACACGTATCGCGAACAGAAGCAGTGGCCTGAAGCCACCAAAGCGGCACAGGAAGCGGTCAAGAAGCTGCCGAAAGACAAGAACCTGAAACTGGCTCTGGCGGTACAGCTGGGCGATGACGGTAAGGGCGACGAGGCCGTCGCACTGGCTAAGTCCACGCTCAAAACCGCCAACGGCACGGAAGATCGCGAAGGCTACCTGCAACTGGAACAGCTTTACGCCCGGCTCAAGCGCTGGAAAGATGCCGAAGAAGCATTGGCTCAGGCTGACAAGCTTTCAAGCCGTGGCGACGAAAAAGAAGTTGTTCAGTTTGCTTACGGCGCGCTCTATGAGCGTCAGAAGAAATATGAACAGGCGGAGCAGGCATTCCGTCAGGTATTGCAGATCAATCCCACCAACAGTATGGCCTTGAATTATCTGGGCTACATGCTGGCTGATCGCAATCTCCATCTGGAAGAGGCGCTCACGCTCATTAAGCACGCGGTGGAACTTGATCCGCAGAATGGCGCCTATCTGGATTCACTCGGCTGGGCTTACTTCCGTCTGGGCAATTACGATCAGGCTGAAGAGAACCTGCGTCGCGCGGCAGACAAGACTCCCGCGGATGCCACCGTGCAAGATCACATCGCTGAGCTTTATTCCAAAACCGGCAAGCTGAAACTGGCAGCTATGCATTGGGAACGCGCGCTGGCAGAATGGAACCGTTCCGTACCGGCAGACGTTGATCAATCGGACGTGGCCCGAGTGCAGAAGAAACTGGAAAGCGCCAAAGTAAAGCTGGCCCAGCAAGCGACAAAATAATTCATACCCAACATCAACCTTGAGAGCCCGTCAGAACCTGGCGGGCTTTCTTTATGTGTCTCCATCTTAGGTCGCTTCGCTCCAACCCGCTGAAGCGCAGCGACAACGTAAAAGGGCGAGGCCGACCACGCGCCGAGCCCGCTGCAACAGGCGCACGTGGCGTGTGGCCACGATCGATATCCTCAAGCGGTTTTGGAGCGAAGCGAGCAAGAAATGAAAGCTTTGGAGCGCAGCGACATAGGATTTAGAATTTGACCGTGACCCCTTACGCTCTCACGCAGGAAAAAAGCCGGGGACGACGCTATCCCGAGCCTGGTCATGCCTATCGAACAGATTTTCAGCGCGACCGTGATCGAGTCGTCCATTCGCGTTCATTCCGTCGTCTGGAGAACAAGACGCAGGTTTTTACCCGCCGGTACTCTGATCATTTTCGCAACCGGCTGACCCACACCATTGAAGTTGCTCAGATATCGCGCACTATCGCTGCAGAGCTGGGATTAAATGAAGATCTGGTTGAGGCATTGGCCCTGGTCCATGATGTGGGTCATCCACCCTTTGGCCACTCCGGAGAGAAAGCTCTGGATGCCATCATGCGCCAGCATGGTGATCTGTTTGATCACAACCTGCATGCATTGCGGATTGTTGAACACTTCGAGCAGCGTTACGCGGATTTCCCCGGGATGAACCTGACCTTTGAAGTACGCGAAGGCATCGTAAAGCACTCCCGGGAATACTCTGCCGCTGAATTCCCTCAGCTTGCGGAATATCTTCTGGACCAGCGGCCTCCCCTGGAAGCGCAACTCATCGACCTGACCGATGAGATTGCCTATAGCACGGCCGATCTGGATGACGGCGTGGAAGCGCTCATCCTTACGCGTGAACAGGTCCGGGAAAGCGTGCAGATTTTTGCCAGGTCCTATAACGAAGTGGAACAACGCTATCCTCAGGCGTCAGAGAAGCTGAAGTTTAATGAAGCGTTGAAGCGCGTGCTCGATCGTATGGTCAGCGATCTGATCGACAACACACGCCGCAAAATTCGTGCCGCAGGAATTGAAACAATCGATGATGTACGTTGCCACGCGGAGCGGTTGTTCGCCTTCAGTCCTGAAGTCGACGCCGACCGCCGGCAACTCAAAGACTTCCTTTATAAGAGCTTGTATTACAGTCCCGGCTTAATGGGCGACAAATCTACCGCCGAACAGACCATTACTGAACTATTTCAATTTTTCCTCTCCTCGCCCGGAGATCTTCCCGGCGGATACCATGAGAAGAGTGAGCAGGAGCCACTGCACCGCGTGGTGTGCGATTACATTGCCGGCATGACGGACAGCTATGTACAGCAACAACACCGGATGTTTTTGGGCCATGCTGGCGCCAACCGATAGTTACTCTCTGGTTATGCTTACCATCCGCTTCCTCATTTTTCAGGGTAACGCCCTATTTTGCTCGGCTAGCCCGAGCAAAATTTACATCACAGTTCCAGGTCGGCTATTTCGCCATGTCCGTAAATTATTGAAATTAAAGCAACAAAATCGCCTAAAACAAAGCAGGAGTTTGGCATTCAGAATGTAATAGTCAAGACGTAGCGTTATGCGCGCTCGGGGGTCGGATTGCAATGTTTCAGAGATGCCCCGAAAGCAAACATGAACCCCCGGTTCGGAGGAATTTCAGCAATGAAGAAGTCATATCTCTTGTCACTTTCGCTGGCAGCTGCTTTGGCAGTTCCCGCTTTCGCTCAGCAGACCCAGCAGAATAATCAGACGAGCAATACCCAGGCAAGCACCACACAGAATCAGCAGCCGGCCGACACAACCGAGGCGGCAACCGGCAAACAGCCCTTGACCTATGAGCGCCACGAGGGTTTCTGGGGACACATGAACCCCTTTGCCCGTAAAAAATATGTCAACAAGCAGTTGGATCCCGTCCGCGGACGCGTCAATGAGCTGGATGAACTCACAGCCAAGAACGCAAAGATGATCGCTGACGTGGATGGCCGCGCCACCGAAGGCATTCGCCAGGCCATGAGCAAGGCCAATGACGCTGATACGCATGCGCTGGACGCAGGCAATCGCGCCAACCAGGCACAGCAGACGGCCCAGACCGCCCACACCCGCATCAGCGGCGTGGAGCAGACCGTAAGCAAGCTTGACCAGTATCAGCCGGTTACACAGGCGGAAATTCGCTTCAAGGTCGGCCAGTCCGCGTTGAGCACCAACGCCAAGGAAGCCCTCGACCAGATGGCAACCTCGCTGAAGGGTCAAAAAGGTTTCGTGGTTGAAGTTCAGGGATTCTCACCGGGCAATGGCAGCGTGGCCATTGAGAACTCGCGTGAAATGGCCCAGATGGTGGTCCGTTATCTGGTGCTGAACCACAATGTTCCTCTCTATCGCATTTACACCGTGGGCATGGGCAATGCTCCTCTTCAATCGGAAGATGGCAAACCCAAGCGCGCCCGTGGTGGCCGCGTTGAAATCAGCCTGCTGAAGAACAGCCTGGGTGATTTGAATGCCACAAATACTGATTCCAATACGCAGGCTGCTCCAGCAACTCAGCAGACTCCGCCGCCTGCCGATAAACCACAGAATCCTCCGCAGCAGTAACGCAGACGATTACATCCTCTCTACTCAATGACCAAACCTTCTCCCTCCTGCTTCACCGCAGGAGGGAATTTTTTTGCGCGTTCATTGTGCGGGAACCGTCCTGATACGTTTCGTCAGTCAAACCATCCGCTGCGGTAAACCACCCACCAGCACACCACCACCAATGGCAGCGCAAGCGCCAGGTTCCAGTAGATTGACAAGGTCAAACCTGTAATCGATGTGAGGACTGTGAGCAGGAGCCAGAAGACTTTTTTCTGCATAGAGGACGCCTTCAACAAGAGTACGCGAGCCGCGTGCCCGCCTTGCGCTTTTCTTTGCTACAGATTCCATGCCGGCTGTTGTTGTCCACGCTGGATTTTCCGATGAATGTCATTTAGTCTTCTCTGCCCGGCCTATATCGCGAAACGAAGGAACCTAAATGAAATTTTGCTTCGTCCTGATTTGCAGTTTCTGTCTTGCTCTCGGTGCTTCTGCGCAAAACGCCTCGACTTCGTTATTCAGTGATGACCTTCGCGCTCTGGTGGAAATTCCCGGGGTGCCTGGCTATGAGCAGCAGGTCGCTGCGAAGATCGCCCAACGCGTGAAAGCGATCTCGCCGGCGCTCAAGGTCGTCACCGACGAGCAGAGCAACGTGACTGTCACGCTGGGCTCCGGCGCACCGCATCGCCTGATCGCCGCACCCATGGACGAGCCTGGCTACGTGGTGAGCGGAATTACTCCGGAAGGCTATCTGACCATCCAGCGCCTGCCCCAGGGCGGCAACCTGCCTCTGTTTAATGAACTCTACGCCGCGCAACCGGTAAAGATCGGCACATCAAAAGGTGCGTGGATCAATGGCGTCGTCGCAGGCGTATCGATTCATCTCCAGCCGCAGCGCCAGCATCCTCCCAGCCCTGCCGACCTGGACAACATGTTCATTGACGTGGGCGCTACGTCTCCTGCGGAAGCCCGTGAAGGCGGCGCCGACGTGCTCAGTCCGCTGGCGATTGACCGCAAGCTGTATGCGATGGGCGGAGGTCAGTTCACGGCGCCTGCCGTTGGCGATCGTTTTGGCGACGCCGCCTTGCTCGAAGTTCTTCGCCACACAGATCCGGCAAAGATCAAAGGCACGGTAACATTTGCCTTCGTGGCCCAACAATGGCTGGGGGCGCGCGGCCTGCAGCGCCTTGTTTATCACCTGAAGCCAGACGAACTGATCTTTGTAGGCCGTCTCATGCACGGAGCTGCACCGCCGCCCGCTGCCCAACGCGGGCAAGCGAACGCCGGCGAGGCTGCTCTGGGCTTCAAAGAACCCACCGGCAGTGGCGTGCTTATCGCTTCTGAAAAACCAGACGCAGAGGCGAGTGCCCTGGCGACGGACTTGAAGCAGTTGGCTTCCCAATCCAGCATCGCGCTCAAGCCTGACTTCTCCGCCCCGCTATTCCCCCGTGGCGGATACATGTTCCAGCCGGCTCTTCCCGCACGGACCGTGCAGCTCGCCGTCGCGACGCAATGGCCGTCCACGCCGGCTGAAGTCATCGATGGTCACGACGTGGCTTCGCTCATCGCTTTGCTGGAAACGTATCTGACCGGCACGGCGCAGAAAATTGATCTGCCGGAAACCAAGCCAATCGCCGAGCCAACACATACTCACCCTCAATCTGCTCCATCGGTTGAATCCACGATTCAAAACCTGATCGAAACCTACGGCGTGAGCGGCGGACATGAAGCTAACATGAGCCAGACCGTCACCACTCTTCTCCCCTCATGGGCCAAACCGCAGACTGACAACGCCGGCAACCTGGTCCTGCACTGGACGGCCCCTGCTGGAAGCAAGTCGCCCAAAATCGCCGTGGTAGCGCACATGGATGAGATCGGCTATGAAGTTCACTCCATTCTTCCTGACGGCCGGCTTGAGCTTGAAACAAAAGGTGGCGGAGTGCTGGCTTACTTCCTCGGTCATGCCGGGCTCGTGCACTCTGCCAACGGGATTCATCCCGGCGTGGTTGAACTTCCTGAAGGCTGGGACAAGCAGGACTTTCAATGGCCGCGCGGGCAGCGGGTTATGTTCCACATGAACATCGGCGCGCATACACTCGATCAGGCCGCGCAGATGGGCGTGAAACAAGGCGACTTTGTCACCATTCCCAAACAATATCGCAAGCTGATGGGGAAGCGGGCCAGCGCGCGCGCTTTTGACGATCGCGTGGGCTGCGCTGCTCTGGTGGCGGCGACCTGGGCGCTCGGCCAGAAGCTGGATCGCGACATTACATTCATCTGGTCAACCAGTGAAGAACTGGGTCTGGAAGGTGCTGCTGCCGCAGCTAAGAACATGGACGCGGCAGGCCGCACGCCCGATTATGTCTTTGCCGTTGACACGTTTGTCAGCGCCGATTCGCCGCTGGAATCTCCCCGCTTCGGTGACGCGATCCTCGGCAAAGGCTTCGTCGTCCGCGCCATCGATAATTCCAACGTGGTACCACGCAAGCTGGTGGAAAAGGTGCTCTCCATCGCACGCTCCACGAACGTTCCTGCACAATACGGTGTGACCGGTGGAGGTAATGACGGAGCAGCTTCTCTGGTCTACGGGGCTACCGATGTTGCGCTGGGCTGGCCGTTGCGTTATTCACACTCACCGGGTGAAGTGATCGACGTGCGAGATCTGGATTCCCTGGGCAAAATCATCGAAGGAATCGCGCGTAGCTGGTAATGACTAATTTAAGATTATGAGAGTGGATTGCCGATTAGCAATCCACTTTCCCCTTCTCACCTAGAGGATTCTTTTCCTGAGATTCTGATCCCGGTCATTTCTTTGTAAGCCAACTAAGTAACAATTTCGCATTCTCGATTTGAAACGAGGTCGCGGCCTGCGTACACTTTCCATTAACTGATGCCGGGCAAAAATGCGCGGTTCACAGAGGGTATGCTCCCGGAAAATAGTGCAACTTTCCCAGCGTCCCAGAATCTTTACATAAGTTAGGAACCGTTTACCTGTTCTTTACGTACGTTTGTTAGCAATAAAAATTTTACTGGAGCGTCTTCATATCATGTTTGGCAGTAAAAACAGAAGGTTACACGAGCAAGCTGCTGAATTCGCATCCCGTGCCGATTTCGAAAAGATCTTCACCGAAGATATGCACGGATTGCACCTGCTTGCGCTCCTTCTTACCGCTGATCCGAACCTGGCTGAGCAGTCGTTTGTTGCCGGTTTAGAAGACAGTATTCACGGCAATCCGGTATTTCGGCAGTGGGCACGCTCGTGGAGCAAACGGGCGATCATCAAGAACGCGATCAAGTCGGTTTCCCCAGTTTCCGCTGAAAACCAGCCCGCTCAGAATGGCGCCGCAACCGAATCGCTCCCGGGAGAAACTGGTGATTCCCAGGCCGACGCGCTCATTGGCTGCGTCACACGTCTGGAACCGCTGCAGCGTTTCGTTTTTGTCATGGCAGTGCTGGAAGGATATTCCACCACTGAATGTGCGACTTTGCTGGCCTGCACTCCGCAGCAGATCCTGGCTGCCAAGGCTGAAGTCTTGCGCCATATGGGCAGCAAACCATGCTCACAGATTGCCGTGCCGGAAAAATACGGCATCCTTGCTCCATTAATGGCACGCCCTCAAGTCGCCTGATTTTTACTCTTGCCAAACCCGATCGGGTGAAGCGGGCATTCATGTCTGCCTAAATCGCTCTCTCCCTGTGTCATTTTGAGTGAAGTCGGAGCGCAATGCGACGACGCAGTCGAAAAATCCCGAGAATGCAGGTTGATTCATGCGGCATGAGGGAATTCTCCCTGAAATGCGGTTTCGTTGTAACTCTTGCCGAACCCGTCGGGTGGCCCCAGCGTAAATCGACCTTCGGCGCCTGAGGCAAATCTGGGCTTCACCTGGCCACCAATCTCCACTTTGAAAGCTGATACAATGGCTGTGCATCACGTCGCGTCTTCACGGAGAGATGGCCGAGTGGCTGAAGGCGGCGGTTTGCTAAACCGTTATAGGGGCTAACACCTCTATCGGGGGTTCGAATCCCCCTCTCTCCGCCAGCCTTAGAAGACACAGCCCTTTCAAAATTTCTGCGCAAACGTTTGTCCATGAATCTTAATCTGCCCCTCGGCGACAAGTACCTGATTAGGACAATTCCGGGCGCAGTTCTGCGCACTATTCTTTAATGCAGAGGTTCGTCGGTGCGGCAGTCGTAGAGTTTGCACGAATGCTGCAATGAAATCGCGGATCAGGCGGCAGCGCGAAGATCGTCGGCGTCGGCCCGCGCGAGTGCAGCGTCAACCACCGCGTACTCGGCTTGATCAAGGACATACACAGCCAAGGCAATGGCATCTGCCGCATCATCCTCCGCAGCCTGCGCTCGACGTTCGGCCCTGTTCAGGTCCCGCTCGGCCTTTCGTTCCTCGAGCTTCGCGCGTGCACCCGCCAGCTGCTTGTCGATTCGATTTCGGATATCAGCCCATCCCGAGCGGACGTTTTCCTTGGCCTCGGAAACGGATGCCTCGATCTTCTGCCCAGTGGATTTCATATCTGATTCAAGTTGTTTGCGACGACGCTCGAGTTCCGCATGGTTCTTTTCACGCGTAGCAGTTGCGGAATTTTCGATTTTCTTGGCGCGTTGGGATAGATCCTGAAGCTGTTCAGATAGTGGTTTCATGAGAATTCCTTTCTGTGGGTGGCTGGCGTAAGTCACACCTTCAACCGGGGGTTCGTCAAAAGCTGGTTCGCCAAAAACGGGAGATGCGAAAAAGCATCCTTTGAGATGGCTACGAACCGGAGCGCCAGAAATTGATGTCATACATCACCACTCATCGCTTCGTGGCGAGTAGGGTCTCAGATAACGACAATTCGGCTTCTTCGGTTCGATGGCGGCTTCGCACAGGTATAAAATGTGAATCTATTTTGAGGCCGATATGCTCCATATTGCGGAGCGACTTGCACCGTTCGACGTGGTTTGTTTCATGCCTGATCTGGCTTTTGGAAGCATGGACCAGTGAGTATTGACGGAGGCAGAAAGATGATAGGCAGTAGGCCGAAGCAGATTCTTGCTCGCATACGTTCTAAAGCCACAAGGGTCCTGGCGCGATCCATTCTGGCATCCGCATTTCTCTGGCTGATGGTCTCGGTTTCTGCTGCGGGACAGACGACTCAGCCACCAGCTGACTTCGGGAGTGTCCCCAGCGGAACTGCAAGCAAAGAAGTTCTGCATCTCACGCTTCGCGATGCTTTGACCATGGCGCTCCGCTACAATCTTGGCCAGATCGAAAGCGGGGAGAATGCACGCATCTCGCGCGGACAGCGGCTTCGTGCGATGAGCACGCTGCTGCCGCAGGTAACCGGAGAGGCTGCGGAAAACGTCCAGCAATTCAGTGCAGCTACCCTGGGCATCAGGGTTCCTCAGGTTCCTTCTGTCATTGGGCCGTTTAGTTTCTCGACTGCTCAGGCAAACGCCAGTCTGAGCCTCTTCAACTTCGAATCGATACAACGTTTCCGCGCTGCGCGCAACGCCGAGCAGGCTGCCCAACTCAACTACAATGACACGCTCGATGTGATCACGCTGATCGTGGGAAATATTTACCTCGAGGTAATTCAGGCGGGTTCACGCATCGAAGCGGAACAAGCACAGGTGAAAAATGCTCAGGCGCTCTATGATCAGGCTGCGGACCAGCTTCAGTCCGGCACGAGCACGAAAATTGATGTAACCCGCAGCGGCGTGCAACTGCACACAGAGCAGTACAACTTGAGCATCACGCAGAACAACTTTGCCATCGCCAAGCTGAATCTCTCGCGAGCTATTGGCCTGCCGCTCGGTCAGGTTTTCGATCTTGCCGATCAAGTCCCCTACGCGGACATTCATCCACAAACCGTCGAAGAGGCTTTGAACACTGCCTACAAGACTCGCAGCGATTTCAGGGCCGCTCTAAGTGTCGAAAAGTCAGCCCAGCAGCAGCTTTCTGCAACTCGCGGCGAGCGTTACCCAGTGCTGGCGGTCAACGGCGACTACGGCGTGCAGGGGCCCAATCCTGGCACTCTCCATGGCGCCTTTACTTTTCAAGCGGGAGTGAGCGTTCCGATCTTCACCAGCGGACGCATCAAGGGCGACATCACCGCTGCTGAAGCAGCGCTTCGCCAACGCAAGGCGGAAGCCGAGAACCTGCGAGGGCAGATCGACTACGATGTTCGCACCGCATTCCTTAATCTGCAGGCGGCCCAGCAGCAGATAACGGTCGCGAAAGAGAATGTGGATCTGGCGAATGAAAATCTCTCGCGCTCACAGGAACGTTTCGCCGCCGGAGTGACAGACAGCGTGGAAGTCGTGCAGGCCCAGCAGGCATTGGCCAGCGCGAATGATCAATACATTTCGAGCCTTTACAACCACAATTTGTCAAAATTGCAGCTTGCCCGCTCATTGGGCGTAGCGCGAACCAATTACAACCAGTATCTGTCGGTGCACTAGATAAAAGGGAGTACTGCGAATGGCTACTCAACCTCATCCTGACGTAGACAAACCCGAATCAGAGCCTTCTTTTACGGACGAAAAAAGTGGGGTCTCGAGGCGAGACACTGTCAGGCGGTCGCGTTTCAAGTTCCGTCGCATTTATCTCATTCCCCTTGCTTTGCTTTTGATTCTTGGGTCTGTTCTCTTATGGCTTTATTTTGCAAGCTATGAATCCACAGACGATGGGCAAGTGGATGTGCACCTTTATCCTGTGAGTGCACGCATCTCTGGCTACGTCATTAAAGTAAACGTTAACGACAATCAATATGTGCAGCAGGGAACCGTGCTCGTCGAGGTCGATCCTAAGGATTATGAGATTGCCATTGCTAAAGCACGTGCGGACCTGGCGAATGCGGAAGCGACAGCCAAGTCTCTCCATATTAGCGTTCCCATAACATCAATCAACACCTCGAGCCAATTGAAATCGGCAGCATCTGATGTGAGCAACGCCACCGCAGGCATCATTACTGCTGAGAAGCAGCTCGCCGCTGCGCATGCCCAGGTGGATCAAGCTGAGGCCAACGACGTCAAAGCACAAGATGACTTGAAGCGATACAAAAGGCTGGTAGACAAGCAAAATGTTTCTGAGCAGACCTATGATCAGGCATTGGCCGCGGCGAAGGCGAGCACCGCCAGTGTTGCTGCGGCCAGGGCCAATGAATCGGCAGCGGAGCAGGCAGTCCAGCAGTCGAAAGACCGGCTCGCGCAGGCCGAGGCAAGCCATAGCGCCGCGGAAACCGGCCCCCAGCAAGTGGCTTCAACCAACGCCCGCGCTCTCGCTGCCGTAGCGGATGTCCAGCAAAAGCGCGCCGCTCTGGAACAGGCAGAGCTTAATCTGCAATACACAAAAATTGTCGCGCCAGTCAGCGGTTCGGTGAACAAGAGCGTTGTGGTCGGTTTGAACGTGCAGCCCGGCCAGCAGTTACTGACCGTGGTCCCTCTGGACGAGGTCTGGATCACCGCGAATTTCAAAGAAACACAGCTCAGACATATGAAAATTGGACAAAAGGCAAACATCTATGTGGATTCAACCGGCACAACCCTGCGCGGACATGTTGACAGCTTTTCAGGCGCAACCGGTCCTACATTCAGTTTGCTTCCACCGGAGAATGCCACCGGAAACTACGTGAAAATTGTCCAGCGTGTTCCGGTAAAGATTGTTCTTGAGCCTGGAGAGAACAGTGACCATCGGCTGCGGCCAGGAATGAATGTTGTACCCAAAGTGGATCTCAAGTGAGCTCGGCTACGCTCACGCTCGACCAGGACGTCTGGAAGCCCAAGTACAATCCCTGGCTCATTGCTGTGGTGGTCGCGTTGGGGGCGTTCATGGAGGTGCTTGACACCAGCATTGCCAACGTTGCATTGCCGTATATGGCAGGAAGCCTGGCGGCAAGCAACGATCAAAGCACCTGGGTCCTGACTTCTTACCTTGTCTCTAACGCCATCGTCCTTCCCATCAGCGGCTGGATCGCGGTGAGGTTTGGCCGCAAGCGGTTTTTCATGAGCTGTCTCGCCATCTTTACGGTGAGCTCGTTCCTGTGCGGTATAGCGCCAAACCTTGGTTTTCTTCTGCTCTTCCGAGTTCTGCAAGGAGCAGGCGGAGGCGGTCTGCAGCCCATGGCGCAAGCCATTTTGGCGGATACTTTCCCCCCGCATCAACGAGGATTGGCATTTGCCCTTTACGGAATAACTGCGGTCATGGCCCCGACGATCGGCCCCACTCTGGGCGGATGGATTACATTCAATTACTCGTGGCGCTGGATCTTCTATATCAATGTTCCCGTCGGAATCATCACCTGGCTTCTCGTTCGGCGCTTCGTTGAAGATCCTCCATATCTGAAGCGGCTCAAAGCAGCCGGCGTCAAATTGGACTATATCGGGATTGCTCTCCTGGCGATTGGGGTTGGTGCGCTGCAGATTCTGCTGGACAAGGGGCAGGAAGATGATTGGTTCGGCTCAAACTTCATCACGACTTTGGTCATTGTCTCAAGCGTGTGCCTGATCGCACTGGTAATCTGGGAATGGTTTCAAAAAGCGCCCATCGTTGATGTCCGTTTGTTCAAGGGTTTCAATTTTGCCAGCGCTAACGTGATGATGTTCATGCTGGGACTTTCGCTGTTCAGCAGCCTGGTTCTGATGCCACAGTTCCTGCAAACGCTTCTTGGGTACACTTCAGAACTCGCCGGTCTGGCCCTTTCCGCCGGAGGGCTCATCTTGCTCTTCGAAATGCCGCTTATAGGACAACTTTCAAGGAAAATTCACGCGCGCCGGCTGATCGCTTTTGGCTGGCTCGCATTGTCTGTCGCCATGTTTTATTCCACCCGTCGAATCGATCTGCAGATGAGTTTCACCGCGGCCACATGGCTGCGCATAACTCAGGTAATCGGATTAGGGTTCTTGTTCGTACCGATCAATCTTTCTGCCTATGTGGGAATTGCGCCAGAGAAGAATAATGCAGTTGCCGGCATCGTAAACTTCATGCGGAACATGGGGAGCAGTGTGGGAACTTCACTGGTGACTACGGTGATTGCGCGCCGGTCTCAATTCCATCAGGGAAGGCTGGTGGAGCAAGCCAGAGTTGACAATCCAAATTTTGCCAATACCGTGCAAGGTCTGACACAGCACTACGTCAATGGCGGTCTGGGAAGACACGAGGCGTCTGCCACAGCGCATGCCAGTATTTATCGGTCTATTCAGGCACAGTCGGCAAGTCTGGCCTACATCGATATGTTTAAGTTTCTTGCTGTGTGCGCGGCAGTCATGTTCTTTGTGTCATTCTTTCTCAAGAAAAATGACCTTGGCGGCGGCAGTGGTACGATTGCGGAGTAATGACCCGCTTATCGCTCAAATCCAGGGTTTCAGAAAAGGCAGCATGAGTATGATCAAAATCATCACTATTGAACGGGAATACGGGTGCGGAGGAGGCGAGATCGCCCAACTGGTGGCGAAGCGCCTGGGCTGGAAGCTCTGGGACCAGGCACTGACTGAGGAAATCGCGAGGCTGGCCAAGTGTCCCACCACGATTGTTGAAGATCGAGAGGAACGGCCCGATCCCCTCTACTACAGGCTTTTCAAATCCTTTCTCCGCGGAAGCTATGAGGGCAGCCTCAATGCGCCCAAACTTAACCTTGTAGACAGCGAGACGATTCTCACAATTACTCGCCGGGTAGTGGAGACCGCTGCCAAGAATGGAAACGGGGTCATTGTGGGTAGAGGTTCGCAACATTTTCTCAGGGACCGGCCGGAGACTTTGCGTGTCTTCCTGTATGCGCCAAGAGAAAACAAAATCCGTCGCTTAGTGGCCCGCGGCAAGACGGAGAAAAACGCGGAGGAGTTGATCGATACGGTCGACAACGAGCGCGGCGATTTCATTAAAAAATACTTCAAAGTGGAATGGCCTGATCGCGCAATCTACCACGCCATGGTCAACACCAGCTGCGGAGATGAGGCTACGATGCGCATGATCGTGAACTTTATGGACGCCTACGCCCCGTGCGCGGTATAAGTCGTCTGCCACCAACAGGGATTGCAAATGAAGCCATTCAGCGTCCGGGATGGTACTCCCGATCCGTATGTCCCTTGAGTTGTTCGCGATAGAAGTAGACGTCGCGCAAGTCTCCCTTGCTGTACCGCACGGCTTCATCATTGAAATGATGGGACGCGGGTTGACCACTCTCACCGCCGGCCGTCACTGCTTTAGCGCGCACCCGTTCCCCAAACTCAACCACTGCGACAAAGCTGTTTCCGCTGGTGCCGTACCATTTTTTTGTGCCGGGATACGGACGGGCCCCAAAGGAGGCAAGCGATCCCCAGATGCCCGAAGTGAAGCCGACAGGGATACTGGCACCTGCGTCATTGAATTCTGGCGCAATATCGTCGTTCAGTCGCTGGAAGCGATTGATATCTCCCCAGGGAGTTTTCCATGTTCCGAAAGATTCCTGGAGCTTATCGGAAGCAGCCGCGAGAGATTCCAACAGCATTTCCGGCGAAGCTTTGCCGGCAATGTAATCCTCTACTGAAACGCCCGCCTTTTTAGCGTCTGCGCGCACCCGATGCTGAATGTCCTCTGCCCAGAATACTGCGAGAGACGTGGGGATAGATGCAACGCCCCAACGGTGGTCCCATGCACGCAGGGCTGCGACCTGTTCTGAGACTTTCTGCTTTATTGGGCTTGAAGACGGGGCGTCATCCCAGGCTTTGAGCAATGCAGGCAAAGGCTTGTCAAACCATGTGAGATAACTGTCATACGCCGCAGCCATGAGAGATTCGAGCGTAAAATCCTTTTTGTTTTCCAGGACCTTAATCGCGTGCAGTCCACGCGCAGACTCGCCTCCCATCTCAACATACGCGGGGAAGTCTTCTTTTTTGGGACTGCTCGGCCCGGATGAAGACCACGGCCAGTTGTTGGAGTTATAAAGCCAGCCGCTCTTTGGATTCAACAGATGCGGTGTCTCGTCCACTGGAAGAAGTCCCTGCCATTCCGTCTCAGGATTACTGCCATCGACCGGCTTGGTGAAATCGAACCTGGTGTTACGTCTGGGAATGAAGTTTCCGTGGAAGTAGGCTATATCGCCATCCGCGTCGGCAAGGATCGTGTTGTTTGAGGAGTTGGCTTTTAGTTCCATTACCTCGCGATATGATTTATAGTCCCTGGCTTTGGTGCGGAGAAAAGATTCGGTCAAAGCCTTGATCGGCTCCTGCATCAGGCTAATGCTGACCCACTGGCCGCCCTCTTCGCGGATAATGGGCCCGTGGTGGGTCCTGTAAGCCGTAAATTTCTTGTGAGCCATTCCATGGTCGGTCTTGTAACTGACTGTAATTTCCCTGGAGATGAGCGGACGTTCTTCCTTACCGAACTTGTAATAGTAATGATTATCTTTCTTCGTCACCGTTTCCAGATATTCATCCACCGCGTCCACCCCGCTGGAAGTGTGCATCCAGCCGATGCGCGGGTTAAATCCCTGATAAATGAAAAACTGGCCCCAGGTCGAAGCGCCGTAAGCGTACAGCCCTTCCTCGCTCACCATCTGTAACTCGGAACGAAAAAAGAACGACGTATGCGGGTTGATAAGCAACAGCGCATGATGATCAGCGGTGTTTGAGGGAGCGATGGCCATCCCGTTGGATCCTGTGGGCTCGACCATGTCTTCATCAATCTCAGGATCGGAGATGCGTGCCACATGAATGCCCGGGCCTTTGCCATAAAAATCTTCCAGCTGATTGAGATTCACTCGTTCAATGTCCCCTCCAATGCTTCCTTCGGTGAATGAGAGGGCCATCCAGGGTTCGAACCGGGTGATGACTCGCGGTTTCACCTCCGGATGTTTATAGAGGTAATAGTTCAGGGCGTCCGCCCAGGCGGTCATCAGCTTTTTCAACCACTCCGGGCTTTTCCCATACTGCGTCTTCAATGAATCAGGGTCAATGAAGAGCTTCATGCGGAGATCCTGATAAACTTTCGATTCTCCTTCCGCCTCGGCAAGGCGTCCCATGGCATTGATGTAGTTCGTCTCCACGCGATTGAAGTCATCCTCAGCTTGGGCATACATCGCGCCAAAAACCGCGTCTCCGTCTGTTTTTCCATAGACGTGTGCGATTCCCCAATCATCACGAATGATGGTGACACCGTCTGCCTGATGCTCCCAACGCGCAATTTCTCCACCCTGAATGCCGGAAGCAAAAGCACCAGGAACAGCGGCGAGAACAATAATGACGGTCAGAATCAGCAGTTCTGGTCTTACATGGGCCCTATTGGTCATGAGCAAGTTCCTTCGTGGCAGGGAGATATGAGGCGAACGGATTTGCCCGAACATCTTACCAAAGCGGCGGATTGGCATAAGCGACTCAGGAAACTCACAACCGAACACCACGGAGATTCTCGCCATTCCCTCATGCAGTACCCAGAGAATCGAAGCCGTAGGAGTCAAGGGCGTCGCGCAGGGTCACGATGCCTTCCAGCTTGCGAACGTTGGCGCGACTCACGACCGGTATAAGATCCAGGCGCCCGGCGCTCATCCGTTCCAGAGCGACGTGCAGCGCGTGATCGACATGAAGGTGGGGAAACTCCGTGAGGTCCAACAGTTCGGACAATGGCCGCTCCGGTGTTTCATTGTTTTCGTCTACAGCTTGCATCAGAATCGAGCGACGTAAGACGCCGACTACTCCTTCTTCATCTGTCACAATCCACGAGCCTGACGTACTCGAGCGAGTCTGTTCCACGGCTTGGCGCAGGGTCATGGTGGATTGCAGAAGTTCTGCGGGCGCTCTCATCACTCGTGACACTCTGCGTTGCCCTGATTCGGCGCGCCCACCAGAAGATGGCAAGTGAATGCCGTCCTGCCGGGCCAGCGCTTCATAGATCGGCTCATGCTGCAACCGCGAAGCGATGAAGAAGCTGATGAGATTAGAGATCATCAGAGGAACAATGACGGCGTAATCGCGGGTCATTTCGAAGATCATGAGCACTGAAGTCATGGGCGCGCGCACGATCCCGGCAAAGACCGTTCCCATGCCCACCAGGGCATAGGCTCCCGAATTTGCTGTGGAACCTGGCAGAAAATGGTGGGCAATTCCGCCTGTCATGCCTCCCAGCATTGCTCCCAGAAACAGGCTGGGGCCAAAGATTCCTCCCGCGTTACCGGAAGCATAGCTGGTGATAATGGCGAAAAATTTAAGAACCAGAAGAATCAGCATCAACCTGAGCGCCATTTGCCCATTCAAAGCCTGGCCCACGTAAGCGTATCCCACGCCCAGCACCTGGGGAACAAACCAGCCCATCATGCCCACGACAATGCCGCCGGTCACCGGATGCCACCAGCGCGTCGCGCGCGGCAGACCCATGAAAAGACGACGTACTTTTAGAAGCAGGCTGGAGAATCCCGCAGAAAGAACGCCTCCAGCAATGCCCAGGATGACGTAAATCCCAAATTCGCCGGGACTCGCCAACTGATATTGCGGCACGTCAAACAGAGGATGATTGCCCAGCAATGAACGCAGGACACCCCAGGAAACGGCCGATGCCAACACTACGGATCCCAGAATCGGAGCGTGAAGATCACCCATCACCTCTTCCAGCGAAAACAACACGGCAGCAAGAGGTGTATTGAATGCCGCGGCGATCGCGGCTGCGGTTCCTACCGGAATCAGGGCCTTGACCTTCTCCGGGCGCAATCCCAGGGTTCGGCCCAGTACAGAAGCGATCCCGGCGCCGACCTGCACCGCCGGGCCCTCGCGTCCAAGAGGAATTCCGCTGGCTAGCGTGGCAGATGTGCAAAAGAACTTGCCCAGCACTGTACCGAGGGTGATACGTCCGTCCCGGGCGAACAGGGCGGCCTTGGTCTGCGGAACTCCGCTGCCTCTGGCGTCAGGAAAATAGCGAAACAGCAGATAGCCGATCCCCAGTGAGCCTGCTATCGGCAGCGCCAGCCGGCGCCACCTTTCTCCGCCCGGCGGATACATGCGCATGCCTGCCCGCTCGGTAAGCAGAATGAACGCCACAACGGTCAGGCCAACCAGGGCGCCGATAATCAGCGTAAGTATCAGAAAGACCTGGTCTTCACGCCGTTCCAGCAGTGACATCCATCGCTTCCTCGGCGCGTTCCACCATCGTGCGCGCATCATCACGTTGGGTTCCATCTGATCAAAAAGTGTCGTGATACGATTCATCTCGCTACAAACATCTTATCAAAGCGGGGGCTCGACAGTGTGGCTCGCGGCGCAAGGTGCGCTTTCAAGAAGCCGATAGAAAGCCGCTTCGGGCGATCAGCGAGTCTGGGCAACTCGATTTCTCGATTTCACGAGAGGCACTGCATCTCAGCGTATGTATCAGGGTGTGTCGGAGCCTTACTTGTTCTAACTTCTCGTTACAACTGCGGCGGGGCCATGCGTAACAGGAGCTCAGTCCCGCGAACAAGTTTGAAGTTCTTCTTCCTGGCGTTCAACACAGTCGTCGCCGGAGGCTTGTCCAGGACCCAATTCAGCTTGAGTCCATCGATTCCGATCGCTCCGCTTGAATCTTCCTGCAGGTTCGACTTGGGATCGCTTTTGCCTTTCAGTATCGCGGTCTGCACCGTCGCGCCTGAACTTGCAACTGAAGTAACACTCGCGTTTCCAGTCCGTTGTGTAGCCTCGGCGGAACGATTCATTCCGTAGAACGGGTCGTCGGTAAGATCGCCCGGAGGAGTCGCCACCGCTGCAATGATGCCCACCAGAGGGACCTCCTGCTCAGGATTCGGCGTCGCCTTGCCAAGCACGATCGAAACCGTGTTCCCATCTTTCGCGTCAACTACCGTCGCGTCGAGCGCCGTGCCACGCGGCATTAAAGTCTTCCCCTTGACCACAAGATCGCGTGTCAGGTGCAGGGTGATCTTGTCGCCTGCCTTCGCCGTCTTGAAGTCCAAAGTTTTGTCGAGGACGCAGAATCCAATGGCGGCCTGCTGGGCACCTGCTGCCAGGGTAAAAAGAAGTAGCATGAAAGGAACTGCGATGATTCGACGCATGGTTTCGCTCCAGTCAGGTTCGCTTGAATAAGGTTCGCTATAGTAAGAGGTCGGCACGAAGTGTAACACTGCTTGCCTGAAACGAAGATAATCTCTGCAAAAAATAAACGGACTTGCGGGCCCCGGCCCGGTTGCCGTCGTACCATCAGCGACCAAATTTTTTCGCAACAAATTGCCGCCCGGCTACGTATTGCTTCTATGGGAGGCCTCTTCCGTGCCTGATCTGATCCGCGATATTAACTACGGCGTACGTTCACTTCTGAAGGACAGGGCTTTCACCATAACAGCGCTTGTGACCCTGGCCGTTTGTATCGCAGCGAATACGGCGACTTTTGCCATCGTCAATTCCGTGCTTCTGCGACCACTCCCTGTGCCGGACGCCAATGCCATCCTGCTGATGTCAAATCAGTACCCCAAGGCAGGAGTGGGCGTGAGCCACAACAGCGGGTCTGGAGATTATTACGACCGGTTGCGCGAAGTCACTGCCTTTCAGTCGCAGGCGCTCTTTCGCTTTCAGAACGAAACGCTGATGATCGGAGAGTCTTCACAACAGGTGCGAGGCATGCTCGTGACTCCCTCGCTGTTTCCTTTGTTGCGCGCTCATCCCCTGCTGGGACGGACATTCTCCAGCGATGAGGGGGAAATCGGCGGAGAACAGAAGGTCATTCTGAGTTATGCACTCTGGCAGCAACTCTATGCCGGCAACAAATCAGCCCTGGGACAGGAGATGAAGGTCAATGGCCGCCCGTATGCCATCGTCGGGGTGATGCCCCGCGATTTCAACTTCGTAAACCCTGAGGTCCGTCTCTGGCTACCGATAGCTTTTACGCCGAAAGAGAAAACCGTTCATCACAGTAACAACTATTACAACATTGGCCTGCTGAAACCGGGAGCCACTCTTGAGCAGGTCCAGGCGCAGGTAAAAGCGCTGAATGCGGAGAATCTGGAACGCTTTGCATCGATCAAAGACTTGCTGATCAATGCCGGCTTTGAGACCACAGTTGAGCCGCTGCAGGACATGCTCGTCCGTGACATCAAGGGTACTCTCTACCTCCTTTGGGGAGGCGCGATTTTTGTGCTGTTGATCGGAGTATTGAACATTACCAATCTGGCCCTTGCGCGTCTGGGATTGCGGCGCAAAGATCTGGCCACCCGCATGGCTCTGGGCGCCCGGCGCAGCCATCTGGTTCGGCAGATCATGGTGGAGAACCTGTTGCTTGCGTTGGCCGGCGGCGCGGCCGGAATCGGATTGGGAGCAGGTCTCTTGCGGGTGTTGTCGACCATGGGCCTCAACCGCTTTCCCCGTGCAGATGAAGTAAGTATGCATCTGGAAGTCGTGATTGCGGCCCTGGGTATGGCCGCTCTGGCTGGCGTGTTCATCGGCCTGGCTCCCATCGGCAGCATCCTCAAATACGGGATGAGCAACGTGCTGCGCGAAGAAGGTCGCACGGGTACCGGTGGAAAAGGTTCACGCAGGGTACGGCAGGGGCTGGTGATCGCACAGATCGGTTTTGCTTTCTCGCTCTTGATGGGCGCCGGCCTGCTGCTTGCCAGCTTTCGCCAACTACTCAAAGTGGATCCTGGCTACTCCATGGATGGAATCGCCACGGCGTCCACCACTGCGCCAAAATCCCGTTATGGAAACGACGATCAGATCAGAACACTCATGAACCGGTCTCTAGATGCGGTACGGCAGGTTCCCGGGGTCATCTCAGCCGGAGCAACCACCATTATCCCGCTCGGAGATAATCACAGTGACAGCGTGATTCTTGCCGAAGGCTATCAGATGAAGCCGGGCGAATCAGTCATCTCTCCCATATACGTCAGTGCGTCGCCGGGTTATTTCGAGACCATGCGTATTCCCCTGGTGCGAGGGCGGTATTTTCAGGACAGCGATATCAGCACCTCTCAACCGGTAGTCGTGATCGATGAAAAGCTGGCCCAGCGCTTCTGGCCCAACCAGGATCCTATCGGACATCGCATGTACCAGCCTTCTGACAGCACCAATTTGCTCAAAACCGATGAGCATACGAAATGGCTTACGGTGGTAGGCGTCGTTCGTTCCGTGCGCATTGAAGATCTCTCCACCGGCACGCCTACGGGTGTTTATTACTTCCCTTATACACAGAGCCCGGAAAGATATTTCACTCTGGCAGCCAGGACCGCTGGAGATCCCGAGTCCGTCATGCATTCCATTCGCTCGAAGATGGCCGCAATCGATCCGGAACTGGCCATCTTTGATGTGCACACCATGAGCGATCGCGCGGAGCGTTCCTTGTCCAGCCGGCGGACATCCCTGACTCTCGCTCTGGGCTTCGGAGCATTGGCACTCTTTCTTGCTGCGATTGGAATTTACGCCGTGCTGGCTTTCGTGGTCGCCCAGCGGAAAAGGGAGATCGGCATAAGGATGGCTCTGGGCAGTTCTCCGCGGCGTATTGTGCAACTTGTTTTGCACGAAGGTTTCGTTCTGGTGGGGATTGGGCTACTGGTTGGCATCGCAGGCTCTTTCCTGCTGCGTTCCGCTGTGGCCGGCCAGATCTATGGCGTACAGCCGTTAGATCCGCTGGTGCTGGTGAGCGTGATCGCTGTTCTGGGACTGATTGCGCTGGCGGCATGCCTGGTGCCTGCCCGTCGCGCCGTGCAGGTTGACCCGATCATTGTATTGAATGAGCAATAATCCCCGGCGGCGATTGCATCCTCCACTCAGGCTGCGAATCGTCGCCAGGAACATAGCGCTCGGGCCTCAAGCTCATCACGATACCGCAGCGGTCCGCGCCGCGGAGTTCGGGTTCGGTTTCTTCCTCAGGATCGCCGCCGAGATCAACGTAATGACCAGGCCAACCGGGAACGGCTCAATGAAGGTCATCGCGGCATTGGTGAGCGGGTTCGCATATAACTCCTTGTATTTCTTGAACTCTTCCACCTTGGCCTGAATTACAGCAGCGCTTGCCCCTGAAGCTTTCGCCTTCTCAATTACGTGTGAGCCCCACTTATCCAAAAAGTCTGGCATGAAGTTGTAGTACAGAATTTCCCAGGCGATGACATAGCAGACGCACGAGATCAGAGTGATGCAAATGCCCACCGTAAAGGCTTTGGAAAAAGTGATCCGGCCATTGCCTTCATTGTCCCGGTATGAGCGTATACCGAAGAAGACCAGCAGGAACGAGAGCACAATGGCTGTGTAGCCGACAACGTAGCCTCTGTCCATGCCAATCCTGTCCGCGATTAGCATCGTGCCCACCATCATGATGGCGGAAATTGCACCCGAGATCAGCCCGAAGGTAATGATTGTCTTTTTCATATTTGTCTCCTGGCAACGAAAGTTGAATTACATAGGCAAAGATGGCGCACCGCAGGAATTATGTCGTCATTCTTTTGGGTGATTTCGCTTCCAAACAGCAAAATCATACATTTGAGTGATCCCGGGAGGCAGGTATTTTAGGGCAAGAGGCCGAATTCTTTGCCGAGTTGCACGGCCTGCGTCCTTCGCTTTGCCCCTAACTTGTCAAACACCCGACTGGAATGCGTCTTAACGGTGTTCTCACTTACAAAGAGCCTCGCAGCAATCTCCCGGTTGCTGTGCCCCTGGGCTATGAGTTCAAGGATTTCCAGCTCGCGGGGCGTAATGGTGAGTTCCTCACGCTTTCTTTCGTTGAGGACAAACGGTGCGGCGGCCGGGGCCGGGGCCGGGCCCTCCAGCGGGACAGGAACCTCTTTCACGACTATCATCGGCTGTTTTCTTGTCAGCTTAAGACCGAGCCAGATGCCGAGGACGGCAAACGTCGCTGCCACCAACCCACCATAGATTTCGAATGAGTGTTCAATCACCAGGAACCGGTACTCACTCCATTTGAGCAGCGCAATCAGGCTTCCACCAATTAAGCCGTAAATCAGTATGTGGCGCTTCATAGGTTCTGCAATAAATATGCAAAAGATTATCGCACTCCAGATGCGGGCGGCCTCACTTCCACACCGCGAGCACTAAAAAGTCGATCATTAGAAAACTTAATGTCGCTTTAATGCTCGGCTAATCAATGGGTTGATATTGTGAGCAAAATTGATCGAAGGCCATTTTCGGCACGTAGTACCTCTTAGGCAAAACAGATTAGGCAAAACAGACTCGTGATCACGCCACCCAGTCGGGTGTGACGCGCACGCCGAGGCCATCGCCATTCAGTCCAACGCAAGATTGGACGGGCTCCTCTTCCGGATAGTTTCACCCCAAAAAACAAATTCGCCATCACAGGTCCCCTTATTCCCTGGAGGAAGAAGTATGCGTACCACCACGAGCAGGTTGGGCTTTGCAGCGCTTTGCGTGACAAAGTATGTCAGGTCTTGTTTCTTATATTCATCATGGGCTTTATTAGCAACGGTTGTGTCGGCATTTCTGCTGCCTGCTACGCTTCATGCCCAGAACAACTTTGTCTACGTCACCAATCGCACGGCGACTACAAATAGCGTTTCAGCTTTTGCTGTGGATGCAGGTGGCGTGCTTACGCCTGTCGCAAATTCGCCTTTCTCTACCGGTGGCGTGGGCGCAAACGTTCTGTGCGCCGCAGTGGATCGGATCACGGTCAGTCCTTCCAGAAATCTCTTATTTGTTACGAACTCGGGTGACCAGAGTATCAGTGTCTTCCAGATCGCGCCTGCAACGGGGATTCTCACACTGGTGCCGGGCTCACCGTTTGCCACCGGCTTAACACTGGATAGTTGCGGCGGCATCTCGCTGGCGGCTACGCCAAACGGTAATTTCCTGATGGCGTCAGGTAATGGCGTTATAAAAACGTTCAATGTTGCTCCGACGACAGGTGTCCTGTCGCTCGCCAGCACGTCCTCTGCGCTACCTTCGCCAATGGTAGGCATGAAGATCTCCAATGACGGCAAACTGCTTGCGGTTTCACATCAGACAACTGTCTCAGTCCTTACAATCGCATTAGATGGGTCACTGACCGCGGTCGCAGGATCTCCCTTTCCCCGCAACGGCACAGGACTTGTGGGTGGCGTGGAATTCAGCTGCGACGCGAAACTGCTCTATGCCGGGGAAGGCGGGGCCGTGGCCTCGATCACAGACGCCTGGAGCGTCGCCCCCACCGGAGCGCTCACTCCGCTCGTCGGCAGTCCTTTTGCCGCGACAGGCTCAGATTCAAACATCGTCTTTCTCACACCGGACAACACCATTCTTCTGCAAAGCAATCAGGGCAGCAATGATCTGAACCAGTTCACCGTCAATCCCGATGGCTCTCTCACCAGCATCGGCGCGTTCAGCATAGCCGCAGGACATAAACCGGTTGGCCTGGCCAGCGACAATTCAGGACTCTTTCTGTACGCCGCCGACGACGCGTTTGGCGTCGCCGTGTTCAATATCATCCCCGGGGTTGTTCCCACGCTTGTTGCCGACAATCCGATGACCGGCGCCGGCCAGATTCAAGGCGTTGCCGCTTATCCTCCACGCAGCTGCTCACAAGCGGATTTCACGATTACTCAGATCGCGTCGCCCAACCCGGTTAACGCGGGCAACCAGATCACATACGACATTTCGATCACGAACAACGGGCCGAGCGCGGCATCAATAGCGATCAATGACCTTCTACCTCGGGCAAATATGACCTTTGTCTCCTGCACGCCGTTAACGGGCGGCGCAGTATGCGACAAAGGCGCCGGCCTGAACCGCACCATCACGTTTCCATCGCTGGCCAGCGGAGCCAGTGGCAGCGTGAGGATTGTGGGATCCACGGTAAGCACATTGTTGAACCTGGACACGATCACTAATACATCAATCGTCAGCAATTCATCCGCTGTCGACCCCAATCCGGCCGACAACACAGCAACCACCACCGTGACGGTAAGCGCGCCACCCTCCGCAACAAACATTGTGGCGACAACAGCCAGCGCAGTTTATTTTGGCAACACTACTCTCACGGCCGCACTTCACCGCACGGCTCCTGGAGCGCTGATCGCGAACCGCACGCTTGCCTTCACGGTGGATGGCATTAGCGTTGGGTCAGCGATTACCAATGCGTCAGGCGTCGCCACGGTGTCAGTAAATGTTGGCACGATCAATGGTGGTCTGCAGGTTGGAACACACGCCATCGGCGTGAGCTTTGCCGGAGATGCTACAATTTGCACCCAGTACCGCGCCCACTGTGAACCTCACCGTGACCAAAGCGGTTCTGACTGTGACAGCGCAGAATGCCACCAAGGTTTATGGCGACGCGAATCCGCCGTTCACGTTTGTCATCTCCGGTTTCCTGAACAATGAAACCGTTGCAGTCGTTACGGGAACCGCTAACTGCACCACCTCAGCCGGCGTCAACACTCCGGCCAGCTCGCAGACAATCACCTGCGCGGTGGGCACTCTGACGGCGACAAACTACAGCTTCACATTTGTCTCAGCAACGCTGCTCATCACCAAAGCGCCTCTGGTTCTGGCCGGAACCAACGTCACCCGCCTTTACGGCGACCCCAATCCACCCATCACTGGAACTGTGCAGGGATTGAAAGCCGGCGACCAGGCAAACGCTACTTTCTCCTCTACCGCGCTGACCACCAGCCCGGTGGGCAGCTATCCGATCAATGGCGTGCTCGTAGGTGTAGGTGGGTTTAACGTTGCCAACTACACCGTTACTTCGAGCGGCACAGTCACTGTGAACCCTGCGCCACTGACGGTGGCCGGCACCAGTGTCTCGCGCCTGTACGGTGATGCAAATCCGCCCATCGCCGGCACGATCACAGGACTGAAGAACGGCGACGTTATCACCGGTGTTTTCAGCGTCGCAGCTGATCCAACCAGCGCGGTTGGAACATATCCAATCACCGCTACACTCACTGACGCCGGCGCCAAGCTGGGCAATTACACCGTGGTCAATAGCGGGACATTGACCATTTCGCCCGCGCCTCTCTCTGTTGTTGCGAACAACGCCTCGCGCCTGTATGGAGATGCGAATCCGGCTTTCACGGGCACCCTGAGCGGACTCCGAAATGGAGATGCGATCACCGCCAGCTTCGGCACCACCGCCGTTGCAACCAGCCCGGTGGGAACTTATCCAATCGTGGCAACGCTGGTTGATCCGGGCGGGAAAGCCGGCAACTACACTTTCACCCCCAACAGTGGAACGCTCACCGTCACGCAAGCGCCCCTGTCCGTCACCGCGAATGACGCAACCCGCATCTACGGCGACGCCAATCCGACGTTCACCGGCAACATCCTCGGCATCAAGAACGCTGACAATATCACTGCGACGTTCGCCACTACGGCCACGCCAGCCAGCAACGTGGGAACCTTCCCCATCATTCCCACTCTGGTTGATCCCGGCAGCAAACTGGCCAACTACGCCGTGCTTTCAACCAACGGATCGCTGACTGTAACCACGGCGCCGTTGAGCGTGTCCGCGACGAACGCTACTCGCCTTTACGGCGACGCGAACCCGGCTTTCACCGGAACCATCACCGGCATCAAGAACGCTGACAACATCACCGCCACCTTTGCCAGCACGGCAACCCCGGCCAGCAACGTGGGCACTTTCCCGATCACTGTCACGCTGGCCGATCCCGGCGCCAGGCTCGGCAACTACACCGTCACTTCGACCAACGGAAGTTTGACGGTAACCCCGGCTCCCTTGACCGTGGCAGGAGCAAACGCCACACGGCTCTATGGCGATCCTAACCCCGCATTCACCGGAACCATCACCGGCATCAAGAACCTGGATAACATCACCGCCACGTTCACCAGTGCCGCCACGGCGACCAGTCCGGTTGGAACTTCGCCGATCGTGGGAACGCTCAGTGACCCAACCAACAAACTGCCGAACTACACGTGTGATTTCCAACAACGGCACTCTGACGATTACACCTGCGCCTCTATCCGTCGCGGCCGCGGATGCCACCCGCGTTTACGGCGATCCGAATCCGCTGTTCACCGGCAGCTTTACCGGGCTGCGTAACGGTGACGCGATCACTGCCAGCTTCACCAGTGCGACCACGCTCTTGACCAACGTGGGAGCTTCGCCCATCGTGCCCGTACTATCTGATCCCACCGGCAAGCTCGGCAACTATTCTGTGACATCAACCAACGGAACACTCACCATCACCCAGGCTCCGTTGACCGTCACCGCAGGAAACGCTACTCGCCTGTATGGTGATCCCAACCCGGCATTCACGGGAACGATTGTTGGCCTGAAGAACGGTGACAATATCACCGCCAACGGTCACGCGGCGCCGGACCGGCCAGTGCCGTAGGTTCTTATCCTCTGGTTCCTGCCCTGGTTGATCCCAACGGCAGACTGATCAATTACTCAACCACCATCACCAACGGCACGCTCACAGTCACTCCCGCACCGCTCAGCGTAAGCACCAACAACGCCACGCGCCTGTATGGCGATGCGAACCCAGCGTTCTCAGCGACAATCACTGGCATCAAGAACGCTGACAACATCACGGCAACGTTTGCGACCACGGCCGTAGCGACCAGCAGCGTAGGTTCGTTCACCATCACTGTTACTCTGGTTGATCCAACCACAAAGCTTGGCAACTACACGGTCACCTCAACGAATGGCACGCTTACTGTTTCGCCGGCGCCACTCAGCGTTTCTGCCGCCAATGCCAGCCGTCTCTATGGTGACCCGAACCCGGCATTTACCGGCAACTATCGTCGGCATTAAGAACGCGACAACATCACCGCTACCTTTGCCAGTGCTACAACCGCAGCCACTGGGGTTGGCACATCTCCAATCATTCCCACTCTGGTTGATCCCGGACTAAAGCTGACCAACTACACCGTAACTTCCAACAACGGCACTCTGACCATTGCTCCTGCTCCGCTGAGCGTGGCTGGTGGAACGGCGTCGCGTCTGTATGGCGATCCCAACCCTGCATTGACCGGAACCATCTCCGGCATCAAGAACCTGGACAACATCACAGCCACATTTGCCAGCCCCGCGATTGCGACCACCGGTGTTGGTCCGCAGCCTATCGTTCCCACACTGGTTGACCCTGGAAACAAGCTGGTTAACTATGCCGTAACATCCGTGAACGGTGTTCTTACCATCAACCCTGCGCCCCTCACGGTGACCGCAGGCAACGTGAGCCGTCTCTACGGTGATCCGAACCCGGCACTGCCGACCACCATCATTGGCCTCAAGAACAATGACAACATTACAGCGATCGTTGGCGGAACCGGCGCTGACCCGACCAGCCCAGTGGGGACATTTGTCCTGGTTCCGACGCTGGTTGATCCCGGAAATAAAGCAGCAAACTATACCGTCACACTGAACAACGGGACTCTTACTGTTACGCCCGCGCCGCTGGCCATCTCTGCCGGCAACGCGACGCGCGCTTACGGTGATGCCAACCCGACGTTCACTGGTACCCTTGTCGGACTGAAGAACGGTGACGGAATCACCGCAACGTTCGCCACCACCGCCACGGTTACCAGTCCGGTGGGAACATTCTCCATCGTGCCGACCACGGTTGATCCGTTCCTTCCCAAGCTTGGCAACTACACGGTGACGCTCACCAATGGCACGCTGACGGTGGCTCCCGCGGCACTGAATATCGCTGCGGTAAACGCAACGCGTCTTTACGGCGACGCCAACCCGGTATTCGCTGCAACTCTGACAGGTCTGAAGAACGGCGACGGGATTACAGCATCGCTCACAACCTCAGCGACGCAAGCCAGCCCCGTGGGTCCTTTCAACATCGTTCCCACGGCGGTTGATTCCGTTCCTTCCAAAATTGGCAACTACACGGTGACGCTGACCAACGGCACGCTTACAGTTTCACCCGCGCCGCTCACCATCACCGCGAACCCGGCCAGCCGTCTGTATGGCGACGCAAACCCGGCTTTCACCGGCAGCGTGACAGGAATCAAGAACCTCGACAACATCACCGCTGCGTTTACCACACAAGCAATCGCGACGACAGGTGTTGGACCCGCGGCTATCGTGGCCAGTGCGGTTGATCCCCTGGGCAAGATCGGCAACTACGCCGTAACCCTGAACAATGGCGTTCTCACGATCAACCCGGCGCCGCTTACGGTGACAGCAGGCAATGTGAGCCGCCTCTACGGTGATGCGAACCCGGCTCTGCCGACCACCATCATCGGTCTCAAGAACAATGACAACATCACGGCTATCGTCGGTGGAACGGGCGCAGATCCAACCAGTCCGGTAGGAACATTTGTCCTGGTGCCGACGCTGGTTGATCCCGCAAGCAAAGTTGCAAACTACACGGTTACTCTGAACAACGGCACCCTGACGATTACTGCCGCGCCGCTTACCATCTCCGGAAACAACGCCACACGGCTTTACGGCGATGCGAATCCGGCGTTCACCGCCACCTTTGCCGGACTGAAGAACGCTGACAACATCACGGCATCCTTCAACAGTGCCCTGATTACGGCGGCTGTTGGCAGCTATCCCATCGTCTTGACTCCTGTTGACCCAGGTCTCAAATTAACTAACTACACCCTCACAACAACGAACGGCACGCTCACCGTCTCACAAGCGCCCTTGTCTGTTGTTGCCGCAAACGCGACCCGTATATACGGCGATGCCAACCCGGTATTCACGGGAACGCTGACCGGCGTGAAGTCCTTTGATACGATCACCGCCAGCTTTGCCAGCGTTGCGACTCCGGCAAGTTCGGTGGGAACGTATTTGATCACGCCGGCACTCGCAGATCCTGGAACAAAGCTCGGCAATTACCTGGTGACCTCAACCAACGGATCTCTGACCGTTGCAACGGCGCCATTAACCGTGGCAGCTGCGAGCGTTACGCGTCTATATGGTGACGCCAACCCGGCCTTCACCGGCACCATCACCGGTCTGAAGAACGCTGACAACATCACGGCGACGTTCTCCGTCACCGCCGACCCAACGAGTGCGGTTGGCAGTTATGCCATCACGCCCGCCTTCTCGGATCCAGGCGCGAAGCTGACTAACTACACCGTGGCTTCCAGCGGGACACTAACGGTCAGTGCCGTGCCGTTAACTGTGAGCGCCGCGAATGCAAGCCGCATTTACGGTGACGCCAACCCGGCGTTCACTGGCACGCTGCTTGGCCTGCGCAACGCTGACAACATCACAGCAACATTCACCAGCGTTGGACCTGCCAGCGCGATCGGGACATATCCGATCGTGCCCGCTCTGGTAGATCCTTCGTCCAGACTCGGCAACTACATCGTGACTTCAAACAACGGCACGCTGACCGTGACTGCCGCAGCTCTTACCGTGACTGCAGCTAACGCCACGCGTCCGTATGGCAGCGCAAACCCGGCTCTGACTGGAACCATCGTCGGGATCAAGAACGCGGACAACATCACAGCAAACTTCACCACGGTCGCTACTGCAGCGAGCGCGGTGGGAACCTTCCCGATTGTGCCGGCCCTGGTGGATCCAGCAGCGAAACTTGGCAATTACACGGTTGTTGCAACGAACGGTACGCTCACCATAACCAAAGCGACTCCGCCCGTTACTCTGACCATTCAGACCGGTCTTTTATCTGCGCAACTGGTAGCGGTTGTTCAGAGTGCCGGAACCATTTTGCCGAGTGGAACCGTGCAGTTCTCTGAGGCGGGCGCCAACCTGGGCGCGGCCGTAGCCCTTACCTCTACGGCGGGAGCAGCGCAAGCATCCGCCAGCGTTTCGCTCACGGCAGGTCAGCACACCATCACGGCTACTTACTCCGGCGATGCAACTTACACGCTGGCAACCTCGACGTCAGTGACGGTCGTGATCAGCCAGCCGCAATTTGTTTTCTCCGGCGCCGGCGGCAATACTTCGGCTACAGTCGCCGCAGGACAGACAGCCAATTACAACGTCTCTCTATCCTCACAGGGATTCAGCGGAGCTGTGGCGCTCACCTGCTCCGGAGCACCGGCGGGAACAACCTGTACGGTGAATCCGACTTCGGTTAACCTCACCGCGGCCTCAGGAAACGTGCCGGTAACCGTCACGGTGGCAACAACGCTCAGCGCTCGCTTGAAATCGGCGCCGCGTTTCGCCCTTTAAGACAACGCTGTTTGTGTTCGCAGGAGTGCTGGTTGGACTGGCATCACGTGCACGCAAACAACGCAAGCACCTGGCCCTGGCTCTCCTGGCATTCTCAGTGCTGGGCGGTCTAACGGCCTGTGGTGGAAGTCCCAGTGCACCGCGCCGGCGCCCACCGTTCGTCCTCCAACATCGGCAACGCTGACCTTAACCGGAACCAGCGGAGCTCAAACGGCAAGCGTCAACCTGAGTCTGACCATCACGCACTAACGTGGAAAGATTCACTAGAATGCAAAGATGGGCGGAAGCAAAATAGAAGATGGGCGGGAGCAAATTCTCCCGCCCAATCTTCATCATCACCAGAAAACAACCCTAAGGCCCGACGGCGGGCATTTGCTTTAAACCATTTGCTTTAAACCAGGCATAAGACTAGGCTTTAAGAAGTCGTTGGTGTCTTTCTGTCGTTACCGCTGGAGTTCACACTCCACTCTGGCCGCGGCTTTCTGCACAATCGACGAGAAAGTGGGGGCGCTTACGTTCCCGGTTCTTCGCACTTTCCGCACACGTGCTCCCTCCACCGAGTGGCTGGCTCACAAAACTCGTTCACAAAAAGTTCCACCGCGCTCCCACCGCTCTTTTTTCCAGCGCTCTAAGGACAGCAGGTCTGCATGAATACGATCAACATTACCTTCGCGATATTTGTGTTCTTGATTTCCCTGGTTGCCATGCTGCGAATTCGCAACATCAACCATGCCAAAGCCTACAGTCCGGGCTACGGATCACAGACAATGTGCCGGGCTTGCGGCTGCATCACGCCGCGGTCAGAGGCTTCCTGTACGAATTGCGGAAAGCCAATACCCGTCGGTCAAGTGGAATGAACGTTTAAGTGCAATGAACGTTCGTTGCAATGAACAAAGACATTCACAATCAAAAACTTCAACACAGAATTGAGGAGAAACTTCTTAATGAGCACAGCAGAAAACTCAGGGTCAGCATCTTCCACAGGCGCTAAAGGCAAAACCAGCGCGGGCACGCCAAACAAATATGCGGAAGCACGCCTGGCCAAGAAAAAGCAGCGCCGCAAGGCCCACAGAAAGACCATTGCTAGATCGAACACAAACGGGTAGATGCTGGCGGAATGGGCCGGACCATCGCTTGAAACTCATCTCACTTTCTGAAAACAGTGTGACGCTCAACGAAGATTTGTCCGACCCTGCCCGGAGCTAACGTCAGGCGGCTTTTTCCGCATATGGATTGACGCGGTCAGAGATTGAAGTCAACAACTTGTCCGCATGGCCTTCTTCCTGAAGGGTCTGGTCGAGAATCTGGGCGTGCTTGCTTTGACCCAGAATATTGGCCCAGCTTCGGACCGTGCCATACGAGGCAATCTCAAAATGCTCAACCTTCTGAGCAGCGGCTATGATCACGGCATCGCGTACAGACTCATCGGTTGCGTCCTTGATCATGCTTTCGGCCTCACTGATCAGCGTGGCCGCAACTTTGGATTTACTTGCGCTCGCTTTTCCTTGCTGCTCTGACAGAATCCGCTCCAGCCGGGTGACATGTACCTGGGTCTCCTGAAGGTGAGACTGGAGTGCCTGCTTCAGCTGCGTGTCAGCAGCCTTCTGAATCATTTTGGGAAGCGCTTCAGTGATTTGCTGTTCGGCGGAGAGCAGCGTCCGCAATTCGTTGATATACAGTTCACGCAAACTTTCTATATTTTCAGAGAAAAATTTCATACGGGCTCCTTTTGACGAGTTGGATTGAAAAATTTGGATCACTCTGATCCGGATGCTTGCATCAGCTTGATTTTCGATTGTTGAGGCCGAGTACGCCCCTTAACAAGGCTCTTCCTCAACCGCCATAGACGACGGCTTTCATCATCTTTCCTGAGTTGGTGATTTCCTGACTAAACGATCGTTGCCGGGCCAGCTGCGTTGATGGCAGATCCTTGCCCTTATCAGAAAATAGATACTTGGTTACTAGGATGACTGCCAGCTGTGACGAGATGGGTAGAAAGGCAGATGAATCGAGTGATGCGGAACACCAGGAGGCGTGATTGAGAGTTCGCTTCCCACTATGTGAAGGTCACCGCCCTTTCGTCACCTGAGAAAGCATAGAAATCAGCAACACACCTAAAGTATTTTGCCGATTTCAATCCTGGCGCAAAGGCGCAAGAATAAAGCAGGAACTCTGGAAAGCGCGCCTGATTGGATCAATGTTACATCTGGATTATGTTTCTTGTTTGTTGACCGTTGCTTCCACCGTGATGGTGGGTAAGCGCCTTTGGCAGGGTTGGATAGTGGCCGCTCTCAATAGCATAGTGATTTCCCTGATTGGCTTTCATACCGGCCAGTGGGGGTTCATTCCAGCCAACGTCTTTTGCCTTCTGATCTACACCTACAATATGCGTAAATGGCGTGAGCCGCAGGTTGCGCCGGCGTCCGCCGAGTCGCCAACTCCGGCCGCGTCTGATAGGCTTGACCATCAGATACCGGCAACGCCCCGGAAGGTGCTTGAATTCCACAAGCCGCGGCGGCTGGTTACTCGCACCAGAAGCAAACGTTCTGCGGATGAGTCAATCACCGGCAATCGAATTCGACCACGTCCAGTACCGGACCGCCGGGAATCGACTCCTACTTTCTGACCTGAACCTCGCGATCCAGCAAGGGGAGATCCTCATGCTGCTGGGACCCAGCGGGTCAGGCAAGACCACGACTCTCAAGCTCATCAACTCCATGCTCACGCCCACTGAGGGTGACGTTCGCGTGGAAGGCCGCTCCTTGCGTGAGTGGGACGTGATCCAGTTGCGTCGCCGAATAGGCTATGCCATCCAGGAAGGCGGACTCTTTCCTCATTATTCTGTCTGGAAAAATGTCAGTCTGGTGCCTCGCCTGGAAAAATGGCCGGAAGATAAGGTTAAAAATCGAGTCGAGCAGGTCTTGCAGATGGTTGGACTACCTTACGCCGAATTTGGCCAGCGCTACCCTGATCAGCTTTCCGGAGGCCAGCGGCAACGCGTTGGCCTGGCCCGGGCACTGGCTGCCGATCCGCCAATTCTGCTGATGGATGAGCCCTTCGGAGCGCTCGATCCAATCACCCGCACAGAGCTGCAACGAGAATTCAAGCAATTGCAACAAAGGCTGAGCAAGACTGTGGTATTCGTGACGCACGATGTGAGTGAGGCTCTTATGGTGGGTAACCGTATAGCCCTGATGGACTCAGGCCATTTGCACGGCATTTATCAGCCACGAGAATTTCTGGCGTCAAAAGACCAGCAGGTCAAGCCCTATGTGGACGCCTTTCGCATGGCCCAGCAACTGTTTGCATCCTGATTTTGTGATCGCACGTCTTCGGATACGTTAAACCCAGGTGAACGTGAATGTGGCAATTCGCAGTCAGTCATCGACGTGAGATTCTGGCCCTGACCTCAGAGCATCTCTGGCTGGTAAGTATTTCCATGCTGCTGGCGATTGTGATCGGCGTGCCACTGGGCATTTTCATGACCCGGCATCCACGCTGGAAGGGCATCATACTCGGTCTGAACAGCGTCATCCAGACCATCCCGGGCCTGGCGCTTTTTGGTTTGTTGCTGCCATTGCCCTGGCTGGGCGCCCGTTCTGACCGGCTTGCGATTACCGCACTCACACTTTACGCGCTGCTTCCGATTATTCAGAACACCTTCGTTGGCATCAGCGGAGTTGACGCTCCGGTACGTGAGGCAGCCATCGCGATGGGACTTACCGGCCGGCAATTGCTGTGGCAGGTGGAACTACCATTGGCAGCCGATGTCATCGTCGCCGGCATCCGCGTATCAACCGTGCTCACCGTTGGACTGGCGACCATCGCCGCTGCGATCGGCGCCGGCGGTCTCGGTGAATTTATCTTCCGCGGATTGTCCATGGTCGATAACCGCGTAATTCTGGTCGGCGCCATTCCCGCAGCCCTGATGGCCCTGGCAGCAAACATGTTTCTGGCAATGGTTCAACGGGGCCTTCGCCGCTCTCGTCATTCGTAATCCATGAATCTCAACGATATGGACCGTCGCTCATTCCTCGCTGCATTGGCTCTCGCCATGCTGGGCTGTCGACCGTCGCGATCAGCCGTTACCGTCGGCTCAAAAAACTTCACTGAGCAGTTGGTACTGGGTGAGTTACTCGCCCAATATCTTGAGTCACTTCATCAGGCGCCAATTGAGCGGCGCTTCTACCTGGCGGGAACCTATATCTGCCAGCAATCGCTTCTTAACGGGCACATCGACATGTACGTGGAATACACCGGCACCGCTCTGGCTGCGGTACTCAAGGAAAAACCTTCATCTAATCCGCAACAGGTCTTTGCTGAAGTGCAGAGTCAATACCAGCGCCGTTTTGGTCTGGAAGTGATGCCTCCACTTGGATTCGACAATAGCTTTGCCATGGTGATGCGCGGTGGTGATGCGCGCAGCATGAAGATTTCCCGGCTCTCACAGTTGTCTGAGTTCTCTTCCAGACTGCGGATGGGCGTCGGCTATGAATTTCTCGAGCGTTCGGATGGATATCCTGGGCTTGTCAGTGCTTACAAACTGAAATTTGCCGAACCCCCGCGCGTCATGGATCTGGGGCTGCTGTATCGAGCATTACAAAGCCGTCAGGTGGATATTGTGGCGGGCTCGAACACGGATGGCTTAATTGCCGCGCTCGATCTCTTGGTTCTGGAAGATGACCTGCACTATTTCCCGCCTTATGAAGCCGTTCCAATCGTTCGTCCCGCAGTATTGCAGCGTTTTCCGGAGATCCGGGCCGCGCTTGAATCCCTGGCAGGTAAAATCACTGCCCAGGACATGCGCAAAATGAATTACGCGGTGGATGGAGAAAAGAAAGACCCTGCGGAAGTGGTGCGCAACTTTCTGGCGCAACGAAAGCTTGTCAGTCTTTGAAATAGAAACCGGCGGGTGCATCACATTGAGCCGAAAGGCCTTTGGCGCTCAGCCCAAATTCGTTCCCGTGGTACATTGACTGTAGAATGTCCGCACCCAATTCCAGATTCGTTCGGGCCTGTCGCTGCGAACCCGTGGATATAACTCCCATCTGGCTCATGCGCCAGGCTGGCCGCTATATGGCGGAGTATCGCGCCGTCCGCAAGAAACATTCCATCCTTGATATCTGCAAGACGCCTGAGATCGCCGCCGAAGTGACCATTACCGCGGCAGAAATTCTGGACGTTGACGCGGCCATCATCTTTGCCGACCTGCTGCTGCCTCTTGAAGTCATGGGCATGCCGTTCCGTTTTGAAACCGGCGAAGGCCCTATCATCGAAAAGCCTCTGCGGACGAAGAAAGATATTGAAGTACTGCAGACGCATCGGGCGGCGGAGCTCGGCTATGTATCCGAATCCGTCAGCAAAGTGGTTAAGCACTTTGGAGCCAAGTTGCCCGTCATAGGTTTTTGCGGTGCGCCTTTCACTCTGGCCAGTTACATGATTGAGGGCGGAAGTTCCCGGAACTATGTTCACGCAAAGAAGATGATGTATACCGAGCCTGCCGCGTGGGAGATGCTCATGCGCAAGCTGGTGGACGTGCTTGCCAGCTACGCCGCCGACCAGGTGACGGCAGGCGCCGATGCTCTGCAGATCTTCGATAGCTGGGTCGGCTGCCTCAGCGTACAGGACTATCGCCAGTATGTTCTCCCTTTCGCTACTGAGCTGGTCAAGCGGTTGCAGAAGACCGGCGTCCCAATCATCTACTTTGGGACCGATAGCGCGACTCTTCTACCCTCAATGAAAGAAACCGGGGCTGATGTGATTGGCGTGGATTGGCGATTTCCTCTGGACCAGGCGTGGAAAAGTCTGAATCATCAGGGCGCAGTGCAGGGGAATCTGGATCCGGTGTTATTGTTTGCTGACCAGAAGACGTTGCGCGAGCAAACCGACCTGGTCCTTAAGCAGGCTGGCGGACGCCCCGGCCATATCTTCAATCTTGGACATGGCATATTGCCGGAAACTCCCGTCGATAACGTTCGCGCTCTCGTCCAGTTCGTTCGCGAACTCAGCACGAAGTACTCCCTTACGCCGGCTCGCGAGGGGGCTGAGGGGATCGCGCGATGAGCCCGCGCAAAAATGCCGTACTTCTACTTGCTCATGGCAGTCCGGATTCGCCGGACGAAGTTCCCGAGTTCATGAAGCACATCACGCAGGGGCGTACGGTACCGGACGTCGTGATTGCAGAGGTACGTCACCGCTACGCTCTCATCGGCAAGTCTCCGCTTACAGAGATCAGCCTGGCGCAGGCGGAAGCTCTGCGCGGCGCCCTCGGCGTTCCGGTGTACCTGGGCATGCGCAACTGGCGGCCATTCATCGCCAGCGCAGCACTGCAAATGGCCAGGGACGGCGTTGAACATGTAGTCGTGCTTTGCCTGGCTCCGCAGAATTCATCCACCAGCACCGGCCTCTATCGACGGGCCCTGGAAGCAGAGATCAAAGCAGCGGAGTTCAAGCCTGATGTAACAGTGGACTTTATTTCGTCCTGGCATAACCATCCGCAACTGGCCAAAGCATTTTCAGAGAAACTGGAGACAACATGGCGGCAGGCGAGCCATGAATTGGGAATGCCCGCGCCGGTGATCTTTACCGCGCATAGTGTGCCGATGAGCAGCATACAAGCCGGCGACCCGTACGAGCTGCAAGCAAAAGAGACGGCCAACGCGGTAGCAAGCATGATTTCCGGCCTCACCGAAGAGCTGCGTCGTTTTGCATTTCAGAGCCAGGGTATGTCTGGCGGTCCGTGGCTGGGACCAACCGTGGAGAGTGTGGTGCTTGATTTGAAGCGTCGCGGGAACGCAGGCGTGGTGATCGCACCCATAGGATTTGTCTGTGACCACGTTGAGATTCTTTATGACATTGACATCGCGTTCCATCAGTTCGCCAAAGAGCACGCGATGAAGCTGTGGCGGCCTGAGTCCCTCAATGTCTCACCGGCCTTCATTGCGGCCATCGTTGAGCTGGTTTCCGCGCGACTGAATATCGCCACCGAGGCAGCCCCCAAGTCATGAAGCGCGTGGCCATTATTGGCGGGGGCATAGCCGGCCTGAGTGCCGCCTTCTACCTTGAACGCGCGCGCCGCGCCGGCGCCAATGTTGGCTGGACACTGTTTGAAAAATCGGACCGGCTCGGCGGGGTAATCAAAACGCATATCCGGGACGGCTTTGTCCTGGAAGCCGGGCCCGATTCGTTTCTGACCATCAAGCCGGATGGCGCTCAGTTCTGTCTTGATCTTAGCATTGGCGATCAACTGATTCCATCGAATGACGCTGATCGCAAGACGTACATCCTCGTAAATGGCCGTCTTGTCCCGATACCGGACGGCCTTGAATTCATGGTTCCAACCCGTATTTTGCCCATGGCAGCAACGCCGCTCTTTTCACTCTCAACCAAGCTGCGCATGGCCAATGAGATTTTTTCTTCAGGAAATCATCGAGAGGACGAAGATGAATCCGTGGCCGATTTCGTCCGCCGCCATTTTGGCCAGGAGATGGTAGACCGTGTAGCTGAGCCGCTTCTCGCGGGCGTGTATGGCGGCAACGCCGACCACATGAGCGTGCGCGCCGTGCTGCCTCGCTTTGCCGAAATGGAACGCGCCAGCGGGAGCCTGGTGCGGGCTACGCTGAAGGCCCGCAAAGCCCGAACAAAAAATGCCGCCCCGCCACAATCCCTTTTTACGTCTTTGAAAATGGGTATGCAGCAGATGGTCAACGCAGCCGTTACTGCTCTGCCTCCATCTTCCATCCGGTTAAGACAGGAAGACGTGAGCATTCGTCCGGTGAATGATGACTGGCAGATTGACACTGGCAGGACCACGGAAAAGTTTCAGGCAGTGGTGATGGCCGTTCCTGCTTCGGCTGCGCCAGGGCTTTTACGTCAGGTCCATCCCGGACTGCCGGAAGGTTTGGGAAGAATTCAGTACACGTCATCCGCTGCGATCGCAATGGGGTTTAAGGCCGCCGCGCTTCCGGCGGGTCATGGATTTCTGGTTCCTCGGACCGAAGGCCGCAAGCTGCTCGCCTGCACGTTTGTACACAAAAAGTTCAACCATCGCGCACCCGAGGGCCAGGTCTTGTTGCGCTGTTTCATTTCCAGCTCCCGGGTTGCGAATTTGAACTCGCTTGGCGATCAGGAGCTGATCGATACATGCCGGGCGGAAATGAAAAGCATTCTTGGCGTCACTGGGCAGCCGCAATTCGCCGAAGTATTCCGCTGGAATCCCGCGTTGCCGCAATATGAAGTCGGACATCTGGAACGCGTGGCAAAGATGAAGTCAATCATCGACGATATGCATGGATTCTATCTGGCAGGAAATTCGTTCGACGGGATTGGCATCCCCGATTGCATACGTTCAGGCCGCGTGGCAGCAGAAAAGATCCTGACCAGCTAACGGCGGGCGCTCCTCTTTTTTTGCGAGGGCTTAGACCTGGCCTCCATCATCGTCACTGGTCATCCCGGCAAACGGATCGTCATCGGCATCATTCATGCTGGATTTTTTTGCCGAACTTTGCTGACCTCGATCCTTCGCTGGTTTGTGTCTGCTTTTTATGCTCTTCGCGCATCTGCTTGAGACGCTGCTTCTGGTCCGATGTCAGGATGCCAAACATCTGCTGGTGGGACTGCTTGCGCAGCTCAAGCATCTTCTGCTTGCGCTGCTCATCCGTTAACGAACTATCCGAGCGGATCGCCTTTGTCTGCTGCACGGAGTTCTGCCGGATTTTCTGAAATTGAGCTTTCTGATCATCTGTCAGGTTCAATTTCTGGGCCAAGCTCCGCCATATTCTTGCGCTGCTGTGCGCCGCGTCTCATCCTGCCGCGGCCGCTCGGCTGCTGGTTACTCTCGCTGCCTTGGTTTTGCGACTGCGCGGAGTTTCCCGAATCCGGAATTTCCCGAATTCGAAGATTGCTGTGGCTGCAGGCCCCAGGCCGCCGGTCCGATGCTCAATGCCAGACCTAACAACGTGAAACGCAATAACTTAGTCATGCTGCTCCCCCTTGCTCGGGAGGTAGTAACCCATCCGATCAAGGAAAGTTCCTGGCTCTGAATTTTTCACCAGCCACAAGAGTAACTTTGTGTGAGACTCTGGGTTTGCTAACGTTGTCGTGCCCGTCGGGAGACCTGATTTCATGCAATCTATGAAGAAGCTTCTTGTATTGTCTGGTGCTGGCCTTTTCATCGGTCTGGCTGAGTGCGCAGGCACATCATCACGACGATGACGCGAACGCAGCTCAGAGCGAGCTCAGCGCCACTACGGATGCCATGAGCCATGGTCATCATCACGAAGATCATGAGCACATGGGCTCACACATGTACATGAGCGCATTACGCGATCCTCAGCCGGGCGATCAGGAAAAAGCAGCCGAAGTGGTGAAACAGGCCCGGCAGGCGCTGGAGAAATATCGCGACTATAACGTTGCCCTGGCTGACGGTTTCAAGATCTTCCTGCCCAATGTGAAACAGCCGATGTATCACTTCACCAACTATTCGTACGCCTTTGGCGCGGCGTTTGGCTTTGATGCCACTAAACCAACTTCATTGCTCTATGAAAAAACCGGCGATGGCTACAAGCTTATCGGCGCCATGTATACAGCGCCTGTCCGCTTTACCGAAGACCAGCTCAATCAACGTGTTCCATTGAGCGTGGCGCAATGGCACCAGCATGTAAACATGTGCAAGCCGCCGCAGGGACAAGAAGGTGAAATGCTGGGCAAGAACCCTAAATTCGGATTACACGGATCCATTTCCACACAGCAGGAGTGTGAAGCAGCCGGAGGGACCTTCAGGCCGCACGTCTTTGGCTGGATGGTGCATGTTTATCCGTGGGAGAAAACGCCGGACGAAATCTGGTCAGTGGAGCGGCAGTTGCCGGACAAACATGAGCACGGTCATGACCACGATGATATGTCTGGAATGCAGCACAACTAGAATCGCGGCCGGCTTTAGCTCAATACTTTTAGCTCAGATACGTTTTAACTCAAAACAATGACAATTTCCTGTCCGGAAACCTGCCTGGTTGCAGGATGCCGGAGTGCAGCCAGCGAGAACTGAGAAGTCTCTGTAACCAAAGCAGGATCGGACCGATAATTATCTCCGTCCACGTGCAAGCGGACTTTGGTTCCACAGCACTCGGGAAATTCAACGGCATTCTGGGCGCCGCAGCAAACATAGAGCGACAGTAGATCGCAAAACTGAAGCACGTCCGTCAGCGTTTCCAATTCCTTTTCCGTTCGCTCCTGCCGGGCGGCAAGCTCTTGTTGCCGCTCTGTTTCATCATCCAGAAAATCCTTCAGATGCGAACGTGCCCCGGATGGATCCCGGCCAGCAGCCAAGCGGTGCTCCGCCAAGCGCCAGAAGTGCCGGCTAACCATATAGCCTCCCGCCGGCGACGTGGTCTGCGCGATGTCAACAGACTGCGTCCATGAGGTAATGAGTTCCCCGAGCGTGCACTGGATAAATGACCTTGGCACATCTTCATGGCTGGCCCGGCTGCGCATCACGGCTTGGGCGTCCGGCATGCCCCATCCCGCATCGTGTAGAGAAATTGCCCGCACCAGTTCAGCTTCCAGCTTCGGCATGCCGGGCAAAGCCAGCTTTGCGGCAATCTCGCCCGACAGCGCGGCGTGTGAAGGCTGCGTAATCATCCAGCAGGTCTCGTAGTCCGCCCGCTGGACCTGCTCCACCACATGCCATGCAGCAGCAAATTGTTTTTCCGGAGAGGCCGTGGCTGGGGCTGTGGGATTAAGGGGCCGAAGAATCATCCTCGCGAACCTGGGCGTCGTTTGGTCATTCGTCCGGGAACAGCGGCTGCCTTCGCCGGTCCGCTGCTCGAGGGTGGCTTCTTCATGCCTTCCAGCAATTCCTTGAGCGCCACGGCATTGTTCTGCTCCATGTTTGCCGAGGCATAAATCAGGGAGACGTCAGAATACTCATCCAGAAGCTCATACAGCTTATTCAGGGCTTCGGTGGCTTCCTGCGTACATAGCTCCTTGAAATATCGTTTCTTGAATACCGCCCAGTTATGGCTGGAGTGAAACCAAACCCGCAGAGTATCGGATGGCGCGAGGGCTTTAAGCCAATGGTCGATGCGAGCAGTCTCTTTCTTCACGCCCCTTGGCCAGAGCCGGTCTACCAATATGCGCTGGCCATCTGAGAGCGCTGGCTTCTCATACGCTCGTTTGATCTTTACCGGCATGCGATAAGCAAGGCGGCGGGCAAAAGTTTTGCAAACGGCCGCGCTAAGGACATAATAGTCATTCCATGCAAAATAGTCATTCTGTGCTAGCTCACTTCTTCCTGGTTGTTCTAACTCTTGCAGCACTAATGGCCATCGGCTGTGGAAAAGATCCCGCCACCATGACCGACGCGGAACTCGGGCTGAATGCGCAACAATCCTCGGGTCGCAAGATCTTCAACATTTACTGTGTTAATTGCCACCCGGCTTATTCGACCCATGGCAACAAAGGTCCGGGACTCAAAGGTCTCTATGGCAAGCCGTACCTGCCCAGTGGGCTGACCTCGACAGACGAACATGTCATCCAGTCGATGATTCAGGGCCGCGGTATGATGCCGCGCTTCCGCGACCAACTCAGTCAGGAAGAAATACAGGCCGTAGTCGCTTACCTGCACACGCTTTAACAGGTTTCCAGAGGAATTTAACACGGTTTGGCATCCCAAGCCTCGAATCCGCCGGTTGAATCCAACGCTAAGGCCCGGTCATCGTACAATAGAAGTGGGAAATCGCTATCCATGGCCAGTTCTGTAGAGCTTATCCAGATCGACCTCGCGCCCAGGCGCCCCCATTCCAAGCCGGAGTGGCTTAAGGCCCGCGCTCCGCTGGGCGACAACTATCACAATCTGAAGAAGCTGGCGCGCACGTTGGACCTGCATACGGTGTGCGAATCAGCCCAGTGCCCCAATATTGGCGAATGCTGGAACCACAAGACAGCCACATTCATGCTCCTGGGGAACCTGTGCACGCGTCGCTGCGGTTTCTGCGCCGTGCCCAAAGGCAGGCCAGAACCACTGGATTGGGATGAGCCCCGCCGCGTTGCTGAAGCAGTGGCGACTCTGGGGCTGAAGCATGCTGTAGTCACCAGCGTGAACCGCGATGACGACAACATGGGGGCAGCGAAGATTTTCGCCGAGACCATCCGTGAAATCCGTCGCCAGACACCCGGCTGCCAGATTGAAGTCCTGATCCCTGACTTCCAGGGACATGAAGACTGCCTGCAAGTGGTGATAGAGGCAAAGCCGGAAGTGTTGAATCACAACACTGAGACCGTTCCGCGACTCTACCGCGCAGTCCGCTCCGGAGCCCGTTACCAACGCACACTTGATCTGCTGAGCAACGTAAAACGCTTTGCTCCGAGCATGGTTTCCAAAACCGGAGTCATGGTTGGAATCGGTGAGACGACGGATGAACTGATTGATGTCTTCCGAGATCTGGCGGAGAGAAAAGTCGACATCCTGACCATTGGCCAGTATTTGCGACCGTCGAAGGATCATCTGCCGATCACGCGTTATTACACTCCTGACGAATTTGCCCATCTGAAGCGTGAAGCCCTGAGCCTGGGGTTCAAGCACGTGGAGAGCGGACCGCTGGTGCGTTCGTCGTACCATGCCCACGAGCAGGCCGAGTCAACGGGATTGATCAAGGTTGAAGCGGCAAACCAGCAATGATGCAAGGAACAAGCTGATTTCAGGAAATGAAAAAGCCCGGCTGAATGCCGGGCTTCTTATTGTTTCTATTAATTCAGCACTACCAGACGTGACAGGCGTTCTGGCTGACCATGGGCTGGCCGGGCTTGCAGCTAAATGCCTTCTGAAATTCCGGCATGTTCTGCACAACGCCATTCACACGATACTTGCCCGGTGAATGCTCATTTGTCTGGGCCAGCAGGCGTGCGACCTGCTCTGACAGGTTCTGGCACCAGATCTGTCCCCATCCGAGGAAGAGCCGCTGTTCCGGAGTGTAGCCATCAATCTTCTCCGGTGTCTTGCCGCTGGCCATGATGCTGGACAGCAGAGCCATATGAGCAATGCGCAAGCCGCCATTGTCGGCGGTGTTTTCACCCAGAGTCAGCTTGCCGCGCACGTGCACATCATCAATCGCCACAAAATTGTCATACTCTTTCGCTACGCACGCGGTGCGTTCGTTGAAGGCCTTCTGGTCTTCCGGCGTCCACCAGTTTTTCAGGTTGCCTTCAGCATCAAAGAGCGCGCCCTGATCGTCAAAGCCGTGAGTGAGTTCATGACCGATGACTGCGCCAATACCGCCAAAATTGACGGCGTCGTCAGCCTTGAAGTCATAGAACGGCGGCTGCAGAATGCCGGCGGGAAAGTTGATGTTGTTTTCGGTGGGGTCGTAGTAGGCATTGACCGTGGGAGGCGTCATCTGCCACTCACGCTTGTCCAGAGGCTTGCCAATTTTGTTGAGCTGATATCTGGTCTCAAATGCGTTGGCACGTTCTGCGTTCCCCAGAGCGTCACCGCGTACGATCTTGAGTGATGAGTAATCCCGCCACTTCTCCGGATAACCGATTTTGTTCTGGATTGCCTCCAACTTTACGATGGCCTGTTTCTTGGTGGCATCTGACATCCAATCCAGTGACTGAATGTCTTTGCGCAGGGCATCCTCCAGCTGCTGCACCATCTTGAGAGTGCGGGCTTTGGCGTCCGCGGGAAAATGCTTATCCACAAAAACCTTGCCCAGGGCTTCTCCCAGCTCAGCGTCAGCTGCGCCCGTGCAGCGCTTCCAGCGAGGACGCAACTCTTTGGTTCCAGCGAGAGTTTTGCCGAAGAAATTAAAATTCTCATTCACAAAAGGAACCGGCAGCACAGCTGCGTATTCGTGCACCACGTGCCAGCGCATGTAAGTTTTCAGATCTTCCAGATTGGCGGTCTTCAGTTCCGCATCCAGCGCCTTGAAAAACTCAGGGTTGGCGACATTGAGCGCGGTGAAGCTGGGTGTCCCCAGATCTGTTATGTAGCTGGTGACCGTGAATGACGGAGACAGCGCCTGCCACTCCTGATTCGAAAGCTTGTGATACACCTTTGCCGGGTCGCGGCGCTCCACGCGGTCCATGGAGCCTTTGGCGAGGGCTGTTTCAATGTCCATGACAGTCCTGGCTTCCGCAGCGGCTTTATCCGGCGCGTCACCCATCAGCTTGAACATATTGGTAACGTGCTGAAGATAGGCTTTGCGAAGTTCCACTGACTTGGGATCGTCTTTCAGGTAGTAATCGCGATCCGGCAAGGAGAGGCCGCCCTGGTCAGCCTGGGCAATCACCTCTTTGGCATTCTTGAAATCCGCACCCGAACCGAAGCCAAACAACACATTTACTCCCTGCCCATGCAGGTATCCCACAACGGCAGGCAGCTCGGCTTTATCTTTGACGGCTGCGATGCGATCGAACGCGGGTTTGAGAACGTCAACGCCCTTTTTATTGATGGCCTCTTCATCCATGCAACTGGCGTAAAAATCGCCGATCTTCTGCTCATTGGCGTCACGGTTGTTGGCCTTGGCAGCATCTTCCAGAATGTTGTGCAGGATGACGCGATTGCGCTCCGCCAGCTCATTGAACCGGCCCCAAAGCGGCTGGTCAGCCGGAATAGGATTGTTCTTCATCCAGCCGCCACAGGAGTACTGGTAGAAGTCCACACAGGGGTCGGCCGTCTTATCCAGGGCCTTCTCGTCAAAACTGGGAATGTATTTGGGGACATCGGAAGTGCCCTGGGATGTGGCATTGCCGGCAGGAGCCTGCGCCAGTGCCAGACCCGCGAGCAAGCAACAGAAGACAAACAGTCGGAAAATCATACGCATGTAAATTCGCCTCAAGTAGATAGTTTTTCGTTCAGGGATTTTTGCGGTGTTTCTCGCGGTCTTCGCTCTATCAAGGCGAGATTGACCATATCAGACGTAAGAATCATACAGGAGGTTTACGGCCGCAGTCCTCAGGCGAGCGGGGTTCCCCGAAAAGAGCCTGGTCAGGCGATTGCTAAAAAATGCGGAAATGGATGGTCAGGTACTTCTTTGGATTCTCTCGAATGGCTTTCACCAGGGAGCGGGTTTCAACCAGCAGTTGGTCCGTGTTGTTGTAGATAGACGGATTTTTTAGAAACATTCCCATGCTGCCTTCACCCGCGTCGAGCCGATCAGCGATTGCCGAAAGCTTGTTGATGGTGTTCTGAAGCTTGGCGGCCAGGGCATCGTCCTTGGTCAGTTTCCCCAGCGTACCTTTGCCGGCATTTACATCGTCAAGCAGCTTGTTGGCCTTGGTCGCAGTCTGATTCAGGTTGTTGTATAAGCTATCGTCTTTCAGCAGCTTTCCCAGATTGCCTTTGCCGGCCTGCGCATCATCCGCGATTTTGTTGAGCTTATCTACGGTATCGTCCAGCTTGCGATAGAGGGTCTTATCAGTGAAAAGCTGGCCCAACGTACCCTCACCGTTATTTACGCTGTTGAGAGTGCCCTGTACCTGATTCAGAACAGCATTGATCTTATTAATGAGAGTGGGATCATTGATCACCTCGCCCAGCGTACCCTTGCCGCTTTCTACCGATGCCACAATACGATCAAGACGACGGATCAGTACGTCCATGTTCTGAAGAGTACCCTGGCTGCTGCGCACAACATCGTCAAGACCAGGCGCATTTTCGGACTGCAACTCATCACCATCAACTACGGTGCCTTTGGCAGCTTTGCGGCTGTCAATATCAATAAATGATTCACCCAGAATGCCGGCCGTCTTCACGGTGGCTCTGCTGTCTTTGTGAATAAAGGGCTGCCAGTCAGCCTTGATTTTCATGACGACTTGCACGGGAGAAAGCGGGCGGTTGGGGACTACCCTGACACCAGTGACGTTGCCCACGGGAACGCCTTCCAGGTCCACCGGTTGCCCGGAACGCAAACCTTCAGCGTTGTCAAAATAAGTAATGAGCGTGAACTTTTTCGTGAACATGCCGGTGGTTCCGCTCATGAGGAAAACCAGCACCGCCAGGACGATCGAAGCGATGAGAACAGTAATCCCGACTTTTAGTTCAGACCACCTGAGTTGCTTTTGGCTAGGCAATAGAGTGTAGTCCTATACTCAAAAATCATAACAGATGAGACAGCACGCCGATAACTGAAGATCAGTTGACGGGCATGGCAGAAGGGTGAGTGGCAAGAGCGCAGGGCAAAATGCGCCCCTATGCAGCATTCTTGTTTCAAACTTCAGCCAAGGAGACCTTCTTAAGACACCTGATGAAAGACGTCTACACGGAGCTGTTGAGGATCATCGCTCCAGTCCCCGTACACCTCCCAGAAAGTACCGGTCGGTTGTAAGCCGTGGCTTCGCGCCCAAGCGACGAGTGCAGCATGGGTTTCACCCAGCAAGTCATAAGGGCCATAATGCGAAGTGGTTGCGGCCCGCCCCGCAGGTGTTTCGCGGCAGGACAGTTGCCCAAAACCATCAAAACGGCTGGAGACCTGAACCCCACACTCCACTTCAACATTCCCGCTTCCCAGCGAGCGATAAACGATCACGTTATGCCCGGGCTGCTGAATCTTGCCACTGTTCACGGCTGCATACACCACGGTGAATGACTTTTCAATCTGCTCGGCCAGATTTGCAGGGTCTGTCTTGATCGGTACCACGGCCAATGACAGGGGCTCTGCCTGTACGACCACCATTTCGCGATTGTTGGGTCTCTCCATGCCGAACTGTCAGTTTACCGCTTTCAATTGTTGTGCGATAGGAACCGAGCCGGTTGACGTGCAACGCAGAGTTCCGCTAACCTCCGCACTGTTATGAAGAGAGCTTGTCTTCTGCTACTGGCAATCATCCACGTGGCCTCACTGGCGGGAGCCCAACAATCGGGCCGGGCAGCGGAAATACAGGAGAGCCTGCAGACACGTTACCGGCTCACACGCGTCGGTCCGCGAGTACTGGGCATTGGCAAGAGCGGTGAAAATTCTATCCGTCATGCCGGTGGTGTAGTGGTGCTACGAAAAGAGGGCCTGTTCGGCAGCCTCAAGCGCAACCAGTTGATCTCCATGTCAATCACGGGGACGAAAGTGGGTGTGCTATCCGGGTCCAAACAGGCATCCGTTCCACTCGAGGCCGGAGGTCGCTTTTATGTAGTCGCTGTGAGCGTGAGTTCGGATGCAGTGACCGTGGGGCTGCTCAGCACGGATAGCGTCACAACCGCCGGCCAGAGTGGGCAGATCTGGGCAAGTCTCAACTTCTTCTTTAACAAGGAACTCATTGAACGCGGGGATGTCAGCCGAATCTACCCTGTCATGGACGACTGGCTGTTACCGGAGGGCACCGGGCCGGCGCCGGCGGCAGTTCCCGTGGCTGCGGCCCAGCCCATGTCGGCACCCAAAACGGAATCGCCTGCAAACCCGGTGTCCATTCAACTGCATCCAGGTATGGCGCGAAATGAACTTGTCTCGAAGTTGGGAAGCCCGTTGCGCGAGATCACCTTTGGCGATCGCAGCTGGCTGCAATATCCCGGCTTGACCGCGGTCTTCGCCGGGGATTCTCTAACTTCAATCGACAGCAATGCTGCTCCCGCGAAGGTGACGATTACTTCGGAGCCGGAAGGGGCCGAAATTTACGTCGATGGCAGCCTGGCCGGCTCCACACCCTCAACGCTAAGCCTTCCCGCAGGCGCATGCACAATCATGGTGAAACAGGCGGGGTTTCAGGACTGGCAACGCGATCTACGAGTAATTGCGGGAAGTGAAGTCAGCCTGCGCGCCACATTGAGCAAGTAGCCGGCGCGTTGCAGCCATTCAACCGTTCGATCACAGCTTTCCAACTGAACCAAAATCCGGAGTTTATGGGCAAGTAAGCTGTGCCGTACCTGCGACATTTGATGTCATCATCCCCATCTGATTCATTGACATGGACGGATCCATAGGTGCTGTGGCCTGGACCATAACCATGCCGGAGAACGTGGAGCAGGAAGCTAATCCGTTCTGGTTGATCGTGACTCCGGCAGGAGCAGACATCATCGAAGACGGGTCGCCCACGGACCACGTCACTTGAGGTACGGCCGTCATCGGCGCCATGTTAAAGGTTCCCATGGCAGAGAACTGAACCTGACGGAAGGTATTCTGCGCCGTGGCTGCAGTTGGCGTGACAGTAATGCTCTGGAGTTGGCGCGGGGGGAGAGCGCCCATCACGTGACTCATGCCACAGGCGGTTATGAAAAGAAGACAGGGAAATAACAGCAGGGAAGCAAAGAGGAATTTCATATTCAGCCTCCAAACAAGCTACAAGCTTCAGCCAGCAATCGATGCCGGCCGGAGACATGACCCTGCAGGATATTTTAGTCCCAAAAACGCCTGCCGGGTACTCCAGCTCTCGATTCTTTGCCATCTAACTACAAAGCAATATAGGCATAGAATGTTGCAGGAGTGAACGAGGATGAAAGTGAAAAGCACTCTTAAACGAAGGATGAGCATGGGGCAACTGTGCTCGATTGGAAAACGACCGAATGTAATGCAGATTGTTCCACCACGGCACGTGATGCGGTCTCCTGTGCTGCACGAAGACGCTGACCATGAGCTGGTTAACAACCCTCTGACTTCACCCACCGGCCCTGGAGGCGCGCCAGGATTCAGCAATCGCGGCGGAAGCCAGCTTGCCGTGCCACTGGTATCCAACATCTATATGGGGCCATTCTGGGGTGACCGGAACTTCGTGGAAGGATTCAGCAAGGCGGTCGTTGAAAATGGATATCTTGATCCGCTCAGTGAATTGAACTACGGCACCGGTTCGGGCACGTATCAGGGCGCGATTGACGGATCTGCCTTGAACCCCGGGTCGACCTTTTCGGACACAGATGCACAGTCGGCAGTCTCCGGACTGCTGGATCAGGGAAAGATCATCGCGAACGTGAACAGCCTGTTCGTGCTGATTCTGCCTGAGGGTGTAACTTCTGTGCTGGGTTCAGACCAATCCTGCCAATCCTTCTGTGGTTATCACGACGCCTTTGATTACCAGGGCACTGAGGTAGCTTATGCCGTGCTGCCTTCATCACTATGCCCGGGCTGTGGCGGTTTAATAGGCGACTTCACCGCCGTATACGCTCATGAGCTTGCGGAAGCAGCCACGGACAAAATTCCTGGCCAAGGCTGGGTAGCCGATGATGGCGAGGAGAACGGAGATCTTGAAGCCTGGGACCTGTTTGGCTGGGGACCGGCCGATGATCCCAATCGCTATACCATTCAGGGGTACTACACCAATGAGCGCGGCAACACGGTTGGCTCATGGCGTAATGCCACTAGCCAGGCAGTGACCCCGGGCCTTACGGCTTAACTACCTTAAAAAGTTAAGCTCCTGCTGAAAGCTGAGCTGCTCGAATCCTTCCCTCGGGGGCCAACCCCCGGTCCCTGAGGGCATCTAACTCCCATATGCAACATTTGCTGCCCCGCTTACGCCGATAGATTCTGGTGCGCGTAATGTTTTGAGGGGTGCGCCTCACTTCGCTAATCCACGTTAAATACCAAAAGGGAGACACGCATGACGAAACACATCAGTAAGCTTGCTTTGATGATGGCATTAGGTAGTGGTTTGGCTTTGGCACAGGGAATGGGCCAGCAAACACCTCAGACTCCGCCGACAGTTCCACCTTCGTCGTCGACGTCGAGTGCGCCTGACCAGTCCCAGCCTGCGGCACACCCTGACACGCAGGCGCCGAGCTCACCCAGCTCAACGACTGACCAGTCAGGAAAGGCCCCAGCATCCACCGCTCCTGATTCCTCAACGGGCAAAGCGAGCGATAGCTCCAAGTTACCGCAAAGTGATGCAGCCGCTGGCGGCAGCTCGACCGATGTTCAGAGCACGATTCAGTCTGCTCTACAACAGGACTCGACCTTGGCCAGTGCGAATATAACGGCGAAGGTAACGGATAAAACTGTTGAACTAACCGGAACCGTACCCAGCAAAGATGCGAAGGACCAGGCCGAGAAGATCGCGAAGACGAATGCTGGCGACCGCAAAATTAAGGACCATCTGAAAATAGCGTCTGCTGACAAGTCATCTGACAAGTCCAGCATGCCGAAAGACAGCAGCACCCCCCCGAAGCAGTAAGCTTCGATAGACAAAGATAATTCATAGACAAAGATAAATAGACAAATTGACAAAAAGAATGGCGGCCCTTCGGGGTCGCCATTTTTTATCGGGAGAGATATTATTCGTCGCGGTGAACGGTTGCAGGCGAAAACGCCGGCAAACAAATGGCAATGTACTCCGTAGCCTCTTCGGGAGTTGAGTACCGAATCCACTCGCCGGGATGACTGACAACGGCCTGTCCAGCCTTTACCTCAAAACTCACTTCGTTAGAACTCACTTCTTTCGAACTACCGTCCTTAGAACTACGTCCTTTGTGCGTGACCACCAGCTTGCCTTTGAGAACAATGGTGTACTCCAGAAATTCTGGCGTCTGCCCCGGCTCGATCCAACCCGCCGGACTACGCATGTGCGCCACGCTCATCCGTTCTTCTTTGGTGTTGAGACGTCCAATGTATTCGTCGATCAGCTTGGGCAGGTTTCCGGCAGCCTGTACACGTGTGGGCGCAGCAATGAGTTTCGGCACAAAATTTCTCCTTGGTGACTTCCGAGCTTGTTGTTAGCATCTTCCGCTTTTTTTGCTTCGCAGACTCCAAAAAGGTACCATAGCCTGCTTTGCTGGACGGCGCTAAACCGCCTCCTCACTCGATTCCTGGAGACCTGATGAAAACTTTTTGCACCTTGATTATCTCTGCCCTATTAATTCCCTGCTTATATGGACAAACGTTATATGGACAAAACGCGATCCAAGAACGCCTTTCGGTTGATGCTACCGACGCGGCACGGAATTTTATCCATGCCAAAGTCACTATTCCGATTTCCTCCGGCCAGGTGACAATCGTTTACCCCAAGTGGATCCCCGGTAACCATCGGCCTACTGGTCCGATCTGGAATCTGACCGGCGTTCACTTCAAGGCAGGCAATCAGGAACTGGAATGGCAACGCGACCTGGTGGATATGTATGCGTTTCACCTTCAGGTGCCGCAGGGAACGCACGAGATTGACGCATCACTCGATCTGATCACTTACAACGGCAAGAGCTCTCTTGCGTCCAGCAAGGTGATTGATTTGTTGTGGAACCAGCTGGTCTTTTATCCTCAAGGCACGCCGAGTGATGCAGTGCAGGTCACGGCGTCCGTGCGCCTCCCCGAAGGCTGGAAATACGGCACGGCGCTCATTCCGACACACGACACCGGAAGCACAGCAGAATTTGCGCCCGTGTCTCTCACTCGACTGGTCGATTCCCCTTTGATCGCTGGTCAATTCTACCGGCAAGTGCAGCTCAGTCAGACGGGCGAGAAGCCAGTCCACGTCATTGACATGGTGGGCGAGACCGAAGAGGCAATCGAGATCACGGATAAAGACGTGGCCAGCTATAAGCAACTAGTTGCAGAGACCGGCGTCTTGTTCGGCGCACGGCATTACGAGAAATACCATTTCCTGTGGACACTGAGTGACCAGACGGCACACCACGGACTGGAGCATCACGAATCGAGTGACAACGGCACGAGTGAAGAGGTATTCAGCGATCCCAGCGCACACAATCTGGAGGCAGACCTTCTTCCGCACGAATTCACGCACTCATGGAACGGCAAGCATCGCAGGCCTGCCGGACTGGTTACTCCAAATTACCAGGAGCCAATGAAAGGCGACCTGCTGTGGGTGTATGAAGGCATGACGGACTACTGGGGCAATATTCTGGCGGCACGGGTGGGTTTGCGAACGGCCGAGCAGTTCCGTGAAAACCTGGCGGCCACAGCAGCCATGCTGGACCATCGCGCGGGCAGAACGTGGCGTCCGCTCCAGGACACCGCAACATCCGTGCAAACGCTGTTTGCAGCGCCACCGCAGTGGGTGAACTGGCGACGCTCAGCCGATTATTATCCCGAAGGCTATTTGATCTGGCTTGATGTTGACACAACGCTGCGCAAGCAGAGCAACGGACAGAAGTCCCTGAACGACTTTTGCAAGATATTCTACGGCGGGCAAGGCGGCGTGCCCAATGTAGTTCCATACAAGTTTGAAGACGTTGTAGCCACGCTCAACCAGGTGGCGGCTTACGACTGGGCAAAGTTCCTCCGCGAACGCCTTGACTCCAAGTCAGCCCATGCGCCGCTGGGCGGAATCGAGAATGGCGGGTGGAAGCTGGTTTACACCGACCAGAAGAACAGCACGATGGATGCCGCGGAAAAGTCGGGCGGGCCCATGGACCTGAGTTTCTCCATCGGCGCCATTGTGACGAAGGAAGGCGACGTTCGGGACGTGATTCCCGGCACGCCGGCGTTTGCGTCCGGACTGGCGCCGGGCATGAAGATCATCGCCGTGAATGGCCGTAAGTTTTCCAAAGACGAAGTGCATACTGCGCTGCATTCCGGAACCAAAAGCCAGCAACCGCTAACGCTGCTTGCCGAAAATGGCGATTACATCAATAGCTATCAGGTGGATTATCACGGCGGTGAGAAGTATCCGCATCTGGTACGGGCTGAGGGACAGCCTGATCTGTTGGGAGATATCACGAAGCCGATGACGAAGTAGAAACGCTTCTTACTGCAAATTGACGCGGATAAGCGCGGATTGAGGATTAACGGGCGGTGGGATGGAATCTCTCCGCCCTTAACATTTTAATGAAGCTAAGGATTGGTATTGACGGGATGGGCCTGAGCGCGATTCGTGGACACAGCGGCGGTGCGTTCAAGCTTGTCCCAGGCGAAAGGCTTGCCATCGATGGCGCGCTTAACCGTGCGGACCAACACCGCTGAAAAGAGCTGACGATACGAGAAGCGTTGCAACCAGAGATGCAGCAGCAACCGGAAGTCTTCGCCACGGCCGGCTTCACGGCGCTCCAGAAGAAATGCCAGAGCAGAAGCCACGAAATCAATGGCCAGGAAAATAACGAAGAACAGCGCCAGTTGTTCAAAGCTGCGCGGGTCCGTACTTTCCGGATGGAAATAACGTTCCAGTACGAACTGCAATGTACCAAAGACAAACATCAGGTCAATGAACGGCGAGAGTAAGGGCAAGACAATCTGAAAGACAATAATGTTGGGCAGAGCGATCCAGCCCAGGCGGCTACGCTTGCGGATTGCCCTTCCATGTTTCCACGCGGCTTGCAGGATGCCAAATGACCAGCGAAAACGCTGGCGCATCAGCCCTTTGGCGGTCGTGGGAGCTTCTGTAAAGGCGAGCGCCCGATCTTCATTCACCACGCGCCAGCCATTTTCCAGCAATGACATGGTGAGGTCGGCATCTTCCGCAACCGTATCGAGATGATAGCCCCCGGACTCGCGCACCGCCGCCACCCGCCATGCGCCGATCGCGCCCGGCACCACACTCACCGCGCCAAAGACGTTCAGAGCACGGCGTTCAAAATTCTGGCTGGTGATGTATTCCAGGGCCTGCCAGCGCGTCCAGAGGTTCACGCGGTTACCTACTTTGGCATTTCCAGCCACCGCAGCCACGCCGGGATCAGCGAAGTGCGGCACCAGCAGGGTGATCGCATTCGGGGCAATGACTGTGTCGGCATCAATGCCGACATAGATTTCATCGTCCGTGAATTTCAGCGCGTAATTGAGAGCTTCAGCTTTTCCGGCATTGGTCTTGGTCAAGAGGCGAACGCGCCCGTCAAGAATTTCCTGGGCAAATTTTTCTTCCACAACCTGTGTGGTGCGATCAGAAGATCCGTCATCGACCACAATGGTGTGCAGGTTGGGATAATCAGACGCCAGCACGGAGCGTACGGTCTGCTCAATTACGGTCTCTTCGTTATATGCAGGAACGATGACTGTAACCGCGGGTTTGTAATCGGGGCCGGCAAGAATTGGGACTTTACGCAACCGGTCATACGTGGCCAGCATGCCGATGCCGAGCAGCCTGCCGCTCATAAGAATATCGCCCAGCAGAAACACCCATTTGATGATCAGGATGAGAACGTTCAGCATGGTGAACGTGGCGTCATTCAATCGAGCAGCCAGGATTTCATTCGGCGCCAGCTTGGGCATTACATCGGCTCGGGTCTTGCCCATGAGTTCTTCCACAGGTACGATCTTGAAACCAGCGGCGCGCAGACGCTCAATGATGAGCGGGAGTGCCTGGATGGTGGCTTCACGATCTCCGCCGCCATCGTGAAGAAGAATAATGTTCCCGCAGACCGGGGGCTGGTGCTTCTGGCAGGCACTGGTTGCATAACGTTGCGCCTGGTCCATGACCGCATTCACAATGTCCTGCACGGTGCGGCCGCGCTGCCAATCATCAGGATCGATCTTGGATCCGATCGTGATGAAGCCCAGATTCTGTACGTGGTCGATAGGCCGGACCTGGTCGGCAATGTCAGGCTCCTGGTCAATGGAATAGGGTGGACGGAAGTAAAGCGGCTTTACGCCCATTTTGCTGGCAAAGAGCCTTTCCGTGACGTTGAGCTCAACATCGATATAGCGCTGGGAAACTTCGCTGATATCAGGGTGGGTGAAGGTATGGTTGCCGATGGCATGACCTTCCTCATAAATGCGCTGGGCAATCCAGGGAAACTTCTGCACCTCCAGACCGATCAGGAAAAAAGTGGCAGGCGCCTGTTCCCGCTTGAGGACGTCAAGAATCCGCGGCGTATTCGCCGGATCCGGACCATCATCAAATGTGATGGCGACTTTCTTGTCCTGGTGGCCGTATTGACTGAGCTGGTAAGGCTCCGGCAGCGCCGTCATGGTTTCGGATGTAACCAGGCGTGTGTCAGGATCAAGAGTTACGTCACGCTCACCTGATTTGGGCTGCTTGGTTACATAGAGAATGTCGCCGAAGCCTTCACGATCAACGTCTTCACCCGAAGGAACATTTCTAAGCTTCTGCTCTGCATTGGCTTCGCTGGGAGAGTCCCATATGGCCCAGAGCGATCGATCTTCCGAACCCAGCCGCCATAGTGCGAAAGTTCTTATACCAACCTGACGTGCGGCGCGCATCTGGTTCATTGCGGTTACGCCATCCAGAAACCAGACCTGATGTTCAATGTTGTCCTCTTTATAGGCGAAGTGCGGATTGAGAGATCCGGGATGGAGATCAATATCGGATTCTGACTCGCGTGCGTGCAGCCACTCCTCCTGCACGTTATTGGTATCCACGTTGACGATTTTGTGGGTCTTGCGGTTGATGGCCCAATCGTAGCCGTAGCTGCCAATAGCACAGATGATTTTGGTCTTGGGAATGTCTTTCAGCGCCTGTTTGAGGTTGGAGACAAACCACGGCTGTGCTGCGATTGGCCCGGGGCCACTGGTGGTCTGGTGCTGGTCATAGTTCATGATCACCAGGCCATCTGAGTTGGCAGCCAGATTGGGATAATCAAAGTCCTTGTCCGAAACCGGCACATTTACGTAAAGCTTGAGGCCGCGGCTATGCAAGTCCTGGCCGACTTCGGCGATCAGTGCATTGAAGCCGGGCTGCGCCGAGAGAGGAATCTCTTCAAAATCAATGGAAGCGCCCTTGAACTTGTCACTGGCCAGGAAAGCCAGCAACTGCTGGCGAAATGTCTGACGCGCATCCGCATCATTCAGAAAATCGCCAATGTTGGTGAGCCACTGCTTGGCCACCGGATCAAAGTTATTGATCAGCGGCAGCACGTCCATGTTAGCCTTTTCAGCCCGCAGAAACGGCATCACACGATCGTCCGGCGAATGGACGTGATTATTCTGTATGACGGGAAAGAGACGGTTGGTATCGTCCACGCTCTGGATGTGCCCGTCGGGCGTCAGGACGTGCAGCCACTCAGGAAACAGCAGGTCAATTTGAGGGTAGTACTGCTTCAGGGAGACAAAACTGGCGGCGTCCCAGGTAACGTAATAGGCAGCACGGATGCCTTCATCCGTGTTCAACACAACTTCAGAAGGTGACGCCTTTGTCTTGCGATGCGGGCTCGATGCCTTGGTTTTCTTTGGACGCTCACGCTCCCTTACCGTTCGCAGGTTCCGCTTGAGTTCCGGCAGCAGTGTTCGCGGGAGTACTTCTTTCTGGAAAAATACTGAGACGATGAAAAACAGGACCAGCGCGCTGATGACTATGCCAAGCAAGTCAAACAGCAACCGTAACCGTGTCCACCGCTTTCTTTGCGGATCGTAGAATACCTGTTTTGTCATGGTGGGCAGCTTATTCCATCGTAAGCTGACGGCAATCACTGGTCAATGAAGCACATACCTATAAGGTTTCCAGTTGAATACCTGAGAACCCAGCTATTAGACTTGCGAATCCTTCATGAAAAGACTGTTAACCCTGTTACGCCAGAACTGGATTTACTTCACCGCGGTAACGCTGGCGGCGCTGGCACTGCGTTTGTTTTTCATATGGCGATATGCCCACGTTGCCGGGGACACCTTTGTTTACGGTGAGATCGCGAAACACTGGCTGCACGATGGAGTCTATGGCATCACGGACACCGGCATACTCCGTCCTACTCTGATTCGCTTGCCCGGTTATCCGGCTTTCCTGGCAGCGATATTCAGGATTTTCGGCTCCGAGCATTACCGTGCGGTCATGATCATCCAGGCATTCATTGATACCAACACATGTCTGGTGATTGCTGCTCTAGCGCTTGAGCTCATGAACGAGCGGGCCGCAAAGGCTGCTTACCTGCTGGCAGCGATTTGTCCTTTCACAGCAAATTACACAGCTGCGCCCCTCTCTGAAACGCTGGCGATTTTCTGCACCGCCCATTGCTTTTATTACGGAGTGCGTGGACTCAAGGCGCTGTGTGCCGGGGAAGCTGCAAATTGGCTATGGTGCACCGCTGGAATCTGGACCGGAGTGGCGCTCCTGATCCGTCCCGATAACGGCATCATCCTTCCTGCACTCGCGATCGCCATGGCATCGTTGCTTTTTGGCGCGTTTGGCGCCGTCAGCAAGCGGCGCGTGCTGACTGCCGGTCTGCTGTTGTTTCTGTGCGCTAGTGCGCCGCTGGTTCCGTGGACCATTCGAAACTGGCGGACTTTTCACGTTTTCCAGCCACTGGCCCCGCGTTATGCCAATGATCCGGGTGAGTTCGTGCCCACAGGATTCAATCGTTGGGTGAAAACATGGATCGTGGATTATGTCTCGGTGGAAGACATTTACTGGCGTGTTCCGGGCGAAGACATCAGCATCGGCGACCTTCCCGAACGGGCCTTTGATTCCCGCGTTTCTTACGATCGGACTGAAACTATATTCGACGAATATAGCCAACAGCTTTATCTCGATCCCGAACTGGACGGTGAGTTTGAAAACCTGGCGCTACAGAGAATGTCGCACAATCCGTTCCGTTACTACGTATGGCTGCCAACGCTGAGAATGGCCGACATGTGGCTGCGTCCGCGAACAGAGATTTTGCCGGTGGAAAGCCGATGGTGGGACCTCTCAAAACATCGCGGACAAAGCTTCTTTGCCCTGCTTTGGGCTGCTATCAATCTGGTACTTTTACTTCTCGCCTTTCGTGGATGGTCGCATTGGCGCTTTGGAGCAGCCGGGGTTGCGATCGTCAGCTTCCTGCTGCTGCGGACGTTGTTCCTGAGTACGCTGGAAAACCCCGAGCCTCGTTACGTACTGGAATGCTTTCCCGTGCTGCTGGTACTGGCGGGCGGGGCGTTTTCACGGGCGCCCGTTCACCCGCCCGAGTCACGCTAAGAAACGCGCCAATCACGCTGCACTTCTGGGTATTTCGTGTGCTGCAAAACCCTTGCCTATGTAATCCCATGTGGTTAAACATAGGGCTTTAGACCGATTGTTTGCCAGAGTCAAACGCCTATTCTGCTAAGTGCCATGTTCTTTCGTCAGTCGCGCTTCGTCTCGCTCTTGCTGGCAGTCTTAATTTTCTCTTCGACCTGGGCTTACTCCGGCGAGAACGCCGTGGATCACCCAGATGCCAAGGTCGCTCGTCCAACCAAGCCAGCCACTTTCTACAATATCCAGGCGGGGATCGAAGGCGAAATATATCCTGTGTTCGCCAACTACGCTTCCCTTTTCAGCCCGGATCAACGCAGCGTTGCTACAGTCACGGTCACGATTACCAACCCGGGCAAAGAGAACCTGCGGCAGCGAGTGGCTGTAACAGTAGTGGGCTGGAGCGACGAAGAAATCCAACTGTCTGACGTTGCTCCCGGCGGCCAACGCAGCCTGTCTTTTGCGCCAACGTTCCTGCCGCGCTTTTACGACAATCGGGAGATCATTGCCGCAACTGTGCACGTTACCTTCAGCGATATTTCCGGAACCAGGAAGATGGACGAAATCACGGTGCCCGTACACTTACGGTCCGCGGAAGACATCTATTGGGGCAGTGGGTTTAAATATGCTCCCTTTATCGCCTCCTGGGTAACGCCCCACGACGCCATGATCGAAAAAACCCTGGCTGAAGCGAAGAGCTACACGCCAGATCGGCGGCTGCCCGGTTACGAGAACTGGAAAACCCCGGCGGAGCAAGAGCAGGAAACATTCCTGGAAGCCAAAGCAATCTATGACGCCGTGAAGAAAATGGGCCTCTCTTACGTGAAGAGCTCGGCGACGCTGGGTGGGAACAGGTCAACCAGTGAGCGAGTGCGCATGCCACGGGTCACATTGAACAGCAACAGCGGCAATTGCATCGATGCCGCGGTGCTGTACGCATCACTGTTTGAAAACCTGGGCATGGAGCCAAGCGTGGTCCTGGTTCCTGGTCATGCATACGTGGGCGTTCGAGTTTCTCAGGGATCGAATCAATTTCTCTTTATCGATGCCGCACTGACTGGCCGTTTGAGCTTTCCTGCGGCGGTGACGTCAGCGAACAAGGGACTGGCAAAGCAGCCACCCTCCGCGACGACAAAAATACTTATCGAGGATTCCCGGGCCTCTGGAATCTTCCCCATGCCGTCGCCCTTTTGACCTAAGGGTTTTCTAACGTTCCCAAAGTGGCCCACCGCCATGCGCCAGGCATTCTGAGTTGCTGAGAAATACTTGACAAGCGCAATCAGGGGCCTAAAATATCGGAAATTCGTGAACCGCGTCGATGAATCCGCGCTCCGGTCCGAACCATGAATTTCCATAATCCAGCTATCTCGAATCGCCTATCCGCACAAACACCTATGGAGAAAATCTGCCGCCATCCCCGTGTGCGCGTCGTGGCACGTGAAGACGACGCTGAATATGTCGAATGCCAGGAATGTGGCGACGTTTTTGAAGCCAGTGAATTCCGCGACATGGCCATTGAAGAAACCATCAAACCCGAGGACGTCTAGCCTTGCGTTTTATCTAAGAAAATCAATGACTTTGGTACTTCGGTAGGTGGAATTCCTGCTTGCGTCAGACTTCGCCGCTTGATAACGTTTGACCAAGCTCAGGAACCTTCATGCCCTTACCCTTTTTAGCCCTGGTTGTCGATGATTCTATGCTCATTCGCCATACGGTTTGCCGCTTTCTGGAAACCCGTGGATTTGAGGTTGAGTCGGCCACGAACGGGGCCGAAGCTCTGGAAATGCTCGACCGCATTCACCCTGACATTATTGTCACTGACTTGCAGATGCCCAAAATGAACGGGCATGAGCTTTTGACGGCGCTCAAGGCGCGTCCGGACACTGAAGCTATTCCCGTCATCGTCCTGGCAGGACGCCAGGGAACTGAGCCGGTAGACATCGACTCAAAATACGTGATCCACAAAGACATCGATATCGTCTCGCAACTGAGCCGTACGGTGGAAGCCATTCTTCCGGGCAGTCTCTCTCCACAGGTACCGTAGCGCCCTTCCGCTAAACGCCAGTCTGGGCTAAACGCGAGTCTGCGCTAAATCAGCGCCAGGGACGCTTCCGCGGAAAACTCCGCATCTGCAAAATCACCCGCCAAAAACCTTGGATAAGCTGCCGCGGCAATCATGGCTGCGTTGTCAGTTGAGAGCCTGCGGGACGGAAAGAAAACGGCGACGCCTGCGCGGTTCGCTTCACGCTCAAATGTCTGACGCAGTTCGCTGTTTGCGGCCACGCCTCCGGTTACAAAAATTGTGCGAACGTTTTGCTCATCAGCCGCGTGCAGTGTCTTGGCCACCAGATCATTTACCACGGCACGCTGGAATGAAGCGGCGAGATCGAGTGTTTTCTGATCGCACAGGGGCAATACGTCTTCAGTCTTTGGCCTGGGATTGACCGCAAGTGCCTGCTGTCTGGCCGCGATGGCTTCACGCATGTTTTCTTTCGCAACGTAATGCAACACCGCGGTCTTGATGCCGCTGAAAGAGAAGTCGTGGAGCGTCTGTTTGTCTTTGGGGGTCCCACGATTGCTGTGCTTGATCTGTGCCGGACCGAACTTTACCGCCTTCGCATTGCCATGTTTCGCCAGCGCGTCAATAACGGGACCGCCCGGGTATCCGAGTCCAAGCAATTTAGCCACTTTGTCATAGGCTTCACCCGCGGCGTCATCACGAGTGCGGCCGATATTTTTATAGCGCCAGCCTTTGTCATTCTCCCGGGCCAGAAATAAATGTGTGTGCCCACCGGAAACCACCAGCGCCAGCGCAGGGAACTCAACTTCAAATGCACCCTTCTGCCGCTCTTCCAGCAGCACGGCGTGAATATGACCTTCCAGGTGATTGACAGTGATCAGCGGCTTTTCCAGAACATAAGCCAGGGCTTTGGCAAAGCTGATGCCCACCAGCAGAGCGCCGGCCAATCCCGGCCCCTGAGTAACGGCGATTGCATCCACGGACTGATAACTCTGGCCTGACTCTTCCAGCGCCTGCCGAACCACCGGCACGATTGCGCGCAGATGCTCCCTGGAGGCAAGTTCCGGCACCACCCCTCCATAGGGCTGGTGCGTGGCGATCTGCGAAGACACCACGTTGGAGAGCACCTTCTCTCCCTGGCTTACGACCGCGGCGGCGGTTTCATCGCACGAAGTCTCAATACCCAAAATGCAGGCCTGTGGCATACATCTATATTATTGGAATTGAACAAGGATGGCATCGGGTCCTCAACAGGCATGAATCTCACCTCACCCAGAGCTCATGAAGCCACACGCATCGTGCAAATCCTGCGCGAGCATGGACATTCCGCCTACCTGGTTGGCGGCTGTGTGCGCGATCTTGTGCTGGGTCGCGAACCCGCGGACTATGACGTTGCCACCTCTGCAACGCCCCAGGAGGTGATGCGCATCTTCCCGCTCACCTTTGCCGTGGGCGCGCAATTCGGAGTTGTACTGGTACCGATTCGCCAGGAAGATGCAGATGGCCCGCGACGGCGTTCATGACAAATACGCGATTGAGGTCGCCACATACCGCAGTGACGGCGACTACTCTGACGGCCGTCATCCCGACCAGGTGCAGTTTTCCAAAGAAGCCAGGTTTGATGTACAGCGCCGGGACTTCACGATCAATGGGCTATTGCTTGATCCCGCGACCCACGACGTACTGGACTTCGTTGGCGGGTTGGATGATCTCAAGCGCAAAGTGGTCCGCACAATCGGTGATCCGCATCGCCGTTTCGATGAAGACAAGCTGCGCATGCTCCGGGCCGTGCGCTTTGCCGCACGATTTGGATATGCCATTGACAGCGCCACGATGGCGGCTATCCGCGAACGCGCAGCACAAATCCATCAGGTGAGCCGCGAACGTATCCGCGATGAGATCCTCAAAATGTTGACGGAAGGCCGAGCGAAACGGGCTTTCGAACTGCTGGATGAAACCGGCCTGCTGGAGCAGATTCTTCCCGAGATCAAGAAAATGCAGGGCGTGCAACAGCCTCCGGAATATCATCCGGAAGGTGACGTGTGGGTGCACACGCTGCTTCTGCTTGACGGTCTTCCCGCAGGCAGTTCCAGGACCCTGGCGCTCGGCGTATTGCTGCATGACGTTGGAAAGCCGCCGACATTTCAGGTTCTGGATCGGATCCGTTTCAACCAGCATGCGGAAGTCGGCACCAGGATGGCGGAAGAGATTTGCCGCCGCTTTCGCTTGTCCAATGAAGAGACGGAGCAGGTTTGTTCGCTCGTAGCCAACCACATGCGCTTTGGGGACGTCATGCGAATGAAGGAATCCACGCTGAAACGCTTCCTGCGTCTGCCGAAGTTTGATGAGCATCTTTCTCTGCACCGGCTTGACTGCCTCAGCAGCCATCGCGACCTCACGCTGTATGAATTTGCGAAAGAGAAGTTCGAGACCATGCCTGCGGAACAGGTACGCCCTGAGCCGCTCATCACCGGCCATGATCTTATTGCCGCCGGGTTTGAGCCTGGGCCGCAGTTCAAAGAGTGGTTGACGGCCGTGGAGGACGCACAGCTTGAGGGTGCGATCCATACCAAGGAAGAGGCCATGCAACTGGTGAGAGCGAACGCCGGCAGGGAGACGTAGCAATCTGAATGTTCAGAACACGCTTCAAGAAAGAGATTGTTGCTGAGTTTTTGCCGCCGGCCGGCGCACGCAAGAAAGATCGCGTGATTCTGCTTTGCGACGGCATGCCTTCCATGCCGCGCAAACAGCCGCTGGTGGAATTTCTTTCGCGGAAGGGGTACTGGGTCATTTACCCGCGCTGGCGTGGAGCCTGGGAGAGCGATGGACAATTCCTGCAGGACCCGCCGGAGAAAGATCTCAGCGACATCATTGACGAACTATCAAGAGGCATTCGTGAAACGGCTTTCGGTCAGAAATTCAAACTCTTGCCGCAGGAAATCTTTGTAATCGGCGGCAGCTTTGGTGGTGCGGCGGCTCTGCTTGCGTCGCTGGACCCGCGCGTGAAGAAAGTGATCGCCAATTGTCCAGTGGTGGACTGGAGTATTCTGCGTAATGAGCAGAGGAAAGAAACGTCGAATAAGAGCTATGCGGCTTACATTCGCGAAGCGTTTGGTAACGGCTATCGCCTGACGGAGAAGAACTGGAACAAACTTCACTCCGGCACGTTCTTCAATCCGGCTCACCGCGTAAATGAATTTGTCGCGTCGAAGGCAATGATGTTTCACGCAAAAGATGATCCGTTTGTGCCATGGCGATCGGTGAGCAAATTTGCCAGGAAAACAGGCATTGAACTTCGATTGCTCAACCGCGGAGGGCACTTGAAGACTGAAAATGTTGTCAGAACGTACTGGCCACAGATCAAGAAGTTTTTCGATCAGTAAGGTGCCGTACGGCTAGCGCACCACTGCGAGACTGGGCTTTATTCCAGCAATGAACAAATACATAGATCATTCGACTGCGTCGTCGCATGCGCTCCGACTCCGCTCATGATGACAAGGATTCAGCCTTCATTTCAATCGCAGCCTTCATTCATTCGCGAAAATTCGCGGCAAGTTCAGGCCCGCGCTCCTGCTGACCGCAACGTTAACGTTACCGCCGTTCTCAGCCGTCACGCGGAGCTATTTCTCCATCTTGCCCCGATAATTGAAGTAATCCCAGACCTGTTCACTCATTCTGGCAACGGCGTCTTCCAGTTCCGAATAGAAGCCGCGGTGATGTGCGGTGAAAAAGACCACCACCACACGGCCTGCCGGAGTTTCAATCAGTCCAACATCGTTGGCGATGTAAGGAGGAAAGTCGCCCGTCTTATGAGGCGTGTTGGCATCGTCTTCAATGAATTTGGGGATGCGTGTGCGCATCTGCTGCAAACCCATCATGCGCAGCATCTCTTTACATGATTTCTCGCTGGCGGCTTTGTTGCCGGCCATCATTTCCAGCAGCTTTCCCATGTCGCGCGCGCTGGAGAGACCGAACGGATGTTTGCCATCAAAATGGAATTTCTCCACCTCGGCATCGGTCAACTTGTCAGGGAAACCTTTTGTGAATAGCTCTTCCGGCGTGTATTTCGCATAGGCGGGATCACCCGCCTCTGTCAACGCGCGGAACCAGTCAAAGGTGGTGCCCGTGGCGACAATGGAATTCAGTCCCAGCGTGTGCATCGTCTGGGTAACGTGAGCCGGGCCGCCGGCGCGGGAAAACGCCATGTCAGTACCTGTGTTGTCGCTTTGGATAATCATCAGCATCAGCGCATCATGGAAGCTGAGGTTCACGCCGTCATCCAGCGTCCGCAGAACACCCGTGCCAAAGCGCTTGTCGGCGGTCTTGAGCACGATGCGATCCGCCGGATTGATCTTGCCCGCATCCACCTGGCGGTAGACATCGACCAGCAACGGGATTTTGATGGCGCTCATGGTGTCCATGGCGGTATCGGCGTTGATGGCGATTTCTTCGCCAGTGTCGAGCGACTTGATGTAGACGCCCCAGTCCGCGCTGACGCCCTGAGAGATAGTTTCAATGCGGTGCTTCAGCAGATCGAGCGGTTTTGGGGTGGGAGCGGTTTGCGCCTGAAGGCTCGCGGCGAAAATCAGTATCAAGAGAGGACAGAGCAGTCTGGTTTTCATGGTGAACGAAGCATTGTAGCGCGTTTAGTCTTTTTTCCCCGGGCGAAACGAGGGAACCTTAAGTTCTGAAAAATGCAGTTTCTCCGGCGATAGGGATCCCTCGCAAAGCTCGGGATAAAAAGCGACCTACAGGTTGGTACCGCCCCCGCGGATCAGCGTAATGGCATCGGGCGCTGCAGCACCACCGCTCCGTTTCGCGCCGTTGGTATCCTCCACGGTGTCACCCTCGCCGGGAGCCAGAAAAAGATTGGTTTCCAGGCCATGCTGGCGTGTGTAGAGGTCGAAATAGCGCCCTTGCACCGCCAGAAGATCTTCATGCCTTCCACGTTCTACGATCTTGCCCGCTTCGACTACAAGAATCTGGTCAGCCTGCCGGATGGTCGAGAGCCGGTGCGCGATTACAAACGTAGTCCGGCCTTCCATCAGGTATTTCAAGCCTTGCTGTATGTAGGCCTCTGATTCTGAGTCCAAGCTTGAGGTGGCTTCATCGAGAATCAATATGCGAGGATCAGCCAGCACAGCGCGGGCGATGGATACGCGCTGTTTCTGTCCGCCGGAAAGTTTCACGCCGCGTTCGCCGATGATGGTGTCGTATTTATCCTGGAAGCGCTCGGCAAATTCTTCCACGTGGGCAATGCGGCAGGCTTCCATGATCTCTTCCTCGGTGGCGTCGGGACGTGAAAAGGCAATATTCTCACGGATGCTGCCGTCAAAAAGGAATGAATCCTGCAATACCACTCCCAATGCGCTGCGATAGGAATCGAGGCGCACGTGAGCAAGGTCAATGTTGTCCACGGTCACGCGGCCGGAGGTCGGTTTATAAAAGGCCGCCACAAGTCCAATCATGGTTGACTTGCCTGAACCGGAAGACCCAACCAGTGCCGTTACCGTTCCCGGAGCCGAGACAAAGCTCACGTCATCCAGCACCGGCTTGCCTGGCTCGTAAGAAAAGTCAACGTGTTCAAACTCAATGCGGCCATTGATCAAGGGAAGAACGATGGTCCGCTCAGGATCTTCGTCTTCACGATTTTCACCCAGCACTTCGCGTGTGCGGTCCAGTCCCGCCAATGCTTCCGTGATCTGCGTGCCGATGCTGGCAATCTGCGCGACCGGCGCGATCAGGAAACCCATAAACATGGTGTAACTGAACAGGTCACCTGTGGTCATGTGGCCGGCGAAAATCTGCCGTGAGCCAAGATAAAGAATGATTGAGCTCACGACTCCCAGCATCAGGGTGGACGAGAGTCCCATCAGGGAAATCGCGGTGAGCGATTTCAGCACGTTGTCCAGCAGCTTTTGCACGCCGCCGCCGAACACATTCGATTCGCGTTCTTCTGCGTGATAGCCCTTCACCACACGCACGCCGCCCAGCGATTCGGTCAGGCGTCCCGTGACTTCAGCGTTGATTTTGGCGCGTTCACGAAAGATTGGCCGGATCGTCTTGAAAGCCCGTCCCAGTGCGACGGTAAGAATCAGAAGAAAGCCAATGGCGATGCTGGTCATCCACGCGTTGATGTGCAGCAGGATCCCCAACGCCAGGACCGCTGTAAGGATGCCGCCAAAAAATTCAACCAGCCCGGTCCCAATCAGGTTGCGCACACCTTCCACGTCACTCATAATTCGCGAAACCAGAGCGCCTGACTTGTTGGCGTCGTAATAGTTCAAAGGCAGTCGTCCCACGTGCATCTGCACCTTGCGGCGAAGTTCAGCAATCAGCCTCTGCCCTTCCTTTGACAGCAACTGGGTCAGCGCAAAAGAGCATACAGCTTGCACCAAAGTGGCCAGCGTGACGGCGCCTACCAGCGGCAGCAGAAGATCATGCCGGTGCTTGCCGATCACGGTATCCAGGAGGATCTTGGGAGAATACGGAAGCATCAGCCCCGCAACGCGTCCGATAATCAACATCAGGAAGCTCATGGCCAACAGGCCGCGACGCGGACGTACCAGTTCCGCGATCATCGGCCACGCCGACTTCAGTTGCTGTGCCGCTGATTTCTTCTTCCCACCCTGATTTTCATTCTGCTTGGCCAAAGAGCTACCCCGTTTCAATTGCTTATCTGAAGTCGTGGAGAACGTTTTCATATTGTGATTGTGTTACGTGTTACGCATTACGCGTCCTGGCGCGCTGTGACCGAGAGGGCCTCAGCCTTTTTACTAGACCATTCGATAAGTATGTATCAGTAGATTACCTGCTTGCGCGTTCAGCTTCTATTCTTTCCCGCGCCAGGACCTACCCATTTGGGCAGGTAAAGGGGCTTAAACTCAATGGTCTTAAATTGTTAGGGCGGACTGGCAGGGCTGGAAAATCTTTTTCAGCCCTCCCGCGAAATCATTTGACTAAACCTTCCTGCCAGTGGAGCATGGTGCCCATTAACTACAGGAGAAATGTTTATGGGCAAGAAGCTTCTGGCAGCAGTTCTGGGCGGACTGGCGTTCTTTGCCTGGTCCAGCGTCGCGCACATGTTCCTCGGATTGGGAGACGTTGGCATCAATGATATCCCCAATGAACAAGCCGTGGTAAGCGCTATCAAAGCCAACATCACTCAGCCCGGTCTTTACAGGGTCCCTGGCTTCGGGTTGGGGCCGGATGCGACGCAAGCGCAAAAAATGGCGAAGATGAAAGACCTGGTTCCAGCGATGAAAGCGGGACCCGTGGGTATCATGGTGATCCACCCGGAAGGAGCTGAGCCGATTGCGCCGCGGCAGTTGATCACCGAGCTCATCACCAACATTATTCAGGTGCTGCTGGCCATCATTCTTCTTGGACACATCACCCTCACTGGTTTTGTTGCGCGCTGGCGATTCATCACCATCGCCGGGATTCTGGCCGCCATCAGCACCAACATTTCCTACTGGAACTGGTACGGCTATCCGGGCAACTACACGGTGTCCTATATGTGTACGATCGCGATGGGATTTGTATTCGCCGGGCTGGTTGCTGCCGCGATGATCAAGCCCGCTTCGAACCAGTCTCGCGCATCGGCAGCCTAGTTCTCCGAATTTTGGAGTATCCTCTCCGTGAGGCAGCTGGCCTGCACTGGCTGCCTCGTTCGAGGTCTGCCATGCCCATGCAATACGAATACACCGCTATTCCCGAATCGGCGGTTCCCCGCGCCAGCAATCCTATCTTCCAACACCTGCTGGATACTTACGCCAGTGAGACCAGCAAAGTGGTCAGCGTATGGCGGGAATTCGCACCGGAAGACATGCCGTTCAAATCGGCTGAGCGCAGCAGCAGCGTGCTGGACATCATGAAGCACCAGCTTCTATCGGAGCGCCGCTTCTTCGCCGAGTTCATCGGCTTACCCGGTGAGCCGGAAGCATCTGCGGTATTGCCGCTGGATCTCACGCCCATGAGCTTCTGCAAACGCAATGAGGAATTATGCCGGCCTCGTCTGGAACGGCTTGCCGGATGGGACCAGACATGGTGGCTGGAAGAGGTGCCATTTTTTGATGTCCGTCGCCAGCGCATATGGGTCTTCTGGAGACGGCTCCTGCACACCGCGCATCATCGGACGCAGTTGAGCGTCTGCCTGAGACTACTGGGAAAGAAAGTGGGTTCGAATTACGGACCAACAGCAGACGTTACCTGGCAGGGCGCCGACCCAACGCGAAGCGTGGAGGCTGCGGGACGAAAATAGGCAATGGACAGCCGACGTTTACCGCGCCAGCCCTTCGCCCGTCAGCAAGAGTGCAATGGCAACCGCAAACAAAAGTGCGAAGAGTGCTGCTCCGTAACGTGATTTATCCATGACATCCGCCTGATCTGGTTCAACTGCTTAAAGTAGTGTTTGCTGGCGAGAGAGTCTGCTTCAAGACAATCGTCCCTTTATTCCGCCGCAAAATCCATGTGCTTAGTAGATGCTGGAATCATTGCGGCGGTTTCAGCTCTTTCATCAGCATTCAATCGTAATTTTGTGGCAAGGGACGTTTGGGAGGATGTGTCATTTTTTACAGGTGTGTGTGGACAGCAAAGAAACATTAGCGTTCCCATTTTGGTACAAGGCTGATCTCACCGCACGGATTGGAGCTGACATGTCTTAATGTCTTGGGTTTTGCATCGGTGACTCTTCAGCCATCTGTTCTATCGCGGCGGTAGCGGTTGAATTCATGACTGCCCACTCTGCGGCTGCTCATCCAGCGCCACCACGGAACATTCTCTTTGGTAAAGCCGATCGCCGTGAATGTGGTTGGACGAATCCGTGGAGGGTTTTGCTTTTCTTCTTCTGACGGCTCCTGTCCGGGCGGCACCAGCAGGCCTACTTCCATGGGTGACACGGTTACAAACTTCTCGTCAATCAATCCCGCGCGCGCCATGTTGCCATACAAAGTTGGGCCACCTTCGCAGAGCAGGAGCTTTATTCCCAGATCCCTGCGCAACATCTCCATCGCTGCCGGAAGATTGACCGTGGCGTGCGAATCAGCCACCAGGGTTTGCACGTGTTTCCCTGAAAGTTTGTCTGCCCCAGCTGCAGTGGTGAGAACAAACGCATCAACCTCATCGCCGTCAAAGATCTTGTAGGCAGCGGGATCGATGGTGGCGGAGTTGGTGGCAAAGATTACTTTTTCGCGCGCTTTGCCGAGCCTCTTGCGAAGGTCACGCAGCTCCTCACCCTCGGTCCGGTACACCGGTCCGCGACCACCGTTAAGCATCGGCAGATTCTGCGTCTCTTCCACGAGCGTATTCATTCCTAAGAAAATGGCATCGGCGTGGGCGCGCAGAACATTCATCAGCCACTTATCTTCCATGGATTGGGCTATGTCTCCTCCGCTCGCATGTTTCCCTTTGAAGGAGGCAATGCCATCCATGGACTGGACGAAATTTGCGTAGATCCAGGGACGCTTTGCCTGCACTGCAGGCAAGGAAAAATTTCCGTAAGGCTCAAGTACGGGATCGTCGACCGCGGAAGGTTCTGCTTCGTCAAACAGGATTTGAAACTTGCGCATGCGCTTGAATGTACGCTTTAAATAAGGCGAATCGCCAGTCGCGGGTTTCTGATGAGTAACGCCATCCTCTCAACATATCTGTTTCACGGCCCAGCTTGGAACGACTATGCCCCCTGGGCGTTCGCCAGCAGATGATTGAGGAAAGCCCTTTGCACCCGGTTGAGGAAATGTCCTTTGAGCGTGGCTGCGCCAATGGTGCGGGACGCTTTTTCATCGGCGATGAGAACAAACGTGCAGTCCGCGCGCTGCTCCAGCGCCATCTCAGGAACAATGGAAACTCCCAGCCCAGCGCCCACCATTCCCAGGATGCTGCTGAACTGTCCACTCTCAAAAATTACCTGTGGCAAGATGCGGGCGCGTTTACAGATTTCAATCGCCGTCTCCCGAAAACAGTGATCATCCCGCAGCAGAAGGAAGGGCTCTTCACGCAGCTCTTTCATCACCAGAGTACGCTTCTTCGCCAGCCTGTGGCCTTTGGGAAGTATCGCGAACAGTCGCTCGGTACGCAGGGGATAACATTCCAGATCATGCCCACGAGCAGGCAGCGCCATGACCGCCAGGTCCACAAGACCGGCGCGCAGGCTATCCATCAAGCGGACCGTCACGTCCTCCAGCACCGTCATGGACGCTTCCGGATATTTACGCGAAAAAGATGCAATGCGCGTTGGCATAAAATACGGCGCAATGGTGGGAATTACGCCCACGCTGATTGGCCCCGCAACCGAAGACTGCCGCTGCGCGACCTCTTCCTTCGCCGCGCGCAATTCATTCAGGATGGTCCGCGCCCGGGGCAGGAACATCTGGCCCATATCCGTCAGTCGAACTGACCGGCCAAGGCGATCAAAGAGACGCACCGCCAGTTCTTCTTCCAGCTTCATGATCTGCTGTGAGAGTGAAGGCTGAGCTACCTGCTCACGCTCCGCCGCACGGGTGAAATTTCCCGTTTCCGCGACCGCGCAGAAGTACCTTAGTTGGTGGACTTCCATAGTTTAGGCCTATTAAAACGCAGCTAATTATATATTGGACACATAGCTCGCAGCTGACTATTTTTAGTCGCATGTTTGCAGCTGAAGGCCCCCGCCTGGCGCGAACACCTGAGTCAGCCGAGCATGTCATCCGTCGTCAGCATTCAAGAAACGTTTTTTAGCGCAGCCCAGCAAAGCCGCAAGCACGTCACGGTGTACCTCTTAACCGGAGCCAAGCTCAGTGGAAAAGTGCGGTCGTTTGATAAATATTCCGTTCTTCTCGAAGACCATGACCAGGAGCAACTGATTTTCAAGCACTCCATCTCGGCGGCATTTCTTTGCCGCGCCAAAGACTGTCTGGAATGTTGTTCCGCCCGGGCTGTTTAGGTTGGCCTTTAGGGAAGTGGATATGAATCTGAGAAGCGGGCAGGTCGAGAAGTTTAATTCTTAATGCTGCAAGCGTTTTGCATAACTGCTCTTTGTCACGCGCTTTGTTTTTTGGCCTGGCGGATCGCTTCGCTCAGCTCCGCATTCAACCAACGATCCAGAAGCTTTTGCAGACATGCCTGCCCACACAGATGCTTCGCGTCAGCGTCATGCGCCATCATGTTTTCCCAGGGATAAACCTTGAACATCTCTCGCTCAGGCGCTTCCGTATGCGGAGAATATTTCTCAGTCCACGCCAGCCACCAGTGATCGGTATTGGCTTTTTGCTTGCCGCAAATATCGCAGTTGAAAGTCTCAGTCCAGGTCATGTCGCCCCTCTACGTTGAGAAACAAAACTTAGCGCAGAAATCTCGATAACGCAAATGAGGATCTGCCAATGAAATTCAAAAAACAGAAGAATCCGGCGAGCCAGGAACTCCGTTCTATGTTTTTTGGTAGAGTCCCATAGTTTGCCGTTTTGGTTCGTAGTATTTATGCCGTCTTTTCCACAAATTTTCTAGATTTCCTATCTTTTAACCCAGCTTTCAACAAGAGAGAATAGGCAGCAGAGTAGGATTCTTCGGGGCGGAAACAATCGTCTACGTTCCGGACACCACAGTGGGGAGTACTGATGCGTATAGAGGCCCCCGAATTTCCCGGATCCCGCCTACAAGTTTTCACAACACCAAGCTGATTTAGGACTTTCACTAGGAGAGAGGGCATGATGTCAAGCTTTGTAAAATTCTTACGACCGCTGATGGTAACGCTGCTGGTTATGGGCAGCTCGTTACTCATTGCGCAGTCCACCACCGATGGCGCCATCGGCGGTACTGTGTATGATTCTCACGGCGCCGTCGTCGCGAACGCCAAAATTACCGTTCGCAACAACGGAACCAACGCGGAAAAGGCCGCCACCACGAATGACTCCGGTTACTTTCGCGTAACCGCGTCTGCAGCCTCGGAGCCTATACCGTCAATATCGCGCAGCAGGGCTTTGCTCCCTACAAAGCCGAAAAAGTAATTGTGCTGGTCGGTAGTGTCACTGACGTTTCGCCGCGCCTTGGTGTGGGTACAACTACTGAGACGGTGGACGTAACGGCTGAGGCGCCGCTCGTAAATTCCGTATCGCCTGAATTTGCGCCGACCATGGACCAGACAGCGATCGCCAATCTGCCGATTAATGGCGGACGCTGGTCCAGTTTGCCATCCTGACGCCGGGCGTGGTCAGCGATTCCAGCGGCTTCGGTCTCCTCAGCTTCCGCGGCATCAGCACGCTGCTGAACAACAACACTGTGGACGGCGCTGACAACAACCAGGCCTTCTTCTCTGAAGAGCGCGGCCGCACCCGCGCCGGCTACTCCACGCCGCAGCTTGCCGTGGAAGAGTTCCAGGTCAACACTTCAAACTATTCGTCTGAATACGGACGCTCCGCCGGTGGCGTGGTTAACACTGTTACCAAGAGCGGTACCAACGGACTGCATGGCGAAGTTGATCTCTTTGACCGTGACAATACGTGGGGCGCACGAACAACGAGTTCACCAAGATCGCGGTGCAGACCGCTCCTGGCGTGTTTACGCAGCAGCCCTTTAAGCCCACTGACTGGCGCAAACGCGTAGCCGGCCAGATTACTGGGCCGATCATGAAGGACAAGCTCTTCTACGCATTGACCTTCGACTGGTATGACCGCAATTTCCCCGGAACCGCAGTGGCCAGCAATCCGACAGCTTTCTTCGCGGCCCCCAGCACCACCACCCTCAATTCATTCGCCACCAGCCTTGGTGTAACCCCAGCACAGGCAGCTCACCATCTACAACAATGACCTCAACGGCCTGAACACCATGCTGGGACCTGTGAAACGCGATGGCGAACAGTACATCATCTATCCCAAAGATTGACTGGCAGATCAACCAGAAGAACCGCGCTTCATTCTCCTTCAACCGGATGCGCTGGTCTTCACCCGCCGGCATCCAGACGCAGGCAACCAACACCTTTGGCATCGCCAGCTTCGGCAACGACTTTGTGAAAGACACCTGGGGCGTCGCTAAACTGGACACGCTGGTGACCTCCACCATCGCCAATGAGTTGCGCTTCCAATACGGACGCGACTTTGAATACGAGAACAACCAGGATCCATCGCCCTATGAACAGGCAAACCTGCTGCATCCGGCTGGTTTTACCAACCCGCTGGGATTGCCCCCACAGGTCAGCATCACCAACGGCTTCACCTTCGGCACACCAAATTTCCTGCTGCGTCCTAACTTCCCTGATGAAAAGCGCATGCAGATTGCCGATACAGTCAACTGGACCTATGGCAAGCACAGCTTGAAGTTCGGCATGGACTTCAGTCACGTGCATGACAATTCACAGAATCTGTTCCAGCAGTTTGGACAGTTTCTTACAACAACCTGCTCACTTACTTCACTGATCTGAACGTGGTGCAATGGCTGCGCCGGCAAGCCCTGCTATTCAAGCTACAACCAGGCGTTTGGACCGCTGGGTTTTGAATTCAGCACCAATGATTACGCATTCTTCGCTCAGGATGACTGGAAAGTGTCTCAGCGCCTCAGTCTGTCACTAGGCCTGCGCTGGGAATATGAGCAGCTGCCTTCGGTTTTCGCGAACCTCGTGAACCCCGCGGTTCCGCAGACGGCTACCCTGCCATCAGACAAAAACAACTTCGGTCCTCGCGTTGGTTTTGCCTATGACATCTTCGGCAATGGCAAGACAGTGGTGCGCGGTGGCTACGGGCTCTACTATGGTCGCGTCATCAACTCCACCATCTTCAACGCTCTTGGCAGCACTGGCGCCGCAGGCAGCCAGCTCTCTTTCAGCATGAGCCCAACCAGTCCCGTGACCGGCCCGTGTGCTCCGGCTTTCCCCCGCGTTCTTGCCTCAGCTCCGACCTGCCCTGGCGCGGCTCCGAACGTGGTGTATTTCGACCCCGGTTTCCAGCTTCCCCAGATTCGCCAGTCGGACCTGACGTTGGAACATGACCTCGGATGGAACACAGTTGTTTCAGCAAGCTACCTCGGCAGCTTCGGCCGTCAACTCCCGAGCTTCCTTGATCAGAACCTGAATGCTCCTACCGGCAGCGTTACCTACCGTGTACTGAACGGCGGACCGCTGGGTGGAGCAGGTGCCACCTTCACAACTCCGCTGTTCACCGGTCCTCGTCCAACGCCCACTCTTGGCGCGAAGACCGATATTTTCAGCGGCGTCATCAGCAACTACCAGGCGCTGGCGTTTCAGGTCAATCACCGCCTGAATCACCATGTTCAGTTCATGGCGAATTACACCTGGTCTCACGCGCTGGACAATGGCGTGAACGGCCAGACATTTACCGCCACCAACTCTTTGCTTGATCCCACCAATCTCAACAAAGAGTATGGAAACTCCATTTACAACGTTCCCAACCGTTTTGTCCTGAACGCTGTGATGCAATCGCCATGGAAGTACACGGGCTGGGCTGGTCAATTGCTGAATGACTGGACCTTCTCACCGATTTATCAGATCCAGAATGGTCTACCGTTCTCGGCTTTTGTGAGCGGAAACGCGCCGGGCGGAACCGTAAGCGGTATCAACGGTTCTGGCGGCACCAACCGCATTGACATCGGCCGCAACACCTTCCATCAGCCCAACAACTGGATTGGTGATCTTCGCCTGTCCAAGAGCTTCACGGTCCGGGAAAAGTACAACCTCGAACTGCTTGGCGACTTCTTTAACGTATTCAATAAGCAGAACGTCACCGGCGTGAACACCACCGGCTATTTCGTATCCACCGGCAACGTTGCCACGGCAGGCGGAACTGTGGCCTGCAGCGCCGCAGCACCATGCCTGAACTTCAACACGGACAACAGCTTCAACCCGCTGTTCGGCTCAATTACCAACACCAATAGCAACTTTGTCTACTCGCCTCGTCAGATCCAGATCGGCGCGAAGATCAAGTTCTAACCTGATTGACTTGTTAAAAGTTAACGCGGCGGCTTCGGCTGCCGCGTTTTTCTTTTTTACCGATGGCCCGGACGCCTGACGTCCCGCGTAATTTTTAACAATTTGCCCGCCTCACTTTGTCCTGCGGCCATTACAATCTTCGGGAACTTTCAATCGTCAGACAGAGCGTTGCTGTCCCGCCTGCAGAACCCGGGACCGCACATTGCAACCAGCTTCCAGCTTCAGGGGTCCCAAGTGAAAAAACTGATCGCCGTTATTCTTCTTCTCGCTCTTCTGCCCCTGAACGTCCTTGGCTGGGGGCCAAAAGGGCACGCCGTCGTCGCTGACATTGCCTACTCCCGGCTTACGCCGCAGACCAGGGAAAACCTGCGTGTGCTCCTGGGGGAAGACCACCTGAACGCCATCTCAAGCTGGCCCGACGAAATCAAGAAGCAACGTGATGAATCCTACGACTGGCACTTTGTGGATATCCCGAAAGATGCGGCGGGCTTTGATGATGCCCGTGACTGCTTTCGCCCGCAGGACAAACACAAGGATGCCGCCACTGACCACCAGAACTGCGCGGTCGACCGCATCGATTACTTCAAGAAGGTGCTGGCCGACGAAAACGCCACACAATTGCAGCGCCTTGAGGCGCTCAAGTGGGTAGTGCATTTTGTAGGCGACCTTCATCAACCATTGCACGCCATTGACACCGGACGAGGCGGCAACGATTTCAAGCTGCCGGTGTTTGGCAATCCGCAGTGCGGTGACTACCCCTGCAACCTGCACTGGAGCTGGGACGCGATGCTGCTGGAACATACGGGCCGCAACGAACCCGAATATGTGGCTTACCTATTGAAGATGATTCAGGAGGAACAGTTGGACAAGAAACCAATCGGCACGCCAAAGGATTGGGCCAACGAGTCTCACTTGATTGCGCGCGAAATCGTGAATCATGTGCCCGAGGGAATCGACGAAGGTTATTTCAAAAGCAACATTGTCATCGTCGATGAGCGCCTTGCCCTGGCGGGGCTGCGATTGGGGGCCGTTCTCAACGAAGCGCTGGGACACGTAAGCACTGATCAGCTCAAAAAAGACTTGAAGGAACATCAGGGATCATCTAGGATTCCAAGCGCCAGGAGCGGACCGGGGATGCTATTCAATCGGCTTTTAAAGTATGTGGCAATGGCAGTCGCACTCGTAATTACTTCGCTGGGATCACTGGCGCAACATGCTCCGCAGCAGCTGCCCACTGGCATGAGCATTACGCCAACGGCCGCGCGTGGCACCACACTCCTTGCGCTCAATCCTGATCTGCCGGATATGCCGCAGTACACCGCGGACCATCCCATTTCCACGGCGCTCAGCCCTGATGGCGCTACGCTGCTGGTGCTCACTAGTGGATACAATCGCGTGGCGGACATCAAAGCCAAAAAGATTCCCGCGCTCTCCAACGAATACGTTTTTGTTTATGACGTTCGCCGCAATCCGCCGGTGAAACAGCAGGTCATTGCTGTTCCGAATACTTATGTCGGAATTGCGTGGGCGCCAGACGGTCACGCCTTTTACGTCGCCGGCGGCATGGATGACAACGTGCACGTCTTCTATCAGAAACTGTCGAATCCAAAACAGGCAACGCGTGGGCTGAATCGCTGCCGGCCATCGCCCTGGGGCACAAGTTCGGTCTTGGCATTGGATCCGGAGAAGAAGGTGAAGAGCACGGCAACAAGCCCGTGGCTGCGGGGCTGGCGGTAAGCGCCGACGGTAAAAAACTGGTGGTCGCCAACTCAGCAAATGATTCGATCACGCTCATTGATGCGGTGGCGAAAAAGGTCATCGCGGAGCTTGATCTTCGTCCCGGCAAGAACGATCCGGCGCAGAAAGGTGTTCCCGGTGGCGAGTATCCTTACGCCGTTGCCTTCCAGGGAAATGACAAGGCCTATGTCTCCAGTCTGCGCGATCGTGAAATCGTAGTGCTTGATCTGCACGCCGCCCCAACGATCAGCAGCCCGCATCAAGACACATGGCCAGCCCGGCAAGATGATTCTGAACAAGGCGCAGACGCTTTTGTTCGCCGTGGCCGACAACAGCGACTCCGTGGTCATTATTGATACAACGAAAGACCGCATTGTCGCCGAGATCAAAACCACTGCCCCTGCCGGCATGCTGGCCGATAAGAAAAATTTCAAAGGCAGCATTCCAACCAGTCTTGCGTTATCACCTGACGAGAAGACTCTCTACGTCACCAACGCCGGGACTAACTCGCTAGCCGTAATCCGTCTCGGTAAAGACCTTGATGACAGCGCGGTCATTGGCCTGATCCCCACTGGCTGGTATCCAACGTCAGTCAGCGCGGCGCGCGACGGCAAACTTCTTTACGTCACGTATGCCAAGTCAAATGCCGGCCCCAATCCCAAAGGCTGCCGCAACAATCTGGCTACTTCAGGTGACCGGCCGTGCGCGCTGGCCCAACAATACGTCTTACAACTGGAAAAAGGCGGCCTGGCAGTAATTCCCCGTCCGCAGCCGGAAGAGTTGCGCGCACTTACCATGCAGGTTGTCGCCAACAATCACTTTGCGGCAATGCAACGATTCAGTCGAAAAAGCGGGCGGATGAAGAAAAGCTTTTCTCCTTTCTCCGCGGCAAAATTCACCACGTGATTTACATCGTGAAAGAAAACCGCTCATACGATCAGGTGCTGGGTGATCTTGAAAAAGGCAATGGCGACCCCACACTCACGCTCTTCCCGGATCCTATGTCGCCCAACCATCATGAGCTGGCGCGGCGCTTTGTTACCCTGGACAACTTCTATACCAGCGGCGAAGTGAGCGGGAACGGATGGAACTGGAGCACCGCCGCGCGCGCCACCGACTTTACCGAACGCACCATTCCCGATGAACTACGCTGCCAGCGGGGCCTGAATTATGACGTGGAAGGCATGAATCGCGGCATTAACGTTGGCGCCACGAACCAGCAAGGCCGTTTTCATGGCAAGATCACCGATCCTGAAGATCAGCTTCCCGGTACCGCTGACGTGGCTGCGCCTGACAGCCCAGAAGATGAATCCGGCGCCGGCTATTTGTGGGACAGCGCTCTTAGAGCGAAGATCAGCATTCGCAATTACGGTTTTTTCGCCAATCTGGCGCACTATTCGGCCACGGCAGAAGGCGGTCCGGCCGTGCCTCTGCTTCATGCTCCCCATGAAACCTCAACGCGCGTTGCTTTTCCCACCAAAGTCGAGCTGCAGGACATCACCGATCCTTACTTCCGCAGCTTTGATATGCGCTTTGCTGATTTCTGGCGCTACAAAGAATGGGAACGCGAGTTCGACGAATATGTAAAGAATGACAATCTACCCGCGCTGGAGCTGGTTCGCCTGCCACGCGATCATTTCGGCAATTTCAACGACGCAGCTGACGGAGTGAACACCGTGGAAGCCCAGATGGCCGACAATGACTACGCACTGGGCATGCTGGCGGAAAAAATTGCCGGCAGCAAATACGCGCACGACACCGTGATCTGCGTGCTGGAAGACGACGCTCAGAACGGCCCTGACCACGTGGACGCACATCGCAGCATTGCTTTCGTTTTTGGCGCGTATGTGAAGAAAGGCGCAGTGATCTCTGAACATTACACCACGGTGTCGATGCTGCGTACCATTGAAGAGATCCTGGGGATTGGCGCTCTGGGCATCAATGATGCATACCAGTCGCCGATGACCGAGGTCTTCTCCCCGAACGCAGCCTCATGGAACTTCAAAGCACGAGTACCAGCCATTCTGCGCGATACTGAGCTGCCGCTGCCACCGGTTTCCGATGACCAGGACCAGGCAAGCTTCCGGGGCTTCGCGCAGCCGCTCCATTCATCTTCTTTCTGGGCCGAACAAACCAGGAATTTCGACTTCAGCGAAGAAGACAAGCTGGACGCGCAGGCCTTCAATGAAATTCTGTGGAAAGGACTTAAAGGAGAAAACACTGCATACCCGACGGAGCGCGATGGCAAAGACTTAAGCAAACACAGGTCAAAGATTTTGCATAACGCCAAAACATGCCGGCAGGCGGCAAAGGATTGCTCCGGGACGTAAGCATCCGTTGACCTCTTAAATCCCGGAGACATGTCTCATGACAAATGTCATTTCACGTTGATGACATTCCACACTTACGGCATCCTTCGCCGAACCGCATAATTTTTGTATTGAATTAACGGCCAAAAGCGCCGTGAGAAAGGATGCAGCGTCATTTATCATTGACTATAAATCTTGCTGACATCGGCAAGCAGTATCCACGGCTGAAGATGCCGTTAATTTCGCCTACGAACCTGGCAGGTTTCTATCTTATGGGTACAACTTCTCTGCCTCCGCGGCCCGATCTAAGCTCATTGCGTATCGATGACAGATCGCGAAAGCCAAAGAGCAACAAGACCCGGATCGGGCTGATTATTGTCGCAGTGCTTGTGCTGGCCGTGGCAGTGGCGGCGCTTGTAGGCCTTCGGCCCAGTATGCCGGTGGTTGAAGTCACTTCCGCCCGCGCCGCCAATGACGCTCGTGCCCAGGCCCTGCTCAACGCCAGCGGATACGTTACGCCGCGCCGTCGCGCCACGGTGGCGGCGAAAGTCACCGGCCTGGTGGAAAAGGTCTACGCGGAAGAAGGCTTGCAGGTAAAAGCCGGCCAGGTGCTGGCAATTCTCGATTGCTCGCAACCGAACGCGGCGTTGAATTCCGCCAGAAGAGATCGTGATGCCACCGCAGCAGCGCTGTCCGACCTGGAAGTCCAGCTCGCCAATGCTGACCGTGAACTCACGCGTGCCAAATCCATGCGCGCTGCCGGCATCAACAGCCAGCAGGCCTATGATGCGGCACAGATGGCAGCCGACAGCCTGCGTTCCAAGATCGCGCTGACAAAAGAGCAGACCCGCGCGGCTGACGCGCGCATCGGCGTTTCACAACAGGACGTGGATAATTGCACCGTCCGTTCGCCTTACGATGGCAAGGTGGTTTCCAAGGACGCTCAGGCTGGAGAAATTGTCTCGCCAGTATCAGCCGGCGGCGGCTTTACCCGTACCGGCATCGCCACGGTGGTTGATATGAAGTCACTGGAAGTTGAAGTGGACGTGAATGAGTCCTATATCGCGCGAGTTAAGGCCGGGACAGAAAGTCATCTCCACTTTAGACGCGTATCCGGACTGGCAGATTCCATCCACCGTGCGCACGGTAATTCCCACAGCGGACCGCCAGAAAGCCACGGTGAAGGTACGCGTGTCTTTTGACCAGCTCGATCCACGCATTTTGCCGGACATGGGCGTGAAAGTCGCATTCCTGGGCGATGATCCCAACGCCGGCAAGCCCAAAGGCGCGAGTGAAGCGCGTGCGATTGTTCCTGCTGCGGCCGTCCGCAAGGAAGGCACAACTACAGTGGTCTATCTGGTGAACCAGAAAAAGCTTGAGCGCCATGCCGTGACGCTTGGAGCAACGCGCGGCAGTGACGTTGAAATTATGGCCGGTCTTTCCCCGGGTGACAGCGTTGTTTTGCGCGGCGCTGAGAATTTGCATGACGGGCAGACGGTGGAAGTAAAACAATAAGGAGTAACTATGGTACGTGTTGACGGATCGGGAAGCACTTCAAGCTTGATTAACGTTCGCGGCCTGGACAAAAAATATTATCGCGGTGGCGAAGAGATCCACGTGCTTCAAGGATTGAACCTGGACGTTGATCAGGGCGATTTTGTGGCCTTCATGGGCCCCAGCGGCTCCGGCAAGACAACGCTGCTCAACCTTCTGGGTGGTCTCGACGTTCCTTCCGCGGGAAGCATCACCGTCGCAGGCGACGAGATCACGCATATGTCGCGCGGCAACCTCACGGAATGGCGCGCTCGCCACGTTGGCTTCGTCTTCCAGATGTACAACCTGATTCCCGTGCTTACCGCATTCCAGAATGTTGAGCTGCCCCTGCTGCTTACCAAGCTTTCCAAAGCAGAGCGGCGCAAGCACGTGGAGACAGTGCTGACGCTGGTGGACCTGGCCGACCGTATGCACCACTTCCCTCGCCAGCTTTCCGGCGGACAGGAGCAGCGCGTGACCATTGCCCGCGCCATCGTATCTGATCCGACTTTCCTGCTGTGCGACGAACCCACCGGCGACCTGGACCGCAAGAGCGCCGATGACATCATGTCTCTGATACTCACGCTGGTGAAGCAGTACAAGAAGACGGTGCTGATGGTTACGCATGATCCCCAGGTGGCGGAACGCGCGGATGTTACGCTGCATTTGAATAAAGGATCGCTGGTGGAAGCCTCAAGACTGGAAGGAGCCATGAGCGGGGGTGCGCGATGAAGTATGGTTCGCTCCTGATTGCCAATCTCTTTCGCAAGAAAATCCGCCTTACGTCTCACGCTGGGCTCGTTCTTCGTCGCGTTATTCCTGTTCGGCATGCTGGCGGCCATCCGCGGCGCATTTAATCAGGGCGTGGACGTAGCCGGCGCCGACCGCCTGGTGACCATCAATCGCACCTCCTTGATCAACCCGGTGCCTCTTTCCTACATGGACAAGATCCGCCAGATCAAAGGCGTGACGCTGATCACCCACATGAACTGGTTCGGCGGCGTTTATCAGGACCCGAAGAACTTCTTCCCCAAGTTCGCCATTAACGTTGAGAACCAGCGCCAGGTTTATCCCGAACTGCAGATCTCGGACACCGAATGGAGCAACTTTGTGAAGGACCGTCAGGGAGCGGTGGTTGGAGCACAGACGGCCAGTCGATTTGGCTGGAAAGTTGGCGACCGCATCCCGATTAAGGGCGACATATTCCCCGGTAACTGGGAGTTCAATCTTGACGCCATTTATCGCGGCAAAGACTCTCAGCAGGATGAGACGCAGATGTGGTTCCAGTGGGATTACTTTCAGGAGCGCATGCCGGACCGCCTGAAAGGCCTGGTCGGCTGGTACACGTTGCGGGTTGATAATCCCGACAACGCAGGTCGCATCGCCAAGGCCATCGATGAAACTTTTGCCAACTCCAGCTATGAAACCAAGACGGAGACGGAGAAATCATTCGCTACAGGGTTCGTCAAGCAACTGGGCAACATTCAATTCCTCATCATCACCATTGGCAGCGTGGTGTTCTTCACCCTCCTGCTGATTACCGGCAACACCATGGCCATTGCGGTGCGCGAGCGCACCGGGGAGCTTGCGGTCTTGAAAGCCGTAGGATTTTCTGATCGCTTTGTGTTGCTGTTCGTCATGGCCGAATCGTTGCTGATATCCCTGATTGGCGGCGGGCTGGGCATTCTGGCTGCCAAGACGATTGCCGCCTTGCGCAATCCCCTCCCTAACGTCCTGCCATTCTTCAAAGTTCCGAATGAAGCGTTGGTCATGGGGTTTGCTCTGGCGTTAACCGTCGGGCTCATCAGCGGCATCATCCCTGCAATCGGCGCGATGCGTCTACGCGTGGTAGACGCGCTAAGGAGAGTGTGATGGCGATACCTATTACTTACAACCTGCGCAGCGTCAGGCAGCGCTGGAACTCGTCGATTGTCGCGGTACTGGGCATTGCAGGAACGGTTGGCGTGTTCGTTGCCATGCTTTCTCTGGCACACGGGTTCAAAGCCACGCTGGTTGCCTCTGGTACTCCGGACAACGCGCTGATCCTGCGCGCCGGCGCCAATGCGGAAATGAACGGCGCCGTCACACTGGACGAAGTCCGCATCCTGCAAGACGCTCCTGGCATTGCCCGCGGCGCCAATGGGCCGCTGGTCTCAGCCGAGGCTGTGATGATCGCGCCTTTCCCGCTGATCAGCACCGGCACCGATGCTAACGTCCAGATTCGCGGCGTTTCTCCCTCGGCGCTTGAGGTCCGGAAGACCCTCAAGATCGTGGAAGGCCGGTTCTTTCAGCCCGGATTGACCGAACTTGTGGTCGGCAAGAATGTCTCTGGCACGTATGCCGGCCTTAATTTGGGCCGCGAAATTCGCTTTGGGGGCGCCACATGGCACGTTGTCGGCGTCTTTGACGCCGGCGGAAGCGCCTTTGATTCGGAAGTCTGGGCAGACGCTCACGTTTTGAATCAGGTGTATAAACGTCCGGACAATATCTTTCAATCCGTGACCGTTCACCTGACTTCGCCGGACGCAATTCAACAATTCAAAGACAAGGTGAGCGCTGATCCGCGCATGAACGTGGATGTTGATCGCGAAGTGAATTACTACAGCAAGCAATCACAAACCATGACCACGCTTATCACCACGCTTGGCGGCATTGTCGCCGGCATCATGGCGATCGGCGCTGTATTCGGCGCTCTCAATACGATGTACTCCGCTGTTTCCGAACGTTCGCGTGAGATCGCCACGTTGCGGGCTCTGGGCTTCGGCGCAAGCTCGGTTGTCTTTTCCTTTACCGTGGAGGCGCTGCTGATTTCCTTCGTCGGCGGTTTAGTTGGCTGCCTGGTGGTTCTGCCGCTCAACGGCCTTACCACCGGCGCCATGAACTGGCAGACCTTTTCACATCTGGCCTTTGCCTTCAAGATCACGCCACCACTTTTAGTTCAAGGCATTATTTTTGCCTTGATCATGGGATTGATCGGCGGACTACCTCCGGCAATCCGGGCGGCGCGCCGTCCGGTAGCTCCGGCGTTGCGCGGACTGTAGGAACCTGAACGGTTTTTACTTAAGAGCTGCGATCTTTGTACTGCGAAATACATAGATCCTTCGACTGCGTCGTCGCATGCGCTCCGACTCCGCTCAGGATGACAAAATAAAGAAAAATGCCGCACTGAAAAATCCAGTGCGGCATCTTTATTGTTGCGAGCGAGAAGTTCTTACCAGACGTGACAGGCGTTGGCGCTCACCATCTTCTGTCCCGGCTTGCAATTGAATGCCTTGGCAAAGTCTGCGTTATTCTGCACTGTGCCAATCACGCGATACTGGCCGGGTGAATGTGGATCCGTCTTCACCAGCAGGCGCGCGCTTTCCGGTGTGTGGTTCTCACACCAGACCTGGGCAAAACCGAGGAAGAAGCGCTGCTCCGCGGTGAAGCCTTCTTTCTCCTGGGCAAGCTTGGCATCTTTTTCCATCTGTTTGCGCAGGGCCATCAATGCGATGTGGATACCGCCGTTGTCGGCCGTGTTCTCACCCAGCGTCAACCGCCCGTTGAGGTGCAGATCATCCACCGCGGTGAAAGAGCTGTATTCATCAGCTACGCATCCGGTGCGTTTGTCGAACTCAGCGCGGTCAGCGGGTGTCCACCAGTCAGTGAAGTTACCGGTGGCGTCAAATTTGCTGCCCTGATCGTCAAAGCCGTGCGTCAACTCATGTCCAATGACCACGCCGATGCCGCCAAAGTTCACAGCGTCATCCGCGTTGCGATCAAAGAACGGCGGCTGGAGAATGCCGGCCGGGAAGTTGATGTTGTTCTCAGCGGCATTGTAGTAGGCATTCACGGTTGGCGGGCTCATGCCCCACTCGGCCTTGTCGAGCGGCTTGCCGATCTTGTTAAGGTTGCGCTTCACTTCAAACGCGCGCGCAGCCTGGGCATTGGCCAACAGGTCGCCGCGGACAATCGTCACCGTGCCGTAGTCGCGCCATTTATCCGGGAAGCCGATCTTGTTGCTGATGGCCGTCAGCTTTTCTCCGGCCTTGGTCTTGGTCTCAGGTGTCATCCAGTCCAGGGTCTTGATGTCTTCGCCCAAAGCCTGTTCCAGCGCAGTTACCATTTGCAGCATGCGCTCTTTACCTTCTTTGCCGAAAGTTTCATCGACATAGGGCTGGCCGAGCGCTTCGCCGAGGAGACCGTCCGTGGTCTGTACGCAACGTTTCCAGCGCGGCTGGAGTTCTTTCTGCCCGCTCAGGAATTTGCCGTAGAAGTCGAAATTCGCATTGACGAATTCCTCTGAGAGTAACGGCGCTGCTGCACGTATTGCGTGCGAGCGAAGGTAGGTTTTCCAATCGTCCAGGGAAACCGAAGCGAGGACGGGATCAACCTTCTGGAAGAAGTCAGGAGGAACAACATTGATTTCAGTGAAGCTGGGCGCGTTGCGGGCCGTGAAGTAGCGTTCAAACTGAAAGTTTGGCGCCAGTGTCACCAGTTCAGAAACCTTCATTTTGTGGTCGCGATTCTTGGGATCGCGCATTTTTACGCGCTCAAAAGCCGCCTCTGCGAGCTTGGTCTCGATGTCCATGACGGCCTGGGCTTCCTTTTTGGAAGCCTCCGGGCTATCGCCCAGCAAAGTAAACATTGTGGCCAGATGTTCAAGATATTTTTCCCGCGTTTCTTTCGACTTGGCGTCCTGGTTCAGGTAGTAATCGCGATCAGGAAGTCCCAATCCGCCCTGGCTTACGCCGGCAATCTGCGTGCTTGCATTGTGCAGATCAGGCTGGGCGCTGAAACCGAACAACACTGGTATACCCATGTTTTGCAGGTACGCGATGGTATCAATCAACTGGTCTTTATTGCTGATTGCGGCGATCTTGTCCAGTTCCGGCTTAAGAGGGGCTTTTCCCTTTTTGTTGACCGCGGTCTCATCCATGCAGGACTGGTACATATCGCCAATCTTCTGCTGGACGGGTGTCCGTTTGGGATTATTGGCGGCGTCCTTCTCAAGGATCTGGTGCAAGGTCTGGCGATTGTATTCGGCCAGTTCGTTGAAGCGTCCCCAGCGCGCCTGGTCAGAAGGGATGGGGTTCTTCTTGCGCCAGTTACCGCAAGCGTATTCGTAAAAGTCTTCACAGGGATTAACGGTTTTATCCATCGCATCCAGATCGAATGACTTGGGGCGCGCAACCGTCTTGGTGGCGGATGATGCCGCGGACTTTTCAGCGGTTACGGCCGGCGTAGGAGCTTTCTTTGCGTCCTTTTGGGCAGGCGCGCCGCTCTGTGCGAACGCAGCCGTGGCCGCCAGAAGAATGATTGGAACAACTCTTTTCAAGAGCATTTTTGGCCTCAGAGGGTGAATTTCAGGAACTGACGAGTGTATGCCGATTTAGGGGGTCTGTAAACCAGAACGGATGTAAGGAAAGGTTAACTGCCAAGTCGAGGCAAATGCATGTGAAAGCCGCGGAATTGCCGAGTCTTACTAAAAGAAGAGCTTAGTTAAAGGTAGAGTTGGGTGCAGGGCTGAGCAGAGGAAGACAGCTGGCAATGAAGAAGCTAGACTGGCGGGCCATTCTTGTTGACGTCGGCCGCCGCCCAGCGATTGGTGCTCTGCTTTTGCTGTTTGTCGGCGTACATTCGGCGATCAGCTTCGGCCAGCAGTTGTTCAGCATCTGTCCCGTCTTCCGGGTACATGGCGCACCCCACGCTGAGTGAGAGAAAATCTTCACCGAAAACTTCCCGCCCTGCCGCGCTGGCCAGTTCGCTGAGACATATGCCTCGGGCTCGAGCTGCCGAGGCGCCAAGTCCCGGCGCCACAATCACAAATTCATCACCGCCCATGCGGGCCACATAGTCATATTCGCGGCACGATCCCTGCAGGCTGCGGGCAAACAAACGCAGAATGCGATTGCCTTCCAGATGTCCAAAGCGATCATTGACCTGTTTGAATCCATCCAGGTCACAGACCATGACCGTGAGGGATGTTTTGAGCCGGCGACTACGGGCAGTTTCGCGATCAAGATGCAAAAACAGAGATCGCGCATTGGGCAGTTCCGTGAGGTAGTCAGTGGTGGCCGAATTCTCCGCCTGCTGGAAGGCCAAAGCGTTTTCCACTGAGAGCGCAACTTTGTTGCTGATTGCCATCAGAATGCGAAGATGATCCGCCGTGTAAGCGTCGAGTTCGGAGCTATAGAGCGTGAGCACACCCACCACGCCCTGAATACCTTCCAGAGGCACTGAAATTGCTGATCGCAAAGGCTGGAGATGCGCCGGGTCATCAAAATAGCCAGGCTCGAGTGCAGGATTTCCATTCAGGACCGCCTTGCGGGTCTGGGCCACGCTTCCGGAAAGGCCTGCTCCCATCTGGATACGCAAAGCCGCGAAGAGCCGGAATTTATCTCCACCCACATATTCCGGAACCAGCTCTTCTCCCCGCAAAATGTACGCCGCCATGGACGAATAAGGAACCAGCTTCTTGAGACGAATACTCAAAACCGACAGTGTTTCATCCAGGCTAAGTGAGTTCCCAAGATCATGGCTCAGTTCAAACAGTATCTGTGCCTCCTGACGGGCGGCGGCAATGGAAGTGAGGAAACTGCCCGTGGGCGGCGGTTCTGCCTTGGCCGAAACAATGGCCGGAAGGACGGTCACCTGATCTGAAGTCATGTCCGGTACGTGAACATAACTCGGGGCCGGCTTGAATCCGGCAAGCGTTTCCAATTCAAGATAACTCTGCTCCAACAGCTCAACCACCCTGGGATCAAACGCCCGGCCTGCTTCGGAAGAGACATGATTCATGGCCTGCTCAAGGGTGAGGCCGCTGCGGTACTGGCGATCTGAGGTCAACGCATCGAGGCAATCGACTGCGGCCAGGATGCGTGCGCCAATAGGAATGTTTTCTCCACGGAGCCCATCCGGGTATCCGCTCCCGTCCCATTTTTCATGGTGCGCCCTGACAATGGGAACGACAGGATACGGGAACTGCACCTGTTCCAGAATTTCAGCGCCCACAACCGGATGGATCTTCATCTTCTCAAACTCTTCAGCAGTGAGCCGGCCCGGCTTGGAGATGATGTTTTCAGGAACGCCCAGCTTGCCAATGTCATGCAACAAAGCGGCGGCGCGCAACGCTTCCAGCTCATCCGGCGAAAGATGCAAGCGCTTGCCCAGCTCCACTGCGTACACACGGACACGCTGGAGGTGATCTTGTGATGTCTGGTCTTTGGCTTCAATGGCCAGAGCCAGCGCTTCAATGGTGCGAAGGTGCAATCCAGCCATGTCTTCCACCTGGCGCTTTTCACCTTCCAGCCTGCTCAAATAAAGACGGTACGAGCGGTGGAAGACAAACATTGCGGGAAAAGCCAGCAATGACGTCTCCCATGAGAACTGTCGATTGATCAGGCTGACCAGGCCTGCGATTCCGGCCCCGGCAAGATAATACGGAAATGACCAGACATAGCAATTGCGCCACACTGACCGCAGCGCCTTGCCCTCAGTAAGAGAAATGATGGCTGCCACCGGCAGCGTATTCAGGACAAAATAAACGCAGGCCGCCAGCATGATCAGTACATAAGGGCTGTTTCCTGCCAGCTGCGCGATTGGACCGTGATAGGTGTAGTACGCCCCCCAGACAGCAACAGCCGAACTTAAGACGTTAAACGCGGACTGCACCACATTGAATCCGCGGCCGCGAATCATCAGCGATTGGCTGAGGATCGCCGCGCAACCAATAACCAGAGTCTCGCTGTAACTCAATTCCGCAACGCCGATCAGAATGAAAACGAAGTTGATGGAAACCGTCCCGTTCATCTCCGGAAGGTTAATTTTCAATCTGGAAGCAAAGACAGCAAGCAGAAGATAGACCAGAAATTTAGATAGATCAGAAACAGCAAAATTCCACGCCCCCGACAGGAGAGCGCTCATGCCAGCGGCGCTGACCACGAAATAAAAGAATGTTGCTTTTCGGGACATAGTTTTCTAGAAACCCGGGTTTTCCGACTATCGGACGTATACGGGCAACTTGGGGGCCAAAGCGCGGTCCCGTAATTTAGCCCTATCGGCTTCAATCGAAAAGACTTAAATATCCGCCGGCGGATCGAAAATGTGCAATTTTCTGCGCCTTGTGCCGGTTTGTCACCCGGATCGGGTCAATCAGTGCGCCAGAGTGTCACAAAGGCAGAGTGGCAGCGCCTGGCGAAAGGACATGAATAACGAGGTCCCGGCTTCTGCTTTCTGACTAAAGTAATTGGGTAATGGATTTTGCTGGTTGCTTAGCAACACCAACTTGCGACATTATTGACGCCACAAGTTGGCATATCTTGAAGCAACCCAATCTTTCACCACGGCGTTTATGCAAGTGACTCCTGGCGAACATATCGCCGCCTCCGCTCATACATCCTCAGACATGAGCAAGCTGGTGGTGCGCAGTGAATCGCTTAAGAGAGTGATGAAGCTGGCGGAGAAAGTAGCACGCCATCCCGCGGCGGTTCTAATCATCGGCGAAACCGGTACCGGCAAAGAAATGATCGCCCGGACCATCCACAACTCATCGTTACGCTGCAACAACACTCTGGTGGACGTAAACTGTGCGGCGATCCCGGAACACCTGGTGGAGAGCGAACTTTTTGGCTACGAAAAGGGCGCGTTCAGCGGAGCCGACTCGCTGAAGCCCGGCTTCTTTGAACTCGCGGATAAGGGCACCCTGTTTCTGGACGAAATTGGCGATCTCGACCTGAAGGTCCAGGTAAAGCTTTTGCGCGTGCTTGACGGAGTTCCTTACTATCGCCTGGGCGGCAGCAAAAAAGTCAGCGTTGACGTTCGTGTTGTGGCCGCAACCAACCGCGATCTGGAAGAGCATGTGCGCGCCGGCCGTTTCCGAAGCGATCTCTATCATCGCCTGGCGCAGTTCAAGCTGGAAGTTCCAGCGTTACGTGATCGTCCGGAAGATGTGCTTGGCATCGCCGAACAAGTGCTGCACGAACATTTTCCAGACTCCGTGTTCACCCAGAATGCCGTTGACGCGCTGCTGGCTTATTCCTGGCCGGGCAATGTTCGCGAACTGCGAAACGTTGTTTTTCGCGCTGTCCTTCAGGGTCACGATGCCCAGTTCCAGGTTACCGCTGAAGATCTTCAGCTTCCTGGCGTAACTCAGAGAGATGAAGACGCTGCGCCTGCGACTGGCGAACTCAGCCAGGTGGAACGGCAGATGATTTTCCAGGCGCTGGAAAAGAACGGTAACAATCAGGGCAAAGCAGCACAGGCCCTGGGCATTTCAAGGCGCACTCTTCTGCGAAAGCTGAAGGCCTATCGCGAAAGCGCGGAACAATCTCCGGCGGGCACGTTGAGCTTGAGCCAGCAGCGTTACTATCGCGCGCATCTGGAATTGCCGGTGAAGTTGAAATACGGCAATGATCAATTTGATGGTGTACTGCTCAACTTGAGCCAGGGCGGCGCCGGCGTAAGCACTGAAAAACCCTTGAAGACAGGCGGACCAATCACCATTTCACTGAATATCCCCGGAATCGCAGGCAATACCGACCTGCTGGGTCGCGTGACCTGGGCCAACAAGGAAGGCCAACACGGCATACAGTTCGGTGAAATGCCGGCAAATATGCGGACCTCTCTGCAACGCTTCCTGCGTTCTGAAATGCAAAGAGACGGGTGGGAATTGGGCAATGCCGAATAATTATGTCGCTGGCGCTCCAAACCGCTTGAGAGCAATTTTCCCGCCCACACCTTCTAGCTCCTGATGCAGCGGGCTCGGCGCGTGGTCGGACTCGCCCTTACCCCTTATTGTTGCGCTCGAGAATCGACTAGAGGGACGAAAGAAACCTTATGCTTATCCGCGACTATCCGCGTTAATCCGCGGTAAAAGAGTTTGATCAACGATCATCCGTTATCATCAGCGTTTCATCAGCGGTATGTTTTTCCCAGCTATACTCTTCGGTGATGAAAGCCGAGGACATCCTTTCTCTTCCCGAGTTGGAAACACTGGCGCAGGCCACCATGTCAGCCATGACATACGGTTATGTCACCGGGGCGGCCGCCGATGAACTCACACTGCGCGCCAATGTAGAAGACTGGCAGAAGCTGCGATTGAAACCTACCGTTCTGGTTGACGTGTCAGATCTCGATCTCAGCGTGGAGATCATTGGCCAGAAATTCACCATGCCGATCCTGCTGGCGCCGACCGCATTTCATCGCCTCTGCCACAAAGAGGCGGAGCTGGCGACGGTTGCAGGCGCAAATCAGGCCCAGGCCGGTATGGTGATGAGTTCGTTTGGGAATGAGCCGATCGAAAAACTGGCAGCCATGGCGACGCAGCCACTATGGTTCCAGCTCTACATGGTGAGCCGAGAGATTGTGAGCGAAATGGTGGAACGCGCACAAAGTGGCGGTTGCAAGGCTTTCTGCGTCACGGTGGACACTCCGGTGCTTGGCGCTCGCCATCGCGAAGTACGGACCGCCTTCCAGCTGCCGGAGGATTGCACGCTGCCCAACCTTAATGTCGGCGCACTCACACATCGCCCAACGCGTGGCGCAATTTATAGTGACTTACTCAATCCTAAACTGACCTGGAAAGACATTGAATGGCTATGCTCTTTCAGCAAAGTGCCGGTACTGCTTAAAGGTGTGTTGAATCCGGACGACGCGGTGCGAGCGGCGAATTCAGGTGTGGCGGGAATCATTGTCTCCAACCATGGCGCGCGCAATCTGGACACGTTACCTTCCACTGCGCAGGCTCTGCCCAGGATCGCACAAAAGCTACAAGGACGAATTCCATTGCTGGTGGATGGCGGCATTCGGCGGGGAACGGACGTAATCAAAGCGCTGGCTTTGGGTGCGAATGCAGTGCTGGTGGGGCGTCCTTATTTATATGCGCTGTCGATCGCCGGATCGGCGGGAGTGGCCCGAGTGTTGGAAATCCTCAAAGTCGAACTGCAAATGGCAATGGCCCTGACGGGCAAGACGAAGATCAGCGAGATCGATCGAACCGTTCTTTGGGATTGAGTTACTCAAAATTGATACTCGGGAGAACAAACACAAGGTCCCTCCGTCCTGCTCACGCGCTGACGAAAGCGCGCGTTTCGCTAAACGGACGTCGGGATGACGTGACTTATAGTGTTTCGAGGATGGTTTACGAACTTCCAATCAGCACGCCGGCGGCGAAAACGAGCGCACCACCCAGAACGACCTGGAGCGTAGCAGAAACCCACGGCGAATCCATAAAGCGGTAACGGATATAAGCAATGGCGCCAAGCTCAACCAGCACCACCGCAACTGCGACGGCGAATGCTACATTGAAATTGGTTATGAGAAACGGCAGCGTATGGCCGATGCCGCCGAGGGTAGTCATCAATCCGCAGACCAAGCCGCGAATCCAGGGGTGGCCGCGTCCGGTAAGACTGCCATCGTCGGAAAGGGCTTCCGCAAATCCCATGCTGATGCCCGCACCCAGTGACGCGGCCATTCCCACCAGAAAAGCAATGTGAGATTCGTGCCGGGCAAAAGCAGCGGCAAAAACCGGCGCCAGCGTGGACACCGAACCATCCATCAATCCAGCCAGGCCCGGCTGAACTATCTGGAGAACAAAAAGCTTGCGGTTGGCTTCATCTTCTTCGTGGCGCGCCGCGGGATCCAGCTTTCCGCTGCCAATCTCTTCGGCACGATGCTCATGGCTGCGCTCTTCCTGAGCCAGATCGTTCAGTAGCTGGCGAATGCTTGCATCCTCGGTGCGGGCAGCAGACTTTTCGTAAAACCGCCGCGTTTCAACTTCCAGGCTGGCGGCTTCTTTGCGTACCGCATCCAGACGCATGGGATTCAGCCATATGGGCCGACGATGGACAAAACCTTTGACATCCGTTCGCCGGATCAGTGGAATGTGCTCGCCAAACTTGGCCTGATACAGTTCAATCAAACGACGGCGATGGCCAGACTCCTCTTCGCGCATACCATCAAACATGGAGGCAGTGGCGGGAAAATCAAGCCGCATTCCCTCGGCGAAGTCGGCGTAGATGCGTTCGTCTTCCTCCTCCAGCGAAATTGCCAGAGCAAGAATCTCACGTGCTGTAAGGCTCTCAAAGGTGCGCATAAGTGGAAGAAAGATTGTAATTTATCGCCGTCATCGCCGTCATCGCGCGTCATCGCCGGGATCGGAAGCAGCCGGAAATTATCAGCAAATAGCAATTGGCAAATGGCAATTGGCAAAGGCAAGTATCTCCCGGCGATTTGGCGTGCAGAGACACAAATTAAGGGCGAGGCCGGCTTGCGCGCCGAGCCCGCTGCAACAGGAGCATCCGCGACCGCGTCCAGTTGGTCGCAGCTCGAGCGGGTTTGGAGCGTCAGCGACAAGGGATGAGGGCGAGGCCGACCACGCGCCGAGCCCGCTGTAGCAGGCGCCTACAGAGGTTAACCACGACACAAACGGTTCGGCGGTTTTGGAGCGGTAGCGAAATAAAAAAAAGGACGACCCTGGAACAATGTTTCTGTCCAGGGCCGTCATCGCAAAGCGAGCTCATCCGAGGTACAACTTTTCCTACCTGTGTAGTGCGGACCCCCAAGGTTCGCACAGGTAAGTTCCCGCTTTGCTTTCCGGAATTCATGGCCCAACGCGATGCATACCGTTCGGCTTCAGAATCCGGAAGTTCAAACCATGTTCAAGCCTGGGCCCGGCTGATGCGAGGTTGGCTGCTTGCATCAGCCCGGCCGGCCTGGGGCTCGGGCCTACCCCACCACATCCATTGGACGCATCATTTCGTTGTCCTCATGCTCAAGGATGTGGCAATGCCAAACGTACTTGTAACGCTGTCCGGGAACGACCTTGGTGCCCCTGGGCAGATCAAACTTCATGATCAGTTTGGTCACCGTTCCGGGGAATGACTTCACTACATCTTTGGCAGCCTGCACTTCATCGGGCGCGGGCGCTTGCGGTGGCCCTGTGAAGACAAGCTGTCCGGTGTTGTCGTATGTGGTCTGGTCGAACGGCTGCCGGCTCAGAACCTGGAACTGCACCAGGTGAATGTGTTTCGGATGCGCATCACCTGTGTCATTGATCAGGTTCCAGATTTCCGTGGAGCCGGCTTTGGGATCTTCCGTGACCGGATCATCCCAGTTCTTGTTGTCGAGCAGGCCGATGATGGGAAAGCCGTCGGTATCGCGATCGAGTTCGGTCAAAACCAGGTCGCGGCTACGGGTGGCTGAAGTTGGGTGGAAGTTCATGGGGTCGGGATTCAATACGAACGGGATGCGTGATGTGTCCGGCGAAGAAAGAGGTTTGGACACACGGAACATCATGATTTCCGTGGGCACAACTTCACCACCACCCGGGTACGGAGCGGGAGCGTCATTCTTCAGAACAAAGAACTGGCCGCCTTTGCCGGTGAAATCCACGATCACGTCATAACGCTCGGCCGGGGTTTGCAGCAATGTTGTCATTGGCACAGGAGCAGGCAGCAAGCCGCCGTCAGTTCCAATCACGTGGAACATCGGACCCGCCATACCGTGCGCGTTGCCGGCCGCATCTGTCCGCACAATGCGCATGTTCAGGAAACGCGCGTTGCAGCCGTTCAGCATGCGGAAGCGATAGCGCCGAGGCTCCACGTCCAGGACCGGCCAGATCTTGCCGTTCACGCACATGGTGTCGCCAAAGAACTCAGGAATCCAGAACTGGTGTGTGCCACCGTCGGCGATCGGATAGAGGAAGCTGCCATCCGGATTGAAGAGACGGTCCTGGATGATCAATGGAATTTCAAACTGGCCTTTCGGCAGATTGAGTGAGTCTTCCACGGCATCGCGGATGATGTAAGCGCCGGCAAGCCCCATGATCATGTTCAACCGTGTAATGCCGAGGGTGTGGTCGTGATACCACAGCAACGTGGACTGCTGGTCATTGGGGTAGACGAATGCGTCAGGGTTATACAGCACCGGACCGGTAACTCCATCCGGCGAAATCCAGGCCTCTGGATAACCGTCACTTTCGGGAAGGATTTTTGCGCCGTGTAAATGGACTACGTTGCGGACCTGCGGCTTGTCAGCTTCAGAACCGTGCAGAGTCGGATCCACTGGAAGAGGGTGAGTGGTGGGCAATCCGTCATTGTGGTATTTGATCTTGACAGGCGTGCCGCTGCGAACTTCCATGGTTGGTCCAGGCCAGATTCCGTTGTAACCCCAGATCGTGGTGGCCGGGAGATCGCGGTGCAGCTTCTGCTGCGTCTGCTGCATGTGGATGTGGGTGACGCCGTTGGCTGAAGGACGAATTACCGGCATGATCGGCAACTGATCAACAAACTGGGCAAGGTTGAGCGAACCGGCATGTCCTGCATTCGCCGTGGGGGCTGGCCGGGATACGTGACCATGAAACGTCACTCCTCCGTTGCGTGTGAACACGCGTATTAACTGTCTGCGTGGAAGCAATTGTGGGCAGGACCATACCTGCGCCAGCCATTGCTCCCATCTTGAGTAAGTCCCGTCGACTCTTTTTCATTGTGTGGTGGTGCTCCTTGAGTGGAGACACTTCGGGCGTGACAGGCATAAGCCGGTAAGAGTCCGTCGGTTCTGCGTATCAAGCGCCGAGGTGACGCCTTGAGTCCGCGCTGCCCAACTTTTTCCGGAAGAAGGCAGCGCAAGCGAGTACAAACTAGCCAGATAAATAGAGCCAGCACCAGTAAATTAGGAAATTTAATTTTCGTATTCCACGAACTCTCGGCGGTCTTGCTGATCTAAAGACAAAGCACAGCTCTTCTTAACTACGTAAGGTCTTTGAACGCGACAACCAGTTCTAGATAAATCTGCCAGTCGCTCCATCCATGTGGGGCAGCGGCCTTCGATTAAGCCTTTTAATTAGCAGAGTCTTAGATCGCGGAGTCGCAGTCTTTTTTGTCCAGAATGGAACTAAGCCGCTGATTGCAAAGGGTTAGTAACCCGACCCGGCAGTAGTCCCAGCGTTCCAAGCGGATCTGAAACGGTTTGGTCCCGTAGCGCACTTACTTACCAGGAAGTCAAAACCGGAGCTTGAGACGGAGCCTGCGAATGAGCCACGCCATTGAAAAACATATGTCGAGTCACGGGAAATCGGGCCCATGGATTGTCAAACGTAATTCACTGGATCCTGCAGGGGTAATTCGCTCAGTACTGGACCGCTTGTTTGCTTTGCAGGCCAATGGTGCATGGGGAGCCAATTCATCTCCGGATTCGGTTTGGTCGACGGCTTACATTCTTGCCAGGCTGGCCGAGCTTCCGGGTAAGTTAATCTCCCATTCGCGCGTTCAAGAGATACAGCATTCATTAGATTGGCTGGTCCAGTCACTCGATCTCACACGCCTGGATTCGGGCCGCGGCGATTGCCTGACCACAGCATTGATTGTGATCGCTTTGCGGTCCTATGGAAGAAAAATACCTGACACTGCCTTGAATTTTCTGATGACGTGTCGTGCAGAAGACGGGAGCTTTGTCACCGCCCCCGGCCAGCAAAATGAAGCGGACATAGTCAAGGCGATTGCGGTGACTGTAACGGCCTGGAAGGCCCTGGAGCAGGCAGGTCCGCAAACGGAAGAATTTCTCACTCGCCATATCCCATCCGCTCTCACGCTATCGCCAAGGAATGAGGCCGCCGGGCTTTACGTCTGTTCTGAGATTCTTGACTGGCCTATCGGACTTGCTTCCATGAGTCTGCTGAGCAAGGTAAGCCAGCTCACTTGCAAGATGGAAGCTGAGACCGCCTATGGACAGGCTTTGTTGCTGCGCAGCCTCTTACGACTGCGAATTTCCCGTTCATGGCCGGTTGCGGCGCGGCTGCGTGAGATGCAGGCCGAGGATGGGAATTGGCGACAGGGTGTGGCGGCCGGGAGAACGCCGATTGATCCGGCATCGGCCCTTATCAGCGATGCAAATGAGCCAGTGGTTTTGGCGACAGCAATTTCCGCGCTGGCCATGGCTGAATCGCAGCCCGGTCTTTACTTTGGATCGGATCTGCCCTTACCGCAGCGCTTTTAGCTTTTAGCTTAACCCGGGGGTCTTGTAAAGAAATGTTTCCAGCCATCCATAGTATCGGGAGTATCGGGTGTTCGAACCAGACAGGAGTCTGGCGCATGTTTCCGTTCCCGGAACAGATTGAAATTCCCGAGACGCCTGGAAAGCGTGAAGTATACTGGATTGACAAGAAGAACGTGGAACCCACCCCTTTCGATTCAGAATACCTCGAGCGGCTCAAGGCCCGTGATCCCAGGACCCAGGAGCACTTTGCAGGTCATTTCAACCGGCTACTTGTTATCAAATTGCGTAGCCATGGTATCTATGGGACCCAGTTGGACGATCTCCGTCAGGACACCCTCATTCGCGCATTGAAGAGTATCTACGAAGGAAAAATCGAGTCTCCTGAGAGTCTGCCGGCATTCGTTTTCGGAGTGTGTAACAACGTGGTTAAAGAGTTTATTCGCGGCGAGATTACATCTCGCGTGCGCGACACGAACGATTTTCCTGATCTGGCGGATTCGCGTTACTCGGCGGACGACTCGGTTCGATATCAGGAAACCCGTAAGTCAGTGACGCACGTACTGAGGAATCTGCCGGAAAAAGACCGTGCGATTTTGAGCGCAGTATTTCTTGCCGAAGACGACAAGGACGCAATCTGCCAGAAACATGGAATCACACGCGACTATCTGCGCGTACTGCTGCACCGGTCACTGATCAACGCCAGGAAGATACTGGACAGGCAGCCAAACGCATAGAGCACGAAGAAAGACAGAGCATGGAAAGCAGCAAAGTTATGAACCATCAGGAAGCCGAAAACACGAAAGCGACGGAACGCTATCTGCTCCGGGAAATGACTGACCAGGAGCGCCAGGCTTTTGAAGATCATTACCTGGATTGTCCTCAATGCCTGGAAAGCGTGACTTTTGGGGCAGATTTTCTGGACGCCGGCCGTGAACTTGCCCGCGAGGGGGTCGTAGACCAGCGCATTCAGCAAGTAGATGCCGTTCCGAGCAGGAGTTGGCTGGCATTTCTGAAGCCCGTATGGCAACCAGTACCAGTGATGGCTTTGGCTCTGGCAGCGTGTGTGGCGTTTGCCGGCTATGAGGCTCTCCTACTAAAACGAGTAAACTCCAGAAACAATGAAAAGGTAGCCAGCGTTGACTATCGTTATATCTTGACAGGGATGGCGCATGGCTCTGGGGATGCGAAGAAAATTGTGGTTCCCAAGGGAGCCATCGTCAGCCTGGGTGTGGAATATAACCCGAGCGGGGAGTTTGTCGCATACCGGGCGCAAGTAGTGGACGAGGCGGGCAAGACGAGAATCTCGGTTGATTTACCTGCGGACCAGACCGGGAGGATGGCTTCGATCGCATTACATACACAATTACTCGGCCCCGGTCTGTATTCGACGATCATTTCAGGGCGCCGCAGCGATGGGACAGAGGAACAGGTCGGTAAGGGCTCTTTCGAATTGATTTATAAGTAATCTCTCAGCGATCTGACAACCTTAGATTTCCTTTGGATCCCGCATCAGTCACCAGGACTAATGCGGGTTTCGTGTATAAGGGTAGAAATGATCGTTGCTTGCTACAAGCTTGAACCCCCTTGGCAATGATGACAACTACGAATTACCAGGAAGTCAAGGAGAAATACTAATGCCGTGCACGCGCCACCACTCGCAGTATGTATACAGCGCTTCCACGTATGCAATCTCAGCCGATTTCGAGCGGCCGCGAAAGCATATCTTGCCACCACAAGCCGCTTCTGTCCTCTCCGCCCATGGCGGACACGGTACGAATCGCGATCCTGGGCAAAAAGTTGACGGGCTTGTTTCCTACTCCAACGCTTACTCTGAAGTAGGCGGCAGCTATGATGACTGTCACGACACCTACACCACGCATGCATGGTCAGTAGTTGAGAACGTCAACATCGCTGACATGCTTACTGCGGACCGGGTTGTTTCCAGATTGGCAATCTATTATCCAGCGCATGGGAAAGACGAACCCAGCTTCGATTTCACCGGCAGCTATTTTGAAAATCTGCGGATTGCCGGATACCCAGTCGATGTAAAATTGGACACTCATCTCCTGCACGAGCACGACACATTTTCAAAATTGAGCCAGGCACACAAAAAGGGAACTTCTGATCCACTGTTGCTCGGCCGCGCTCTGGGTGATTTGCACCCTGATGAGTTGAAGGATATCGAGAGCACATACCATGCGCTCTCAGGAATGACAAGCGTGGTGAATCGATGGAAGGACAGAAAGAGGCGTGCCGCCGGCGAAGATTTTTACCGCTTGTCGGCCGCAAATCAGATCGACTTCAACAAGCAGGTGGGGCCATCGGAAGTCAAAGGCTATGGCTCCATCATCTGTATTCCGAAATTTGGCGTGATCAGACTTGGCGAGATTGTGGTCCACAGACATTCGCGCAGTCTGGTGATGTTTCAGGTCCAAATGTGTTCTTCCGGCCACGGAACGGCAGGGGGCACCGGAACCTCGGGCAGCGGCGGCGTTGGCGCTCCTTAGCAACTTGTGCCACTCTTCTCACGCTCGCTTTTTTCGTGTTGGGATGTAAAGGGAACCGCCGGGCCTCTCTGGAACACCAATACCAGGAGGCCCAGCTTCAATTTCTCCAGGGCTATACCGACCAGCCGCTGGAATTCGGCTGAACGCGGATTTACGCACTCTGGCAATTTCCCGGAACTCAATTGGAAGTTTCGGATTCTCCGGGCAGATGCCCAGACTCGCAAAGGAAATGCGTCTGCAGCGCTCGAGGGGACAGAGCCACAGCCGCCTGCTGGGCTACCGCCTGCGATTTTGTGGCAGAGAATGCTGGTGAGAGGCTTTGCCTTCTGCAACCTGGGTAAGTTCGCCGAGGCGGATGAACAGTTCTCCGCCGCGGAATCGGCACAGAACAGCGACACGCATTCCGGTGAGGCCCTGGTCCTTATCAAGGCTCGCTGCGCATTTCTGCGAAGAGATTTTTCATCCGCGTCTTCTTTATTCCAAACTGTGAAGACCACACCCGCGATAGAACCATTCACCAACTTATATGCTGTCCACGGACTTGGTATCTCTGCCATGCGACAGCGCCGCTTCGAAGAAGCAGTCCACTGGTTCCAAATAGAGAGAGATGCGGCGTCCCAATTGAACGCCTTACCTTTGCAGGAAGTCACTCTGGGAAATCTGGGATATGTGTATTCCGAGCTTGGAGAATTCCAGAAAGCTCTGGATAATTCAAGCCAGGCAAGTGAAATGGCCGGAAAGCTGGGCCTGGTTGAGCACCAGGAGAAATGGTTTATTGAGGTTGGGCGCGCCTACAGCAATCTTTCGCGGGATGGTCTGGCTCAGCAGAACTACAACAAGGCGCTGGCAATTGCTCGCGAGCGCGGCGATGTTCCGATGATCGCTCTCTGCCTGCACAATTTAATTGCAATTGATCTTAACAACAATGACCTGGCCAGCGCCGACCGCCGGCACGCAGAAGACGGCAAACTGAAGCTGGAAGGTGATGAGCTGCGCGACTTTAGGGCTGATGAAGCAGCGATTGCGGCCGCAAAGCATGACTGGCAAACCGCCGAACGTTTATTTCTTGGCGTGTTGGGCGACTTTGCTGGCGACTACCGTCGCACATGGTTTGTTCAGGGCGAGTTGGCCCGCATCTACTCGGCCCGGGGAAACGTCAAACAAGCGGACGCCTGGTTCCAGCGAAGCATTGCGACGATGGAATCAGCGGCAGCGAGCATGAAAGGACCAGACAGTAAGCGCGCCATTTTGGATAATTGGCCTGTATTCGATGATTACATTGAGTTCCTGGTCTCGCATCATCGGCCTGATCGTGCGCTGCAGGTGGCTCAGATAGCGCGGGCAAGAACCCTTGAGGAAGACCTGGGATTCAAGCCGCGCAAGGATGATGCGAAGGCGTGGCTGATTGATATCCAGTCGATGTTGCGTCGCCAGAACTCGGTCCTGCTAGCCTACTACGAAGCTGAACACGTGGCTTATGTATGGGCAGTTACAAAGGACAGCTTTCGAGTCAATAGAGTGCAGGTTTCGCAGAACGAGCTGGAGACGCTGGCTGACACTTACCGCAACGAGATTGATCAACAAACCTCGTTGGAAGACAGCCCAGCCCAGCAGAAGCTTTACCAGCTACTGGTCAAACCGGTCCAGGATCTGCTCCCTAAGGATGCGCATGTGATTCTGGTTGCCGACAGCGCACTTTACAGAATCAATTTTGAATGTCTGGTTTCTGATCAGGGCCGACGGCACTACTGGATCGAAGATGCCGAGATTGAGAACGCCAGTTCAATCGACCTTCTTCTGTACGGAAAGCACCGCTCCGGGAGCAGCAAAGGCGTACTTCTCATAGGAGATCCCGAACAGGAGGATCCGCAATATCCCAGGCTCCCACACGCTGCGGACGAAATGGCGAGCGTGGAAAGTCAGTTTACGGCTGACCAGGTCCAGAAGCTCACCGGCCGGGCCGCCACTCCTGACGCCTATGCGTCCATCCATCCTGAGCAGTTTCGGTTCATGGAATTTGCGGCCCACGGAACAACGAACTCTTCCGATCCGCTAGATTCGGCCGTCATTCTCTCCAAAGGCAAGAATAGTGAGTTCAAGCTATTTGCCGGTGAGATTGAAAAGCACAAACTCAACTCAGAACTGGTGACTATTTCGGCGTGTTACGGTGGCGGCACTGCCCGAACCTCCTCTGAAGGCTTGCTTGGACTACAGTCAGCTTTCTTGCGCGCGGGCGCACATCAGGTCATTGCTGGATTATGGGACGTGGATGACCAATCTGCCCCTTTGCTCATGGGAGGGACTTATCAGGGGGTGGTCAAGGGAAAGTCAGCGGCATCAGCACTGCGAGCGGCGAAACTCAAAATCCTTTCACCGAGGACCGCCGACAAAGCTCCCTATTATTGGGGAGCCTTGCAACTTTATGTTGGCTCTTAGCGGGCTGATCGTTTAACCAACATTCCGTAGTCGATGTTCCGGGGCCTCAGTCCTTTGCAGGCGGGAAATCTCCAGAAGCGCAGTAGCCCAGGCGTCTTCCTTGCTGATGGCATCACGGCGAACAAGGATTTCCTGGGAGCCATCGCGACGAATCACGCAATGCCACAATGTTTCTTTCGGCACTGGCTGGGGGACGATACTGGCTTGATAGGGGTGGCTGACGATCTTCATTATTCTCTGCGATCCTTTCGGGGGTCTAGGGGGTCGTAGTAGACAGTTATTGATCGCCTTTATGCTAGCTGGGGAGCACGCCGGCATATGTTAAAAACAGGTTAAAATCCCGAGCTGTTGGAGATTGCTGCTGGTGTTACAAATCGTATTAAATCATTTATTTTCAAAAAGTTGAGCTTGCCTTAACACTACTCAATTATTCCACGTTTTCCACTGCTGATTGACCGGGTTATTGAGGTTTCAGGGACGTTTGGATTGCTGATCCAAAACCCCTTTCTGCAATACCTGGCAGTGCCACCGGCAGGCGGCCTCTGAGTTTCAGTTCACCGAATAACGCTTTCACAGCGCTTGCCTCAGAGGTGCCGGCATTGGAAAAAGTGCAGATATAGTTCTGGATCTGGGGAAAGCCCTGCGCCAGATAAGGACTGCCCAATGCCACGACTACAGTCTTGGCTGGAGCAGCGGTCAGAATCTGGGCGAGCAGGTCTGCATCCGGCTGGTCCAGACCGACGCTGTTGGTCAGTTTGCCGTCCACCAGGATCTGCTTCCCTGCTATGGGCGAAAGGTAGCCTGCCACCACAACTTTTCCAGCGTCCTTGACCGCTTGTAACACCGTGCCGGACAGAGCGGCAGCCACGCTGCTATCGACATAGAAGACCGTAGCGTCAGCGCGACGGGCCTTGAGTGCTGCTTCGAATCCGCGTCCCCAGGAGCCGTGTGCATTGTCTGAGAAGATGATGGTCACGACGTCAGAGGTCGGCTGCACAGGAGCGCGGTAAATCTCACCTTCAGTCCTGGGAGCTAGAAATCGCGTCAACGGCACTACCTGATGATTGTCACGGACGACCGTTACCGCATCGTCGGCAACCTGTTGTGCCAGTTGCATGTCTTCCTGCCGGCTCACCAGATAAGAAACCTGCTCCAGATCGACCAGTCGGGCTTTGTTCAGATCCACTGAGGCCTTCATTTCCAGAATTCGCTGCACGGATTCATCTATACGCGATTCCGGGATTTCGCCGCGGCGCACCGCTTCGAGGATTCCACGAAAAGCCCCATCCAGATCAGTTGGCAACAACAGAACATCATTGCCGGCTTTCACGGCGTCCACGGCGGCGCGGCCCGCAGGATTTCCCTGCTGAGGCGGATACAAGCTGGTCAATCCCCGCATTTCCAGGGCGTCGGTAACCACCACATTTTTGAAGCCAAGCTCCTGTCGCAGGACTCCGCCAATGACGTTGGTTGAAATGGTGGCGACCTTGTTCGGATCAGGCTCCAGGGCCGGGACTGCCAAGTGGGCGACCATCACCGAGTCCACACCTGCCGCAATCGCCTGCTTGAATGGCGGTAGCTCTACCTTATTCAAGTGTTCGCGATCCCCTTCCACTCGGGCCACGCCAAGGTGTGAGTCAGTTCCTGTGTCTCCATGTCCGGGGAAGTGTTTCACTGTAGTCAGCATTCCCTGAGAGCGCGCTCCGCGAATGAATGCAGCCACCATATCACCCACCAGAGTGGGATCTTCGCCGTACGAACGCGTATTAATGATGGGATTACTGGGATTGCTATTTACGTCCGCAATGGGCCAGAAGGTCCACTGAATACCGACAGCGCGCGACTCAGCGCCTACGATGGCGCCGAACTTTTCCTCATAAGCAACATTGCCGGTCGCGCCAAATGCCATGGCGTCAGGGAAAATTGGCACTGAATTCATGCGTGTGGCCAGACCGCGCTCGAGGTCGCCGGCGATGAGAAGTGGAAGCTTGGAATCCTGTTGCAGGCGGTTGCTCATGGCCGCAGCTTCGAGTGGAGGATTCTTCAGCAGCCCGGCTGCGTCTACATGGACTGTCAGAACGATGGATCCGATGCCGTATTTCTGCATTTGATCGCGAAATTGGCGGTAAGCGTCGCCATCAAAGTTCTCAAAATCCATGAAATAGCGGACGCTCAGCATCTGACCGACTTTTTCTTCCAGTGTCAGCTTCTTCAACGTGCGAGCAGCCCACTGCCGACCCTCCTTGGTCAACTCCACCGGGCGCGGCTTGGCAAATTTATCAGCCGCAGTTGCTGACACGGAGAAAACAAAGGCCAACAGCAGGAATAGCGTAGTCGAATATCGCCTCATGGAGGAACGATATCAGACTTGCCGAAGAGCAGCTATCAATGAAGGAGGATGGAGCGCCGCCACTTGGCAGCACCGACTTCTATGTGCCAGTGGAGGACCGAGACTCGAGTGCAGGTCGAGTCTGGCGGACAGGCCCGATCGTGAAATAGAAGGTAGCGCCCTCACCGACTCTGGCTTCCGCCCAAATGTCTCCACCATGCCGCTGGATGATGCGTTGCACGGTGGCGAGACCCACTCCGGTGCCGGGGAACTCTGATGAAGAGTGAAGACGCTGAAAGGGCTTGAAGAGCCTGTCAGCATGGCGGCTGTCAAACCCTGCTCCGTTATCACGCACAAAAAAGACCTGTCCTGACCGCCTTTGCTCACATCCGAATTCAATGCGGGCGCGCTCGCGCACAGAGGTATATTTCCAGGCGTTCTGGAGCAGATTATCGAGCGCGATTTGCAGCAGACGTGTGTCGCCGTCCGCAGGGTAACAATCTGCGACTACCACTTCAACCTGACGTTCCGGGTTACGACGCTGAAGGTCCTGCAAGATCAGCCGGGCCAATGCGGACAGATCCACTTTCTGACGATGCATGGCGGTGGTGCTGACGCGAGAGAGATTCAACAGGTCTTCAATCAGCTCTGACATGCGGCGGGCTGCCGACCGCACATGTTGTAAATAGTCCCGCCCATCACTATCAAGGATTGCCCCGTACTTGGTGAGCAGAATGTGAACAAACCCGTTCATGGTTTCCAGAGGGCCGCGAAGATCGTGAGAAACGGAATAGGAAAATGCCTCCAGCTCCTTGTTGGCAACAACAAGCTGATTGGTGCGCTCTTCAACGCGCTGCTCCAGTTCACTTTGCGCTTTTCGCAATTCCTGGTCACGGAACTCGATCTGTTGCAACATTTCATTGAATGTTCTTATGAGCAGGCCAATTTCCGTGCGATCAGGGATTGGCTCCGCCCGAAGAGAGTAGTTTTTATCTTCTGATACGGTTTGCGCGGTCCGGGCCAGGCTGATGATTGGCTGCGCCACACCACGCCGATACACTGACGAAATCAGCAGGGCGGCGATCAAAGAGATGATCAGCACCGCGCCGGCGATGAGAATATACCGCGACACTCGATGCGAGAGTTCACTCAGGCTGGAACGAATGAACACGGCCCCGAGCGTTTTGCCCTGGAACTTAATGGAGCGCACCAGGAACACGTCATCGCCTGTGAACACTGAGACTTCATCACTTCCAGCGGGCACGGGAGGCACGGCGACAACATGCTCGTTAGAAACTTGTGAGAAGCGCGCAAAAATCTTTCCGTCAGGGGTTACGATGCCCGCCGATTTAATCTGGGGGAAACTGGCCAGGGCTGAGAGTGTGTTCTCCGCTGCTGCGGGATCATTGAACGTGAGAGCCGAAGCGCTATTGGAGCCGATAATCTGGGCCTGCGCGGAAAGGTTCCGAACCAGGTTTTCGCGAAAAGTGTATTGATCGTAGGCGAGAAAACCAACGCTCGCCAGCAGCAAAGCAGAGGCGCTGACCAGAAGGTTCATCCAGGTGAGGCGGCGGGAAATGGAGGAAGGTTGAACGCCGGGCACAATCATCGCGCGGCCCCCCTGACTTTTCCATGAACTGAACTGGCAACTTTCAACAATTCTGAGCTGAGTCCGAGGCCGGCATCCTGCGCAGCATCCACGTTTACTTCAAAGCGAACGCGGTTACCGGACAAAGTAAATTGAATGGCGCCGCCCTGGGCGATGAAGTCAGAACTATCACTTACCGTGAGCACGCCTGATTTATCGAGCGAAGACGCAATTTTGCGCACCTGGCTTTGCTCGGAGCGGCTTATATAAAGGATGTGGCAAGTGGCGGCTTCGCGAGAGTTCCGGATTCGCCGGACTAAGACGGGCCGTGCTTCAATCTTTTCTCCGCGCACCGTGGAATCAAGAACGGCTCCGAACGGATCTTCCCCGAGGACACAGATAGAAAACGCTTCGAGACGAGCAGGAACCGTGGACGCCGGCCAAGTGACAAACTTGCCGAAGTTAAGCAGATAAGCGGCTTTCACCTGGTATTCCGTGGCCGCCGATTGCGCGTGCAGATGCAGGCACCATGCGGAGGTCAGCAGTGATGCAATCCCGAGCAACGTCAAACCGCGTCTGCCGGATTGAACGATCCTGGTGATCAGGCCGACCTTCCCCGCTCCATGTTGAAGAATGCCATGGCGAATCTCTATTCGCGTTTCCATGTTAGTTTGGCATACACGCCGCGGCGAATACCGATCAGGTTGTTGCCCTCAAGGTGATGTGGTTGAAGAAGGTTCTGCCCGACAATTGACAGATTCAGTCTAGGTCCCAACCGCCTGCCCAGCCGGAGGTCCAAAGTCTGGTAGGCAGGAATAGGGTTGTTGGCGTCCGGCGCGATGGCGCCTTCAAAGCGGTACGTGGGATCGATTTCAAATTTTCCGGGCAACTCAATTCGCGGCGTGAACACAACGCGATGATGAGGACCGGCATGGACGAGGTTCTGCGCAACCGAGGCACCGATTGGCCCTGCCGTGCTGACAAAATTCATGGTCAGGTAAGAGTACGAGCCGGAAAGCTGCATCCATCTTCGCACCTGCCAGTTGGGACTGAATTCCGCGCCATCGGTAGTGCCCGCGACTCCATTTAAGAAGAAGAGATCAAGCGCCACATGCGGCACCGGCGGCGTAGCTTCAACGGCAAGCGTGGGATTACCTATGCTTTCCAGCCCGTGAAAGCTGTTATGAAAGGCGGCGACATCAAAATAAACATTGGACGTAATCAGCTGGCGGTATCCAGCTTCATAATCCACCGCCGGCTCTGAGTCGTAAGATTTCTGCCCAATCAACCTGATAAATGTTGGAGGAGTGGCGGAAACGAATGAAGCGATATTGATGTCCTCATCCAACCGGGAGGGCGTTTGAACCGCACGTGTGACCGCAACCCAATATGACTGGTGCGGTCTGGGACGATAAAGCAGGCGCCCCGTGGGCTGGAATTCAAAACCACTGTAATCGTTGTGCTCCAGCTTGATTCCAAGCGTCAGGGAGAGCTTGTCCGGGATGAGTTTGACCTCGTCCTGAATGAATCCCGTATAAAGCGCGTCCGTACGGTTTGCAGGGAAAAAATCTACCGATCCAGGATTGTGGGTAATGATCTTGTCTGGATTGACTCTGACGCCGGCGCCAAGAACAACATCATTCCAGGAGTTGACCACTTTGTGAAAAACAAAATCAATGTCAAAGTTGTCGCGCTTCTCCTCGGCCTGCGGGCGGTCGCGATCAACGCGGTCATAGTACGTCTGGACCCTGAAGTCAGAAGTGTTGCTGAGGATATGGCTCCAGTGCAGCAGAAGGTTTCCGCCGGAAACAGTGTCCCTGAAAATAGGAGCAATTTCAGATGGAGGATTGAAGACAGCAATGGAGGTCTGCTCACCTTCACGCGAAGAGAAGATGTCACCCTGGAAGGTCAGCGTATCGCGGGTGACCAAGGGTCCAGTCTGTGCGGAAGCCGCCGCGGACAGTCCACCAATCATCGTAATTGTTCACAGGTACGGGCCCGAGATGGAATTCCGGTCCCAGGGAAAATGACTCTTGATATACGCGGTAAGCCATCTTTCCGTGCTTGCCGCCGTAGCGCAGAGTGTTCCTGAATTGATCAAGGCTGCCACCGCCCGCCAGGACGAGCCCGCCCTGCGTGTCACTGGCCTGCTTGCTGATAATGTTGATGACGCCGTTCACCGCGTTTGCGCCCCATACTGTTGCTCCGGGTCCGCGAATGACTTCGATGCGGTCAATGTCATCCAGGGGATAATCCGGAAGGTCCTGATAAACGCCGCCAAAAAGCGTGTTGTACAACGAGCGGCCGTCAATCATCACCAATAGGCCTTTGGAAAATACCGTTTCGAATCCCCGTATGCCGACCGAGTAGCCGATGGAATCATTGCGGGCCATGTCCACGCCCGGCACCAGACGCAAAGCTTCAAGAATGCTGGTGGCGCCGGAACGACGGATATCTTCATTGGTAAGGACGGTGATGGCGGCAGGCGTATTCCACACCTGCTCAGGTTCTTTGTTGACGGTGGTAACTTCCACGTTTCCCAGTTGTTCCAGACTGAGTTTCTTCAGCGGATTCTCCGGCTGGGAATCATTTGGTCCCTGCGCAGAGACTGCCGGTCCCTGGGCAGAGACCGCTGCGGACAGAAAAAGCAAAACAGCCGCCAACATCGCAAAGCTCTTAGGTCGCCTGACCATGAGATGCATGTCGAGGTATGTTCTCCTTTGACATTCCCGAGAGATACCAGGCTTACAGTTTGCGAGACTGGCAATCTCCGGGATTCGGCTGATTTTTAGGGCTTGTCCGCGTCCAAAAGACCCACGTTGGATGCAGAGACACTGCTTTCAGGTTGTCAAAATGGAACGCCCAAGGCTGTCTTGGTTTTGTAAAGTTTTGTAAACTCAGCTATATTTTCTGCCAGGCACGAACTCTCTTATAATTCAGCTACTTCAGTTCTGCGAGGAAGCTTTGCCCGACCAGCCCAGTGTATTAATCATCGATGACGATCGAGACCACTTGAAACTTTACTCGTGGATCCTTGAAGGCCAGGGCCTCACGGCTTTTACCACTCTTGTGGGCACGCAACCGCCTACTTTTGACGATCATCCCGACGTTGACCTGGTCATCCTTGATTACACTTTTCAGACCGGCGTGAAAGCAATCGAGGTGGCGCAAAACATCCGCAAGCGCTGGGCCTATATGCCAATCGTTGTGCTCTCTGACATGATGTGGATGCCGGACGATATCGCTCCGCTGGCAAATGGTTTTGTACGCAAGGGAGAGCCGGAACAGCTGGTTGCGAAGGTGGCCGAAATGACGGGAAACAACGCGAGCGCCGCCGGTGGCTAGCGTAACTCGGTAAGTTTGCGTAAACCCGCAAGTTAGCATAAGTTCGACCGTAGTCTCGAAGTACATCAAGCCCGCCATCGCGCTACAAACCTGCCTGGATTTCCTCAGTTTGACTGCCAACGTAAAGCTGCATTCATCGAAAAGTAACATGGCATTCACCGTTCAACTACACATAGCTGTTATCCGTATAGCGGGGGCGCAGTGGTCGTCAGTGCCGCATCATCAGGTGGACTGAACCAGATTCCAGCGTGCGCCTCACATCTTCTACATACGGAGCTTTGAATGTCGCACGTAAGACGTCTCCTCACGTTGTCCGTCTTTGCATTGTTGATCACGCTGGGCCTTTCCAACGCCAGCGCGGAAGAACTTAAAACCGTTTTCGTTATCGCGATGGAAAACCATAACTGGACGCAGCCGGCGAACCAGTTCACCGGTCCGATCCAGCAGATTTTTCACAATCCGAATGCGCCGTTCATCAATAGCCTGGTAGACGGAACCGCCGTCACAACCATCAATGGCCGCGATGTCCGCATCAGTGAGCAGGTCTCCTTCGCCACCAGCTACCACAATGTACTGGCGACTCCAGGCGGCAACAATCCGCATATTCATCCATCCGAACCGAACTATCTCTGGGCGGAAGCGGGCACCAACTTTGGCGTGGCCAATGATAACGATCCCTTTGCCGCCAACGGCCCAACCAACCAGAACACCACGCAACATCTGGTGACTTTCCTGACCAACGCCGGACACACCTGGAAGTCATATCAGGAAGATACCGACCTGACCACCGTGAACGGCCAGCTCACCAACGTGGTTCTGCCCCAGGACCAGTGGACCGTTCCACTCAAGAGCTTTTCCGGAAAATTTGCAGCAGGCGTAAATCAGTTCAACGGCTCCGCCCAGTTCAACTATGCAGCCAAGCATAATCCTCAGCTGTTCTTTACGGACAGCAATGGCGGCAACGATACATCCACCAACAATCCGCTGCGCCTGCAGTATGCGCCGTTGCAGCAACTGTTTGATGACCTGGCCAACAACACCGTGGCCGACTATAACTTCATTACTCCAAACCAGTTCAATGACATGCACACTGCTCTCACGGGCGGCTTCCAGGGACTGACCGGCGACGCGGCCAACATTCGCCAGGGAGATAATTTCCTGGCCCAGATCATTCCGGTGATCATGGCCTCCAGGGCGTACAAGGAAAATGGCGTGATCATCATCTGGTTTGACGAATCCGAAGGCGACGCAGCAGGCGATAACGCTGACGACTTCAACCACACCATTGCTGAGATCGTCATCTCCAAAAAGGCACACAAGAATGTGAATGGAGTGCCGTTCGCAAGCGCCGTCAACCTGTCACATTCTTCTGACCTACGCACCATGCAGGAAATCTTCCGCACCTCAGGTCCATTCCTTGGCGACGCCGCCAACGCTACGGACCTTTCTGATCTGTTCGACAAAGGCGTGATTCGCCAGCGGGACAACGACGACAACGACCAGTAAGTAACAGCCAATTGACGAAATGATGTTATGACGGCGCAGGGATCGCTGGAACGCCCCAAACAGCGGTTTCTGCGTCGTGTTTTATTTGCTGAAGAGCAAAGTCTCACCACGGAGGCACGGAGACACGGCAAAATCAGATGGGGGAATGAATGGCCGGGGAGAGAGGATTTGCACCTCCGCCCCCCTGGTCCTGAACCAGATTCTAGCCCCGATTGAACGCTGTGGAATTCCGCCCCATAGTGGAGTTGGCTGCTTTCTCACCCTTGATATATGCTGGCCACACTCATTCTTAACTCAGCGGTCATTCCATTTAGCGGAGATTACGTGATGCAGATTTATCGTGCGTCGATTGTGTTCTGCTTTTACGCGATGCTTTGCCACGGTCAAGCGACAAGGACGGACCAGGCACTGCTCAGTCAAGCGCGCGAGAAATACGATGCTCCGTTCGACAGGAATTTGCAGTCCTTCAATTGCGCTGTCGATTTCAGCTGGAAGGAGCACTTCACTGAGACGACCCGCGTAGGAGATGAAGGGACAGACGAGGAACTCGAAAAGATCTTTCAGCCGATCCGGAACCGTGTCGTGGTGACGCGACAGAATGTTACGGTTTCCTCCGGACTCACCGACGACGCAATAGGCAAGCTTCCCCACGGTGGCATGGCTGAGTTCCTGCTGGAGCACGCGGTGCAGAAAAGCCTCTATGTCTGGTTGCCCGCAAGTACGAACACGATCCTTCCGAATCCCGCTACGCCGGTCTCCTTCGAGCAATCCTCGTCCGGCTACAAACTTGCTTTCAAGATGCAGACCTCCGATATCGAGATGGTTCTTACTCCTGACATGCGCCTGCAGGGCGCAACCTTGAAAGCACCTCAATCCGAGCACTTCGAGACAGAATTCGCGTCTGGCCAGCACGGGTTCCTCTTGACCTCCTGGATCATGGGTGAAGACGGGAACTCCAAGCAGGGCCACCGTCTGATCTTTACCTATACCTACCAGACCGTAGATGGTGTGGAGTTGCCCGAGCACGTTGCCGTAATCAGAGAAAGTCACCACGAGGTGTGGCGATACAGACTGCGCGACTGTATCGTGAAGACCAGTAAATAAGTCAATGATTGCCGATCAGCCTCGCCGCTCACGACGGGTAAAAGGCTAAACGAAGGGACGCCTGGGAACAGGGATGGCACGCGCCGCAATTGTTCCGCCCAACGCGCCGATGCCCACTATCAGTATTTGCATTTTGGAGCCTCCAATATCCCCGCGATGAGGCCTCCATGCGCCGCCTCAGGCCTTGACAACGAGATCGATCTCGACGCAGGCCCCAAGTGGTAGCGCGGCAGCCGCGATCGTCGTGCGGGCGGGAAAGGGCTGACTGAAGTATTTTGCGTAGATGCCATTCATCGCGGCGAAGTCAGTCATGTTCGTGAGAAACACACCGGCGCGCACGACATCATCAAAACTCTTGCTGGCCGCCTTCAGAACCGCCGATAGGTTTTGGAAGACGCGCTCCGTCTCGGGCACAATGCCCCCTTTGACCACCTTGCCAGTGGCCGGGTCCTGGGCGACCTGTCCGCTGAAGTAGAGGAAACCACCGACTTCGATTGCCTGGGAAAACGGGCCGACCGGCGGCGCGAGTTCAGGCGAGGTAATTGCGGTCTTGCTCATAGCAACTCCTGCAGCTACTTCCGTAGCTGATCAATCTCCACAAACGCACGAATCCCATGTAGTATCGCTGGACAACCAACATTCAACAAGTTCATTATTTTCACAATAATGCTTCCCTTTCTGCATTATGCTGACGTATCTTGCGAAGAGTGAAATGTGCTTTACGAGGCTTCTTTGCTCGATGATTTACGCGCCCTCGTGGAGTTTGCCCAGGCCGGGTTCATAGCCGGTGCAGCCGATCGTCTGTACCGGACGCCATCCGCGATAACCCGGCAACTCCAAAGGCTGGAGGCTGCGTTGGGTGCCCGAGGCTGCCGTGGTCTCTTGGGAGTGAAGAACGGTGTGACCTAGAAAGAGTGGTCATATCTCCGGCAGTGCCTCTCGCTTTTGAAAGGCACTTTCGTTGTTGCGATGAGTCGACCGCTGCCGGTTCCAAGTGCGGACAGAGTTTTGGCGAACGACCGGGATGCGCCGCGAGCCTCTCCCACATCCCTCGACGCGTCCATGCCCAAGGAACTCACGATTCCCGCAGCGCCACAATAGGATCCACCTTGGTCGCTTGCCAAGCCGGAATGTAGCTGGCGGCAATCGCAACCACGAGCAGAAGCAAAGGCACCATCAGAAAGACAGCCGGATCATGTGGGCGAACGCCGTAAAGCAAACTTGCCATCATCGAGGCGGTAGAAGCGGAAAATATCACGCCGGTCACAATTCCGAGGCCAGCCAGGACTACACCTTTTCCCAGGACAAGTCGCAAGATATCCGCTCGCTGGGCACCCAACGCCAATCGGAGACCAATCTCGCGTGATCTTTGGCCAACCATATAGGCCAGCAAACCGTAAATTCCGATCGAGGCCAGCAAGAGCGCTCCCCCCGCAAATCCCGCCACCAAATTCGCCGAAAACCTGCGCGATGCCAGCGATGCATCCAGTACCTCATCCATCGAGGTGACGCCGAACACCGGCAGCCCCGGATCTACGCTCTGAATCGCGCCGCGAATTTGCGCCTCCAGCGTGCTCGTAGGCAACGAAGTTCGCAGCGCCAAGCTCAACGACCGCCCGAGAAATTGATTCAGCGGAACATAGAGGTGCGGCACGCCATCGACATCGAGCCCGTCGTGCTTGATATTTTTCACCACGCCCACCACGGTGCTCCATGGATTCACAGGATTCTGCCCGAAACGCAACCGGATACGCAGCCGCCGGCCCACCGGATCATGATCCGGCCACCAGTAGCGCCTTGCCGTCGCCTCATCGATGATTACCACGGGCAGTTCGCCGTTCTTGTCGGCTTCGGTGAAAAAGCGGCCTTCCACCAGCGGTGTCTGTATCACCCGAAAATAATCCGGGCTGATGCGGATAATTTCGGCGCTCAAATCTCCCGAGGATTCCGTGGGCCGGTCTTCGATGGCCAGCGAATTGTGATTCGTGGTGCCGTACGCCGCCGCATCGCTGTTGATTGTGTCGGCGGCCGGCAAATTGGACGTAATCGCCGCCAACTCCACGCCGGGAATCGCGTTCGCGCGCCGCAGCAGTTCGCGATTAAACGGAATCTGCTGCGCGAAGGTGTGATATGGATCGAGCTGCGGATTATTCGGGTTCGGCAGATAGATATTCGCCGTCACCACTTGCGATGGATTGAAGCCCGGATTCTGCCGCAACAAATCGCGCAGCGTTTCCAATAGGAGCCCCGCGCCGACCATCAGCACCACCGCAAAAGCCAGCTGCGACACCATCAGCGCATCGCGCATGCGCCCGGCCTTCGCACTGTAGCCCGAGCCGCGCGAGCCCTCGCGCATCGTGCTCGCAAGTCCCGCCTTCGAGGATTGAATCGCGGGAGCCAGCCCAAACAGTAGCCCGGTCGCGACCGAAATCAGTAACGCAAATCCCAGCACCCGCCAATCAATGTTTACTTCGCCCAGCCGCGGAAGATTCGCAGGCACAAATCGCAAGACGACTTTCAGCGCAATCGCCGCCGTCGTGAGCCCTGCGATTCCCCCGATGAAGGCCAGCAACAGCGATTCGGTGAGCATCACCCGGATCATTCTGCCGCCGCTTGCTCCCATCGCCGCGCGCACTGCCATCTCTTGCTGTCGTCCAGAGGCGCGCGCCAGAAGCAGGCTGCCAATGTTTAGAGACACGACGAAAACGATTAAGATTACGGCAGCCATCAACACGACCAGCATCGGTCGAACCTTACCCACCAACGATTGCTGCAACGGCACAATCTCAACCGTCCATTTGGCTTGCGGAGGGTAATCATTCGCAAATTCGCGACGCAAATTAGCAGTCAGGGCATCAAGCCGCGCTTGAGCTTGCGCTAGGGTGAGGCCCGGCTTGAGACGAGCGATCGCCCCTGGTAGTATGCGCAGGCCACGCGCCGGCGCTGGAAACGGATCGCCACTGAATCCGCAGGTAATCCACACCTCCACGGCTGGAATGGTCGATCCGGGGTGGCGAAATCCGGGAGAAAGTACACCTACAATCGTGTATAGATCGTTATCGAGGCGGAGGCTGCGGCCGAGGACGCCAGGATCAGCCCCATAAGATCGGCGCCACAAGGCATCGCTGATCACGACCACGGGCGCGAAACCGAGCGCGAAGTCCTGGTGACCAAACAAGCGTCCTAGTTCGGGAGTGGCGCCGAGCATGGAAAAGTAGTTGGGAGAAACCTCGATCATTTCCAAATGTTCGGGCTGTTTGACGCCGGTCAAGTTTGTGGGGCCCAAAACGATGACACTCACATCTTCGAACACATCCGTCTGCGTTCTAAGATCGTCGAATTCCGGAACGGAAAACCGAACGCCCCGCAATCCTACCCCTGGGTTGTTAAAGTAGATCCTTACGAGACGGTCGGGGTCGGGGAACGGAAGAGAACGGAGCAGCACGGCGTTCACGATGCTGAAAATGGCCGTGTTGGCTCCCACGCCCAGAGCCAGCGTCAGGACAGCCACGATCGTGAATGCGGGCTTCGTGACCAGCACGCGCAAACCATAGCGAACATCCTGAAATAAAGTCCCCATGAAGACGCTCTTTTCGGCCTGTCAGCTGTGACTATCAATAGATCGTCCAGGTAACGGACAATATCTTCCACTCCCCATCGATTTTGCGCACGTGCCAGTGTTCGAGGCCTGAATTAGTAACCTTGTCGTTGATGACAAAATCGTAGTTGAATGTCGCCAGCCTAGAGGAAGGCTTCTGGCGTCGAACTCGACTAACGAATCGAATCTCGCGAAATGCGACACTACTTCGGCGAAAAATCCGTCGGCCGCATGTACGTCCGCTCTATCTTTTCCACCAGCTTGTTGGCCTCCTCGGATTTGATTGCTTCCTGAACCTCCGGGTCGGCCAGCATCGCGTCCCAGTTCTTTTTAGCTTCCTCCCGGCTGGAATGAGCCACGAGGTATACGAATGTGTTGTCCCAATCGGCTGCCCCCTCAGGTACCCAGTAACCCACGACCTGCAGATCGTGTTTGGCTAACAGCTTTGAATAGATGTCTCGAAACTGCGATTCCAGTGCCGGCAATTTGCCCGGTACAGTGTGATAAATGCGAAGCTCGAAGACGCGATTGCTGTCGGCCCTCACGTGGTCAATGTGAGCAAGGCGGGCAGTAATGAGCGATCCGACGGTGAAAGAAAGTAGGGCAATGACGCAAACACTGCATCCCTTGGATTTCCCGCCTTTGAATTTCCAGCAGTTGAATGTCATCGATACTCCTTCCTAGACGACGCGAACTGAGTGTCCCACCGCGCGGCGCTCCTACTTAGACCAGGGCGGAACCACGCCGTTGCTGCGCGCGTACGCGATCGACTGCCCCAGATGCTCGTGTTGATCTTCGAGAATCAGCATCAGCGCGCCGTGCTTCGTCATGTCTCTTCCGAACAGTTTCACCGGCGCCTGCAGGTCGTTGTCGGAAAGTTCCGTAATCGCTTTTTGCAGATTGACGTAAGAAGCCTTCAGAGCTTCCTGCATTTTCCCCGGATCGGTGATGGGCGCGGGCTCTGCCCCCGTATTCGGTGTGCCCGAGAGCGCGTCGGCGAGCAGGCCGTTCTCCTCAACGATCAGGTTGAACACGTCGCCGACGGAGCGAACGCCCTGGCCGGGCTTCCAGTCGTACTTGCCCGACATAACGCGCGCGAGTCCGGTGAATTTGTCGGAAAGCGTTCCGGCATCTTTTCCGAAGGCGGCCTGCATTCCTGCCGGTTGCGCCTGCGCCAACGGCAACATCAGAGCGACCGCAAGCGCGCACACTCCGTACTGAATCAAAATCCTCTTCATGTGAAACTCCTCTAGGCGATGCTCTTGCTCACTGGACGATATGCCGCGAAGAACCAGTGTTTGCAGGAAAAGTGATGTGCGGTGTCCGAAGTGGGACAAGCGGTCAGAGTTGGCCGTCAAATACTGTTGCCACGGATCGGTTGACAGGTTTGAGCAGCAAGGTCGTTCATCCGTTCTCGTGTCGGCTGGAGAACTCCACGTTCGATCTGGTGTACAAGGCCTGTAATTGTGGTGTTCATATGTACCGGCACTCCGGACGCGTGGCCTAACGTCACCACATAGCCGTTGATAAAGTCGATCTCAGTCTTACGGCCGCGCTCAAGGTCCTGGAGCATGGAGGGTTTGATGTCTCCGTAGAAAGCAATCATGGCCTCGACCCACGACTCATAGTGTTCCTCTGCGGCAAAATTGCTCGGCCATCCGGGCGGAATTGGGTCCACGGCCAGACCGCTCCAGCCGAGTGCCAATTGCAAGTGCCACGGACAACGCTTCCTCGTACGTCCGTCGGAAGACCTTCTTGCCTGCCTCCGTTTCCATGTACTGACGCATGGTTTGCGAACAGAGCGCGCCGAGGGTTGTAACCGAGCAATTGATCAGGAGTTTCGACCAGATGGCACCGGTCAGGTTTGAAGATACCTTGACCTCAATCGCTCGACCTAAGGCGCGCGCAACCCGCTCGACGCGCTCACTGACACCACCAGCAAGTTCGCCTATCAGTAGATGCCCTGCATTCTTCTGCTCGTAGACGCCGGGTTCTACCATCGTGGCACCAAGATTTGAGAATCCACCAAGGATCTTATCTTCGCCTAGACGATCCGCAAGCACCCGTGCAACGCCGCCATTCTGTATAGGCAAAATAGCCCCTTCGGGGGCAAGTAGGCCCACCACGTAGGGCGCGACTTCCAGAGCGTCCTGCGCTTTGGTGGCAAGCAGGATCAGGTCAAATTGGTCTCCCTTTCCGTAGTCCTCAATTGCGGCAACGTCGATAGCGTCTGCCCTTACCTCTCCTCCGATGCCGGACACTCGCAGGCCCGATCTGCGCAATGCCTTCGCGGAATCGGTGTTGCGAGCCGCAAGCCGGACGGGCAGTCCTGTGCGGATGGCACGCGCCGCAATTGTTCCGCCCAAGGCGCCGATGCCCACTATCAGTATTTGCATTTTGAAGGCTCCAAGATGCCCGCGATGAGACTGAATCGCGCCAGTTGCGACTTGCTCCAAACGCCAGGCGTCGCAATGCGGGCGATCCAATCGTCCAAGGTCCGGATAGCGTAGCTTGGCGTCCCGTCCGCCATGTGGGCGCTCTCAACGGGTCTATGACACGAGCGCGGACGGCGGCACCTCGATTTCGCCGCTTGCGATGTAGGCCGTGGCGCCACCAACGCTGACAGAGGTCACGACGCCTCTGCTCTTACGCGCCTCCGCTTCGATTTCGCTTCGGCGCCCCATCGAGACGCCTTGCTGGATCGAAAGGCGATAGGCCGTCCCGCCAAAATCTTGCTTCGATGCCATGGCGCCGACGAGGGCGGCACAGGCGCTGCCCGTCGCAGAATCTTCTTCGATGCCCAGCGCGGGTCCCCACATGCGCGCATAGATCTTGCCGCCATCCCGTAGATCTCCTGCGAAGAAGAAGATGTGGGGAGACCACGCTCGTGAGAGCGTTGCTACCCAGGCCGCCCGATTAATCGCCGCCCGATCAACCACTTCGTTCGAGTTCAGTTGCGCAAAACAGAATGGAACACCGGCGCCCGCGAAAAAGGCTTGGTTCACCTCGGCGGGTTCGACGGATAGTACGGCGGCGAGTTCAGCCGGAGAAGGTGCGCCGGTCGGCGTCTCGATCTTCGCCGATAGCGTCAACTTGCCGTAGAATCCCCCGTTTCGCTGAGCGACATCAACCGTCACGGGACCGGCATTCTCCTCCAGGATGAGCCGGACTGGATCACTAAGCCGTACGTGCTGTTTCATCACAAGAGCACAGGCTGTGCCGACCGAGGGATGTCCCGCAAAATCGAGCTCCACCCGAGGTGTAAAGATGCGCACCCGAAAGTTGTTTGCAGAATCATTCTTCGGCAGGACGAAAGTCGTTTCGCCGAAATTGAATTCGCGAGCAATCTTTTGCATGCCCTCGGTCGAAATGCCGGCCGCGTCAGGCAGAATCGCCAGTTGATTACCGCCAAACGATGTCGAACTGAAAACATCGACGATTTGAAATGCGTACTTCATGAGATCACCCTCCGTGTCTGGCCTCAACCCTTGACGACGAGGTCGATCTCAACGCAGGCCCCGAGTGGTAGCGCTGCGGCCGCGATCGTTGTGCGGGCAGGAAAGGGCTGACTGAAATGTTTTGCGTAGATGCTATTCATCGCGGCGAAATCACTCATGTTCGTGAGAAAGACACCGGCGCGCACAACATCGTCGAGACTCTTGCCGGCCGCCTTGAGAACCGCCGAGAGATTCTGGAAGACGCGCTCCGTCTCGGCCACAATACCCCCCTCGACCAACTTGCAAGTGGCCGGGTCTTGGGCGACCTGTCCGCTGAAGTAGAGGAAACCACCGACTTCGACCGCTTGGGAAAACGGGCCGACTGGCGGCGCGAGTTCCGGAGAGGTAATTGCTGTTTTGCTCATAGCAAACTCCTGTGGATACTGGGTTAGCGGGTATGGAACATACGCCCCCAGAACCAGCATTAACATGAAAAGTGATATGC
>CAVWJV010000010.1:0-15370 GCA_963755365.1 Terriglobia bacterium | reverse complement strand
TGGTACTTTCCCATTTGACCTGACGCAGGCCGGCATGGGCGATGACTGTGGCCGGAAAAATTACACCGAACGCATCAAGCAATACATGTCCAAGGCAGTGCATGAAGCCAAGACCAATCTAAGCTGGATCAATGATGACCCTGCATACGTGGAAGCCTTGCAGCAGTTCGTAGAAAAGATCCTCGGTGCTGGTACGCGTGGAAGACCCAATGCATTTTTAGAGCAGATGCAGGCGTTCCTGCCGTCCATCAACCTCTTCGGCGCCATCAACTCACTGGCGCAGCGTTTGCTGATGATTACTACCCCTGGCAATCCTGACATTTATCGTGGAACAGAACTCTGGGACTTCAGCCTGGTTGATCCGGACAATCGCCGGCCGGTTGATTATGAGCTGCGTGAGCGTCTGTTGTCTGAACTCGATCATCGTGCGGAAGGAAACAATCTGACTGAGCTATGCGCTGAGCTGCTCCAGAATTACCAGGACGGACGTATCAAGCTCTGGACCACGACGCAGGCGCTGCGGTTGCGGCGTGACCATCGCGAGCTCTTTCATGCCGGCAAATACTCACCGCTGCAGGCACAGGGATCAAAACGCGATCACATGGTTGCGTTTGCGCGTGAGCGCGAAAACCAGCTGGCAATCATTGCCGTACCGCGTCTCAGCTACACGCTGACCAAAGGACAGTTGCGCCCGCCATTAGATGAGCTATGGGAGAACACTGAACTGATTGTACCGGCAAACACGCCGGAGTTTATGTACAACGTGTTCACTGGCGTCAAAATCAAGCTGACACCTGGCCGCACGCTGCTAGGCCGCGAACTCTTCCAGCATTTTCCGGTATCTTTGCTGATCGGCGGCTGAAATTCTGGGGAAACGGTCGCTCACCGTTGAGATAGCCGCCAACTTGCCTTCCAGGTCCCTGGTCAACATGCCTGGGCTAAAACGCCACCCCCAGCTGCCATTGCTGTGCGATGGCGTGTTCATGCGCGCTTCACTACCCAGGCCCAGCACATCCTGTAGAGGCACAATCGCGAGCTTTGACACGGAAGCAAATGCTCCGCGGATGAACGCCCAATGCATGCCGTCCACCGGATCCCCAAAATATTCCAGCGCATGCTGCTTCTCTTCGCGCCCGGCATTCTTCCACCAGCCTGGAGTCGTGTCATTGTCGTGCGTTCCCGTGTACATCACGGAGTTTGCTTCGCATTTATGGGGAAGATAAATATGCGCTCCGGGGTCGCCAAATCCGAACTGCAGCACCTTCATTCCCGGGATTCCGAGGCGCTCCCGCAGAGCATGAACTTCAGGCGTGATCAGGCCCAGATCTTCGGCGATAAAAGGAAGATCGCCGAGCCGCTCCTTCAATACCCGGAATAAATCATCCGCCGGCCCTTTCACCCAGCGCCCGTGGACCGCCGTTGGTTCCGAAGCTGGAATCTCCCAGTAACTTTCAAATCCGCGGAAATGGTCAAGCCGCAGTATGTCACAGCATTGCAGCGCCCAGGTGATGCGGTGCACCCACCAGTCGTAGTTCTGCGAACTGCAGGCGTCCCAGCGATATAAAGGATTGCCCCAGCGCTGGCCGGTGGAACTAAATGCATCGGGTGGAACGCCTGCGACCACAGTGGGCGCAAGATCTTCTTCCAGGTAAAAGATGTGACGATTGCGCCAGACGTCCGCACTGTCATAGTTGACGAAGATGGCTACGTCGCCCACGATTTTGATGCCGCGCTGCTGGCAATATTGCCGCAAGGCACGCCATTGCTCGAAAAAGGCGAACTGTATGGCCCGCTCGCGTTCCAACTCCGCCTGGAACTCCAAGCCAAATTCATGCATTGCCTGCGGATCGCGATGAGCCAATCCTGGCATCCATGAACTCCATGTGGCTCCGGCGTGATGCTGGCGCATCACGTCAAAGAGAGCGAAATCTTCCAGCCACCAGGCTTGTTCGTTCTTGAAATTCTCAAAGCGTTTCAGGTCCCCGGCGCGGCCTTCCAGAAAATTTTGCGCAGCTTCACGCAGCAACGGCATCTTGGTGGCGATGACCTCTTCGAAATCCACTGTAGCGCTGGACGCAGCAAGTCCTTTGAGGCTATCTTTGCCGATCCAGCCACGGTCGGCCAGCCTTTCCAGACTGATTAAGAGGGGATTGCCGGCAAAAGTGGAAATGGCCGAATACGGTGAGTTCCCCAGGCCAGGGGGTGAAAGCGGTAATACCTGCCACATCCCCAGACGTGCGTTGGCAAGGAAATCAGCGAACGCGTATGCCTCGGGGCCAAGGTCTCCTATGCCGCCCAGGGACGGCAACGATGTTGGATGAAGAAGAATTCCCGCAGAACGCTCAAACGGCATACTTCTTTTTGATGCAGATTAACCGCGGCCTTTGGACAAGTTGTTCATCTCAGCCTGGTTGATCTTCACTTTCCCTTCTTTTTCCATACGGGTTCCCAGACCGCCAAGGTACAACTGTAATGCCTGTTCACGCTTTTTCTCCGCCAGTTGGTCACGCAGCTCATCGCGGTCACGGGCAAATGCCGGGTCTGACGTGGAAGGCTCCACGCGCTCCAGTATCTGCACCACAGCGCCTTTTTGGCCGAGATTGAGCGGACCGCTGATCTCGCCCTTCTTCAAACCGAAGGCGGCGCCAAGAGGCCCTGCCATGTTGCCAACATCCGGTATTCCTGCCTGGCGATCCACCAACTCACTGGTTTTCACCGTGGCGCCAACTTCCTTGGCTGCTTTGGCCAGATCGTGCTCGGTATGCGCCCGGTCGGCTAATTCCTGTACTTTGCGACGGAAGAGTTCACTTGCCCGGTCATTTTTAAAGTCGGTAGTGACCTTGTCCTTGATTTCATCCAGGGATGGCGTGCGCGCGGGATCAACCTTGGTCACTTCAAAGACTACAAAGCCCTGCGGATAGCGAGCTACCTGCGGGCCGGATTTCTCCGTGCTGCCGAAGATTGAAGTCATGACCTCAGGAGCGGGGCCAACGCCCGGCAATGCGTCATTACGCGCGATGGGGTTGCTCTGCACGATCTGCGATCCATACTTAGCCGCAGCCTTATCAAGCCCTTGTTTGGTCGCCAGGTCCTGCGCGTCATTGGCGTTATTGCTGAGCAGAGTGCTCACCTTTTCCGCTTTCACGATCGGCTCAATCTCGGCCCTGGCTTCACTTACCGGCTTGGTCTTGGCCGCTTCCTTCTCTTCCAACTGGATAACGTGGAAGCCGAACGGAGTCTGGACAACATCGCTCACCTGTCCTGGTGAGAGAGCGAACGCGGCTTTGTCGAATTCAGCCACCATGGTTCCGTGGCTAAACCATCCCAACTCACCTCCGCGGCCTTCGCCTTTCGGGTCCTTATTGCCGGGATCTTGTGAATACTTGTTGGCCAGTTCGGCGAAGTTTGCGCCCGGGGCCTTGGCTTGCTTCATGACGTCTTGCGCCTTGGCCTTGGCCTCATCCACCGCTTTGGGATCCACTTTGCCGTCCGAACCAGCTTTCGGCATGCTGATCAGGATATGGCGGGCACGGACGCGCTCCGGCACCTTGTACTGGTCGGCATGCAAGCTGTAGTAGCGCTGGATTTCGCTGGCATCCACCGAAACGTTCTCGGCACTCTTGTCCGTCAATTCGAAATAGCGGATCTGCCGCTTCTCTGGAATAGAATTGGCATAGCGCGCCTTGTTGGCAGTGAAGAACGCATTCAGTTCGGCGTCTGTCGGCTTGACTGTCTTGGCGAGGTCGGCAAGGCTCAGGACTGCATATTCAAATTTAACCTTCAGGTTCTTGTCCTTGTACGCCTCCTCGATCTCCGAGGGCGATACAGCCGCGCTGGCACTAACAGCGGTGAAGAACTTGCGTCTGAGCATCCCCTCCCGTGTGGATTTTTCGAACTCTTCCACGGTAGTGCCATTGTCCTGCAACAGCTTTTCATAATTGTCCTGGCCTATCCATTGGCCATTGGGGAAAAAATATTGTTTGAGCTGGCCATTCTGCATTTCGTCGCGCAATTCGTCGTCCGTGACCTTGAGTCCCATCTGCCTGGCAGCGTATTTCACTTCCAGACCCTGGATCATCTGCTGCACCACCTGCTTGGTGATGAACTGGGCATAGAAAGCCTGCATCTCCGGCGAAACCCGCTGCTGCTTCATCTGGTTCTGTACCACACGGCTGACCTCATCAGCGCGGATGTCTTCACCCGCTACCGAGGCAATCACGCCACTGCGGTTTTCAGTTGCGGGTGCGCCGATACCCGGAATCAGGTAGGTGACCATGCTGGCGCAGAGAACTAGTAGAAAGCCACCAAGCAGATATTTGGCGGCCTTTTGATTGCTTTGCAGGAAACGGATCATGTTTAGGAACGCTCTCCAGAGAATTACGGGGACTTGAACATTATATAAAAAGCGCGGCTTCCATGCGTTCCAATCGGACCTTTGCGATAGAACAAGCGACATCTTGAGGTAAACCACCTAGCGTCTGTAATCTTGTCGCTTCGCTCCAAACCGCGGTTGAGCAATTCTTCTGGTGGCAGCGCGAAGGCACCTGTTGCAGCGGGCTCGCCGCGCGTGGACGGCGCGAGCCCTTAAAGGCTTTAAATCTTGTCGCTTCGCTCCAAACCGCGGTTGAGCAATTCTTCTGGTGGCAGCGCGAAGGCACCTGTTGCAGCGGGCTCGCCGCGCGTGGACGGCGCGAGCCCTTCATCTACAGGTCGCTTCGCGACAAACCGCTTGAGCCTGATTTTCGTGGCTACTTTCACTGGCTCCTGTTGCAACGGGCTCGGCGCGCGTGGACGGCGCGAGCCCTTCGTCTATGGGTCGCTTGCGCACCAAAAGCCGCGAAGGGCTTCAGCGGCCTGGTTACGGGTTTATCCTGACAATTCAGAGCGCCATGAAATGCTATGCTGGCCTCGGTCCGAATGCCTGCCGCAAATCAGCCCCCGACGCAGCGACTCACCCTGGCGTCGACTACGTTCGTCGCGCTCCTCCTGGTTTTCTGGCTGATCGCTCGTCTTTTCCACTTGCAGGCTGTCATCGAATATCCCGTCTCAACCTTTCTGGGCTTCGCTCTTCTGTTTGCCCCCTATTGGTTCTTTGGCCTCGGGTTGGCTCCTTTCCTGACCAAAACTCTCGCAAAGCCCGTCTCGCGGATCGCTTGCGCGGCTCTGCTCACCTTGCCCTATTTCGTGCTGGCATTCCCACGTGGAACTCTCAACTGGCAGCTAGCGATCACGCTGATTGCTATTTGCCTGCTGGTTGCGGCAGCCCTGCATCTCTGGCCGAAGCCTGCAAACTGGGCTGACCTCTTCGTCCTATTGCTGGTTGGCTTGTTGATTGATCTGGGACTTCTCAATACGGCATGGCCTTTTGCTACGCACGGGCCGCTATGGCCTGCTGGTCTTGGCGGCTTCCCCAAGATGATGATGGCCAACGTGGCTCTCTATGGCTACCTTGTCATCAAGCCGGTTGAAAATATTGGTTATGACCTTGTTCCTCAAATCTCTGACCTGAAAACCGGGCTCAGGGAATTTCTGTATTACTCGCCCTTCGTCTTGCCTCTTGGATTCGTTATGGGATTCCTGCACTGGCACGGCGCCAAAGCGCACCCGCTGGAATTCCCCGGCGCATGGATCTTTACCTTCTTCTTTGTTGCACTTCCGGAAGAGCTCTATTTTCGTGGACTTGTCCAGAACCTTCTGGAACGTCGCATGGGCCGCAACCTGGCTCTCATAGTCGCCTCGATTCTGTTTGGTCTTTCTCATTTCAATAAACGCACCGCTTTCTTCAACTGGAAATACGTGCTTCTGGCCGCCATTGCCGGCTTCTTCTATGGGCGAGCGTGGCGGCAACGTAATCGCCTGTTCGCTTCGTCGATCACTCACGCCACTGTGGATACAGTGTGGTCGATCTGGTTCCGCTGATCTGATCCTGCGTCTAAGTTATCTCTCTTATAAATCCTTTTTTTACAAATCTTTACGGCCTGCTTACCAGTTTTTTAAAGTCAAGATGCTAAATTTCGGGTTCACTGGTGACAGCGCAAACCGACAATCAAGCCAGAGTGAATCTTTGGTCTTAAATCTTTGGACAGGTAACTATGCCGTTCAGAGGCGAATGTTTTTTGTTTCCACAAGCGTATTAGGGCGACAATGGAATTACGCGAAGCAATGATGGCTGACTTTAATCCAGCCAGTCCAACCAACGTCAGGTCAAATTGAAGCGGTAACCTTTTATCAGTCAGGGTGACTCACTATGCAGGGATGTAAACGTATTGGCTTTCTGGCTCTAGCCACTTTGTTCATTCTGTTTGCGGCCGGATGCGGCGGCAGCGGTGTGAACAGCACTCCAACTCCCACGGGCGGATTCAGCAACGCCAATATCAATGGCACGTATGCCTTCTCTTTCTCCGGAAATGACGCCAACGGCTTCTTCGCCATCGCCGGTAGTCTAGCTGCGAATGGTTCAGGCGTTATCACCAGCGGCGTCATGGATATAAACCGGGTCCCCAGCCCCTTGACGAATATCGCTCTCACCGGGACATACAACACCCGAGCCGACGGTCGCGGTGTAGTCACTCTTAATAGTTCAGCCGGCACCTTCAACCTGGTGTTCTCCATTGTTAACGCCAATCGAATGCTCATTACTCGCTTCGAAGCCGTAGCCAACGGCAGCGGTTCCATGGATTTACAGAACCCAGGGGCATTTACCACTGCTGCGCTGACCGGCCAGTTTGCTTTCAATCTTTCCGGCATTGATAACGCCAGCAATCCATTTGCAGCCGTCGGCTCCGTCGTGACCAACGCCGCAGGCACCGTAGTCAGCGGCATAGAAGACTCTTCTGACGATGGCGCAATCCTTCTAGCCGCGCCGATCACCGGCGGTTCACTTACCGTGGCGACGAATGGCCGCGGCACTGCCAGCTTCAACACCGCCAGTGGAGTGCTGAATTTCGCCTTCTACGTGGTCGACGCTAATCACATCAAACTGGTGGAGACTGATGTAGTACCAGTTCTTGCAGGCGATGCCTTCCGCCAGATTGGCACGTTCTCAAATGTCACACTGAACGGTTCGTTTGCCTTTACCCTGGCGGGCGCGGACCTCTCCAATCCCTTTGCTGCTGGAGGCGTCCTCACATCCAACGGCGCCGGAGCCATCTCCGCCGGCGTTGAGGACGTGAATGACGGTGGCATCGTCAACACAGGTCTCACCTTTAATGGCACATATACGATCGCCGCAAATGGCCGGGGCACTGCGCTTCTGCCCACCGGCCTGGGTCCGGTAAACCTCGCTTTCTACCCCACGACAAATGGAATTCAGATCCTGGAGACTGACACCGGTTTAATCGCCAGCGGCGTGGCTTTCCTGCAGACCGGCACCCTGAGCACCGCTAGTATTTCCGGCAGTTACGCTATGAACTTTACCGGTGTCTCTACCTCGGGGCCTCTGGACGCGATTTCTGAATTTACAGCGAATGGCAGCGGCGGCCTTACCGGCATCGTTGACATCAACAACTTTGGCAGCCTCAGCACCGGAACGGTTCTTACTGGTACCTATACGGTTGCTGCCAATGGACGCGGTCCTTTGACCTTTTCCTCACTCCTGGGACCACAGAACCTGGGCGTCTATGTAATCGATAGTACGCGTGCCATTTTCGTCGACCTCGATGGCAATAGTGTGGTGGTGGGCGAAATGGACCACCGTTAATCGTTCCACAACGAAGCTTTTTGAACCTCACAGGGCCCGGCTAATTTCCGGGCCCTGTTTGTTGTCGGCAATAAAAAGGCGGAACACAATGTGCTCCGCCTTCTTGCTCTCGAGAGTTAACGTCGTTATTAGGTGCCACTTCAGATCAGGTCGCGCTTAGTACACCCAGCGGTACCCGTCCCAGTGCATGCGTCGCTGCTCGTACACACGGCGATCATCGCGATCGCGTCCGCGGTAATCATCGCGATCAAATCTGCGCTGGTCATCACGATCCCTAACCTCCCGGCGATCTCGATCTCTGTCGCGGTCCCTGTCATGGTCTCGGTCGTGATTGCTATATGCCCAATTATGATTTTCGATTGGCTGGGCCGAGGCCAACGCGGATCCGCCCGTGATCAATGCCGCACCGATCAGCAACATTCTTAAACTTTTCATAAGTCCTCCGTTTGGCCCAAACCCAGATTGAAATCTGATTCGGGTCGTTTGAAATTCAACTGCTGTCAATAGAAACACCCCTCGGGACCAATAGTCGGATAAGCACAATGTGGTTTTGTAAAGATCATTCTTTGGAAAAAGTACTGTGGAAGGAAAAGGTGCTGTGGAAAAAGCGGCCTTATTTACTTGTTCTGACATGATTACGCCGCCAAAGTGTTTTCGGTTCCTCGGATCGAGGCAGCGAAACACATGATTGATCAGAGGTTTGGATGGTGACAGAAATATCGTGAGAGAAAATTTAAAAAGCTGTTCCGCAGATCGAGAAACTTGCGTCTAATTTTGACAACCCTGTCTTTTGTCGATCGGGCCGATGTGTAGATTTTCCAAACAATTTAAGGATTGAGCCACCCCCAATGAACCATGCCGATCCGTTATTGAGAGCCCTGCACAAATGCGAAGACAGGCTGAACGCCTGGCTTCAAGGTTCGCCCAAAAACGCTTTCCTGTTCCAGGAGAACCCGGCCCAGGCGCTACGTGCCGCTAATCTCGACCTTGACGAAAGTCTCCTTTGCGAACTGGAAGTCTTGCTCACTGGAATTGCTCAGAAAATCAACGCTGCCTGATTATCGTTCGTCCAAAAAATTGACCCGGCGACTTGTGACAGTCCCGGGCCAATTCAATCGAGCAAGGGGGGCAACTCTCACTCGAAACGCAGAGCTTCTATCGGATCAAGCATGGCGGCTTTGCGCGCCGGATAGAAGCCGAAGAAAATTCCTACCGCCATTGAGAAGACCACGGCCGCAATCACCGCCGGCAATGAAACCAGAATGTTCCATCCCAGCAGCCTGGTAATGGTGATGCTGGCGGCAACGCCGAACAGAATCCCGACAACGCCCCCGGTTACGCTCAACACCACGGATTCGCTGAGAAACTGGCGCAGGACGTCTGACTCGGTGGCGCCGATAGCGATTCTTATCCCGATCTCCCGCGTGCGCTCGGTGACTGATACCAGCATGATGTTCATGATGCCGATGCCTCCCACAATCAGCGAAACGCCGGCAATCGACGCCAGCAACAGCGTCATCACCCTGGAAGACTCATCAGCCAGCTGAGCCACATCCGCCAGGTTGCGTACGGTGAAGTCATCATCCTGCCCTGTGCGAATGCGGTGACGATCACGCAACAGTGACGTGATCTGGTTCTGCGCCGCGTAACTTGCCGGCTGAGACGTGGCAGAGGCCATAATGTATTGCAGCCAGTCCTGACCCGTAATTTTCTTTTGCAACGTGCTGATCGGCACGTAAACGCCGTCGTCCTGGTCCTGTCCCAGGCCGGACTGCCCTTTTGCCGTGAGCACTCCAACCACCTGAAATGGCAGCGTCCCAATGCGGACCGTCTGGCCCACGGGATTGCTGTTTCCGAACAAATTCTGCTGTACCGTGGCGCCGAGGACCACTACGTTCGTTGCCCGCGTGACATCATCCTGGGTAAAGTTGCCGCCCTGGACGAAAGCCCAATTGCGAATATCAAAATATTGCGGCTCTGTGCCGGTAATGCGCGTTGACCAGTTGGTGTTATCAAAGACCACCTGTGCGCTGGATCCTGCTCCCGGCGCAACCATGCTGACAGAAGGCACCTGTTGCAGAATGGCATTCATGTCATCATTCACCAGGGTCTTGGTGGCTCCGCCGCCCAGCCTGATTCCACCCTTGTTGACGCTTCCTGAACTGATATAGAGCAGGTTGGTTCCCATGGAAGCGATCTGGTCCTGCACCTGCTGTTGCGCACCCTGGCCAAGTCCCACGGTGGCGATCACCGCACCCACCCCGATGATGATGCCCAACATGGTCAAGAGTGAACGCATCTTGTTACGGGTTAACGCTCGTATTGCTATTTTTAAAATCGCTAGAAAATCCATATTGCCCCCAATAATTCAATCGTCAAAAATTGCCACTATTGCCAAAGACCCACGGCTTCCGCCGCTGATCGTCAGCCTTCATCTACCACCGGCATACTTCTCAGCACATCAGCCGCCCGCGGACGCTTCGTCACGGCATCGTCATGCCTGATCTTGCCGTCTTTGAACACCACAATCCGGCGGGCAAACTGCGCGACATCTGGTTCGTGTGTTACCAGCACAATGGTCAGCCCCTGGTCATTCAGCTCCTGAAAGATCTGCATAATCTCCACGGACGTCCGGCTGTCGAGGTTTCCGGTGGGCTCGTCCGCCAGCAGGATTGCCGGTTTGTTCACCAGGGCGCGTGCAATCGCCACACGCTGCTGCTGTCCGCCGGAGAGTTGGGACGGGAAGTGATCCAGCCTTTCTCCCAGCCCGACCAACTCCAGCATCTCTTTCGCCCGGGCCGTCCTGGAATTTTTCTCCAGCTTGGCATACAGCGTTGGCAGCTCAACGTTCTCCAGCGCCGTAGTCCGAGAAAGCAGGTTGAAACCCTGAAACACAAAACCCAGCTTCTGGTTCCTGACTGCCGCCAGCGCTTTCTTATTCAGCCCGGAAACATCAGTGCCTTCCAGGATGTACTTTCCGCTGGTGGGCTTATCCAGGCAGCCCAGCATGTTCATGAAAGTGGACTTGCCGCTGCCGCTGGATCCCATGATCGCCACGAACTCGCCTGCCTCAATCTTCAGATCAACCCCGCGCAGCGCATGAACCCTGGTTTCTCCCAGGTCGTAATACTTGTGCACGCCTTCCACCGCGATCACCGGAACCTGAAGTTCCTCTACCGGATTCTCTATTCGTTCTACCTGTGCCAGCGTTGCCATAACTCCTCCGATCGTTAACTGCTGACTGCGAAATGCTGACAGCGAAATACCGCCTACGCGAGTGGCCGATTACCGGCCAACCCGCATTCCGCCGGCCGCTCCGCCACGTGTTCCGCCCATTCCTGGTGCTGCCGTGGTTCCCGCCGCTTTCGACGGCGGACCATTCAAGCCAGTGATCACCTGATCGCCGGCATTCAACGTGCCTTTGAGCACCTGCGCAACTTCCGTAGTGGTGTGATCGGTGATGCCCAGCTTGATCTGCACCGGTTCAACTTGTTTGTTTGCGTCCATCTTCCAGACCACGCCCAGAGTTGCGGGATTAGCACCTTGCGCCTGCTGACCCTTACGTCCCTTGCCGGCGCTTGCGGTGATTCCGTTCTTTGCGTACGCCACCGTCAACTGGTCTGCCGTGAGGTCAGGCGTATAGCGCAGCGCTCCGTTAGGGACCTTCACTACGTCATTCGCCGTCGCTACCGGAATATTTACGTAGGCCGTCATACCCGGAAACAACTTCAGTTCGGGATTATCAAAGTCCACGATGGTCGTGTAAGTGACCACGTTCTGGACCGTCGTCGCATTCAGGCGTACGGCGGAGACTTTTCCCTTGAACTTCTGGGCCGGGAAAGCATCCACATTAAAGTTGACTTCCTGGCCGGCCTGGATCGCGCCCACGTCGCTTTCATCCGTGCTCACGTAGACCTGCATCTTGGTCAAGTCCTGCGCGATGGTGAACAGCGTTGGCGCCTGCAATGAAGCGGCAACCGTCTGTCCCACATCAACGCTCCGGGCTACCACAGTTCCATCAATGGGAGAGCGGATGATGGTGTGGTCCAGATTGGTCTGGGCCACGGTTACAGCAGCTACTTTCTGCTGTACCTGCGCCGCAGCCTGGGTTACTTGTGCCTGGGCTGCGCCAACTGCGGCATCGTCGGTTTGATAAGTGGCCCTGGCAGTATCGAGCTGCTGGGTCGGCACCACACCATCCTTCGCCAGTGAGGTATAGCGATCAAAATCCAGTTTGGCTTGCGCTGAAGCGGCCTTGGCTTTTTCTAAATTCGCCCTGGCAGCGATTAAGTTGGCTTGCCCATCAGCCAGATCTGCCTTCGCCTGAAGCAGCGCGCCATGAAATAAGGAAGGATCAATACGCGCCACTACCTGGTCCTTCTTCACATGTGAGTTAAAGTCGGCATAGAGCGTCTGAATGGTTCCAGAGACCTGAGATCCCACCTGCACCGTGGTAACGGCATTGATGGTGCCCGTGGCCTGGACCACGTTTTGTATGTCGCCCTGCTGGACTTTCTCGGTGAGGTACTGTGGCGTTTTTTTGCTTTCCAGCTTGAAAGCCGTCAACGCGACGATTGCCACCAGCAACCCGGCAATGACTAACCATTTGTTCTTGAAGAGTTTCATTGTTTGCCCCCGAAGGCCGCTTCCTGCGTCTTTCATCTTTCTGCGGCTTCTATAGGCTTAAACACTGGTTGAGAGCGGTTCGAGTAAACAGTGAGACACCCGGAAGTTAACTTTTGTCTGTGACTTGTACGCTTCCTTACATAAGACTGCGGAATTGAGAGTTCCTGCTTAACGTTTCTTTGCTTTGATAAGGCGAAGTATTGGCCTATCGCACGTTTTTTCAGTGCCCAATTCCCGCATTGATTCGGGCGCTTTTCTCCGCTATAGTCAGGCAAACATGATCACGGATCAACCTGACCGTGGCAGGGTTTTGTTCCACATTCCCGTGTGTTGAGCAGACACTGCAGCGGCCATAGAGTTGAGTGATCTTTTAGGGCAATAGCAAACGTATCCCCGCTGCCGCGCAGCGGGGTTTTTACCTTTTGGCCTACCTTCTTGCCTTGTCTCTGCCGACAGGCGACAATCAGTCTCAATCAGATCACGTGGCCATAACCCCTCCCAATTCGAAACCGTTACCTGATCCTCGCTCTCTCTTAATCAGCGCGCGCCGTATCGTGGTGAAAGTTGGCACGGCGGTGGTCTGCAATGCAGAGCAGGAATTCGATCAGCGTCTGGTCGCAGCCGTGGCCGCCAGCATCGCCACACTTGTTCGCGATGGTCGACAGGTCGTCCTGGTTAGCTCTGGCGCCGTAACTCTCGGAGCCGTTGCGCTCAACGTGCATCGCAGCCGACTGCGCGATGCCAGCATTACCCGCGCCTGTGCCGCCGTGGGACAATGCAAGCTCATGGAAGCCTACGCCGAGGCCTTTCGTCCTCATGGCCTCACGCCCGCTCAGATCCTGGTCACTGAAGACGACTTCACTGACCTGAATCGTTACAAGATTCTTCGCCAGACATTTGAGAAGCTGTTGAAGCTGGGCGCCATTCCCGTGGTCAATGAAAATGACACGGTAACGAACATCTGGACGGAGCAGGCACCGGTGTTTCGCGATAATGATCGCCTGGCTGCACTCGTTCTGAGCAAGCTGGATGGTGATGCTCTCATACTTCTATCCAATGTCGACGGATTGTGGCGCGATGCCGCCCTGGGCTCCATTCCCACCAACATCGTTCCCGTGGTGACCGAGCTTTCTTCCGCAATCCGTGGTTCCGCGAAAGGCAAATCATCCGTGGGGCGCGGAGGCATGGCCGCCAAACTCGACGCGGCTGAGATTGCCATGCATTCCGGTGGTATGGTCGTCATCGCAAATGGAAAGACACCCGGCGTTCTGGAAGAAATTTTTAGCGGCAAGCCTGTTGGCACGCTCTTTCTGCCCGGCTCACGCATGGCCGGCAAAAGACGCTGGCTGGCCTTTGCCACCACCGTCCGCGGAAATGTCACCATTAACGCCAACGCAGTTTCTGCCGTACAGAATCGGCGCGCAAGCCTGCTGGCCTCCGGCGTAACTTCTTTTCGTGGCCCCTGGAGCACTGGACAGGTGATTGCCATTCATGATGAAGCAGACCGCACCATCGGCAAGGGCATTGCCGAAATGGACGCCCATCAACTTGCCGGCATGCTTATGTCCACTGCCGGCTCCGTGCGAGGCGTTCTGGTCCGACGCGAAAATCTTCTTCTGAACGATGCTGCTGCCGACGCAACAGAGGAAGCCGAAGAAGAAGAGAAGGGGCGCGAGCGTTCAAAATAAAAATATGCAACATAAAGATAAGACTGACGCTCCTGGCGGGCAGCTTCGCGATCAGGTCCGGCTCACGCGCCGCGCCGCGCGTGAACTGGCTCGGCTTTCTTCCGAAGAACGTAATCGAATTCTGCTCGCCGCCGCCGCTCAGCTTGAAACGCGTTGCGATGAAATCCTGGCAGCGAACCAGCAGGACGTCGCAGCGCTCGATCGTGAAGTTTCGGCCGGCAAGGCCTCAGCTTCTCTGGCCAGGCGACTGAAAACCTCTGTCGCCGGAATAAAAGACATGGCTGCCCGCGTTCGTGACGTGGCCGCCTTGCCTGATCCGATGGGCCACTCGCTAGCCGTCACCGAGCTCGACGATCAACTGGTTCTGGAAAAAGTTCCCTGCCCGCTCGGCGTGATCGCCGTGGTCTTTGAATCGCGGCCGGATGCGGTTCCGCAGGTGAGCTCGCTGGCCATCAAGACCGGCAACGGCCTTGTCCTCAAAGGCGGAGCCGAGGCGCGGAACAGCAACCGGGCTCTGGTCTCCATCTGGAGTGACGCCCTCCGAAAACACAGTCCCTCTCTCGCGGACGTGATATGCGCACTGGAAGACCGTGAAGAGGTCATGCAGATCTTGCAGATGGATCGCGAAATCGATCTGATCGTACCGCGCGGCTCAACCGAGTTCGTCAATTTTGTTTTCCGCAACAGCCGCGTCCCCGTACTCGGACACGGCAGCGGCATATGTCATATCTACGTGGACTCGGCTGCCAACCAGTCGCTGGCGACCAACGTGATCATTGACGCAAAAATCCAGTACGCCGCCGCATGCAACGCCGTTGAAAAAGTTCTGGTCCATCAAGAAATCGCCGCGGCATATATGCCAGCGTTGGTTCAGGCGTTATTCAAAGCTGGAGTGGAAGTACGGGGCTGTGAGAAAACGCTCGCCCTCTGTGCCGGACTCCCGATCGTGACCGCTACGGAAGAAGACTGGCACACCGAATACGGCGATTTGAGAATTACAGTCAAGGTGGTGGAGAACGCTCAGGAAGCCATGGACCACATTGACACCTACGGATCGCGCCACACCGAATGCATCGTCACCGAAGATATTGCCACTGCCGAACTGTTTATGAATGCCGTTGATGCCGCCAGCGTTTTTCACAATGCGTCCACTCGTTTCGCAGACGGCTTTCGTTACGGTCTGGGCGCGGAGATCGGCATCAGCAACAGCAAGCTGCATGCCCGTGGCCCCGTGGGACTGGAGGGGCTGCTCACCTACAAATACAAGCTTCGCGGCGCAGGGCAAATCGTTGCAACTTACGCGGATGGCGAGAGAGCCTTCAGGCACAAAAAGAATTTGTAATTCAGGTTGTATCAA
>CAVWJV010000009.1:0-77635 GCA_963755365.1 Terriglobia bacterium | reverse complement strand
AACTCTCAACTGGCAGCTAGCGATCACGCTGATTGCTATTTGCCTGCTGGTTGCGGCAGCCCTGCATCTCTGGCCGAAGCCTGCAAACTGGGCTGACCTCTTCGTCCTATTGCTGGTTGGCTTGTTGATTGATCTGGGACTTCTCAATACGGCATGGCCTTTTGCTACGCACGGGCCGCTATGGCCTGCTGGTCTTGGCGGCTTCCCCAAGATGATGATGGCCAACGTGGCTCTCTATGGCTACCTTGTCATCAAGCCGGTTGAAAATATTGGTTATGACCTTGTTCCTCAAATCTCTGACCTGAAAACCGGGCTCAGGGAATTTCTGTATTACTCGCCCTTCGTCTTGCCTCTTGGATTCGTTATGGGATTCCTGCACTGGCACGGCGCCAAAGCGCACCCGCTGGAATTCCCCGGCGCATGGATCTTTACCTTCTTCTTTGTTGCACTTCCGGAAGAGCTCTATTTTCGTGGACTTGTCCAGAACCTTCTGGAACGTCGCATGGGCCGCAACCTGGCTCTCATAGTCGCCTCGATTCTGTTTGGTCTTTCTCATTTCAATAAACGGACCGCTTTCTTCAACTGGAAATACGTGCTTCTGGCCGCCATTGCCGGCTTCTTCTATGGGCGAGCGTGGCGGCAACGTAATCGCCTGTTCGCTTCGTCGATCACTCACGCCACTGTGGATACAGTGTGGTCGATCTGGTTCCGCTGATCTGATCCTGCGTCTAAGTTATCTCTCTTATAAATCCTTTTTTTACAAATCTTTACGGCCTGCTTACCAGTTTTTTAAAGTCAAGATGCTAAATTTCGGGTTCACTGGTGACAGCGCAAACCGACAATCAAGCCAGAGTGAATCTTTGGTCTTAAATCTTTGGACAGGTAACTATGCCGTTCAGAGGCGAATGTTTTTTGTTTCCACAAGCGTATTAGGGCGACAATGGAATTACGCGAAGCAATGATGGCTGACTGTAATCCAGCCAGTCCAACCAACGTCAGGTCAAATTGAAGCGGTAACCTTTTATCAGTCAGGTGACTCACTATGCAGGGATGTAAACGTATTGGCTTTCTGGCTCTAGCCACTTTGTTCATTTTGTTTGCGGCCGGATGCGGCGGCAGCAGTGTGAACAGCACTCCAACTCCCACGGGCGGATTCAGCAACGCCAATATCAATGGCACGTATGCCTTCTCTTTCTCCGGAAATGACGCCAACGGCTTCTTCGCCATCGCCGGTAGTCTAGCTGCGAATGGTTCAGGCGTTATCACCAGCGGCGTCATGGATATAAACCGGGTCCCCAGCCCCTTGACGAATATCGCTCTCACCGGGACATACAACACCCGATCAGACGGTCGCGGTGTAGTCACTCTTAATAGTTCCGCCGGCACCTTCAACCTGGTATTCTCCATTGTTAACGCCAATCGAATACTCATTACTCGCTTCGAAGCCGTAGCCAACGGCAGCGGTTCCATGGATTTACAGAACCCAGGGGCATTTACCACTGCTGCGCTGGCCGGCCAGTTTGCTTTCAATCTTTCCGGCATTGATAACGCCAGCAATCCATTTGCAGCCGTCGGCTCCGTTGTGACCAACACCGCAGGCACCGTAGTCAGCGGCATAGAAGACTCTTCTGACGATGGCGCAATCCTTCTAGCCGCGCCGATCACCGGCGGTTCACTTACCGTGGCGACGAATGGCCGCGGCACTGCCAGCTTCAACACCGCCAGCGGAGTGCTGAATTTCGCCTTCTACGTGGTCGACGCTAATCACATCAAACTGGTGGAGACTGATGTAGTACCAGTTCTTGCAGGCGATGCCTTCCGCCAGATTGGCACGTTCTCAAATGTCACACTGAACGGTTCGTTTGCCTTTACCCTGGCGGGCGCGGACCTCTCCAATCCCTTTGCTGCTGGAGGCGTCCTCACATCCAATGGCGCCGGAGCCATCTCCGCCGGCGTTGAGGACGTGAATGACGGTGGCATCGTCAACACAGGTCTCACCTTTAATGGCACATATACGATCGCCGCAAATGGCCGGGGCACTGCGCTTCTGCCCACCGGCCTGGGTCCGGTAAACCTCGCTTTCTACCCCACGACAAATGGAATTCAGATCCTGGAGACTGACACCGGCTTAATCGCCAGCGGCGTCGCTTTCCTGCAGACCGGCGCCCTGAGTTCCGCCAGTGTCAACGGCAGTTATGCCATGGGCTTTACCGGCGTCTCTACCTCGGGGCCTTTGGACGCGATTTCCGAATTCACCGCCAATGGTACTGGCGGCTTAACCGGCATCATTGACATCAACAACTTTGGCAGCCTCAGCACCGGAACGAGTCTTACTGGCACCTACTCCATTGCAGCCAATGGACGCGGGCCTATGACCTTTTCCACAAGTCTGGCACCACAGAACCTGGGGGTCTATGTAATCGATAGCACGCGGGCCATTTTCGTCGACCTCGATGGCAATATTGTGGTTGTGGGCGAAATGGACCACCGTTAATCCTTCTACAATCGAATATCCTTTGGAAAACTTTCAGGGCCCGGCTAAAAACCGGGCCCTTGTTTGTTGAAATAAAAAGGCGGAACACAATGTGCTCCGCCTTCTTGCTCTCGAGAGTTAACGTCTGCTATTTGATCTGCAGCGTTCAGATCAGGCCGCGCTTAGTAGACCCAGCGGTACCCGTCCCAGTGCATGCGTCGCTGCTCGTACACACGGCGATCATCGCGATCGCGTCCGCGGTAGTCATCGCGATCAAATCTGCGCTGGTCATCCCGATCCCTAACCTCACGGCGATCTCGATCTCTGTCGCGGTCCCTGTCATGGTCTCGGTCGTGATTACTGTATGCCCAATTGTGATTTTCGATTGGCTGGGCCGAGGCCAACGCGGATCCGCCCGTGATCAATGCCGCACCGATCAGCAACATTCTTAAACTTTTCATAAATCCTCCGTTTGGCCCAAACCCACATTGAAATCTGATTCGGGTCGTTTGAAATTTAACTGCTATCAGTAGAAACACCCCTCAAAACCAATAGTCGGATAAGCACAATGTGGTTTTGTAAAGATCATTCTTTGGAAAAAGTACTGTGGAAAAAGCGGCCTTATTTACTTGTTCTGACATGATTACGCCGCCAAAGTGTTTTCGGTTCTTCGGATCGAGGCGGCGAAACACATGATTGATCAGAGGTTTGGATGGTGACAGAAATATTGTGAGAGAAACCTTAAAAAACCGTTCCGCTGATCCAGAAACTTGCGTCTAAGTTTGACAACCCTGTCTTTTGTCGATCGGGCCGATGTGTAGATTTTCCAAAAAATTTAAGGATTGAGCCACCCCCAATGAACCATGCCGATCCGTTATTGAGAGCCCTGCACAAATGCGAAGACAGGCTGAACGCCTGGCTTCAAGGTTCGCCCAAAAACGCTTTCCTGTTCCAAGAGAACCCGGCCCAGGCGCTACGTGTCGCTAATCTCGACCTTGACGAAAGTCTCCTTTGCGAACTGGAAGTCTTGCTCACTGGAATTGCTCAGAAAATCAACGCTGCCTGATTATCGTTCGTTCAAAAAATTGGCCCGGACTAGTGACAGTCACGGGCCAATTCAATCGAGCAAGGGGGGCAACTCTCACTCGAAACGCAGAGCTTCTATCGGATCCAGCATGGCGGCTTTGCGCGCCGGATAGAAGCCGAAGAAAATTCCCACCGCCATCGAGAACACCACGGCCGCAATCACCGCCGGCATTGAAACCAGAATGTTCCATCCCAGCAGCCTGGTAATGGTGATGCTGGCGGCAACGCCGAACAGAATCCCGACAACGCCGCCGGTTACGCTCAACACCACGGATTCGCTGAGAAACTGGCGCAGGACATCTGACTCCGTGGCGCCGATAGCGATTCTTATCCCGATCTCCCGCGTGCGCTCCGTGACTGATACCAGCATGATGTTCATGATGCCGATGCCGCCCACAATCAGCGAAACGCCGGCAATAGACGCCAGCAACAGCGTCATCACCTTGGAAGACTCGTCAGCCAGCTGGGCCACATCCGCCAGGTTGCGTACGGTGAAGTCGTCATCCTGCCCTGTGCGAATGCGGTGACGATCACGCAACAGTGACGTGATCTGGTTCTGCGCCGCGTAACTTGCCGGCTGAGACGTGGCAGACGCCATGATGTATTGCAGCCAATCCTGACCGGTGATTTTCTTTTGCAACGTGCTGATCGGCACGTAAACGCCGTCGTCCTGGTCCTGTCCCAGACCGGACTGCCCTTTTGCCGTCAGCACTCCAACCACCTGAAATGGCAGGGTCCCGATGCGGACCGTTTGGCCCACGGGATTACTGGTTCCGAACAAATTCTGTTGTACCGTGGCCCCGAGAACCACCACGTTCGTTGCCCGCGTGACATCATCCTGCGAGAAGTTGCCGCCCTGGGCGAAGGCCCAGTTGCGAATGTCAAAATATTGCGGCTCCGTGCCGGTAATGCGGGTTGACCAGTTCGTGTTATCGAAGACCACTTGTGCGCTGGATCCTGCTCCCGGCGCGACCATGCTGATAGATGGCACCTGTTGCAGAATGGCCTTCATGTCATCATTCACCAGGGTTTTTGTGGCTCCGCCGCCCAGTCGGATTCCACCCTTGTTGACGCTTCCTGAACTGATATAGATCAGGTTGGTTCCCATGGAAGCGATCTGGTCCTGCACCTGCTGTTGCGCACCCTGGCCAAGTCCCACGGTGGCGATCACCGCACCCACGCCGATGATGATGCCCAACATGGTCAAGAGTGAACGCATCTTGTTACGGGTTAACGCTCGTATTGCTATTTTTAAAATCGCTAGAAAATCCATATTGCCCCCAATACGTAATTGCAAAAATTGCCAGTACTGCCAAAGATCGCCGAAATTCAATCTTCATCGATGGCCGGCATACTTCTCAGCACATCAGCCGCCCGCGGACGCTTCGTCACCGCATCGTCATGCCTGATCTTGCCGTCTTTGAACACCACAATCCGGCGCGCAAACTGCGCCACGTCCGGTTCGTGTGTTACCAGCACAATGGTCAGCCCCTGGTCATTCAGCTCCTGAAAGATCTGCATAATCTCCACGGACGTCCGGCTGTCGAGGTTTCCTGTGGGCTCGTCCGCCAGCAGGATTGCCGGTTTGTTCACCAGGGCGCGTGCAATCGCCACACGCTGCTGCTGTCCGCCGGAGAGTTGGGACGGGAAGTGATCCAGCCTTTCTCCCAGCCCGACCAACTCCAGCATCTCTTTCGCCCGGGCCGTCCTGGAATTTTTCTCCAGCTTGGCATACAGCGTTGGCAGCTCAACGTTCTCCAGCGCCGTGGTCCGGGAAAGCAGGTTGAAACCCTGAAACACAAAACCCAGCTTCTGGTTCCTGACTGCCGCCAGCGCTTTCTTATCCAGCCCGGAAACATCAGTGCCTTCCAGGATGTACCTTCCGCTGGTGGGCTTATCCAGGCAGCCCAGCATGTTCATGAAAGTAGACTTGCCGCTGCCGCTGGATCCCATGATCGCCACGAACTCGCCTGCCTCAATCTTCAGATCAACGCCGCGCAGCGCGTGAACCCTGGTTTCTCCCAGGTCGTAATACTTGTGCACACCTTCCACGGCGATCACCGGAACCTGAAGTTGCTCTACCGGATTCTCTATTCGTTCTACCTGTGCCAGCGTTGCCATAACTCCTCCGATTCGTTAACTGCTGATTGCGAAATGCTGACTGCGAAATGCCGCCTACACGAGTGGCCGATTACCGGCCCACTCGCATTCCGCCGGACGCTCCGCCACGTGTTCCGCCCATTCCTGGCGCTGCCGTGGTTCCCGCCGCTTTCGCCGGCGGACCATTCAAGCCAGTGATCACCTGATCGCCGGCATTCAGCGTGCCTTTCACCACCTGCGCAACTTCCGTGGTGGTGTGATCGGTGATGCCCAGCTTGATCTGCACCGGTTCAACCTGCTTGTCTGCGTCCATCTTCCAGATCACACCCAGAGTTGCGGGATTAGCACCTTGCGCCTGCTGACCAGCCTTACGTCCCTTGCCGGCGCTTGCGGTGATTCCGCTCTTTGCGTACGCCGCCGTCAATTGGTCTGCCGTGAGGTCAGGCGTATAGCGCAGCGCTCCGTTAGGCACCTTCACTACGTCATTCGCCGTCGCTACCGGGATATTCACGTAGGCGGTCATACCCGGAAACAACTTCAGTTCGGGATTATCAAAGTCCACGATGGTCGTGTAAGTGACCACGTTCTGGACCGTCGTCGCGTTCAGGCGTACGGCAGAGACTTTCCCCTTAAATTTCTGCGTCGGGAAGGCATCCACATTAAAGTTGACTTCCTGGCCGGCCTGGATCGCGCCCACGTCGCTTTCATCCGTGCTCACGTAGACCTGCATCTTGGTCAAGTCCTGCGCGATGGTGAACAGCGTTGGCGCCTGCAATGAAGCGGCAACCGTCTGTCCCACATCAACGCTCCGTGCTACCACCGTTCCATCGATGGGGGAACGGATGATGGTGTGGTCCAGATTCGTCTGCGCCACGGTTACCGCGGCAACTTTCTGCTGTACCTGCGCCGCAGCCTGGGTTACTTGTGCCTGGGCTGCGCCAACTGCGGCATCGTCGGTTTGATAAGTGGCCCTGGCAGTATCGAGCTGCTGGGTCGGCACCACACCATCCTTCGCCAGTGAGGTATAGCGATCAAAATCCAGCTTGGCTTGCGCTGAAGCGGCCTTGGCTTTTTCTAAATTCGCCTTGGCAGCGATTAAGTTGGCTTGCCCATCAGCCAGATCTGCCTTCGCCTGAAGCAGCGCGCCCTGAAATAAGGACGGATCAATACGCGCCACTATTTGGTCCTTCTTCACATGTGAGTTAAAGTCGGCATAGAGCGTCTGAATGGTTCCAGAGACCTGGGATCCCACCTGCACCGTGGTAACGGCATTGATGGTGCCCGTGGCCTGGACCACGTTTTGTATGTCGCCCTGCTGGACTTTCTCGGTGAGGTACTGTGGCGTCTTTTTGCTTTCCAGCTTGAAAGCCGTCGACGCGACGATTGCCACCAGCAACCCTGCAATGACTAACCATTTGTTCTTGAAGAGTTTCATTGTTTGCCCCCGAGGCCGCTTCTTGCATCTTTCTGCGGCTTCTATAGGCTTAAACACGGGTTGAGAGCGGTTCGAGTAAACAGTGAGACACCCGGAAGTTAACTTTTGTCTGTGACTTGTACGCTTCCTTACATAAGACTGCGGAATTGAGAGTTCCTGCTTAACGTTTCTTTGCTTTGATAAGGCGAAGTATTGGCCTATCGCACGTTTTTTCAGTGCCCAATTCCCGCATTGATTCGGGCGCTTTTCTCCGCTATAGTCAGGCAAACATGGTCATCATCAACCTGACCGTGGCAGGGTTTTGTTCCACATTCCCGTGTGTTGAGCAGACACTGCAACGGCCATAGAGTTGAGTGATCTTTTAGGGCAATAGCAAACGTATCCCCGCTGCCGCGCAGCGGGGTTTTTACCTTTTGGCCTACCTTCTTGCCTTGTCTCTGCCGACAGGCGACAATCAGTCTCAATCAGATCACGTGGCCATAACCCCTCCCAATTCGAAACCGTTACCTGATCCCCGCTCTCTGTTAACCAGCGCGCGCCGCATCGTGGTGAAAGTTGGCACGGCCGTGGTCTGCAGTGCAGAGCAGGAATTCGATCAGCGTCTGGTCACAGCCGTGGCCGCCAGCATCGCCACACTTGTTCGCGATGGTCGACAGGTCGTCCTGGTTAGCTCTGGCGCCGTAACTCTCGGAGCCGTTGCGCTCAACGTGCATCGCAGCCGACTGCGCGATGCCAGCATTACCCGCGCCTGTGCCGCCGTGGGACAATGCAAGCTCATGGAAGCCTACGCCGAGGCCTTTCGTCCTCATGGCCTCACGCCCGCTCAGATCCTGGTCACTGAAGACGACTTCACTGACCTGAATCGTTACAAGATTCTTCGCCAGACATTTGAGAAGCTGTTGAAGCTGGGCGCCATTCCCGTAGTCAATGAAAATGACACGGTAACGAACATCTGGACGGAGCAGGCACCGGTGTTTCGCGATAATGATCGCCTGGCTGCACTCGTCCTGAGCAAGCTGGATGGTGATGCTCTCATACTTCTATCCAATGTCGACGGATTGTGGCGCGATGCCGCCCTGGGCTCCATTCCCACCAACATCGTTCCCGTGGTGACCGAGCTTTCTTCTGCAATCCGTGGTTCCGCGAAAGGCAAATCATCCGTGGGGCGCGGAGGCATGGCCGCCAAACTCGACGCGGCTGAGATTGCCATGCATTCCGGTGGTATGGTCGTCATCGCAAATGGAAAGACACCCGGCGTTCTAGAGGAGATTTTTAGCGGCAAGCCTGTCGGCACGCTCTTTCTGCCCGGCTCACGCATGGCCGGCAAAAGACGCTGGCTGGCCTTTGCCACGACGGTCCGCGGAAATGTCACCATTAACGCCAACGCAGTTTCTGCCGTACAGAATCGGCGCGCAAGCCTGCTGGCCTCCGGCGTAACTTCTTTTCGTGGCCCCTGGAGCACTGGACAGGTGATTGCCATTCATGATGAAGCAGACCGCACCATCGGCAAGGGCATTGCCGAAATGGACGCCCATCAACTTGCCGGCATGCTTATGTCCACTGCCGGCTCCGTGCGAGGCGTTCTGGTCCGACGCGAAAATCTTCTTCTGAACGATGCTGCTGCCGACGCAACAGAGGAAGCCGCCGAAGAAGAGAAGGGGCGCGAGCGTTCAAAATAAAAATATGCAACATAAAAATAAGACTGACGCTCCTGGCGGGCGGCTTCGCGATCAGGTCCGGCTCACGCGCCGCGCCGCGCGTGAACTGGCTCGGCTTTCTTCCGAAGAACGTAATCGAATTCTGCTCGCCGCCGCCGCTCAGCTTGAAACGCGTTGCGATGAAATCCTGGCAGCGAACCAGCAGGACGTCGCAGCGCTCGATCGTGAAGTTTCGGCCGGCAAGGCCTCAGCTTCTCTGGCCAGGCGACTGAAAACCTCTGTCGCCGGAATAAAAGACATGGCTGCCCGCGTTCGTGACGTGGCCGCCTTGCCTGATCCGATGGGCCACTCGCTAGCCGTCACCGAGCTCGACGATCAACTGGTTCTGGAAAAAGTTCCCTGCCCGCTCGGCGTGATCGCCGTGGTCTTTGAATCGCGGCCGGATGCGGTTCCGCAGGTGAGCTCGCTGGCCATCAAGACCGGCAACGGCCTTGTCCTCAAAGGCGGAGCCGAGGCGCGGAACAGCAACCGGGCTCTGGTCTCCATCTGGCGTGACGCCCTCGCGAAAACACAGTCCCTCTCTCGCGGACGCGATATGCGCACTGGAAGACCGTGAAGAGGTCATGCAGATCTTGCAGATGGATCGCGAAATCGATCTGATCGTACCGCGCGGCTCAACCGAGTTCGTCAATTTTGTTTTTCGCAACAGCCGCGTCCCCGTACTCGGACACGGCAGCGGCATATGTCATATCTACGTGGACTCGGCTGCCAACCAGTCGCTTGCGACCAACGTGATCATTGACGCAAAAATCCAGTACGCCGCCGCATGCAACGCCGTTGAAAAAGTTCTGGTCCATCAGGAAATCGCCGCCGCATATATGCCAGCGTTGGTTCAGGCGTTATTCAAAGCTGGAGTGGAAGTACGGGGCTGTGAGAAAACGCTCGCCCTTTGCGCCGGTCTACCGATCGCAAGCGCTACGGAAGAAGACTGGCTGACCGAATACGGCGATTTGCGAATTACCGTAAAGGTTGTGGAGAACGCTCAGGAAGCCATGGACCACATTGACACTTACGGATCGCGCCACACCGAAGGCATCATCACCGAAGATATTGCCACTGCCGAACTGTTTATGAATGCCGTTGACGCCGCCAGTGTCTTTCACAATGCGTCCACTCGTTTCGCAGACGGCTTTCGTTACGGTCTGGGCGCGGAGATCGGCATCAGCAACAGCAAGCTGCATGCTCGTGGCCCAGTCGGACTGGAAGGGCTGCTCACCTACAAATACAAGCTTCGCGGCGCAGGGCAAATTGTTGCAACTTACGCGGATGGCGAGAGAGCTTTCAGGCACAAAAAGAATTTGTAATTTAGGTTGAATCAATAACAAACAAGACGCGCCCATACGACGCAGGCAGCCCGTAGCCGTCAGCTGTTCGCAGGCGTATCAAAGCATCCGCCAGACAGAAACTTTCATCCGACTGGAACATGGGATGGATTGAGAACTATCGCAGACGCGACGCGTCAACCAACGACAAACCTTCTCCTTTTGTGGAAGCAGCACGGCAACGCTGGAGCCAACTGGGAGATGAGTTAAAAGCTGACGTGCAGGAATTCAGCGCACAACATAACGGCGCGGAATTTTCCAGCTCCGGCAACGATACTTATCGCGTGCTGTACTCAGAATCCGGTCTGGAACTTGAGATTAGCGCCGATTTTGACGCGCAAGTAGTCCGTTACGATTACAAGCCAACCAGCAGCAGCACCGCTGGCGCGCCCGAAGGCGGCATCCTGTCCATGCGCCAGTCCCGTCGCGGGACCGTGGAGTTTTACTCTGCCGACGAACGACTTACCTCAGAAGAGACGCGCCAGGTTTTACTGGAGCCGGTATTGTTTCCGCCTCAACTTGCCGCCTGATTCCTGTGCGAGGTTATGCCAGCATCAGTTCAGCCAAGCATCAGGTCAGCCAAGGCAGCCATGCTGTGGACTTCAAATGTTGGTTGACTCACAGCTGCTTTAGCGGCCCCTGCTCCCGGACGAATCGACGGGCGGTTTACCCAGACCGTGCGGAGTCCCAGCTCAGTCCCCGGAATAACGTCATGCAACACGCTCTGTGCCGCATGCAGAATTTGCTCTTTGGGAAGAGCCGCCCGCCGGAGCATTTCTTCGAAATTTCTGTGCGACGGCTTGTAGCTCTTTACCTGCTGGGCCGTAACCAGGGGGTCAAAATCCACCACCAGCTTCTTCTTTGTCTCCGCAAAAAGATCATCATCCGTGTTGGAAATTACGCCCAGGCGATACCTGGTAGCCAGCCGCTGCAAGGCCGCAACTGTGTCCGGGAATGGTTCCCAGGTGGTGAGGGATTCAGCAAAACGCTCGCCATCCTCTTGCGTGATTCTCAAGTCAAAACGCCGGCCCATTTCCTGGATGGTATCCGAAAGAACCTGCCGGTACGGCATGTAAGAACCTGACTCCAACTCCAGTTCCACGTCACCATAAAGCGCAAGGAGTTCTATGTCGCGTGCAGTGTCATGGTTGCCAAACAGAGGACGCATCGCTTTCAGTATGCCCGTCTCCCAGTCAATGAGCGTGCCGTAACAATCAAAGGTGATCAGACGCACTGAATCCATAACCATGACGAAAGCATAGTTGCACGATCACCTGCGTGTCCAACCGGAGCTGTTGAAGCAAACAGCAATCCTGCCCCGGCTTCGGCGGCATCCCACTCATGCAAAGGGGGCGAGATGCCGGAGAAAGCCACGCTCGATCGCGCCAGAAAAGACAAGGCGGAAGGAAAATCACCCGGCACGCAAGCCGGAGAATTTGTCCGGGAAGAGATAGACCACATCCGTGAAGGCAAACACGGCGCCAAATCAACCAAACAAGCCATTGCCATCGGACTATCAAAGGCCCGGCGTGCCGGTGTGGCACTGAGGGCCCCCAAAAAAGGCAGAGCTTCAGAGGCCACGCGGCAATCGGCGCAGCGCGATCTCGTGAAGGGAAGAAAGCGATCGCAGTCAGGCTCAGGGGCAAAGAAAACATCTGCTAAACGATCACGCGCCACCTTGAAGGCCCTCAAACGCGAACCCAGAAGCGCGGCTTCTCACGCTTCTCTGTCCCGGCAGGCGAAAAGCGCAGCAAGGAAGAGGAAGCAATCAGGGACGGCTCGAGCGGCGTAGGTACGCAACCATTCCTAAGGTAGCGAACCAGAGTGGTAAATAAGTACCCGTGCCATTAAGGCTTAACCCTTAGGAACCCAGCCATCAATTCCGAATTTCTCATTGCATAACAATGACTTACGAAGCACCGCGCCCTTCAGCTCCGACTGATCACCCAAACCAAAGGTCAGTGCCTATCCATCCCTTAGGGGATATGGCCTAGGGAGGTATCTCCCTCGATAATAGCGACGGATGTTTCTGGGCTCTGCCGGGCCTTGTTCACCCCTGAGGAAAATCCCGGCAAATGGCTTGAAAACGTCGAAATCAGAATCACCAATGACCGCAACATCTAAGGTGATCTAAGGGAGTTCTCCATATGGATTTTGGTCTGATATCCGCGCTAGTATCTCTGATAGGATCTCTGCTTGAAGGGCAGGGGCCGACTCAAAATTCGGCATTGCCGCCGCCAAGGCCCAAACTCGATGGCGGGCCGCAGCAGCAAGATTGATTGATGAACAATTATTCACCCAGCGTTATCGCTCTGTTGTTTCTCAGTACCGCCTTACAGTTTCTTGCCTGCTGGACGGTGCTGAAGAGGGGCTATTTCGCTCACTGGAAGGCTTTTAGCTACTACCTTTTCTGCATGACCCTGGCGTCCGTGGCTGGAATTTTTGCAGCCTTGTTCGGCAGCGTAGACACATACGGGTATATATACGCCGGCTCGGCGATCGTGGAAGCCATCACTCTCATCCTTGTTGTCTTTGAGATTATGGTGAAGATGCTGGAGCCGTTTGACGCTTTGCCCGGAGGCGTTGTCGCACGGTTCGGTTTTAAGGCCGCGGTTGGGATCTCAGCCGCGATCACTCTTTCCGTGTGGGTGGGGACAACACCTGCAGACCTCACCTGGGGTCCGGCGCTGACTGTTGAAAGAACTGTCTTTCTCGCGGATGCCACGCTGTTATGGCTCCTGATCGTTCAGGCGCGCGCTTTGGGGGTTACGTGGCAGTCAAGTGTGGCTGAAATCGCAGTCGCTTTTGTCTTGTACCTGACGGTTCAATCGGCTGTCCGCTTCATCATCATCATTTATCCCACCAACGAACGGGTCATGGACATCGCATCCGGGTTTGGCCAGTTCGCTTATGTAATTTCTCTCTGTAGCTGGATCTGGACCATGCGACACCGTGATCCCGCGGCCGTACAGACCTCGCCCGAGAAGCTGGCTGAGGTCCACGCCCTGGCGTCACAACGCGGCGCGGTTCCCAAAGAGAAGATTTTCGCGGCCGTCGGAATCAAGATCACCAGGATCGAGACCGAAACAGAGCCAGCTAACCAATCCGCGGAGTCCGCCAAAGCTCTCGTGAACTAGTCCTCTTTCATTCTTCATTCGCTGAACATACCCGTTTATTTCGATTGCGACGCCCGATTCAGGTTTTGTTGCCACCGGGGTCTTGCACGCGGCCTTTCCAGCGTCCGCCTTTTCCCATCCAGTACAGGAAGGCCGAATGTACCGTAGCGCCCATATAGAAGATGGCGATCGCGGGAAGCGCAAGCGACCACAATGGGTTAAGGCGATAGAACTTTATCGTCGGCCAAAAGCAAGCAGCCATCAACGCCCAGCTTGCGGCGCCGCACCAGGCCGGGTTCGCATGTCCGCTGAGCAGCAGAGCAAGTGGAAGAAGATAGGTGATGGTGAGACCGACCAGGCAAAGCGATAACAGCAGCACGGAATGATGGAGCTGATTGAACGCGCTGCGCGAGATCATGGCGCCAATATCAGCAAAGGTTCCATAAGGGCGGATGCTCTCCGTCTCCGGTGCAACTCCCAGCCACACTTTGCCTCCGCCCTGGCGAACGCGCCTGGCCAGCGCGCAATCGTCGATGATCTCATTGCGGATAGATTCAACACCACCTGCCTTCTCCAGAGCTTCACGACGGATGAACATGCATCCACCAGCCGCACCGGCCGTCTTTCGCCGGGCATCGCGAATCCACTCCGGCGGATACAGCATAAAGAAGAAGAACACGAACGCAGGGATCAGGGCTTTCTCCGCAAAGGTCAGGCAATGCAGCCTGACCATGAATGAGACCAGGTCGAATCGGCCTTCCTGGGCCAGCGTCGCCAGCATCGCCACATTTTCGCGCGAGTGGCGTATGTCTGCATCCGTGAGCAGAAGATAATCGGGCGTGAACTCATTCGCCTTCATCACTCCCTGATGCACGGCCCACAGCTTCCCTGACCAACCCGGCGGCAAAGGCGCTCCTGCCACGACGTTGAGTTTGTCTTCTGCTCCAGCGCCCCGTGCGGCGGCCCTGGCAATGTCAGCGGTGCCGTCCGTACTGTTGTCGTCAACTAGTACCAGACGGACCGGGAAACTTTGGCGGATCAGCGAAGTCACACACTCTGCCACCACATCCGCTTCATTGCGGGCAGGGACCACCGCAACCACGGAGACCGGCTCCAGCGCTCCGCGCACCGGCCACGGAAGCAACCGGCTGATACGCCAGAAATTTCCATGTCCCAGCAGCAAATAAGCCCAAATGGTGAGTGTGACAAACCCTGCAAAGGTGAGCATCGCCGCACCATTGTACGGAAGGAATGCCGCCCGCAGGCATCCTGCTTGTATCTGAGTACCTCACACTACAGGCAGCGCACGGGAGAAAATCCAGGGATGCCAGAAGCCAACGCGGACGACGAGAAAAATCTTGGAGCACCTGCCTTCCTGGAGGGAAAGCTCAATGAGCAGGTAGCCAAGTACATCCACCTGTTTCTAACGCTATTGGCAATTCTGTTGATGGCTGCTGCTTCGATTGCCGCCGTCGTGATGGTCATCCACGGTTTTCCCAAATTGTGGACTTCCGGAGACGAGTATCAGGTCCTTCACCTGGTGCTGCAGGACATTCTGCTGGCTGCGATTGCCGGTGAGCTGGCTCTGCTTCTGCTCTTTCACCGGGCCAGCGCCGCCGTGGAAGTAGTTATGTTCGTGATCGCGCGGCGACTTGTAGCCACCGATGTCACCACCATTGACTTGCTGATAGGTTCGGTCGCGCTTGCCATTCTTCTGGTCGTGCGCTTCTACTACTTGCCGGGAAAGCCCAAGTAGAGCGGATTGTTCCACTGTGATGCGCACTGAAGTTAGAATAAGGTGTCTTTCAAATGAACTGCCTTCGAATGAGCTAGTATGCACGCCCCGTGGAGTGAGCGACCATGACACCTTTGTCCGGCGAAACTATTCATCAGCGAATCTGTCCTTTCTGTGAAGCCTGTTGCGGCCTGGAACTAACCGTGGAAGAAGGCAAGGTCAAGCGCATTCGCGGCAATGATCGTGACGTTTTCTCCGCAGGCTACATATGCCCCAAGGGCGTGGCCCTCAAGGACCTGCATGAGGATCCTGACCGCCTGCGCAAACCGCTGATCAAGCGTGATGGAAAATTCGTGGAAGCCACCTGGGATGAAGCCTTCGCTGAGATTGAACGCCGCCTGCCGCCGATCATCGCTCAACACGGAAGGGATTCGGTGGCGCTGGTTCTGGGTAATCCGGTGGTGCATAAGACGGGATTGCTGCTTTACGTTCCCCGACTCGGACGCGCATTGGGAACGCATAACGTTTATTCCGCCTCCACACTTGACCAGATGCCCAAGCAGCTTTCCAACGGATTGATGTTTGGCGACTGGCTCTCATTCCCTGTTCCGGATATAGAACGCACCGATTTTCTGATGATCCTGGGCGGCAATCCCATGGTTTCCAACGGGAGCCTCTGGACCGTTCCCAATTTCCGTGACAAAGCGAAAGCGCTCCGCGCACGCGGCGGGAAGATTGTGGTCATCGATCCGCGTCGCACGGAGACAGCCAAAGCCGCTGACCAGCACGTCTTTATTCGGCCGGGCGCCGATGTTTTCTTTCTTATGGGGCTGACGCACACGCTGTTTGAAGAAAAGTTAGTGAACCTGGGCCGGCTGGCCGCACACGTGAACGGAGTTGAACAGGTAAAGGAAGCGGTTGCGAATTTTTCAGCGGAAGAGGTGGCATCGCGCTGCGGAGTCGACGCGGCAACCATCCGATCACTGGCCAGAGAATTCTCCGCCGCCGAGCGTGCTGCCGTGTACGGCCGAATCGGCACCTGTACGCAGGAATATGGAACGCTGTGTAGCTGGCTGGTTGATGTTCTGAATATTCTCACCGGCCATTTTGACCAGCCGGGCGGAGCCATGTTCCCCAAAGCCGCAGCGCTTCAGGCCAACAGCATGGGCAAGAGCGGATCTGGTAAAGGAGTGGTGACCGGTCGCCGCAAGAGCCGAGTCTCCGGCGCGCCGGAAGTCTTCGGCGAATTTCCCATGAGCTGCCTGGCTGAAGAAATTGACACACCGGGCCCTGGCCAGATCAAGGCCTTGATCTCCGTGGCCAGCAACAATGTTCTTTCATCGCCCAATGGTCGGCGTCTCTCGGCTGCGCTTGATCAATTGGATTTCATGGTCGCACTCGACATTTACGTTAATGAGACCACGCGCCATGCTGACGTGATTCTTCCCGGACTTTCGCCGCTGGAAGAGATGCATTATGACGTGGCCTTCTCGCAGATTTCCTACCGCAATCACGCGCGCTACAGCGCACCGGTATTTTCAGCGCCTAGCGATCAACCTGCCGAGTGGGAAATACTGCTGCGACTGATTGCCATTGTGCAGGGCAAGGGCGCCAACGCGGACTTAAACGCGCTTGACGATTCGCTGCTTGATGAAGACGTCCGTCGCTTCGCCGGCCCCATGACCGGATTGGTGATGAAGGCTGTGGCGCATCGCAAAGGACCGGACCGCCTGCTGGACCTGGGTCTGCGCGCCGGACCTTACGGGGATAACTTTGGGTTAAAATTCGGCGGACTGAATCTGAACAAAGTGATGGCGGCCGCAGGATGGAATTGATCTTGGACCTTTAACGCCGCGTATCCCTGAAGTTCTGCGCACGCCATCCGGCAAAATCGAACTGGCGCCGCCCATGCTGCTGGAAGACCTGAAGCGGCCGGCAGGTGATCTCTCACAGCCAGTGCCGGAGCTCGTGGTGATTGGCCGTCGCCAGCTTCATACCAACAATAGCTGGATGCACAACCTGCCAGTGCTCGCCAAGAGCACGCATTGCACCGCGCTGATTCATCCCGCGGACGCACAAAGGCTTCACCTGGTCAATGGAGATAAGGCACGCATTCTTCGCGATGGCCGTGCCATTGAAGTAGAAGTGGAACTCAGCGACGAGATGATGCCGGGCGTGATCAGCCTGCCGCACGGCTGGGGACATGATCTGGCAGATACAAAGATGGGCGTGGCGGCTAATAACCCCGGAGCCAACCTCAATGCGATTGTGGATGAAAACGTGCGCGATCCGCTCTCAGGCAACGCCGTGCTGAGCGGTATTGCGGTGCAGATGGAAGCGGTGACAACACCGCTTGTTGCCGCAGGCCAGGTTCGATAGCGCTTATTGCAGGGCGAATCCCTCTTTACTGGTGATGGTTGCTACGCGATTGGGTCCGCCGACAAGCGCTGGACCAGGATCAAACTTCCTGCCTTCAGATGATTCAGCCGCCGTCAGAACAGTGCTAAATGCACTGGCATAATCCTGTGCGGATATTTCCGCAGGTTTGGCACTGCGCACTCTCCCAACTGAAGGCTCGGCTTTGAGCTTGCTCAGTGCGGCAGATTTTCCCGTCATCAGCTCCTGCGCAGCCTTGGCTAATCCCAGCATCCATATTTCACCTGGGTTCGGCATAGCGGTGATGATTTCAGCCCGCATGTTTTTTCCTGGTGCTGCCGGCAGGAAATAGCGGTTCCCTTTCATGAATGGCTGCCCGTTCGCATACCCGACAAAGATTGCAGCGAACGCCGGCTTATTCGCGTCTTTTGCAGTCACACGTTTGGAGAAATACTTGTTGGCCGCATCGGAAAGGATGGTTCCCAGCTCGATGCTTGCCTGGTCAATGGAAACGTCTGGATGTTTTTCCAGCCACGGTGTGGCGATCCGCAGCGGATTAAATTCTTCCCTTACCGCGCGAGTTACGGGGTCCTGTTGCGAAGACTTGCCGGCAAAAATCACGGCGCCCATTCTCCCAACCTGAAGAATTTTTTGAGTCTGGCTTATGGTGCCGTCGGCATTGTATTGCGCACCGTCAGCAGCGAGAGCAAATCCGTTCTGCCCCATCGCGATAAGAGCAATCCCGTTCCGTCCCGGAAAGGCATGCACTGAAGACCCCGTTTTGGGCGCCTGGGAAACCAAGACAGAGATTGAAATCAAAGTCACAAACGCAGAGATAATTCCCTTCAACACTCGCGGCATCATGCCCCCAGGTCAATGATGAAAACTCCGATGATCGATGAAAAGACAGCGGCGAGATCATACCAGACGGCAGCTCCGCCGGATGCCTTCTTGATGTCCAAAAAACCGGGACATAAAAACCGGGACCGCGCTGGCGGCCCCGGTTCTTCATTTCAAACTACATTTTCGAGTCGTTCCGTTATTGAACGTTGACGTTCACATCGTCAATGACGAACGAGGTTTGCAAGCTGACGTCTTCGGTGCCCGTGAACTTGATCTGGATGGTCTGGCCTTTGAAGGCGGTCACGTCGAACGAGCGCTGCTGATAACCGGCAGCCTTGTTCAAATTCGAGAACGTTGCCAGAGTTGAAAGTACCGTGCCAGACGTGTTCAGCACCTGGACCCTCAGGGTGTCAAACGCGGTGGTGGTTGTAGTTTCAGCCGTATCAATGTGCAGCCAGAACGTCAGAGTCGCCGTGGTTGCGGTTGAAGGAATGGTAATGGTCTGGGCGGCAGTATCGGTGTGCGTGGTTCCGTAACCATCCAGCCAGGCATCCTTGACTCCGCTGTGTGGCGGTTCCGCGGTAGAGGTATTGAGCACACCGGCAGTCAGAGTCCATGGAGCTGCCGTGGAGTTCTCAAAGCCAGGATTGACGATGAGTTGCGTCGCCGCTGCCGAGCTGATGGTCAGCGCCACGGCTGTTGTGTGAGTCAGTGTGCCGGAGGTCCCGGTGATCGTGACCGTTGCTGTGCCTACTGTCGCCGTGCTGCTGGCGGTAAAGGTCACAACGCTGGTTGACGTTGTCGGGTTGGTGCCAAACGTAGCGGTTACGCCGGAAGGCAATCCGGAAGCCGACAAGGTAACGCTACCGGTAAAGCCACCCGAAGGCGTCTCTGTGATGGTGCTGGTGCCGCTGGTGCCCTGTCTCACGGTCAAGCTCGAAGGTGAAGCCGAGAGTGAGAAGTCAGGGGTTGCTACAGCATTCACCGTGAGCGAAACGGTGGTGGTGTGCGTCAGCGTGCCGGACGTGCCCGTGATGGTTACGGTTGACGTACCGGTGGTTGCCGTTGAGCTGGCAGTAAAGGTCACAACGCTGGTTGAGGTTGTGGGGTTGGTACCGAACGTGGCTGTTACGCCAGCAGGCAGACCAGATGCGGACAACGTGACCGCGCCGGTGAAGCCGCCAGAAGGCGTCTCAGTAATCGTGCTGTTGCCGCTGCCACCCTGCGTGACGGTGACGCTCGTGGGTGAAGCGGAAAGTGAGAAGTTCGGAGTCGCCGCAGCGTTTACTGTGAGAGCCACGGTGGTGGTGTGCGTCAGCGTGCCAGACGTACCAGTAATCGTAACGTTTGACGTCCCTGTGGTTGCTGTTGAGCTGGCAGTAAACGTCACAACGCTGGTTGAGGTTGTGGGATTGGTGCCGAACGTCGCCGTCACGCCCGCAGGCAGACCAGACGCTGACAACGTGACGCTTCCTGTAAAGCCGTTAACCGGCGTTACCGTGACCGTGCTGTTCCCGCTGCTGCCTTGCGTCACCGTAAGGCTGGAAGGTGAAGCTGCCAACGAGTAATCAGGATTGGCCACGCCGCCGCAACCCGCGAACTTAAAGTTCGCAATGCGTGTGCTCCAGTTGAACGTTCCGCTTGCTTTCAGGTACTCGGTTGTGTACCAGAAGGTGCAATCGTCCACGGGATCAACAGACATTGCGCTGTAATCGCCCCAACGCGTCAAGGTCCCAGTTTGTGAGCCGGTGCCGGCAATGATGCTGGTTTCCGCCTGCATGGTACTGGTGGGATCAGTCGCCAGACGCCCGGTAATTGCAATGGCCGGATTCTGCGTACTGCTCGATACGCTGTATCCCATGGCCATATTGCCGGAGTGGTCCATGGCAACGCTGCCCATCCAGCGGAACTTGGTGTCAGGCGCAAAAGTACTCTGCTGGGCGACTGTTGGTGTGCCACCTGGATTGTCAATCTCATACCAGCGCACGCCGCCACTGCTGCCGGCCGTTACCGAGTGGTTTACGACCAGAGCTTCTTTCGTGCCCAGGTTGCGATAAGCCAGACGGAACATCAGACGGTCAGCGAGGGAATCAAGCTTGTTCGTGGTGCCGGATTGAGGTACGCAGGTACCGCCATTACAAAGCGCAGTGAACGCGGCCACCGGAATCACTGTGGGACCAGTCAACGTGGAGTTGGCCGGCGTGGTGAAGTCCACGTGGAACTTGAACAGGTTGAGATTGTTGGTGCCGAAGAACACAAGATAATTCGGAGAACCAGCAGGTGGCGCTGTTGTGCCATCGAGATCGGCCGGCAGTACGCCGCCGATGGATGATCCCTGCTGGAAGCAGACCTGTGTGGCAGGCTGTCCGGCTAACATCGCGGAGCGGTTGTAAGCGCAGATGTCGGAACCCAGAAATGCAGTCCCGGCAGCGTTGAACATATTAAACGTCTGGTAGTAGCCATCAGACCAAACGCCCATCTTCGGATAATCGTCGAAGCCCGAATAAGAGAAGGAGTAGCGATTGTAGGTGCCGGTTGCGTCCGAGGTGGTTGAAACCGCCACGCACTGCAGGAACGGCGTTGTGCTCACCGAGAATTGCGAGAATATCCAGCGATTGGCCAGCTTGTCATAGATTACGACGGGATCGCCGTCATTATTGGTCTGGCAGCCGCCGCCGAAACCTGACCACAGCGAATTACCGGCAGTTGGTCCTGAGATGATTGCGCCGGTGGATTTATTGAATACAGCGAATGAGCTGTTGACCCACTGGACGTATTGTGTGGCACCTACGGCGCCGTTAGTGTCTGGAGGCGCACTGCCCACGGTGAATCCCGGGAAACCTACGCCTATACCATCAAAACTTAGACCAGGCGTAGTGGACACGAATGGAGTGACTGCCGTGTTTAGACCGTTAACTCCGCCAGGGGTAGTTGTTCTCTGCCAAACAGGATCGGGCTCGGTGGCTGGCTTCAGGCCCGGCGGCAATGGAATGCGACGCGCCGGCTCGGCTTCCTGTTGAATATGCGCTGCTGTCTGATCAAGCTTCGGCAGATCGCGCACGGCGGGGGAGACATCGTTATGCAAGCTGCCACGCACAATCAGAATGTGGTTGGGCAGTTGAGTTTCACTGTCATTGATATTTGTTTGGGGAACCTGAGCCATTGCGGACAGGGTCAGCAGCATGAAGCATGTACACAACAACAACCACGCGGGACCACGCGTTCTCGACATTCGAAGTCTCCTTTGGTGCTATGTGCCTTGCGGATTGACGATCGGAAGCAGGCGGGTGTGTGCGTCAAAACTATCGGCAGTCGTAAATCTTATTCGTAGATTGTTCTATTCACAATACTTTTCAGGTCTTTATTCCTCCGGAGGTGCCGAATTGGGACACGCCTAAACCATTCATGGGAAAGGACTAAGGCGTGTGTCTGCCCAGGTCCGATCGGCCAGGTACCGGGTTTAACCCATGCCCATACAGCGTTTTATGCAGTGACGTTCGCACGAAAAAACCGTTCGTGTGGATTACGAGTACATGGATTTCTGAGTGAAATTCACGGCACCAATTTCTTGAGGTGAAATGGAATATGTTCTTCCCACAGGTGTTTCCCGCCATGAAAGCGCGCTTGCGCTTTACATGATCTGTCGGGCAAAAAGAAATTCCGTGTGCGGCCGAAAAGCGTATCCGGCAGGCCATACAGATGGACGTTGACAGACTCGTGCGCAAAACCATTTTTCCCAGTGCAAAGTTTGGTTAAGAGATCGGCGTTTGTTGGGCGTGGATCGAGCGAAAAGGGTTTCCCAAAAATCCGCGCTGAGGCAAGCGACGAAACAATTTTGACTTCAAACTGTCGGCTGGGCGGTAGTGGCGTTAGTCAGACCTCAGCGATACTAGCGTCTACAGTCCCCCTCGCCGTGGGCTTTATTAGTCATTTTCATTCAATGAAGCAGTCGCTCGAATAGCCCCCGGAACTCTCCGTTCAGCCCTGATTTAGATCGTTTTACTGTGCTCCCTGGAACCGCATATACATCAAATTCATTCCATTTATTGGAGGGGAGGGCGGCCGCAGATACGGAAGTTAGTACGCGCCGAGGTGCGCGGTAGAGTCGTTTACTTTTTTTTACGCGCTGAGGTGCAAGATCAATTCAATCAGTACTTTGGCCCAAGAGTGGCGCAATGTTTCATTCAGGTTAAACGACGATGAACTCGGGCAGTTTTATTAACACATGAGGGAAACTCAATGGTATAAATAGTCGCCGCATTTTCTGACACCAAAAGCAAAGCTAGTGTCGGGTGCAGCCGGACCCGAACAAATTCCGGAAGGGTCATGAATTCTATCGTGATGAGAGTGAGCGAGGAGATCCACAAATGAAAAGTATCGGCAGATTCTGTTTCCTCGTGTTGGCGTCCGGAATGGCGCTGGCGCAGGCGAACCCGCCAAGCAGTTCCACGGTTGCAGACGATCTGAAAGCCATGCGTGAGGCCATTGCCACACAGCAGAAGCAGATTGCTCAGCAACAACAGCAGATTGAATCGTTGACGAAAGCGCTGGATGCGAAAACGACGGTTGCTCCCCACGTCGAAAACGCTGCTCTTACCAACAACGCTCCAATCAATAACACCCCGAACATACAGACCGATGTAGATAAACCGAAAGAGTCACCGCTTTCGTTCAAGATCGGCGGAGCAGAATTTACTCCTGGCGGCTTCCTTGACTTTGAGAACGTTTTCCGCAGCACCAATACCGGTAACGTTGCCGCGACCAACTTCTGGGCCATTCCTTTCAGCAATAACGCGAACGGAGCAGGCCATCTGACCGAGTATCGTTCCACCGGTCAGTACTCGCGCATCAATTTGAAAGTTACGACGAAGTACCATAACAGCAACATTACCGGGTACGTGGAAGCCGATTTCAACGGTAACGATGCCGCGAACGTTTTTGTTACTTCGAACCCGCACACGATGCGCGCTCGGCTTTACTGGGCAGATATCAAGACCGGAAAGTTCGAACTCCTGGCCGGTCAGACCTGGGGCCTGCAAACGCCCAACCGCACTGGCGTTTCACCAGCGCCATCTGATCTCGCTGTGACGATCGGTGAAGACGCACAGACCCACGTTGGCTTGAACTACACGCGTGCCGCAGCCGTCCGCTTCGGCTACCACTTCAATGATAAGTTTGTCTGGGCGGTGGAAGCGCAGAACCCGCAGCAGTTTGTGGGTCAGGGCGCTGAAGTGGCATTCCCGGCTCAATTCGCCACCCCGCTGGGTACCCAGTTGGATAACGCAGCCACTCCGGGCGTTCCCAACCTGTCTCCCGACATCATCACCAAGTTCGCTTATGACTCCACCATCATGGGCGGCGCGCACCACTTCCACTTTGAAGCCGGCGGTCTCATGACCACCGCGAAGGTTGCAGTAACGCCCTCCTTGGCTGGTGCAGCGATCACGACGCATTCCGCGATTGAAGGCGGACTCCTCGGAGCCGCAAACGTAGAAGTGGTCAAGAACGTGCGGCTCCTCGCCAGCGGCATGTATGGCCCGGGCACTGCCCGTTACATGATCGGCATGGGCCCCCAGGTTGTTGTGGTTCCAGTTGCCGCAGTGGCCGGCGGAGCCTGCCTCACGGGCGCTACCGGTGGTTGCGACGTTCATCTGTCTCCAGTCCACGCCGGCGATCTCCTGCTCGGCACGGAAATCCAGATGGGTCCCAAGTCCCAAATCGGCGCTTATTATGGTGGAGCTTATTTCGGGCGTAATGCATTTCCTGACTTAAGCGCTGCCGGCGCGGTGAAGCCGATCATTGGCTTCGGAGGCGCAGGTCAGGCAAATCCTACCGTTCAGAACAAGTCCCTTCAGGAAGGCACCGTGGACTTCATCCAGACGTTCTGGAAGAACCCGCAATTCGGTTCCGTGCTGACGGTTCTGCAAGCTTCTTACATCACCCGCGCCCCTTGGTTCGTGGCTGCTGGCCAACCCAAGAACGCTCACCTGATGCAGGGCTTCGTCAGCCTGCGTTACGTCCTGCCTTAACCATCAACCGCTTTCAAAACAGAAGCGCCGGATTTCTCCGGCGCTTTTTTATTTCATTGGTTTTTCCCGGTGCTTGAACCTGCATGCAGGCGGGCGAATACAATCTATTTTGTGGTGGTAGCCGTGGTAAGAGATTCGATAAGCGGCTTGGCTTCCGGAGGCATTGTAATGCCCTGTCCTTTAACGATTTGATCTGATGTTACCTTTTTGCCATAAAGGTTGTCATTGGCATCTCCGTCGGGTCGCAGCGTTGCCCCTGATAACGAAACGCCGCCGAATACTCCGCGCGACCGTGAGTAGGAGAGCATTTGGGCTTTCATGCTGGCATTGGTGGAAGCTTCGCTGGTCCTGCCCACGGGACCCGCAGCTATGCTGGCATCAGCCCCAAGTTTGACTTTATTGTGCAACATGGAACGCGCTCCCCCGTCATTCAACACAAGAATGACGAAATCCGTGGCCTCCCCGCCCAACTGAAAACCAATGCTGGCGGCACTGGACGCCATCATGACCGGAGCACTCCATGGTCCCTTGAAATCATCTCCGCTCCGGCACGTCATGACCCCGCGGCCATAACTGCCACCAACCCCGACGGCGCCTTTCTTCACCGAAGGGAGCACGATCACACATTTGCTGCCATCAAGAACGCTCCCCGGAATGCCCTTGTCCGGCGCGGCCATGATTTCTTTCATTACGTTTCCGGATTCCGTGACGCGTTCTTTTTCCTTGTCGCTGTCCCAGGCCACAAGAATGGTAGTAAGAGTCAGGAGAAGGGTGCCAATCAAAGCAAGACGTTTCATTTGATCCTCACAAAGGGTTATCGTCAGACATCCTCAATATGGAGGCTGGTTTCACAGAGCGGGATGCCGCCATCCGACAATTTAGTATTCCCCCCAAGGCACACGAGCAGCTCAGGATTGATCGTGTTTGCGGGGCGATCGATTAGCCGCAGTAAATCAAACCGGCAAAGTTTAATGTCCGGGATCGTCGTCCTGGACAAACGTCGCCGCCAGCAGTAGAGGCCGCATACAATCAGCCATGTTGCCGTTGGCGCCGTCGCGCGCCTGCAGCACGTTGCCCACCTGCACGTTCGGCGGGTTTTGTCCCTGGTCGGAACGAATCTCGAACACAGCTTTCCTTTGATCCCCCTCGCCTTGGAGGATGCCGACAGCGAGCGGCATGGTGCTGATGCCCTGGACCAGGCAAAAGGAGACGGCTGAACCGACCGGTAAATTAGTGTCATCGAGTTCGCTCTCCAGGCGCGTGCGTTCCGGCTCGCGATCGAATTGGCCGCGCAGTTCAACTTGTGCGCCGTTGACTACTGCATCGGCGCGCGCTTTCAGCTCGACCTGATTTGCCGGCACTGGTGTGGGCGTTGGACTCGCAGTCTGACTGGGTGTTGGAGTAATGCCGGGACTCGGGCCGGACTTCGCAGATTGGTTGTTCGAAACTGATCCGCAACCAATCAAGGCCACGGGCAGGAAGAAAAGAAAGGATCGAAGGAACCCCAGAAGGCGCATAGGTCTCTCCAGGACGACAGCAAGCGTCTGTGAAAGAAGAGCAGCCGACCGAACGACGCTCCTGAGGCACAGGCGATATTCTGGGCGATTTGCCTGGCACCTGACCGAGAGACTCAGGTTGTCGTCGATGTGTATTCCTTGGTGGAGATGCTGTGGTTCCAGGGTGTGTTGTCCGGGCCATAGCCAGGGTGACCAACTGAATGGGGCGCCTGCTCTGACGACAAGATTGTCGTGATCGTCCGGCGGAAGCCGGGCGAACCGCCATTTCGGGAAGCTTGCCTCTAGCCTCTCAGTCCAGCACTTTTAGAGAGTTCTTCATTTACACGAACTGCTGACCATCTTCAGGCTCTTGACCTGAATATCGCCGGCTTCTTTCTTTCCGCCTTCCTTGGCTTCGTCTTCGTCCTTCTCTTTCCCTTCTGGCTTGAAGCTGCCAGTAACAGTTACCTTGTGGCCAACATGAGCGCCGAGCTTTACAGCGGAGCTGCGGAGGTCGTAACGCTTTCCGTCATCTCCGGTAAGACTGAATTCATCAGCCTCGTCTCCTTTTTGGAGACAGCCGGTTACGGTCTTGCCGGCGGCCTTCTTTTCGCCTTGCTGTACACTTGCCGCAAAGGCGAACACAGAGGTCGCGAGAGCAAAGCAGGCAGCCACGGTGAGAATGAAATCTCGTTTCATACGTAAGAACATGTGGGGATTCTCCTTTCAATCGTCAGTTCCTCATGGAGTGAGATGCTTGTAGTCGAGTTGTCAAAGAAGAAGTTCCTGGTGAGCGCGGAAGGAATCTGAACCTTTAACCTACTGATTAAGAGCTGAGCATTCCCCGTTAACCGTCGGGGCTATCTCCCCTGCTGTCAAAGCGCTGTTCATGAATTGATTGCGATTTGATGCGTAGTCGCCAGTAATACAAGGCACTAGCAAAACTTCTGTAAGAGTAAATTCGCTGGGAGTGGAAACCACTTGACGGCGAAACACGAGAGTTCGATGGCGCACCAATCCCTCAACGACCAGGTGACTCAAGAAGTTTTCTAAAAAATGAGGCTGTCCTGTCCAGCCCAAGTTAGTCTCGCCATAGCTGGCAAATTTAACGCAATTTCTATCGCGTCTAAATCTGCAAATCATAGTTGCTGGCCTAAACTTCCGCGAGGTTGATTTCAATCTCAGGAGGAAAGCATGCGTTGTAGTGACACAAGAACCTTGCGAGCGAAAACTATTGCTTGCGCGTCCATCCTGGCGTTGTTGGTTTCAGGCTTTGGGTCATCGGCCCGGGCTCAAGCTGATCCGGACAAAGCCGTCGATAAAATCCCCACCGCTACGCCTATCAAACACGTCATTATCATTGTGGGCGAAAACCGCAGCTTCGATCATCTTTTCGCTACTTACAAACCACGACATGGAGAAGAGAAGGTATTGAACCTTCTTTCGGAACGCATTATCAATGCAGACGGCACTCCGGGCCCGAATTTCGCGAAGGCACATCAATTCCAGATCGTAGCGCCTCCGAATGGCGACAAATTCTTCAGCAGCGCCGATATGGCACAAAAGCAGCTCTACGCTGTGCTGCCGGCGCCTGATCTGGCCGGCGTTGGCAAAGTGTCACCATTCCTCGGTCTGGTTGATCTTGGCTTGGCGCCTGCGGACGAATTCCTTCTGGGTACGGGCGGCACGGGATTGAACGTCACGCTGGGACCCGATGTCCGCATCGGCAATGTCAACAACCTGCCGCCGGGTCCATTCCAGATGACCGGCCCGAACATGCCGTTCGATGCCTTTACCGGCGACACCATCCATCAGTACTTCCAGATGGTTCAGCAGGTGGACTGCGCGATTGATGCAGAGCACGTCTCAAAGGACAATCCCACAGGGTGTCTGCACGATTTGCAGTCTGCGATTACCACGACTTACAGCACGCCCCCGAATGGCACACCCCATGACACCGGCCAGACGATGGCGTTCTTCAACATGCAGAACGGCGACGCTCCATTATTCAAGTTGCTCGCCGACCAGTACACCATGAGCGACAACTATCACCAACCGGTATTGGGTGGCACCGGCCCGGACAGCCAGCCGCTGGGCTTCGCCGATCAGGTGTTCTTCAGCGATGGAAAGGGCAACCCTGCAACTCCGCCTGCGAACCGCATCTACAATCCCGATCCCCAGGCTGGAACGCTTAACCTCTACACACTGCGGGCGCAGTGGTTCAACTGTTCCGACCCGAGTCAACCGGGCATCGGAGCTATTGCAGACTATCTGAGCAAGTTGCCGTACGCGCTGGACACGAAGTGCGGACCGGGCGAGTTTTGGCAGGCAGTCAACGTCAATCCCGCCTTCACGCCGAAAGGATTGCCCCAGGGCGGACTTGTTGTCCCACAGACGTTGCAACGGAGTATCGGCGACGTGCTCAGCGCTTCCAACATCCCGTGGAAATATTACGGCGGCGGCTTCAATGTGTCGGGAACAGGCGGCCCGCTGGATGCCTATTGCAATATCTGTAACCCGTTTGAGTATGAGGCCAGCTATCCGAGCATTGTCGCGGACCACATGCGGGATGTGACCGATCTTTTCACCGACCTCACCAACGGCAGTCTTTCCGCAGTCTCGTATGTGAAGCCTGACGGACTGATGGACGGCCATCCTGCTTCCTCCAAGTGGGGCCTCTTTGAAGCTTTCGCGAGGAACATCATTGAACTGGCGCAAAGCAACAAGGAACAATGGGCGGAGACCGCGATCTTCGTTACCGTGGACGAGGGTGGCGGCTACTACGACTCAGGCTTTATCCAGCCGGTGGATTTCTTCGGCACCGGTCCGCGCATTCCCATGATCGCGGTTTCGCCCTTCTCAACCGGGGGCCATATCAGCCACACCTATAACGAGCATTCTTCTTTCGTGAAATTCGTTGAACGGAACTGGATGCTCAATACAACGCTCAGTGACCGTAGCCGCGACAATCTGCCCAATCCGAAGCAGGACGGTGATCGCGTCTACGTGCCGCGCAACATGCCAGCCATCGGGGACTTGTTCGACCTGTTCGACTTTGATCGTGGTCAAAACCAAGACCACGGTCGTGATTAGCCCTGGTTGAGCATCGGTAAGGCCCTTGGTCGTCTTCACGACTGAGGGCTTTTTTGAGATTTGGGGACCAGCCGCCAACCCTTCAACCTACTCATGTTGGGGCTCCTTTGAGAAGTCCACAGACAACCTCGAAACGCGCGTTACTGGTGAAATGGCGATGTTACGCCAACTATGCGCAGTTCATCGATGTGGCACGTATCTTGCAACGACGTCCGAAACTCTGAGAAGTACGATGCGCCCGTCGAAGCCCTTCTTCTTTCTGCTCTCGGAAGGGACAGCCTCTGACACCTGAATGCGCCGCTGGTTGCGCCAAACAAAGTACGGTTGGAAGAGTCCTACGAAAGTTGCCTCCACTTGCGTTGAGCCTATGCTTGAAAGGAACTTCTGCAAAGACGCATCTTCTCGGAGTTCAAATGAAAGCTTGGGGCTTACATCCTTCGGAACGACAGCAACTACATGCATGTAAGCATCGCATCCTTGTGGTGGAGCAAAGTCGTCCAACCAAAGGTGTTTTATCTTACGCCCCATCGCCTTCGCTCGAAACTCCACCATCCTGCCAGCATAAGCGTTCGGGTTCTTGTAAAGATCACACATCGTAACCCGAACAGGATTTTCGTTTGTCTGGCAAGTCGCCACGATGGCCCATGCAAAAAATAGGGCAACAACAATTAGGGCGCGTTTCATATCAGCAATTTACGCTGACACGGGACTGATTACCAGTTTGTTGGCGTAACCAGGCGTTTACACTCACAAACGGATTACAGGTGAAATGGCGATTTTGCGACAGTTGAGTGGCACAATCCCTTCCCTGACTATGCGGATTCTTGTATATGCTAGTGAGCGAGAGATTTATGCGAACCGCCCTGCTTATTCTGCTGCTGTTGGCACCTGTTGGCGCGCAGAACTCAAATCGTACCGAGCCAAAGGGGAAGTCCTGCGGATGTAGCCCTGCCCCTGCGATTCTTTATCGACCCATCGTGCACGCAATGTGGGAGCTTGACGAGGGCGAGCACCCGAACGTAGCTGCGTACGGATACATCAGAATCGCAGTTCATCCAGCATGGGATGGTGACTTCTTTCTTGATGTGCGATTAAACAGAAATGACCCGCCCACGATAGTCACCCACACTTTGCCAAAAGGTGCCAAGACATTGCGGGCGATTATCGAAAAGGCGCTTAAAGCGAACCCCTGTGCGGACGCAACCATGGTGGCTACCGCGCTGCCGATGGAGAAGCGCACATTCACAGCAAACGATCGGACACGGGACTTGATAGCACAGTTCTTCACGCTTCGATTTGCTCCAAAGCCCGAGTCTGACGTAGTACGACTCGATGCAACGGAATACGAGGTGGAGTTTGTCGGTGACAGCATTCTTGCTGTTAATTCCGACGACGATGAAGCTCCCATGGTCAAATGGGTGAGGTCTTTGGTGAGCGTCGTGGATGAGGGCAACCCGCGGGATAAGTGACGAAATCAGGCGATTTCACTCACGACGTGGAAACTTCATCTAGCAACGATTGCGCGACCTTTGGCTCCCCGGGTACATTCGCGCCACGTAGCGAACAGTAGTAGAGGAATCGTTCAACCTGGGGGTTCGATTCTCCGGAAGCCTGTCGGATCGACCGGATTTCATGTGCCATTTTCTTCAACTGTTCAGCCTCGGCCCAGAACCAATACTTGCTCCCGTCGGGACGATCATTCTGGCCGAACAAGCCCCAACGCCCATCTGCACACTGCTCGAGAACACGAGGCAAGAGGGAACGAAACTCCGCCTCCAAGCCCTCTAGTCGTTGCTGCTGGATGTCTTCTCTTTTCGTCATTTCGTCATTTGTCTCGGCCCCCAATGATAATTGATGTAATCAGTCGTTATCACTCACAACCGGATTGTGAGTGATATGGCGATGTTTCGCCAGCCAGACAGTTTTTCAAGCTTGTGTGGCTGAGAAGCGAGAATTCAGATACCACTGGCGGAGAACGACGAAGATGGCCACGCCGCTGGCCAGCAAAGTCAAAGGCACTGGCCCAAGCGCATCGAGACTCTTCACCTTGAAATCCGTCATGGCGTTCACGCTGGGGTGAGCTGGGTCATAGTAAATGCTCACCTTGTCGCCTCTAGCAGGCACGGGCCTGTTATACAAAGGGATTTCCCAGCCCGTGAACTCCTCTTGCCCCAAGCGGAACCTGTAATAGCACCGATTCCCTTGCTCCACTGCGGTGATGACGCCTGGCGCAACGTTCTGTCGAGAAGAAGCGAGACTAAATATGCGCCACTGGTAAATACAGAATGCTGCACCTAGTAGCCATGGCGCAGCGATTAGCAGGAACCATCGAGGCCTACGTCTAGAACGCTGGACAGATTCGTCAATTCTTTTGCCAATAGCCACGTCGAGGCCTCTCCAGCAGGACTCTTTCATTTGCGTGATACATCGGGACAAACGAAAGTGATCTCCCCATTTAACTGACATTTTACTTTCACCGGATTGTTGGCGTAAACAGGCGATTACACCAGTAATGAAGGCCACCTTAAACCTCAATGGCCAATCGACCAAGCTGCGCCGCGATCGCATGCCGATCGCCAAGAAGGGAGCAGGATTTCAAGAGATGGTGAGCGCGGAAGGAATCGAACCTTCAACCTACTGATTAAGAGTCAGTTGCTCTGCCAGTTGAGCTACGCGCCCTCGGTGTGTACTGATCGTGCGGACCGTACGAGAGAGTCAGGAAGGATGTCCCCGAAGTCGATTTTTAGTGTAACACAGGGCCAGCCCGCCAGCAGCTTACACACCAGCCGACGGCGAAATTGAACCGCGCAGGCTGGGAATCGCGCAGGCTGGTACTCACGTCTGCAGAAATGGTGGCGCTCAAAAAACTTCCGTCTGAAATAATGTTCCGGTGGAAAGCGGATTTCAGTGTGCCGGTTGCGGTGAGTGGAACGTCACGGTGGTGGATTCGTCGGCTGGTTCGAAACAGAATTATGTGGAAGACTGCCAGGTCTGCTGCAAACCGAATGTCCTGCAGGTGTCATGGGACATGTCAGCCGCGGAGTATGTGATTTCAGCGGAGCTGGAATAGCCTTAGGTCGAGTCGCGGCCTGGAAACTCCAAGCAGAATATTGAGCAAGTTCCAACCCAGCAGGGTTCAACCTGGGCACAAAACATGAAGCGCAACAGCCGCCGCAAATGTTTGCCTCAAGGACTGAACTATGGTCATAGTTCAAACAAAGATTCGGCTTCTCTGTTTGTAGTAGCTGTGGTATCGTCTGTCGCCATGTCAGACCTAACAAACCCTAACCCGGCGCCCCAATTCAGTATTGCGGAGTTCGGAAAATCTGCGAATGCCGACACCTGCAAAATGTGCCAGAAGCCAATCACCGGCACTTACTACCGCGCGAATGGCGCCATGGTCTGCGACAGCTGCGCCGACCGCGTTAGACGCGGCATTCCACGCGACAGCCATGCAGCCTTTGTCAAAGCAATCTTATTCGGATTGGGCGGCTTCGCTGCCGGGCTTATTGCCTATGCAGGGTTCTCTATTGTGACCGGAATCCAGATAGGCTACCTCTCGCTGGCGGTAGGTTGGATGGTCGGCAAAGCCATGATGATAGGTTCAGGGAATATCGGAGGACGCAAATACCAGATCGCCGCGGTAGTCCTGACCTATGCCGCTGTATCAATGGCGGCGATCCCGATTGCGTTTTCCAGTCGTCCGCACACGGAACCGGCGCCATCAACCAAATCAGATACAGCAACTCCAGGAGACTCCAGTGTCTCTGGCTCCCAAGATGCAGAGCCAAAACCGGCAGAAGGAGCCACCCCGACTCGGTCGCCTTTTTCGACGCTTTTTATTGCTCTTGGGCAGTTGGCATTGATTGGCCTGGCATCGCCATTTCTTGAGCTTGCGGAAGGACTTGGAGGATTGATTGGGCTGGTCATCCTGTTTGTGGGAATGCGTTTTGCCTGGCAGATGACGGCGGCCAAGGTAAACCTTGCGGTCGAAGGGCCATACCAGGTCTCCGCGCCTGCCGCTACAGGCGCTTCAGCGTAAAATAAGGTTATTGTGTCGTCATCAACTTCAGGCCTGCAAGTAACCTGCAGAAATTGCTCCGCGCCCCTTTCGCCCGGCGCCACTGTGTGCGATTACTGCCGCACGCTGGTCCATGGCGACCAGATGGAACAGCTCGCAGCCGTGGCCCGCGCCACGGAAGCCCGCGGCGATCATGAGCTCGCACGCCAGCAATGGCTGGCTGTGCTGCCTCTGTTGCCGGCGGATTCAAAGCAGGCGGAGTGGATTCGCGGGCACGTGGACGATCTGCAGAAAACAGTTTACGAAGCGCATCGGCCCAAAGATCCCAACGCGCAAACCAAGTGGGCCAGGCGGCTGGGACCACTAGCGCCACTGGCAGTCATCCTTGCCAAGTTCAAGACTTTTTTCTTTGCGATTGTAAAATTCAAATTTCTTTTCAGCTTTGCCGCATTTATCGGCCTGTACTGGTCGATGTGGGGACCAAAGTTCGGCATCGGGTTCGCTCTGCTTATCTTCATCCATGAGATGGGCCACTTCATTGAGGTAAAACGCCGCGGACTTCCGGCTGAGATGCCTGTCTTTTTGCCCGGACTCGGCGCTTATGTAAAATGGCAAGGCATGGGTGTGAGTCTGGAAACGCGCGCCGCCGTGAGTCTGGCTGGGCCGCTGGCCGGATTCCTGTCATCGGCAATATGCGGTTTGATTTATTTCAAGACCGGCGATCCCATATGGATAGCGCTGGCTAAAACCGGCGCGTGGCTCAATACGCTGAACCTGATTCCCATTTGGGTATTGGACGGAGCGGGCGCCGCCATGCCTCTGAATCGTGTTGAGAAGGTGATGGTAATGGCCGCGGCAATTGGTCTGGGATACGCCGTAGACAGTGGAGTCTTTTACTTCATCGCCGGAGGCATGCTGGTAAACATGCTCTTTATGAGCGCGCCTCGACCGGTGGCCGCGCAGCCCGCATACGGATCCGGACCCGGTCAAACAACTGGACCATCGACCTATATGTCCGGCAACGGTGAGCAGCATTCTGGAAGCCAGATGATCGCGGCCTATTTCATTGCGCTTCTGGCCGGACTGGGCGGAATCCTGTACCTGTTGCGCGATTTTGCGAACAGGCCGTGACTTCGTTTATTTTTGTCGCTTCGCTCCAAACCGCTTTAAGATTATTTCTCTTGGGTGTTTCTGACGTGCCTTGGTGCAGCGGGCTCGGCGCGTGGACGGCCTGTCTTCAATTTGGCGCTTCGCGCAAACCCGCCAAAGAATTCCGATCACCTAAGATCCCGAGGCTCCTGTTGCAGCGGCATTGCCTAACCTCAGAGGCTCAAGCCCAGTTGTTAAAAGATCCTTTACCGCAGGCATAAATGCCTGCTCCACCCCGAGTGGGTAAGAGTCAAGTCTTGTTACTTGTGGATTTTGGTGACATCTTCCTACATACGCAGCCACTAAGCGATTTCAAGCGATTCTTATCCGGTATTTCCACAGATACCTGACATTGACAGTTAAGCACTTAGCCGCAACCAACTGATTCTATTCACAGTCATTTAACTTGCCTTTCATCAGGTTGAAAACTCCCATTGCTACAAATGTAGTGCATGCAGGATAAGCTTGTTGACACGGTCATTATCTCTGACCTGCATCTGGGATCAGACCTGAGCCGGGCCGGCGACGCGCTGGATTTCCTCCGGTCGATTCAATTTCGCCGTCTGATCCTGCTGGGCGACATGTTCGCCGACCTGAACTTCAGCCGATTGACCAAAGAGCACTGGAAGTTTCTCGGCTACATCCGCAAACTGTCCAACCCGAAAAATGAGATTGAAGTGGTATGGGTTGAAGGCAACCACGATCATGGCCTGACCGAAGTGATGTCACACCTGGTGGGCATACGCGTGTTTCAGGAGTATGAATGGACGTACGCCGGGAAAAAGCACATGGCCATACACGGTCATCAGTTTGACAGCTTTGCCATCAGGAATTTCCGTATTACCCATTTTGGACAGCTTGTTTTTCTCTGGCTGCAGAAAATTGATTCGAAAAACAAGCAGTTTGCCCGCTACCTTGACCGTCTCAACACAAGATGGCTGCGCCTTTCAGCGCAGGTAGCACAAGGCGCGCTCAGTCACGGAAAACAAGCCGGTGCTGAGCGCATTTTTTGTGGACACACGCATGCACCGCTCTCAACCGAGCGGGACGGAGTGCAATATTACAACTCCGGCGCGTGGGTTGACCTGCGATGCACTTACATCACAGTCGACCAGGAAGGGGTATCTATCCATGAATATGTCCCAGGAGAAATTGACGATCGTGATCCCGGCGAAGAACGAGTTGCGTCTTCTTCCGACTCTGCTGGAATCGCTGTGCAAGCAGGATTACTCACTCCTGTCTACGACTAGAGTACTTGTCGCTGACGCAGGATCCACGGATGGCACGCCGGAACTGGCCATGTCATTCGCGCGCCAACTCAACATTCAGGTCATACCCGGCGGCCTGCCCTCCGTGGGAAGAAACGCCGGTGCCCGCATGGCCGACACGCCTTACGTTCTGTTCATCGACGCAGACATGGAACTGAAAGACCCGACTCTGCTGCGACGCACCGTGGAGTTGATGGAAAGACGCAAGCTGCACTGCGTTACCACAAACATCTGGTGCAGCAATGGCACTCTGCGCGACAACCTGCTTTACATCGGCAATAACATTGTGCAGTACGGATCAACCATGGTGATGCCGTTCAGCACAGGGATGTTCATGCTGTTTGACCGCGCCACGTTTGAAAAGCTGGGCGGCTTCAATGAAAGCGCTCTCTACGCGGAAGACTATCTATTGAGCAAGAAAGTGGCGAACCATCGTTTTGGGATCGTGCGCGGACGTATCCACACCACCAATCGCCGTTTCCGCAACATGGGATACTTCAAGATTCTTGGTTTGTTCCTCAAGACCGCGATGAATACGTTCAACGATGGATATTTCCTGCATGATCAGGGCTACTGGCGGCAGAAGGTCTAGAATCCATTAAGGATGGAAATCGAAACCGAACAGCATAGCCATCACGATTTTCCCGCCAACTTCTTATGGGGCGTAGCTACGTCTTCCCACCAGATGGAAGGCGGCACCAACAACCAATGGTCCGAGTGGGAGAAGCACGGGCGCATCAAGTCCGGCGACGCGGTCGGGCTTGCCTGTGACTGGTGGAACAATGCCGAAAAAGATTTCGACCTGGCAAAATCCCTGGGCGTGAACGCCCTACGCCTTTCCGTGGAATGGAGCCGCATTGAGCCGCGCGAAGGCGAATTTGACCAGGCTGCCCTGGAACGCTACCGTGCCATGTTGATCGCCCTGCATGAACGCGGGGTGCGACCGTTTGTCACGCTGCATCATTTCACCAATCCAATCTGGTTTGAAGATCTCGGCGGATTCGCTTCACGAAAGTCGGTGACGCTGTTTGAACGTTACAGCGCCATGGTGGTGAAGGCGCTGGGCGACCTTTGTTCTGACTGGTGCACCTTCAATGAGCCCAACGTCTATGTTTCGCTGGGATATTTTCTTGGCGAATTTCCGCCGGGACGCAAAGGCAGAGCTCTACAGCTTGCCTTCGTCACCCGCAATCTGTGCCTTTCTCACGCAGCGGCGTATCGCAAGATCCATGACTTACAGCCGGATGCGAATGTTGGATGGGCGCAGCACTACGTAGTGTTCAAGCCGAAGGAGAAGAAATCGCGCATTGATAAATGGCTCAGCAAGTTTATAGCGCGCCGCTTTAATGACAACTTCTCCGGCAGCATTCTGGACGGCCGCGCACCTTTTCCTCTGAACAAGTTTGGCGATTCCCTGCCGGAGGTGAAAGGCACCTGCGATTACGTCGGCATTAATTACTACAGCCGGCTGCGCGCCGGGTTCAGCCTTAAGAGCTGGAAGACAATGTTCTTCAAAATATCCGTGCCGCCGCACAAGCCGCAGGGCGATCGCGGGGTGGAGTTGCCTTACGGCGAGGCCTATCCGCGCGGGCTGAGCAAAGCGGTGGTGCACTTTCTGCCGTTCGGCAAGCCCGTCTTTATTCTTGAAAATGGTGTGCCGGACCGCAGTGACCGCATACGTCCGTGGCTGCTTCATTCCAGTGTTGAGCAAATGAAAACCCTGCTTCGCGCGGGGGCCGATCTTCGCGGCTACTTCCACTGGAGCCTCACGGATAATTTTGAATGGAATGAAGGCTGGCATCTGCGATTTGGGTTGATCGAGCTGGACCCGAAGACCCAGGAAAGGCGTCCGCGGCCAAGCGCCGGCATTTATGCGGAAATTATCCGGAAAAGCAGGAATGGGTTTGGGGGATAACTGTTTTTCATGTCGCTTCGCTGACGCTGCGCTCCGGCCTGCGGCTGCGTGGTAACCTTTTTCGCTCCACCTTACCCCGCCCTTATCCCTCAGCACGCTTTTCTTCGAAAACCGCGCCTCGGGGAACGGAGGGGGCTAGACTGTTTCGCGCTTGCGGCGCTTTGTGCCTGGGCGGCTGCGCGCTCGTTTTTGTTTGTTTGCAAGGAAGCACAAGGTCCCTCACCTCTGCTCACGCGCTGATGACAGCGCGCGTTCGCTGACGAGGTTCGGGATGACGTGACTTTAGACGACGTGACTTTAATTGTTGAAAACAAATTAACGCGAGACTTCGGTGCTCACCTGTTCCTTGCTGAAAGGAACCTTGCTGAATGGAAGATCGGCCATGGTGCCGATGGCAGGTTGAATATGCCAGATGTCGCGGGCATATTCAGCGATGGTCCGATCGCTGGAGAAAGTACCAATGCGGGCCACGTTCAGGATGGCCCTGCTGGCCCAGACGCCGGCGTTCTGATAGTCGGCATCAGCGCGGCCACTGGCTTCAAGATACGAAGGAAGATCAGCCATGAGGAAGTAACGATCACCGCGATCCAGGATTTCATCAACAATCCAACGGAACAGGCCCGGCTCGCCGGATGAGAATCGATCCGTGGACAGAGATTCCATCACGCGTCGCAACCTTTCATCCGTGTAACTAAGTTCGCGAGGATTGTAGTTCCCATGCTCCTGATACCACTTCACGTCCTCAGGGCTGAGACCAAAGGTGTAGAAATTTTCCAGCCCAACCGCATCAGCAATTTCAATGTTTGCGCCATCCATAGTGCCCAGAGTGAGCGCGCCATTCATTGAGAGCTTCATGTTGCCGGTGCCGGAAGCCTCCATGCCGGCGGTGGAAATCTGCTGGCTCAGGTCTGCCGCGGGCATGATGAGTTCGGCCAGAGATACGCGATAGTCGGGGACGAACACGACCTTCATCATGCTGCGAACACGTTCGTCAGAGTTGACCACGTTGGCCACATTGTTGATCAGCTTGATGATCTGTTTGGCGGCCCAATAACCAGGCGCGGCCTTGCCGGCGAACAAATATGTACGCGGCACCCTGGGCTCGACACCATCTTCAACGATTGCCAGATACTCATGAATGATGCGCATCACATTGAGGAGCTGCCGTTTGTATTCGTGTATGCGTTTAACCTGAACGTCAAACAAAGAGTCGGGGTCCACCAGCACGGCCGTGCTATCCAGGATTTCACGCGCCATGCGTTCCTTGCAGCGACGCTTTATCGCCAAAAATTCGTTCTGGAAAGCAGCGTCACCTGCGAACTTTTCAATACCGCGAATCTGTTCCAGGTCAGTGATCCAGCCTTCGCCCACGGTCCGCGTGAGAAGGGACGACAGCCCGGGATTGGCCTTCAAAATCCAGCGCCGCGGGGCCACACCGTTGGTCTTGTTGCTGAAACGCTCCGGCCACAGTTTGGCGAAGTCCGGCACTAATGAAGTCTTGAGCAACTCTGAATGCAGTTTGGATACACCGTTGATGGCGTGGCTGCCCACAATTGCCAGATGCGCCATACGCACCTGCTTCTCCGGACCTTCTTCAATGATCGACATGCGATTCATCCGGTCTACATCACCGGGCCAGACGCGCGTGACCTCACGCAGAAACTGGTGATTGATGCCGAAAATGATTTCCATGTGCCGGGGCAGCACGTGCTCCATCAAAGAAACAGGCCAGCGTTCCAGAGCTTCCGGCAGAAGCGTATGGTTGGTATAGCCGAGGGTGGCTTCCGTGATCTCCCAGGCGCGGTCCCAATCCATTTGATATTCGTCCACCAGCAGGCGCATGAGCTCGGCAACGCAGAGGCTGGGATGAGTGTCATTCATCTGCACGGCAACTTTTTCGGGAAACTGATCAAAGCCGTTGTGGGACGAGCGGTAACGCCGCATGATGTCACGCAGGGAGCACGCCACCAGAAAATATTCCTGCAGCAGGCGCAGCTCTTTGCCGGAACGGACCGAATCAGACGGATACAGGACGCGTGAGATATTTTCTGAAGCGATCTTCTGCTCGACAGCGCGAATGTAATCACCGCGGTTGAAAATTTCAATATCGAAGTCTTCCGAAGCGCGCGCCGTGAACAGCCGCAGGTAATTAACCGTCTTGCCGCCATAACCGGCCACTGGCATGTCGTTCGGCACGCCCACTACGATCTTTGCGTCCACCCAGCTCTGGCGGCGATTGCCCTGTGAGTCGCGTGATGACTGCACGCGTCCGTAGAGCGGAATAGCGCAAAACTCATGCGGACGATCAATGTAAAACGGCGTACCTTCGGATTTCCAGAGATCGGGCTTTTCCCGCTGATGTCCGCCGACAATCTCCTGCTTGAACATGCCATATTCGTAATCAATGCCGTAGCCGAATCCCGGCATGTTCATGGTGGAGAGGGATTCCAGGAAACATGCTGCCAGACGCCCGAGTCCACCGTTGCCAAGTCCTGCATCCGGCTCAACCTCAAGAACATGTTCCAGATGGATATTCAGTTCAGAAGCCACGGCACGGCATTCGTCCGTCAATCCCAGATTGCAGAGATTGTCACTGAGCCAGCGTCCCATGAGAAATTCCATGGAGAGGTAGTAGAGGCGCTTGGAATCCTGATCACGATAGCGCTGCTCAGTCTCGAGTAGATGGTCAACCATGCTGTCGCGTATGGCGAGTGAGATGGGCTTGAACAGCTCACGTGGCACGAGCACGCTCTCCGGACGAGCCAAGGTATAGCGCACATGGCGCAATACGGAATCCCGCAATGAATCGGAATGGAAGGCCCTACCGGTAAACTGGTCAGCTGGCATGTTCAATGCTTTAGATGGAAACGCAGTCGCGGGTGAGTGAAAACAAAATAATGATTTGCCGGTCCCAATGCAGTGCGATGAATGCGCACCGAGCAGGTTACAGCAATCACTCCTACCCCTGAGAGCTCTTCATAAGTATTGCATAGCACGCCACTACGTGGCACTAGGGTGTAACACTTGTGTGCTCATAGCTTTGGATGCTTAGTGTGCCAATCGGTGGCGGACTGGAACAGCCGCGCCGCCTGTATGACTTTGGCGTCATCCAGCGGACGCCCGATGAACTGGATGCCAGCCGGCAAGCCACGGGCTCCGAAACCACAAGGAACAGTGATGGCCGGAAGTCCGCAGATATTGCCAATTCCTCCGATGGGATCAGGAAAGCTGAGTTCATTATCGAGATTGGCATCCAGCCGGCTGGCGACAACCGGCAGCGAAGCTGTTACCAGGACGTCAACCTGCGTGAAAAGCTCGTCCATCTTCTTCTGCAGAATTCCGCGGATGCGCTGCGCCGTAATGAAATCAGTGGCGCTGATCTCTTCATTGATGTAGCCGCCAACTCTGCCCGCAGGATCACTCAGCTCAGCAACTTTTCCCGAGTGAATCAACTCACGAAACGCGGCAGCGCCTTCCACGGACACGATTGTGCCCGCGGCAGTTTCCCACGGACCTTCCGGGAGTGATACGTCTTTTACGGTCACAGCGCGATTACTGTCCAGAACTTTCCGCGCGGCCGCGACGGGCGCGCTCACGTCCGGAGAAACTTCCTTCCACTGATTCGCAATCCATCCCAAACGCAGGTGAGGGTTGGTAGCGTTACCCGTGTATCGCGCATTCATCTCGGGAAGAGATCCGGCGTCCTGGGAATCGTGGCCGGAGATCACTCTCAGCACGGCGTCACAATCTTCAGCAGTGCGGCACATGGGCCCAATCTTATCCATGGAATAAGAGAGCGCCATTGCGCCTGCGCGGCTTACGCGTCCGAATGTCGGACGCAGTCCGGAAACACCGCAGAACCCTGAAGGACAGATGATGGATCCCCATGTCTCCGTGCCCAGAGCAAACGCCGCGAGCCCCGCAGCCATGATCGCGCCGCTTCCACTGGATGATCCGCAGGTCCAGTGTTCCAGGTTCCAGGGATTTTTTGTTGCTCCCGGAGCCGACGCCGATGCGAAGCGGTAGCCCATGCCTCCGGCCAGTTCGATCATGGAGGCCTTCCCTATCAGCACGGCTCCAGCAGCCTCCAGTTTGCGAATGACGGTGGCGTCATCATTGAAACGCTGGTCTGCATAAGGCCGCGCGCCCCATGTGGTGGGATAGCCTTTCACGGCAAGAAGGTCTTTTGCCGCGTACGGAATGCCGTGAAGGACACCACGATATTTCCCCGCTCTGATTTCCTTTTCAGCCGCCGCTGCCTGCTGCTTCGCCAGCTCCGGCGTAAGCGTTATGTAGGCGTTCAGCTTCGGCCCAATCTGGCGGCTTCTTTCCAGATAGCTTTCCGTCAGCTCTACCGGAGAAAGCTGGCGCTCGCGTATGCGACGGGAAAGTTCAGAAACCGGTAGATAGAGAATGTCTTCACCCAGCATCTATTTCTTCCCTTCATTTTGAGTGAACTGGAAAACGGTGGCGGGCTGGTCGCCATTGCCAAGAGCGAAGGCACGCATTTTCTCCAGACCTTCCTGGCCTTCGGCCAATTGGCGGAGAATGTCTTTTTTCTGGTCTTCGTTCAGCCTGCTGCCGTATTTGCGCAGGATGGAAGAAAATTTCATGTCGACCTCAGCCTTGGCGGCTGGGGACAATTTATCCATCGCGGACTGGGCGTGCTGATCGAGAGAAGGAGCCGCAACCGGCTTTGTTTGCTGCTCAATGGGGGAACCAGAGTGGGAAAGGCCGGCCAGAGTGTCGGCCGGATTTAGAACTACCGCGGTGGCGGCTGCGGCAGCGGCCAGCGCGAAATTGCGGCGCTCCGGAGAAAAGCTGGGCATGAATTTGCTCCTTAAATGGATAGCGGAGGGTAAATCAAGCCACTCAGGCCCGTCAAACGTTTTAGTGCAGCCTGGCATCTAAGTCTCTGCCACCAGTCAAAACTCTATTTCCCGGATGTGTCCATGGCTCGCTGGTTAACCTTCGATAGGAACACCGCCTCTGCATTGCGCAAGCAGCTTCCCCGTGAACAGGTGTTTGAACATGGCTCCAACAGCGCCGTGGAATACGCGCACGGAGCGAAACAGGACCTGGTAACGCTATTACCGACAGGCTCAACGGGTGAGGTGGCGATTGCGGTTTTTCGCCAGGTTTCGGCGAAGCCGGTTCTCGTAGAAAAACCTGCGCCCGAGGCTCAGGCCGCTTCATCTCCCCAAGTGGTTTCATCTCCCCAAAAAGGGCCATCGGCCTGGAACGTGGTAGTGCCGGAGTCGCCGGCAGCTCCAGAACCGCAGACCGCAGCTTCGAGGCCCCAGGCGCAGCCGCAATCACGGACGCCGGAGGCGGCTTTGCCCTTCGTCCGGCAGAAGGCACCGATGACGAGAGCAGGCGGAATACTTGGCACTCGCGATCTGCTGGTGTTCGAAGAAGAGCCAGTAGCGAAAGTTAAAAAGAACTGGTGGCGGAGATTCTGGGATGATGACGATGAGTAGGCGGCGATCGGTCTAGAAAGTGAATGCCAGACCGCCGCGCATGGAGCGTGCGGACTGGACCATATAGACGTTACGGCCATCCGGGCCTGCAACAGGCACGTAGCCCTGTGCCAACAGGTTGCGCAGATCAAGTAGAGCGTCCATTTTGCCGGGTATGAATGAGCTGGCGGGAAGTGGCTGGCGGATGAATACGCTCAGGTAAGGATCCATCTGTCCGGGAGAAGCGTTGAAGGCATCCACGGTTGAGAGTGCGTTTCCGCTGGTCCATTTATAAGAGGCAATCCAGCGTGTGCCAGACGCAGGCACGTAACCTGAAACCTTGGTCCCCACGGATTGTTGCCAGCTTTGTTTCAGGTCCTGGGCCAGATTCTGCCAGGTAGTGAGCGCTTCCCCGGTCACTGCGTCGCCATTGGAATAATCGAAAGTCGCGGAGAGATCGTCAGAGATCTTGCGCTCGATCACCAGCCGCATTCCTGTGGTGTTGAGAGCGCCGTTCAGAGCATAAGAGAATGTGCCCGAGTAAACATCGGGAAGAACGTCATCAGAGTAACTGGTGGGATCACCCGCGCCGGTCAGCACCAGATTGTGTACGTGATCCGTATAGGCGGCAAACTGCACGCTGGTTTTACCAAGGCGTTGCGAGATTGACACTTCCTGATGCATGGCGCGTTCCACATCTGGATTACCGTTGCTCAGGGCCATGCGCGGGCCAGACTCACTCAAGTCGGCTGGAGCGCTGTCGAAGCCTTTAGCGGCGCGGCCATCGGGCTCGGAGGTGGCGTAGCGATATGCGACGATCAGATCAGGCGAGAGGTGAACCTGCACGGAGCCATAGGGGCGGACGGCGGTTACGCGCTTGGCAAATTCCAGTGATTGAAGGTCGGCGCCGTATTGTAAATCGATAAGGCCTGCAACCGTCATTTTGTCAGAGGTGCTGATCTGCATGGCTGCATAAGGCGAATTCTCAACCGCAATTCCGGGTATGGCGAAGTGACGATACGTGATGGTGACCGTTGGTTTGGAGCTGTCACCGAAATCATGCGCATAAGCAGCGCGGACAACGCCGCTGGGATCGCCTGCAGAAGCCCCGATATTGCCGTTGAGCATCAGGGTACCGGAGCTAAAGAGGGATTTTTCCAGCGCGAATGCGGTTGTCATGTCGCCGGCGCTGCCGAAACCATCCGCCTGGGAGCCGGCGATAAATGCCACGCGGCCCTTCAAACGATCACTGTTTTCTTCTGCGGCGGTAGCCCGGGAAACCACCACCATTCCACCTTTGCCATCTTTGTCAGTCTTATCCGGTTCCAGAGCGCGAAGTATGGGCCGGTTGGCGGAAGAGGACAGGGTCCAGTGCCAGTCATCGGGCTCAGATTGCTTAGATCGGCTGGGCGGCAGGAGTTTCAGAGCGTCAGCCAGCGTATTCAAGGTAAGGTTAACCAGAACGTGAGCGCCCGAATTCAGCTTAACGTTTTCCCGCAGAGACGGCAGAAACGAAGCCGACGTGACCTTGACCTGATACTTGCCGGGAGGAAGATTGGTGGCTGAATAGAAACCTTGCGCGTCAGTATAAACGGTATAGCCGACGGTGGTGGCGGTGGTGTAGATATCGACCACAGCGCCCATTTGCGGTGCGCCCGAACCATCCCTGATAAAGCCCGAGATTTCGCCCACGCGTGCCGCAAAGACAGGCGAGGCCGCCAAGAGGACTATCAGAAAATATCCGAGTTTGCGGGTCATATCCACCACCTCTATGAAGTGGATTCGCCGGATTACTGGACCGCGAATTTTGCCGTCGGCGAAATGGATTGTTTGGAAACCAGATCGCTGACTTTGATCGTTACCTGATACTCACCTGGGTCAAGCTTGGCCAGCGGCAGCTTTCTTTCCAAAGTCATCTGCTCGCCAATGTTCCCCATCTGGGCTGTTGATTCCGTAAAGTTTAGCACGGACTGTTTTGTGGCGGTATTGATTACTTGATATTCCACAGTGGCAGACGGCCTTTTTGTCTTTTCGTCAACTCCCAGGTTATACACCTGCATCCAGAAATTGACGTTCTCACCCTTCTTGAATGATGCGGGTTTACCGTCAGAAGGCTGTACCCTCGGCCGAACACGGCTCTGCCCGATCACAAAGTTGCCGGTGCCGATCTCGCGGGCAGGGACTGCATCTACCTGGTCCGCAAGTATTAAGGTGGAATTGGCAAGCTTGTCATCGCCACCCAGGTCAGGTACGGTCCAGCCCTTGCTGTAAGTCCCGAGTTTGTCGCCGTTAACGTCCTTTAATACGACATCCAGGCGGTAAAGCCCCGGACGCATCGGGATGGCCTTCCACCACAGAGCCACCGTGCCCAGTTCCTTTTCCAGCAGCTCATCGGGAATATCGCGACGAACCGTATCCTCGAAGACCTGGACCGTCTTGCCGGAGAGCGTGCTCATTTTGCCGAAAACATTGACGACGGCACGTTGTACACCATCTTTATTGGCGAACGTAAGCCCGCGCAGCGGGACTTGAAGCGTGATCGGGACCAGAATTGTGTCAGAGGTCAGCTTCACGAAATCCACGCGCACATCAAACGGCAAAAGGTTATAGCGGATTTTACTGGTGACAACTTCGCTCAAATCCTTGAACTTGACGGGAGGCGGCGTGTTCAGTTTGGCAAACTGCTCGATGCGGTCAAACTGTTTGCTCTGATTGCCACTGTTAAAAGGTCCTTGCCCCAGGCTCTCAAGACCGCCACGGAATCGGTCTGCCTTGTTGGCCATTCCCATTTCTTCCATGGTAGTAAGACCTGCGTTGGGAACGTGGAGAAGAGCGTCCTTCTTCGACCGGTCAATGGTCATCTGATAGGCGCCGCAACCGCAATCGTCAACAAATTCGATTTCCACTTCCTGCTGGCCCAACGCTTCCAGATAACGATAACGCCAAACTTCAAAGGGGTAAGTTTCCGTGGAGCCGCCGCCTTCTTCCGCAGAACGCTGGTAAGGGCCGCCCATGGGATGCGAGTCAATGGTGTCTGGGGGGCCAAACATGATGTAAATACGACCGCGATCGGTTTTCCATCCCGGAACGCCGGCAGCGAAATGCTCATTGGCATAAGCTATCCGCCGGTAGTGCTCTTCTTTGTATTCATTCTCCTGCGTGTCAGGCGTAGGATCGCGACGCAGCCAGAAACCTTCAATAAATGTTTCTCTTTCTGAATCGTTGGTGAGCTTCTTGAAGGCGCTTTCTTCTTCTGAAGTGATGATCCAGCGGACATCTTCATCGAGCCACTTCTTGTAGGCCGAACTTAATTTTTCACGTTTGCCGGATGGAGTCTGCGGCTTGGGACGGCTCAGCGGATCCTGACCGGGTGACTGTTCCGCGTCAGGCGCGACGACGTTCTTGTTCTTGTCTGAGGTGGATTGTTTCTGGTCGTCTGAACTCTTACCTTTTACATCAGACTTGGAATTCTCGGTCCCATCCTGGGCATGAAGAAGAAAACTGCCGGAAATGACAAGTAAGAAGACAATGAGGAAGCGGGCTATTTGGGGCTTGCCATGCATCATTGGCGGCACCCTCCTTATGAGGAAACAGTTATGCTAAATTTTAGGCCTTTATGGGCCATGAAGCAAGACAGGAACGCTCGATTGTGCCCGATCTTGCGCTTATAAGCTGAACATTTTAATAGGTTTTTTACCCGAGCCAGCAGCTTAGCTCTGGTTGAAAAGTGCCACCTCTGGCTATAATGATTTCCAGGCTCCCGCCACCACAAGACTAATCAGTGTGAAATTGGCTGCTTTCCGCAAGGAACTTTCCACGTCTCACTGGCGTATATGAACTGAGAATCTCCCTGCGGTGCGGACGGAAGGACCATGAAAGCAAAAAAGATATTGATTGTTGTCGGCATCATCATGCTTGTGGGTGCCATTGTCGGCTTTACCGTAAATCAGACGCAAAAGAACGTGGTCACCGTGCAGACCGGCAAGGTGATGAAACAGGACATCACGTCGCTTGTCACCGCATCTGGTGAGATTAAGCCGAAGACCTTTGTAAACGTAGGCGCGAATGCCTTTGGCCGCATCACCCGGCTGTATGTGAAAGAAGGCGAAAAGGTGAAGCGTGGCCAGATACTGGCACAGCTTGAGAACGTGCAGTCGGCAGCAGACGTGGAGAACATGAAGGCTTCACTGGCCAGCAGCCAGACTGACGCCATCGCCTCCGATGCGGCAATTAATACCGCGTCGGCGCAGCTGAAGAGCAGTACAGCCGACCTTTCCCGCACCAAGCTGGATTACGATCGCGCGGAAAACCTGTACAAGAACAACCTGATTTCCAGGGCCGATTTCGACACCAAAAAGGCCGCGTATGAGGTGGCCCAGGCCGTACAGGCACAGGACCAGGCACGCGTTGCGCAGTCGAAAGCCCAGCTTGATTCCGCGCAAGGCCATATCCGTTCTGCACGCGCACAGTTGACCCATCAACAAGACCTGTTGAGCAAAACCGTTTACGTTGCTCCCTTTGACGGCACCGTGACCAGTCTTCCGGTGCATGAAGGTGAGACGGTTGTTGTTGGCATTCAAAATTCTCCTGGCAGTACACTGATGACTGTGGCTGACATGAAGGTGATCACCGCGGAAGTCCGTGTGGATGAAACCGACATCGTCAATCTGAAACTGGGCCAGTCCGCGGACGTGGCCATTGACGCAATTCCGGGCCAGACATTCAAAGGCAAAGTCAGTGAGATTGGTGACAACGCCATCATCCGCTCCACCGGCGTTTCCACTTCGCAAAGCACGTCAGGAAGCCAGGAAGCCAAGGACTTCAAAGTGGTGATCACGCTGGACGCGCCGCCGGAGAACCTGCGTCCCGGACTTTCCGCCACGGCGAAAATTACCACCGGGTATGAAAAGTCGACAGTCACGATTCCCATCCAGGCGTTGATCATGCGCGATAAGAACGATCTGGAAGCACAGGCAAAGAAGGGTCCGGGCAAGAAAGACCTTGCAGCCCCGATGCAAAAGAAAGAATCACAAGAGATACAGGGAGTCTTTGTGGTAGCCGCGGGAAAGAAAGCTGAATTCCGTCAGGTGGAAACAGGACTCACCGGCACCACTGAAATCCAGATCAAGAGCGGCCTGAAAGAAAATGAAGAAATCATTACAGGCAGCTTCAAAGTGCTGAAAACGCTGAAAAACGGCGCCGGCGTAAAGGTGGACAACACGCTGGCTGTAAAAACTGACTCGTAACCTCTGACGGGTTATACCGTCTAAGCTGCAGCGCGTGGGGAAAAAGTGGAGCAGGAGAAAAGAATGGCAACCCAGACCGTTGAAGTCACGCAACCCACATGTATTGCGTCGGCGCAGGATTGCATTATCGGCACGGAAGAACTGTGGAAAACGTACGTGATGGGCACCGAAGAGGTGCACGCGTTGCGTGGAGTCAATTTCCGCATCAGTCGCGGCGAATATGTTGCCATCATGGGACCCTCCGGCTCGGGTAAATCAACACTGATGAACCTGATTGGCTGCCTGGACACTCCGTCCAAAGGCCGCTATTGGCTGAACAATAATCTGGTGAGCGAACTGGACGATGACGAACTGGCACGCATCCGCAACAAAGAGATCGGCTTTGTCTTCCAGACATTTAATCTTCTGGCCCGCGCCACGGCCCTGCACAATGTTGAACTGCCGCTCATCTATAGCGGAACTCCGTCAGATGAGCGTTTGCAGCGCGCCAAACAGGCGCTGGAATCGGTTGACCTGGGCGAACGCATGAACCATAAGCCCAACGAGCTCTCCGGCGGGCAAAGGCAGCGTGTGGCGATTGCCCGCGCGCTGGTCAACAATCCTTCCATCATCCTGGCTGATGAGCCCACGGGAAACCTGGATTCGCAGACAGGAAATGAAATCATGAACCTGTTTGAGACACTACACGCCAAAGGCAACACGATTGTCGTGGTCACGCACGAAAACGACATTGCTGAACATGCGCACCGGGTGATCCATATCCGTGATGGTGTAATTGCCAGCGACGAGCGCAAATCGAAATAATCCTGCTAGACTGTTACGTCACAAAAAACGTACGTGGGCCCCAGCAAGACTTACCGCTATAAGAGCGGTTGTCGCCAGAACGCGACTTTACGCTTCCGGGCGTGAACTGGAAACAAAGCCCCTGACTCACGAAGATGGCGCACACGGAACCAGTGATCCACAAAACTGGTCCGTTACGGCCGGCGCTCATCGGCGGACGTTGGAGGCAAGTGGCTGGCAGTGGTTCAGGTTCTCGTAGTTCCGCATTATGGGCTCCGCAGTACTTCTCTGCCGCACAACAAAAATCGTAAAACCGAAGATGTAAGGAGCAGGGATGAAGACTCTTCACTCTCAGGCTACTCTTGTGCCTCCGGGCGCCGGAGAGCAGCTTAGCGTGATTGGCGATCGGCAGACCATCAAGCTGGATGGCTCTCATACCAACGGCGCGTTTGCGCTGATAGAACAAAACAACGAACCCGGTACCTCCATACCGAAACACTTCCACACCCAGGAAGACGAGATCTTCTACGTTCTGGAAGGTGAAATGGAATTCACCGTGAGCAAAGAAACGATTGTTGCCGCCGCCGGCACCACGGTGTTTCTACCCAAAGGCATACCGCATTCCTTCAAAGTCGGCGAGAAAGGCGCGCGTGCGCTGGTCATGCTGCAACCCGCGGGGACGGAGAAATTGTTTCGCGAATTGAACAAGCTTGCTCCGGGCAACCCTGATTTTGAGGTGGTCAAGAAAGACGTGTAGCAAGTATGGGATACATTTTTTGTAAAAACGGTATTTGGTAATTGGTTATTGGTAGTTGGTAAGAACGGGCGTCCTGCGGGACGCTTGTTTTTTGATTTGGTAATTGAGTAATTTGGTAATTGGGTAATTGGAAACCATTTGGCCGCGATACACGCAGATAAACGCAGATAGAACATTTGTGATTTGTGATTTATGACTGCCATTTGTGATTTGTGAGTTGGTGAATGGTGAATGGTGATTGGTCATTCCAGGATTTTTGATTTTTGATCCGCGATCATCCGCGTTCATCAACGGCAAACCTTCATCTCTTCGATTCCAGATCACCCGATCAACAGATCACCCGATTCCTTTGTGGTCCTTCGTGGCCTTTGTGGTTTCAGGCTTTTGTTTTTCTCTCTTCCAGCTCCTCAAGCGTCCGCGGCCAGTCTTCGCGCAACAGACGGCTCAGCGAACGATCCGCCAGGAGTTTGCCGCCGGTCTGGCATTTGGCGCAGTAGTTGGTCTCATTCGACGCATACTGGATCTTCTGCACCTTGGCTCCGCAGCGGGGACACGGCTCGCCATAGCGTCCATGGACCGCCATCTCAGGACGAAACGCGGTGACTTTCTCCGGAAATTTTCCATCCGCCTCATCGCGCAGCCGCTCCACCCATTCCGCCAGCGAAGCCCGCGTGGCTTCATACAGACGCGTAATTTCTTCCGGCTTCAGTTTCTGTGTCAGGGCAATGGGCGAGAGCTGAGCACGATGCAGGATCTCGTCAGAATAGGCATTGCCGATGCCGCTAAAGAAATGCGGATCCGTGAGCGACCGTTTCAATGTGTGGTTTTCCTGGGTGAGCGCGGCGCTGAATTCATCGCGAGTGGAGGCCATCACGTCGATCCCGCCGGGATCCAGCTTTTGCAAGGCTTCTTCACCGCTAATCACGTGTAAAGACGCGCGCTTTCTGGCGCCGGCTTCGGTCAGCGTGAGAGTGCCATTGTCAAAGTCCAGCGCGGCGAGCGTGCGACGACCGTCAGGAGTTTTACGCTTCTCACTCCAATGCAGTCGTCCGGCAATCATGAGATGGAAGACCAGCCAGATGTCGTTATCAAAGCCAATGGCTATGCGCTTGCCGATTCTCCGCAAGCCCGTCACTTTATGGCCTTGAACGGCATCCATCGGCGGAGCGGCGGTGCGGAGAAGAAACGGTCCGGCAATCTGCACACGCTCCAGCAGGTGGCCGACGACGCGCTGGGCGAGGGCTTCGATGTAAACGGTGATGTCAGGAAGTTCCGGCATCCAGGTTATTTCAAATTTACGGCTTCAAATTCACGATCTTAAATTTGAAATTGCTCATTTCCCAGCTTCAAATCGTTATCCGCATGCTAATTTCCTTGCGTTTTGCATCTCGGGTCAGGCTTCGCCTGCTCCGGCCTTTCGGTCTTAAAGGAATTTGAAAACCAATCAGCGATACTCAACAGTTCCGGCCCTCTACAACGAATCTGTTCCAGAAGGTCTTTTTTCTCGCGACCCGTTAAATGCCACGAAAGCGGCTGGACCTCATTCTTGTCCTTGTGGAAAGCAATTGCAGCGTGCTTGATGATGAATTCGTTGGAAAAGGCATTTGCCAGGAGCGCCATTTCGCGGTGGTTGCGAAGGGTAACGCTGGAATGTCCAGCCTTCCAGAAAGCGCCCAGTGGCGCGGTTGTCTGCGATAAAGGCGCCGATGGTTCCCTGGTGTCTGCAGGGCCGGCATTGTTTTGCAAGGGACAAGTTCCAGAAGCAATTTGCGAGCTGCACTGGTCCGGATTGACGCCTTCCTGATAGCCATCGTCATCCCGGATCTCAATCCACAGAATGGGCACCGGTTGCGCAAAATGCTCGCCCCAGAATGCTTCGTAGAGAAATTCAATGGCGCTGGCGGTTCCGTCATTGTCATAGTAACCGCCATCGGCAAAGTGCAGCGACTTGGCAAAGACCTCCGCAACGGATTCATGCTGGTGAACGCGGGGCACGCGAGGCATGGGCGATACGTAGGGAAACGTGGCGGAAAGCCGGGCGGCAGAGAGTATTTCCAGGTCAGGATATAAGACGGCTTCATTCTGCCGCGAATGAAGATCGTAAGGACTCGCACTGTAAGCGTGCAGAAAAGATTCTGCCGGTAAGGGTGGCTCGCCGTAAATACTGCCAGTGAGGCTCGGCGCCGTCTGGTAGTTGGCGAGCAGGAACCTGCCACCATTCTCGGCAGTTGTGGTATTGAATGTTATGCCCGGCACTACACCGCTGGACGCAGCCACGGAAAGCTCACGCAACGTGAGGCACTGATGGGCCTTGTTGGCCCTTGGCTGTGGCTGGCTGGACGGCAGCGTTGCAACGTCCTGCAACGTATCACTGGTTGCCGGGCAGTCGTCAGTGTTCATGTTCCTCGCCATACGCTGTTGCATGGCCCAGCCACGGTCGAATCGTTCCAGGTCGCCTATTCCCAGGACACTGCGCGAAGGTATCAGCAAACGGAACATGTCAGGATAAACGATTCCCCAACTGACGGCTTCCAGGCTGGATCTGCTGGCCGCAGAGATGAAGCCAGGCGCCGTATTCTGGTTTACCTCCTCTTTTGACCAAAACCTATGTTGAGAGGACTCTTTCAGTTCCATCCATGAACTCTGCCGCATGTGGGAGAAAGGCTGGGCAGCGAAATAGCTTCTGACGAAAGGCACTGCGCCCACACTGCCTCCAGACACAGAACTGATCAGGAGTAACGAGCCATGGAAATCCTGCTGCCTGGCGGCAAACGTATTCTCCAACCCGGCCAATACCTCTGCAGTCCATGCAGCAGCGTGGATCCCGCCACCGGTGGCGGTGACAATGATCAAGGGAGCAGAGTGACGCGCCTGCAAGCGCCTGGCCAGGATGTCCTTGGGCGATACAATTTTTTCCGCCAGAGCCGGAGGCACCGCGCAGAGTTCCGGAGCGCAGGCAAAGTCAACGAAATGATCCTTGGGATTCGGGATTAGATAAGAAATTAATTTTATGGGCAGCCTTACCGATGAATGTTGTGCGGCAAAAGAATCCATGGTGCGGTGCAATACTCCTCCGCCATGGACAGCCAAATGCGACACGAACAACAGAACAGCAGCCGTCGTGAGGACCGGCATGCGGAAGCGATCAAAGAAGAAAGCCAGGCCATTCAGTATCCAGCAACTGATGATCAACAGCATGAGGATTGCCGCAATCGACGGGAACACGGGAATTTCACGATAGACGAAAGGCCAGATATTTCTGACCGCGGCATAACTGGCCGGCAAATATGTCAGAAGCAGAATAGGAACGCCATACGCCACGATTCTGCCGGCAACAATGTGTTTCCGCGATGACGGCGCACCGTTGCGGCTGAGAGCGAAAGCCAGAAGCCAAAGCCCAGCCAGAGCCGTAAAAAGAATTGCCAAGGCCATGGCTGCCCTGGGCAATGGCACGGGCGCAGTAAAAGGCAGCAGTCCGACATAGATCAACAGCCAGATAAAGGCGAGCACGATGCTGAGGGCGTGACCAGGAAGCAGAGGCAGAATTCCGGTTTTGCAATATTTGTCACAGTCCACAAAAGGCAGGCGCTGGAGAAGCCATTTCCAGGGGGCGCTAGTGACGACTTCAGGCGGAAGCGCTTCATCATGATAGCCGCTGCCGCCCCAGGACGAACTGAAGATAAAGAACGTACCAAACATCCGAGCGAAGGGCGGTGACTGTGTTTTGCTCAGTCTGAGCAGAAAAGACAATTTTTCCACGCCGGGAACAAGAAACGCAGTAGGGGAAAATGGATCCAGGCTTACCTTATCAGCGCCATGGCTAAGGAGATCTGCATCCGGCTGGCGATGAGTCCAATAGTAAAAAGTTGAGATCAGGATCCATATCGCCAGAGCTACGGCGATGCCGGCCAGCAAAACAAACCCATCCTGGACTATTTCAAGCGAGCTCGCTTCATAGACGCTGATCAAGCAAATGGCCGCCAGAACTATCAAGCCGGGTACCTGCGATAACACGAAGGTCCTCCAGCGCATGTCCTGCTTGACGGCGAAGGCGCTCGGCGGCGCGATCCCAAATCTTTGTTCACCGTAAGCGCAGATAATGCGAGCGTTAAGCAATGCCACGCACCCGGCGACGGTGACGAAAAATCCGGCAAAGAAAAAATGCGTTGGCCGCTCCAGGGCAAAGATGCCATGGGTAAGAGAAGGCACACCGAAATAAAGACCGAGAAGTCCGGGCAGCGAAAGCCAAAGCGCCAGGCTGAAACGGAGAAAGTAAAGATAGCTGAAAAACTGGCGCATTTCGTTTTGCTGCTGGGGTGGCTGCACAATTTTCGGTTCCGGTAACGTTGTGACCTGAATGTTGGCCATGGGTTACTCCTAACAATTCGCTCTGGGTCGATCAATGCCGACGGTGGATCGGACTCCCGGGATATTTTGATATTAGAGCGGCGATGGCTGCTTTAGTATAAGAAACGAAACGCGTCCGCTTTTCCCTTCTTTATCTTTTGCGAGCATTGCTCTGATAGGCGCAGGGCTCAGACTATGAGTCTTAAAGATTTCCAACATTCCGTAAGTAATTTCAATTCTTACTCCGGGCATTCAAACAGCGCTAGAATATGACACATTGTGTAGTGTCCGCTTTCTATTCATTGACTCGCCCTCTGCATAACTAAAAGCACGGGCAAAATTTCCGGATCAGTCTTTGATAGAAAGGAGAAGTGAATGGCCACCGACGGAACCTCGAAGACCTGCAGCATGATAAAAGCAACCATCGATGACTGAGCCGCCTTACGGGAATCAAAGGACTGTTTCAATTCAGCAGCCCTGAAGAGATGTCCCGGACTTGAGGTCACGTGATCCCGCCTGTCGCCTACAATACGCCCGGAAGCCGTCTTTAGTACGACGAAGAAGTTCGCTCCTGTCTGCCCGGCTGTTGAAGCAGGATTGTTTCGCAGTCCGGCGCCTCGCGTATCGTGAGATGTGCTTCCCCAGCACCTAGCCCAGAAAGTCCTTGTCCCATAAACATTGCGTAAGTTTATTGCCGGCTCCCCTGGCCGTTGTCCGCACGTCTGCGGCAGAGCAATTCGCCCGCGCAGGCCCTCACTCTGCGCTTTGGACGAATTCAGGAAAGGATGACACGATGGCAAATCCACGAGAAGTGGCAAATGCTCGCACGAACAGGCTGGAGATCATCAAAGCCGGATTGAAGCGGCGCGATCTCTTTAAAATGGGTCTCTTGACTGGCGCAGGATACCTGGTTCGAAAAAATGGTTTGAGCGCCTGGGCTTTTGACGACAACCACTGCGGACCGGGAGCATGCAATCCTGGCTGTAGTCCCAGAATCACCCCGTTTCTTGATCCTCTACCAATCCCGCCGGTATTGCCGGAGCGCACGCTGGCAGATCCCGGCTTGACGCCGGCCCCGCAGGAATTTCCAAATAATGCGATCAACCCCGTAAACCAGCTTCCATTCGAGGGCCGCGGTCAGTTCAACGGCACCTTGCGGCCCGGCACGGACAATTTTCAGTTCTTCACTCGATTTCCGGTGCAGCACTACTTCGTCCAGCGGATACGTGCCAATCCTAATTTCCGCATCACCTCTGACACCAATATTCCCGCTCAGACCATCTGGGGCTTTAATCAAGGCGGCGCTGATCCGAGTGATGTGGCAGTGGCACCCGGGCCGACTATCGTAGCCCGCTACCAGCAGCCGATCGTGGTTCGCCGTTTCAATGAATTGCCTCCGCAAAACCAGAATGGCGGTTTCGGCGTGCCTGAAGTCTCCACTCACTTGCACAATTTCCACCATGGTACGGAAAGCGATGGTGGCCCATGCCGCTATTTCTTCCGCGGACAATATTTTGACTACTACTCCACCATGCAGCAGGCCGGTTTCGATTTCAATAACCAGCCCAATGGGGACGTCAACGAATCCCTGGGCACGCTGTTTTATCACGATCACCGCGTGGACCACACAGCGGAGAACGTGTACAAGGGCATGTCCGGCTTCCAACTCCTGTTCAACAATCTTGATACAGGCGACGAGGGCAGCGGCTTTCACCTGCCGAGTTTCCCGGCTTTTGACATTCCCATTTCGCTTGCCGACAAGCTGATCGATCCAGGGACTGGGTTAGTCTGCTTCGACACTTTCGAGAACGACGGCCTTGTGGGCGACGTTCAACTGGCCAACGGCAAAGTCCAGCCCTTTCTGGACGTCAGCCAGCGGCGATACCGGTTCCGTGTTCTTGATAATGGACCTTCCCGCTTTTACCAGCTCTTCCTCACCAACCCAAACAACTTGAGCCAGGTGATCCCCTTCTGGGTCATCGCCAATGATGGAAATCTCCTGCCCACTCCCGTGCAGGTCACCAGCGTCCGGCTGGGGGTCGCGGAACGATTCGACATCATCATCGACTTCAAACAAATTGCGGCTCAGTTCGGTACATCCGTTGTACGTCTTGAAAACCGCCTGCAGCAGAACGATGGACGCGCGCCTACCAACAACATCCTGCGCGCGGGACGCGGCACGTACTGCGTGGAGTTCAGGCTCGGCGCTCAGGTAGCCGATGGCAGCGTTGATCCGGCAACGGCTCCGCAGTTCTACACCCTGCCGAGCACCAGCCTCACCGATGCGACGGTGAAACCGCGCATTTCACGGACATTCACCTTTGACCAGTCTGACGGCGGCTGGGTGATCAATGACCGCTTCATGAGCTGCAATCAGATTCGCTTCACCGTGCAGAGAAACAGCATTGAGAGATGGATACTGCAGAATAACGGCGGCGAATGGCAGCACCCCATCCATATTCACCTTGAGGAGTTCCAGATACTCCGCAGAGGCAGCCGAATAAATGCGGCGGTAGAGCACTCGCGGAAAGACGTCCTCACGCTTAACTTCGATGAACGGGCAGAGCTCTTCTTCCGCTTCCGCGATTTCCGCGGCGACTACCCTATGCATTGCCACAACACGCTTCATGAAGATCACGCGATGATGCTGCTGTTTCAGGTGCAGGACGTTGGCGACAACAAGACCTCACCGTAGCCGCACCACAACAACGTACCGAAAGGAGAAAAAATCATGGCTGATATGAAAAGAAGAACATTGCTGGTGGGCGCCGCGGCGGGTTTCGTGATCGCATATTCAAGTCCACTTGGCTCAAAGAGCAACAAGCCGCGCGATGCTCACCAATGGCAGCACATCCCTGCGCGGGAGCTAATCCGCCGACGTCACTTCCCCAACGTACCAATGATCACCCACGAAGGCAGGAGGGTCCTCTTCTATGATGACCTGATTAAAAACAAGAAAGTAATCCTCAACTTCATGTTCGCGACTTGCGAAAAGGCTTGCCCGCTCGTAACCACGAATCTGGTCAAGGTTCAGAAGATGCTTCATGACCGAATCGGCCATGACATTTTCATGTACTCAATCACGTTGTCCCCGGAGGTAGATACCCCGAAAAAGCTTCGGGAATATGCGGCAATGCACGGAGTCCAAAGAGGCTGGCAGTTCCTGACTGGAAAACCCGCAGATATCGAGTTGCTGCGACGATCGCTCGGGTTCACACAAAGGAATCCGGTCAGGGATGCCGATAAAACCAACCATATCGGCATCATCAGGTTCGGAACAGAGGCAAGCATGCGATGGGCGGCCTGCCCCGGGCTTGCACCCGCAGACTGGGTTGCAACTTCCATTCTGTCTGAGATGGACAGTCCACTGAAAGGAGGGGTTAAAGACAACGTTATCTAACGTTTTATCAATTGGCGGGCGTGAATGACGAGAAGGGACCGAGCGCTCAGACGTGAGGATAAACCCGGCGCGATTGCCGCGTTGCGTAATATGATGCGCTACATCAATGGCTACCACACGAGCTAAAGGTGCTACGCGGAAAAAATATTAGAAAACGTCCGGGCTTCCCCGGTCTTCCCAGCGATCAGCAAATCAATACTCAGCATTCAGCCAGGGCGCGAATGCATCCCTTCGCTACTTCGCACCTGCTGCCGCTGCGAAACTCACGCCCTGGAGCTTCATGGCGTTAGCCACGGCGGCAGTGACGTCTTCACCCCCATTGAAGTTGGTCCAGAGAGAACGTACGGTATTGATGGGTCCCCAAGGTATGCCCCACCAGCCCACGACCAGAGTGATCAGCGTCCAAGGCAGGCCTTTGGCAACGCGGTTTTCTCCGGCACGGACGAAATAGATGTCAGTCCCTTTCATGATCGTAACAACCAACGCGGAGAAGCAATACCGATAGCAGACAAACTTACCGCCACGGTTAATTTCGAAGCTTATTTCCTGCGGAGACATTCCGGTAATACCGTGGATTTTGGACATGAAGCCTCATTGGACTTTGAAATAGGGGCGCTAAGGAGAGTAGCGCAATTCCCTTTTCCTGATCAAAGAAAATCTGCAAGGTGGGTTCTGTATCTTTGGACGAGATCAGGATTAGTTACGCACGGCGGCTAGATAAAACCTATTCCAACCGCGAGAAGTAGTCACAACCTTCAGCCCGGTTGAAGTAAAGAATCGATCGACGCGGCGGTAGTCAAAGCCCGTATGGGACTCCCAGAACCCGTTGTTCGAACTTACGCGAAATTTATTGATATTGCCGCGGGTCAAAGCCGCGACGAAATATTGAAACTTTGATCCTGCATGCTCGGCGGTAAATGCGCTGCGCCCCAGAACTGCCTTGGCGCCGAACTTGGCGGCTCCAACAATCCCAAGCTCGTTGGGTACGGTTACAAGCAGATAGCGGTCTGTAATCTTGAGAAGGTTCTCCAGCGAGCGTTCAATTTTCTCGATGTGTTCGAGGGTTTCAAAGCAAGTCACCAGCTCAAATTTTTGAGCCGGCGGCTCCTCTTCAGCCAGATTCCAGACTCGAAATGAGATGTCATGAAAAACCTTCCCCGCCGCATCTGTCAGTTCTGGATTGGAGTCGTAGCCCGCCGCTTGTCTTGGATTGATCGCTTGAACAATCCTGTAGGTCACAGAACCGCCGCCGCAGCCTACGTCTGCGTAAGTTGGATTTTGAAGAGGGACTTTTTTCAGCTCGGCAATGATTTGCCTAACTCTGAGACGATGCGGGATGCTATGCAGCGATCGACTTCTATAGATCAGATCATCTGGGGTGCGGCCGATCTCATTCTCAGTCATAGTCATTGCGTTAAGCGGTGGCCAAGTCTCCATTTTTCGGGATGATGCAGGCACCTGGCAGCATTGGTGAACAACTCTAACAGATGAGCTGCTGCCGAGACAAAAACGACAGCAATGGCCAGTGAAGGCCGCGATAGACTAGCGCTAAAGCACCAGAACCTGGACATTCTTTTACTTTGCAAGAAAGTACCTGCTTGCCGTTCTCTCTCCTGAAGGGCAATGGCTCAATAAAAAAACCTGAAATCCTTACCTTTCGTAACTTCTTATGCTCAGGCCCCCGCGGTAGGATGACTCACACTATTCAGGAGCAAAACATGCGCAATCTAGTTCTTATAAGTCTGTTATCTATTTTCTGCACGTTTCCCGCGATGTCGCAGGATACTCCGAGGGTCGAAGTATTCGGAGGGTATTCCTTGCTACACGACGGGAATGCCTCTCCGACGAATTTTCAGGGATGGGATGCTTCGTCTACAACGTACTTGAATCGCTGGTTTGGCGTTACAGCAGATTTCTCCGGCCATTACAGTACGACTGACGCCTCTTTTCTGGATGCTCCCGGCGTTATCGAGGAAGTCCGGGAAACGCAGCGAATCCACAACTTCATGTTTGGACCGCACCTCGCATATAGAAAATCCCGTTACGTACCATTCGGCCAGGCTTTGTTCGGGTTCAATCACACGGCAGAGGACCTCACTGTAACGTGCCCTTTATGTGGTGCTGCTTTTGGGGTCCCACCTCCTTCAACGAATACCTTTTCGATGGCCCTGGGTGGCGGCATTGACATTCCTGTCGGACATGGCTTCTCCGTGCGCCCAGTGCAAGCTGAATACATCTGGCGCCGTGTGGGCTCATTCAATGACAACCAGTTCCGTTATTCAGCCGGTGTCGTTTATCGACTTGGTAGCATTCGAACAAGCGGGCGTTAGCTGGTGGAAATCGGCTTTAACGATCACACGGGCTTAGAATGCTGACAGAAACCCTGGGACGCAAACTGATTTTGTCCCCCACCCTTTTCACGAAAGCTAAAAAACAACAGCCAGCTTCCGCGAAAGGCGAGTTTTTCTGGAACAAGTCGAGAGTTCCGCGTACAGTTTGGTCATGCCGCGATACCTCGCTGCGTTACTGATCATTGCAGCTGTCACTATTTCAGGTGCCTGGCCTTCGGGCCAGCAGAGCGCAGCGAGTGGCGCTCGGATCGACGGCCCAATCACCGGTTCCTCACACACTGAACGCCTTGGGACGGTTCAGTGGTCATATCACTTTGACCACAACGCCCTGAAAGACGCAGAGCTTGTGGCGCACGATCTTGTGGCCCTAACTGAATCGGGCAATCTCGTTCGCTTCGATACAGAAACGCTCTCGGTTAACGCACACGAGGTAGTTCCCGGCCGAGGAATTGCAATTGCCCGTGGGGACGCTGGAAAGCTACTAATCGGGGCAGAAGACGGTCACATATACGAACTAACCTCGCAAACACTCACGCTAACCCCAGTGACAAAAGCAACCGGCCGAGTAGTTTGGCTCAGTACTGGAAGGGCAATTGGAAAGCCTCATTCGATTGTGGCTGTCATTGATGGCCGTCCAGATGTAATGCCGTGGCCAGGGGAACCGTTCAAGTCATATGACACACGAGTCAGCACGGATTGAACAGCAAGTAATAAATCCTCTCAAGGTCCTGATCTTTGCCGGAGGGACTTCCAAATACATTCCGCTTAAGAATGGGAGCTTCGCCACGCCGAACGCCTTTATGCTGGACGATTCTGACCGGCTGTGGATGGGGACGGATAAAGGTGAATGGGGCGGGCAATATTCGTACATGGAACTTCGTACCGGGAACGTTCACAGTTTTGACACCGACTCGGGAGTTCTCGGTTTCCTAAAGGTGCGTGACGGTCGTGTGCTGGCGTATGGCGGCATGTCACATCTAGGGATGGAGTCGGGGTTCGTCGCGGACGTCAGCAAGAAACCCGCTGTTTACCTCCGTGACTTCACAAACCGGCCCAAAACAGAGCTCCCAGAGGCTACAAAGCGCGTTCTCGAACAGGCCAAGTCTCGGCGACCGGAAGTGCATGCGGGGTTGCCACACGGCGCAGTCGATCTCGTCATTGAAGATAAAGTAGAGCGACGGGTTGTGGGTGTTGTCCGCGCACGACGTTTACCGTAGTGATCGCGACTTTGCTCAATGGGAAAAGGTCGCAGACTTCGGGGGCCGATGGTCAGGGGGCAGGAACTACTCGGTCGGTAACACTCCGACCATTCGGCGAGTGCTTGCAACTGGTGCTGATCATCCTGACTTAATTGCTGTATCGGCTCGCGACGGACTGGCGCGGTTCTCGAATGGGAAAGTTGAGCATGTCCAGGTACAGGGACAGATTGAGTCTTCGATAATCGAAGTCTGGCCCACTTCCATAGGTACTCGTCTTTTTAAACGACGACGACTCACACACTGGCTGGCGGCTCTATGACGATGAGTGGCAGCGACTTCGATTCTTCCCCGACGAACGACCATCAGACGCATACGCGGATTGGAACTTCGCGGAGCCAATTCTTGACGATCACGGTATCGTAGCCTATTTCGGGACCAACACATCTCCTGGGGAGCGTGGATTTCTCAAAGTTGGCGACCAGCTAAAAGTTGCCGTATTACAGACGTGGACGGATAAAAGCAGTTTCTACGGCAGCTCTATTTTGGGGACATCTGACGGCACGATGCTGGACGTGTCCAAAGATGGACTTCGCAGATGGAATGGGAAGGAATGGGCATCAGCGGGTAGCTATTCCCGTTCCGACGCGGACCGACGCAGGTTATTGAAAGCTCGGAGCTACATCCCGCTAATCGAACGAGGGACAAGAGCGGTGTTCCTCGATGCTGAGCTTGGCGATCTGCTTGCCTTAACTAAATCGGAGAAAGGCTACGATCTTCGGCCGCTCGCAACAGCCAAAGGACCGGCGCCTGCCGGGATCTTCGACGCGATCGCGGATCGCGAGGGCTATCTGCTCGCTGCGACCGCTTCGGGACTCGTCAGATTCAGTCCTGAAAGCGGTGAACGACAGGTTATTCCCGCTCCAAATGCGACCGAGGAATTCAAGACCATCGCTCGCGATAGCGCAGGAAGAATCTGGACATCAGGCGATCTGCTGTACGTGTCGTTCGATGAAGGGAAACATTGGTCTGTCGTTCGGATGCCAATGCTAAGTCCGACATACACCAAGCGGATTCGAGAAGTCAGTCCCGGTACCCTGGCCATTGCACTTCATGACCGTGGGGTGGTATTTGTGCATACACTGCAGAAATAACCATCAGGCTGCACGTTTATGTTGGTGTGCCGGAGCAAAAACGCAGTTTGCTGTCGCGAAATCGCCATAGAGAGATTCTCGAGAAAATTCCCTGAGACCGTATGGTGCTGCAAACATCCTCGGGGTTCCTCTCTCGCCGTCGCGTGCGCTCCGGCAGCGCTCGGAATGACAGAGGGGTGAGAATCGAGAAAAGATTTGTAATTGAGTAATTTCGTAATCGCGAAATTTGAAAAGAGCGGGCCATCCGCCCGTTGGTCCAGCTTGAGCGAAAAGCAGATTCCTCACTTCCCTTCGAAACCCTCTGGGGAGAAAATCGCCAATCGCTCGTCTGAATCAGATGGTACGTTCAAATCCGGGACGCTTGGTCAGGAGCACGGACAGGAACCCGCCGGCGAGAACGTCGAACGACAGGCAGAAACCAGGCCACCACAGCGGGACGCCGGGATTCCGGATTACCAGGTGATGGAAGAAATCGAAGATTCCGTGACCGGCGAGGGCAGCGACAATAAGCCAGAGGTTCTTCCTGAATCCCGCCACGGCCAGGACGAGAAATGCGCTCGCCGCCAGACTCTCGATGGTCAGCGCCGACGTGGAACTCGCCATGGCGGCAAAGAGAATGTAATAGGTGGCAATCACGATCAGCAACGTGGGATAGAAGACGCGGTCGCGATCAAATCCAGACAGCAGGGCGAAGGCGCACACCACGGCTGCGAGTACAGATTCCGATCAGATACTCCATGACGGTTCCTTCTCCTTCTTCTTTCTTCTGGCTCCGTTCGGTTGGCTGTAAGAGCTTGAGCCTCGCGAGCTAGGCCGTTGTCCTGCTCGGCCCACTGCAATGCGCCTTTCTGTAACGGGCTAACTGTAACGCGTCTTACTGGAAGGCGTCTTTCTGTAAACCCTGCCACGCAATGCCGTGGAATAGCTGGTCCATTGCCCGGGGCGATTCCTTTGCGCCATGATCGAGCCACCATTTGAGAAGAGACAGCAGGTTTCCGGCGAGCGCGTGGGAGCGGGCGTCAAGTTCACGGGCTTCAAGTGAACGAGCGACTGGTTGTACGAGGCCGGCTGTAGCTTCTTTTGGCGGCTGGACTGAGCACCTCGAATTTGGCGACGAGGGATTCTAGGGCTTCGATCTGGCGAAAGCGGAGTCGGCGGTCCGATTTGCCTGAGTCGCCGGGCGATGCCGCGAGCGAAGCAGCCCTCGGCGAGATCGAAGAAGGCGTGGATACGGCCGGAGTCGATTAAAGCGCGATAAAAAATCATCGCGCTACCGGCATGGGCAAAGAATTCTTCCACCGGCGCCAGGCGATTTGATTTCTCATGCTTTCTGGATGAGCAAGGTACTCCACATCTCCATGCCATTTTCCATCAGGTCAAGGAACAGATCGTCTTTGTCACGATAGTGAAGATAGAAGGTGGAGCGGCCCACGCCGGCAGTGGTCGAGCACTTCCTGCACGGTGATCTGATCGATGGGCTTGTCTCTCATCAACTCGACGAGAGCGTTGCTCAGACGTCCGCGCGTTCGTCGGATGCGCAGGTCAGGCTTGCGCGCTTGACCGGGCTTTAATTTTGATGATTTTAGTCCGGCCGGCGATTGGGTGCGCGCTTTTCTGGACATTGACTGCACCTTTGTTCAGCAACGCGGTGTTTCCTGCAAATGGCGCTCGTCCGCGATGGACTTCATGGTTATAGTGCGAAATGTAACGCAGTTGGCGTTCACCATAGCACGACAAAGTGAAGTGGTGAAACCTAAAGATGCGGACGGAAGATGCGAACGAAAGGAAAGAAATATGAAACCGATTCGAATATTCATTCTGATGTTTGTGACGTTGCTGGCAGCAAACGTGGTTGCGCAGACGGTTCACGGTTTGCCACCGGCCAAGGAGCAGTTAAAAGTCCTTACCGATAAGCTGGGGCTGACGGCGGACCAGCAGAGCAAAGCGGCGCCGATCATAAAAGACCTGCATGACGCGACACTGAAGCTGATGGAGGACAAGAGCCTCTCCCAGGAAGAACGGCTGAACCGGATACGACCCGTACGGCTGGATACGGACAAAAAACTCCGGGAAATCCTGAATGAGGAACAGAAAAAGAAGCTGGATGCTTACGAACACGGCCCGCATGATGAAATGCACGGCGAACTGACGGGACATCCTTCGGCAGAACAGCCGCAGAAGCAGTGAAGTTAAACTTAAGATCAGTTGCTTCGCGTAGGCACATGAGGCATAGTGGGGCTGGTTATCGCCGAGATCGCCGACATCGCGCGACATCGCCGGGATCGGAAAGCTTACCGCTGATGGACGCTGATTGACACCGGTCCAGTACGTTTCGCCGCAGATGAACGCAGACAAACGCAGATCAGGAAACGCCAATGCAATGGTAGGCCACACCCGAGGGCGGCTGTGCCACACGAGCAATCGCTTGGGATGAATCGCGTAAGTCCTTTAGATCTTGGGGATGACCGGGGGGGTACCCCCAGCGCAAGCAAGAATCAAACGAGTGTCTTAAGAGAATTCCCTGAGGCGACATTCGGCACGATTGGCATCCTCGGGGTCCTTCCGCTGAGCCCTCACGACCCGTGTCGCTCGGCTTCGGTCAGAATGACAAGGTTTGAGGTGTTGGATAAGCGGGGAACTGATTGTCGGGCAAATGGCAAGGAATCGCCGTCATCGCGCGACAATCGCCGTGATCGGAAAGTCAAGCACAAGGTCCCTCCGACCTACGCCCGTGCTGAAGACTGCGCGCGGTCGCTTTACGGTCGTCGGGATGACGGCGGTTTGGATGGGATCGGCGGAATCGCCGATATCGGAGAAGGCAAAAGCGATGAAACCTACGCCAAATTGGGATGATTGGGGTCGGTGACGGGGGTACCCCAGTCGAGATTTGGTAAATGAGTAATTTGGTAGTCGGGTAATTGGAAACCGGAAAACCTTACCGCTGATGAACAATGATGACACCGATTTACGATGATCGGAAAACGTCTGAATGGGTTGAAAGCTACGCCAGATTGGGATGATTGGGGTCGGGTGGAATAGCTGGCATGGGGTGGGGTGCGCTGATTATTTATTGTCGTGACGGCTCATAGTAACTGCGATTTCCCAAATCGAGAACGGAGCACATCAACAAATCGACGGTTGGCGCGAGCCGATGCCAATTCCAGCGGAGACGAGCCGTAGCGATAGGCAATCCAGAATGTAACGGAAAGCATGAGCGCCGTGATGCCGATGTTTTGCCAGCCGTTCAGGGGCCATTGCCCACGCCAACTGAGCTGCAGCGAATTTGAGAGCGGGCTGAGGTAAGGAATCGGCCAGGAATCTCCGTCTGGGCCGCGCGATCCCAGGACGTCGCACAACAAATGGAGATGGAAACTCAGCATGACCAGAAAGGCGGTCTTCCAGCGTTGCTCAGCCATGAGCCAGCACGACAAAGTCTCAACAAGAGCAAATGCGAGTGTGTGCAGTGAATGGTGATATTGAGAAAACCAGAGAAGCGGATGAGAAGAATTGCGGGTCACAAGCTCCGGTATTATGCCGAGCCCATCAATGTCAGGAACCACTGCGGCGATCACGATCATAGCTTTTTCTCTCCCGGTGAGTCGCATGGGAGCCGCCAAAAGCCAACCTGCCAGAAAATGTGTGACTGGACTCATGATTGCGTTAAGAACGAGTGAAGAGGCCGCACTTGCACGATACAGCAAAAAGGGCATCCCTTGCGGAATGCCCCTTCCAATCAATTTCTTGAGATGTCTACTGTGCGTTCACGGCTTTCTGCAGTCCATTGGACGACTCCGCCGCAGGCGGCTCGGCAAAGAAGTTATGGTCATAGAGGTTGCGATAGAACTTGCCGGTAATTTCCGCCGCCTTGGGGCCGTAGGTTGGGCGTCCACCGCGGAGGAAGATCACGGTAACAATGTGTCCGTACTGAGTGTTGGCGTATGAAGTGAACCAGCCGAAGCGGGTTCCATCTTTGGAGCAGGTGCCGGTCTTGCCCAGAATCTGCTCTTCACTGAAGTTGGTACGCAGGCGACGAGCAGTACCGTACTGCACGGCGCCGGTCATGCCGTCAGACAGTTCAGGAATCACGTCAGCGATTTCAAGCTGGCGCTTGATCCTGGGCTGGAAGTTTACGGCTTCTTCCGGAGTGGTGGGATGCTGGAGGTAATAGAGCGTGCCTCCGTTGGCGACGGCCGAAACCAGCGCGCCCAGTTGCAGGGGCGTCATGGAGATGCCTTCGCCGAACGAGCACATCTTGCCAACGCCGCCGAGGCTGGCGTCGATTTCCTGTGTCGGGTAAGTACCCAGGTGCTCGCCCGGAATGTGATAACCGGCGAGCTCGCCGAGTCCGAACTGATGAGCGTAGTAGCTGACTTTGGCGAAGCCGAGTTTGCGTCCGACTTCTTCAAAGTAGGCGTTGTTGGAGTGGGCCAGCGCCTGCGTAAGAGTCATTTGAGAGCGTCTCCCGGTTGAGACTTCGGTCTCACTGGAGATCACGCCTTCACTCAAGGCGGCCAGGGCCACGGAAACTTTGATGGTGGAACAAGGCTGCGCACCTTCAGAGAGCGCAAGCTTCTGGTTGACCATGGCCAGGATGCGTCCGCTGCTGGGGTCAATGGCGACGACGGTGCCATTCATGTTGCCCAGAGCGTCAATGGCAGCCTGACGAACGACGGCATCTTCGCCGCGGGCGTCATCGCCGTCAGAGGCATCGGTGGCGTAAGAGCTGGTATAGAACTGTTCAACGTAATGGCTGCGACGGCGACGCAGTCGGGCTGAGCGGGTTGACCTGGTAGTTAAAGAAGCTGTGCGCAGGGAAGCTTTCCGCGCGGTGGCCTTGGCGGCTACCGAACCCTTGGCGCGGCTTTGACATTCCTGCGAGCCGCCGCACGATGGGCAACGGCGCGCTGGTGGCGCAGACGTGCCATGTGTCTTTGGGCGCGGGCGCTTTCGGCAACACGCGCTTCTTTCTTCTTACTTTTTGACGTGTCGGTTGATGGAGCGGCGAACGAAGTGGTGGCGAGTAACAAAGTGGCGACGATGAGGAATAAACTTCTGAACCGGGAGGTCATTTCTGGGTCACTCAAAAACCTACTACCGAGGGTGAGTTTGTGGTCGCACTGGCCAATTTCCGGCAGGCAAGCTGTGGCGCAACTCGCAAACGGAAGTATTTGATCCTCAGTGGAACGGACCGCGGTATGAATTGATGCTACGGTAACCCGTTCCACTGGGTGCAATCCTTAATTCACCTGAATACTGAGTAAGTAATCCTTTGCTTCTATTAACGATGCGGCTGCTCTGGCCAAGTTTGCACCAGATCAGCCAAGGGTCTTCTTAACTTTCCTTCATCTTTGTAAAAAACGGCAGTGTAAAAAACGACAGTTTTGTCGGAAAACAAAGTACCAGCAGCTTAAACACTGGATTGCGAACCAGAGTTCCGGGATTAAATTCTGAATCCTGAAACTCTGGCCGGAGTAGGTTAGTTGATTTCGCCGCGCTTACGGATGAACGCTGGAACGTCCAGGTCATCCTGCTCAACGCTGGCCTTGATGGATTCGGTCACCATGGCGATAGTTGGGTTTTCCCGCGCCTGTACTGCCATCACACGCGAAGACATGCCGCTGCCGTTGTAGCTGGAGCCGCCGTTGGACTTTCCTGCAAACTGCTGGGCGCCAACCTGCTGTGCGGGAGGTTCATTTTGTACCTGGAAAACATTGGCCGTTCGCGAAGACGCAATGGCCTGCTGTGCGCTGGAGATGCTGCGCTGGTTACGATGCTGGAAGTCGCTCTTGAATCCGGTGGCGATCACCGTGATCTTGATGGCGTCTTCCATCTTCTCATTCTGCACTGCGCCGAAGATGATGTTGGCGTCTTCATGCGCTGCGCTTTGGATGATGGTGGACGCTTCGTTCACTTCCGCCAGTTTCAGTGAGCTGGAGCCGGTGATGTTGATCAGGATGCCGCGAGCTCCGTCGATAGCGCCTTCTTCCAGCAGCGGTGACGAAATGGCAGCCTGCGCAGCTTCAATGGCACGGCGTTCGCCCTTGGCAACGGCAGTTCCCATCACCGCATGGCCCATGCCCTGCATGATGGTTTTCACGTCAGCAAAGTCGCGATTGATGATGCCGGGAATGGTAATGATGTCTGAGATGCCCTGCACCGCCTGTCGCAAAATGTCATCGGCCACGCGGAATGATTCAAAGAAGCCGGCATTTTGGGCGACGGCAAGGAGGCGTTCATTGGGGATCACGATCATGGTGTCAACGCTATCGACCAGCTCTGACAATCCGCGCTCCGCCTGGTTCATGCGACGCTTGCCTTCAAACGCAAACGGCTTGGTGACCACGGCAACGGTGAGCGCGCCCATTTCGCTGGCCAGCGAGGCGATGATCGGCGCAGCACCAGTGCCCGTTCCGCCGCCAAGGCCTGCCGTGACAAACACCATGTCCGCGCCTTCGAGAGCTTCAATGATTTTGTCGGCGTCTTCAAGCGCACCTCGACGTCCGATTTCCGGATTGGCGCCAGCGCCAAGTCCAGTGGTCAGCTTGGTGCCAAGCTGTATCTTCACCGGCGCACGCGACATCTGCAGCGCCTGCAGATCAGTGTTGGCCACTACGAACTCAACGCCTTCCATGCCGGCGCAGATCATTCGGTTTACAGCGTTGCCGCCGCCGCCACCCACGCCAATGACCTTGATCTTGGCGTTGTTGCGCGGATCTTCATTGAAATGGATACGAATATCGCTTTCCGGTTGCATCTTTCTTTCATCCATGCGTTTACTCCCAAGCTCTTGTTTGTTGCCACCGTGTTCAAAAAGGGCCCGGCATCTGCCGTGCCGAAAGTGTCACCTTGCTGCCTGGGTCTTGGTTCCTCAGGTTGACTCTGTATCAACCCGAGCAACGAAGGCCATCACCTTTACTGCAAATCCTGCAACTGCTCTTACTCAAACCTTTACGCCGCTAGGCACCGAGTTTGGCCAGCATCGACCGCACCTTGGCGCCGAAGCCATTCTCCTGAATCATTTTGGCTGCCGTGGTGCGATGCGCGTACATCGCCAGTCCAATCACCGTGGCATACTCCAGGTCTTCCAGTTCTTCCGGCATCCTGGTAATCGACGTGGGATTGGCAATCCGCACCGGACGCTCCAGCAGCAGCTCACAGGCTTCAGCGAATCCGTTCATGCGTGCCGCACCGCCGGTCAGCACCAGGCCTGCGTTACAAATCTCCATGACTCCAGCCTGCTTGAGATGGTCACGCATCATCTCGCAGAGTTCGTCGGCGCGTGGCTCAAGAATTTCCGCCAGGAAGCGTCTGGGCATCAGCCGCGAAGGCCTGTCCCCCACGGCCGGAACTTCAATCTCATCGCCCTCCGGGACCTTGTTGCTGGATGTGTGACCAAAAACTTTCTTGATGTTCTCGGCCGAAACCAGCGGCGTGCGAAGTCCGACTGCCACATCGTTGGTGAAGTGGTCGCCGCCAATCGGGATCACGCCAGTGTGCGACACCATTCCGTCACAGTAGACGATCATGTCAGTGGAACCAGCGCCTATGTCCGCCAGACAGACGCCCAGTTCTTTTTCGTCGGCGCGCAAAACGGAATCAGCCGCCATCAGCCCTTCATAGACAACGTTATCAACGTGAAGCCCGGCGCGATTAGCGGCCGTTACCACGTTTTGGGTTGCGCTGGCCGAAGCAGTGACCATGTGCAGATTCACTTCCAGCCTGCGCCCCATCATGCCTGCGGGATCACGGACGCCGGCCTGCTCGTCCAGTATGAATTCCTGCGGCAGCAGGTGAAGAATTTCTCGATCGCCCGGCAGAATCACGGACCGGGCTTTCTCCACAGCGCTGCGGATATCGTCACGATTCACGTCCCGAGGCCGCGTTCCCAGAGTGATGCCTCCACGACTGGTTACGCCCTTGATGTGTGATCCGCCCACTGACACAACGGCATGGTCCACCGTGCATTCAGCAATTCTCTCCGCTTCTTCCACGGCTTTCTGAATGCTCAGCACCGCTTTTTCCAGTTCCACGATAATGCCTTTGCGTGAGCCTCGACTCTCAGCCTCGCCATGGCCTCGATATTCCAGGCCGGAATCGGTGGCCTGGCAGATCAGCGCTACTGTCTTGGCGCTGCCCACGTCGAGCACTGTGATCGTGTTACTGTTGTTGTCCTTCATTCTGACTGCCGGCTCCTGAATTCAGAAATGGAAATTGGCCCGTTCCAGACTTTCTATTTCCAACTTACTTCACAAATCTTCTTAGTGCCGAACTCTTCGCGATTTCTTGTCATTTTTTTTTGCTTCAACCACGGGCTTCTTTTCTGCTTTGTGTTCCGGCGCCGCTGCTTCGCGTTCCGCCGGCTTATCCGGATTCACAATGATCTGCCCTTCATAGCGCAGGTCCACCGACTGTAAATTCTGAAACTGCTGCCGCCATTCGCCAATGTGGCTTACGTACAGCTTGTAACGGTCAAGGAAGTTGTTGCCGCCCAGATGGATCAGCAGCGTGCCGCCACCCTCATTCGCCGTGACCTTGACGTCTTCCGGATCAGAAAGGTCAACTTCGCTCAACTGCCGCATGTAGTGCGGACCTGTCTCACTGCTGGCATCCAGATCGCTGGCAAGACGGTCGTAAATCTTCATCGCCGCCATGCGTGATGACAGAGGCTCGGTCTCGGTAATTCCATGGATCACGGGAAATGAGTACTTGGTCTGTCGGTTCGCCGGCATTCCCATCACTACTCCATTTGCGTCGATGAGATTGATCCGCGAGCCAATCTGCGTAAACGCTACTGGTGTGCGCTCCTTTATCTCGACGGCAATCCGATTCGGCCACAGCCGCATTACGGTCGCCGACTGCACCCAGGGAATCGTCTCCAGCTGCCGTTTGCGTTCATCCAGAGGCATGAAGAAGATGTTGCGACCAATGTCGGCTCCCGCCACTTCCATCACATGTGCACGTGATGCGTTGTGTACTCCGGAAATTTCAATGCTGTCACTGGATTCAATGCGGAAGCGCCATGAGTGCATGCCGTAGCCGTACGCCGCTGTGCCCACACCAAAAAGCACCATGGCAAGGCACACGACGATGGCAGCCAGTTTGAATTGTTGTGCGGTCTTTTTGGGTATGGCGGTTCGCCGAACCGGAACACGCTTCTCAGTACGAAGAAATTGGGCGTCTTCGTCAAGTTCCTGCTCTATTTCAATGGTGACGGGATCGCTGTTGCGTGAACGGGCACGCGACCCGCGAATGAAATTGTCTTCGCCTGAGTTTGAAGATGAACCTGAAGACGATTTCTCGCCGCCACGCACTGTCCTCTCCCGTGGCGGGATGTCGTAGTCAGTCTTCTGAGGTATTTCTATAAGCTCGCGCGCCATTAAGAAACTTAGGCCTGCGGAGTCTTCGCCAACCTCAATATACCTGTTTCCTACTGTTTTTGTTAGGAGATTTTACGTAATGACCCATTTTTTATAGGGTTCGCCATGCGACTGGAACAAGACCCGCAAACCTCAGGAGGAAAACGCTTTAAAAGCGGTTCGGAGCGAAGCGACAGAAATGAGGCGAGGCCGAACACGCGCCAAGCCCCGCTGCAACCGGAGCCTAGGGATTTAAGGTGATCGGAAATCTTAGGCGGTTTGCGCGAAGCGCCAAATTTGAAGACTCTAGGCCCGAATCTTCTTCGCTTTATCCTTGGCCTTCAATAACTCCAGCACCTGCGGTCCCAGATGAGAAATACTTCCCGCCCCCAGCGTCAGGATCATGTCACCGGTCTCAGCCACGCTCACAGCTTCCCTTGCCGCATCTTCAAACGATGGCATATAACGGGCTTCCTTCCCGGCAGCGCGCAGTGCGTCGGCTACGCGTTCACCCGTAATGCCAGGAATCGGCTGCTCGCTGGCAGGATAGATGTCCAGAACAAACACGTTGTCGGCGTCGCCAAAAGCCGCCCCAAAATCATCCAGCAGGTCTCGGGTCCGCGTATAACGATGTGGCTGGAACACCACATGCACCTTGTTGAACCGGCAGTCCCTGGCCGCAGCCAGGGTCGCGCGAATCTCAGTCGGATGGTGGCCGTAATCGTCAATCACGCTCACGCCGCCCACGCGTCCCTTCAGTTGAAACCGGCGATCGACGCCACCAAAATTTTCCAGGCCTTCGCGAATACGCTCCGGATCCAGGTCCAGCCCTACGCCCACACTCACGGCTGCCGTTGCATTCAGAACATTGTGGTGCCCAGGCACCTGCAAATGAAATTCACCCAGTGACTTTCCGCGATACTCCACGGCAAAGTGCGCGTAATGTCGCGTACTGCTGCACTGGGTCTTGTTGCGCAGGATACGGAAATCGGACCCCTCGCTTACGCCATAGGTGATCGCACGCCGGGCAAGCCGGGGCAACAAGGATTGAAGCCGCTCATCGTCGTTGCACAGCAGTACTGTCCCGTAAAAAGGGACCCGATCGACAAAGTCGACAAACGCCTGCTCCACGTCAGCCATGTCGCGATAGCAATCCATGTGCTCGCGATCAATATTCGTCACCACCGCTAGAATAGGTGACAGCTTCAGGAATGACCGATCACTCTCATCGGCTTCAGCCACCATATATTGTGACTTGCCCAGCCGTGCATTCGATCCCATGGCATCCACCCGCCCGCCGACCACCACGGTCGGATCCAGTCCGCCGGCATTCAGCACCGCAGCCACCATGCTTGTGGTCGTGGTCTTGCCATGCATTCCGGCGATCGCGATTCCGTATTTCAGCCGCATCAACTCGGCCAGCATCTCTGCCCTGGGAATCACAGGAATGTGATGAGCATGGGCCGCGCTGATTTCAGGATTGTTGCTCTGAACGGCCGAACTCGTAACCACTACCTCTGCGCCGGTGATGTTCTCAGCCCTGTGACCTATAAAGATGATGGCCCCCAACTCCGCCAGACGCTCCGTGACCGACGATGCCCGCAAGTCCGAACCCGACACCTTGTACCCAAGCGTCAGCAGCACTTCGGCGATACCGCTCATGCCGATGCCGCCAATGCCTACGAAATGTATCCTCTGTATTTTTGCGAACATTATTCTTGTCGCTTCGCTCCAAACCGCTTAAGAGCGTCTTTCCACCATGCTTCAAATCAGCGCTCGTTGCAGCGGGCTCGGCCCGCTGGTCGGCCTGTCTTCAATTTTGGCGCTTCGCGCAAACCGCCTAAGATTCCGATAACCTCAAATCCCCAGGCTCCTGTGGCAGCGGTCTCGGCGCGTCTTCGGCCTCGCCCTTATGTTCCTTAATTGTGCAAACGTTCGCCTTGATTCGCGTTCATTCGCGGCTAATTACGGCCCGCCAATTCTCCCACTATTCTGGCCACTCGCCCTGCCGCATCATTGTGCGAGAGCTTCTTCGCCCGCGCCGACATCTGCTCCAGCTTTGTATGATTCCCCATCAGCTCCGCCACCGTCTGTGCCAGCTTCTCAGGGGTCAACTCAGCCTGCGGGATTAACACAGCCGCCCCGCCTTCGACAATTGCCTCCGCGTTACGTCGCTGATGATCGTCCGCGGCCGTCGGCAATGGGATGTAGACGGCGGGCTTCCCTGCCGCCGCAGCTTCCGCTACTGTACTTGCACCTGATCGACACACCAGCAGGTCAGCCTGCGCAAAAGCAGTCGGCATATCATCTATAAATGCCGAAACGTCCGCTGCTATGCCTGCCTTTTCATACGCAGCGCGCACGTCATTATAGTCGCGCTCACCTGTCTGATGGATAACGTGCAATGCAGGAACTTGCTGTAGTACTTCCGGAACCGCCCCTGTCATCGCCACATTAATGGCATGGGCTCCCTGGCTGCCTCCAAACACCAGCAGAGTTGGCCGCCGGCCGGCCGCCGGAGCCGGCACTTTGAAAAACTCCTGCCTCACCGGAACGCCAACAACCTTTGCGTTACGGAAATATCGCAATGTCTGCTCAAAATGCACCGCCGCCGCCGATACCCGATGTCCCACGATCTTATTCGCGAATCCGGGTACATAGTTCGGCTCAAACGCCAACGTCGGAATCCTGCTCAGGATCGCCGCCGCCATCGCCGGTCCAGAAGCATAGCCTCCCACTCCCACCACGACATCGGGCTCGAAAACGCTGATGATCTTGCGGGCGTGAATCACCGCCATCGGCAGATCCACCAGCGTGCGCAGCCGTGTCATCAGGCTTACATTCTTGAGGGCGCCAACCTTAATATTCATCAGCCCAAATCCCGCCGCCGGAACCAGCCGGTTCTCAATGCCACGGGCTGTTCCCACAAACAAAACTTCCGCTTGGTAGCGCGCCTTCAACTCTCGGGCAATGGCCAGCGCCGGAATTACGTGTCCGCCGGTGCCTCCGCCGGCAATCAGTACTCGCATAGTCTTTCCATGTCGAATGAGCAGTGTAAATGAAAGGCCCACCAGTCGCCTGAGTAGCTGCGAACAGTGCCAGACAGCTTGAGGCTGGTAATGGAAGTTAAATCAGAAATGGGATCAGCCGTGGAGTTTTCCTGGCATATTCCTGGTACTCAGGATAAACAGTGGGAAGTAGCTGCTCTTCACATAGTATCCGCATAACCAATGCTCCGACCGCGACAGCCCCGAGAGCAACGTTGGCTAGCGAGGCGTGCACCGCCACTCCAGTCAATATGATCAGCAGTGCGCCTGAATAAATAGGGTTGCGGACGTACCGATATGGGCCGCTGGTGACCAGTCCACCTTGCGTCGGACTGGCGCCAAAATGGAAGCTGCGGATTCCAAAAGTTAGCCGCGCCCAGACAACGATCAGCAATCCCAATATCTGAAGCGCGTCACTGACTACTCCGGTTCCGAGAATCCCCCCGCGTACTCCCAACCACACCACAGCGACGATCACCACCGCGGTCGCAACATAGGATAGCGGGTTGGCAATACGGCTTGGCATTTCTAGTCAGATCTCACCGGACGAGCCCGTTAATTCTAACTGTGAATTCTTGGATCATGGCTTAATCTTTGGTCATGAAAGAGATTCGTATTTAAGAGTTCTGCTTCAGCGCCTCGCTCGACGAACGATAGAACTGCCCTGCTCTGCTGCGCCCGCGCACCTACCTCTCCGCGCATCCAACCCCGGAGAGGAGGAGCATCCGGAATGAAAATCAATGAACTGCTGCTCGATGAACTCGACCGCGAAGCCACTGGGATTCGAAAGACTCTCGAACAGGTACCCGAAGGCAAGAATGACTGGAAGCCGCATCCGAAATCGATGCCACTCGGATATCTGGCCACCATCGTAGCAACCATACCGGCGTGGCTTGACATGGTCGTCAACACGGACGAGCTGGACATCAACCCCCCGGGCGGCCCTCAACACAAGCCGCCACAATGGAAAACGCGGCGAGAGTTGCTCAACCAGTTCGAAGCCAGCCTGAAGAAAGGACGCGAGGTCCTGCAAAAAACAACCGACGATCGTCTCCTGAACACGAAGTGGAAGATGCTTTCCGGCGGTAAGTTAATGAGTGAACAGCCACGATATGTCGCCATTCGTGATGGCGTGCTTAACCACATGGCACATCATCGCGGACAATTGACTGTTTATCTGCGCCTGAACGAAGAAAAGGTTCCGGCGATCTATGGTCCATCAGCCGACGAAGGAAAAGCGGCCTGAGATTCACCCACGCTTTTACAGAGAATGTATTTCCAAAATGACAGGGCGGCCGGCTAGGCCGCCCTCTTCAAGACGAACGTTTCTCTAACAGCAGCCCATCTTTACCTCTCCCGTTGCTGTCACCGGCGGGCCGAATGCTTCCACCGGAGCGGGAGCTCCTTGGTAGGCCTTTATCCAGCGACGCACTGCGTCGAAAAGGACCAGCACCACTCCAAGAATAAAGATCGACATCAGAATGGAATCAAGATAGCCGGTGAACACCGTCCCGGGCTTCTGGGTAAGAGGCCAGAAAATGTTCTTGATCGAGAGCACTCCGGCGCTGAGGGTGGTAACGCCCACAAAACACATGGGCGCGGCCGTAATCCACGCATACTTTGCTTTTCCCATGTTGATCAGGAAGCTGGTGGTGACAGCCAGGGCAATCGTTGCCAGCAATTGGTTTCCCGTTCCGAACAGCGGCCATAGAGTAGAGATGCTACCGGTATAGATCAGATATCCCCAGGCCAGCACCACCACAAAGGTTGTTCCCAGATTGCCCGGCAGCCACGCGTTGTCCCCGAGCGGTTTATAGATCTTGCCGGTAAGTTCCTGCAGTACATAACGCGCCACGCGTGTACCAGTATCAATGGTGGTGAGAATGAACAGCGCCTCAAACATGATGGCGTAGTGATACCAATAGCCCATCAGCCTGGCCATGCCGGGCAGTCCCTTGAAAATCTGCGCCATGCCCACAGCTAGTGATACCGCTCCGCCCGTGCGCCCGGCCAGCTTCTCGCCTACCTCGCGCGAATACATGTCCAGGTTCACCGTGTGCAAGCCCAGTTTGGAGAAAATCTCCGGAGTGGCGTTGATGGCGAAATAATCGCCCGGATGCATGGAGCACGCAGCTATCAGTGCGAGTACGCCGACCAGTGACTCGGCCACCATCGCGCCATAGCCTATGAAACGTGCGTCAGTTTCCTTATCCAGCATCTTCGGCGTCGTCCCCGAAGACACCAGCGAGTGGAAGCCGGATATCGCGCCGCAGGCGATGGTCACAAAAAGAAACGGGAACAACTTGCCTTTGATGATCGGCCCGCCGCCATGCACAAACTGTGTCACTGCAGGAAACTGAATATTCGGATGAACAATGAACACGCCCAGGATTAGCACCGCAATCGTGCCCAGCTTTACGTATGTGGAAAGATAATCGCGCGGCTCCAGCAGCAGCCAAACCGGCAGCACGGAAGCAACGAATCCATAGATCGCCATCAGGATGGTGATCTGGTGAGCATTGAAAGTAAGTACGTGCGCCGCGTTCGACTGCGCAAACCAGTTCCCGCCGATCACGCTGGCAATCAGGAATACCACACCGAAAATACTCGGCCCCACGATCTTAATGCTGCTGCCACTCTTGAACATCCACCCGCCCATAACGAGGGCGATTGGAATCGTCATGCCGATGGTGAACACGCCCCACGGACTCTGGGAGAGTGCATTCACCACCACAATGCCGAGGCCGGCCAGCGTCACCAGCAGAATGAACAGCACGGCAATCATCGCTACCGTTCCCGCGAATGGCCCTATCTCCGTTCTTGCCACATCGGCGAGCGACCGTCCTTTATGTCGTACGGAAGCCACCAGGACTGTAAAGTCCTGCACGCATCCCGCAATCACTGCGCCGATCAGCAGCCACAGAAATCCCGGAGCAAAGCCAAACTGCGCCGCCAGCGTTGGCCCTACCAACGGCCCCGCGCCGGCAATTGCCGCAAAGTGGTGGCCGAATAAAACCCACTTGGGTGAAGGCACATAATTGTGTCCATCTTCAAAGCTATGGGCCGGGGTGGTCCGGCGGTCATCCAGGGCCAGGGCTTTGGCGGCGATGAATGCACTGTAATAACGATAGGCAATCACGTAAACGCAGAGCGCGCCCAGAAGGACAGGAAAAGTATTCATTTACTCGCTCCTGAGATTTCATCAAGCGACAAGCAGGTTGCGATCTACCACCTTCGAACTCACACGGGCCAGAATTCAGCTACCTTGATTTCGGGGATTCGCTTAAATCCGCTCGGCAATGATTGTGGTCCTGGCAGCTTTGATGCTCCATCCCGTGCTCTGCTGTTGCCCGCTGCAATGTCA
>CAVWJV010000008.1:0-348883 GCA_963755365.1 Terriglobia bacterium | reverse complement strand
GGCCGGCCTGGTTTACGTGCCTGACATCAACAACACCTTCAATGGCATCGCCCGGCTCGTATTCAATCCCACGACGCAGACGCTCACGCAAAACGGAATTCTGAGTCAGGGACGCGGCCTGGTGGCTGCGGCGGTCGCCGTGCAGGTGAATCCCCTTACCAAACTGACGGACCTCTACATTGGTCCCACAACCGGCGCGCAGATCACCAAGATCGTTGCCGCCGCAACCGCGCCCAGCGCTCCGCAGAATGTTGCTGCGTCGCTGCTTGGTCTGGGCGTGAGAAGCATGGTGTTCAACGGCACGGACCTCTACCTGATGGAAAACGGACTGCCTGACAAAGACAGCCTTTTCCAGGTTGGCAGCGGTCAGCCAACCATCATTCTGAATGCAGCGCCGGATCTATCACGCGGCCGCGCGGTGTTTTTCTCCGGTATTCCGCAGTTCGTAACGCCCGCTCGCGGAGCACAACCGCCAACGGACATCGATACGCCGGCGGCGCTCGCCCTTGGACCAACTGGTCAGGTTCCGTGCTGGCCGATGTCCAGACCTTCAACCCGACTACGCCGTCGCTTTATCTGGGCGGCGCGTCCGAAGTGGATCAGTGGAGCTTCCTCTGCACCAAGGACACGCTCTGGACGGCTGACGGACAGTTCAGCGCTCTGCTCACTCTGAACGCACCCATCGGCGTGGTAACAGCACTTGGGTTTGCCGGCGACGGAACCATGGCCATTGGCGATGATCCCAGCCTGCTCCCACTCACACCAACACTCAACAGCACGACATTGGCGCCAATCGCGGGCCAGGGTCATGTGTTTGTGGTGCAGGCCCAATAACTCCAAGCTTGTCTCCTTCGTGGCTGGCGGGGCAAATCCGCCAGCCACGGGGTGCAGGTTAACCAGATCCAGGAGCTGAAGCTCCGGACAGGACGCAAAAAAAATGACTTCTCCCACAAAGACTGCGAACTTACGACCGGCGCCCTTTGCGGCACTCTGCCTGTGCCTGCTGGCCGTTGTGTTGTTTTCTTCCGTCGCGGCAAACAGCCAGGCCACCACCACTGTGCTGTCCGCGGGCACTCCCAACGCTGCGGTTCCACAGGTTGTCAGCAGCTTCACAATTCCACGCGGCGGTATCGTTCTTTCCGGCACGGCGCTGAACGCAGCCGGCCAACCAGTTCGTCACTTATGGACTGGCGATAACAATCTTGGTTTGTGCCGGCTGGATCCAGATCTGGATACACCGGGCATCAAGGTGATCAATCCCCTCACCTGCCCCTTCAAATTGAACGGACAGTCAGTGGCCGCCGGCCCGGTCGCCTATGACTCAGTCACAAAGTTTCTTTACATGGCTGACGTGCGCAGATCGCAAGGATCTTTCGCCTGAAGTACGACCCTAGCGCCGATGGGGGACAAGGCAACCTCGATCTAACCAGTCTCTTTGCCATGGCCGGCAATCCCACGGGCGCCAGATTCCAGGGCGGCCAGACAGGATGCCAGTTTCCAAACCTTTTCCCGCCAGCCTCGGTAGCGCTTGGACCAGATGGAAATCTCTACGCTACTCTGTCCAAAGGTGGATCAATCTTCCGCCTCAACAGTCCCGCGACTGCAACTACCAATGGCTTTGGCCAGTGCTCAGATTTTCTGCAGACAGTTGCTGTTTCTCCCGACGGGAAAACCACCGGCGACCTCGCTTGGATCGGACACGATCTGTGGTCCATTGATGGAACCAGCCCGTTTGTGATCACGAACGCTGACACGACTTGCCAGGCCTTTACTCCCGGCATGACTCCGTCATGCATCGCTGTGAATGAACTGGCTGCGGTGGGCGCGGCCAACACCACGGGCAGTGACCAGTACTATCCGCAACTGAATGGCAACAATCTGTATTTCGGTTTGAGCGCTACGGTGGTTGTTCCACCATTCACGCCTGCTGCCGTTTTCTGGGTAGCCGATGCGCAGGGCGCACAGATCATCGATCCGGCATTTATCAGTCCGGGTGACGTCGCGGCGTATTTGCCCGCGTCATTCCCGCCGCCGAATCCATATCCGCTGGGCGCGATGGGAGAATCAGCCGTTGATTATTCCGATCCCGCGAACCTGGTGGTTTACACCGGTGATGATCCAAGCAACAACGGAATCACCATTGTTCCTGGGACGGGGTCAGCACCCGGACTTGGGTTAGGCCGCTGGTGGCAGACTTGCCAGGGAACTCCGCCGGTTGTTCCGGCGCCGTTCTCCACCAACGTTCTTGCCGTGAACAACTGCCCCACACCCGCAGCCACTGCCATTCCGGGTGCACCCACGGTTGCACGTGCCAAAGCAACAGGCCCAAACGTCGCCGTGAGCTGGAGTGCAGCACAATCAGTCCAGCCGGTAACAAGCTATCATGTTCGCACATTTGCGAATGCGGTATTTCTGTCAGACACCCCGGTCACGGCGCCAGTTGGCGGTTTCCCGTCAACCACGACGACCATCGGTTTAGCGGCTGGTCCCACTTACACATTTCAAGTGTCGGCCATCAACGGCCAGGGCGAAAGCGGATTCTCGCCGTTGAGTAACAGCATCACTCTGCCGGGTATTGATCCTCCGGGAATTCCCCTGCAGACGGCGGCCACTGCCGGTGACAAAGCAGCCTTTGTTACCTGGGTCCCGCCGACCAGCGCGGGTGGTGCACCTATCACCAGCTACACCGTGACCGCGATCCTGGCCAACACGCGCACTGCAATTACATCCGTAGTTGCGGCACCTGCAACCAGCGCGGTAGTCAACGGTCTGACCAACGGCTCCAGCTACACGTTCAGCGTCCATGCCACCAATGCTGGCGGTAACGGACTTGAATCCACGCCATCGAACGCAGTCATCCCGGCGGTGATTGCTGCCCTTTCGGCAACCATGGGTGGACCAGCGACTCTGACAACGACTCCAGTGCGGGTTACCTATCCAATCACCGTCACCAACAATGGCGTGCTACCGGTAACCCTTCTGAACCTCGTGGATACGCTCACGACGACAGACGGCGCGTTCATTGTTCTGGCGCAACCGACGCAAGGTTCCTGCACTGCGGGCGGCACTCTCGTCACGTCCGTAACCTGCAATCTGGGTACTCTCGCGGCGGGTGTAACTGCTCAGGTGAACGTGCTGGTGCAGATCCAGGCTAAGACAGTCACCAATACAGCACACATCACTGCGGTGGATAACGCGCTTGTGGCAATCAGCGTGGCTCCAGATCCCAGCGTGGTTACAGCTCCGCCACCGCCTATCGTGGTTGTGACAACGGCTGCTGTCTCTGTGACTGGCAACGCTCAAGTGCCTGTTCCGAACGTGAATCAGGCTGGCAACATTGTCTGGACCATCAGCAACACCACGCAGAACCCGGCCCAGAACATTATTTTCCAAACTAACGTTCCTTCCACGGGCGTGGCCAACATGCAGCTGAACTCGATCACCGTTACGGAGAATAACAACGGCGTATTCGTCTGCACGTTCACTCCAACGGTTGGACCCGCGGTTCCCTGCGCATCGGCGCCGGTCGGCACCGGTGGGGGCAGCATCCAGGTGACAACCGCAGCGTTGGGCGGATCAACCAAGAATGGCGCCAAGCCACCACAAACCCTGATCGTCACAGTCAATGTGACGAATCCGGCAGGAACTGTAAGAGGCACTGTATTTACTTCGACGGGGACCATGACATTTGGCCCTGGCGGGACCGATACTTTGCCGAACAGTGCCACGGTGAAAATTACTTCGAATTGAAACGCGCCGCCACGGCACTTAAGGCTGTGGCGGCGTACTTCATCAATCCAAGACGAGCGCTTGCTCGGAAAGGAGGCGGTCCATCGGAAAAAACATCTCCTAAATGTTTAGCCTTCTTTTAGCCTTCTAGGCGGCCGGGCTGACAAAGCCCGGTCCTTTTTATTAGTTTTGTCTTTATTAGCTTTGTCCCAGGACGGAGCCCAAACCGGTAACGTCGGCAATTTTTTGGTTCATTCACAGTTCCCCGTGTGCCCGAGCCTCAGCGGTAACTGCCAAGTCAATAGCAATAAGGCTCGAAGATAGGAAACAATGTCATACCAGCTCTAGAAGGAGAACGACTCAGGATGCTTCCCTATAAGTTCCGGTCACTAAACTTCCGGTCATTAAACTTCAGATCATTAAACTTCCGATCAGGCCACTGGTTACGCTTCGCAACAATGCTCCTGCTGGGCTGCGCTCTATCATCTCTGCCCGCCAAGTCACAGCCGTCGCAAACAAACCAACAACCAGCCGAGCGACGCAATGACGCGAAGGCGGCAACGCCCGATGCGCAGTCACCGCAGAAGAAGAATCCTCCCAGTGGCGATCAGCTCGCTCCGGATGCGGCTGTGATTACCATCAACGGATTCTGCCCCGGCGGTGCAAGCAATAAGGAAGCACCGGCATGCTCCACCAAAATCAGCAAGCAGCAGTTTTCAGAAATGCTCGCCTCCATGAGTTTCAATCCGCAAATGGCGAATAATCCGGTGGCAATCAAGGCGTTTGCTGAGAGTTATGTGCAGGCGATGCTGGTTGCAGACGCCGCTGAGAAAGCCGGTCTGGACAAGGACCCACAGTTCGAAACATTGATGAGGATTATCCGGGTGCGTACTCTCGCAGATGCGTATCGCCGTCAGTTGCAGCAGAAAAACAGCAATCCAACCAATGATCAGATTGAAAACTACTACAAGCAGAACATGGCAAGGTTTGACGAGATGGAGCTGGACCGGGTCACGATTCCATTGTCGAACCCAAAACTAACCAAAGAGGCGCAGGCCGACTTCCGGCAGAAAGCCCAGTCGCTGGCTACCCAGGCGCGCCTCCGGTTGAGCAAGGGTGAAGATCCCGGAAAAGTACAGGCTGAAACGTATCGCGCTCTGGGACTCACGCCGCCTTTAACCACCGACCTGGGAACAAAGCGGAGAGGCAGTCTGCCGGCGCCATTGGAACAGGAACTCTTCGCATTGAAGTCAGGCGAGGTCAGTGGGGTCGAGTCTGATCCGTCTTCACTCACCATCTATAGAGTCCGCAGCCGCGTGACTTTGCCGCTTGACCGGGTAAGAAGTGAAATCACGCAGGACGTACAACAACGTGAGATTCAGGCAGCCATGCAGGCCATTACCGGCGGAATCAAGACTGATTTCAACGATCAATATTTTAAGCCGCGTACAACACCTGCAAACATTCGGCCGAATGCCGGCGCACCCAAGAGTCCGCCTCTCCAGTAGTGAATTGCCGGGCCAATGCAAACGGATATTCTTAACTGATATTCTATGAGCGTTCGTGATCAACGATTCTGCACGCCGGGGTTTGCTTCTTAATCCCCGGCAAGGATTTCGAAGGAGCTCATGGCCGCCCTAATTGATGCCATTAATATCAAGCGCAAGATGTTTTTTGAGTTAGACGGCACGCCGTTCCACTGCCTTGATGTGGAGGTCAACACTCCAACCGCCCGGGGCGGCCAGACGCTGGTCCGCCTGAAGATGCGCAATCTCCTCACTCGCGCCGTCTTTGATAAGACCTTTAAGGCCAGCGACAAGTTTAAAGAACCAGACCTGGAAATGGTCCCTGCGTCTTTTTTATATAGCGACGCGGACGGTTTCTACTTCATGGACCAGGAGAGCTTTGAAACTCTCTCTCTGTCGCAGGAGATGATCGGCGATGCCCAGGATTTTCTGGCGGAAGGGCTGGTCATACAGGTGCACAAATACAACGGCAATCCCATCGGCCTGCAACTGCCTCCGCATGTGGACCTGGTGGTGAAACAAACGGAACCTGGCGTGCGAGGCGACTCCTCCGGCGGCAACGTGACCAAGCCCGCCACGCTGGAAACCGGCATCGAAATCCGCGTTCCCCTTTTCATTAAAGAAGGCGAAAAAGTAAAAGTGTCAACGGAAACACGCGAATTCGTCAGCAGAGCATAGTATTGTTCAGAAAATGACTGGACTCCTGATGGGAAGAAACTCGCAGTCACTCGCGCACCGTACCATGACACTGACGTCGTGATGTTCAGCATCCCGTTCCAGGTGATCGCAGTCTTCAATCGTTGAATCTTTCCATGGTTGAAAAAATAGGCCGGCACGCTTTGAAAACGCGCCAGCCCGAGTGGCTCATCCGTTATTGAGCAAGGAAAAGTGACAGAAAACCGAGTTGCCCTGCGCGTCGTCCTTAGCGAAGGCGGGGCCGCGAATCCTGAGAATTCATTCCTGCCATGAGCTTGCGCGCCTGGTCCATTTGCGGGGCCAGAGCGGCTTGCAATGCTTCGGTCTCAACGACTTGCTGTCTGGTAGAAGTCAATGTAAGGTCCAGCGCCATCGCCCATGGCTGCGGCTGAGATCGCGTCCTGACGGGCATGCTCCTCCTGGTCCATCTTCGCGCGCAACTGTCTTTGACAATCATCCAGGCGGCTTTGCAGCGTCTTAACCTGGGTCTGCGGAGTGTAGGCTTCCTGTGAAGGACCGTCAGAAAAATGGTCTGGATTGATTTCGCTCTGCGCTACTGCCGTCATGCTAGCGGCCAATATCAAAAGGGACTGGGCTGCGGTCTTGAGTGTGAAGTTCATGGCAAATCTCCTTTATGGCCTCTCGGTTCTCTTGCTTCGAACTCGGGCACGCCTCACTTAATGCATCCGCAGGGCCAATCAGCGCCGGGGATGTTCCGGGAAACAGCTACATTGAAAACACATGACTTAGGTTTTTCGGGCCGGAAAACACGGGGATTGGTGACCCGCCGACCAGAGACGATTGTCTATGGAAGCCGAGACGATCGTCTCCACTGGGCGCGAGAGCGAGAGTGATAAACTACCTGCGCCATGGGCGCCCGACTCATAGCCGTCGCTGGACAAGCACCGAAAACCGAGTTCCTGCTTGGGGAGGAGGACGCGGTGATCGGGCGCGACGCTGGCGCCACTATTTGCATCAACAGCCGTTCCGCATCCCGCCGGCACTGCATGATCCGGCGCGACGGCCAGCAATACCTGATCCGTGATTTAGGAAGCCGTAACGGCACCCTGGTCAACGGCCTTCCGGTCACGGAGTGCGTTCTACGGCACGGCGACAAGATTGCAGTTTCAGAATCTCTGTTTGTCTTTGCCATGGACCAGCCAGTCGATCCTGCGCGCGCCGAGGTAACCGAAACAGACGATGCTGCGGTGCTCGAATTTGCCACCGTCCATCAGGCTGAACCGCTTTCCCGCAATCCGCAGCATCTGCTGTCAAACATCCAATCCACAGAACAGGCAAATCACTTTCAGGCGATTCTGGAAATCAATCGCAAGGCTGCAAACCTGCGCACACCGGAAGAACTGGAGCAGGCTCTGCTGGATGCAGCGTTCCAACTGACGCCTGCCGAGTCTGCGGCCGTGCTGCTGTTTGAAGAACTCGATGCTCCTGCCACTTCTGTAGCCGGACAGCACCGCTCGGCACGACTGACATCCGAAGTGCAGGTCAGCCAGACAGTGGTACGCCGGGTACTCCATGAACATGTTGCCGTTCTGGCCCGTGACACGGCCGCGGAAGCATCACTCAAAAACGTTGCCAGCGTAATGGCCGGCGGCAACCGGTCAATCCTGTGCGTGCCGCTCATGGCGCATGAGCGCGGACTGGGAGTGCTCTATCTGGCGACACGGAATCCGGTAAAGGTGTTTGATGAAACCCATTTGGAAACCATGACCGGGGTGGCCGCCGTGGTGGGCCTTTCCCTGGCCAACGCCTTCGATTTCCAGCGCGTGCGGGCTCAGGCTGCCATGCTGCAAGCTGCCCTTGACCAGGACCGGCCCATGATCGGTGAATCCGCGGCCATGAAGAAGATCTATGACATCATCGCCAGAGTCGCGCCCGCGGAGACTACAGTGCTTCTGCTGGGGGAGAGTGGCACGGGAAAAGAAGTGGCGGCGCGGGCTATCCATCGTAACAGCCGGCGCGCAGAGAAAACTTTTGTGGCGGTCAACTGCGCCACCCTGGGCGACAACCTTCTCGAAAGCGAGTTGTTCGGGCACGAAAAAGGTGCATTTACCGGTGCAGTAGGATTGAAAAAAGGCCTGCTGGAAGCTGCCGATGGCGGTACGGTATTCCTGGACGAAGTGGCGGAGTTGCCGATGACCGTGCAGGCCAAAATGCTGCGCGTGTTGCAGGAGCGTGAGTTCAGCCGCCTGGGAAGCACGCGGCCCATCAAAGTCAACGTGCGGTTGATTGCGGCAACCAACAAGGACTTGCGCGCCGCGGTGGCCGCGGGCCTATTCCGGGAAGACTTATTGCATCGCCTCAACGTGGTTGCGTTGCGCATGCCGCCGCTCCGCGAACGCCGCGAAGATATTCCGCTGCTGGCCAACTTCTTTCTTGCCCGTTCCAGCCAGCGTTGTGAACGGCGCGTGCTGGGTATAACTCCCGAAGCCCGCGATTTGATTCAGCAGTATGAATGGCCGGGCAACGTACGCGAGTTGGCGAACGCAATTGAAAGAGCAGTCGTGCTGGGATCGGATTCTGAGATTCATGCGAACGACCTTCCGGAAACGATCTGGGAAGGCGCGCCTTCTGCGCCCGGCTCACTCACTTATCATGTGGCATTGAGTGAAGCTAAACAGAAGATCGTGACCCAGGCGCTGGAGCACTCTGGCGGGAACTACACTGAAGCGGCCCGACGGCTGGGGGTCCACGTGACCTATCTGCATAGGTTGAGCAAAGGCTTTCAGGATGAAGCAGGCCGCGCCGGACGAAGCGACGAAGAGGCAGCCATGGATAGCTGGTTTTGATGTCCCTCACTTCTACTTCGGCGACACTCTTCCGCCTACATCCCGTCATAAGCACCATCGTTCCGTAACTCCCTTCCGCCTCCGTGCTGCTCCGCGGGTGCAGACGATCGTCTTCTATCCCTAGACGATTGTCTCTGTACCGATCTCCCCGCGCCCTTGGGGATCGAAAATCGAACCCCGCCAAACTCCTTTCTTTTCAATAGTGGCTCAAGATAGCTCACTTCCTCAACAGTTGGCATGGCGGTTGCAATTCAAACGGTGTACGTAAATTTGGAGGGTAGAAAAATGGCGACTCCCGCATATTGCTTCACCACACTCAAGATTGATATAGACGAAAAGCCGGAAGAAATCACCATTTGCTGCCACGGCAAGATCACGGCCGAGTCCGCGTATATGTTTGAGCGCGAGGTGCGCGACCACGCCATTCCCGTGTCGCGGGGCAAAGGCATGGCGGTTATCAACCGTATCGTGTTTGATCTCTCAAACGTTACCCACATTGACAATGCCGGGCTGGGAGCCTTGCTGGCGGTCTGGACGAAAGGGCAACAAAGGAGCTGCAACGTCGAATTGATCAACCTCGGCCGCTCCGCGTTCAAACGGCCGGCAGTTGCCAGAGTCGATTACATGTTCAGGAGAATGCGGTCGCTGTTTGCCTGATGCGAGAAATGTCCGCCTCATGCCTGTCCATCAATGCTCCACAGCCGACGCCATTCTCTTCAACAACACAGTTGACGAGTTGGCGCCGGCCGCTTGCAGTTCAGCACATAAGTTCTATGGTTAAGTTTCCCGTCAGTTATGGATGATGACGGTGGGATCGTTTACACCCTTTTCGCCAACCACAGAATACTTGTAGGATTTCTCCTCCGCCGTCGCTTTGGCAGGACCACTGGAAACGCTACCTCCGGCAGGCACGTGAAAAACCGCTTCTTCGAATGGCGAGCCGGCCTCGGACGAAAACGCGATGACAGCTTTCCCGTCCGATGACCAGGTAACCTGGTGCCCGGCGCTTTTGCTGACATGGACCGAGTCGTTGTCCACCTCACCGTTATGTCTGGCATGAACGTGTTGGTGCTGACTTCCTGTGATTGGTGTCACTTTCTGCGTTGCCATACTGGCTCCTTTTGTTTGATTTTCATGCTCGGTCTTTACTGTTTTTTTTGTGCCTTTGCCATCAACGCCACAAATTTTGGATTTGCGGCAAACCTCTGCCACGCGGGATTGTCCGTGACCTCACTGGCCGGCAAGCCTGCGTTCAAGGCAAGACCGAGTTCGGCCAGAGCGCGGCTGTCGCTATGCATTTTCGCCAACACCAGGGCGGAGCTGAATCGAGCTTCCGGGTCCTGCCCTGATAAAGCGATCCCGGCTTTTCTGTACTGCTCCGATTTTTCGTTCTGACCCAACATGGCGGCATAGAGCGCGGCTTCCAGCAAGGCGCCGCCGTCATTGTGGTTTTCGCTTAACCGCTGCTCCGCCAGCTTCAAAGCCTGGGAATAACTTCTGCGGCTCTCTTCCTGCTTGTCCGCAATCTGGCCGTAAGCCTCACCCAGATTGCCGAAAATGCGGTAATCATCCGGCGTAAGTTGCGTGGCAAGCTGGTAACTGCGGGCCGCATCCGGATATCGATGCTGGTAAAAGTACACCGCCCCCACGTTGTTCAGCGCAGAAGCGGTGGGCTGGATCCTGATGGAACGCTCCAACGCATCAATGGCTTCAGCGTATTTGCCCTGCTCCACATACACCGCCCCCAGGTTGCTGTAACCATCAACGCTGTCAGGCGCCATTTCAACCACACGTTTGAACTGTTGCGCCGCCGGATCGTAGCGGCCATGCGCTTCGTAAAACCGTCCCAGCCACTTGTAGGCTGCCCAGTAATGCGGACGCAACGCAATGGCTTGTTTGAGCAAGGCTTCGGCATCGCCGAGCCGATTCAAACCTTCATAGGCGATGGCCAGTTCGCGATACGATTCGTCGCGAGTGGAATCCAGCTTCAGAGCATGTTCCAGATGTTGTGCCGCCGCATCATGACGACCGGTTGCATTGAAGAACATGCCCAGACAGATTTCGGCATCAGGACCGCTGGGGTCAAGTTGAGCGGAATGCCGGCAGGCTTCATTGGCGGCATCCAGCATTTCGGGAGAACGCGCCAGAGCATATTTATGGAGGAAAGCCTGGCCCAGACCGGCGTACGCCAGCGCAAACCGCGGATCCACATCAAGGCTGCGCTTAAATCCAGCTACGGCATTATTCAGGCTATCGGGCCGATCATAATCCTGGAGGTATCCACGGGCACGAAGATAGTAGTCGTAAGCCTCAGGCTGCGCGGTACCATGTTTCTCCATGCGCCCACGGTCTTCTTTGGCGAGCTCAATATCCAGATTCTCCAGCACCTCAGCAATGACCCGATCCTGAACGGCAAAGATGTTTCCGTTGTCCGCCGTGATCACTCCGGAGTGCACCTGCCGTAAAGAGCCTGTGTCCACCATGCTGTAGATAACCCGCACGGTGTTCCCCGACTGCTGCAGGCTTCCTTCCAGGACCAGGTTTGCGCCCAGCAGCGAGCGTGCCTGCCTGGCATCGCGCACGTTTTGCCTGCGCACCTCAGCAGCGGAAACAATCTCCAGAGGATAACGGTCCGCAATCGCTCCCAGCTTGGCGGCCAGAGCCTCAGTAAGCCCTCCGGCCAAGGCGCGGCTGTTGGCGTCCTGTGCTGTTGTTTCAAAGGGAAGCACTGCCAGTTGCCGGCTGGATGCGCTTACCGGAGCAGCCGACCATGGCATGGCGAGAAATGAACCTCGCAATAATAGAACGATGAGTACGATCAACGTCACCAGGACCGGAAGCCACACGATCCGTGGCGGCAATGGGAAGTTGGCGAATCTCCAGCTTTTTCCCAGGACAGGTTTACGTCCGTCGCGGACCGCGCGAATATCCGCCAGCACATCCGTACAGCTCTGATACCGCTGGGCCGGTTCCTTGGCCAGCATGCGCGCAAGTACCGCGTTCATTGCCCTGGGTGCAGCGGGCGGAAGCAGAGCCGGCGCAGATCGCCCGACGGAGTCCGCGCTTAGATCGGCAGGTTCCGCGCGGAAGGGATGGTGTCCGGCCAGGGACTCATACAGAACAACTCCGAGTGAAAAGATATCGGAACGTTCATCAGGTATGCCTCCCAGCAGGACTTCAGGCGCAATGTAACCGGGCGTGCCACCCGAAGTGGCGCAGCTTAGAGTATCTGTCGATCCATGTTTTGGTGTCGGCTGAGCGAAACCGAAATCAAGAATCTTGATTTTGCCTTCCGGAGTAATCATCAGATTCTCCGGTTTAAGGTCACAATGCACAATGCAGTGTTGATGGGCGGCCGCGATGCCCTCAAGGCATTGTTCGGCGATGCTGAAGAATTCAGCAGGCGCAAGCGGCTGGCGCATCCGGGCGCGCAGCGTTTCGCCTTCCACGTATTCCATGACGAGATAAAGCCGGCCATCGTGTTCGATCAGGTCATGGACCGCAGCAATATGAGGATCATTGAGTTGCGACGCGCGCTCTGCCTCTTTTTGAATGCGCTGGTGGAAAGCAGCATCACGACCTTCCTCAAGCCGGATTACTTTGATTGCGACGCGACGACGGAGGAGAGTGTCCTCGGCAAGAAAAACATCGCCCATGGCGCCGCTGCCGAGTTTTGTTTGAATGGTGAAACGATCAATGCGGCTACCAGGGAAAGCGTTGCTCGTTGCCGCTTGATGCATGGAATACCCCAACAAGAGAAGGAACTGCATGCCCACAACCATTGCGTGGCGGCTACCAGCGTGCGAGAACTCTTGCCGGCGTCGAAAGCGCGCGCGAGAGTCGCTAAACTTCTGTCCTGGGCAAAGGTGCCGCTGAGCGAAGGCGCAACAGATCACCCGCGAAAGGGAAAAGCCCCTCGCTAATCTGTCTCAAATTCTACGCTTGTTTGTAGCCATAATCATAGGATTCGCCAAGCAGTTCATGTGCCTGAGTGGATGGAAACAGGTGCTCAGACACGGAACTCAGAAAGTACAGGGAGCTCCGTCCGAACCCGGCGATCCATCATCATGCGTCATGCATGCTGCGCAGAGATGGTTTATTTTCCTGATTGCCTTATTCGCTACCGGGCTGGGTTTGCTGTCTTTTCGGTCTCATCACAAAAACCTGATACGTAGCGGCGTCCCACGAATTGTGGATACCGATCATGAGCAGAAGCATCGCGGCACCGGCAACACCGAACATTGCTCCACGCAGATGTGAGTGAGCCACGAACGCGAACAAAGCAAGCATGACATAAGCGATGAACGGCAGCAGGACGTGAAAGAGCCAGTCCTCGAACTCAGCCTGATATGCAGGCTGGCGTCGGACGCGGCGCGCGACGATTGCTGTGTACATCAGACCGCCGAGACCCAGCAGCCCCCACAGGATTGCAGCGGGTCCAATTCCCTGCCATGGCGCGGTTATGATCCCGGCCAGCAGCAGTACGGCTCCAAAGTGAATGATTGTCGGAGTAGCAAAGGCCTGGCCGGCTTGTGCTCCGCCTTCTCCGACGGGAATGTATACCAGCAGGGTTATGAGAATAAACTGCAAGCCGATCAAGGCGCCGGCAGAAGACCCAACAATCACGTAGAAGTTCTGCCAGCCGGTGAGTGCTGTCATCCAGTCACCTCAAATTCACATCGTGGATCTTTTGGATCGTGTATCTTCTTATTATGCGTTACATGGTGTATCCGGGCTTCTTGTACAGCTTCTCCGCGCTATTTACGATATCAGGCCGATAGACCTTTTCAGCCCAATCTTCTCGTTTCACTTCTTCGAAAGACACAGAAACGGACTCTTCTGGAAGGTTTAAGACGGTCACGACATCTTTCACGATCTCTTCGGCCAGTCGGACCTTCTGCTCTTCTGATTTTCCAGTGATGAGTTTGACGATAACGTGAGGCATATTTCCCCTTCGATTTACTTATGGTATTGCTGCTCGCTGACCTTCTCCATCCAATCGACAACCTTACCATCCTTCTTTTCCTGAATGGCGATGTGCGTCATGGCCGTAACCGGCGTTGCGCCGTGCCAGTGCTTCTCGCCCGGGGAGAACCAGACCACATCACCGGGGCGGATCTCCTCGACAGGCCCACCTTCACGCTGCGCCCAACCGCAGCCGGCCGTAACGATGAGAGTCTGACCGAGCGGATGTGTGTGCCAAGCAGTCCGAGCGCCCGGCTCAAAAGTTACGCTGGCGCCTTGAACAAACGCCGGATCGGGCGCCTGAAAAAGCGGATCGATCCGCACCGTGCCAGTGAACCAGTCGTCTGGTCCTTTGCCGGAAGGTTGCGAGCCTGCTTTCTTGATTTCCATACGTGTATTTCCTTGACGTTGTATTTTCTGTCTCTGTCCAAGGTCTCGATTTTGATTATCGTGTTTCGGATGTCTTTGTCTTCTTGTCCATCCAGATGCGCCAGGTGATTGGCCCGGCTTCCTTGTCAGTCATCGGGTGCCCCGCCAACTTGAGGGCCAGCTTCATCTGTCCTTGATGGTAGCCCTCATGCCAGATCATGTGTTGGAGCAGAAGGATTGGATGATCGTAATGAAGATTCATGTCACCACCTGTTTCCACTCTGCTCTTGACTGCGTCTCGCACGGCGCGGGCGCTGTTTTGCAGGAGCTGCGCCATTCGGCCTGGATCGAGCTCGGCCGCCCACTCTTTCCCGGGCAGCTCCCTTGCGAACTCGGGGGCATCCTCAGAAACGAAGACCAGCCGTACAAAATGGATATGACCGAAGAGTTCGGCAACGGATGGGCTGCCTTCCATCGCCCTGGCGTCAAGTCCAGATTTTGGAATGGCGCGAAGCAGGTTGACCAGTATCCGGTTGTTTCGGTCCCACGAGTCCAGCAGCGCCTCCAGCAAGTCTGGCGCATTCGACATAGCTCACCCCACTTCGTTCCACGCAAATCAGACTAGCGATTAACCAGTTTCTGCAGATTCTCCGGGTAACGTTCACCTTCCACCTTGATCTTTGCCGACGCGTTGTCGATCTGCCGGAGATCGTCTGGTGAAAGCTGAACGTTAACGGCTCCGAGGTTTTCTTCCAGCCGATGCAGCTTGGTTGTGCCGGGGATGGGAACCATCCAGGGTTTCTGCGCAAGAATCCATGCCAGGGCGATCTGCGCGGGTGTGACCTTCTTCTGTTCTGCGAATTTGGTAACCAGGTCAACCACAGCCTGATTGTTCTTGCGGTTCTCCGCCGTGAAACGTGGAACGACGTTTCGGAAATCAGTGGCATGGAACGTGGTTTGCTCGGTGATCTTGCCCGTAAGGAAGCCTTTGCCCAGTGGGCTGAATGGAACAAAGCCAATGCCAAGCTCCTCGAGCACCGGCAATATTTCAGCTTCAGGCTCACGCCACCAGATTGAATATTCGCTCTGCAGTGCCGTGACTGGCTGCACTGCATGTGCGCGACGAATAACCTTCACACCTGCTTCAGAAAGACCAAAATGCTTCACCTTGCCTTGCTGGATCAGGTCCTTCACCGCTCCTGCCACGTCTTCAATGGGCACGTTGGGATCAACGCGATGTTGATAGAACAGATCGATGACGTCAGTCTTGAGCCGCTTCAGCGAAGCTTCGGCCACTTCCTTGATGTGTTCCGGCCGGCTGTCTGGCCCTGAATTCTTCCCCGTTTCAGGATCAATTTTGAATCCGAACTTAGTAGCAATTTTCACCTGGCTGCGGACAGGAGCAAGCGCTTCCCCCACCAGCTCTTCGTTGGTGAACGGTCCGTACACTTCCGCGGTATCAAAGAATGTGACGCCGCGATCAACTGCCGCTCGAATCAGTTTGATTCCTTCCTGTTTGTCCATGGCTGGGCCAAAACCAAAACTCATTCCCATACAGCCCAGTCCCATGGCCGATACTTCCAGATTGCTTTTTCCAAGATTGCGCTTTTGCATGATCTCTCCTTGCTTTGTGAAACGGTTATGAAACTAACCTGGCCTGGTGCTCTTCACTGGATTAGTCTAGATCAAGACTTCCGTTAGCGATAATGCGGAACCCGCCATTGTCTATTCAAAACACGCCAAGGTGCGCCGCCTTTAAATTTGTCGGGAAATGGAAGATTCAAGCATGGTCATCGCACAAAGGCGGTTTGGTTTGGTAGTCTTACATACCTCTATGCGCTATTTTCCAATCGTGATTTTGTTTGTCGCCGCTGCTGTTTCCGTTTTCGCCCAAAACCCCGCGTCCGCGAGTGACCGTCTGGCCGCGCAGAACGCTCTTCTGGAAGAGCAGTATCAGTCAGACCTCCGGAATTTTCCGGAGCGGGCCACTGCTTTTGGCGATTACAGGTATAACGATCAGCTGGCTGATTACTCGCTTGCGGCGATTGCCAAGCGCCATCAGACGGATGAGGAGTTCCTCAAACGGCTTCAGGCCATTCCGACAACCGGCTTTTCCGATCAGGACCAGTTGTCCCATGATCTTATGGCTCGCGTGCTACAGCAACGCGTCGCGGACTTTGATCTCAAAGAATATGAGATGCCCATCAGCCAGCAGAATGGCATTCACACGGGGCTTGCTGACCTGCCGCTTGCGGTCCCGTTTGATTCCGTCAAGCACTATGAGGACTACATCGCGCGCCTGCACCAGATTCCACGCGTCCTCAATCAGACCACGGAAGTCCTTCGCGCCGGCATGAAAGACAAGCTGATGCCGGTGCGGTTTCTACTGGAGAAAATCCCAACGCAGTGCCAGGGCATTATCGATTCTGACCCATTTCTGTTGCCCACAAAGAAGTATCCAGCGGACATTTCCGCCGAAGATCAAAAGCGCCTGACCCAGCAGATTACTGATGCCATCAATCACGATGTGATTCCGGCCTACAAATCCTTCGCTGCTTTCATCGCCAAGGAATATGCACCGCAGGGCCGAACGACGCTGGCCATCACTTCCCTGCCGGATGGAGAAAAGCGCTACCAGAATGACATTTACGCACGAACCACCACGCGTATGACGGCAGATGAGATTCATCAGCTTGGCCTTCGCGAGATTGATCGTATACAAGCGGAGATGACGCTCATCGCCAAGAAAGAAGGATTCACAGACCTGGCCGCCTTCCGGGCGTCACTCAAGACCAATCCGAAATACGTTCCGAAATCATCGGAACAGATCCTGGATGATTTCCGCCGCTACATCGCGCAGATGGAGCCGAAACTCCCTACGTTATTTACGTTGCTGCCAAAATCGCCGGTCACGGTAGAAGCTATTCCCGCGTTTCAATCGGCCGCGGCCACCCACTATGTTACGGGCACACCGGATGGCAAGCGTCCCGGACGCGTTGTGGTTGCCACGTCCAACTTTGGGGAGCGATCACTGGTTGACGATGAAGCAATCGCTTATCACGAAGGCGTTCCCGGACACCACATGCAGCTATCGGTGCAGCAACAGCTCACCGGATTGCCCACGTTCCGGCTTCATAGTCTGGGCTTTAATGCTTACGTTGAAGGCTGGGCGCTTTATGCGGAGCAACTGGGCAAAGAAGTTGGTTTCTACCAGGACCCGGTTTCTGATTACGGCCGCTTGTCCTCAGAGCTGTTCCGCGCAGTACGTCTGGTTGTGGATACGGGAATCCACTCAAAAGGATGGACTCGCGACCAGGTGGTGGAATTTTTCCGCAAGTCAGGCGCCGTGGATGAGCCCACGATCCAATCCGAGACAGACCGCTATATTGCGTGGCCTGCTCAGGCGTTGAGTTACAAGCTGGGCCAGCTCAAGTTCCGCGAACTTCGCGACCGCGCACAAAAAGCTCTGGGCCCGAAGTTTGATATCCGCAAATTCCACGACGAGATGCTCGACGGCGGAACGCTTCCTCTGGATCTGCTCGACGCGCGCACTGATAAATGGATTGCAGAACAAAAAGCAAAGTGAGCTTTGGCATCGTGCCAAGTGAATGGCGCGGCTTCAAAACAGCTTTTTGACATCACAGAAATAGGCGCATGCGTTGAAAGCACTCTCTTTAACACCACGTTAAAGGCAGTGCATATTCACAATTGGTAGAGAGCACCTCTGGTCAATTTTTGTAAAGAGCTTTTTTGGCACCGTGGAAACAGGCAGTAAATTCGCATGTTCCCGCGAAGGCATGCTATTGAGCTCTGCTTTTCATGCCAGCCCTTATTGACAGTCAACATTTCTGAGGAGTATCACGTTGCGATGTTTCGGTGTGAGAACACTGCGAACGTCTACTCCACAGGAGGCAATCCCCCAATGCGTCGAATCGTATTAGGTTTGATCGCTGTAGTGTGTCTGGCAGGAACTATCCAGCAATCTTATGCCAAGTCTGCTCCAACTGCCACGATCGCGGCCCGGCAAAGGTTCTTCGGGTCAGATAACGTAGATAGCCATAGCGGCCGAGTCAATTCCGACAAAGTCATTTTCTCGTGGCTAACCAACGCGACCTTCGGGGCCGCAGTGAATGGACATGTTGTACTGCTCGATTCCTTCGTTACCCGGCTTGAAGTGGTACCGGGACGAACTCCCTTTGTGATTCAGGACCTTGTTGATTTGCAGCCTGAAGCAATCTTCCTCGGCCATGGACACTTCGACCACGCTGATAACGCAGCTTACATCGCAGCTCAAACCGGGGCCACCATCTACGCCACGCCTGATACCTGTGACAACATGGCCATCGACGCAACCAACAACTTCAATAATCACTTTACGACGGTGGCCACGGTTAAATGCGTACCGCTTACGTCTCGCGGCTCGCTGCCGGGAGCGGAGATTGTTTCGGTGACGCAGTTCGAGGATGTGGACATCAAGGTGTTCAAACATCTTCACTCCACCAACACCGGATTGACTGATCTTGACGCGGTGCCGGTGGCAGCAACGGTCGGCGGAGTTTGCACACCCACCGCATCCAAGGGCAATACCTTCCCATGCAATCTTCAGGACCCACGCGATCCAGCTCTGTTCCCGGCCGGCACGCTTCTGGAACCGGCAACGCTGAACATTGCGACCTCGCGTCAGGGCGCGGGTGGGCCGTTATCACTGGCGTACGTGTTTACCCTCAAAGGCGGTGATCATCCGTTTCGATTCGTATGGCATAACACCACTGGCGACATCGTTGACAGCTGCGCTCTGCCTAACAACAACAGCGCCGGCCAGCCGAACGAGCCAGGCCAGGACGTACATGGCTGCTTCCCGGGAGTGAGCGTCAATGGAAAAACTGTCGGCGCAAACCTTGCCTCAATCATGGCTTCGTTCGCTCCGGTAGACGTGGAAGTTGGCTCGGTGGTGAGCCTGGGCTTCAACCAGAACGGTGAACGTGACGTTGTCACCTACATCGAACAGTTCAAGCCGAAGGTCTTCATACCGAATCACGTAACGGCGGTTGCCGTCGAAGGTTCGTCGCTGGAGTGGAAAGTCGGCTTCTTTGACGCGCTCAAAGCACGCAACTTCCCTCAGGCTGGATTACAAGTAGATTGGCTGGTGGACCCGAATGACTACGCTAGACCGCTGGTATTCGATGCAAAAAACAAAAACTAAAGACTAACTTCATCGACAAGGTAAAAGCAGAAATCCCCCAAAGTTGGTTAGCAAAGCTTTGGGGGTTTTTATTTGGGCAACACGTCCGGGAAAGGATGGACCGCCCGCCAACTCAGAAATAAATCATGATCGGCTGCGAAAGCCGCATCACGCCGGTATAGAATACGGAGCATTCTGCAGACTGCCCTCGGAACCTCGGGCCCTAAATGCGAGGTCGGTTTTGCAAGGAGACTGACTTATGGGAACCAATGCGTTCCGTGCACCTGGACTTACATTTGAACTGGAAGAGACCGCTGAAGTAACCACGGTCCATTGCAAAGGCAAGATCACCGCGGAATCAGCCGAGTTCTTTCAAAGTGAAATTCGCGACCGCGTGATTCCTACCTCCCGCGGTAAAGGCGTTGACGTTACCCGTCGCATCATACTGGACCTGTCTCAGGTGAGCTTTGTTGACAGCACCGGACTGGGAGCGCTGCTTTCCGTCTGGACTGCCGCACAAAGACGTTCGGTTGACCTGGAAATCGCCAATCTCAGCCCGCGCGTTGAAAAGCTGGTGAACATGAGCAAGCTGGACCAGGTCTTCACCAAAATGAAGGGTCTATTCGGCGCAAAATAGCTGGCTTCCTGAGTGTCTCAAAGGAAAAAGAAGAGGTGAACGCTATCGTCCACCTCTCCATCTTTTCATCTCTCCATCTCTTCATCGTGAAAAGAACTAGTTGTCGTCGTCCTTGTTTTGAGGAGCGAAGGCAATACCTCTCAGTACCTCTCCCGCCTGGGCCGCGCGAATCGTAACGAACTGACCAAGAGAATGATCGCCATCATGATTTCCGTCAGGAAGGCTGGTTGAGCGGAGCAGGTCGATGACTTTTACCAGCTTGTTAGGATCAGCGCCCTGATCTCCGCTGGCGCTGATGGTTGAAGTGACGGCATAGATCTCAACGGTACCATCGCCACGAACTCTGCCCGTGATGTTGCGGCAGCCGCCGGTAGCAGGATTGAGCGAAGCAGGATAGTTGGCGACGCTGTATGGAATGCCGATGTCCAGACCTTGCTGGAGAACATAGGCCATATGCCACGCGCCATTGCTGAGTATCCACTTCTGCACGCCGGCAGTGGCCAGGCTGGCGGCATCCGCTACATTGCCGTTGACTGCGGGAGTAACCAGCGTGCCATCACCTTCGTCGCAGACATAAAGCGTATTTGCATCGGCGAACCAGATGCCGAATGGGAAGGCAATCGGCGCAGGATTCCCCTTTTGATCGACGCCACTTGCCAGTGAGGTTGGAAAACCGGGCAGAATGGTAATGGGCAAAGCCGCGAGCTGTGCGGTGTTTCCCGAAGGCAGAACGCCGCTGTTCCCGACTTGATAAACGGTGTTGATGCCGTTGCCGCCGCTTCCCTTGGTCACATACATGGTGTTATTGAAGACGGTGAGGCCACGGAAGTTGTTATCTTTGCCCGCCTTGTCCAACGCGGCGTAACCGGCCTGCGTGATTTCAAAATCGCCAATCTTGTTGACGCCGGGCGGGATGGGCGCCGCCTGCCCGGGAACAAGAAGCTCAGCTCCGGTCGAGTTGATCAGATTCACTCCAATCTGTGTGGCGACAAGCTGGCCGGATGAAAGGCCTCCGTTATTGTCATTGCCGGTCAAGAAAAACAGACCGTTTGATTTGAATACTGCACGGCCATTGTTACCGCTGTAGGCGTTACCGTCAGTGACTTGAATGTGTCCGTTGGCGTCAACTTCGGCGACCGACCGGAAATACTGAGAGCTGACAGGATTGGTGGGATCGATCACGCCGGGTGTGTTGGAGTTGGAAACATCCAACTGATTGGGGCCGGTCACGAAGCCAGGACCGCCGTGATAAGCCATGAAGGTAATCGACCTTCCATCGGTGGAGCGGTTCAAGGCCAACTCAGACTTTGAACTGAAGCTGGTGATAATGCTGTCCGTGGGCACAGCCAGGGTTCCAATCTGCTCGCCATTGGTCTTCAGATTGTCGAGAAAGATGGGCGAGGTGATGCCGAAGCTGCCATCAGGCCCATCATTATTAAAGACCGTGGGGTAGGTTCCGTCGGCAACAGCGGTCGCGCATTTCACTTTGACGGTGGTGGTGCCGCCGGCCAGGAGAGGCAGCGTGACCGTGCGAGCAACGCAGCCGGGAGGCAACGTCTGCCCGACTGTGACAGTGGATGCATTGCCGGCGTAAACACTGCGGCTCAAAACCAGAGTGCCAGGCTTAAATTCGAAATGCTGGGGGCGGTCAGAATTGTCATCGTCCGCGACAAGAGTGGCTGCAGATACTCCGTGCGTTGCTGATGACATTGCAAGTGCCGCAATCCCAAGAAATGCGAGGATCTTCTTCACGAAATTTGGCCCTCCAAGGCCCGGCGAAACGATAGCAGCCAGGTTATGGAAGCAGGTTGAACACTGGTTAAAATTCCGTGAACACAGCTTTACAAAAGTCACGCAGCGACGTGGCGCTGGTCCGCGGCCGGAACTTGAAGCCGATTCAGGTATATAAAGGTTATATAAAGGTCAATAAGTGGCGGCATACAGCCTGCGGATTTCAAAAGTGCATCGCAATATCCATGTGGTGGACAACAATCGCGATCGGGCTGGTTGCTACGTATTTCGAGTGGTCTTACCGTAAGCGGAAAAAGCTCTCGAAAGAGTCAGATGCGCAACCGCCTGCTGATTCCAAACCTGTTAGTTCTGAAAAGATGGAAGCCGCGCAAAGAGAAGTTTCATGACTTATCTTTACATAACCCAGATGTAGCCGTTACTGCCCACTCTTAATCAAACTACAATTGCGGCGCCGCCAAAAACAGTCGCTCAGCGATTTCATCACGCATTAACACCGCGATCACAAGTCTTCAATACGTGACACGTACCCTTGTGCCGTTCTGGAAACTGTTTTTTTCAACAATCCCGGAGGCAATCTATGGTACGCACGTCCATTTCAAGAAAGCGGCGAGCTGTTGCGACGCTTGTTCTTTCTCTCTTCGCGCTCACTTCAATCGCCCCTCCTGCGTCAGCGCAGGGCAGAGGCCCTGACGATAATGACCGCCGCAATACTGAAACGCCGATCAAGCACGTTATCGTTCTTATTGGTGAGAACCGCACTTTTGATCACGTCTTTGCGACCTACGTTCCGCGCAGCAGGGATTCTATTTCCAACCTGTTGTCGAAAGGCATCATCAACGCCGACGGAACGCCCGGACCTCACTTCAATGAAGCGGCGCAATCCCAGGCGGTGGTGCCGTTCAGGACCAGCTTTTTTATCAGCCTGAATAATAATGAAAAGGCCCCATACCAGATTTTGCCGCAACCAACGCTCAACTTTGCTCCAACCAAAACAGTGATCCCTGCTGGTTTGCCGTTACCTTTGCTGGAAGCGATTGAACCATCCCTGGAGCCGGCCGATCTGGGTCTGCTGAGCACCGGAGCAGCTTCACAGTTTACCCAGACTTTTGTTCTTCCCGATCCCGATACGCGTGTGAACAACTTCAACGCGCTGCCCAACGGGCCGTTTCCTCTTCGCGGAGCAGCCCTTCCCTATGACTCTTTCACCGGCGACACGACGCACAGGCTCTTCGAGATGTGGCAACAATCCGATTGCGATATCAAGAATGCTACTCGCCGCAACCCGTCTGGTTGTTTGAGTGATCTCTATCCGTTCGTGATTACGAACTATACCAATCAGCCGGATCCCGCGAGCAAGGGAGCCATTGACGATAACGGCGGCGGCAACTCCATGGCGTTCTACAACATGCAACTTGGCGACGCGCCAGTCCTCAAGACCCTGGCCGATCAATTCTCCATGAGCGACAACTTTCATCAGTCCGTGATGGGAGGAACGGGCGCGAACCATGTGATGCTCGGCACCGGCGATGCAATCTTCTGGTCTGACGGCAACGGCAATCCCACAGAGCCGCCATCCCATATCGCCAATCCCAATCCACTGCCGGGCACCGACGATGTCTACACGGTTGACCTGAACTTCGACGGCAACTTCACCGAGTGTGGCGACACATCACGACCTGGAATCAAGCCGATCACCGATTATCTGGCATCGCTTCCCTACCATCCGAATCCGAAATGCCAGCCGGGACACTTCTACATGGTGAATAATGACAGTCCGGGCTTCCTTCCGGACGGCACGGTCGACACACCTGGAATCGCCGGCGGCGGCTCCGTTCCCCCAACCAACGTGCGTACCATTGGTGAAGCACTCAACGAAAAACAAATATCCTGGGCTTACTACGGCGGAGCCTACAACGCGGCCGTTGCCCTGCAACACAATCCCAACACCACTGACCCGACGGTGCTGATCGGCGCGGCCTATTGCAACATCTGCAACTTTGAATCCTATGCCACGGCGATCATGGGTGATTCCGCCCAGCGCGCCGCCCACATCAAGGACACCACTGATTTCTTTGCTGCTATCGGTAACAGCACACTGCCCGCGGTTTCATTCGTGAAACCTGATGGCTTGCTGGACGGCCATCCGGCATCCTCCAAACTCGATCTGCTTGAGGCCATGACCAAGAAAATCTTCGATAGCCTGCAGGCAAACCCGTCACTGATGGCGGAAACCGCGTTCATTATCACCATGGACGAAGGCGGCGGCTATTATGATTCAGGCTACATCCAGCCCATCGATTTCTTTGGCGATGGCCCACGCATTCCGATGATCATTGTCTCGCCGTTCACCACGGGCGGCCATGTCAACCACACATATACCGATCACGTATCAATCCTGAAGTTCATTGAACGGAACTGGCATCTGAAACCGCTGACCAGCCGGAGCCGCGATAACCTGAAAAATCCCAGGGTCGAAGAGGACAACCCGTATGTCCCGGTGAATAGCCCGGCCATTGGTGATCTGTTCGATATGTTCCACTTCGATAACGACAGAGATAATCATGGCGACGGAAACGGACACGGAAACGATAGATAGCACTTCTGAATCGCCGACATCGCGCGTCACCGCCGAGATCGGAATGGCAAAACTCTTCAACCACAAAGGGAAGAAGATTCCTGAAAACACTAAGGCTGCCTGAAAACGCAGTATGAATTGGCGCCGACGTTAGCATTAAGGGACGTCGGCGTCATTGTTCTTGTAGGAAGGGGTCATCGATTCCGGGTCATCGATTCGCTCAAATTCGCGGCCTCGTTCCGTCTTCTCGATCTCGGCGAAGACGCTGCGATCACGACAATGTCGGCGATTCCCAGCCTTTCATGCATGCGGGGCGTGGGGCGTACTAGGAATGCGCGGACTGCTGTGAAGTAAGCTCCGTTTGCGGACCCGCAGATAAATCTCGCTGATAAGGGTGAACACGACGGCATACGGAGCCAGCACGGGCATGATCTGGTGGAGATTGAAGTGCAACATCGCGATGGTGAGAGCTAATCCGAAGCCGCGGGCGGCGCACTCCATCGCAAGCGTAGTTCGCTCTTTCGGGTCGCGTGGACCGAGCAAGTGACCGATGCCCAGGGACACCACCACGACCATAGCCATGGAGAAATACGACCACAGTTCCATCCTGGCCAGGTCACGATAGGTCATCGCTACTACGAAAAGAATACAAATAAGAAGTACGATTCTAGCAACCCTGGTCACAGCCGGTCCGATCGCGTCGGCAATTCGAGGGGAGAACGAGCGTAACAGAATGCCAACACCAACCGGTACGAGAATGGTCATTCCGACCACTTTAGCCACCGCGGGCACTCCGGCCTCGATCTGAAAACCCAACGCCAATGAGAACAGATATAACGTGGCGGGTACGGTAAGCAGTGCGAGCAACGCCAGGCACAGATGGAGGGTGACCATATATGGGACGCTTCCTCCCTTGCTGGCAACCCTTACGAGTTGTATCGGCGCTGCCGGTGAGGCCTGGAGGATCGCCAGTCCGACTGCGACGGCTGGGACGGGCTTCAGCAACAAAATGATGCCAAGCGCGGCCAATGGGACCAGCAGGACAACCATCGCGATAGACCGCAAAATCAGCAAACGCCGATTTTTAAAAGACACCACCTCGCTCCACAAGACCTCAAGGCCCAGGCCGAACATGTTCGCGATAACGGACAGAGGGACAATGATCTTTATGATGTGGACGATGATTTCTTCCATATTCAAGTCTGTGTTTCAACGGAGAAGCAAGGTCACGCGGGCATCTCGAGTTCGCAAATTTCCAAGCTGCCGCAACGGGCTCTCCGGACTCGTCAACGTTGATCTCATTCGCATCTGTATCAGCGAGAACGCACGAGCCGCTTCTACATCGTCACTCGAGAAATGACTCTTCTGACCGCAACCCCGATCATCGTAAAACCGACGTCTCCCCCTGTGTAAGTGTCAAAAGTGACAGGCTTTTGCGCATCCAAAGGGGCGTTCTGAGGATCACGTTTCTTTTTCGATTACCAGATTTCCCGATTACCCGTTCGGATTTCAGGAGTTCCGACTTATCCTTCGTGAACCTTTGTGTCCTTTGTGGTTAAGCGGTTTTGCCTTTCCGATCCCGGCGATTCAGAAACTAAAGTTTCCCTGGCTGCCCGGTCATTTCGTGTACTCTCGTACGTGTGGCCCGGCGATTTGTAACCTTAATATGAAGCTCATGTTCAGAAATTTCTCCAGACGCCTATGGTCCCGCCCGGATCCGGTCCTGGCCGAGGCCGGAGTCGCAGGCGAACTACTGGTGGCAAAAATCCGGTTAGGCCTGGCAACAGTTCTCCTGCTCATCCCCGTGATCAACGCCCTGTTTTTCGATATGGATTGGAAGGAGAGCCTGGTCGGTATCGTCCTTACGTCCGGAGTATTTTTTCTTTCCCTCATTGTCTATCTGCTGATCTCGCGCGAATACAATCCTTCATGGCTGAGTTTTGCCAGCAGCGGATTTGACGTTACGCTGATCAGCGGTGCGCTGACGCTGTTTCTTTTTCTGAAGGAGCCGCATACTGCCGTAAACAGCAAGGTCATTTTTGAGGGATATTTTCTGGCCCTGGGAAGCACCAGCCTGCGCTATGACCGCAGGGTCTGCTTTACCGCTGGTGTGCTGGCGATTGGTGAGTATCTGGCAATTGTATCTTTCGCCGCCAGCCACTGGGACCTTAACAATCCAATCTACGCGCCCTACCCCTATGGTTTTTTCAGCTGGTCTGCGCAAATCTCGCGGTTGATCATCCTGCTGATCGCGTCCGCGCTTAGCCTGTTCGTGGTGTCCCGCAGCCGGAGACTCTCTGCAATTGGCGACCACCGATCCGCTCACGGGCTTATTCAACCGAGGTTACACAGATGACCGATTTGCCGTTGAACTCAGCCGCGCCCGCAGATACGCCAAACCGTTGAGCATCGCTGTTGTTGACCTGGACCACCTCAAGTCAGTGAACGATACGCATGGGCATTTATCAGGGGACATACTCTTACGAAGGATCGGGGGGCTATTGCGTGACTCATTCCGTTCCAGTGACACGGCGGCCCGCTACGGAGGAGATGAGTTCGTGATTGTCCTGCCCGAAACGGACATTGAGGCAGCAAGGCGAAAACTGGAATCCTTGCGGGAATCAGTGGCAAACATGTTGATTATGACAACCAAGCGCTCAGAAAAGATCCGAGCGACGATAAGCGCCGGACTGGCCAGCTTCCCGGAAGATGGAGAAAATCCGGCGCAACTGTTCGCATCGGCTGACGAAAAGTTGTTTCAAGCCAAGAAAGAAGGACGCAATCGGGTCGTCGCCGGAGAGCGAGTTGTTTCGTCATAGCTGTCGCTCCGCTCCACACCGCCCAAGTGCACCATTCGTGGTGATAGCGACGTGCTCGTGTTACGACGGGCTCGGCGCGCTAGTCGGCCTCGCCCATTATGGCAACGAGGAGCCCCTAGAATGTGTGTGGCGCAAATGCAGATGCAAGGTATTCTTGCGAAGCACTCAACATTGTCATCCCTGAGCGAAGCGCGAGCGGATGCGAGTACCGGGTCGAAAGATCTATGTAGACCTGCCTGGCATATTTGTCCCTTCGTGTTCGGGGAAGTTTGGGCTGGACAGCTATTTGACTGGCCGCGAACCGGTGATGAGGATGTCCACGAGTCTCCTGGCGCTCTGCTGCCAGTCAGGACCCGAAGCCACGTGGGAGACACCGATGAGCGCCCGGAGCAGATCGAAGGGCTCCAGATCTCTACGAATCTCGCCGCTCTTGATGGCGCGCTTCACCAATGAATCAATTGCGCCCTGGATCTGACGGCGTGAACCTTCATACAGCTTGGAAGGCCCGCCGACGAGTGAATTTAGCGCCGGGCCGATGATCTGCTTGGTCCCAATGTAGTCGACGAAGAGTAACATCCATGCCCGCAGGGCCTCGATGGCGGAAAGACTTTCGGAGAACCTGTTCTCGGCAGCGGCCAGCTTTTCTACCTCACTCCGATAGACGGCTTCGATCAGTGCGTCTCGCGTAGGAAAGTGGCGATACAGAGTTCCCGCTCCAACGCCTGCTTCTTTAGCGATTTCATCGAGGCTGGCGTTTGCGCCGGAATGTGTAAACGCCTCCTTCGCCACTTCCAGAATGCGCTCACGGTTCCGTTGCGCGTCAGTGCGCGGTTTCCGTGGGGCAAGTTTCTGATTTTTAGGAGGCATTAAAAAAAGTTTGCAACCGGAGACGGTCTCCGTTTATCTTATCCTACTGATACGGAGACACCCTCCGTTTTAGCCGGAACCCGGCGACCTGTCAATAGCGGCATTCGGCTCTTCGGCATTGCGAGGTAAGCAATATGAATTCAATCGGTCTTTATAAACCATCGAAGAATTTCAATCAGCCCTGCTCCGCCCTTCAAACGATGGGAGAGCGAGAATTGTCGGCATTCTTCAACGCCACCACTCAATTGTTCGGGCCAGAACTGGCGCAGCTCTCAGCGGAAGACTGGCTGCACGAGTTATTCGAGATCGACGTTCTGCCCACTTCAGCGCGAGAATGGCGATTGATTACTGCCAAGGTATCGACCCGGCTGGCAAGTCGAGTGAGCGCTTCGTCCCTGACGACGCAACCACAAATTGCATAAGGCCGTTAACCCATGGGCGATATGAATAGTTAATTGGAATTGAAAGTACAAGGAGTTAGAAAAATGATAAAGATACTTGAGACAACTTCATTTGGTGCAACTTCGACAACAGACGACGTTCTAGCTGGCGTGAATCTGAGAGGCAAACGGATTCTGGTGACGGGTGTCTCGGCCGGAATCGGGACAGAAACCGCACGGTCTTTGGGCGCGCATGGCGCTCACGTTGTGGGCGCGGCTCGGGATTTGAACAAGGCCAAAGCTGCAACCGAGCAGGTGACCAGGGACGCTGCGGCCAACGGCGGAAGCTTCGAGCTGGTTGAACTCGATCTTGGAAACCTGAAAAGCGTGCGTGGCTGCGCCAACCAGTTGCTGGCAAAAGCAGAACCGTTTGACGTGATCATTGCCAATGCCGGAGTGATGGCTACACCGTTTGGCCACACAGCCGATGGTTTTGAAACACAGTTCGGCACGAATCACCTGGGCCACTTTGTCCTGGTCAACCGCATTGCAAAGCTCATTCGCAACGGAGGACGGCTGATCAACCTGTCTTCCGCGGGTCATCGCCGCGCGAACGTGGACCTTGAGGATCCCAACTTTGAGCACACTCCCTATGAGCCTTTTGTTGCGTATGGCCGCTCCAAGACAGCGAACATCCTCTTTGCGGTTGCTTTCGACCAGCGGCATCGAGACCGCGGCATACGCGCTGCGGCTGTACATCCGGGTGTGATACAGACTGAGTTGGCCCGTTACATGCCGCCCGGACAGATCGAAAAAGTAATCGATGACATCAGTCAGCAGCTCGTCGAGCAGGGTAAGGGGCCGTTTCAATGGAAATCCATTCCGCAAGGGGCCGCAACTTCGGTATGGGCTGCCGTGGTTGCTCCGGCTGATGAGATCGGCGGACAATATTGCGAAAACTGCCACGTTGGCATAAAGGTGGCGGACGACATATCTATCACCGGCGTCAGCGAAGGCGTGCGCGGGTTTGCGCTCGATGCAAGAACTGCAGCGGCGCTGTGGAAGAAGAGTGAAGAAATGGTGGAAGAGTCGTTTTAGCTTCTTCACGGGCAAACAACGCACAGTTCTTCATATGAACGAGATGGGGGCACGGAATGATTAAACAGAATGGTTTGGCCGGCAGCTTCACTCTGCATGGCACGCGGATGACGGTGAACCGAATGGGTTACGGTGCCATGCAACTCGCCGGGCGAGATGGTAACAAGCTGGTGTGGGGGCCTCCGCGCGATGTCGACGGGGCAATCGCTGTTCTACGAGAGGCCATCGCAAGTGGCGTGAACCACATTGATACAGCCGATTTTTACGGTCCCCATGTCACCAACCAGATTATCCGAAAGGCCCTCTCGCCGTTTCCCGACGATCTGGTGATTGTGACCAAAATCAGCGCCCGGCGCGGCGAGGATGGATCATGGATTCCGGCTTTCTCACGTGAGGAGTTGACTGCCGCTGTTCATGACAACCTCCGCAATCTCGGCATGGACGTGCTTGATGTGGTTAATCTGCGCGCGATGTTTAACGTTCACGGGCCCGCCGAGGGATCGATCGAGGCGCCCGTGACCGTCCTGGCCGAACTCCAGCAAAAGGGACTGATTCGCAATATCGGGTTGAGCAACGTGACTTCCACGCAGATTGCGGAGGCAAGGCGGATTGCTCCGATCGTCTGCGTGCAGAACCATTACAATCTCGCACACCGCACAGACGATGCTCTCATCGACGATCTAGCCCGCGATGGCATCGCTTACGTGCCGTTCTTTCCACTCGGCGGCTTCACCCCAGCTGCAGTCGACCACTTTGTCCGGCGTCGCCGCGCGCCTCGCGGCCACGCCAATGCAGGTTGCACTTGCATGGCTCCTCCAGCGGTCGCCCAATATCCTGGTGATCCCTGGAACATCGTCTATCGAGCATCTTCGCGAGAACCTCGAGGCTGCGAGACTTCAGATTCCTGCGGAGCTCGTGTCCGATCTCGATTCAATCGGTGAGGGCGCTGCTTGATCAGTGTCGTCAGTGTGAATCAGCGGTAAGGTTTCGCCGACTGGTAATTGCCAATTGCAGCTCTTTCTCGTGTCCTTTTTGTCTTGTACCGGATGCTAGAGTGGAGAAACAAACGTGCGCCCGGCTAGCGCTTCTTCGATTGCAATTACCAGATCGCGAATGTGGGCTTTGACAACGTAGCTCGCGCCCATCGCTGTGGCAAGCCCAACATACTCTGGGTCTGTCTCAATAGTAAGAAAAATGATCTTCGCAGACGACCCCAGGCGTATCAGTTCCCGGGCGGCTTCTATTCCTCCCATTATGGGCATGTGAATGTCAAGCACTACGGCGTCAGGTTTCAGATCCGTAACATGAAGGACGGCCAGGGACCCGTTCTCGACCGCAGCAACCACGTCGAACTTCCGTTTCAACAGCCGCGACACTGCCTCCAGTATCCCATTGTGGTCGTCAGCGATAACAATCCTTGGTTTAGCCGGGGAAGTGGTCAATGGTGTGTCATCGGAGCGATTCGAGGCGGAGACTTGAGTCAGGCAGAGCATTCAGCGTACTCCGTTAAGCGGCTGAAGCGCGGAACTTCCAACTGAGCTGATGGGCACTTTAGCACTTACTATGGTGCCGTGCGTGGGTTGCGAATCGATCGATAGCTCTCCTTTCACAAGTTTTATTCGTTCCTGCATGCTGACAAGTCCAAGCCCTCGGTTCTTCATCGCGGTTTGGAGGTCAAAGCCTTGTCCCGAATCGCGCACAATCAGGTGGACCGCATCCGGTGTTTCGAACAGTTCAACTGCGACCTGCCCTGTCCCGCTGTGCTTTGCCGAATTCTGAAGAGCTTCCTGCAATATTCGGAATAGAGACAAAGAAACTTCAATCGGTAAAGCGTTTGGCAATTCGGTGCTTCTGAAGTCAATCTCCAGTTTGTGTTGATTCCCGAACTCCTTGCAGAAGCTTCTTGCGGTTTTAACCAGACCCAGATATTCCAGTTTTGGAGAATGCAAACTGTGCGCCAATACTTGAATGTCTCTGGATGTCTCCGTCAACTCTTTCGCCAACTTGTCAATTGTGGCCACCTCTTCGGCAGTAGCATTGGGAACGTCTGTCCTCAGTTGTTCGAACTTCATGGCTAGTAGTGCCATACGTTGCCCGATATCGTCGTGAAGGTCTCTCGCTATCCGGGCACGTTCCCGCTCTTCCGTATCAATCAATGCGCGGTTCACGCTTGAGAGCGCTTCCTCCGTCATTCTGCGGAGTCTGGACACAAGCTTAGCGATGACGAACGCAGTGATAAGGAACGCTGAGACGGCCACAACGTCGAGTGGATCGTCGATGCTCAAAGAGTTGGCAGGCGGAGCAATGTATGCGAGCAACATAGCCGCTGTGATCGAAACAACGACTGCCTGAACAAAACTTCCCAGGCGTGCGGCCAGGACGATCACAATCACATAGAGAAGACTCGTGGTGACGAGATTAAGATGCAGTTGGTAGCACGTGGCCGTAACGATTGCCAGGACCAATATCGAGATCGCGCATTCCATGATTGCATGCTTGACCCCTTTCGTCGCGAGGTGAACGAGCACTCCCATTCGCCACACTCCTCTGGCCTGGCCTCAAATGCGTTCTCTTCTCGGGTTGGAGCCAAGAATCTCCGGCGCGTTATCCCAACATTTTGTCACCGGTGCACAAGGTTGCTTGACACTTGCTGCCAAACGCCAACGGTTAATTTGATGCAATCAGGGCGGGTGTCCCACCTGATCTCCCGGTTTTTTCTTTCGCTTACGAGGGCAAGAGGTGCCCCATTCCTTTGCGCGGCAAAGAGTGTCGTCTACCCAAAGCTGTCCATGCCACCCGATACCCATTTGATTCCTAACCGGTAGCACCGAATCGTTCTGTTTCCGTCAAAACAAACCGCTATAAGTCGATCACTCAAGTAGCCAGCGTAGAAATGATTGCCACGCCAGAAGCTAGCCGGCGATGGGGCACCTGCAATACAGACGTTGATCGCTTCACCACATGGCGTTTAAAGACACTTGCAGCGTGGTGAAGAAAAAGGTCAACACTAACGGGGTTGCTGCCTTGCGCACCGGCGGCAGGATGAGAGACGCGCGGGAGAGATGAGAAAAGCAGGAGAGGAAGAGAGACAGCCAGAATCTGTAGCTACTTACAACAGGCAGGTCAACGGCTGGCGCGAATCAGGCGGACATTCTTCTTGCTGGTCGATTCGCATAAACAATTTCTTCAATTCGGGACGGATCGCCGCTTTCAGAGAAGAAGGCTTCGCCGGAACTCTCAGCCGCCAATTCCGGTGCATGTTCTGTTCCAAGTTTAATCATATGATCCAGGTGCCAGACTGACTGCGGCACTTCATACATAAAACAATCATTCCACCCACAGGCTTTTAATCCCATGTCAATCCCAATCGTCGATAGGCATGCTGCGCGCAGCCTACGCTTGGTAATGACTCGCCTTCTGACTGCCGTTGGAGAACCCGGACCTAAAATTGCGTGATTCCCATCATAAGGATCAAGCGGTAGCAGAGAGAGAACGATACAGTCTTGTCCGGTGACATTCGTAGTTAGACGCCAGACAGCATGCGGCAATCCCGTCGGTGGAGTTAGTTTCTCGTCCACAATGATCACGAGCCGGTCAGAGCGCCTGTCAACGGGAAGTATCTGTCTGACCATGCGCGCCATCACCGAGGGGCGGATCGTCCGCAAATGGGGCCGCAGCATCTTGTTCCAGAACTCCGGTGGCGCGGCCACAGATTTCTCTTCATCAAGACCAAGCAGGCAATCTCTTGAATCAGGAGGAATGATCCGCCTGAAGGTCATGTTGAAACAGAGTTCCGCAACCGTGGGGAATCTCTCGGTTATGCGAAAAACCCTCCAGAAGCAGAACTTTCTCACTTCGTGGTAGACGGACCAAATAATCGTGCTGAACTCTGTAATGAACTCTGGCCGGCGAAGAGCCATGACGAATGAGATAGAGTGTCCGCGTTTCATGTGGCGATCTCCTTCATAAGGAAGACGGATACGAGAAGGAACCTCAAACTCGATCGCGAGCAGAAGGCTGCGACTCTTTCCGCTGGCTCAATATTCGCCATTCCAAAACCGCGACCGCCTGACTGCAAAATGCTTCCGGGCAACTCACCTTCCCGCCGAGTAAATGACGACGCCACTCGCCGTCTGAAGCGCCAGTTCCAAACTACGTTTAAAAGCGCTTGCTGCTGTGCTATTGGGGACGAAAATGATGTCGTCCGGCTGCAACGTCATATCCGGCGCTTTGGCCGCAAGCATCTTCTTAAGTGGAATAGGAATGGCTGTTTGACCATCTGAGGTTTTACGCACCAACGTTGATTTGTCCAGTGCAGCGTTGGGTGCAATCCCCTGAGCGAGGGCGATTGCTTTCAGCACGGTTAAACCGGGATCCACCATCGCAATCCCAGCCGGTTTCTGAACGTTGCCGACCACATACACCATCCCCGCCTTTTGCACCACGATGGTGTCACCTGGGAATACAGGAACATTGCTTTGGGCCAGGCCGGTTGCATCATAACTCAGTTTCACGATCTCTGGCTGGTCGGGCCGGTCGCGATGCGTGATGTAGACCTTATTGCCGGCGGTTGGAGTCGTGCCCTGTGCCGCGGATATGGCATCAAAGAGCGATCGCGTCCCGAGCATTGGATACACGCCTGGCTTTTGTACTTCACCCAGAACGGATACCCCCTGCGTTGCATACTCCTTTATAAAGACGCCCACCTGCGGATTATTGAAATACCCTCCCTGGCTGAGACGCAACTGCAAATCAGATGCTACTTCGCGCGGGGTCCGCCCTCCGACACTTGTCTGGCCGATAAGTGGAAGGTTTACCGTGCCATCGCCAGCCACACGCAGCTCATGAGTGTAATCCGATGCACCAAACACGCTGATCTGAATCAGGTCGCCCGCCCCAATGCGCAATCCCTGCTCGGCTTTGTTGCGCGTCAACAATTGCGGTTCCTGCACAGCCGTTTGAGACGGCTGATTTTTCCCAGCATGGAGGTCGCTGTTCTCAGCTGAGCCATCCATGGGCGCCGCCGGCGGAATGCCTTGTCCATCCTTTGTGGACTGCGCTGGCGCAGCAATCGTGAAAACGAAAACAACAATCAACGTAAGTTTTGCAAGTGGAGACAACATATGGAAACATCCTGTTCAGTACGCCATAAACTACTGCGTTACCTGTTCGGCGTTGAGCTTGTTCGTGTTCGCAGACGCACACGGATTTTGAACGCTAACTTCGGGCCGCCAGTTCTTTGTGCAATCTTGGGACTGTAACAAGCGCAGACTCGCCCCTTCTTTATGTTCTCAACACCGCACCACATTGTCTGCCCCGATGCCGCGCATGGCATTCCGGGTGTCAATAACCAGCTGTGACTGGCGGACGATTTCAGAATAATCGTAGCTGTGAATGATCGGTGACGATCAGAACACAATCATAGGAGCCAAGACCGTCCAATGGCGCGCAGCGAAGCTTCAGGTCATACCTCCGGCCTTCTCAGTTGCTTTGAACTGAAGGTATGCGGGACATGAAATTCCAGGACCCGAAAAGAGCACCGGGACCACCCCTGGACTGCCACTGCCAGGATGTAATCTGGCTCCCGACCACGTGTTGTAAAGCCAAAGCATTTGCCAGGAAAGGGGTGCAACGCGTTCCATCTCGGATTCAGGTTCGCGATTCCGCTGCCGCAAGCCTTCCCTTTTGCTTCGATCTGCGTCCATAGATTTAGAAACATGTCGGATTTATGATCAGCGGGTGTGGCATTGAGAACAGCAATCTCACTGTCAGAAAAGAACAATCGAGCGATATCCGGGAACTCCGGAGGCGCTTGCCGACGATGCTCAATATCCACACCCACATCTCTTTCCCGAGCGATAGCGTAAATCGCCAGGTCGCCCGAGTGCGACATATTGAATCGAATCTGACAAAAGCCATCCAGAGCTGGCTTGCCAAGCTGACTGCACGTGAATGACAGGACGGATGGCGACACTCCCGTGTAAGCCGCAAGGATCTGCCTCAGGATTCCATGGCGTGTGATAAACCTCGCCGCGTCTCGATCAGATCGAAAACCTAAAGCCCGCTTCATCTCAACGTCAGACAGGAATGGCTGGAATGAGAAGTTGAGTGGAGCGAGTTTAGCGAACCACAGCTCCACCACATTCAACGGCAGCTCACGACGCCGCAGCTCGTCATTACAAAACGCAAGCATTCGACGGCTGGAATGACAGTGGTAGCTCGACGAGTCCCCGCAGCCCCGCGTTATCTCGCCAGATAAGTCGATCTGATGCGAGACTGAGGTTAGAAACTCGCGATATCAAGGTTTTGAAAGCAATGCTCGAGCTGAGAGTCCGTTGATCGATGATCGGTTGATGTACAGAAGACATATCCAGACGGCCTCTTATTCAAGGGATCTGTTTTCGAAAGTGCAACTCGTTTGGCTTTTGCAATACCGCTTCACAAATACTTCGCAATTACATCTGTCGCACGTGTCTCTGATTTCCGCAACGAAGGTTGTAAGGTAGTGCTCGTTTTTTGAGCGGAAAAACTTTCTCACAACATTTCTAAGGGGCTGAAGCGGAGCGAATTAGGGTCCTTTTACTAAACAATTCAAGCAGTCGCCCGGTGTAGGCAGAGTAGTACGCTCTTTAGATTGCGAGCAGCTCGAAAAATTTCCCCTGGAGTTGCTCAAAGTTGCAAAAATCAATTCAGTTCGTCGCGACATTCCTTCTACTCAGCGCGATCGGCTTAGCTCAAACAACCGGCAAGGTGAGCGTTACCTCGCCAATTTCAGGATCTACTGATGCGTCACCAGTTCACTTTGTCGCATCGGCGCAGGCTCCTGCCAACCGCCACATTTCCGCCATGCGTATTTATGTCGATTATAAGAGCGTCTACACCGTGAATGGAACCACGTTAAATACGTACGTCAGCATGGCAGCGGGTAGCCACAGAGCCACGGTTCAGGCGTGGGATACCACTGGACAGGTCTACAAGCAATCGATGTCGCTGAACGTCAACGGGCCGGCTCCGACTCCAACCCCGACTCCAGCTCCGAGTCCAACTCCAACTCCCCCCGTCGCCGACTCCAAACCCAACCCCGTCGCCGACTCCGAACCCAACCCCGTCGCCGAGCTCCGAGCCCAACTCCGACGCCGACCCCAGTTCCGAGTCCGACTCCCTCTACCGGGCCGGCGCTGTATGTCAGCACGACGGGAAGCGATTCGAATCCTTGTACGAGCAGTGCTCCCTGCAAAACCATTAATCGAGCGGATTCTCTTGCGACTCCGGGCACCACCGTCCATGTTGCTGCCGGCGCCTATGTGGGTCCTTTCCGTGCAACCCACAGTGGAACCGCTTCCGCCCACCTTGTTTTTGTCTCGGATCAAAAATGGGGCGCAAAGATCTCCGCTTCCGGGCTGGGGTCAGGCGCTACTTTCCGCAGCGATGGCAGTTACGTCGAAATTCGCGGTTTTGACGTGAGTGGCGACGGAGCTGATGGCATTTTGAACAACGGTTCCTTTGTCGTACTGGCGGGGAATCACGTGCACAATATCACTGACCCAGGTTGTGCCGGTGGGGGTGGAATTCACAGTTGGGGCAATCACGTCATCTCCCACGTCCAGTTTATCGGCAACCTGGTGCACGATATCGGCAATCCTGATAGCTCAAGCCCGTGTAGTCTGGTGCATGGTATTTACGAAGAAAATACTTTTGGCCTGATCGAGAACAACATCGTCTATCGCGCATCCGGCTATGGCATTCATTTGTGGCACGGCGCCAGCGACGCTGTGGTGGCCAACAACACGTCTTTTAACAATCGCGAGAGCGGAATTGTCATTGGCGGAGGCGATAGTGGAGTGACGACCGGCGACAACAACACCGCTTGTTTCAACAACATCACGTACAACAACAGCAAATACGGGATCACCCAGCAAGGTGTTTTCGGTCCTGACAACGTATTTGTCAACAACCTGATAGACGGCAATGGCTGGGGCGCGGTTTCTGGACTGAACGAAACTCGCACGGTCACCGCCAACCCAATGTTCGTCAACTACAATCCGACTGGCGCCGGAGACTATCACTTGCAATCAGGTAGTCCGGCGATCGGCGCGGGCGTTGGGGCAGCCCCAGCCGGCACAAATCCGGGGCATACTCTTGGGTACGATTTCGATGGCAATCCGCGCCCAGTGAGTGGTCGGTATGACGTCGGCGCATATGAAGCCAAGTAAAATGCAGGCCAGCTTTCACTTCTGGTGTGCGATGAACTAGGAACGGTCGCGTGATCGAGAACATCCGGTCACGCGATTTTTTTTGGAGCTTTCGTCCATGCAGGCCCGTAATTTGGCTGCGAGGATGGCGACCGACGGCTCCTCCAGGTCAGTCGGCGCTGCTGGACCAAACCTTTGTGAACGAACAAATTCAAGAAATAGCCCATTGTAGAAGTGCTTCCTTTTATCGTTATCACAGTTAGGCTGCGGTTCGTTGGACTGGGTTCGGAGAGGCGGAATTGTCCTGGGTCTCCGTTGAGAGCCAACGCGCACCCGCTAAATTGACGATTTCCTGATCGGGATTGGCCAACTCGGGAACACGCGCATATTCTTTGCCACTGTTGGCTATCACAAGGACTTCGCTTATTGCTATGACGTCTTCTATTGCTGGGCGAAGAAGTGAGAAGATGTGAGGAATTTCGGTCTCTGCGTAGCGCCTGTTTTCCCCATGGATCAGGCTGAGGGAGACGTTCGGATCATATACTTGTACCTGGCAGCCCTCGCCCAACAGGCGTTTAATAATCTGAAGCGCTCCGCTTTCGCGCATGTCGTCAGTCCCCGATTTGAAGCTCAATCCGAAAAATCCAATTCTTCTTTTGCGCGTCATAAGAATCGATTCCAAGGCTCGGTCGATATGAGCCTGGTTACTGGGAAGGATGGATTGCAGTAATGGCAATGAAAGGTCAATCTGGCGGGCGTAATGCGCCAGCGCTGCGACGTCCTTGGGCAGACAAGAACCGCCAAAAGCAAATCCGGGTTTCAGATATGTGGGTGAAATGTTCAACTTCGTGTCAGCGCACAAAATTTCCATAACTCCATGTGGATTGACGCCGACCTCGCGCGCCAAGCTGCCGATTTCGTTGGCGAAGTCAATCTTCAAGGCATGAAATGCGTTGCAGGCATATTTCACCATCTCCGCAGTGCGGATTGATGTGTCGAATACCCGCCCGGGAATCGTTATATAGAGTTCATGCAGCGCGGCTGAAAGCTGCTTGCTGGCGGCTCCAATGACTGTGAAAGGCGGATTGAAAAAATCGCGCACCGCGGTTCCTTCGCGAATGAACTCGGGATTGGCACACACCGCAAAGTCGACACCTGCTCGCTTGCCGCTTTTCTCTTCCAAAATCGGGATTACCATCGACTCGATGGTGCCCGGGAAGACCGTGCAGCGGATTGCAATCGTATGCCAGTCATTTTTCGAAGCCAAGGCTGCTCCAATTTGTTCGCTGACGCGCTGGACGCTGCCAAGATTAATCCTGCCTGAGCGCGAGGAAGGTGTTCCCACGCAGACGAACGAAATGTCGGATTGGAGTACCGCGTCCATCACATCTGTCGTACCTCTGGCGCTGCCATGTTGCGATGAAAGCATTTCATCTAAGCCGGGTTCGACGATCAAGCTGCGTCCCTCATTGAGCAGTTGAACTTTGACGGGGTTGGTGTCGGTCCCGATTACCTCGTGGCCAAGACGGGCTAGACAGGCAGCCATCACGGAACCAACATAACCCAAACCAAAAATGCTGACCTTATGGTACTTGTTGTGGGTGAATGAAAAAGACAAGAAGACCTCCTGGATAACACTCGCGTTAGAAGTTTGCGGCAGTTACGGTTTCTGTTGAGGAACCTCCGACAACCAGCATGTCGTATAGTTCGAGCAGTCGATTGCTCTCATGGGTCCAGCTGAAAGATTGTAAGAAGGCTTGTCGGCCTCGCCTTCCCATTTCCGCCGCCTCAGTCGGGTGAGCCGACAGATATTGGATTGCTTCCGCAATCTCCTGTGGGGAGGAAGGATTGACCGCTAGCCCGCAGCCGATGGACTCCACCAGCTCTCGCCATTCCGGGAAATCAGAGACGATGACCGGAGCTGCAGCGGCAAGCGATTCATACAAGCGGTTGGCCCGGACGCTGGAATGGTTTCTTGACTCGGCATAAAACACCAGTGACACTGCACACCGCAAGTACGTCTGGACCATGTCCTCACGTGAGAGTTTTCCCACTGCGCATATTCGAGGAGAAATCGATATTGGCACAAGCCGCGCAGCCGCGTCCGCCTCGGCCGTCGTAACTCCACTCGCAATCAGCTTAAGATTGAACTTACTCGGAATCAGCTCGATGGCACGCACGACAGCGGGGAAAGCTGTTCTCTCGCTGGCGGCAGAATGAAATATCAGCCCCGATTCATAACGGGAGGTATCGTGGCTGGAATCCGAGAATTCCTCAGCTTCCGCGTAGTTATGTATCGAAAGAACTGGATTGCTTGAGTTCTTGAAGCGTTCGCTGATGTCTTCATTCGCAGTTACAATCGCGGAGAACATCTTAGCAGCCTGGCGTTCGAATTGATCGAATGCTGCGGCCATCACCTTTCGCAGTCGCCGCGGGATGTAGTGTTTACCCAGAATGGTGTCGGGCACGTTTTCGTGCACGTCGTAGATGACGTGACGGCGGTGAAGTAGCTGGAGGGCGAGGCCCACAGGAATGAGTTCGGGATCATGAAACTGATATATCTGGGCGCACTCTTTCAGGGAACGACGGTATACGTGCCACGTTGTATGGAGCATGCGCTTTAGACGGCCTGCTGACGTGGGGACGGCTTTGATCGCCACGCCGTCCACAAAGGCGTCGGCATCAGTCGGCACGACATAACTGACTGTCCGATTCGCGCGAGCGACTGACCGGCACAGTTTGAAAATGCGATTGTCGTCCGCAGGATGAACCGACGTGAGGTGAGTAATTCTCATGGCTTCTTCCTTGTAGGGTCAAGCTACACGTTGATGGTCTTGCAACGGGGCTTGATGTGGGAACAGCAATCTCCAAACCAATCGAGCCCACGGAACACCGGAGCGAAAACACGCGAAGAGAAAGGCCGATCCGAAAAGCAGCTCTAGCGTCCCCAGCGCGAATCCGTGAACGCCAAACCAATGGCGGCAGGCAAAAGCAACTGCGCCGAAAGCTAATGCGCTACAGATGGGTATGATCGATTCCTTCCACTTGAGGCGTACGGCGTAGAGCGCGCTAAGCGACGCTGCAGTCAGGAATGCCAAGATTGCGAGTGATATCACCAGGGACAGGCCGATGGCGTGCACCAGGAATGCGCGTGGCACCATCCGCAGAGAGAGACTGATCATCAGGCCTAGAGCCGTCAAGGATGCAATCGTGTTGATGGCATTGCGCGGCCGGATGCTTCCGGCATCAATCACGCTGCGAAGTCCAGTGTAAAACAAGTAGAACGGCACCCCTATGAGGACAAGCCGGATGACGGTCACGTCGTTGGTTGCGCTTGGCCCAATCCACACCCGAACGAGGGTGTCCGCGAACACCAGAACCTGGATGGTCAGGAACGCCGAGATATCGATGCCTGCTTGCGCCAGACACGTGGCATACATGCGCACGTCTTCCTTGCGGCCGCTAGCCAGCATCATGCTTATCTTGGATAGGAAGACCAAACCAAGAGGCTCAGTACTGGCGCTGAGCGCCACCAACATGGCCGAGGCGATCAGCAGCGAAGACACCACCGTGATGGGCACAAAATGCATTGCAACAATAGGACCTATGGAGAACAGCGCTCCGATACTGAGATCACCTGGCAGCCGCGCGAGACCATACTTCAGCAACTCGGCCGCACGGGTGCGAACGTTCAAGAAAGAACGGCGATGCAGGTTGCGTAGAATCGGAATTGCAAACCCGGCAGCAATGAAGAGGAGCAGGCATCCAGCGCAGCTCACGACGGCCGGCACCGAACGCAGGCGGTATAGGGTCGTCGCCGCGATAAGCGGCGCAAGGGCTACAGCAACCTGAATAGATCCGGCCCGATTCATTTGCAGGCCGCCTCGGTAATACCCGTACACGACGGCTTGCGCTCCCATCCCCAGCATCAGGATACACAGGGGGGCCACCAAACGTGAGAGTTGCGCATCGCCGAACAACAGGGCTGATAGAGAATTGCGAGCATGGTATATCAGAAGGCAGAGCGCGGAATTGAAGCCAATGATGCAGGCCGCTGAAGCAACAAAGTATTCGAGTGCGGAGTCGGTGGAGCGACTGATCGAAAAAGCGATATATCGCGGCAGCGCCACGCCCATGCCCAAATGGGTCAGCGGCTGAAACCAATTCGCGACCCGGCGCAGCAGCAGGTATTCGCCGAGAAGGGCTAAACCCCACAGATGTCCAAAAAGTGAGATCACGAACAGCCCAACCGCCAGATTTGCGAGGCACGCGGCGGCCGTTACCGTGAGATCGCGTACTATCGGATGCACTTGCAAAGGTCTCATCTGCCAGGCAATGAATGACAAGAGCGTTAACTCGCGGATGCTAGACGTCGCATGGATGCCGTCAATGCGACGGATCGCGCTGTGATGTCGGGGGAATCCACTCGTAAGGCCCAATATCCCAGCCTCGACCGGCTGGCCGAGGTTTGTGTTCTATATCGTCTTGAGGAGCAGGCGAGTTCACGCCCGCGTCGATCGCAGGACTGCTCGCTTTCAGGTGGTAATCTCCGCGCCCATCCGGCTGATAGTTGAGAAACTGCGGATCGGCGTCCACTGTCCCACTAATCTTCCCGGACGCAAGCTGGAGATAAGCAGAATTGCCGTGAATCAGGTTGTTCAAATAGAAGTTGGCTCCGGTTCGCCCGGCCTCCCTGATTGCATACCCATAACTCCATTGGCTGACGTTATCGACGATGATGTTGTTCACGACCATTACGCCTTCACAGGTGACGTTCCCGGGCATATCGCCCGCACCGATGAGGATCCCACCGGCACCGTTGCGGTATACAAGATTGTTGGCGACGGCCACATCGCGGGCCGCGTGCCACAGATGAATGCCCCACGACTGGTTTCGATAGGCGATATTGTTATAGATATGTCCGCCGCGGTTGGTGTGGTAGATGCCGTGGACCGTAAAACATTTGGTGTCTACATTCCCGATATCGTGGACGATGTTTCCGATGGTGTCTGAATCGTGCGCTGAATAATTTCCGATGTAGATTCCTGCGCCGCCTGTGCCGGTACAACCTGCGGCCGGGATGTCATGAACATGATTTCCAACAATCTGGTCGAACGACGCCAGATTCTGAATGCCGACAGCCCCGTCTCCACTTAGATCAAAGCCTTCGATCGTGACATAGTCGCCGTCGTTTCTCCACACTGCCTCAGCCCCTCCGGTGGAAACGATCCTGGCGCTCCATTGAGTGTCTGAAACAAACCGTATCCGGGTTGTTGCGGAACCGCTCACGGTTGTTCGGATGGGTCCAGCGTAGGTGCCGGCAGCAACATGTACGGTTGCGCCCGGCGCAACCACAAGGGCAGCGTGTTGGATCGTTGCCCACGGGCGCGAGAACGAGCCGTCATTGCGATCGCTCCCCGTGGCAGAAACGTAGAAATCCGCGGCCTGCTGAATCCCCACACCGGGATTCACGCCGGCCCAGACCGTCGCCAGGATGAGGGTCCAAAGGAGTTTCACCGACTCACCGCGGCGAGTTGGCTAGTGACATGCCCGAAAACTGGCGAAGCAATGACTACGAGTAAGGAACCCAGCATACAAACACCTGGCCACACTCGAACGTCGTTCATACGCCGCCACAATCCTTTGAGTCTCAACGGTGAATGGATCGACAATGGTCCTTGGCCATTTGGGTCAAGAATGAAGCTGGCAGCAATCACCACTTGCGCTCCGGACGTTCTGGACCGCCCGGTACTGCAGTTCGGAGTTGTGAACCATTCGGGAGACAGCAACGACCATTCCAAACCAGAACCAGAGATATCGATCTTCAACGCTTCCCGTGAACATGTGGTTAAACACTTCGAATATCAACACAGGCAATAAAAATGCAAATTGCGGATATTTAGCCAGTTTCCGAGCGGAATAAAACAGACTCGCCAACAATGCGAGCAGCAGCGCCAAGCCCGGGAGGCCCTGTTCGGAGGCTACCTCCAACAAGAAATCGTGCGGATAGATCGGCATTTTTCGGCCCTCAATGCGCTCTCCGGAATAGAAAACACTCCAACCGCCGAGTCCCAAACCGGTCAATGGGTGTTGCGTGACGGCATCGGCCGCTGCCTTGTAGAACTCCAAGCGCCTTGCCATGGTGCCATGCGTCTCGCTAGAGCCGGACGCCATGGATACGAACTCATCCTCTTTTGACGCCAGCTTCTGACGCATTGCGGGTGTATTGCGGATCCACAAAAAAGTCAGCGCGCCAACAACAACGACCAGGGATAGGATGGGCAGCATTGTTCGTAGCCTCAAGTGCGCGAACGGCGTCCTCAGAACGAAGAGGGAAACAATCAGAGTTATCAAAAGCGCCAGTGCAGGTGTGCGAGCAGCCGCCGTGACCAGACCGACTGACGCGAGCACAAGAATGCAACCCAGCAAGATGCGGGAACGGATCCACCTAGCGTAGATTGCGATCAGGATGGCTGTGCCAAACGCTTCGCCATGCCCGAGTTCGGTTACGTCAGCCTCTCCGCGAAGCACTTGGAGCGAAGGATGCGATACGGTGATGATCTGCTTTGCCAACAGCGGAACGCTCAGAACGATCATGGCCCACAGTAAGGGCTTCAGCGCCTTTTCGTTTTTCAGCAGCAAGATCGGGCCAAGAAACACCAGGGTTTCAAATGTCAGGAACCGCAAGAGCTTCGCCTTTCCGTATTGCTCTGCCGGCGTGTAAAGAGAACTAACTGCCAGCGCGGCGGTAAAAAGCATGAAGAGGATAATCCTGGACGCCTGTCCAGCAAACAGATAACCTAGCGACCACTCTGAATGTGCACTGATCAAACCCCTCAACCGATCTATCGCAATCGTGCCGCAGCAAAGCAGAAACATCAGCATCGTGGGGTCAGAAAGAGAAACACCTTGCGCAGGAATGGTTTTGAATTGCCCGACAAACACTAAACCGGCAAACATCAGGATGGGCCATTTGCAAAACGCTATTAGAATGACTGCTCCTGCTGCGATGGCAGCCAAGGCCCAAGCGGGTTCATACCCCAACTGCGAGCAGCCGTACAAAGCCACCAAGGTCGCGAGGAGCAGGAGGACGTATGTCACTGCATACGCAGTTCGCCCTTCTGATCGCCAAATGAATGTATCCGCCATGGTTGCAGGAACTGCTTCTTCCTCGGGCTTCATGGCAACCCCTCAACAGCGAGACGAGTTTGCTCGACGTGTGTTGATGAGATCGTCGGAAGAAGCAGAGAAAAGACGGCATAGGCTCCCCAATTGAGACCCACCCAGGCAAATCTATGCTCTAATGTGCCCATAAACCTGCGTGCTCGTTCCCGCAGCTTTGACAAAGTCGCCACAATGGTAGTCAGCATCAAGGATTCAGGCAGCCATCGGGGCAGCTGGTGGTGCAATGTCGGAACTCGGGAAGGAAACGGCCTGGTCAATACAGGTTCTCAGTTTGGCCGCCAGGTCTCGCACGAGCGGTTCCTGAAAGATTTGAGTGGGATACCCACGGAGAAAGAATTCTTCTACACCATTTGCCGCCAAGCTGTTCAAGCTCAGTCGCGGCCTTTTGTATCTGGCGTATTGTTTCGTCGGACGCACATGTAGAACTCGTCCTGGGTACGCTTGTGGCACATAGCTAAATGCGGCTTGCAGGTTGCATTCTGAGACCAGTTCAGCGGCGGGTTTAGCCCAGAAGTCGCTAAATCTCCTCAAAGATTTCTTCCTGCCTGGTAAAGCCACAACAGGGAAGGACCACGGGGCTTTTCGTTCTCGCAGTTCCTTCCATCGCAAGCCGCCGCGCTGCCAACTAAACCACCATTGCTGCACCCTGAAATAGAAATCGTCGATGAACAATGTGCGCTTAAGCAGGCCCCAGTTGTACGTGTCCAATAGAGCTAGCAAACCGATCATTTGCCCGTGCCTATGCAGCTGCTGTGCCATTTCTAACGCAATAGTACCTCCCATGCAGTATCCAACCAGGAAGTATGGCCCGTTCGGCTGGACTACCCGTATTTGTTTTACGAAGTTCACTGCCATATCTTCAATGCGAGTGAGTGGAGGTTGTTTGCCGTCGAGTCCTTGCGGCTGTAAACCGTAGACAGGCTGATCCGAACCCAAATGCTGCGCCAAGCTACGGAAGACTAGCACGCTGCCTGTTTGTCCCGGAAGGCAGAACAGCGGTGGACTGGCACGGCCGGACTGAATTGTGACCACGCCTGTGTCACTCGAACGAGCTTCGGCAATGACTTTAGCGAGTGTCTCTATTGTTGGCGCGTGGAATAGAGCGCCTAAAGGTATCTCTTTCCCGAAGGTTTGTTCGATCTGCGCAAACAAGCGGCCGGCACGGAGCGAGTCTCCCCCCAGTTCAAAGAAATCGTCGTTCACGCCGATAGGGTGCTTCTCGAGAACCGCTTCCCAGAGCTGAGCGAGCCGCGATTCGACAGCGCCGTTTGGGGCAACGTACCTTGTGCGGGTGTACTCAGGCTGCTGGCCCTTGATTGCCACCTGCTGCGTCTGGATCGGAAGCTCACAGATTCGCGCGTCCGGGTTGTTGCACATCGTTTGGAGTACGGTGCGATAGTCCTGTAAGATTTGGCGGACAGTGGCCGCTTCAAACAGGTCAGAACTGTACTGCAGGTCTACCTCGAATCGCTCCTGAATTTGCACATTCATGTGCAGTTCATAACACGAAGTCCCCATATCAATCGGGATGGGATTGACGGTTAGACCGGGCACCTCCCAAGCTTCACTCGGCGCGTTCAGAAAGACGAATACCATCTGGACCAGCGGATGCCGGGCTGGATCAAATGCGGGCTGAAAATTGTCGACAAGCATACCGAAAGGCGTGTCCTGGTAGCTATAAGCTGACAGCGACACCTCCCGCACGCGACGGAACACTTCGCGAAAAGTAGGGTTCCCGGAGAGATCGGTCCGAAGCACCGAGACGTTGGCAAAGGGACCGATCAGGCCCTCAAGCTCGAGAAGCGGCCGGTTCGCGACACATGAACCGACGCCAATGTCCTCATGTCCGGAATATCGCTGGAGCAGGCACTGGACGCCCGCCAGCATTATCATGAATGGGCTAAGCCGTTCCCGGGCACCCAACTGCTTGATGGAATCGCTCAACTCTTGAGGATAAATCGCCATCTCGTGGGTCCCGCGATAGCTTCGACGTACAGGCGGCAGGTGATCTAGAGCGAGATGGTGAAAGTGCTTTCCGGCCAAACGCTCTTTCCAGAAACCCAATCGTGACTCAAGTTCCTCGCCGTGCAACCGCGTCTCAAGCTGCCTCACAAAGTCGCTATACTGGTAACCGAGCTCTGGCAGAGGCGAAGGCTGTTTCGCGCTGAAAGCAGCATAGAGGGTAAAGAGCTCTCGAACGAGGATACGCGAGGACCAGTAATCGCACACGATGTGGTGTGTCGTAAGCAGCAAGATGTGCTCTTCGGCCGCGAGCCGAAGCAACCCGGTCCGAAGCATTGGTCCGCGAGTCAAATCGAACGGGCGGCGTGCATCTTCGAACACGGCCTTTTCCACCTTCGCCTCTCTCTCGTCCTTGGGGAGACCGGTCAAGTCCAAAACCGGCATAGCAAGCGGCTGGAGCGGCATGATCATCTGAGCGGTTTTGCCACCCACTCTACGAAAGACCGAGAACAAGACACTGTGACGTCGCAGAATTTCCTGGAGGCTTTGCTCCAGGGCTTCATGGTTGAGCGGTCCGCGGATGCGCATAGGTAGCGGATAATTGTGCGTCGCATTCCCAGGCGCCATCGCATCTTGAACCCATAAATCCTGCTCGAAATACCAGGCCGGCGGAGCGAAGATGGCCTCAGGTGAGAAATCGGGCTGTTTGCTCTCTTCGGTGACCAAGTGATTTAGCATTTGTTACACTCTTCGGGACGGTGTGGAGTCTTACTCTCAGTTCATCAAGAGCCTGGATGGAGAATGAGGCTTTTCGCTGCTCCCTCCACTTCGCGCAAAAATCCTCCAGGCTCGCGACGGAATCGCTTGCTTCGGGTCGGGATGATGCCTCGATAAGGAAATTGCATGCGTCTTCGCTCACGGCGATCCAAGAAGGCAACAAAGCGCAAATCCGCAGGCTCCTGTCTTTATCTGCGCTCATCTGCGCAACCCTGCGGCTACTTTTCCTGAAAGGTCACCGGCAGAGCCTTCAATCCGCGCAGGCCCAGGTTTTCCCGCCACACTAGCGGCCCCGGCTCCAGCGCCAGATTGGGCAACGTGCGGGCCAGAACGTCAATTGCCACCTGGCCCTCAATTCTTGCCAGGGGCGCGCCGAAGCAGAAGTGCGCAGCGTAGCCGAAAGCCAGGTGGTGGTTGTCCTGGCGTTCGAGATCGAGGCGGTCGGGATCGGGAAAGCGCTCAGGATCGCGGTTGGCCGCGGCCATCACAGCGATCACGGCCTGGCGCTTGCGAATCAGTTTGCCGCCCAGTTCCAGGTCATGTGGCGCCAGGCGCGCTGTTTGCTGGCTGGGACTCTCGTAGCGCAACAATTCTTCCACGGCCGAAGGCACAAGAGAAGGATTGGCGCGCAGCTTCTCCAGTTGCTCGGGGTTCCGCAACAAAGAGACGATACCGTTGCCGATCAGATTAGTGGTTGTTTCCTGGCCGCCCACCATGGTCACGATCACGTTGGCTACGATTTCTTCTTCGGTGAAGCGGTCGCCGTCAACTTCCGCGGTAAGGAAGGAATGGATCAGCCCTTCGCGCGGATGCCGGCGGGTCTGCTTGATTGCGTTCTGAAAATAGGCAGTCATGCCTTCCACTGCCTTCAGGGCAAGGGGGATGTGATCCGGGTTGTGCTGGAAATTTCCCAGCATCTGCGCGAAATCGGCGGACCAATCCTTGAGCTGAACGTGATCTTCTGTGGGCACGCCCAGCATTTTCGCGGTCACAATTGCGGGGAGAGGAGCGGCAATATCGGCGATAACGTCCATGCGTCCGATTGCCCGCACTTTTTCCAGCAACTCGTCCATGACTTGCTGGATGTACGTGCGCAGGTAGGCGACACGTCCGGGGGTGAAGGCGTACGCTGCCAGGCCGCGTAAGCGTGTGTGCGCGGGGGCATCCATGAACAGCATCTGCCTGACCATGACGCGACCTACGGGGGTGAAGTTTTCGAGCCCCATGTCCTTGAGCTGCTCCGGCGAGGGCGTGCGGTTGGCGGAGAATCGGTGCAGTACCGTCCGCACATCGGGGTAGCGGGTTACTACCCAGGCGTGCAGAAACGGGTCCCAGTGCACTGGAGCTTCCGCGCGCAAGCGATGATACAAAGGATACGGATTCGCCAGAACTTCCGGGTCGAGCAGTCGTGACAGGCTCAAGACCTGGGTACGGCTTTTTTCGGCGGCCAGCGGCATGGTCGACATCATGTTCCTTCCTGTTCTCTTTCCGCTCAGCTTGCCTGGGCTATCTGCCGGAAGCGCTGAACCTCTTCCTCCGGCATTTCCGCGATCTTCTTCACGATCTTCTTTTCGACGCAGGCGGCCAGATCCTCAATGGTCGGCGACTCGAACACCTCGCGCAGGGCCAGCTCAACCCCGAAAAGCCGGTTCACCCGCATTACCAATTGCGTGCCTAGCAGCGAATGACCGCCCATCAGGAAAAAGTTGTCATGCAATCCCACGGACTCGACCTTGAGCAGCTCGCCGGCAATCTCGGCCAGACGCCGTTGCACCGGCGTAGAAGGCGCGACGAAGTCCTCATCGTGCATCGTGTTGTCATCCGCAGGCTCGGGAAGCGCCGCCCGGTCGATCTTGCCGTTGCTGGTCAGAGGAAGCTGGGTAATCCGCACGAACAATGTTGGGATCATGTAGTCGGGCAATCGGGTTCGCAAAGACTCTTGCAAGCCGCGCGGGCTCAAGGCGACATTCGATGATGCCGGGACAACGTATGCCACCAGCCGTTTTTCTCCGTCAACCGCATCACGCGCCACGACCGCACTGGCGGCCACCAGCGGATTCTGGTCCAGAGCGTTGGCAATCTCGTTGGGCTCTACCCGATGCCCGAGAATCTTGATCTGCTCGTCCACGCGTCCCAGAAAATCGATTTCGCCGTTCGACGTGAATCTCCCCAAGTCTCCTGTTTTGTACAGGCGCCCCGAGGCGGAGCCGCCGAACGGATCCGGGATGAATTTCTCTTCGGTCATCGAAGGGTGGTTGCGGTAGCCGCGCCCCACGCCATCGCCACCGATGTAGAGTTGTCCAATCTCGTCCGTAGCCACCGGTTGCAACTGGTCATCCAGGATGTAGACCTGAACGTTCCTGATAGGCCGGCCAATGGACGGCAGTCGATCCGAGCCCAGGCCCGGTGGCACAGTGCCAGACGTAGTGACCACCGTGCACTCGGTCGGACCGTAATTGTTCACCACAGCGAAAGGCAATGCCGCGGGAGGGTAATGCCGTAGCGTGTCGGCTCCGGTTAGCAGCACGCGCAGAGCGGTATGCCGTGGCCACTCCAAACGCATCAGTTGTTCGGCCATTGGTGTTGGGACAAACGTTGTCGTGATAGCGCGTCTTACCAGCCAGTCGCGAAGGGCCACAGGGTTCTTGACAATCTCGTCATCCGGCACATAGACTGCGGCGCCATCGGTGAGGTAGGGCCATAGCTCCCATACGGCTGCATCGAACCCTGGGCTCGCAAGCTGCGCGGCCCGGTCGCTCGAAACTACTGCGAAGGCCTGTTGATGCCAACTGACAAGATTTTCCAGGCTCGCGTGCGTTATCTCCACACCCTTAGGCTGGCCAGTTGAACCGGACGTATAGATCACATATGCCAGATCTTCTCCATGTGCCTCGATTGCCGGAGACTCAGAGTCATCAGCACCGCTCTCCGAGTTGGTCTGCCGCCCTTCCTGATCCAACGCAATTACGCGCCAAGACCCTGCGGGCAATCGCTCCGTCATATATTGTCCCGTGACCACCACAGAAACTTCCGCATCGTTCAGCTGGAAAGCTATGCGGGCGGCCGGGTAGACGGGATCCAGCGGCAGGTAAGCCCCACCTGCTTTAAATATTCCGAGTGCCCCCACAACCATCGCCACCGAACGCGACACGCAGAGTCCGACGACGACATTGGGGCCGACTCCTAAAACGCGCAGGCGTTGAGCCAACTCCTTAGCTCGGGTATCCAGTTCACCGTAAGTCAGCTCATAGTCTTTGTCCGCGACAGCAATTGCTGCTGGCATGGAGGATGCTTGGGCGGACACTAATCCCGCAATCAATGCTGGTCGAGACCGATGCTTCGATGATGTCGCGGCCAAGTGCTCATGAAGAGGCGAGTCAATAGAAAAGATAGACATACAGTTTCTCCATAACAGGCGATTAGATTTACTCAGGTGTTGAGAAAGGAAACTCGGCTACAGTTTGCCCACAAATTGGAGGCAAGCGTGAGCTAAAGTTGGAGCCTTCATCACATAGTTGTACGGCACTTGTTTGGCTCCAAAATTTCGGTTGAAGCGTTCTATGCTCTCGATGACGGAACCTTGAAAGTCGAATACGCGACTCCGTTGGGCTACGAACTGAATCGCGCTCCACACGCCCAAAGAGTTGGCGCCGCTAACTCGCAGTCCGCTCTCCATACCAGCGACGAGGTAATAAGCTCGGTGCCTATCCCACACCAGCATGCGCGCGGAATATACCATTCCCGCTCGGTCAACTACGGCAAAACACGCACCGCTGTCATGTTCTATTGCGGAATCATGTAGGCGCCTAAGAAGGGATTCGCTGTGGGACAGTCTCCTTCCCTGGCGCAGGAAGCTCTGGGATTCGCACCTGTAGACCTCCTCGATGCCGCACGGCACGACGGTGAGACCGGCTCTTTCTGCCTTCTTGACTTGGTTGCGAGCACTCTCGGACATGCCGTGCCAGACCCGACCCAAGTCAGTGAGATCATCAAGCACATACGTGAAACGAGTAGTCTGCCGAAATCCCGACCAATAGAATGGCAGCCAATTTGCGAGACTGGGGTGAAAGGCCTGAAAAAAGAGCCTGTATTGAGAGAGCTCGATGGCGAATGTCCGAAGAATCTTTGTTTCCCGTGCTGCTGCGACGACTGCTCTTCCATCCAGCGGACGGAGGACTACGCCCCACGTCTGCGTCAGCTTCGGCATTGTGCACACCGGTATTCCGAAGTGTCTTTCAAAATAAAGTGGGATACCCGCGATTATCTGGTTTCCCGAGAAACAAGCGAGGATGCGAACATCCCCGATCGCGCTCAACCACCACGAGCGACAGAATACTGAGCCCTGAGGCGATACATCTACCAGCGCATCCCAAAGGGGAAATTCGCTCGGTTCAAGGTAGCGCAATGTGAAGGCTTCTTCTGCTTTAAGCTTCGACGGTGCTTTGACGGATTTCGTCAACATTGACCAGACCTGCTCCCCAGCCTTTATCCATCAGGCCTACTTCTATATATCGATTGCGCACTTTCAGCAGGAATTCCCCGGCCGATAGCCAGCTTTCCCTCCGCTGGAAACGCGTGTTAACCAAGTCATCGAACGAGCGGCCAATACCAATCGGAAGTTGTCCACCTCCGAATGCCGTGGGATGCCACAGCAACGAAATGCCGCCCCAGCCATACATGCGGCTCGTTGCGAGCAGTTTTTCGACCTCGCCAAACGCCTCTTCTTCGTTCGGTGGCAAGGCCTGCTCCATCACTGCCAAAGGGAATTCGAGGAACCTGGCCGGCCGTTCCTCGGCGAAGTTGTAGGGAGGAAACGGGAAGCAAGCACCGGCTCTGAATCCAATGCGATGCTGCCAGCCGACCGAGGTATCGTAGAGGGCTCCCGCCCTTTCTACGGCTGGCACAAGCCGGTCTAAGCTGAACCTGAGCCAATGCTGCCTGCCACCAAGCGGAGAAAATCCGTGTTTGCGAAGTAACTGGAATTCGCTGGCGAGCCGGTCGCCTGTGTCCAGACTGGTATACGAGCCATGTACGGCGACCTCCATTCCCATCGACTCGAGCCGTTTCGCGAGGGCGACCACCGCCTCGCTTTCGATCCGGTAATTGGCATCCCTTGGATGGCCATGGTGCACGATGAAGTTGAACGACGAAGTGATCCCGGAAGCCTGCTCCGACCTGGCGAGCTGCTCGACCCCCTGCAACGGATTGATTCCACCCAACGCGAACCGCACTGCACGCGCAGCAATGCCAAGCGCAATCGTCGGGGATTGTTGTAGAGCGATCAGTGAATTCTTTGCCACTCTGCCGAGTGTCGACAGATACCCTAAATCCAGGAAATCGACATCATGAGAGCAAACAATTGCGTGCTCCAAATCTGTTTCAGGAGCCCGAGCCCTCTCCTCGGCGGGAACCAGCTTGCAAATTGCACGCTGGAGGAACCACATAGCCAATGCGGCATAGGGCGTCCGCTGGTCGAGTTCGTAACGAGCAAACACGGTTTTTTCAAAAGGAATACGGCTGACCGAGTCGCGCGCGCTGACGCTGTATTCGTCGGCACAAGAGGTCCACTCGAATATCTCTGCAAGCCAATCTACCTCTGCGGAGTCTTCCGGTGGAAAAAACAGCACAGTCGTCTTCCCGTCTTCGCTGAAGGAACGAGGCCGCGGTGCCGGGGTTGCCAAAGGCCGCGGGTAGTATCCGTTATAAAGGCGAAGGACTTTGCGACTTTGTCCCGTTGCAGGGTCGCTGGAATAGGTAATCCGCAATTCCGCCGTTTCGCCGTTCCTGCTCTCCAGCACGGGTTCATGGCCATAGACGGCGCAGAACAGTTGAAATGCGTATCTTAGCCTGCTCTGGTGTTCGGGTGATTGATCAGGCGTGAATTCCAAGCCGATTTTCATTACTGGGTCGGTCCTCAGGTCTTACCAATGCTTTGCGATTACTTGTAGCCGGTGGTCGCGGAGAGACAGGCTACCCAAAAGGCCAGCCAATGTCCCTAGCCCATATGCGATGTGAAACGCGAGAATCACGGGAGGTAGTAGTAACGCGCCTATGTCACGCTGACGAATGGCTGTCTCAAGACCGGCAAGTACTCCTATGGAGAGGTGAGCAGCGACCGGCAAAGCCAGACACAAGAGCGCAAGCAATACGGAGTCCCCTCGCAAGGTGGCAAGTAAAACAAAGACCATAGCAACCAGAACGGTCACAACAAATGCGAACGGCACGAAGTGGTGTAGTGATAACGCCTTCCGTAGCCGACGTATCGTAGTGCCATTCCACTTACCGGTGTTAAATGCATGGACAAGCAAACTCAACGTTCCCGGTCGAGCATAGTAGACGGCGTGAATTCGGGCAGTTAGATAAAGCCTGTGACCACTCGCCCTGAGTCGCTCATTCATGTCGTTATCCTGATTGCGGTCCAGGGTCTCGTCGTATCCACCTACGTCAATCAATGCTTGCTTGCGGAAAACAGGAAATGGAATGGTAGTGGCATATCCTTCTCCTTGTGTGCGCACAGAAGAGCCTGACGATGCAAAACGGTGCCCCATACACCATGCGGCCAATCGTGCTCCCAAGCTCTGGTTTGATGGCATTGTAAGCAAGCGGCCGCTGCATCCCGCAGCATTTTGCGCTTCCATTTCCTCGCAGCAAATCCTGACGTAATCGGGAGGATAGCTGGCATGTGCGCCGAGGATGCCGACATACTCGCCCTGAGCGGCCCGCAAGCCAATGTTCAGCGCCACTGGAGTTGTACGACGCGGGTTGTCGAGCAGCTTCATCGACGGATATGCGCCCGCATAACGCTTGATGATTTCTCGAGTGCCGTCTGTGGAACCGCCATCAACGAACAGAAGTTCCGTAGCCAGATGCGAAGCGTCCTGTCCCAGAAGAGATTCTATCGTCCGTTCGATGTGCTTCACCTCGTTCAGCACCGGCACAATCATGGAAATTCCGTTCGCCCGGGTAGTTGCGCTGGTGGATGGCCCCTGACGCAACATATCATTCCGCTTCGACGAGTTCAGGAGTACGGTCCCCAACTTGTGTTAGAGCGCTTCGCAGGCGATCAAACAGCCATTTGCATTCCATCGTGCGAAGCGCTGTGGCCGAAATTGATTGCGCCCCATTTCTCTGACGGAGAAAATCGAGCAACGTTGAAACCGGAACAAACCATCCAGGCTTACGGGCGAGCCGGCGCAACAGAAGTTCAACTCGTGGATGCACAATTCCTTCATTCACAAACCCACAGGCGAGATGTGTATACAGAATGCAGATTCCATGCTCTTCCTCCAGCCGGTCCTGATTGGACTCGCTGAGCAGTTCGCAAAATGCGCTCCGGTCATGAGCGTCAGAGCTGCTGAACCACATATTCACAAACGGTTTATTCGCGTCGTGATACGGCATGGTCGGATTTACGCGCTCCAGGTTGATTTCTCGGAAAACAAAGTTGCGCACATATTCAATGCGCTGCCGGCATAGGTCGCCCCAGAAATACTGTGAGTTCTCAACGTGTCCCTCGAATCCGGGACGGAAATTGCTTATGAACGCCCGATAGAAAGGTGCGATACCTGAAAATCTGGCCGGCCCCCAATAAATGTTTTCCTGATTGTAGGAATGATTCGTGTGTATCCGAGGGTAATATCCTATGAGTCTCCGAAATTCCTCCAGTCCCGCCTCAACAACTTTGCGTATGGAGGAGTTATTCCGTACGTTGTGAAGCGCAATTTCAAACCCGGCGTTCTTCAGGTCCAGTACGAAGGCCGCGTATCGTGGATCCTGAAGGCTGGCGCCGCCGAGACGGGCGTCTGCCTCACTCGCCAGCGGCCACACTGATTTCGTGGTGTACATTCCGATTTCACTCAGCAATCGATAGATTGGGGCAAGATTCTCGACTGTACTAAGGTCAGTGTCGTCAAATATCGTAAATGCGAAGGTTCGATTATCTGGGAACTTGTTCATGCATCTCTCTGAGCTGTTGTGTATCAGAATGGTTTGTAAAGATACGGAGTATCGTCTTCATTAAAATGCAGCAGTCACTCCAGAACGTGGCCTGCGCTGCATATTCCCGATCTAAATGAGCCTTCCGCGGAAGAAGGCGGTGAATGTAAAAGAAAGCCAACTCCGATTCCGGAACACCGGCGAGCAACTCTTCTTCATTGCGGAAGATCAGGCTGGCTGCGCCGGTCATCCCGGGTTTTGTAGCAAGCACCTGGCGTTCCGTGTCACTGGTTTGGCGCCAATATTGCTCCAGGTCGGGACGAGGGCCGACAATCGACATTTCCCCAACAAGTACGTTGATCAACTGTGGTAGCTCATCAAGTTTCCACTTTCGCAGCCACCTACCTACCCGGGTGATTCGGGCATCTCCTGCACGTGTTAGGCCAGGGCCGGACTCCGCTACCGTCATGTGCATGGTGCGAAACTTGAGCAGTCGGAATGGATGACGGTTCAGCCCCGATCGCCACTGCAGGAACAGCACTGGGCCACGCGAGGTGGCACGAATGGCAACGGCAATCAAAAGCAAGAACGGAGCAGTCACAACCAGCGCAAGGCTTGCAAACACGATGTCCAATGCACGCTTCCCCCTGGAGTTGCACCAGGCTGAAGACTGCTGCTGGACTGCAAGAGGCGGCTGCACGGTCATGGCTGCATACTGCTCACGTATTCGCGCGTGCGGTTTACCTGAATAATCCTCTTAATCGTCTTCGCGACATAGGACACATCGCTGTCGCTCATGCCGGGGTAGATGGGCAGAGAAATTGCACGCTCGTAAGCGTCTTCAGCGTTGGGGAAATCTCCCTTGCTGTAGCCATACCTCTGGCGGTAATAGGTATGCAGGTGGAGTGGAATAAAATGTACGCTGGTACCAATGCCGGCTTGCTTCAGATCCTCGATGAAATCCTGGCGACTCTTGCCCAGAAGAGCGGGACGGAGCCGCACAATGAACAAGTGCCACGAATGGCCGTCAGCGAAGGGTGGCATTTCCAATTCATCCATATGGGAAAGAAAGTTGAGGTAAAGAGAAGCTATCTCACAGCGTCGGCGATAAAACCGGTCTGCTTTGCGTAACTGTGCCAAACCGATCGCGGCGAGAAGATCCGGCATATTCATCTTGAAACCCGCCTCGACAACGTCATAGTGCCAGGTTCCTTCTTTCGCATATCTTTTCCAGGCATCGCCGCTTATTCCGTGCAGCCGCATCAGCCTTGCACGTTCGGCATAAGCTTCATTATTGGTTACAAACATTCCTCCTTCACCGGTGGTAATCGTCTTGGTGGCATAGAAGCTGAACGCACCTATCTCCGAATTGCATCCAATCCGTTTGCCGTGATAGGAAGCCGGGAGTGCATGCGCGGCATCCTCAATCACATGAAGGCCATAGCGCGCTGCAGTGCGACGAATGGCAGAAAGATCGCACGGCTCTCCGCCGATATGGACTGCCACAATCGCTCGTGTCCTGGGGGTTATGCGAGCCTCAAGATTGGAAGGATCCACGTTGAAGCCACCGGGCTGCGAGTCGCAAAGAACCGGGCGGGCGCCCATGTGAGAGACCACCGCGGCGCTGGCGGTAAAGGTATAGGTTGGAATCAGAACTTCAACTTCTTCCTGCTGATTGACTCCTACTGCATCAAGTCCAAGCTGAAGCGCTGCCGTGCACGAATTCACCGCCAAGGGCGTACTTGCACCCGACGTAACGCTTTGAACTCATGTTCGAACTGCTGTGCCATAGGACCGGTGGTCAGCCATCCGGATTCAAGCACGCTGGAGATTGCTTCATGCTCTTCTGGACCTATGGAAGGTCTGTGGAAAGGAATGAATTTATCTGGCATGTCAGTCCTGTTTTACTGGTGAACACGGTGGGATCTACGCAGCAATCGGCGAAGAGGCTTCCGAAGCCGGAAACTCTGTAACACCACTCAGCTCATGGCAAGAATTGTTTGTGATCACATATTTTCTGCCGCACTCAGCGCACGTTACCTGCGATGTCTCATCCGAGAGCCGCGTACCGCAATAGCACATCCAGCCAACCTGCGCCCCCGGGACGCCCATGACCAGAGCGTAGTCGGGAACGTCGCGTGTGACTACAGCGCCGGCAGCAACAAAACAGTACCGACCGAGGGTCACGCCGCAAACCACCGTCGCATTCGCGCCAATCGAAGCGCCACGTTTCACCAATGTTCGACGGTATTCATGCTTCCGATTGATATGACTACGCGGATTGATGACGTTGGTAAAAACCATGGAAGGCCCGCAGAAAACATCGTCTTCCAATTCAACGCCGGTATAGACGGAAACGTTGTTCTGAATCTTTACATTGTCACCGATCTTCACGCCCGGGCTGATGACAACATTCTGTCCGATATTGCAGCCATTGCCGATCCTGGCGCTCTCCATTACATGAGAGAAGTGCCAGATTTTTGTTCTCTGTCCGATCTCGCAGCCCTGGTCGATGACCGCGCTTGAATGTGTGGAGTAGCCAGGTTCCACTCCGTTCAGTTCAACCGGACTGCCGCCATTGCGCAGAGAACGCTCGCAAGCATTCAGCACTTCCAATACCTGCAAAGCCCCGGCTGCGTCGGTACGCGGAGTCCGTTTTTCCCGGATGCATTCTAAAAAGTGCTCGCATTCGCGCTTGAGAGGCTCTTCGTTTGGAATGGGCACGACCTGGCCGCCATCTTTGTACGCAACTGGCATGCGGTCCACCCAATCGATACGATGCGAATACAAGACCAGCTTGCGTTCGGGCTCGACATCGTCAAAAACCGCCATCTTTTTGCCGCCAACAATCGTGAGCTTTTGTTCTTTGAAGGGGTGCAGCCAACTCACAAAAATGTGTACGTTCACGCCGCTGGCAAACTGGCAGGTACTCAAGGTGGTATCCGCCACTCGTGAGTCTACGTAGGTGCCGCCGTGGCTGGCCACACGTGTCGGCATCTCATCCAGCAGATACAGTACCGCTGATATATCGTGAGGCGCGAAGCTCCACAAAATGTTTTCCTCGCCACGCAGCTTGCCCAGATTGAGTCTGGAGGAATAGATGTACTTGATTCTTCCTAATTCTCCAGATGCAATCAGCTCTTTCAATTTGAGGATTGCGGGATGATATTGAAGGATGTGGCCAACCATGAGCACCCGACTGCGTGATTCGGCAATTTCCGCCAGATGCCGTCCTTCGGCGAGCCCCAGCGCCAAAGGTTTCTCAACCAGGACATGCTTACCCGCTTCCAGGGCTTGCCTGACGAGTTGATAGTGTTGGACGGCCGGGGCCGCGATGGCTACAGCGTCCACTTCAGGATCTGCCAGGACCCCGGCAATAGAGGGAGCTGTCTGGACGCCATATTTTTCACGTGCGTCCTCGAGCACCTTAGAACGCACATCACATACGCAGCGCAAGGCACCCAGGTTGTAAAACGTGCGCACAACATTCTTACCCCAATAACCACAACCGATGACAGCAATATTCGGATAAGGCATTCGTTACTTCTCCTTCTTCATATCGGTGCGGATATGCCCATAGAAATGGGCAACAGCATCGACAAACATGTTCTGCTGGTCTTCTGTCAGCTCCGGGTAGTTGGGAAAGGAGAGTACTTCACGCGCTGCGGCTTCCGCGTGGGGCAAGCTTCCCTTCTTATAACCGAGATATGAAAATGCGGGTTGAAGATGGAGCGGATAGGGATAATAAATCTCCGTCGGAAGACCTTCGCGCTGCAGATGTTCGCGCAGGCGATCGCGTTCTGCGCAACGAACCGTGAACTGGTTGTAGACATGGCGCATGCCGTCCGGTTCTGTGGGTATCCTCAATGAATGCCTTGCCCTGGATCTGGCGAAAAGCTTGCGATACCGCTCGGCATTCCGGCGTCGCCCTTCTGTCCAGTCATCAAGATGACGGAGCTTCACACGCAGAATCGCTGCCTGCAACGCATCCAGGCGGCTGTTCATACCGAGGATTTCATATTGGTACTTGTGCCGGCTGCCGTGGACCCTCAGCATCGTCAGGCGGTCAGCATGATCCGGATCGTTGGTCGCGATAAGGCCGCCATCGCCAGCGCCGCCCAGATTCTTCGACGGAAAGAAGCTGAAGCAGCCCATGGCGCCAATGGTGCCCGCATTCCGACCCTGATAGGCCGCGCCAATTGCCTGGGCGGCATCCTCGATCACAACAATCCCGTGAGGACCGGCCAGATCCATGATCGGCTGCAATTCAGCGGCAAGGCCAAACAGGTGTACTGGAATGATGGCCCGGGTTCTGGGAGTAATAACCTTTGCCACGCTTTCGGGATCAATGTTGTACGTATTGGGATCGATGTCTGCGAAAACCGGGGTTGCGCCTGCCCGGGTTATGGCGCTTGCCGTGGCGACGAAAGTGAACGGCGTAGTGACAACCTCATCACCGGCGCGGATCGCCAATGGCGAGCAGCGACAGAAGGAGTGCGTCAGTTCCGGATGCGCAACTGACTGCGAAGCGGCATCCCAGATACTCAGCGATCTCGGCTTCCAACTGCTCCACCTCCGGTCCGAGCACAAACCGCTGGGTTTCCAATACGTTTGTTACGGCTTGCATCACCTCGCTACGAATCTGTTCGAACTGAAGTCCCAAATCAAGAAACTGCATAGGTGTTGTCCTTGACTGTTGCGCGAAAGTCGGATTGGGGATTGTGTCAATTGCCACTTCTACTCCTTTTATCGTCACCCATCGGATCTTTATAGGGCATTCGAACTGAGAATTCGCGTGAGAAGAGCCATGCTCGCTGTTTTACATCAGGCAGCGGCGTCCCTGAAGTGTGCTGCCAGACTAGCCCGGCTACGCCGATAGCGGGAGACGGTATCGTGCCGGTCCACATCGCAAAGGGCCAGAATCTCTTCACTGGGACAATATTCGGGAACCAATGATTCCAGGATCTTCACCAGTCCATACACGTTTCTTGATTCCACCAGGGTTGAGAGTTCATCGAGCCAGCCACGCATTTGGAAGAAATCGACCTCGCCCCCTTGCAGCACGCGGATTTTTTCATGAGAAGTCGGCGCCATGCCCTCTTCCTGGAACCGCAATTCTTCAACCAGCTTTTCGCCCGGGCGCAGGCCGGTGTAAACGATTTCGATGTCCTTGCCAGGCTCGAAACCGGCAAACCGGATTACATTCCTCGCCAGTTCGTCAATCCTGATGTCTTCGCCCATGTCAAGGATGAAGATTTCTCCGCCCTGTCCCATAGTGGAGGCCTGCAAGACTAGCTGGACGGCCTCCGGAATAAGCATGAAGTATCGTTTGGCTTCCGGGTGGGTGACAGTGACTGGCCCGCCAGTCTGAATCTGCTTCTCAAAGGTGGGCAGCACACTGCCATTGCTGCCCAGAACATTGCCAAACCTTACGGCCACATACCGCGTTCGTTGATGTTGAAGGCCAAGAATTATAAGTTCGGCAACTCTCTTGCTCACTCCCATGATGTTCGTCGGTTTTACGGCTTTGTCCGTGGAGATCATGACAAAATCGCCGACCTCAAATTGGCGAGCGACAAGCGCTACGTTATATGTGCCGAAAATATTGTTGGTGACTGCCTGAAAGCAGTTCGTCTCCATCATGGGAACATGCTTGTAAGCGGCAGCGTGGAAGACTGAGTGTGGCCTGTGAGCTGCGAATACCTCGCGCAGAAGACCCACGTCCAGAATATCACCGACAACTGGAATGTAGTTGAGCCTGGGGTAGTCGCGGCGAAGCTCGCAGCAAAGTTGAAACAGATCGTTTTCTGATCGTTCAAACAGCACCAGTTTTCGAGGACCAAACTGCGACACCTGCCGGGACAGTTCGGAGCCAATTGAGCCTCCAGCTCCTGTAATCAGAATTGACTCCCCCTGCAGCTTGTTCTGAATGTTGCCGAGATCCAGGCGAACGGGCGCACGACCCAGCAGATCTTCAAGCCGGACCTGCCGTATACGGTTGATCCGTGACTGCCCGTCGATGCGCTTCCCGATCCCGTTGAGGATTTTGAATTCAACGCTGCATTGTGAGCACTTGCTGATGATCTCATCAATTTTTTTACCTGCAGCTGACGGTATCGCAATCAGCACGCATTTCACGCCATACTTTTCGACGAGCACGGGAAGATCATTGGTCGTTCCCAGCACCCCTTTTCCGTGAATCTTAATGCCCAACTTAGTAATGTCGTCATCGACAAAACCGATTGGCTTGTAATCCAGGTCAGGATTTTGCTTCAGCTCACGCATAACGGTGGTTCCCGCAACACCGGCACCCACGACCAATGTTTCTTTTCGGGCGACAGAGGTTTGCACCGTCTCCGTATAGGCACGCACGGCGAATCTGGCCCCTCCGATGCAGAAAACGGTCAGCACCATGTCAATGAGAACAACAGATCGCGGGAATCCCAGTCTCGGCCACAATCCGATCCACATGGACAAGTAAATCAACAAGCCACTGGTGAGGCTTGCTTTTGCAATGTCCACCAAATCGCTCATCCCTGCATAGCGCCACCATCCGCGCAGAAGTCCGAAGCTGCGGAACACCGCCAGCTTGATGAGTATGACCACCGGCAATGACAGCAGTAACGCCCTTCGCGATTGGGCGTCCACCGAGAAGTCCAACCTTAAGACGAAGGCGGCGTAATACGTGATAATTACAAGGATGGTCTGGAATGCGACGATGAGTGCCATACGTCGTTTCAGAAAAGGCTGCGCACCCCCTGTGCTAAAGTTCGACATTAGTTTCATTTTGATTGCGCTGAATTGTTAAGAGGATTACGAACGGTTGTAGGGATAGTAGTAGCCCTTCGCTGGAGCCTCATGCGCATTAAGCACGACTTTAATAATCCGAGGAGATCTCACCTCGTAAAGCAGTTCCATGCTGCGGGCTATTGCCGGGCCTGGAGTCCGGCCAGATCTGGTCACAAAGATAATGCCATCAGTAAACGTGGAAAGGGCGCGCCCATCAGCGTACGGAATAATGGGTGCTGAATCGACAACGATGAACTGGAACCGGGCACGCAGAGATTCCATGATGGATTGCATGATTCTGCTGCCGATCAGGTGAGCGCACTCTTCACTGGCTTGTCCCCCTGGCAGCACAAAGAGGTTGGGAGAATCCCGCACGGCAATCAAGGCGTTTTGCAATGGAACGGATCCACGCAGAACGTCTCCAAGACCCGTTTCTGAACGCACTCCGCATGCACTGGCGACGCATGGACGCCGGAGATCGGCGTCGACCAAGCAGGTCTTCTGGTATTGAGACAACGCAAGGGCCAAATTCACGGCCACGGTCGTTTTTCCCTCACTTGGCAACGAGGAGGTAACCAGAACAACTTGTGGCTGCTCCTCCTTTGCCAAAACAAGATTCGCACGCAGAGCGCGCATCGCTTCCGACTCAGGTGCATTCGGGCGCTCAAGCAGGAACTTCTCGGGCCCCTCGTTGAAACGTCCAGATGCATGTGATTTCTGTGAGGTTCCGTTGATGCCGTTGTTCGAAAATTCAGGAATCAGGGAAACAGAAGGGATTCCACTCCAATGGCGAATGTCCTGTGGAGTACGCAGCGGCAGTGCCAGCTTCTCACGCATAAATGCAAGCACAACTCCACCGAAGATGCCGACAAAAAGACCAACACCGAGATAAGCCAGACGCCGACGATGGGTAGGTTGGTCCAGAATGCGGGCGGAATCCACAAGACGAATGTTGCTGGACTGCGATGCGGCGGCAATTCCCGCTTCCTCTATTTTGCCAAGGAGGGAGGTGTACAGCGCAGTAAGGGCTTGCGCCTGTTTCTTCAGGATGTTGTATTCCGCAATGTCACCGATGGCTTTGCTTGCCTCTTTCTTCTGTGCCTCCATCATTTTCTCGCGAGCACGTGCAGCACCATAGCTCATGCGGAGCTGGTCCAGCGCGGCCTTCCGCTGGATCCCGAGCTGTTTTTCGAGCTCGTTCACCTGGTTTTGGAGCTTCTTCGTGTTCGGATGACTGGCACCATAGATAACCGAGTTTTGCGAGAGTTGAGAACGCACTTCACCGAGGTTCTGAGTCAACTTCTGTACGACTGGGTTGTCGCGTACCTGGGGCAGGGAGTCAACCCCACCTTCACGGGCCTTCTGGAGAAAGGACTCAAGCTGTATGCGTTCCGACTGGATCTGAGTGGTCTGGCGGCTTAGGTCATTCATAAGATCGCCAAAGGTATTTCTGCCTTCGTCAATTTCTGCAACCCCGGTCCGTTTCTGAAATGCGGCAAGATCACGATTCGCTTGTTCTACCTTCTCGCGCACATCATCGAGCTGGCCTTGTAGCCAGGCTCGAGAGCTTGTGATGGTGTCATGTCTCATCTTCAACGTGCGGTCGATAAAAGTCCGGACCAAAGTATTGGTCACATCGGCGGCGAGTTTTGGGTCGTGCGCCATCACACCAACACTAATCACGTTGCTATTTGGATCGTGCGTGACTTTCAGACGCTCACGAAATGTGCGTAACGCCTCGTCCTCCGCGGAAGTGAGCTGGAGTGGGTCCGCAGAGGCTTCGCGGACGGGCACCTTGGGGTTGAAATCGGCGTTTCTTTCGAGGCCGAGCTTGCGAATGACGGCAATGGCCAAGTCGTCGCTTTGCAGGTTCTGCGACTGGGTTCCCAGATATAGCGTTTCACTCGGCGGAGCCCCGGCGGTTTGCATGGTGAAAGTTTCGGAACCGGGCGGATCGATTTCAATTCGAGCCAACGGTTCATACTTTGGTCTGATCAGGAACACGGTAATTGCAGCACCGGCCATTACCAGAACGGCAAAGGATGCGATAAGCCGCCATCTGCTGCGAATGACCGCAAACGCTTTCGCGAACTCGGACTCTCGTGTAGCCGCTTGTTCGGTTTGGCCGGCAGGAGCAAGAAAATCCTGGGATGGCGGGCTGAATTCAGATGTAGTTTCCCGACGGGCAGGCGTTACGGTACTCTTCTCCCGAAATTCAGCCTTGCGTAACAGCTCGAAGTCTCTACTCATAGGTAAATCTGACTCACTCGAATAGGATCTAAGGCGGCCTTCAGAACAAAGGAACTCACTTCACGGACTCCGAATTCAGCTTGAAGACAATCCGCACCAGAATGGGACGAGACGACGAAAGCTGGTTGGCTGGATACTGCCACTGCCATGCCGCTCGTTCGGCTGCTTCTCTGAGAAGAACATTCCCGCTCACCGTGCTGACTTGTTTAACATTCCCGTCGGGACCAACTTGCAGTCTCAGCAAGACCTCACCTTCAACTTGTCTCAGCTTTGCAACCTTCGGATACTCTGGATTCACCGTCTTGAGTGGGTGCAGAATAGAATCCTGCGATGTATCAATCACCGGGTTGGCATTGACCGGGTTGGCATTGACCGGGCTGGCATTGGCCGGACTGGCATCGACCGGGTTGGCATTTCTCTCGTCCAGTCGTGGAGCGGGACCTGAACCCGAAGCAGCCGTGAGGGATGGCACGGGGTCACGAAGAGCTTTGGACAACTCGGTGGTGCTTGGTGAGGTGGTTACTTCAGCCGGACTAGCATCTGGGAGACGAAGCTTGGATGAAAACGCGGTTTGGGGAAGCGTCTCAACTGGTCTGGCGTTAGCTACACGCAGTTTGTGGTCTTCGGCATTTGTGTTTGGCTGCCCAGTCGGCAGTGCACTCGCCTGATCGACATTAACCTGATCGACATTAAATAGAGAGGAACCCGGATATTTAGACTTGTAAGCAGTATCAGCCGTCGTTTGCGAAGAGCCACCCACTCCAGCTACGCCGGGTATATTGTTTAGCCCGTACCAGCCAGCCAATAAACATAGCGCGAGTAACACGAGCATTCCGATTATCAGGCTTGAACGATCACCATTCCTTGTACCGATTACGGCTTTGGACCTGAAAAGCCGGAACGTGCTAGCGTGTGGAGAAAGAGGGATCTTAGTTCCGTGGGCTTGCTCTAGATAACCCTGGCTGCGATCGGCTGTTTGAGAGGTTTGGCGCTGCTGCTGGAATGACGATGATGATGAAGTCGATTGCGCTATTTGGTTTACGGAAGACGGTTCGGTCGCACATAGACGCTCCTGGATGGACGTCGGATCAAGTCGCTGCGAATCAAACCTGCCGCTTCTTTCTTCCGGAAACTCAGTTTCTGTGAATGCCTGTCTCTTTTCAGGAGCTGGCAAATGATGTGCTTCGCTCAGACTCCCACGATCACTGGAATGCACGAGTGCCAGGTCTTGTGCGGCCTGCCGCATGAGCCTGGCCGTGACGCGCCGCTCACGAGCCGTATATGCAAGTAAAAGTGAATGATTGCACAAAGAGTTCACAATCCGTGGAATGCCTTCACTGTTTTCAATTACTTCAGCAATTGAGTCCGCCGTGAAGAGAGATTCAGCATCTCTGCAACCCGCAACTCCCAGCCGGTGAGCGATATATGCACGCACTTCCTCAAAACTTAAAGGACTAAGCCGACAAACCGTCGAAATCCGCTGCGCCAGCTGCGAAAGTTCAGGTGAAAGCAATGTTTCGCCTAGTTGAGATGAACCGGCGAGGATAATGTGCATGAGCTTGACGCGGGCAGTTTCGAAATCGGAAAGCAGGCGAATTGCTTCGAGGGACGAAGGCTGAAGATTCTGGGCCTCATCAATAATGATGAGAACCTTGCGTCCAGCCCTGGCTTCGTTCACCAGCATCTCCTTAAGGTGCTGGTGCAGCGACACCTCGTCTCGCTTGTGGACGGGCAGCTCAAGCTCTGACGCGAGATAACGGAGTAGGTCATATCGCTTGCATTGTGTCTGGAAGATGAAGGCCGTTCGAGCTGAATTGCGGTACTGCGCCAGGAGATGGTGGAGCAGCGTGGTCTTCCCCATTCCCGGCTCACCAAGCAGCACGGTGAAACCCAGGTTTGACTCGATCGACCGCACCATCGACTGCAGCGCGGCAAGATGCACGCCAGAGGAAAAAAGGAAATCTGGGTTGGGAGTAACCCCGAAGGGCGTCTCATGAAAACCAAAATACCTTAGAAGGCTTTCCCTTTCTTCACCGGCTTTCAGGAGATTCGTGTCCATCCACAGATCGTGCTCTGGATTGTTGTTTGCAGAAGCCGGATACATAATGTCGCCGTGGAACTGAAATCCTAGTACAAGGCCTCCACGTCTGACGCTTCGAGAGAGACCGCCACTGAGCGCGCCATCCATTCGAAAGAGACAATGACCTGCACTTCGTTTTTAACCTCAACGATGATTCCTTCCAACCCAACCAAGGGCCCTGCCGCAATCCGAACACGCTTCCCACACTGGAGATACACGTGGGGTTTGGCTCTGCCAAGCGTTGTCGCTCGACTAAGAGCGTCGATTTGCGCCTCCGGCACCACGGCGGGAATACCGTTGAAGGAAACCAAGGACACTATCCCGGGCAGTCCCAGAATACGCAGCCGATCGCGTAGTGCTATCCGAATGAACACATACGAGGGAAATAGCGGGAGAAGAATTTCAACGCGACGCTGTCTCCATTGTCGCGATACTCGGTACAGTGGAAGAAAACTCGTGATACTGCGTTGCGAGCACTGTTCAGCTACGAACTTCTCGTGGCGGCTTCTTGTGTAAACAGCATACCAACGTTCCTCGCGCGCCAGCTCTGATGTGTCTGCTTTACCGCGGCAGAATGAGAGCTCTCTCTCATCTGTGCCAGATGCGGGGGTATTCTCAAACACATCGCCAGACATAGCTTCGCCCTCTCAACGACATCTGTGAGTGCCTTAAGACCTGGCGCACTCGTCAGCGAAGGCGGACATCCATTAGCAAGTTCTTAGTAATATCGCCGGCCCTTATCGTTATAAAAAGAAAATAGACGTGCGGCTGGTCGCTCACAAGGAGTAGATTGCAGCGTTCTGGCTGAGAAGAAACGCTCTGTTGGAAATGCGATCCCAAGATAACAACAGACCAGAGAAACATTTCTCAGGGCAATGCGACCACTTTCTTACAGAGTCCCTTAGACCGAACACTTTCAGACCGAACACTTTCCGAGTCTCCGTCCGACTGGCTACGATCAACACTCACTGGTTAACGTAAGGAAATAATAAGTTTGTTCGCGCGGCAAACTACACCACGCCCTGTGCATCTTTCTGAGCAGGAAAGATCTCCACACAATTTAAGAAGGAATTTCTACGAGGCGCATCTCGTGAGTTCTCTCTTCCTTTCCTCAGTCAATCGTGAACCTCTTCAGCCCAAATCAAATGAAATACAAACTTATAGCGAGCGACTTGCAAGCCGCGCGAGACTCTTGGAGTCAGAAGAAATCAGCGCCTGGGCAACAAATTGGAACAGGAATTATTCGTGGCCGCAGATTGCATACCTGCGATCAACCTGGCTGCCAACCAATTGCGGGATGATGCGAAAAGGAAGGATGTACGATCCAGCATGACCGGAGAACAGGACAGATCACATCTGACAAAAGCATCCGCCGAAGGTTTCTCCTATGCAGAGAAGAAGCAGGAGAAGCTGACGGCTACTACAGCCGTCCATCTTCGCCTCGAATCACATGCACGAACCGGTCAAGACTCTGCCTATCAGTACGCCGATAATATCAGATGTATCAACGGGAGTATGGTATGAGAAGTCGTGTATCGACTGCCTCCGAAAGTGATCGGCAAGAAAAAATGGCTGAAACCAGGCACACACCTGTCTCGCAGGAAGTGGCTGAAACCAGGCACACACCTGTCTCGCAGGAATCTGAACGGCCATCTGGAATAGCCCCGCCTAGCCGAGATGCGAGAATATCCATTGTTGTAAGCGATGCCAGCTATATGAGTTCAGAATTACTGGCACGGGCGTTAGGGCGGTTGAAGACGCTCAACATCATGAAATGCACTGTGGATTTCGGGGGAACTCTGGACGCGATTCTGGAAAATGTTCCGAACGTGGCAATTGTGAGCACACACTTGGCCGATGGTCTGTACCGAGGACTCGAAGTTGTTCGCCAGGCGCGACAACTGTCCGCGAAAACACGTTGCGTGGTCTTGATGGACGACTCCGACAATGAGGTGGTGACTGACGCATTCCGCGCCGGGGCTCGCGGTGTTTTCAGGCGGTCTACCCCAGCGCGTCTGCTGGAGCGGTGCATTTCGGTGGTACATGCCGGACAGATATGGGCGAGCAGCGCCGATTTGCAAAAGGCGCTTGTTGCACTTGAGAAAGCCATGCCCTTCAAATGCGTGAATGCCCATGGCGACGCGTTATTGACTAAACGCGAACAGGAAGTTGTGCCGCTGGTAGCGCAAGGTCTGACCAATAAGGAAATCTCGGTTCGTCTCAGGGTGAGCGAACATACCGTCAAGAATCATCTGTTCCGTATTTATGAAAAGCTCGGAATTTCAAGTCGCGTTGAGCTGATTCTCTACGCGATCTCTGATCATGACGTAAATCCCTAGTTTGTTCGCCAGCGTGACCCTGTGTACCCGGTGAGAACCGCTGGCTGCGGAGGCGCAGCCGGCTCCATATCGTTTGAGGCATTCTCTGCAGATAAACAGAAGAAACTGAAATCTGAATACCAACAGCATTACTTCACAGTGTCCGAGGAAACTAACCTCGAAAAGAGTTGAAGACCGATTTTTTCACACGTTCCTGTCCCCGGTTTTTTCTTCATCCCTCAGCGCGCGAGCTCACCCCGGGGAACGGACTGGGTTAGGCGGCAACGGAGATGACGATCTTCCCGTGTCCGCGTTTGTCCGTGACTCCTCCACTGTACGCGGCCCAAGCCTCTTTCAGAGGAAGGGTGGTTTTGACGAACGCTCTAAGATTTCCAGCGTCAAGCTGCCTGGCAATTTCAACCAGCTGCTTTTGATTCGGCTCGACGATGAAGTAAGCGTCTTTTACTCGCTGGTCGGTTGTGCCTTCGCCGTCCGCAGCAATGGTGATCATGCGTCCACCTGGCTTGAGGACACCCCATGACCGATCGAGCGTGTCACCGCCGACGGCATCGAAAACGACATCCACATCCCGAACCTCTTTTTCAAACCGGGAGGCTTTATAGTCAATCACCTCGTCCGCTCCCAGCCGCTTGATGAAATCGATGTCCTGGGTTGAGACGGTAGTGATCACGCGTGCACCGCGCATATGCGCCAATTGCACAGCGTATATGCCAACTGCTCCCGCGCCCCCGTGGATTAATACGCGCTCGCCCTGCTCTAGCTTCGCGCGATCTATTAGTCCCTGCCATGAAGTCAAGGCGCCGATCGGTACTGAGGCGGCAGCTTCGTGACTTAAGGTTGCGGGCTTCCGCGCAATATTCTGGGGCACCGTAATACAGAACTCCGCAGTGGCCCCATCAGCGTACCAGTCGTTCATGCCATAGACCTCGTCGCCAACCTCGAAGTCCTGGACATCTTTGCCGATCGCCGTGATGACTCCCGAAAATTCATGCCCTGGCACCGCGCGCGGGCGCGCTGTTCCTGATTTCGTATGCGTCGTGGGATACCAAAGCAATTCTGTGGTAGTGACACCAGCGGCATGAACATGAACCAATATCTCGCCTAAGCCAGGTTCCGGTTTCTGCATCTCCACAAGGACGAGCCTTGGTCCCTGGTCTGCCTTGTTTACCTGCATCGCCTTCATAGACCACCTCGTCGAAACAATTCTACTCGCCCTTTGAAACCCTGGGAAACCCGAGGACAGTCCCCAGGTTTTCATCGATACTCGTGTGGAACAGCCGCCCTCGGCTGTTCGATTCCAACTGTTCCGACTTTGTCCTCCGCGGTCCTCGGTGGTTAAAGATCTTGCTTTCCGATCTCGGCGATGTCGTGCGATCACGGCGATTCGATGGCACACACCCCCTCTTGGTTCACCCCATCCGGTCCCACTCATCCCAATTTGGCGTAGACTTCAGACATTGTCATCCCAATGCTAGTTTTCCTGTCAGCGTTAATCAGCGGTATGGTTTTGATCTTCCGATCTCGGGCGATGTTCGTTGCGATCACGGCGATCTCGGCGATCCGATGGCCTACCCCCTCCGGTTCACCCCATCCGATCCCACTCATCCCAATTTGGCGTAGGTTTGAGAATTTAAAGGCTTCAGCGATACTCGTGTGGAACAGCCGCCCTCGGCTGTTCGGATTCCAACTGTTCCGACTTGTCCTCCGCGGTCCTTCGTCTCCTCTGTGGTTGCCTTTCCGATCTCGGCGATGACGCGCGATCACGGCGATGTCGGCGATCTTTGGGCCCCTATCCTATTCCGCGTCGAGACAAAAGCGACAAAGCGGGACAGGCACGGGGCATCGTTTCTTTCCACCCTTTTGCGGCAAAGAAAAACCGCTTTCGTCAATAAAGGATGGGCCGCCCGGCCAAAAGATGTCACAAAGGGTTAAACAAAGGCGGGCCGGGTCAGTATGCGTAGCAGGATCATGATGACCAGAAAGGCCAGCAACAGATGTGCCGTCGTCCGGATCCAATTCGTCGTGATTAGAGTGCGAACTTTCGCCTCGTCGTAACCGGTTGCGGCCATTTCACCTTGAATGCGGCGCTGCCACAACAGTGTGGATCCAAGAGCGATGAGGTTCAGTGCCAAACCCGCGGCGGTCTCATACAGCCGAACGAAACCCGGACGGTAAACCATTAACGCTGCCGAGACGATCAGGAGTGACAAAGCGGGTAAAATCGTTGGTACCGTAGCGGCTCGATTATTAGCGCGCATGTAGGCAGCGAAGTTTTCTTTGCCAACTGAAGGGTAGATCCCGTAGTGCTGAAGCTGCAGGGTCGTCATGCAGCCCGCATTGTAGATGGCAAGAAATAGAAACACGACGTAGAGAATCAAAGGCGTCCTCCGCAAATCCGAACGATCTGTTTGACGTGATTACCGCGTTCGGCAGTATCGAGCATCATGCACGCCACGTCCTCCCGGCTCATCGCCGCTCCCGAAGCCTTAGTCTGCTCACCTTCGGCACTAACTATGTACCGCCCAGTGTACACACCGTTATTGAAACGGCTTGCCCTAAGCACCGTCCACTCAAGGTCGCTCCCCGTGACCTGCTTTTCCATCGCCCGCTGGTCCTGGGCGTGGTGGCGGAGAAATGTGCGCCCGACAAATCGGGGGAACCAGCCGATATTCGAATCCAGAAGCGAAGAAGAAACGATTACAAGCCGGCGCACACCAGTGCAACGCATGGCTTCGATTGTGGCACGCACGCTATCCGCCAGAACCGACGTTGTGCCCAGGCCGCGCGTTCCCAGCGCCGAAAGCACCACATCGTTACCGGCCAGCACCGCCGCGAGATCGTTCGCGTGCATTGGATTGCCGACGACGCTGCTGAGTGACTTTGCCTTGCCGTCAAAGGCCGAACGCCCGAAAGTTGTGACTTCATGCCCGCGCGTCAAAGCCTGCTCGACCAGTGCTCCGCCGGTCCTTCCTGTCGCGCCTAATATGAATAACCTCATCGAACGCACATTATACGCAGCCGCACCGTCTTTAAGAATGGAGACAGCGTCCGGAGAGTTTAAAGCTAAGCATCGAGAACGATGTCAATTGGAAATAACCTTCGCGGACAGGAGCCCGTTTCGTGCTGACGCAAAGCGAAAGTGCGCGTATTCCCCAATCCAGAAAAAACAGCTCAAGAAATTGTTGTCTGAAAAGATAAAGAGGTTTATGCTTCCGGGCACTGGTTAGTAGGCAAAGAACTTCTCTCCGCCCAGCAGGTGAATTAGTTGAGCGATATCTATAATTCAGCGATATCTATGTCTTACTAACACGACATTTGGAAGGATTCTACCCCGACCAGAAAAAATCAGCGGAAGTTAGAGAAGCGATGCCTGCCTCGGTCCCAATCCTCTCCAGGTTTGAAGCAGCAAGGCTCCGAGTGTTGCGCTTCACACAGCTTGCCTCGGCTCCCGCGCACGTCCGCGGCCACTCAGTCGAGCGCAGAAAACCGGCCAACCTGATTTATGACGTGGATGAAGTCCCTCCGCTCTCCCTGCGCCTGGTGCTTGCCTTGCAACACGTTTTTGTGACTTCCGTCGGCTGGATTTTTGTCGTGGTGATGGTCAATGCAATCGGCGGGACGGCTGAGCAGGCCGGCGCCATCATGCGCGTTTCCATGGTCGCTTCCGGCGTGGCGACGATCCTTCAGGCGCGCGTTCGCGGACCTATCGGTTCCGGGTACCTTTGCCCCTTCTCCTGCGGACCAGCCTACCTCGGCGCTTCCATTCTGGCGGGGAAGATGGGAGGCCTTCCTCTCATATTCGGCCTCACGACTCTCTCCGGTGTCTTTGAAAGCGTGATGTCGCGACTGATGAAGCGTCTGCGCGTCCTATTTCCCCCGGAGGTGACCGGACTGGTTGTAGCGATGGTGGGCATCGAATTGATTGGCCTGGCGTGCCCGCGATTTGTGGGAGCTCAGGGCGCAGTCGGACAGGGGCGATATTTGCTCGTCGCTTTTACTACCCTGGCAGTGATGGTGGGTCCCACAGTGTGGAGCAAGGGCAAGCTGCGGCTTTTTCCCATCTTGCTCGGACTGTTGGCCGGATATGCAGCCTCAGCGGGCCTGGGCATTCTCAATCCACAGCAGTTTCAGTTTGTGCGCACGGCGCCACTGATGAGTTTGCCCGGACGCGTTCCCGGCGGCGGCTGGACTGTGAGCTGGAGTCTGGTGATTCCTTTCCTGATTGCCAGCGTGAGCTCGATATTGAAGACCGTGGGCGACCTCACGCTCTGCGAGAAAATCAATGACGCTGACTGGAAGCGCACGGAGATGAAGCCTGTATCCGGCGGCATACTGGCGGGAGCGCTATGTACTACGGCTGCGGGACTCAGCGGCGGACTCGGCCAGTCCACGTTCTCCAGCAACGTTGGCCTGTCCATGGCGACCGGCGCCACAAGCCGCAGCATTGCGCTGCCCATCGGCGCGATTCTGATCCTGCTGGCGTTCTTTCCCAAACTGTCCGCTCTCTTCGCCGCGATTCCCCAGCCCGTCATGGGGGCCGTGCTGGTTTATGTGGCGTGCTTCATGATCCTTGGCGGCATGCAAGTCGTGACTTCGCGCATGCTGGATGCGCGCAAGACGTTTGTGATTGGCATTGCGCTGGTCTTCGGGCTGAGCGTAGAAATGGTGCCGGGACTTTATCGCGGCGTGCCGGTGATCATTCAACCGCTTTTTGCTTCGTCGCTCTCGTTGAGCACGGTACTGGTCGTGCTGCTCAACCTGCTGATGCGCATCGGCATCTCGCGTTCACGTACTGTTGAAATGTCCCCCGCCACTGACACGATTGAGTCTGTAACCCGCTTCATGGAAGAGCAGGGTGCAACGTGGGGCATGCGTCGTGAGGTGGCGCTGAACGCCGCCGAAGCAATTTATGAATGCCTGGTCAACATAGGCCACTTGGGGGTGACTTCGCCGGTGCGGGTGACGACGCGATTCGACGAGCTCACGCTGAATGTTGTCCTACGCTACCAGGGACCGGAGGTGACGCTGGCGCTAATGCCGCCTTCAGCGGAAGAACTGGTCAGCGATCCAACCGCGTTGAAGCGCCTGTCCGGCTTCCTGATCCAACAGGCTGCTGACAAAGTTTCCGTTGCCAGCGTCAACGAAAACACGCATATCAGACTGCATTTCGACCATTAAAGTGTTGTGCTATTCATGGATGATTGCCAGCGGGTGGCCCGCCTAATCTCCAGGTTTTTCTTTCCCTTACGAGGGCAAGGGGTGCCCATTCCTTTGCGCAGCAAAGGGTGGGATAAAATAACCGCCGATGCCGCAAGGTTTGCGTCGCTTCCACACTACCGACCAGAAACATTTTGAAAAAAGAGAAAACGTCCCGTCTGTCCCAATTTCCCGGGTTTCCAAAATTTCGTGAAATCTGTCGAATGCGCGGCTTTTCATCCGTCATACATTCAGGCGCACAAAGGCGATCCCAATTGTTCAAAGGAGAAAAGATGATGCAATTCGCCCTGCTGATCTTCGAATCACAAGAAGCTTTTGCGGCACGGAATAGCGACGAAACCGACCCCTACGTCGGTGCCTGGCGGGCGTACTACAAAGCGCTCGTCGAAGCCGGCGTCTACGTCGGTGGCGATCCACTTAAAGCGCCGGAGACTGCGACCACCGTGCGACTTAAGGAAGGAAAGCGGCGCGTACAGGATGGTCCCTTCGCCGACACCAAGGAGCAACTCGGGGGATTCGCAATCCTTGAACTCCCCTCGCTTGACGCAGCGCTGGATTGGGCAGCGCGCTGCCCGGCCGCCACGGTTGGTGCCGTGGAGGTCCGGCCCCTATCCAATGAATTCAAGCGCCGGGTTATGGGATGAGTGGAAGCGGCCAGGAGAGCACTCACCGGACAATCGAGCGGGTGGCTCGCGAGTCCTACGGGCGCCTGGTGGCATACCTTTCCTCGCACACCCGCGATGTGGCCAGCGCGGAGGACGCCCTCAGTAGTGCGTTGGTGAAGGCACTCACGACATGGCCACGAGACGGCGTGCCACAAAATCCAGAGGCCTGGCTGCTGACGACTGCGCGCCACTTACTGATCGATCTTGTGCGCCATGAACGAGTAGCCGAAGCGAGCGAGCCCACTCTGTTGCTCCTTAGCGAGAAGTCCAAGGAGCCAAACATGACCTTATCGACAGAGTTTCCGGATGAAAGATTGAAACTGCTCTTTGTGTGTGCCCACCCGGCAATCGACTCGGCTATGCACACTCCGCTTATGCTCCAGACAGTTCTGGGCCTGGACGCCGCGCGCATCGCCCATGCCTTCCTGGCCTCGCCCACGACGATGGGGCAGCGCCTGGTGCGCGCCAAGACGAAAATCCGAGACAGCGGGATTCAATTTGAAGTCCCGCAAGAGCGCGAACTGCCGCAGCGGCTCGACGCCGTGCTGGAAGCAATCTACGCGGCCTTCGGGCTGGGCTGGGACGACATGGCCGGCATTGACCAGCGCGGACGGGACCTGGCTGAGGAGGCGATCTGGCTTTCGCGAGTGCTTCTGCAACTCATGCCGAAGGAGGCAGAGGTCGGAGGTCTGTTGGCTCTCATGCTCCACTGTGAAGCGCGCAGAGCTGCGCGGCGAGGGGCGGACGGCCGGTACATTCCTCTTTCGGAGCAGGATGCAAAGCTATGGTCCCGGCCACTCATCGAAGAGGCGGAACGCCATCTCGCTGAAGCCAAGAGTCGCGGACGCATCGGCCGCTTTCAACTAGAGGCCGCGATTCAGTCGGTGCATGCCGGACGGGCGCGTAGCGGTCGAATCGAATGGGGCGCGATCATGTTGTTCTACGAACAGCTGGTCCGCATCTCCCCGACTCTCGGCACGCAGACTGGATACGCCGCGGCGGTTGGCGAAGCCAAAGGACCAGAAGCGGGGCTGGCGGTGTTGGACGAGATTGACCCTGACGATGTCTCCACTTACCAGCCTTACTGGGCGGTTCGCGCGCACCTCTTGCAGCGGCAGGGGAAGACATCTGATGCAGCGGCTGCTTTCGATCGGGCGATTGGCCTTGCCGAGGACCCGGCAGTGCGACAGTTCCTGCTGCAAAGGCGGGGCTGATTTTTTCCAGTTTTCCTCTGTCGAAATCAACTCGCTCCACCCGTTAACCCTATAGAGGCGGCTTAGCGGTTAAGCCTGGCCGCCCGAGAGGTTAACGATGACAATCACAGGCAAAACAATTCTGGTGACCGGAGCCAACCGGGGTATCGGACAGGCGCTGGTCGAGGAAGCCTTGAGGAGAGGCGCGAAGCGGGTGTATGCCGGAACGCGTCAGCCCCTGGTTCATTCGGATCCGCGCGTCACGCCCCTGACGCTGGAAGTGACCAACACAGCGCAGATTCAGGAAGCTGTCGAGACAGTGGAATCTCTCGACATCCTCATCAACAATGCCGGCGTCGCAATCTACGACGATCTGAGCAATCCCGACGTGATCGAACAGCACCTGGCGGTGAACCTTCTGGGCCCGCTGAAAGTGACGCAAGCGGTCTTGCCGCTGCTGAGACGCTCCAAAGGGGCGGTCGTCAACAACCTGTCCCTGGCGGCGCTCGCTCCTTTGCCGGTCATACCCTCCTACTCCATTTCGAAGGCAGCCATGTTCAACATGACGCAGTCACTGAGAGCGCTCCTGGCCGGCCAGGGCATAACGGTCCATGCGGTTGTCCTGGGCCCGATCGACACAGATATGAACCGCGGCTTCGAGATACCCAAGGCCTCACCCGAGTCGGCGGCGCAGGGCATCTTCGATGGTCTGGAAAACGGCGACGAGGACATCTTTCCCGACCCCGCGTCCCAGGCAATCGCGGCGAGCTGGCACACCGGCGTATCCAAGGCGCTCGAACGCCAGTTCGCAGCTTTCGCGCCGGAGAGCGCGGCGAATCTTGTGTAACGCTGCCCAGGTACACCTATGTTCTCCTGGCGCCCAAAGACTGCAAGCCACGACGGTGCAAGGAGAGAAAAAGGCAATGACAACACCAGGTAACGCACTCAGGGGCGGACGAATCAGAAGTTCAGAGGAAGGACATATGTGCCCAGTATGCATCGCAAGCACAACAGTAATGCTCGCCGGAGCCGGATCCGCGGGAGGAATTCTGGCGGTGTGCATCGTCAAGTTCAGAAGAGTTTTCCAGGCGAATGGTCTCGGTCTGTTTCAGAAAACATCTGTTTTAGAAAACCAAGGAGAAATGATATGGCAACGAGCAAAGAGAGAGGCAAGGAAGTGAATATCGCGATAAAGACACCCCCGATTGTGTCGGAGCAGGAATGGGAGGCTGCACGGCAGCAGCTCCTCGTGAAGGAGAAGGCCTTCACCCGCTCCCGTGACGCGCTGGCCGCTGAGCGTCGGCGGATGCCGTGGATGGCGGTGGAGAAGAAGTACGAGTTCGAAGGGCCCAAGGGTAAGGTAAGCCTGCTCGACCTGTTCGAGGGCCGCAGGCAGTTGATCGTCTACCGCGCCTTCTTCGAGCCCGGGGTGTTCGGCTGGCCAGAGCACGCCTGCCGCGGCTGTTCCCTGGGCGCCGATCAGGTCGGCCACCTGGCCCATCTGAACGCTCGCGGCACCACCCTCGCCTACGCCTCACGCGCGCCCCAGGCGGACATCGCGCGCCTGAAAGCGCGGATGGGCTGGGAGATGCCCTGGTACACCATGACGGACAGCTTCGACAAGGATTTCGGCGTGGATGAATGGCACGGCCACAACGTGTTCTTCCGCGACGGCGAGCGGGTGTTCCGCACATACTTCATCAATAACCGCGGCGACGAGGCGATGGGGACCATCTGGAGCTACCTCGACCTGACACCGCTCGGCCGTCAGGAGACATGGGAGGACTCGCCTGAAGGTTACCCCCAGACGCCGCCGTACAAGTGGTGGAACTGGCACGACAATTATGACGCTGAGGCGTCGCCTGACCAGAAGTGGGTCGAGGTGTCCGACGCTGGAGAAGCCGCCTTTCGAAAGCGCGACACCGAGGAGAAAGCGAGCTAAAGAATAGAGACATTCGTCAACAAATCAACGGAATCTATGGGCCGCCGAAACTGCAAAGGCGTTTTGGCAGACGCGATTCCCTGACTTCGACGTGAGCACTAAGCGCAAGTATCTCAAGAAACATAATTACATCCACTTCAATGGGCGAAACGTGGTCTGGTGAAGTTACCTGACGAGTGGTTGTGGAGTAGTTGTCGTTATTGTTGTTTGGGAGATTGCAGTTGGCTTTGCCAACTGCTATTTGCCAGCTGCTGCTTGACCAGTGTGAACCAGCGGTAAGGCTTAGCCTCCCGATCCCGGCGATGTCGACAATCTTTAGCAAAACTGGGTTTTCAAATTACCCGATTACCAAATTACTCAATTACCAATCTTTGGCGAATCTCGACCGTAGATCGATCACGCCATCCGCGCCAGAGTGGTCATCAGTATCTGAGCGCCGTGGCGGAATTCCCATTTTTTCAGCCAGGTTCCACTGCTCGCTTAATGATTTCGCCAGGGCTTTCTGCAAGCTTTCATTGTCGGCTGCTATCCGTTTGTCATCTGCGGCCTTCTGTGCCAGATCTTTGCTCAGTGCCTTCCAGTTTCTACCAACGTCAGCATCGGCTTTTTCAACGTTCTTCCGCCATGCCTTCAATCCAGATTTCTGCGGGTGCGAGAGCCCTTCAAGGAAATCATGGCTGCCGTCGCGCGCAACCTCAACCACATATGCCAAAATGCCGGCGTCTTCCTTCATTCTCTCGGGATGCTGCAGCAGATTCTCCGCCTTGGCAGCGGCTGCCGTAGTGTCCTTCGCTAGTTGTCGAAACAGCTCGACCTGCCCTGGGGTGGCCTGTAATGCCACCGCGCGATTGAAATCCTTTAATTCATTATCCTCAGCGGGTTCGCCTTTTGCAGCCCCAGCAGGGTTACCGTGCCCGCCTCGTCCACCACCGTGCTGGGCCCATAATGACCACGGGCTCAGGGTAAGAACGATTGCAAGTGCAGCCATTGTTAGAGGCGACAATGGCAGGCGCGACAACGTAAGTCGCGACAACAGCAGACGCGAAAATGTGAGGCGCGAAAAGCGGCGGATCATGGCAAACGTCATGCTTAGGTTTTTCCTAATTACAGTGACATCAAGGATACATCCACTTTGGGGTAAAACTTGCGGAAGGTCTTATCGCGAGATGACGGGTCTACGAGCAGGGAGTAAACGTCGTGCATTACTTCGGCCAGCAACGAGAACAAGCTTACTTGTGCCTTTGGACGCTCTCGAATCCTTTTTCAAACTGGGTGACCAGCGGAGTTTCGCCGGACTGGAGACCATCACGACCCATGACGCGCCACAGAAAATTGCCACTTGCCCCCTGGTGCGCCTCGTACACAGCCAACACATCTTCTGAAGGCCGGCTGGTGACAAGGATGACGATGTCGGCTTGGGAAGGCCGGTACACGAGAGTCAATTTGCCCCAATTATGAATGGCCTCCTGTACGGCACCGATCGCGTCCCGATCTTCGGGAAGCAGGTTCGGATTGAACTGATCTCCATCATAGGCAGCAACGTAGACATAACGCGCATTTGCCAGAATGCCCGGAAACGCCGGTACATTCGCGATATTTGGATTGGACGCAGACGCAGCGGAAATCATTGCCGCTACCACAGTCAAAATTGCCGCCAGGAAGGAAAATCGCTTCATATGAATGCCTCAGCATATTTGATGTCCAGGAAGAGGGCGGAGATTCTAACGCTCTTAGATCAACAAATGAGTCAACCTCCCGGCATCGGACAATCCGCGCGCTGATCCCGACCCCCTTGGTCCCGAAATCGCCAACATTTAACAAATCAACATTTTGCTGGTCTTAAGCGAGTGCTTCAGTCGCGTAAGTCCAATCCATGTTCCGCTCAGTGCCCTCATTCAGTTTTGCGGGAAACGGAAAAAAGGGAAAAAGGGGGACAGCCTGAGCTGCGGGGACCGCCATCTTTGCTCCTGGTCGAGGCTCAACGCAAAAACGAGCAGGAAGATGAACGTTTTGGAAAAGGCCAGGGTGTCGATTCACTGCCAGAAGAACTGGCCCACGCCCAAAGCCGGCTGCACCGTATTCGAGCGGCCAAAGCGGAACTGGAACGGGAAGCCCAGCAACAACTGGAGGCCGTGGCCGGGAACCAAGTCAGCCGTAAGCGCGGTCGACCTCGCAAGCAGGATGTAACGGAACAAACGCCGGAGCAGCGGCGACAGCTTGCGAAAAGAAAAAAGAAACTGAGCCGGGCAAGACAGAAAGCGGAACAGCCATCACGACAATATAATTTCGTCGATCCGGATTCGCGGGTGATGAGAGACAACGGCCGGAAATGCTTTGTGCAAGGCTACAATGCCCAGATCGCCGTCGATCACTACCAGCAAGTGATTGTGGCGGCGGAAGTGACGCAACAGACCACCGACCGGGAACAACTGGTTCCGATGGTGAAGAGCCTGCGCTCCATCAGCCAAATCGATCAAGGCACAGTGATCGCCGATGCAGGCTATTGGGACACGACGAGCCTGCACGATCCAGCCCTCGAAGGAATCCAGGTGGTTGTTTCACCAGACTCCCAACCGCAGCCGCCAGGTGCACCTCTCCCACTGAACGCGCCGAAAAACGAAGAAGCTTCGCGCATGCGTGAATGGCTGGCTACACCGGCCGGAAGAGCTCTATATACTCTTCGCAAAATGACGGTCGAACCGGTATTCGGGCAAATCAAAGAGGGCCGCGGCATCCGCAGGTTCCGCTTACGGCGTCTCAGATGCGTGCAATACGAATGGAAACTCATCTGTGCCGCTCACAATCTGCTGAAGTTGTTCCGCTACGGAACCAGCCCCACACCTGCTTGAAGCACTGGCAGCGTTCCCAACCTTGGCTCAGCTTCATTCCCGCGAGGCATCTCAAGAAAAACCACAACTGCAGATGCTATATGCGAGTTTTTGTCGGTTTCTCTCCGACAGGCTCCTGATCTGCGCGATTAATATTTGATTTCAGAACAGCGGGAATTGTTTGTGTACGGAAAAATCGCTCAGTTCAGGCTGTCCGTGAAAAACGTAACTTCAACAACTTACAGCGCAGTAGATCGCACTAAAATTCGCTGTTTTTAGATGTAATCCACCGCGAACGCCACGGAAAGTGGCACGGGCATTCCCGATTCATCAACAAGTCAGCAGTCCGGTTACGATTGAGACGCTGGGCCGTCCAACCCACCGTGCCTATGTCCACACTCTCGCAGGACTTACGTTACGCGATCCGGATGCTCGCTAAGTCACCAGGTTTTGCCGCGGTCGCAGTGATGACTCTGGCTTTGGGCATCAGCGCTAACACGGCGCTTTTTACTATCGTCAACAGCGTATTGCTCAATCCTTTGCCCTATCCACAATCTGGCCGTCTGGTCGCCGTCTATGCAACTACGCCTGGAGTGGACCGGGGACCAGCGACGTATCTCAACTTTCTCGACTGGCAGCGGCAGACGCAAACTTTTTCTTCCCTGGCCATGTACCGAGGTCAGGATTACAACGTGACCGGCTCCGGTGAAGCAGAGCGGCTGAGCGGCTACATGATTACCGCGGACTTCTTTTCCACACTGGGCGTCAATCCCATTCTTGGGCGCACATTCCGCGCCGGCGACGATCAGCCTGGCGCAGCGCCGGTTGTGGTTTTGGGCGGCGGCCTGTGGAACCGCAAGTTCGGCTCTTCGCCTGATGTTCTGGGAAAATCCCTGGTCCTGAACGGCACCTCCTACACCGTGGTGGGGGTGATTCCTTCCGGCTTCACTTTCTACGGCCAGGATCGCGATGTGTACACGCCCATCGGCCAGTGGAAGGACCCATCGTTTCGCGATCGCCGCATCAGTGTGAGCGCGCGCGTCATAGGCCGGATGATATCCGGCGTTCCTCTCGAGCAGGCCCAGGCCGACATGGACGTGGTAGCCCGCAATCTCGCCGCGGCATACCCTGTAGCCAACAAACAAGCCGGCATCACGCTGGTTTCAATGAAGCAGGACATCGTGGGCAACGTGCAGCCGTTCCTGATTGTGCTTCTGGCCGCGGTTGGTTTCCTGCTGCTCATCGCGTGTGCCAACGTCGCCAATCTTCTGCTTGCGCGCTCGCTCGGGCGCTCGCGCGAATTTGCCGTGCGCGTAGCCCTGGGAGCCAGCCAGGCGCGCGTAATTCGCCAACTCCTTACTGAAAGCATTTTGCTCGCCGGCCTTGGCGGAACACTTGGGCTCCTGCTTGCCTTTTATGGCACAAAGTTTGTGGTGAACGCCCTGCCCGGAACATTGCCGCGTGCCAGTGAAGTTTCGCTTGACGCGCGCGTGTTGTTCTTTACCGCGACCGTTTCTCTGCTTGCCGCTATCATCTTTGGCCTGGCGCCCGCACTGAAAGCCTCCCGGATCAATGTGCTGGAAGTCCTCAAGGAAACTGGCCGTGGATCCAGCGGAGCGCGGCAGTCGCTGCAAAAAGTGTTTGTGGCCGGTGAAGTTGCGCTGGCTCTGGTGCTGCTGATCGGCGCAGGACTCATGCTGCGCAGTCTGGCTGCGCTTTGGCGCGTGAATCCCGGATACAATCCCAGTCACGCCATCACCTTTACGGTGTCGATGCCGTCCTCAACCTCTACCACCTCCGCGGAAACGCGTGCCCGCCTGCGCCAATTCGACGACAAAATGCTCTCCATCCCCGGCGTTGAGGCTGTGTCGGTCACACTCGGCTCGCGGCCCATGATCCATGACTCGTCATTGCCATTCTGGATTGAAGGCCGTCCCAAGCCTGCCAATGACAACGAGATGCCGCAGGCGATGTTCTATCTTGCCGAATCCGGTTTCCAGCAGGCGATGGGAATCACCCTGGAGCGCGGCCGGTTCATCACCGCCCTGGACAACGAGAATGCACCCGTGGTGATCGATATTGACGACGCGTTTGCCCGCCTGTACTTCCCGCATGAAGACTCCATCGGCAGGCATGTCCATCTGGAGCAGTTCAACGTCGAAGCTGAGATTGTGGGCGTGGTGGGCCACGTGAAGCAATGGGGCCCGGGCGGCGATGCAGCGTCGGCCATTGAAGCGCAGTTCTTTTATCCCTTCATGCAGCTGCCTGAAAAAGTCATGTCGCTGGCTGCCGGCGGCGCCGCCGTCGTATTGCGCACCCAGGGCGATCCCGCGGCCATCATGGGCGCGGTGCGTCGCGCCGTGGCCGAACAAGATCCGCGTCAAGTTGTCTACGGCGTAGAAACAATGCAAGACGTACTCGCCGGTTCGCTTGCTCCACGCAGGCTGTCAATGCTCCTGCTCAGCGCGTTCGCGGCGCTCGCACTGCTTCTTTGCTGCATTGGGATTTATGGTGTGATCTCTCATCTGGTCGGCCAGCGCACGTATGAAATCGGCGTCCGCATGGCGCTGGGAGCGCAGCCCGGTGACGTGATGCGCCTCGTCCTCGGCCAGGGATTGCGAATGGCCTTCCTTGGCGTGCTCATCGGCATCGCTGCCGCCCTGGCGCTCACTCGACTGATGGCCAACCAGCTTTTCGCAGTGAGTTCGCATGATCCTCTGACCTTTGTTGCCGTGGGTGTTCTGCTGACCGTGGTCACGCTGCTGGCCTGCTACATCCCCGCACGCCGCGCCATTCGGGTGGATCCGCTGGTAGCGCTGAAATACGAGTGATGGAGAGGGGGAGCCGGGTCGCCCACAGGTTGAAGTCCGGCCCTTTTGGGCCTATGGTGTTGAAAGCTATCTGGTTCTGAATCAGCAGATCGGGAACAAACGGGGGTTCGCAAATAGCTTGTGGAAATGCCTTTATCGTCAGCTATCGTCAGACACCTGGCGCGTACTGAAGGACATGTGAGGCATCAGCAGATTGGTTAATGGATGGAGGTAAGTTCATGGCGAAAGTCTGGTTGGTCACGGGCAGTGGCAGTGGATTGGGAAGAGACGTTGTGGAAGCAGCCCTGGCTGCGGGAAATCGGGTGGTGGCGACGGCACGTCGGCCCGAACAATTGCAGGACCTCGTGCGACACTACGGCGACAACGTACGGGCCATCAGGCAAGACGTAATAAACAGCGAAGAAGCCGAGGCCGCCGTCACGACCGCGACGGAAGCGTTTGGCCGGTTGGACGTCCTGGTGAACAACGCCGGATACGGCCAGTTCGGCCCGTTCGAGCAAATCAGCGCCGAGGATTTCAAAGCGATCGTCGACACTTGCTTCTACGGAGTGGTGTACACGACACGCGCGGCGCTTCCTGTGATGAGAAAGCAGCGAAGCGGAGTGATCTTTCAGGTGTCTTCCGTTGGCGGACGAGTTACGCGTCCCGGCAACTCGCCGTATCACGCCGCGAAATGGGCGGTTAGCGGATTCGCAGAAGCTCTTTCCCAGGAAACCGCTGCGTTCGGAGTCCAGGTATGTGCCTTAGAGCCGGGTGGGATCCGGACGAACTGGGGCAAACGAGCGAACTCGGAAGTCCCAAAGCTGTTGGCAGAATACGAAGAGAGCGTCGGCAAAACGCTCAGCGCGCTCGACGGTTATTGGGGACATGAGAACAGCGATCCCAGGCTCATGGCGGAGTTGATTGTAATGTTGGCGGATAAGAAAGACTTGCCTCCTCACCTGCTGCTCGGAAGCGATGCGTTAACTGCGTCGAAGCAGACGCAAGACGCCCGCACTGAATTGGCGGAGAAGTGGCGTGAGACGAGTAAATCCGTGGATTTTCGGCCCGTGACGAGCGAAAGCGGAAACAGGAACCCTGGCAAATAGCTGGCGGGAAATCCCGATCCCACCAGCAAATCCAATACATCAGTCCGCGATTGGTAGCACCGTGATTAGCGCCAGCGAACTCAGGTACCTCTATCTGCTTTGACACCTGTAAGTCCAAACAAAGAATGGCTCCTCAGGTAGGACTCGAACCTACAACCCTCCGGTTAACAGCTGCCTTTTTAACGAATGAGTGATACCACATATCATCAAAATTGATGGAGAGAAGGCACAAAAAGGGCGCACAATTTTGTGCGCCTTTCTGATCTACCGGCAACCCGATATGGGCTGCCGGTATTTGGGATTTTTACTGGTGTGCCATGGCCAGGTTCAGGCGATCTTCCGGCGAGATAAGGTGGTCGAGACTCACACTGGACTTTCCGAGATCGATCTCAACCCAGTTCACTTCGCCGCTGAATTTCTTGTTCGCAGGATAATCGTAGGTAACTGGCGAGCCGAAGTCATTTCCTACGTCACAGGTCTCGTCGGCGGAGAAGATCATTGGCTCTGTATGGTCCACTCGGCCTTCGCCCGACTTCTTCCCGTCCACATAGAGCGTAACCGTTCCGCCCTTCGCCAAACCACCTCCGTCATACGCAAACTCCATGCGTACCTGGTGTGTACCCTCTGGGATCGGTACAGTACCCTCAATCGTGTACCTGTCCACGCCATAGAAGTTGTAGCAGTACTTCGGCTTTCCATTCTTGGCGTAGAGACTCCAGCCGCCGATGATTCCGCCTAGAGCGATGATAACGCCCTCCGCGCCAGATGGCGGGACTACCAGTTCGGCGGTTATGGAATGCGATTTGTTCTTTGTGTTAACTGTAGAGCTCTCGCTCAACCGTCCCATCCCTTTGAACAGCAACTGCCGAGTACCCTGAATCAACTGTGGACGGCCTGCGATTTCGGGGTTGGCTCGCTCCGCAAAGCGATCGTCGAGTGGTAGCACGTTGTATTTGACGGCTTCGATAAGCCAGAGCCGTTGCAGCTCGCGCAATTTCTCAGGGTTTTCTTTCGCAATGTCCTTTGACTGGCTCCAGTCTTTGTTAGTGTCGTACAGCTGCCAGACGTCTGCATCGAAGGCGGGCAGTGCGACCCGTCCCGTCAGCCATGGAGTACGATGCCGTGTGACCGCTGTCCAGCCCTTGTGGTAGATGCCTCGGTTACCAGTCATCTCGAAATACTGCGTCTCATGCCGCCCGGGTGCCTTCGCATCATTGAACGAGTACGCCATACTGACGCCTTCGATCGGATGCTGCTGGACTCCATTCACGAAAAGCGGCTCAGGCAGTCCTGCGGCTTCCAGAATAGTTGGCGCAACGTCGATTACATGATGGAACTGGCTCCGTATTTCGTTCTTTCCCTTGATTCCCTTCGGCCAGTGCACAATTGTGCCATTACGAGTACCACCGAAGTGCGAAGCGACCTGCTTGGTCCATTGATAAGGTGCGTCCAGAGCGTGTGCCCAGGCGACGGCGTAGTGGTTGTAGGCTTCGGGTCCCCCAAGTTTGTCCAAGCGCTTGGTGAGAAATTCGGCGGTCTCCAACTGTGGAAAGCCCGTAAGCGGGACCATCTCGTTGAAACAACCCTGAGGTGATCCTTCAGCTGAAGCGCCATTATCACCAATGATCAGATAGATGAGCGTATCATCGAGAATCTCCAAATCCTTGAGAGCATTGATCAGCCGCCCTACCTGATGATCGGTGTGCTCAAGGAAACCTGCGTACACCTCCATCTGCCGGAGCAGAACCGGCTTCATCTCAGCGGAGATGGTATCCCACGCAGGTATCTCGGGATGGCGCTGTGTTAGTTGGCAATCCTGGGGGATGACGCCGAGCTTCTTCTGCCGCGCAAATGTCTCTTCGCGCAGCTTGTCCCACCCCTGGTCAAACTTACCCTTGTACTTGTCTATCCATTCTTTGGGCACATGGTGCGGGGCGTGCGTGGCGCCGGGTGCGAAATAAGTGAAGAACGGCTTATCTGGCATGAGCGATTTCTGCTGGCGAATCCACATGATTGCCTTGTTGGTAAGATCCTCCGTCAGGTGATAACCCTGTTCCGGGGTCTTGTCAGGTTCAACTGGCGTTGTGTTTTCGTAAAGCGCCGGATACCACTGGTTGGTCTCACCGCCGATGAACCCATAAAAGTGCTCGAATCCACCGCCGCCGCTGGGCCAGTGATCGAATGGGCCCATTGGGCTGGTCTGCCAAACCGGCACTTCATGGCATTTTCCGAACTGCGCCGTCGAGTAGCCGTTGAGTTTCAGCGTCTGTGCCAGAGGCGACATGGTGTTCGGCATCAGCGAGTTGTAACCGGGAGCCGAGGTTGCCATTTCGGTGATTCCGCCCATGCCAGCCGAGTGATGATTGCGGCCGGTCAGCAATGCTTGCCGTGTTGGCGAGCAGAGCGCCGTGGTATGAAACCGGTTGTACTTCAGACCGTTGGCTGCGAGCTTTTCAAAATTCGGTGTCTGGCATGGGCCGCCAAATGCGCTGGTCGCGCCAAATCCGCAATCGTCAATCAAGATGACGAGTACATTCGGCGCGCCGGTGGGTGGCCGCAATTCTTTGATCGGTGGATACTTCGTTTCCGGGTCCTTGGCGTCGTAGGTCGTCAAACCCACATGCGGCTGATCCGGGACGGGAAGAACAGTTCTCTGAATCTTTTCGAAGTCGTTCATGAAAAGCACCTTTTTGGGGAAATTGACGACGTCTTGGAGAGGTAGGACACACGTCCACTAAAACCTACGCCCTCTGGGATACCCTTCTCCACTGTCAGAATGTCCAGCTGTGAACACCACGGGAGTTCGAGGTTTCTGGAGAATCGAGGTTTCGTGGAGAATCGAGCCGTTAGGACCGATGCTTAGGAGCGTGCTCGTCACAAACGACAGCAGCGTCTCGGAGTTCCACTACACAGCCGAGCACCTGAGTTGCAACATTGGGACAGCCAGGGTGATCACAGACGTATTCAGTGAGCTGCTCTTCGAGCCCGTCTGCATTCGTGAAGCCCGTTTTTATCATCACTCGAGGAATGGTGAATCTCCGTGCCGCGATGGACGCCGCCAGCAACTGGCACAAAGCCTCTATTGGCTAATTGATGATTGGGGCCGTGTCCATTAAGTCGCAGAAAAAGAATGGCTCCTCAGGTAGGACTCGAACCTACAACCCTCCGGTTAACAGCCGGATGCTCTGCCATTGAGCTACTGAGGAGTGAGCGGAAAACCGCTGGACTAACTGATTTTCAAGATATCATGCACCGCCCGGACAGTGCAATTGGACTGATCCCTTACCCCGGTAACCCCTCAAATTTCACCACTGATTTCCACTGATGACACTGATAACCCCGAAATCCTTTACCGCGGATTCTCACGGAAACACGCGGATCGGAAGAGATCGGGTAATCGGCTAATCCGGTAATTTGAAAAGCAAACCCCAAAAACCCCACCGCTGATGACACTGACAAGCCGGATTACTGATAAGCACGGATTAATGCGGACAAGACGAATTCTTACCCATGGTCATTCTTACCCAGGATCAAAGATCAAAGAGAGATAGCAGGGTTTCGGCTTTTTTTATCTCTGATCAGTGTTATCAGTGTGAATCAGTGGTGCGATAGGCATTGCGGTTTTTGGGAAGCTTTGAACTAATAGAATCCGATCCACGTATTAAATTCTGGAGAGACAGCAGCTTGGAGGACCAGCAGACAGGGGTACTTGTCCACCGATGCCTGGCCGGCGATGCCGCCGCCTGGGAGGGGATCGTACGCCTGTTCAACAAGCGGATCTACAACCTGTGCTATCGCTTTACCAACTCTCCGGATGACGCTGAGGACCTGACCCAGGAAGTATTTATCCGGGTTTACCGCACCATGGGCAGCTATAACGTTGAAAAAGGGGCATTTAGCACCTGGCTGACTACCCTGACCCGGAACATGCTGGTGGACCACTTCCGGCGCAACAAGCAGGCCCGGATGACGGAATCAATGGACGCGGGCGCCGTGTCGGGATCGGATGAGGATTTTCCGCCTTTAAGCGATAAAATCCCCGATCGCGGGCCATCACCCGACGAACGGCTGGCCAGCCAGGAGACGCAAAAGATGGTCCGGGCGGCCCTGGCCAGGATTTCGCCCGATTTACGCGAGGCGGTCATCCTCCGAGACCTGCAAGATATGGATTACAAAGAGATTGCCGAGGTCCTGAGGGTCCCGGAGGGTACGGTGAAATCACGCATTAACCGCGGAAGAATGGAACTTGCGAGATTGCTTTCTCGTAATAAGAAGCAGGCAGGATATGAATAAGGCAGTTTATGAATAAGGCAGTTTATGACTAACGCCCGCCAACACGGAATGGAGTGCAGCCAGTTTGAAGCCTTGCTGGCCGACGCTCTGGACGGCACTCTATCGGCAGAGACCCAGGCGCGGTTCACCGCGCACAAGGACTCTTGCGAGAGTTGCGGCCCCATGTTCATGGAAGTGAGCGAAGGCATGCTCTTGCTCAACGCTATACCTGAGCTGGAACCGCCGGCGAACCTTCTGCATAACATTCTGGCGCGCACCACCATGGCGGAAGCCAAAGGTGAAGTGGCGCCCAGGCCAACGCAGATTGGCTGGCTGGAGCGGCTGCGAGTTAAGCTCCCTTCGCCACTGGCGGGAATGCTGCACGCGCGTTTTGCCACATCGTTCTGCATGGCATTTTTCTCCATCAGCCTCACGTTGAACCTGCTGGGCGTACGCGTAACGGACATGAAGCATGTGGACTGGCGTCCCACGGCGCTCAAGCGCAGCGCGGTGATGCAGTACACACAGGTTGAAGCCAAAGTACAGCGCTATTACGACAACATGCGGCTAGTGCTGGAAGTGGAAGCAAAAGTCCGCCAGTTGAAGACCATTACCGCACCGGCGCAGGACAACAACAATAACAACCCGAATCCCAAGCCGGATAAACAGAACAGAAACAATCCGCCGGACACCAGTGGACGTCCGCAGGAGCACGAAAACTACAGCCGCGAGATGGATGACAGAGGCCCGCAGCAGGCAAGAAGCCTGATGCCAGGAAATGTTTATGCCAATCCGTTTGCGAAATTACTGACGAGCGATGAAGGAGCCCAGATATGAATTGCGCCGTACACACTGATACCCCGGCAGTCGCGTTCTGCCGAACTTGCGGGAAGGCGCTATGCGAAGACTGCAAACGCGACGTGATGGGCGCAATCTATTGCGAACCGTGCATCGCCGCACGTTTGCAGGGTAATGCTCCCGGCGTTGGACAGGGACAGCCCATGGCTGCCGTTCCGGTAACCGTCCACGGCGCTCCCAGTCCGGGCATTGCATTGCTCCTGGGCTTTATCCCCGGCGTAGGCGCCATGTACAACGGCCAGTTCATGAAGGCCTTTGTGCACGTGGGAATCTTCGTGATGCTGATAGTGGCCGCGGACCATTTTGGGCTGTTCGGAATATTGATCGCTTTCTGGGTCTGGTACATGGCGTTTGACGCCTACAAGACTGCGCAAGCCCGTCAACTTGGACTGCCGTTGCCCGATCCGCTGGGCATCGACAAAATGTTCGGCCTGCAGGAGAGCCAGCCTTCGCCGCCGACAGCCGCACCGGTTTCCAACGTCGCTCCGGGTCCCGGGGCTCCGGCGGGAACGGTTGGAACGGTGGGCGTGCCGGTATATCCGGTGCAGGCAGCACCGCCCGCTCCTCCGCAGGAAAGTTCGCCTGCAGGCGCAGTGATTTTGATAGTACTGGGCGTTTTCTTTCTGCTGGGCACTTCAGGCTGGCTGCGCATGGAACATACATGGCCGCTGTTTCTGATTGGTATTGGCGTGTGGCTGGCCTACAAGCGTTCCACGCAACAGAAATCATAGGGAGAGAACATGGATCCGTACATGAAAAACTCGGCGTGCTCCTGTTCGCGGTGCCGCGCCGGCAGGCTGTTCGCCCCGGCCATGGTCATCACAGTGGGCGTCTTGTTTTTAGTCGACCAGAATGGCTACATGGAATTTGACCGCACATGGCCGGTGATTCTTCTGGTGGCTGGATTGTTCTCTTATCTGAGCCGGTCGGCGTCTCTTGAAGGTCATGTGCAGCCGTATGTCGCCGTGCCTGCGTATCCGCAACCAGGCTATGTTCAACCCGGCTATGTTCAGCCCGGATACGCACAGCCAGCGCCGGCTTCCGGTACAGCTCCGCAGGCCGGCTCCACAACTTCTACAACGAACGATCGCTTGAATGACGATCGTTCTAATAACGACCCGCAGGTGAACTCATGAGCACAACCACGCCGATTGCCCCGAACCCATACGGCAGGTTTAGCCGGCCACGATCTTTGTTTGGCCCCATCTTTCTGATCGCGATTGGTGTTCTGTTCCTGCTGCGCAGCATGGGATACATCTCCATGCGGGCGTTCTGGCCATGGTTCGCGCACTATTGGCCGCTGCTGTTGATCCTGTGGGGAACGGTTACGCTGGTGGAGCATCTGATCGCCAGGCGCACGGGACGTCCCACACCAAGGATGGGAGCGGGCGCGATTGTGCTGGTGATTTTCTTTGTGGCGTTTGGGACCACCGCCACACGCGTTGCCGGCGTTCATTGGGGTGATGTACGTGACAAGATCGATATCGATTCCGATCCCGACGTGAGCAACTTCTTTGATGGCATGATGGGCAGCAAGTACGAGTTTACTGACAACTTTGCCGAAACCTACAAAGACGGGTCGCAGCTCAAAATAATGGGCGGCCGCGGCGACATCAAGATCACACCGAGCAATGACGGCCAGGTGCACGTGATTGTTCAGAAGACCGTGCGTAGCGAGTCCAAGGGCGAAGCCGACAAGATGAACGATGCGTCCAAGGCAAAGTTCCAGCAGCAGGGATCATTGATGGTGCTGGATTTGAGTGGCGCGGGATTTGATCGCGGCAAGTTCGATCTTGACCTGGAAGTGCCGCGAGGAGCGCCGGTCAACCTGTTTACGCATCGCGGCACCATCAACGTTTCTGACCGTGACGGCAACGTGGACGTGACCACCGAGCACGGAGATATTGAACTGGACACACTGAAAGGCGACGCCGCCGTTCACGTACGGCATGGCAACGTTACTGCCAACAAAGTGGGCGGCAATGTGACCATTGACGGCACGGTGAATGACACCAATGTGAGCGACCTGACAGGAACCTTGAGCATGACCGGGACGTATTACGGGTCAATGAAGCTGGAGCGCATTGCCAAGCCTGTCCGCTTCAACACGTCACGCACAGACCTGCAGTTCGCACGCCTGGATGGCGAGTTCAACATGGAGCCGGACGAGCTACGTGCGTCGCAAATCGTGGGACCGTTCCGGCTGGACACACGCAGCAAAGGCGTCCATCTGGAGGAAGTGACCGGCGAAGTGCACATCGGTGATCGCAATGCCACGGTGGAGATCACATCCAAAATTCCCGTTGGGGCCATGGATGTGAACAACGTTCACGGCGATATCGAACTCACGGTCCCAGCCAACGCGTCGTTTCAACTGAATGCGGAAAGTGTGGGCGGAGAAGTGAGTTCGGATTTCGGAACCCAGTCAGACAACAATAACCACGCGACCGCAACAGCAACGGTAGGAAAAGGCGGTCCACAGGTCCGGCTCCGCACTGATCATGCGACCATTCGGATACAGAAGCAGTAGGTCACAACTGGAGAAGCCGTCTTAGCTATCGATCGCCCGATGCAGGACGGCCAGCCTGTCTTCCACAATTTCAATGGCGCGCGCGGCAACCTGGTCAAGAGTAAGGTTGGTTGAATCAATATGCACGGCGTCATCGGCCGCAACCAGAGGCGAGTTGGCACGCGTGCGATCACGCTCATCGCGGGCACGAAGTTCAGCCAGCACGCCGGCTTCTTTTTGCGTCGCGTCAGGATTCTGCTGAAAACGCCGCGAGCCTCTTACGGCGGGATCGGCGTCGAGAAAAATTTTGACCTCCGCGTCAGGAAAGACTTTAGTGCCAATGTCCCGGCCTTCCATCACGATTCCGCCGGCAGCGCCAATCTCACGCTGGCGTTCCACCATCCACTCACGCACAGGTGGATGAACGGAGACGCGCGAAGCAGCTTCTGTCACCTCCTGGCTGCGAAGCTTTTCCGTGACATCATGACCATCAAGCACCACGCGATTGCCTTCAGGACGCGGGACCAGTTCAATGTGCGAATTCTTTCGCCAGCGCCGCAAGAGCGGAGCCCTGGTCAAGAGAAATGCTAAGCTGCATTGCCTTGTATGCAAGAGCACGATACATGGCGCCAGTTTCAATGTTGGTGTAATGAAACTTGCGGGCGAGCAAGGCAGCCAGCGTGCTCTTTCCCGAACCTGCCGGCCCATCGATGGCAATGACAATGCGGCGAACGGCCGCCACAGGTTTGTCATCACCCATTGACGCGCCTCCGCTGCTCCGGCTCCGGCGTGAGATGCACCATGGTCCGCGCCCCAATGGCGATCACGGTCAGTTCACGCGCGGCCAGCAGTGCGTTGACGGCGTCGCGGATTTTCGCCCTTGAGGCAAGATGAGAAAACAGCAGCTCGATCTCGTCTTGTCCCGCGGCAATCGCCGTCTGCAGATATTTGCTGATGAGCGCAGAGAGCGCTTCAGGCGCGGAGATGCCTGCGCCTTCTTTCACAACGTCAGGGGCCCAGCGGAAAAAGACATCCCAGATTGCTCCGTCATCTTCACGGTAGTCAACGCGGGTGATTTTCAGGATGGTCCAAAGCTCGCCCAGTGCGCGATCAAGAGCAGCGTTGCTGGGCTCGTGTCCAACCAGTTGTCTCAGTTTCTCTTTGGAAAGAGGCCCGTGTTTCTGCAGCGCGTCAAACACATTGATGGTCAACGGAGATATTCTGGCGCCTTGCGTGCGCAGCCTGGGCAGCGCTTTGGGATTGCGATCGCCCACCAGAGCGTAAAAAAATGGAAAGATCGCCGCGGAGATGATCACGTCCGTCGATGGAGATATGCTCATCTCAAACGCGGTCTTCTCACGCAACAGACGCACCATGAGGTCGGTTGCCTGCTGCGATCGAGGATCGGCGAAGGCATGCCTGGTGTCAGGCAGATGCTCAGACGATCCGCTGAACGCGCCCATGAACGTTGGGACCAACGGCAGCGAGCGATCGGGATACATGAGACAAAAGCCGACATCGTCAATAAATGTGCGGGCCTGCTCCAGAGTTTGTACGCGGTCGCCGTCCAAACGCCATTTATGCGACCGCTGTTGTTGCAAGTCCTGTTCAGTCATCAGATTCGTTTAAACGCCTTCTGTATGTCCTTAACAGAATACCGCAAGACCACGGGCCGGCCGTGCGGACATGTCATAGGACATTCTGTTTTACTCAGCTCCCTCAGGAGCCATTCCATTTTCTGCTGGTCGAGCGGCATATTGATCTTAATGGCAGCGTGGCAGGCGATGCTGGCTGCGATCCTTGCACGCACTTTTTCCAGATTGAGCAACTGCTCCTCCTGCTGGAACTGCTCCAGCAGCTCAATCAACATGGCCTCCACTTCCGCCGATTGCACGCCCGCAGGCGAGGTCTTCACCGCCACTGTGCGTGTACCAAACAACTCCACTTCAAAGCCGTTGCGTTTCAGCTCCTCGGATATTTCTGCGAAGACTGCCTGCTGGCCCGGCGTGAGCTCCACAATCAGCGGCATCAGCAGGCGCTGGCCTTCAACCGCGGCTTCACTACGTTCGCGCAGGATGCGTTCGAACAACACGCGCTCATGCGCCACATGCTGGTCAATGATCCAGAGTCCATCCGAATTTACGGCAAGAATGAATGATTCCCTCACCTGTCCCAGCGGACGCAGACTGGCCAATGCAAAATCCTCTTCCACCGCCAGCGCATCTTCATTGAGCTGATTGCCGCATGTATCGTGCTTGCCGTTGCCATTGGAAAATGTCGCAGCAGCAATCGAATTGACGTCGCCGAAGCCGCTGCGTGCAGCGTTTGCGTCTAGCGCGATTGCATCACCCTCAAATTGCAGACGATCGCTTACCAGCGGCAGCGATGGCGGTTGCAAGCTGAAACCCACCGTGGCGCCATTATCAACAGCGGATTGGTCACCATTCGCCGCCTGCTGGGGCGCCGACGCACCCGGCGAGAGTCCAGCAGAAGCATGGGGCTGCGCGTTGATCTCACGCGTGAACTGCGGTACAGGACGCAGCTTGAGCAGCGCAGCACGGACTGAGTCGCGCACAAAGTCGTGGACAAGAGATTGCTGACGGAAGCGAACTTCTGTCTTCGAAGGATGCACATTCGCATCCACTTCAGCATTCGGCAGCTCGATAAACAGCAGGACCACCGGAAAAACCGTTGGCGGAAGAATGTTGCGATAGGCCTCTAACAACGCATGCTGCACCAGACGATCACGAATCAACCGATTATTCACGAAGATGAAGATCGAATTGCGATTCAGCTTCTGCAGTTCCGGCTTGGACACAAATCCATGCACCCGGATGTCTCCCGGAACAGGCGGCTCGTAATCTTCATCGCGACGCCATGGCGGAGGTTCTGGAATGCCCACACGTTCAAGTTTCATTCCGGCTGTGACCGGGACAAGCTGGTCAAGCGTCTCACGGCCAAACACCTGATAGATGCGGTCAGCATGAGATTGCACCGGCGCAGCAATCAGCATGGCATTCGTCGCAGAGTGCAACTCAAAATGCTTCTCCGGATGCGCCAGCGCATAATGTGTGACCAGCGAAGCGATGTGGCCAAGCTCGGTTGATTCGGCTTTCAGGAACTTCTTTCGGGCTGGAGTATTGAAAAACAAATCCCGGACGGCGATGGACGTCCCCAGGGGCAGCCCGGCTTCTTCAAGACGCAGGATTTTTCCTCCTGCGATATCCAGCAGCGTGCCGCTGTCTTCATCCGCGGCCCGCGTTTCCAGCAGCACGCGCGCCACCGATCCGATAGAAGGCAACGCTTCACCGCGAAACCCCAGAGTGTTGATGTTGAGAAGATCTTCGGCATCTTTGATCTTGGAAGTCGCGTGGCGTTCGAAGGCCAGCAACGCGTCGTCACGGACCATGCCGCAGCCATCGTCGGTGACCTGAATAAGCTTCTTGCCGCCGCCTTCCACCTGAACGCGAATGCGTGTGGCTCCCGCATCCAGCGAGTTTTCCAGCAGCTCTTTCAATACGGACGCAGGCCGCTCCACCACCTCTCCGGCGGCGATTTTATTGGCGACGTGTTCAGAAAGAACGTGGATGCGACCCATGGCTTGGCAGTGCGACGATGGCACCGGGAACCATTAATAGTAAATGGTTTCCCAGCCAGCAGCGAGAGTTGAAACAGCAGGGCTAATCTGGGTGTGATCAGGGATTCTTGCGGTTCATTTATTTTCCAGGAGCCCGGTTCATTACTTTCTTGAAGGCGTACTTTTTGCCGTTGAATTTATAGAAGGTGACCAGGGTTTCTTTGGGATAAATCCAGACACTTGAGATGTCACGATATGAGTTCGTCCGGCTGTCCTGCACTTCGAGCGAATTTCCTCCGGCGAACAGGACCAGCCTGGGTCTTTTTCCCGCCGGTCTCACAATCCAGAACCAGTCATGATCGACATTCGCCATGGGCGCAACTCCCTCGATCACCAGATCAGCTTCGTCAGCGGCACGGAGATGGACCTCAGCAGCGCGAAACATCTGGCCAGGATTTTGCTTCTGGAGGTCCGACGCGCGGGCCAGGCCCTCTTTGCCTTCTCTGGTATTCAACAGCAGCTTGAGAACGTCAGGCGGCACGGGCACAGGATGTTCGATTCGGGAAGTCCGGGAGAACTTCGTCTGCTCAGCGACAGGCTGAGGCGCCTGCGCTGAAGGGATAATCGCATGGCAAAGAAGCGTCAGGGCTATGAGGTTTTGCACAAACATAATGGAAGTAATCCAAACCTTGGCTAGGTTGTAGTGCCTTCAACCCCAACATCGTTCGTCTCTGGAAAGTAGAAATCGACATCGACCGATAGCGTGTAAGAAGCCAGCCGCTCCACCAATTCTCGTTCAAAAAATACACCGGGACAAAACTCTGGGAAAAAACCGACTAACTCTATCACGCCCTTATACTCCACACTTAACGCTTTGAAACCGGTTTTGTTCGCCTCAAGTTGGTCCAAAACGTCAGAAACGTGGCTTTCGATCGCGGCGGAATGATCCAGACGCGAATGAAGAGACCATCGACTAAACTCGCGTTTCTTTTGGGTATTGGGGATTAGCTCACCCACGACGGTGGTCTTGGTCGGTACAACAACTAACTTCGCAGTTATTTCTGCTGGATCAAATACTCCCGTAACCGTGAAATAAGAGTAGCATTCATTCTTCTTTTTTCTCATCCGTCTGTGTTTCGGTTTCTAGTTCGTCGCCGCTGAGCTCAACGTAGGCGCGGGATAGGTCGGCAGCTTTTCCCGCTGACGGTTGCCGCGCTGAATATCGAGTTCGCCAAACAAAACCGACGGCGCCACAATCGCGCTGGGAAGAGGCTCACTGCGGTTATAGACATAGTTGTCATTGCCGGCGGCAACAATATCATTGCGCAGCGCGCGCGTATCCAGCTGGTTAAAGATTGCTCCACGCACCAGTTCCATATGTCCGTCACTCACGTAAACGCGCCATAGCAGACGCGGCGCCAGCTGCGGGCCGGTGGTTTCCACGAAATATCCGTAAGGACGCCCCTGGTCTTTGCACATCTGCATCAGCTTGTGCTTTAGATCATCGAAAGTGAGCGGATTGGCGGCTTTAAAGATCAAGTTGGATATTTGCGGACGAGGCGCTCCCGCCAGCGCAGTGCGTCCATGACCGTTGGAATGCGGGAAATCACGAATCGGTTCGCGTGCCAGCAGATAGTTTGACAGCACGCCCTTTTCCACCACGGTTACCTTTTCCGCGGCCACGCCTTCATCGTCCACGTCATAGCTGCCGGCCAGCGATGTTCCGTCCACTTTCTTCGCCAGCGGATCATCTTCCACGGTAAAGAATTCAGGCAGCACACGGTTCTTGTAATAGGAGTTGAACTCGCCGCGAGTGCGGGCTGAGCTGCCAAGTTCAGGCCGCAGACCCAGAATATTCGGCACCACCAGTCTTTCAAAGACAGCGGTCGCCGCGTCGCCGGACATCAGGACCGGACCGCGATAATCATCTTCCACCAGCGGCGCTTTCTTCAACGCGTTGAAGGTGCTGATCAGCTTCTCCGCGTCTTTCTGGATCTCTTCCGGCTTGGGCAATTCATCGGCGTTCGTGACTACGTAGCCATGGCTGCGTTCCAGCCGCATGGCATCATCCGCCTGCGCACTGCCGGTAAAGATATAGGAATAGACTGCCTTGCCGTTGCGAGTGACCGTACCCTCGGTGTTGACGAAATAACGGTTGAGCACGCGGAAGTTAAGGAATGCGCTGGATGATTCCAGCGCCGGATCACGCCGGAACAAATCAGAGGTGGAGCGCAAATTTGCCTTCCACGCATCCAGGTTCGTCTCCAGCTTCACCAGATCGTGCACTGAGACGGCTGGCTTCTCATGGGAGAAGTCTGACACATCGTTTTCCACTTCCACATTCTTAAGCGCAGCCTGTTTCTCGGTAAGGCCGCTTAAAGCAGCTTTGTAAGCTTTGTCCGTGGCCAGCCACAGTTGATGGCGAAGGGCAAGTTCGTCATTATCAGTCGGCATCACGTCCACCGTTCCCATGCCCTGGCCGAAATAGCTGTCTTGTTTGTAATCACCGATACGGACGACGACGCGAACCAGCCGGCCGGCGTTTACATTGTCAGTCCGCAAGGCCCCCAGCGTGGCATCAACAACATGGTCCTGAAGTTCGGTGACCTGATAGTCAATGTAATAAGGACGCTGCAACTGGCCCAGTTGAAGCTTCTCTTGTGAGCGCTTTAACTCCGCCAGCATCGCCTTGAGCACGGGATCGCCATGATCGTCCGTGGCAATCTTGGGCGCAGGTGTGTCTTCATCCGGCAGCGCGAATGCGAAAGAGCAAAGGGAGAACGCACATACGAACAGAAGGAAAATGAGAATCGGCTTACGCATTAGCGGGACTCCTTTTGCGCGGTGGTCTTGCTGGCAACATCCGTAGTGTCATGTCCTGGCGGAGGCAGCACGGGAGGCCGCTCATGTCCTTGTGCAACTTTCTGTACTTCAAGTTCAGAGAAAATCATGGCCGGCGCAGCTGCCGATACCGGCACTGAACCGGATTCGGCGCCGCACTCGCCGTTGAACACATCAATCTTCTGGCCGGTCAGCATGATCCTGGTCAGCACCGTTTGTGGAGTTCCAATGATGTTCACACCGCGCACCAGCTCATCGGGACGGCCGTCCGGATACACCTTCCATACCATCAATGGCATTACCTGAAATGCCTGCGGCATGTTGCGCGTGGTCAGGGTGAAGCCACCGGCGATATCTTCAAAGTAAAGTCCAAATGGCTTCTTCTGTTTCTTGATTTCATTGATCAGCGCCTGCCGCATTTGCGCGTCCGGCGTGGTCTTGTTGGAGCGGACGATCAGATTGCCCTGGCGTCCCACAGGCATTGCGCCATCCTGTGCGCGACCGTGCCCGTTGGAATGTTCAAATCCCTTCACCGGCATGCGCGACATCAGGAACTGTTTGAGCACGCCGTTGGAAATCAGCTCAACCCGCTGGCCTTTTTCACCTTCTTCGTCATAGGCGTATGTTCCGCTGAGTTCCACGCCGCTGATGGCGGGCAATGTGGGATCGTCTTCCACGCTCAGAAACGGAGGCAGCACACGCTGGCCGATCATTTTCGTGAATGTCTGACCTTCATCGTCGCCACGCTGGCGTTGGCCTTCCAAACGATGTCCAACCACTTCATGGAAGAAAACGGCAGCAGCGCGACCGGAAAGCATTGCGGGACCATCGAACGGCTCTACGATGGGCGCTTTCTTCAGCTTTTGCAGGTCCTGGGCAATCTTCTCAATCTTGGTTGCCATCTCCTGTTCGGGCGCCAGCTTGTCAAACGTGGAAGCGTCAAATGTCTCTGAACGGGCCAGGTCCATACCGTCACTGGCGCGTGTGTTGCCCATGGCCAGCACGCGAATCAGCGGCCGCGAATCAACGATTTTTGTACCTTCACTGGAAACGAAATACCGGGTGCCTGTCTGGACCACCAGCATCACCGTGGAGGTTTCAATGTCAGGGTACTTGGCAAAGATGGCAGAAAGCCTTCTTACGCGTTCTTCCCACTCTTTTTGATCGAACTTGGGTTGAGCGACTGCGGGTCCCGTATAGGATTGGGCTTTCTCCGTGGTGAAGTCGGCCGAGTTGTCATCTTCATCAGCCCGGACTTTGGTATTGGTCTTCACTTCCAGATAGGTCTGCGCCGCGTGCTTATACATCTTGTCAGTGTTGATCCACAGCACGCGGGCGATCGCGTCCGGTTTGTCTTCCACCGGCAACGGCGCGGTGATCACCGAGGCCATGCGGTTTTCGCCATGCGTATTGTCCAGATCGCGGCTGCCCACACGGACAGAGATGTCCACGCTGCGATCATGCCGGTTGATGTTGGCCAGCAGTGCGCCGTTGCTGCCGGCGATCACCGAGGAAACATCATCACCCGCCGCATAGCTGATGAAGTAGGGCGCCGGATCGGTCTTGGAAAGTGAGGTCATGGCGCGGTCCAGTTCCTGCTGAAGAATCTTCATCAAGACTGGGTCGCCGGCCTGGCTCGAACTGTTTTGCTGGGAAAACGCTGGTAGACAAAAAGTGGCAATAACAAGCCACACGAACAAGTGCCTGGAAGATGACATGATAAGGATGAGTTTACCTGAACCTTTAGACACCGCAAATGTTACGTTGGGGCTGAGAGGTAACGCAGCTGTAAATAAATGTTACTTTACTGTGAAATCCGCTTGCCGCTCGGTCAAAGTACCTAGAAATCGTTGCCAGCACTTACGTTGTGCACGAGTTTACGTAACCCGTTTGGGTCTTAACAGAGGCTCGTTCGCCGCAAGCGTCTTTACTCCCCAGCCACCTGGGCTTTGCCGGGACGCCAGCGCAAGATCGGCTTACGCGCCGCCCCGGTTTCATCGAGCCGCGAAATTCGCGTGGAATGCGGAGCATTTTTGACCAGTTCGGGGTCTTCCTGCGCCTCGCGGGCGATTGACTGCATCGCGTCGATGAAAAGGTCCATCTCTTCCAGCGATTCGCTTTCCGTCGGCTCAATCATCAGCGCACCCGGAACCACAAGCGGAAACGAAACTGTATAAGGATGGAAACCGTAATCGATCAGCCGTTTGGCAATATCGCCGGTCTTTACGCCTTTTTGCGCCTGAAGCTTGTCACTGAAAACAGCCTCATGCATGGACGCGCTCTTGTACGGCAGCTCGTAAGCGCCTTCCAACTTTTTACGAATGTAGTTGGCGTTGAGCACCGCATCTTCCGTGGTCTGGCGCAGACCGTCATAGCCATTCGCCAGGATGTAGGCCAGCGCGCGCACGTGCATGCCGAAGTTTCCGTAATACATGCGGACGCGGCCGACAGACTGCGGACGGTCATAGTCAAAACCCAGCACGCCTTCTTTCTTTTCCACGATCACAGGCTTCGGCAGGAACGGTTCCAAGATTTTCTTGCACGCGACAGGTCCCGAGCCAGGTCCACCGCCGCCATGCGGTGTGGAGAAAGTCTTGTGCAGATTCAGGTGCATCACGTCCACACCGAAATCACCCGGGCGCGTCTTGCCGACCAGCGCGTTCATGTTGGCGCCGTCCATGTACAACAATCCACCTTTTTTGTGCAGGATATCGGCGATCTTATGGATCTCCTGCTCAAAAATCCCCAGAGTGTTGGGATTAGTCAACATCAGTCCGGCGATGTCTTCATTCATCTGCGCTTCCAGCGCGCCGATATCGACCATGCCGTTGGAGTTCGATTTCAGGTTCTCCACCGCGTATCCGCAGATGGCTGCCGTGGCAGGGTTGGTGCCGTGGGCGGAATCCGGGATCAGGATTTTCTTGCGTGGATTGCCCTTGGAATGAAGATAGGCATGCATCAGCATGATGCCGGTCATCTCACCGTGAGCGCCGGCCGCGGGCTGAAGTGTGATTGCATCCATGCCGGTGATATCCAGCAGGCAATCAGACAACGTCTTCATCACGCGCAGCGCGCCTTGAGATATTTTCTCCGGCTGATAAGGATGCGCTTCCGCCAGGCCGCCCAATCGCGCCACCACTTCATTCACACGCGCGTTGTACTTCATGGTGCACGATCCCAGCGGATACATGCCCAGATCAATGGCGTAATTCCAGGTGGAAATGCGGGTAAAGTGGCGGATGATTTCCATCTCGCTGACTTCAGGCATCAGACCCAGATCCGGGCGCGCGCTGTCTCCAAGGACCTTGGCGGGATCCACTTCCGGCACATCCAGCGGAGCCAGTCTGTAACCCTTTTTCCCCGGCGACGAGCGCTCAAAGATCAGCCCTTCATTCTGGTTCACGTGCCGCGTAGCTTTTTTTATGTCTTTGTCGCTCACTGGGCCACCGCCTTTACCGCCGTGTCAATTTGTTCCTTGGTGTTCAGTTCGGTGCAGCACCAAAGCGCTGCATTGCCCAGTTCGGGATAGAACTTTTTAAGCGGGAACCCGCCGATGGTCTTTTTCTCCAGAAGCCGGTCATTGATGGTGAGCGAATCTTCTTTGGTCTGGACAACGAACTCGTTGAATCGCGGTGCACCCTGGAAACAGGACTTTGCCTTTTTTGGCGAACTCGCCGGCGGCGTAATTGGCCTTGGCAAGATTCTGAAGGGCCAGTTCCTCTCAGGCCTTCACGTCCGTAGATGGTCATATAAATGGTGGCCATGGTAGCGATCAGCGCCTGGTTGGTGCAGATGTTCGATGTGGCCTTCTCGCGGCGGATATGCTGTTCACGAGTGGAGAGAGTGAGCACGAAGCCGCGATTGCCGTTCTTGTCACGCGTTTCGCCCACGAGCCTTCCAGGAATCTGACGGACAAACTTTTCTTTCGTGGCCAGCACGCCGGCGTAGGGTCCGCCAAAGCCGAGCGGCACGCCGAAGGATTGTGATTCCATGGCGACGATGTCGGCCTCGACCGGCGGCTTCACGATTCCCAGGGACAATGCTTCTGAAATCGCGACGGCAAGAAGCGCGCCTTTCTTATGCGCCAGGTCAGCGATGGCCGCAACATCTTCAATGGTGCCAAAGAAGTTGGGCGACTGGATCAGAACACACGCGGTATCGTCCGTGATTTTCTTTTCCAGATCAGCCAGATCAACGCGGCCATTTTCCAGATAACCAAACTCGCTGATCGGCAGTCCCTGATGTTGCGTGTAAGTGGCAATCACTTCGCGGTATTCGGGGTGCACGCTGCGCGCCACCAGCGCGTGATTGCGTCCCGTGATCCGGACCGCCATCATCAAGGCTTCGGCGCAACCGGTGGACGCGTCATACATAGAGGCATTGGCCACTTCCATGCCGGTCAATTCACAGATCATGGTTTGGAATTCAAAGATCGCCTGCAAGGTTCCCTGGGCAATTTCCGGCTGGTATGGCGTGTACGCGGTAAAGAACTCTCCGCGCGAGATCAGAGAATCAATCACCACGGGCCGGTAGTGATGGTAAGCGCCGGCGCCGAGAAATACCGCGTAGCCGGCGGCGTTGGTCTCCGCGCGCTCGCGGAAGTAATCAATCACCTCAGACTCAGCCATCTGTCGCGGCACTTTCAGGTCACGGTTCAGGCGATACTCCGCCGGTATGGGTGCGAACAGGTCGTCAATGGACTTGCAGCCGATCTCACGCAGCATATGCTGGCGGTCAGCGGGAGACTTGGGAAGATAGCGCATGTATTTGAGTGTTGCCCCTCCGGGCTGTTGCTTGCTGTTTTGCCTGCTCAACGTTTATGCGGTAAGCCGGATATGTAATGCAGTTGCTGATCTTGGGGATCAGCCCCGAATGATAGAAGTACAGAAATCGTTTCAGAACCCCGGGCGCGTCTGCCTGATTGGACTTCGCACGCCTCTTGCCTGACCGGCTCTATTTTTCTTCCGCGACGTATTTTTCGTAGTCGTCCACGGAAAGCAATCCGTTCGTCTCACTGGGATTTGATAGTTCCAGCTTGATCATCCAGGCTTTATGCGCATCCTTATTTACATCTTCAGGAGTCTGGTTCAGCGCCTGGTTGATCTCAACTACTTTGCCGGACGCCGGCGCATACAGTTCAGAAACGGCCTTTACCGATTCCACGGTGCCAAAGCTCTTGCCCACCTGAAGTTGCGCGCCCACCTTGGGCAGTTCCACAAACACGATGTCACCCAGCGATTCCTGCGCATGATCGGTGATGCCGACCGTGGCGGTGTTGCCATTCACCTGGATCCATTCGTGTTCTTTGGTGTACTTGTAGTCTTTCGGATATGCCATTCTGTCTGGTCCTCAGTCCTTTTCGAGTGAAGTGGCTTACGCCTTCTTTGCGCGCTTATAAAACGGAGTCGGCACTACTTTGCATTTCACTTTCTGGCCGCGAATATCAACGTACAGCTCCTGCCCCAGTTCTGATTTCGCCGGCGGCACATACGCAAGAGCAATATTCTTTTTCAGGTATGGCGCGTACGATCCGCTGGTGACATAGCCGATTTCCCTGCCACTCTCATCATGGACTTTGTAGTCGTCACGGGGAATACCGCGATCAACAGCTTCCAGGCCGACCAGAGTGCGGGCAAGGCCGGCGGCTTTAGCTTTCTCCAGCGCGGCTCGGCCGACAAAGTCACCTTTATCCATCTTGCAGAAGCGATCAAGACCGGCTTCCCAGACATTGATCTTGTCGGATATCTCATGGCCGTAGAGCGCCATCCGGCCTTCCAGCCGGAGCGTGTTGCGTGCCCCCAGACCGCAGGGGACAATGCCGAACTCTTTGCCTGCTTCCGTCACTTCATTCCAGACGCGTTCGCTGGTGGGAACGTCAGAAGGAACGTAAATCTCAAAGCCGTCTTCGGCCGTGTAGCCGGTGCGGGCGATCATGGTGTTCGGCAGCCCACAGACGGTACCGTGTCTGAACCAGTAGTTCTTGATCTGCGAGAGATCGACATTGGTCAGCTTTTGCAGTGTGGCTTCCGCTTTGGGGCCCTGAATGGCGATCTGGGTGTAGTAGTCGCCCACATCATCGGCATGGCAGTGGAATTTGTTTACGTTCTTGCGCACCCAGCTATGGTCTTTCTCTCGCGTACCCGCGTTGATCACCAGCAGGTAATCATTCTGGCCAAGTTTGTGTACGATCACGTCATCCACGAACGTGCCTTCCGGATACAGCAGAGCCGAATAATGTGCCTGGTTCTCCTGCAGCTTGGAGGCATCATTCATGCTGATCCATTGTGTGGCCATGAGCGCCTCGGGACCGCGGATCAGGATGTCACCCATATGGGAGACGTCAAAGATGCCAACGCCGGTCCTTACCGACAGATGTTCCTTCATGATTCCGCCGCTCGAAGGGTACTCAACCGGCATGTCCCAACCGCCGAAATCAACCATTTTCGCCCCGAGTTGCCGGTGCATGGCGTTGAGCGAAGTTTTCCTGAGTGTCTGGCTTTCCGCAATTGAAGACAAAGCAACTTCCCTTTCCGAATTCTGGTTGACCGGGACAGAATCCTCCACGGAGGCGTGGGGAACCTTCAAGGTTAACATCCGCGTTTTACAGGGTCAATGCGGCCTGGCTGCGGCTGGCTTGACGCGCCTGGGGCACTAACACGCCTGAAGTGCGTGTACGTTTGCGTGTTGCCTGCAGGCTTAAATCGGGATAATCTCCGGGCTATGCCCAAGGATTACGTATGCAGCATATGCGACCAGGTGGAACGCCGCTGCTCCTGCACCAAATACTGCTGGCTCTGCCGCGGCCAGTTTGATGTCCGGCTGTGCGAAGATGGCCAGTATTATTGCCGTGCATGCCGCGAATCCTGTGACATGCAGGCCCAGTATCATGAACCCGCGCACTAGCTGCAAGTGATGCACGGAACGGCCTGACTCACTTATGATGGCTACAGAGGCCCTAAAGCCATCCCCAGACGACCCAACCTGACCAGTTCAGCCGTATCCGGTGGAAACAAATCTTCGGAGAACCTCACGGCTGCCCGCCGATCTTCTACCATCGTTGATTATTACCTTGCCTTGCTTCGCCGCTGGGGCCCGCAGAACTGGTGGCCCGCGCAGTCCCGCTTTGAGGTGATTGTTGGCGCTTATCTCACGCAGAATACCAACTGGCTGAACGTAGAGAAGGCAATGAGGAATCTGCGCAAGGCCCGCGCACTCAGCCCGAACGCAATCCGCGAAATACCGCTGGAGAGTCTGCAGGAACTGATACGGCCGTCCGGATATTTCCGCCAGAAGGCCATCAAGCTCAAGATCTTTGTGGCATACCTGGATGGCAAATATGCCGGCTCACTGGATCGCATGTTTGCGCAACCTACGGCGCAACTTCGCGATGAGCTGCTCGCGTTGAACGGCGTTGGTCCCGAGACTGCCGACTCCATCCTTCTTTATGCGGGCAATCATCCCGTCTTTGTTGTGGATGCCTACACGAGACGCATATTGGAACGCCACGGCCTGATTACCCCTGCCACAAAGTATGAAGAAATTCGCGCCATGATGGAGTTGGCCGTAAGCTCTGCGAAGCCGGAATCGCTGGCGATCGCGGCTTCAGGCAGAGAACCCACGCGCAGAGACCCTGGAAATGGACAATCCCAAGCTGCTGGATGGAATGCCGCTGAGCCCAGACATCCACCGTCACGCATGAGCCGCATGTCACGCACTGAATTGGCGCAGCACTACAACGAACTACATGCGCTGCTGGTGCGAGTCGGCAACCAGCTGTGCCGTAGTGCGCCACGTTGCGAAAGTTGCCCCTTGCAGATATTTTTAACTTCCCTGCATAAAAGCAACAGTCGTCAAAACTCAAGAATCGTAGTAAGGGAGACTGATTCTGATTTGGGGGGTCGAAATGCTTCTTGTTATTGCGTTGGTGTTGTTTCTGATGTGGATACTTGGTTTCACGGCGTTCCACGTCACGACCGGGTTGATTCATCTTCTGCTGGTGCTTGCCGTCATTTCTCTGGTATGGCATCTCGTCGCCGGCCGGCGCGCCGCAATCTGACGAACGCGTAAACTTCATAAACGATAGGGACGCAGTGCTGAAGGCTGCGTCTCTTTTATTTTGTCCCCGATCTTCTCTTCACGTCTTACCAAGGTTTAAGCCGGCCAAATCCCCAGAGCTGTGCTGCTCAATATCTGCTCCTTCATCTCCGCCGTGATATCGAGTGCCTGAAACTGGTCCATATTTTTCCTGATATCGGGAATGCCGGGACTTGGCCAGTCGGTCCCAAATAAGGTTTTGGTGGCGATCTCTTCCAGGCGAGGAAAGTAATTGAGCAGCATCCTGGGTGGAATACCGCTGATATCGAGATACACGTTGCGATGGCGGCGCAAAAGGAAAAACGCCGTTGACATCCAGATGGGCCGGCCGCCGTGGGCCATCAGGATTTTCAACCTGGGAAAATCCATGGCCACGTCATCGAGGTGAATGGGATCTCCATATTTATTCCGTGCAGCCGGAAAAATGGACGTGCCGGTGTGCACCATGACGGGAATCTCATTGGCTTCTGCCGCTCGATAAATGGTTTCCAGTTCTTTCAAGCCATTCAGATAGTCATTGGCATAGATCAACTGATGCGGTGGATGGATTTTGATCAGCCGGACACCCAGCCGCACAATCTCATCCATGTCTTTCTGAACGTTCAAGCTGTGCCTGGGATGGACGCTGCCACATGGGAATGAGCCGCCTGGGATTTTCCTTACAGTAATTGGTCACCCACGCATTAACTTCATGCGTGAAACCCATGGTGTCCGGCGCGACATAATTAATGAGCACGGCACGTTCCAGGCCAATGGAGTCCATGTACTTGAGCAGGGATTTCGGTGAGCGGCAATATTCGAGGATATCGTCATAGTGGCCGCGGGCCTTCTTCATCACTTCAAGCGACTCGGCCTTGAACATCTCAGCGGGTTGAATGTGGATGTGGCAGTCAGTGATTTTCATTGTTCGATCACGAATTCCCAGCCGCGACAAACGAATCAATAGCAATCTGTAACAAATTTAGAGGTAATTGGTATTTGGTAATTGGTATTGGGTGCATCGCTGGTGTACGATCTGCACCATCCCAATACATACCAAAAACCAAGTACCAAATACTAACTACCGCTTGCTGCCATCACCGCTCTCTTGGCAAACACCCTGACAATCTCCCGGCGATATTCCGGCGTCATGGCCGACGTGGTCAGCGGCTTGGCGACTTTGGCTGCCAGTTCGCCCATTACATTGGCCAGATGCTCGTCCATCCGTTTGCCTATCACGGCATGTTCAGCGCCGGGCACCAGCAGGGGCGCCGGATTGACCGCGGTGATTGCCATGCGTGCCGCCTCAATCGGGCCGCCGTTTTGCTTCAGCGCCACAGCCACACCAGCCAGTGGATAGTCGATGGATCCGCGCAGGCGCAGTTTCTGGTAACTTCCCTTCCATCCCGCCGAAGTCTGCGGCAGAAATACCCGCGTGATCATCTCATGCGGTTCAAGACGCATGCGCGCGTCACCGACATTGGTATAGAAATCCTTCATCGCCATGCGACGCACACCCACCGGTCCCACGATCTCCAGTTCCGCGCCCAGACAGAGCAGCGCCGGCGGCGTGTCGCCCGAGAAGGTGGCCCAGCATTTTTGTCCGCCCGGAGCCACATGGCATAGATCGCCGTCTTTCTTGATGCAGAAACCGCAGGAACGCCGCCACTGTAACGACTGGTTGTACCAGACACAGCGTGTGTCCAGGCAGATGTTCCCGCCCAGCGTGCCCATGTTGCGAAGAATAGGCGAGGCGACGGTCTTGACCGCCTCATGCAGAACCCGATAGTTACGGCGCAGATATTCAGAGTCTTCGATGGCAGAGAGCGACGTGAGAGCGCCGATCTCCACGCCGACGCCGGGACGCACCTGGATACCGTGCAACTCCTCGATGCCGCGGATGTCCATGACGTATTCCGGCGTGAAGAGCTTCTGCTTCATCGAGGGAAGCAGATCCGTGCCACCGGCCAGGATCTGGACATGGGTGCTGTATTCCAGCATGTAAGCCACGGCTTCTTCGATGGTGCGCGGACGTAAGAGCGTGAATGAGGGAAGACTCATGGTTTAACTTCCACCACGGAGACACGGAGGTGCGGGAACAGCAAAAGCAATCCGCACGATCAAGTCTCATTCGATCTTCTCCGTGTCTCTGTGCCTCCGTGGTAGGTTTGCATTATTCTTCGACCGTGACGTGCCTGCGCGACGCATCTTCCTCATGCCGGTCCGGGCCTTTGCCTTTGTACCACAGTGATCCGCCATGCTCGCGGAATGTTTTGGGCGCAGATGGGTCAGCTCCGCGTGTAATCTCCAGCGCACGAGGCTCCTGATTTTTCTGCCGCAATGCAGCCAGCACACGCTCCGGAGAGAAAGGCGCTTCGCGCAGGCGAATCCCGACCGCATCGTAAATGGCATTGGCGATCGCAGGGATCGTCGCGGCCAGTGACCCTTCGCTCGCCTCTTTGGCTCCGAAGGGTCCTTCCGGATCGACCGACTCAACAATGATCGCTTCAATCTCAGGCGACTCGGTGGCCGAGGGCGATTTGTATTCCAGCATGCCCGGATTCATCAGCAGCCCGTCTTTCCACACCATCTCTTCCTGCAAAGCCTGGCCCAGTCCCATCCACACGGAGCCGATCACCTGGCCTTCAACGGAAACAGGATTGAGCGCGCGGCCGCAATCATGTGCTGCCCAGATTTTGTGGACCGTCACTTCGCCCGTTTCGGTGTCAACTGTAACTTCGGCAACCTGGGCTGAGTAAGAATAAGCCGGCGAAGGTCCGACGCCTGCTCCTTTGAATGCGCCACCACGGGCATCTTTGGGTGGAGCGTAGGATCCAGTTCCGCTCAGCGCGCCAGTAAAGTCGATGGCCGAGACCACGGCTTCTTCAAAGCTCATCTGGTCTTTTGATCCTTCATCCTGCCGCTTCTGCTGCAAAGATCCGCGCAGAGTCTGGCCGTCAACCCGCCCACTCACTTCCTGCACGTTGGCCTGAGAGGCTTCCGCATTGGGCTTCGTCAGGGATTCATGGGTGCCGCCGATGCCCCCGCGTTTCCACACGCGATCACTGCGCATCATCACGTCATGGGCTGCGCAGTTTAGCTTCTTGGCCGCCGCGGCGATGATCTTGTTCTTCACATCCTGCGCGGCACGCATACTGGCGTTACCATTCATGAACGTGACGCGGCTGGAATAAGAGCCGATGTCGATGGGCGTAAGGTCCGTATCAGCCGCGACAATCTTGATTCGCGCCATATTGATGCCGAGAACTTCAGCAACAATCTGGGCGACCATGGTGTCAGATCCCTGGCCGATGTCTGACGCTCCGGTGTAAACCACCACTCCGCCATCGCGATCGATCTTGATGTTCACCGTGGAATGCGGCATGTCAGAACGAATGATGCTGTTGGCCGCGCCGCTGACGTAATGGCTGCAGGCGATTCCCAAACCGCGCTTCACGGCAAGATGGCCTTTACGCCGCTTCCAGTCAGAGCGCTCAACCACTTTTTCAATGCATTCCGGCAGGCCATAACTCTGTACGCGCAGATTGTTTACCGTGACACACGGCGCCTTGAGCAGGTTGCGACGGCGAATCTCCGCGGTGTCCAACCCAATCTTCGCGGCGATTTCATCAAGCGAAGATTCAAAGGCAAAACGCACGTTGACCGTTCCATGTCCCCGCATGGCTCCGCAGGCCGGCTTGTTGGTGAGCACGCGGAAGCCGTCATAACGAATATTGGGAATGTCATACAAAGCGCCCAGCAACGCACCTGAATAAAGGATGGTCACCACGCCGTAAGAGCAGTACGCGCCGCCATCCTGAACCACCCGTGCCGCCACCGAGGTGAGACGGCCGTCTTTCCTGGCTCCGACCTTCATATCAATGATGGTGCGGGGACGTCCGCGATGAGCCCAGAAAACTTCTTCACGCGTGTAAGTGATCTTGACCGGCGCTTTGGCCTTACGTGCCGCCACCGCCGCGATGATCTCAATGGGGATCACTTCACTCTTGCCGCCAAAGCCGCCGCCCACCAGAGGCTTGATCACCCGGATCTGCGACATGGGCATTTCCAGCACAATCGACAGCTTGTGTTGCAGGTAATACGGCACCTGAGTGGATGACCATACGGTAAGACGACCGGGCTGACCGGTAGCCGAATCGATCTCAAATGACGCGAGAGTGGAATGCGGCTCCATGGCCGCGTGCGTTACTTCGCCGGCAATGTAGCGATGATCGACCACGACGTCTGCTTCAGCGAAGCCACGATCGGGATCGCCGAAAACGTGGTGATAGTCTTTTTCGATATTATGCGGGCGCTGCGGGTGGATCCAGTTGTTCTCCGCTTTCATGGAGTCTTCAGGATCAAACCACGCCGGCAGGGGCTCATACTCCACGTCGATTAACTCAACGGCACGTTCCGCAATGGCTTCCGAGGTCGCCACCACGCAGGCAACGTTATCGCCAACGTAACGCACTTTCTCTACCGCAAGCGCAGTCTCATCATGGCCGACCGGCAGAATGCCATATTTATTCGGCGCGTCCGGGCCGGTGACAACGCAGATCACGCCTTCCAGTTCTTCCGCGCGAAAGACTGTCTATCTTCTTAATGTTGGCATGCGGCAACGGTGAATGCAGGATCTTGCCATAGAGCATGCCGGGCAGGGAGAGATCGTCAGTATATTTGCCCTGACCCGTGGTCTTGCCCGCCGAGTCAACCAGGGCAACGCGTTTCCCGATGATGGAGAAATCGTTCATAGATCTCTTTTGCTTCTTTAATCCCGAACCCGCCGCCTTTGCGGGTGAGGGATCCCTACTCTCTAGTGAAGCCTTCGGCCTTGTCGGATGCCCATCCCTCAAGAAGCCCCAACTCGTCCGCTCAAAATCTTCACGAAATTTCCCAAATCTGAATCTGATCAACGTTTCTCTCATACGGAAGTATGACTTGCCATGTTTGAACGCCTGGCCCGCTTACAGTTGAGCATTATGCATTCGCTTGCAGCCTTCCGCGGCAAGCTTGTCCGGGATAATAGGACTCGAGCTGATCCGTGTCAAAATCGTCAGGCATAAACCCATTGTTCACGGTTATGAGAGCACACAGCGCCCTGCCCTTTCGCCTTTTCAATAACGGCACTATAGACACGCGTTTTCTCATCATGGTCAGCAAAATTAACCGGCGCACATTCAATAGAATCCCTGGTCACAAAGACAAACAGTTGGAAGCCAAGTTCACCATCCCTCTCAAGGTTCTCCCTGGCGATCTCAAGCACGCTAAACGCAAACTCGCGTAGGTTGAAGTCGTCCGATTTCGGCGTACGCCAGGCGATCATTGATTTCCGCTTCCATTCCACTCTCTCGGCTATAGCGATCCCTCGCTCCGCTCGGGATTAAAACAAATCAACAAGCCTTACCTTCCCTGTTCCGCCGCGATTGCCGCCTTGATCGCCTGATACATCTGCGTGTAGCCGGTACAGCGACAAAGATTCCCGCTCAGTGCGTGGCGAATATCATCTTCCGTCGGCTCAGGATTGCGATCCAGCAGCGCCTTCACCGTGATCATAAAACCTGGTGTGCAGAAACCGCATTGTGCGCCGCCCCAGTCGCCATAAGCTTTCTGGATGGCCGCCAGCGCACCGTGATCGGCAATGCCTTCCACCGTCGTAATATCGGGAGTGACCGGACCATTGGCAGCAGCGCTGAATGCAAGCATGGTGCAAGCCAACGTGGGGACGCCATCCACCAGGACGGTACAGGCGCCGCAGGATGAGTCATCGCATCCGCGCTTGGAGCCGGTCAGCTGCAGGTCACGACGCAGCACGTCCAGCAGCAGTTCGCTGGGCTCTACCGCCAGTTCATGACGGCGTCCGTTCACGCGGAGTTCGATTAGTTCTTTTTTCATGAATAGCTTCTAGCGGCTAGCTTCTGGCTGCTAGCTTCTGGCTGCTTGTTCTTATAATCCCGAGCGGAGCGAGGGATCCCTGAGTTTTCCAAGATCGCTAACAACAGATTAAATGACTCTGCATACCTTAATCTATATCTCACCTTTTTGTAGGATCCCCGAACCAATATCCGTTCATTCGCTGCAGGAAATCTTTGTTCAGTTCAAATCCGCTGCAGATGCGATAAGCGAGTCGATTCCACAATACGGGCACATCCCCGTCAGACCTTCGTCGATCCATTCCGTGATCTCGGTTGGAGAAAAAATCCTTTCACAATAGAAGCACCCACACAGACTACTCTCATTCAATTCCGATCCGGTTCCGCATGCAATGCTTATGCGCAGCCTTAATATCAGCTTCAGTACCCATAATCCGTCTGCGCCGCATACGCGTGATTTTTCACTCCCAACTCTGCCAGTCGCTGAACGTCCTAAGCTGCTCTGCATACCCTTCGCGATCCGCAACCTCGTGAATCCATTTCTGCGCCCAGGCGTTGAAGTCTGGCTGTGTTTTGGTTTCAGCGTGATACTGCTGAAAGAAAGCATCGTCGCGCTTGTAATAGCCTTGAACCGGCGAAGGATGTGCTCCGAATTTACACTCCACCACGGCCGACACCAGAAAGCCGGGGATCACGGTGCGGTTGGGATCGCTGGCGATGACCGATTCATCCACAATCTCTTCCGCGCAGACGATCACCTTCTTGGCTGCGCGCACGGCTTCAATCAGCAGACCAAAGTTGCCCCAGCAATGCGCGTTGCCGTGCTTGTCTGCACGCTGCACGTGGGCAATGGTCACATCGGGCGTGACGGCCCGCACCGCCAGCAGCGTCTCTTTCGGCTCAAAAGGAGAGATGATCTGGTAGAAGAAATGATTGTTCCTGGGAATGTCTGATCCCATGGCCGTACGCGTGGGCAGAAAAGGCACGCCCATGGCTCCTGCCTGCAGTGCCAGCGAGACGGAGTAGTTCGTCATATTAAAGACGCGGAGCTTTTCTCCCGGTGTCCCAGGATTTTCAACTTCCGTGGCGTGCCGGAAGTTATAAGCCGATCCCATCATTACGTTGCCCACCCACGCTGCCACAACATCCTTCACACAGCCAGCGCCAATGAGCTGGTCAAACAGAATGTCAGAGATTGGACCGATCAGCCGCAGATCACGCTTCTTCTGCCGGATGATCTCGTGTCCGGCCGCAAACGGAATCATCTGTTCCATCTGGAGTCCCAGCGCGACACTGCTTCCATCCGGAACCAACTCCGCGATCGCCTGCTTCATGGTGAGAACTTTGGACATGGTCTGGCACACAGTATAGAAGACGCGGGCAGCCCGTTGCAGCCGTAACGATAGCGGGTCATCGCAAGCAGCCCGCATGATAAGCTGTCCTGCCATGAAACGACTGCGTCTGGTGCTGCTCATCCTCTTGTTCATTGTGGCAGTCGTACACTTCATTGTTCCGGGTATCGTCGAGAACCGGATGAACAAGGTGCTGGAGCCGCCACCCTATCAGGCATCCGCGGAGGCGGAAGCGCTGCACAAACGCATGATCGTAGCCGATCTTCATGCGGACAGCCTGCTCTGGGGCCGCAACCTGCTGGAACGCGGCCACCGGGGACATGTCGATATCCCGCGGCTCGCTGAAGGCAATGTCGCCATACAGGCCTTCACGCTGGTTACCACCATCCCGCGCGGGTTGAACATTTACAAGAACTCTGACAAGACTGACCAGATTACACTTCTGGCCATCGCGCAGCTGTGGCCGCCCAGTACATGGAACAGCCCGAAAGCGCGCGCGATGTATGAGGCCGCGCGGCTGCATCGCTTCGCGGAAAAATCAAACGGTAGGCTGGTGATCATCCAGTCCCGTGCCGATTTGGAGCATTTTCTTTCTACGCGAACGCCCGGGCAGGTCGCCGGCTTTCTTGGCGCTGAAGGCTCGCAGCCTCTGGAAGGCAAGCTGGAAAACCTGAACGATCTTTTTGGCTCCGGTATACGCATGATGGCGCCAACTCACTTTACTGACACGGCGATCGGCGGCGCGGCCGCAGGTATCAATAAAAGCGGACTCACTGACCTTGGCCGGCAGTGGGTTCGCGCGCTGGAAGCAAAAAGCATCATCATTGATCTGGCGCACGCGTCGCCGGCAACCCTGCGCGATGTGACGGCAATGGCGTCGCGTCCGGTGCTGGTATCACATACCGGCGTGAAAGCCACGTGTGACAATCCGCGTAATTTGTCTGACCAGGAGTTGCAGGCCGTGGCGAAGACCGGCGGCGTAATTGGAATTGGCTTGTGGGATACAGCGACATGCGGCACCGATGCAAACGCCACCGCCAGGGCAATTCACCATGCGGCATCAGTGGTGGGCGTCGATCATGTGGCGCTCGGTTCTGATTTCGATGGCGCCGTGACCACGCCGTTCGATTCCAGCGGCTGGGTGCTGGTAACAGAAGCTTTGCTTCGGGAAGGATTCTCAGAGCAGGAGATCCGAAAGATCATGGGAGAGAACGTGGTGAGGGTGCTACTGCAGGGATTGCCATAGTTTTCATTGGCTTGCTTTTTCTGAAATCCCGAGCAAAGCGAGGGATCCCTACCTTCTCGATGATTTTTATGTGAACCGCATTTTTGCAAAGGCTAAGTGCTGAAGGCTAAGTGTTTGTCGAGCAAGTAGGGATCTCTGCTACGCTCGAGATTTTTAAGAACCCATCGAGATTGAGAACCCAGTGCTAAAGGCTAATGGCTTAGTGCTTGTGAGCTAATAGGGTTCCCTCGCTGCGCTTCGGGATTAAAACAAAGAGCAGCTAGCGTCCCTTTCCACACCGGCTTCCGCTTCTCCATCCACGCCTGGACGCCTTCTTTGGCGTCGTCCGTCTTCATGAGTTCTTCGACGTAAATCTTTTCCGCGCGGGCCAGACCTTTATCCAGATGGATGGAATCCCAGGCATAGAAAGCTTTCTTGGCGTGGGCGAGAGCGGCCGGGCTGAGCTTATATAAATGATCGAGCCGGCTCTGGATGGCCGCCTGGAGATCGTCGCCGGCGTGAGCTTCGGTGGCGAGTCCCCAGTCGGCGGCCTCCTCGCCTGAGAATGTCCGTCCGGTAAAGATCAGGTCAGCGGCGCGCTTCTCGCCGACCAGCGCAGCTAATGCCGTACATGCGACTGGCGGATAGCACCCGAGTGTGATTTCCGGGAAGCCCCATTTTGCGTCTGGGGTGGTGAAGCACATATCGCACACCATGGCGAGTTCCGCGCCGCCGCCCAGACATGCGCCCTGAACCTGGGCGATGGTTATTTTGGATAGCTTCACCATCTGCATGATCAGTCCGTGAAACTTCTCAAACATGGTCTTGATCAGTTCCGGTGTGTGGACTGCCACGTCGACGCCGGCGGAGAAGGCCTTTGCGTTGCCTTCCAGGAGAATGGTGGAAATCTGCGGCTGTTGTTCCGCCTGGGTGAGAGCGTCACGAAGCTCGTCCATCATTTGGAAGTCGATCACGTTCAATGGGGGATGCGAGAGCGTGATGCGGGCAAGCGCGGCTTCATGGCAGACGATGATGCGGGGAGATGGGTTCACTGCGTGTCCTTTAAGGTCTTCAAGCTCGTAGGGATCCCTCGCTTTGCTCGCTACTTCTGAAATCCCGAATCCCGCCGACTTTGCGGGTGAGGGATCCCTATTCCTTTAAAAACACTTGGCCTTCATCAGCACTTAGCCATTTAGTAAAACCAGTTTCCACTTCTAATCATCGCGGATGTAGGGATCCCTCGCTTTGCTCGGGACTAAAAACAAACTGACCGAGACATTGGCGACGAAATTATTTCGCCGGTTTCGGCGGCTCCCACAATTCGATCTTGTTGCCTTCCGGATCGATGATCCAGGCGAAACGTCCATACTCAGCGTCCTGGCGCTTTGGATCAATCGTCACGCCTTCGGCACGAAGGGCATCCAGCACGGCATCAAGATCTTCCACCTGATAGTTGATCATGAATTGCGCGGAGCTGGGATCAAAGTATTTGGTGTGATGTGGAAAGATGGACCAGACAGTGACCCTCTCGTCGTCAGGATTGTCCGTGCGTCGCCAGGGAAACTTGGCGCCTACGTAGGGATTGCTCTCGATGCCGAGATGCTTCTGATACCACTCGTACATCTTCGCTGGGTCCTGGGCCTTGAAGAAGATACCGCCCAGGCCGATGACTCGTTTGTTCATGGGGAGCTCCTTGCGATTCAAAACCTACCACGGAGGCACAGAGACACAGAGAAAGGCAAACCTTAAATCAAAGGTGCGCGAGAAATCAAGGTGCGCGAGCGAAGGAGCAATTTACCTGAAATGCAAGAGCAAAAGCTTTGTTTTTCTCCGTGTCTCTGTGCCTCCGTGGTAGGGGTTAACTAGTCCAGAAACCCTTCGTATCATATTCGCGAATGGCCTTGAGTTCGGCGGCAGTGGGTTCCGGCGTGGGCTTCACATCGGCGGCGAGGTTCAGATTCCATCCAGTGTTCGCCTGCACGTCATCAACGGTTACGCCGGGATGGACCGTAGAAAGATAAGCTTCGCCGGTGTCAGCAGCAAAGCGCAGAACACATTTGCTGGTAATGACCGCCGATGGTCCGCCGCGTGGCAGACCTATGCGCTTGCGCCAGTTGCCGCCTTCACCGTTGCCGGGACTGGTGATATAGCTGACTTTCTCAGGCAGACGATGGCGCGAGTGTTCCAGAAGAGAGACGAAACGGTGGGCGAGAGATGCGATGTCGCACGCGCCGCCCGATCCCGGCAGACGGACAAGGCCGTTCCTGCCCTGCACCTGCGTGGAGTTCAGGTTGCCATACTTATCCACCTCAGCGGCGCCGAGGAAGCCGAGATTCACGCGTCCGGATTGCAGCATGCCCATAAGGCCGGCCATGTCCAGACATTGGGTTGCGCCTTTGATATTGGGCGGGTCGGCCATGGTGTAGATCAGTTCAGGCGATGGGGTTGTACGGATCACGCCGTTCTCAAATAAACCTACTGCGTTCGGCGCGTGCGTCTTTTTGGCAACTACAAAGGCAATCAACGGCAGACGCATGCCCACAAACACGACTTCGCCATCTTTGATTTCCCGAGCAGCTGCCGCCACCATCAGTTCATTCAATGTGTAATTCATGGCTGCTGGAATTTCCGAGCTCCTCCGGCTCTCATCGGAACAATCATGATAGCAACTACTCTGGCTGATCGCTCGCAAACGAAATGCTGAGACTCTGCTCCGATCCAACTCTTCGCTTGTTCCCGACGTGAGACAACCTTTGCACTCTTTTTACGCTTCGCACAATTAGCAACTAGTATTTCTTGTCATGGGAGACTCGTATGAAACTCTTTACACTGGCTGCAGTTCTGCTGCTCTCCATTTGTCTTGGAGCAGCTCAGACACCAGCCGCAGCTCCAGCCCAGACTCCGGCCTTAACCCCAGCTCAGATTGCTGCGCGTGCCCAAACTGCGGGCGTCACTCGCGGACCCGCAGTCGAATATGTCAGCGATCACGACGCGGTCATAGCGTGGACCTCAAAGAACCCCGTCGACATGAAGGCCCACTTTGGTACGGCGGCGAATAGCATGACCCAGACCGCGGACGCGGTCGAGAATTCGCGCGGCACCAACCACCGGGTAAAGCTCAACAACCTGCAACCCGATACCATTTACTACTATCAGATGACCGCCAGTGGACAACCTGTGGGCGCGATGAACACGTTTAAGACGGTTCCGAAGGGCGCTCCGCCGAACCGCACCTACGTGGATCAGGGCCCAAAGTAAGCCACGCGGTCCTTCTCGCAGGCGTTCATGTTTGCTCCAATAAAATCAGGGCTGCCAAACAAGCAGCCCTGATCGTTTTCATGCCTGACGTTTTTTCAAGCCTGACTTTTTTAAGCCCTGACGTTTTTCATGCCTGGCTTGGGTTCTTGCGAACCGTTATTGCACTGCGTTGATCGCATTCTTTCTCACTTCACCAATCGTGACCAGCGGATCCCTGCCGCCCAGGCGGGGTGCAATCCACTTCTTCTCAGAACCGATGATGTCCATGAGCAGTTTCTTGTCGGCGGCGTTCGGCATCCAGGAATCGAGCTGCTCGCGATATTCCTTTTCTTCCATCGGCTCGCCTGTCTGGGGATGAAACATCTGATGTTTCCATTTGCCGATGTTGCGGTTGAACTTGATGTCCGGGCAATAAAGCGGCGTGCCATTGCCCTTCTGCGCGGCGCTGATGCGCTTGACCAGCGTTACACACTCGTCGCGATAAAGCTGGCGATTGTAATCGTTCAGATCTTCCATGTTCGCCGCATGCGGATTTGCCGGCTCGTCATAGCGGCCTTTGAGTCCCCAGGTATACGCCCATTGCGCGGAGGAAGAGCTGTCTGTGCCGAAAAGATCGTAAGAGCTTGAGATCCATTTGTTCAGATATTTCTGCATCAGCCAGGAAGGAACAATACCGGCTTCTGCAATGCGTGCCAGACCGGTATTGCCGGTTCCCATGTGGAAGGCTTCTTCCTTGAGCATGTAACTCATGGAGCGGCCAAGCGGGGCGAAGGCGGAGTACTTGAGCATCTGTAGCTGGAATTTACCATCACGGTCCACAAAGTCAGTGAAGGCGAAGAAGTCCAGCCAGTTATCGCACTCTTCATTGAAGCTGCCGAGCAGGCGCTTGTTTTCATAGGCGCGGCGGTCGAGCATTTTCTTGGCTTCGATCTTTCCGGTTTCGCCGAAGAAGTCAATCAGCAGCGCGCACATCTGCCAGCCGTGGCGCATTTCTTCAATCATCACGCGCGTGAGGCAGGAACGATCATAGTCACTGGGCGCGCTCTCAAACAGATAACGCTGCTGCTCAACGCTGGCGAACTCGGTATCGCCCTGGTAGACGATTAGGTTCAGCAGCGCGTCGCGCATGTTCTGTGTGGGAATCTGGCGCAGGTTCTCCCACTTATTGCGGCCTTTGTAGTAGCCGAACGTGATCTCATCCGTCTCGATGGCGCCATACAGAGTGTCAAATTTAAAATTCTTGATCTGGTCATGATCAACGCCGACTTCCTGTCGCCACTCGTTGAAGATGCCGATCCAATCACTGAACGTGCCGATCTTATGAATTTTTCCAGGCATGTACGCTCCGTATTCTGTGCCGCCCCATCCGGGGCTCGATTCCGTTTGTGATCGCTGCCCAGCGCTTACGCGCTCGGCTAACTTATTTCGCGCCTACGGCGCTGGAATATCGTTCGGTTGCAGCAACTGGCAACATGCGAGATTCCTCGGACGCTCGAATGCTGCCAAACCGGTCTTCGCCAACATTGATCTGGCGATAGGGATCCCTCGCTATGCTCGGGATTTGAAGAAAACAACCACCTATCCCTCGCAATGCTCGGGATTTCAAAACCATTACAAATTCATCCACACCGTTTTCAACTCGGTGTAGTGCTCAATCGCATGCATTCCCAGCTCGCGACCGAAGCCTGACTGTTTGAAGCCGCCGAAAGGAAGCGCTGCGTCCATCAGCCCGTAGGTATTGATCCAAACCGTTCCGGCTTTCAGGCGACGCGAAAGCTGATGCGCTTTCTTCAAGTCATTGGTCCAGACCGCGGCGGCCAGACCGTAAACGTTTTTATTCGCCAGTTCGGCGACTTCGTCCATATCTTCAAAGGTCAAGGTAGCCAATACGGGACCGAAGATCTCTTCCTGCGCGATCTTCATGTCATTCTTGACGCCGCCAAAGACGGTTGGTTCGATGTAGAAACCGTGGTCGCCATTCACGCTGGCCCGTTTGCCTCCGGCAAGAATGGTTGCGCCTTCTTTTTTGCCGGCTTCGATATAGCCGAGCACCGTGTCCATCTGTTTCTGGCTGACGATGGCGCCGAGACGCGTTTTGGGGTCGAGCGGATCGCCGAGCTTAATCTTCTTGCAGTACTCAACCAGTTTGGTGACGAACTCGTCTTCGACCTTCTTTTCCACGAACAGGCGCGAGCCGGCACAGCAGACCTCGCCTTTACCGTAAAAGATTCCGTTCACGGCGCCTTTGATAGCAGCGTCCATGGAGGAGTCAGAGAAGACGATGTTGGGCGACTTACCGCCGAGTTCCAGCGTGACGCGTTTAAGAGTATCGGCGGAAGCCCGCATGATCTCTTTGCCGACGGACGTTGACCCGGTGAAAGCAACTTTGTCGATGCCCGGATGTTTCACCAGAGCCTGTCCGGTGGCCGGACCGCCGGTGACGATGTTGAGAACGCCGGGAGGTAAACCAGCTTCAAGGCAAAGTTCACCAAACCGAAGCGCGGTGAGAGAAGTATCTTCAGCGGGCTTTAAGACCACGGTATTGCCGCAGGCCAGCGCAGGACCAAGTTTCCAGCTTGCCAGCAGCAACGGAAAATTCCAGGCCACAATCGCTCCCACCACTCCCACTGGTTCACGCAAAGTGTATGTAAATGCGTTGCCGAAGGTGTTCACGGTTTCGCCGTGGATCTTCGTCGCCCATCCGGCAAAGTAACGGAACACGTCAGCGACCATGGGCATGTCGACGTAACGTGATTCGAAGATTGGCTTGCCATTGTCGAGTGTTTCCAGTTCGGCCAGTTCTTCGATGTTCTTTTCCAGCAGGTCGGCGATCTTCCACAGGATCTTGCCACGATCGCTGGCTGACATCTTGCGCCACGGGCCGGCGGTGTCGTCGAAAGCCTTGCGGGCAGCGATGACGGCCTGATCGACGTCATGTGCGCCGGCTTCAGCGATCTGCGTGAGAACTTCCCCGGTTGCCGGATTGATGGAGTCAAATGGCTTGCCTGAGCCTTCGCTCCATTGGCCATTGATGAGCAGTTTTCCGGGAGCGACTTTTGCTTTTGTTGCTGCGATCATTTTTCTGAGCCTCTAGCTGCTAGCTACTGGCGGCTAGCTTTGCGGTTCAACAACCTAACGGGTGGAGCAGGGCTTCAGCCCTGCGTTCCATCTTTGAGACTGCCGGCTTTAGCCGCCGAGGTAACCTCAGTGGCTAAAGCCCGATTGACTCATCGCTTACCGCAGGCCTAAAGGCCTGCTCCACCCTGTTCAGCGATAGGATCCCTCGCTCCGCTCGGGATGTAAAACCAAGAGCATCGCGGTTATAGGGATCCTCGCTCTGCTCGGGATGTCAGAAAAACGCTACTTCGCCGTAAAAGTCGCCGGACGCTTGTCCACGTACGCAGCCAGGCCTTCCTTGGCGTCTTCACTGGCAAAGAGACGCTGTTGCAATTCGCGCTCAATGGCCAACGCCGACTCCATGGGAACTTCCCATCCGCTCTGGACTGAGCGCTTGATGTTGCCCACGGCCTTGGCGGCTTTGTTCGGCGGTGTGAACTGGCGCGCATACTCCATTACGTTTTCCATGAAGTTGTCACGCTCGTAAATATCGTTGATGATGCCGTACTCCTTGGCTTCTTCAAAAGTGAAAGTGTTGCCGGTGACCATGAGTTCAATAGCCTTGCTCTTGCCGACCATGCGGCTCAAACGCTGAGTGCCGCCGGTGCCGGGCAGAACGCCGAGGTTGATTTCCGGCAGGCCGATCTTTCCCGCGTCGCGACGGGCGATGCGGAGGTCAGCGGCCATGGCGATTTCCAGTCCGCCGCCCACGCAGTGACCGTTGATGGCAGCGATGACCAGCTTGGGTGTGTGCTCCAGGCGCAGCAGCATTTCATTGGCATGCAGGCAGAAATAATACTTAAAGGTTGGATCAACGCTGGAGAGCATTTTGATGTTGGCCCCAGCGGAGAAGAACTTGTCGCCCGCGCCGGTGAGGAGCAGAACATAGACGTTGTTGTCCATGCGCGCCTTGAGGATGCATTCATCCAGCTGCCGGTTCATTTCATAGGTGTAGGTATTGGCCGGCGGATCGCACAGTTCGATGATTGCGATTCCATCTTCAACGCGATAATTCACCAGGGTCTTGGTTTCAGATGCAGTGGTTGTCGCCATGGTTCGTAGCTCCTTTAATTTCCAGATCTTTTAATTTCCAGATCTCTTTAATTTTTTCGATCTCGTGTTCGTGCCTGCGGCTTCATTCCTTGCAAAATCACGGCCGCGCTTTCGAAACTTTGGTTTTAGTACTGCGCTGCACCACTCCGTGCAGAAAAATGTCACCCATCTCGCGGGCGAGAGCTCTGGCTCCCGCATCTGACCGGGGATTGTGCCAGGTATAAATCCAGTTGATCATGCCGAACAGGCTGAGCACGGCCAGTCGCCCCGAGAATTCTAAACCTTGCGCATGTTTCAGATCTTCCAGCAGATCAAAACAGATGCGGTAGTACTCACGCTTAATGGCACGGATTTCAGCGCCGCGTCCATTCTTCAGCGTTTCATCTTCATGGGTGAGCACCTTCATGGCTTCTTTGTTGGCCAGAAAATATTCAAGGTGGCTCTCTATAAAGATGCGGACGCGCTGTTCCGGGTCATTGGACGCCGTAAGCCGTTCTTTAACCTGATTAATGATGGTGCGAAAGGCGTGTTTCTGAATGAGGTAAAGCAGCTCTTCCTTGGATGAGAAATAATGATAGAGGCCGGCCAGGGACATGCCGCAGGCGCGCGACAGGTCGCGCATGGAGGCGCCTTCATATCCTTTATCACAGAAGATACTGGCCGCATGATCCAGCAACCTCTCCATCTGGCTCTCGTAGCGGCTGTCCGGGGACTTGGCATTGGCACGACGGCCGGTGCGGCTCTTACGCACGCTGGCCGAGGCAATGGCGGATCGGGTATCGAGAGGGACCAGGGACATAGTGCCTTACCGAACGTTCGTTCGGATGATATCTATTATGCAAGCCGTTGCCCGGGGCAGTCAAATACAGCTATTCCGCTTGCGGCGGTTCCCACAATCCGCCCGCGAAGAATGGTGTCGACCAATTTTTCCCTCAAGATGCGTGACTCCCGTCACATTCGATAGTGAGTGGACAAATGTACTCTCACCATGTCAGGTGGTTGCGAAGGCCATAGCCTGACTTTATGGAGCCCGAAGCGGTTTAAGCATATTCGGTTAAGTTTCCGGCCAGGAGCGCTCTTTACCTATGACCCTGGGGCCGCTGATCCTGACGCCAATGATCCTGGGGCCGATGAACCTGGGCCAATGATCCTGAGTCTTAGAAAGTTGTTCCGAAAGGGAATTCTTCGTGTCTTACCCATCAGAGTAACTTGAAAACCAGCACTTAATAAGCAGACAGGGAAGCTGACGCATTCGACGGAAGAGTTTGGGATTCTGGTCCCCCTCATCAGGGCCCTTTAGGTCAGCAAGCCGGTTAGCAGTTACTTAAAAGACCCGCAGGACTCAGGGTCGCACAAAAAAAGAAGTCCACCTAAAGGAGATCTTTGAAATGAAATTGAATACCTGGAAAACGTTTGCACAGCCGGCCGGCAAGGCCATGGTTGCGGTCATGGTAGTAACAGCGCTGGTCTTCGCCGCGGGATGCGGCGGCGGATCTTCCGTGGCTTCGAACCCCACACCGGGAACGGCCAGCAGTTCTAACGCCCAAATTCGCTTTGGTGACGCACCGGCGGACAGCGTGATTTCGTTTGAAGTCACCGTCTCAGCCCTTACTCTTACGCCCAGCGGTGGCGGCGCGGCGGTCAGCATTCCGGTTGGCGCAAACAACCGTCTGGAACTCAGCCACGCTTCGGGAAAGTTTGAACCCTTCGCTCTTGGCAATCTTCCCCAGGGAAGCTTCACCGCCGCCAATCTAACGCTCACCAATGCTGAGCTGACTTTCCTGAGCAGCACCGGCACGCCCATTCACATCAATGGTCCGGCCAGCTCGCAGATTACCGTGCCGTTGAGCCCCGCGCTCACCATCGGCGCTTCTCCTATGGTCATCAGCATTGACGTGAACCTGGCAAACTCGGTGACACTGGCCGGCGGCGTGATCAACGGCATTGCGTTTGGCCCAACTTCTTTCACCATCACTGCCAAAGCACCCGGCGCACAAGCCAACCAGCAGGACGATGATGGCGAAATTGAAGACATACGCGGCACGGTGACCTCCGCCACGGCAAACAGCTTTGTTCTTTCCGTTGGACAGACCAAGTCGTCGCTGACCTTCAGCTTTGACTCCACCACGCAATTCAGTGATGGCGTGACGGCTGCGACTCTGGCCAATCAGATCGTAAAAGTGGAAGGCTTCACCAGGGCGGATGGCAGCCTGTTCGCCAAGGAAGTGGAAGGACTGGAAACCAGCGCCGGCTCGGAAGTTGAAGGCCTGATCACTGTGATCTCCGGAACCACGCTGACCATCAGCGCGGATGACGGAATCGGCAACGGCATGGATGACACGAAAGTCGGCGCCAGCTTCAGCGTGAACATTGCCGGACTCAATGCCAGCAAGTTCAGGGTGGACGGCGGCAACGGCTTCGGTGGCAGCGTTCCGAACACGCTCTCCTTCGGACCAACCACCATCCATCAGGGCCAGCGCGTCGAAATTGAAAGCGACGTAGCCGTACCGCCGGCAAGTGGCAGCATCAATCCGGACAAGATCAAGCTGCAGCAGCAGGGTGTATCCGGAACCGTGGCTAACCTGACGGCGAACAGCTTCGATCTCAACCTGGCGGCTGATTCGGCACTGAGAACCATCTCCGGACAGACAGTGGTACACGTGACCAAGTCGGCAGCAACGGATGTGCGCACCGCGCCAGCCAACGGCGGCACGGCTCGGGTCCGCGGACTTCTGTTCTGGGACGGCACGGCATGGCAGATGATCGCCCGCCGCGTTCGGTAATCATGAAGTAGAGATCAAACAAGCTCTCTCGATCGCTCCAAATAACCCGGTCGCAGCCAACCAGCTGCGGCCGGGTAGGTTTTTGTCGCTGCGCGCAGAGTCCTGCTGTCGAGCAGAGCTACGTTTCTACATTGCAGTTCCGGTTAAATAAGGCATCTCGGCCCGTTTGCGGGTAATCCAACCTTAGTTGCTGCATTCATTCTTAACCACAGAGGAAATACTCATGCCCAACTTCGTGAAAGACGTTGAAGATATCCGCAAGCGTGCCCGCGAGAAGATGGAAGAGGGCGCTGTGACCGCAACCTATAAAGGTGATGTCGACAAGACAATACAGATCCTGAATGAAGCTCTGGCCACTGAGATCGTGTGCGTGCTCCGTTACATGCATCATTACTTCATGGCGACTGGAGTTCATGCCAAAACAGTAGCCGGTGAATTCAAGGAGCATGCCGATGATGAGCGCGAACACGCCGACATGCTGGCGGAACGCATCCAGCAATTAGGCGGCAAGCCTGATTTCAATCCCAGGAACCTGCTGCAGCGTTCTGTATCGCAGTACGTGGAGGGTGAGACTCTGGCCGAGATGATCAGAGAAGACCTGGTTGCGGAACGTACCGTGATTGAGGTTTATCAGGAGATGATCCGCTACTTCGGCACGAACGACCCCACGACGCGAAGCATACTGGAACACCTGCTGAAAGATGAGGAAGACCACGCCAGCGATCTGGCAGACCTGCTCTACATCACGAATCCGGAAACAGGCAAAACCGAAGGAGAAGATCCGGCCATCGAGGACCTGCCGCGGCCGAAGGCGCAGGAGAGGTCAGATAGCGAAAAGCATAATAAGAACAAGGCGAGCATCCTGAAACAGCTGCGCAAGATGGGCGACAGGAAGAAGCCGGCGGCGTGAGTGCAATTCGTGATTGGTTGATTTGTGATTTGTATCGTTGAAGCATCGCAATTGGCAAGCCTTGGCAATTTGACAGCACGCATTCGGGAAGAGTTGCCAATTCGGCAGAAAAGCGGCTTCGACAAATGCAGTCCCTGAATGGCATTGCAGCGCATAAAAGATGTGCCGCCCCTACGGGGCTCTCATTGTTATTCCAACTTACCCAGGCCTTACGGCCTGGGCTACATACTGCCGCGCCTTCGGCGCTCAAAGAAGCATGCAGCATTCAGCATTCAGCCCTAGACGGGTCTGACCGCACGCATTCAGGATGAGTTGCGAATCTGCGAGACTTCACGATGGCCTTGCAAACAGGGTCGAGCAACCCAAAATCTGCAGCAAGAAAAGTTCAGCCCCACAATAACGTTGCGGGGCTGAATGCTGAATGCTGAATGCTGATTGCTGAGCGTCTGAAAGCTACTTCCCCGTCGCCACCGCGCTGCCGCTGGTTTCAGCGCCCTCGACGCCAAGCTGCGTCAAAATGAACGCGTAGTCAAAAGCGACTTCGTGGAAACGATCATAACGTCCGGAGGCTCCGCCGTGGCCTGCGCCCATGTTGGTCTTGAGCAGCAGCACATGTTTGTCATCTTTCAAGGTGCGCAGCTTGGCGGTGTACTTGGCCGGCTCCCAATACATTACCTGGCTGTCATTGAATGAGGTTTTTACCAGGATCGCCGGATACGCCGCCTTTTTCAGATTGTCATAGGGCGAATATTTCATCATGTAATCGAACGCGGGCTTCTCGTTGGGATTGCCCCATTCTTCGTATTCGCCGACAGTCAGACGGAAGCGAAGCGTCAAGCATGGTGTTCATCACGTCAACGAACGGAACATGGGAAACCACAACCTTGAACAGGTCAGGACGCAGGTTGGTGACGGCGCCCATCAAGAGTCCGCCGGCTGATCCGCCTTCGATGGCAATCTTGTCGCGCGAACCGTACTTGTTAGCGACGAGATGCTCAGTGGCGGCGATGAAGTCAGTGAAGGTGTTCATCTTGTTCATCATGCGGCCGGCATCATGCCAGGGCTTGCCCATGTCTCCGCCGCCGCGAATGTGCGCATAGGCCATCACGACGCCGCGATCAAGCAGTGACAGGCGCGTGGCGCCAAACGTTACCGGAACAATGATTCCGTAAGATCCGTAGCTGTAGACATAAAGCGGGTTGGAGCCGTCCGCCTTCTTCATGTCTTTGCGATAGACGACAGAGATGGGAATCTTCACGCCATCTTTCGCTGTGGCCCAGACGCGCTCAGAGACATATTTGGTGGCGTCATAACCGCCAGGGACCTCTGTCTGTTTCAGCAACGTTGAGGTGTGCTTTTCCACGTCGTAATCAAAGACCGACGCAGGCGTGACCAGTGACTGGTAGCTATAGCGGAAGGCTTTGGTCTTGAATTCGCGGTTGGTCTGCGGATTCGCCATGTACACCGGCTCAGGAAACGCGATGCGCTTCTTTTCGCCGCTGGCCAGATTCACGATGGTAAGTTCCGGTAGAGCATTCTGGCGCTCTTCCAGAACGTAAAAGTCTTCAAAAACGTCGATGCCGTTGAGCATGACATCCGAACGGACGGGTATGATCTCTTTCCAGTTTGCGACCGATGGATCATTCACAGGCGCTGTCACCAGACGATAGTTGCGGCCTTTGTCATTGGTGCGAATGAAGAACTGGTCGCCGCGATGATCGGCGTAATATTCGATATCCTGTTTGCGGGGCGCAATCAACTTCCACTCAGCAGTCGGCGTGGATGAATCAAGATAGCGGACTTCTGAAGTTGTGTGGCTGCCAACTTCAAGCAACAGAAACTTGTTACTGCGCGTTTTGCCCACGCCGACGTTGAAGCGCTCATCCGGCTCTTCATAGACAAGATCGTCTTTGCCCGTGGCCAGGCTGTGGCGATACAAGCGATATTGCCGCTTGGTCTTGTCTTCCTCCACGGTATAGAAGATGGTCTGATTGTCGGCGGCCCAGGCAACCGAGCCAACTTTTTCGGCGATCACCGCTGAATCTTTGCCGGTGCGCAGGTCGCGCACGTAGAGCTTGTACTGCCGGAAGCCGGTATTGTCAGTGGAATACGCCAACAGGTTGCCGTCAGGACTTACGTCGCCCGCGCCCAGCGCCATGAAGGTCTGGCCCTTGGCCAGTTCATTTACATCGATGGTGATTTCTTCTGCAGCCTCGATACTGCCCTTCTTGCGGGCAAGAATTGGATACTGCTTTCCTTTTTCCCAACGCGAGTAATAGAAGAACTCACCCTGCTTGTAAGGGACGTTGACATCGGTTTCCTTGATGTGGCTGATCATCTCGTCATAGAGCTTCTGCTGGAGAGCCGATGTCGGCTTCATGACGGAGTCAGAGTAGGCATTTTCCGCTTCCAGGTACTGCGCCACTTCGGGATTGGATTTCTCCTTCAGCCAGTGGTAATCGTCCACCAGCGTGCCACCGTTGATGTGGTTTTCCGTGTGGACCTTTTTGGCAACCGGCGGAGTTGCTACAGAGGTGGCAACTGGTTTGTCATCGGATTGGGCTTGCAGGAATGTGCTCATGAGTAAGAAAAAGACAACCACTGATTTTTGCATAAATCCGCCTTTAACGAGTGGAAGGGAGTAGCTGGCGGACGATTATAGCAAGGTATAGCCGCAGGCATTGCGGCCTTCAGACAAGTTACTTCTTCATTGCCGTCTGGTCGCCCTTGGGAGGGTTCTCAGCCGTTTGTGGCCGGACCTGTTCAGCTATAGGGCTGGGGCTGAGGATCACCATCTTGGAGCGGCCTTCGCGTGCGCCGGGCATGAAGAGCATTTTGTGCGCGGCATCAAAAGCGAGGCTGAATCCTCTTACGTCTGTGGACATTTCATGGTCGACCACGTTGCGGTTGAGGTCGATGGCAAGAACGGAGCCATCGCCGCCGGCGGCGTAGAGCAGCGAACCGCTGGGATCAAGAATCAGGGCATCGGTTCCACCGGGAGCGGGGATTCGCAAGACCTCTGATCCATTGTCAAGGTTCAGCACCACGACGGCATAGCGCACGGCGACATAGAGGCGATTGCGGGCACTATCGAGGGCGAGACCCGTTGGCTCGGAGGCGGTCACATGGAACCGCTGCGCGATCTTATTGGTGCGATCAATCACGGCGATTTCGCTGACGTCCTGAAGGCTGACGAACAATTCGTGGTGACTGGCATCGTAGACCAGGTCCTCAGGCAGCGCGTTCAACTCGATAACGCCGCTCTCACGGCCCACGATGGGGTCAATGGTGCTGATGGAGCGGTTGAAAGTACTGGCGGCATACAGAGTTTTGGTTTCCGGGACCCACAACAGTTTTTCCGGACGGCTCTGCACCTGCACGAGCTTCTCTACAATCCAGTTGTGGCTGTTGATGACGGCAATGCTGTTGCTGCCTGACAGGGCGACATAGACGCGGGAAGCTGAGTCATCGACGGCAATACCGCGGGGGCCGTCCACCTGGGAAATGCGAGCGATCACGCGGCGCTTTACCGGGCTGAATATCTCAATGGTGTTGGTGGCAGGACGGCTGATCACGACCTGGCCGTTGGCCATGGCAACTTCATTGAAACCCGGCTGTCCCGGCAGGTCTACCATTCCAACTTGACGCAGTTTGGCCGGAGACACGGCAGCGGCACATAACACCACGGCAACAACAATGACTGTCTTAAAATCGAAGACCTTAAAATTACGCATTCAATGGGACCTGCTTCCCATACTCGGATGCGGATTAAGGCAGTTCTGCTGCCCGAGGGTACGGCATCCGAAAGGTAAACTTTTGTGCTTGAGCCTGACCCTACGTGAGGCCCCATGATCATGATGCCGAGAGACGGGATTCGATGTTTAAAGTGAGTGAATTTGCTGAAAAAGCCGGGGTTACGGTGCGTACCCTGCACCACTATGACCGGCTTGGGCTGCTTAAGCCGAGCGGGCGGACGGAAGCCGGATATCGTTTTTTTCCGATCGTGACTTTCCTCGCATGCATTGTCTCTTCTATAAGCATGGCGCCACTATGGCCGCCTGGACAGTAGGACGCGAAGTCTCGGGCGCATTTGCATTCATTTAGAGCACCGTGCCGCACAATGTCGCTGGTGCAACTCGCGTCTCTCTGGCAGCATGTTCTACCGGAGGAGAAATTTCATGCTGAGAAAAGCGTGCATCATTATTTTCTGCGCCGCGTTGACGGCGATGGGCCAGGCCACACCTGACGACACCTCGAACCGTGCCCTGCTGGCCAAGGCCAGGAAGATTTTTGTGGAATCACATACCCACTTTGTGAAGAAAGAGGAAGTGGAAAAGGGCCTGCTGAAGCGAAAAGAACTGGAAGAGTTGGGCATACAGGTCACCAGCAACCGGCTCGATGCTGACCTGGTCCTGACCTTAAAACGAGCGGCCTTCCAGAATAATTTTCCGTACACTTTGACGGACCGTGCCACAGGGACGGTGGTCTTTGGCGGCGAAGTCAACTCGCTCGGCGGAACGGTGCCGGGGAAGATTGCTGCCGCGCTGGCTAAGAAGATCAAAGAGGTCCGCACAGCCAAGCCCGCCCCAGAACCAACGACAACTTCGCAATCCTAGGGTCCAGCCAGGCCATGTAAACTTTTCCCTTGATTCTTACCCAACGTCAGCCTCCATGATCGGTTCCGAGAGCAGAAATCGATGTTTAAAGTGAGTGAATTCGCTGAAAAAGCCGGGATTACGGTGCGCACACTGCACCACTATGACCGGCTGGGGCTGCTTAAGCCGAGTGGGCGGACCGAGGCGGGTTATCGCCTGTACGGCGACCGCGATTTCGCGCGCCTGCAGCAGATTGTGACACTGAAATTCATCGGCCTGCCTCTCAAGGAAATCAAGGCCCTGCTGGATGACGATGACAGCGACCTGGACATGACAGCAACTCTTCGCCTGCAAAAGCAACTTTTACAAGAGAAACGCCGGCAGTTGGGGATGGCCATCCAGGCCATTGAAGAAGCGGAGCGGTCGATGGCCGGGAAATCTACTCAATCGCTGGATCTGGCAGCCTTGAAAAAAATCATTGAGGTCATGGAAAGGCAGAACAATATGGAATGGACCAAAAAGTATTACAGTCCGGAAGCCCATGCCAGTATCGCCGAACGGGCGGAAACATTTACGCCGGAGATGCAGGCAGAAGTCACAAGAAAATGGAATGAATTGTTCAGTGACATCGAGATGGCCATGCAGCAAAGCGAAGATCCTTCCAGCGCGAAGGCCAGAGATCTCGCTGGGCGCTGGGCAGGGCTGCTGAAGGGCTTTACCGGCGGCGATCCTGAAGTCCAGAAGGGCCTGAACAATCTCTATGCTGACAAATCCAACTGGCCGAAGACCTTCGAACAGCCATTCAGCAATGAGATATGGGCCTGGATGAAAAAGGTGATGGCGGTGAATGGGATTAAGTGCGGGTGAAAGAAGCAATTGGCAAATGGCAAATGGCAATTAGCAGAGCCGGTATTTAGCAGAACCAGCCATTGGCACTTAGCCTTTAGCCGGTACGTTTCCCATTTTTCGAAAACGACTAAGTGCTAATGGCTACTGGTTAAGGGCTAGGTCAGGTTCAGGGCCCGTTTAAAGGATCCGCGCTCTTTCTGGATCTTTTCCTGGAGTAGTGTGATGGCATAAATCAATTGCTCGGGACGCGGTGGGCAGCCGGGGACATAGATATCGACGGGGATCACCTGATTCACGCCCTGGATCAGAGCGTAATTATTGAACACGCCGCCGGAGGTGGCGCAGGCGCCCATGGAGATCACCCATTTGGGTTCAGGCATCTGTTCCCAGAGCTGGCGAATGACCGGCGCCATCTTCTGAGAGACGCGCCCGGCGATGATCATCAGATCTGACTGGCGGGGCGAGGGGCGGAATACTTCAGCGCCGAAACGCGCGATATCGAAACGGGCTGCGCCCATGGCCATCATCTCAATGGCGCAGCAGGCCAGGCCGAATGTCATGGGCCAGATGGAGCTTTTGCGCATCCAGTTGATCACATTGTCCAGTGAGGTGAGCACTACGCCCTGTGGCTGATCGTTGCCAAACAGCACTTCACGCATATGACGCGCGCTGTCCGCCGCCGTATTGCCGGTGGTGTTCTCGTACCGATTGGTCAGCAATTCCCGTTCAACGTCTGGGCTAACGATGTGATCGCTCATGGCTGTTTCTATTCTAATTGGATGGACTAAGGATGTGAAGGGAATCAAAACACCTACCACGGAGGCACGGAGACACGGAGAAAAAGCAAAAGCACTTAACCACAAAGGACACGAAGGAACACAAAGGGATCAGGTCGCCGTCATCGCGCGACATCGCGTGACCGGAAGATCGTGTGATCTGGAGTTCTCTTGATCGGTTGGTAGATTTGGATGGACCGCCAGTCATAACGTCGTACGATGAGCGGATCAACAGATCACCAGCTCACCCGATCACAAGATCACCAGATCGGAGCCAGGCTGGTTTTGGGATACGATAGATGCCGATGGACGCCCATAAGAACCGCATTCTTGACCAGTTCACACGTCAGGCTGAGCCGTTTGCGCAATCGCAGGCGATCCGCAACCAGGCAGCTCTGGAGCATATTGTGGCTCAAGCCAAGGCAGGCCCGGATGACACCTCTCTGGATGTAGCCTGTGGTCCGGGACTGCTGGCATGCGCTTTCGCGCATGTTGTCCGTCAAGCCGTTGGCATTGACCTTACTCCGGCCATGCTTGATCAGGCGCGTCAGGCACAGCTGGAACAAAGCCTGGCCAATGTCTCATGGCAACAAGGCGACGTGAATGCTCTTCCCTATCCCGACGCCCATTTTTCCATTGTGAGTTCGCGTTACGTCTTCCATCACCTGCCCGAACCACTGGCCGTATTGACGGAAATGAGGCGAGTCTGCAAGCCCGGAGGACGCGTGGTGGTGGCCGATATGGCGCCCAGTCCGGAACGGGCCGCGGCGCTCAATGCCGAAGAACTGCTGCGCGACCCATCTCATGTGCGGGCGCTCACGGAGCCCGAGTTCAAAGCCCTCTTCGCTGAAGCCGGGTTGCCGGAACCCTTGGTGAGTTATTACTGCGTGGAGAGCGAAATGGAAGACCTGCTCTCACGGTCGTTCCCTAACCCTGGCGACGCGGACCGAGTCCGCCAGATGTTTGAGGACTCGCTGGCCGACAACGCGCTCGATCTGAACACACGCCGCGAAAACGGCCAGATCGTTTTCAGCTTTCCCCAGGCGATTCTGGTGAGCACCAAGCCGAAGTAGAGAGTGGAAAGTCAGAAGCGAAGATCAGAATCGCAAACCTGCCATCAGCTTTTTCAATTTCCCATGCCAGGCACGGCCCGCTGGGCTTTGTTTGTATGTGTACGACACAGTTAGTTCATTAAAGTTGTTTCATGATTTGCCGCGATCCGTTCACGTCTGTCTGCATTTGCGCCTAGCGCGTGTTCAAGCAGCGGAGATTCTGGCCATAATCCAGAGACTAAGTAAAAATATATCGATTCAAGATGCGCAAAAAACGTTTTTCGCGCTTCATTCAATGCTATTTTGATATCAATGATGCGCGCCTACTTCGCAGGTTGATTACCTTCCGAGTAGTCCAGGAATAGAACGCTTCTCCGCAAATTATGAACGCCATCACGGCGATGAAGTCATCGCTTTGAGCGGGATGGTGTGTCTTCAAGACGGCGCGAAGCGTAAGACATCGGATGAGCGTGTGGCTTCTTGTCCAGCACAACAAGAGCATGCATTGCTTGCACGCAAACAGGCTGACAGCGGCCCAAGGTATTCAGGGGAACCCTTGGGAGACTGCTCAGCCTGTTTCTTTTTCCAAGCCTGTTTCTTTGCTCAAGCCTGCTTTTTTCAAGCCTGTTTTTCAACTTTATTTTCTCAAGGTTCTTTAGCGCATCACGAAAGCCACTTTGCCCTGGGCAGCGCGCACGCGTTCATACGCCGTGACCGCCTCGTCAAGCGGATAACGTTCGGCCACGCGCGGTGGAGTGAGCTTGCCACTTTCAAATAATGGAACAAGCCGGGCAAGAATGGCGGCCGCACTTACTGAGTCAATGGGAATGCTATTGATGCCAATAATCTCCTGACGCTTGCGGTAAAGAGGAAAGAGATCAACCTTCACTTCGCGGCCGCCAAAAGTCACGCTGTAAACGGCCATGCGTCCGCCTTCGGCAAGCGAACGCAGCATGGGTTGAAAAGCAGAAGCGCCCACACCGTTGAGCGCGATGTTAACGCCGCCTCCGTCAGTGGTTGTTTTGACCACCTCGGCAATGTTGTCAGGTTCAGAGGTGGCAACGGCATCGACTTTGGAATGGTCCAGCATGGGAGTTTGCGTTTTGTCACGCACGAGGGCGATGGTCCGTCCTCCCAGGGCTTTAGCCAGTTCAAGGGCGGCTGACCCTACCGCTCCAGCTGCACCTGAGATTAATACCCACTCGCCTGGGACAAGCCGCGCGTTTTCCAGACAGACATAAGCGGTCGAAAAAGGAACGCCAACAACCGCCGCCTGTTCAGCAGACAGATTCGCCGGACGCAAAGTAGCCGCGGCAGCGGGGACCGTGATGAACTCGGCATGCGTGCCGTCACGGGTAAATCCGATATCGCCGCCGGAACCCCAGACTTGTTGCCCAATCGATTGCGGAGGTCCCTCAACGATCTGGCCGGCGAAGTCACGGCCGACCACGCGCGGCAGTGTGGTATCCGGAAAAAGCCCGCGGATATTGGCGATATCGCTGGGGTTGATGCCGGCTGCTTCTATCTTCACCCGCACTTCGCCCAAACTCAGCGGCGCAGGCGGCACGTCAACCAGTTTGACCACGTCAGCGGGTTCACCAAATTTTGTGATCTGGATGGCTTTCACGAATGGTCGCTCTCCTCAGGGCCTCTGCAACTAACGGATTGTAATAAGATGCCGTATGGTTTTGAACAGTTTGCGTTGACAGAACGTCATCAGGCAGAGTCTATTGTCGCTGAAAACTGAGGTTGAACGGTTTCTCTCTTAAATATCGGGGTTCCAGATGAATTCATTGCTGAAAGACCTGGCATTTACGATCAGGGGACTTTCCAGAAGTCCTGGCTTTACGCTGGCGGCGGTGCTGTCCCTGATGATCGGTATCGGCGCCAATACCACGATTTTCAGCGTCACCAGCGCCCTGCTGTTTCGCCCCCTTCCTTATAAGGATGCAGACAGGCTGGCGATTCTATGGAACCGCTCGCCCGGGCTAAACATCACCCAGGACTGGTTTTCAACGGCCCAATATTTCGATATCAAAAACGGCAGCAAAAGCTTTGAAGATGTAGCCATCGCCATTGGCGGAGTTGAGAACCTGACTGGCGAGGGCGAACCGGAGAGAATTGGAGCCATTCACGTCTCCTCAAACTTGTTAACCATGCTGGGCGCCCGCGCTGCCACGGGAAGATTACTCAAGGCAGAAGATGATGTGCCTGGAGGCGCGGGAATCGCCATTCTGGGATACGGAACGTGGCAGAGACGTTATGGTGGCGATCCACGAGTGGTGGGACGGTCCATCACGTTAAACGGAAAATCATTCCAGATTGCGGGCGTGCTGGCACGAAGCTTTTCCCTGCCGCGCGAAGTGATGCCGACGCTGGACGGAGCCGAGGACGCCGAAATATTACTTCCTCTACCGCTGAACGCATCTGCTCCCTCCGCACGCGGGCACGAAGACTACAACATTGTGGCCAGGCTCAGACCGGGCGTGAGCGCAAAGCAGGCGCAGGCCGAGATGGACACCCTTACCGCCAAGCTTCGGCATGACTTCCCTGATTTGTATCCTCCCAACGGAGGCCTTACCTTCGGCGTTGTTCCTCTTCTGGAGCAAGTGGTGGGAGACGTGCGCCTGCCGTTGCGCATTCTCTCCGGCGCCGTGGGACTGGTATTGCTGATTGCCTGTGTGAACGTGGCCAACCTCCTGCTCTCTCGAGCGCTGGCACGCCAGAAGGAGATAGCGATCCGCGCCGCTCTGGGAGCAAGCGGCAAGCGGCTGTTGCAACAGCTGCTCACCGAAAGTGTTTTGCTTGCCCTGATCGGCGGAGCACTGGGGATCGCCTTTGCCGCAGCCAGCCTGCAACTGGTGCGTGTGCTGGGAGGAAAACAGATTCCCCGGCTTCACGACATTGAAATCAATAGCCAGGTCCTGCTGTTCACCGTGGCGCTCTCTGTGCTGGCAGGCATTGTGTTTGGACTGGTTCCGGCGTTGAAGGTCTGCCGGCGTGACGTGCAGTCCAATTTGCAGGACGCCTCACGGGGAGCTTCGGGCGCAAACGCAGTGTGGGGACGCGGCAACAATTTGCGCAAGCTTCTGGTGATGTCAGAGCTGGCATTGTCAGTGATAGTCCTGATCTGCGCGGGACTGCTGATAAAAAGTTTTATGCGATTGCAAAAAGTCTCTCCGGGATTTAACGCCAACGGCGTGCTTACCCTGGAGCTGACCATGAGCGGACGCAATTATGAAAAACGTGAAAACGTAATCCAGGCGTATTCCCAGCTTTGGGACCGGCTGGAACATCTGCCGGGAGTCAGCGCTGTGGGCGGCGTTTCACACCTGCCCCTGAGCCAGATGTTTGCCTGGGGCCCAATTACGGTTGAGGGTCGCGTTCCGGCCGCTGGTGAAAGCTTCATCAACGCTGACATCCGCATCACTGGCGGTGATTATTTCCAGGCCATGCAAATTCCATTGCTGAGTGGAAGGCCTTTCAATGACGCTGACGCGATGGATACGCCTCATGTGGCCATTGTGGATGAATTCATGGCCGAACAGATGTGGCCAGGAAAACGTCCGCACGAAAATGAAGCTATGGGAAAACGATTTCGTTTTGGCGGCAGCAATGACAAATCGCCATGGATCACCGTGGTAGGCATTGTTGGCCGTGTCAAACAATATGCTCTGGATTCAGACTCCCGCATCGCCTACTACGTCCCACAGAAGCAATATCCGGTGCGAGCCATGAACCTGGTCATCCGCAGTCAGTCAGACCCGGCAATGCTGAGCTCCGCGGCGGCCAACGCCATCCACCAAATGGACCGCGACCTGCCTCTCTACAATGTGCTTACGATGCAGCAACGCCTGGCGAGTTCACTGGCGCAGCGCCGCTTCTCCATGGCGCTGATTTCATTTTTCGCGTTGTTCGCGCTGGCCCTGGCATCTGTGGGAACCTATGGCGTGATTTCCTATCTGGTGACGCAGGGCACCAGGGAGATCGGCATCAGAATGGCGCTTGGATCCACGCGTCCCGGAATCATTCGTCTGATCCTGCGAAGAGGAATGCTGATCGCATGCATGGGAGTCGGCATTGGAACGGTGATCGCGCTGGGCGGAACCCGCTTTATGCGCAGCCTGCTGTTTGGAGTCAACGCAGCAGACCCGCTCACGTATGCCGTGATTGCAGTATTGCTCATACTGGTAACGTTGCTGGCGATCAGCATTCCGGCTCGGCGCGCGTCACAGACCGACCCCATGATTTGTCTTAGAAGTGAATAGCTGGGGACCGAACAGCTGGGACAGAATAGCTCGGACGGAATAGCCCTATAACTTGAGCATCGACATGCGGTGAAGAGCCTCGATGCTATTCGACTACGCGCCTGCGTAAGGCACCAACCCTAAGCACGCTCCTTTTATCACTCATACGACGTGTCTTAACGTGCTCTTAATCCCTTCCTGGGTTACAGTACCCGTCGAACCCTAACACTGACAAAGCATCAAAGCGGCCGATTGACGCCACGAGTGTGTTCTTCGAGCTTACGCGGACGTGTGCCCTTTCGAGTGCCGAGCAGAGCTGGGTATGACCAAATCGGGGGATAAGACTTTCCATGACTGCTCGCACCGCGTTTCTCACCGCCGCGCTCATCGTTTTCTGCGGCCCGTTTCTCGCCACTTCCGGAAGGGCCCAGGCCCAGGTACCACACTCATCCCACGTAATCCTGTTGATGGATGAAAATACCAGTTACAACACCACGCTCACCAACATGCCCTGGCTGGTGAGCACCGGCAATGCTTACGGACATACCACGAATTTTGTCTCCGATACCACCGGCTCATTGATGGCGTACCTGTGGGTTGCATCCGGGAGTTGTGAAGCCAAGGCAAATTGCGTTTTGCCCACCGGCACACATGATTTCGGCTGCGGTGGCGCCGGGTGCCTGGCGCCCATTACTGACGACAACATTTTCCGCGAGATGAATAACCATGGCATCTCATGGAAGGTTTACGCGCAGTCATACGCGGCTGCGGGCGGCACCGTGACTACGCCGGACAACGGCAATGGCACACATTATTATCGCCGTCACAATGCGGCCACGTGGTACAGCGATATTCTCAGCAACACCGCAGGATCGAAGTCACACATTGTGGACTTCTCCCAATTTGCCATTGATCTGGCCAACAATGCGTTGCCGCAGTTCACCATCATTGCTCCCGACGGACTCCATGATGCGCACGACAGCGGTCCCGTGGCAGCCGATAACTTCCTGAAAGCAACGCTGCCCGCGGTACTGGCCAAGCCATATTTCAAAGCCGGCGGTGACGGCATGCTCATCATCACCTTTGATAACGGCGATGCCGACGCTAAAGGCGCTGTCTACACCGCAGTGGTTGGACCCAATGTGATTCCCAACAGCGTCTCCAACAAACTGTACAGACACGAGAACACATTCAGAACCATCCTGGAGGCGCTCGCTCTTCCCACGAATCTGGGCGCCGCGGCAACCGCCGCTCCCATGAGTGACTTCTTTGCCACAACCACGGCCGGGTCCGTCACCATCACTTCTCCGGCGGCCAATGCGGTCACCGGTACGAACGTGCAGATCAGTGCCAGCGCAACCGAACCGAGTACGCAGATCTACCAACTGCAAGTCTGGGACACCACCGCAGGCCACAAGATCGCGCAGTCAAATCCGGGGACCAGTACGTTTTCGGGAACAGTGGCGCTCACGCCGGGAACCCACAAGCTGGTGGTTGAAGACATCGCCACCAGCAATTTTCTTCCCATCCACCAATCGAGCGTGACGGTGACGGTACTCACGGATGGAGTGAGCATCTCGTCGCCCCAGCCGAATACAGTGGCCGGTACGCAAGTTCCTGTGGTGGCGTCGGCATCGGAGTCGGCAGCCGGCGTTTATCAACTACAGGTATGGGATGTGAGCACGGGCGCCAAGCTGGGCCAGTCAGCGGCGGGAACGTCTTCCATCAATCAGACATTTTCGCTGACGCCGGGAACACATAAGCTGGTGGTGGAAGATATCAGTGTGGGGACATTCAGCACTCTGCATAGCTCGTCGGTGTCGATATCCGTGCTGGCAGATGGAGTGTCAATCACAACGCCGGCAGCCAGCATGATCAGCGGAACACAGGTAACGATCAACGCCACCGCGCACGAATCGGCCGCAACGATCTATAACCTGCAGGTGTGGGACGCAACCACCGGAGTAAAGCTGGGCCAGTCAGCGGCCCATACTTCCACCATCAGCCAGACATACACGCTGGCGCCAGGCAAGCACACCATTGTGGTTGAAGACATCAGCACAGGAACGTTTCAGGTTTTGCATCAGGCAACAACCGTGGTGACCATACAGTAAAGAAGAGCTCTTCATTTCTAAAGAAGAGCTGTCCGCTTCTTCGTTCTTCGGGCCGGATTCGATGAAAATCGAGTCCGGCTTTTTTTGTTTCAATTTACCCAATTACCAAATTACCCGATTACTCAATCCCGGATGAATGCTGAGTGGAGTTGTTGAGAGTCTTTCCGCAAAAAACGCGGCCCTACGTTCTAGAATTCGGCGCAGATATTTTTCTTGCGTTCTTTACCAGGTAGCACCTGCCACCATTACCAGTGGCCCGGCTCTCAGTAGATTGGTAGCCCTTGCGCTTGTCTCCCTGTGGGGAGTAGTCTGCACACGTCGAAGGTTTAGTATGCCGTTGACCGGGGACTACCGAATTGTCTCTCGCTCCGATAACCGTGGGCACCCCCCGTCGGGGCGGCCAGACCCAGGAAGAGGACGGCGACGTCACGTGTGGGTTTTGCTTGCGGCCCTCGCGGCCATTGTCCTGGCCTGTCCCACTCCAGCGGCGCCTGCAGAAGTACGACGGATTCTGATTCTGAACGAAGTAAATGCTACCTATCCAGCAATCACGACCATCAATCAGGGAATCCAAGCTGGGTTGAATGATTCACCGTATCATCTTGAGTTCTATTCTGAGCACCTGGACACCAATTTGTTTCCTGATCCGGCCATCCAACAGGAACTCCGCGATTCCTACATTCGCAAATATCAGAATATTAAATTAGATGTGATTGTCACGGTCGGGCTATCGCCGCTTAGATTTATGGAAGAGGTACACCAAAAATCTTTTCCCGGCGTTCCCATTGTTTTCTGTCTGCCAACTTTAGGTGTGCCTGGGGCTCCCACATTAGATACCGACTTTACCGGTGTGGAAAATGATATGGCTCCGGCCGAGACTCTGGGAATCGCACTGCGGCTCCTGCCTGGCACCAAGAACGTCGTCGTGGTAGGGGGTGTCGGCAGCCTTGACCGAGCACAGTTAGCGACCGTCAAGAAGGACCTGAAGGCGTACGAAGGTCGCGTGAAAATTTCCAATCTCGCAGATTTCGCCATGCCTGATCTGCTCGAGCGCCTGCGTCACCTCCCAAGTAACACACTTGTCCTTCTGACCTCAATAGGCCAAGACGCGGCAGGAACCACCTTCAGAGCAAATGAACTAGGCCCGTTGATCGCCGGCGCATCCAATGCCCCGGTCTTTAGTTTGTTCGACGTTCACCTAAATCACGGAGAAGTGGGAGGCTATCTTTCCAGCCTCAGCGAGCAAGGAAAGGTGGCTGGAGGCATGGCGCTGAAGCTGCTCCGAGGGGAAAAGGCGTGGGAGATCCCCAGGGTAAAAGGTGTAAACACCTACATGTTCGATGCGAGGGCCCTCAAGCGCTGGGGACTCAAGGAGAGTGCGCTTCCCCCAGGCAGTATCGTCATCAACCGGCAGACAACGATCTGGGAGTCTTACAAGTGGTACATCATTGGCGGCATTGTTCTGATCCTGGCCGAAACGCTGCTCATTTTCGGGCTGGCCTGGCAGAGGGGAAGGGCGAAACGCGCGGAAACCCAGCGGGGGGAGAGCGAGGAGCGCTTCAGTCTGCTCGCAAATACCGCACCGGTAATGATCTGGACCGCCGGGATTGACCGAAAATGCAGTTACGTCAACAAGACCTGGCTGGACTTCACAGGCCGTCCGCTTGAGGCCGAGCTTGGCGATGGCTGGGTGGGAGGAGTTCATCCGGACGATTCGAACCGTTGTTTCGAAACCTACGCTGAAGCATTCAAGCGACGAGAGTCGTTTGAAATGGAATACCGGTTGCGACGAAGGGATGGGGAGTATTCCTGGATTCTCGACAATGGTGTACCCAGATTTAATGCGGATGGTACTTTCGCCGGCTACATCGGCTCTTGCATAGATATTACGGAGCGGAAGCTCGCAGAGGAGAGTCTCGCCACCATTGGGCGCAGATTGATTGAGGCGCATGAAGCGGAGCGCACCTGGATTGGAAGGGAGCTTCATGATGACATCGATCAGCGCCTGGCGTTGTTAGCGATCGAACTAGAGCAATGGAGTCGGAATGTCTCGACCAATGAAATCACTGAGCGAGTTCGCCACGTCCGGGCGCAGATCGTAGAAATTGCCGGGGATGTGCAGGGGCTATCCCACCGCTTACATTCTTCGAAACTCGAATACCTTGGCCTGGCCGCCGCGGCTGAGAGCTTCTGTAGAGAGCTCTCCGAAAAAACCGAGGTTGAGATTGAATTCGAACATGCAGGTATACCACGCAATCTCTCGAAGGACGTCTCGCTGTGTTTGTTCCGAGTTTTGCAAGAGGGGCTGCAGAACGCGGTGAAGCACAGTGGTGTTCGAAGCTTTGCGGTGGATCTCCAGGGCACAGCAGAGGCGATCGAACTCACAGTGAAAGACTTTGGAACTGGCTTTGAAGAACAGGAAGCTTTCACTCGCAACGGGCTAGGCCTGATCAGCATGCGCGAAAGGTTGCAATTGGTACACGGCGAGCTTTCTCTGGAATCGCACCCTGGAGCCGGCACTACGATTCGCGCTCGCGTTCCGTTGAAAGCTGACGGATATCGCAAAATCGCCGGATAAGGACTCGATTAGTACCGTCTTTGACAGAACGCTCGCACCGGATGCGTTTCCCACGGTCATATTGTCCTGCGCTTGCTGGGCAAAGAGTCGGGCAGCCCTGCCTCGAAGGGAAAAGAAAAAACGGGAGATTCGGTGGGCCAACCGCCTCGATAATGCCGCGCCATGCAGAAAGACGCCACCTGACAAAACTCACAGCAGCAAATCCCTGCATCCTCTGGTACTCCAGACCTTAGGGCTATCCAATCATTTCACCCGCTTTCGGACTGGAGAATCGTCATGCGTACAAAAATACCGGTTTGCGTCGTCATCGCCATGTTACTGCTGGTTCTGGGCTGCAGCACCAACAAAGCCAATGAAAAACAATCGGCGTCTAATCAGCAGCAAGCCAGCCCTACACCGCCTAGTGAAACTTCCGCCCCGCCCCAGGCTTCGCCACAAGAGAGCGCAACCCCCAAGCCCACACCAAAGCCCAGGTCCGAGGCCACTCCAGCGAGTTCGCCTACTCCCACTGACACTCCTACACCTACTGCTACTCCCACTGCTCTCCACTGCACCATCGCCAACGCCAAAGCCTGTGGTGTTGCCGACGGGAACTGTTCTCAGCATCCGCACGACAGATGCTCTGAGCACGAACAAATCTCAGGCCAACCAGGAATTCGAGGCGTCTCTGGCCAAGCCACTGCTCTTCGGAAATGAAGTTGTGGCGCCTGTGGGCTCTCCGGTCAAAGGCGTGATAATAAAGTCCGAGTCGGCCGGACGTATTAAGGGAGAAGGCGGCCTTACGTTGCAGCTCACTTCCGTGACAGTCAAAGGCGGATCGTATCGGATGGCAAGCAACGTCGTGACGCAGGAAGCTAAAGGCCGCGGTAAGCGTACCGCAGCGATGGCCGGTGGCGGTGGCGGCGCAGGGGCGCTGATTGGCGGCCTTGCCGGAGGCGGCAAGGGAGCTGCCATTGGCGCGGTGACGGGCGCAGCTGCCGGCACTGCCGGTGCAACCATGACCGGGAACCGCGACGTGGTAATTCCCGCCGAAACTGTCCTGAACTTTAAGCTAACCGCTCCGCTGACCATATCTCCCGGCCAGGGAGAAGCATCGTCGGAGGGGACCGCTGGATCGCATGACAATCCGCCACCGTCACAACCTGAGACAGGATCTCAGCCGCCACAGTCGAAGCCTCCCAACTAAAGCAACGGTCAGGAGCAGGCAATATTCGGGATATCGCCTTTTAAGACGATCAGGAGAAGGCATCAGGAGAAGGCATTCAGGAGAAAAGCATGAAACACCACATTCTCAAGTTTGCGGCCGCCGCTTGGTTGCTTGCGTTGGCCTTCGCTCCCGCTTCAAGTCTGGTGGCCCAGAATGCAGGCAGCCTGGAAAAGCAGGCCCAGAGCATGAGCGGTATGGGTAGCATTTCGACCTTAACGCAGAAATTGCACCTCAACCCTCAGCAAATGCAGCAGGTCATGCCCATCTTGCAGGGAGAAGTACCCAAGCTGCAGTCGATCACGGGCAATACCGGCCTCTCCAAGACGCAGAAGACGGAGCAGACCAAAGCGGTGCAAAAGCAATCAGACTCAAAGCTGAAATCAATACTCTCGCCCGAGCAATTCACGTCTCTGAAGGGCTTCCGCTCGGAGCAACTGCAGAGTGTATTGAAGGGAGTGGTTCCGCAATGAAGAGCCATGAACCTTATTTTGGGAAATCGATACTCTCAAACCGTGTCATCCTGACCGAAGCCGTGCGACGACAGTCGCAAGGCTGAGTGGAAAGACCCCGAGGATGTTTAGTACAACCATACGGTTTCAGGAGTTTTCTCGATGCTCTCTCCCTTTAACTTCATTTTTCTTCCCCAGTTCTTAGCAATCGCTTCATGCCTCGCAGGGAAAAGAAAAAACCGAGGATTAGGTGGGCTACCCGCGGTTGCGCCTTTCCCTTCTAAGAAAACCGATTGAGTAAGTGAAGTGAAAAACCTTTAGGGCTTTGCGGGCAGCGGCTGCCAGAGCTCAATCTTATTTCCATCCGAGTCATAGATCCACGCAAAGCGACCGAAGGATGCATCCATTCGTTTGGCGTCAATCTTTACTCCCTCTTGTTTTAAGCGATCGAGCAAAGCATCCATATCGTCCACGATGTAGTCGATCATGAACGGCGCCGGGCTGGGATCGAAATATTTAGAGGAGGAGGGGAAGATAGTCCAGGCTGTAACGTGTTCCTTTTGCGGGTCGTCGTGTTCGCGCCACGGAAGCATCACTTCCCCGCCTTTGTCAGCGAGTCCAAGATGCTTGGAATACCATTCGCGCATCTGATCGCGATTAGCGGACTTGAAGAAGACACCGCCGATTCCAAGGATGCGGCCGCGCTGCTCCGTTTTGACAGGCGGCTGCGACTTTTCAGGTTGCGGAGATTGCACATCCTGTCCGCCTTTTGAGCTGACCGAGATGAGCAACAGGGAGCCGAGAGCAATTGTTGTCCAGGGGATTTCTCGCATCGGCGGATTATACAAGTTTCGATTCGGATGGAGAAAACGGTTACCGGGGACAGGCGGTGGCCCGCCCGCGGTTTTAAACTGTGGAAGCCGCCGCGGCCGAAATAGGCACCCAGCGCTTGCATATTCTTCTCTGCCTCAAGCGCAATACGGCCGGGTGCCCATCGATAAGAGCGAAGGGATCAAGGTTTCCATGCAGGGGAACCACCACCCGAATTGGTCAGCGGCCTGGAGGTGGTGCCATCGGCTTTGACTACCCAGGCGTTCCTGAACGAGGCGGCGGTCTAAGCCGATCTATTTTTGCCTGTATTTGCTCAATTGGTCCGTTCATGACGATCCACAGCGCCCCCACATGATTTGATCTGTTTTTCCCGATTTTCATGACGATCACTTCGTATTCGCCTTTTTCACGGCGACGGATGACAGCACAGGCATTCTCGAGAAAATTCCCTGCGACTGCATTAACGCTGCGAAGATCCTCGGGGTTCCTCTCTTGCCGTCGCGTGCGCTCCGGCAGCGCTCGGAATGACAGAGGGAGAGAGAATCGCCGAAATCGCCGTGAGCGCGCGACATCGCCGAAAGCGGAAAGTCAAAAATCCTACCGCTGATTAACGCTGATAAAAGCACGGATTCACGCAGCTTGAACAAGTAAACTTGGTTGCAACCTAGAAAAGCCTGGCGACGATAACAACTACATGTTATGAAATGTCTCTGCCGGTAGTGTGAAAACGGCGCAATCCTTGCGGCATCGGCGGTGGGTTTCCCAAAGGAGCGAAAAAGTGGCCAAGACGATTTTGACAGTTTCAATCCTTATGCTTTTGGCAACCGGCTTTGTATTGGTACTGATCGGCACAGTCGTGAAGAACCGATGGGGAATAAATGTGGAACGGCTCAGGTGCCCAAATTGCGGGGTCTTGCTTGACAGCGTGCGTACACCAAGAAACCGTGCTCAAACCCTCTGGGGAGGCAATACGTGTAACAAGTGCGGCACTGAAGTGGATAAATGGGGCCGCCCCGTTGCGCAGCCCCCTTCTCCAAAGTTGTCGCGATAGCTGTCTACATAGATGTGGACGCCTGGCAGTCAGCAATCAGCATTCAGCCAGAGCGAATCGACTTTAAGAAACGGCGCCGCGAAACGCAGCGACCGGGATGGAAACCCGCTCAGACTTGCAGAACACTGCCCTGCGGAAAAAGTTGCGAAACAATTGTGATTTGTACTTCAGTAACGCAACTCTTAGTCCGGAACCAGGGTTTGAATCCGGCGACCAGAGATTCTCAATCAATCACGCACGGAGAGTTCTCAGAAATGCGCCGACTCATAGCACTGCTTACACTCACAGTTGTATTTGCCTTTACGGGCTGCGGCGGCAACAATGCAGCCACGTCGACTGCGCAAAGCGCCAGCGTATTTATCAACGGCAGCGATGCGCCCTTGCCATCGGTGCTCGCGTTCAACATAACGCTGACCAGCATGAAGCTGGATGGAACCACTGAACTTCTTTCCACGCCGACTACAGTTGATTTCGCCCGGTTGCTGGGCTTGCGGACGTTGCTGGGCTTCAACACCGTCCCCGCCGGGACCTATCACAACATCACCATCGCCATGACCAGCCCCAGCCTTTCCGTCCTGAACCTGACCACCACACCGCCTTCGGCCACCAGCATTACCGGAACATTTAAGGATGCCACGGGCAATAGTGTCCCTAACACCACATTTACAGTTACGCTCACGCAACCGCTGACGGTTTCAGCCAGCGGGTTGGCCGGGCTGCATTTGGATTTTGACCTGCGCAGCTCCATTGCCACGGATGGAACCGGACAGATTACCGGCGTGATCAACCCTGTGATGAAGATCAAGCCGGTTGCGCCGAAAGATGGTGACGCAGAGATCAATGATCTCGTCGGCGGCATCGTGTCTGTGAACGCGGCGGGCAATTCATTTGTGATCCAGCGCATCGGCGGCCACCAGCTCACCGTTGACACCAATGCCAGCACCTCATTCAGCGGCGGCCTCACTCTGGCTACGCTGCCGGCAAGCGCCGTGGTTGAGATCGATGGCGATGTTCAGGCAGATGGCAGCGTCATGGCCGAATCGGTTGAAGTCCTGACAACGGAGAAGGCGTTCGTCTCCGGAAGGATCGTGGCGGTGAACCCCGCGACAGGTCCGGCACAGACCGTGACTTTGCTGGTGGGTGAAGAACTGCCGGATGTCCCGGGAGTTCCGGTTGGGACGGTCACAACGATTGACGTGAGCCTGGTGACGAATTACAGAATTCGTTTGCTGGATAACTGGTTCACTGCATTTCTATTCAACAATACAACTTTGGTGCCGGGACAGCGCATTGCTCTGGGCGGCACGATTGATGCGACCACGAATGCATTTGTTCCCGCGCGCGTGGTATTGCGCCGTCAGGGCGTGGCCGGTGACCTGGTGTTGAATTCCGTGACCATCAACAATCTCAACGCGGGATCATTCAATATTCAGAACAACAATATGTTTGGCTTTGTGACGGGCGCACCGCTGGCTGTGCAAACCGCGAACACGACACGGTTCACCGATATCGCCGGCCTGTCCGCCATTCAGACCGGCGGGAATATGAAGCTGGCGACGTATGGATTGCTGCTGAAAGACCCAGTGAGCGGTACGCCGACCATGTACGCTCATCGGGTGATTCTGCTGCCGTAAACTTTAGTTTGATCTTGACTAGTGGCGGTCCGAAAGGGCCGCCAGTTTTTTTGAGAACAAACTCCGTTCAAATCGCCGAGACCGGAAAGGCAAAAACCTTACCGCTGATCAACGCTGATAAAAGCACGGATTCACGCAGATTGAGCAAGTACTTAAGATCAGTTGTGTGGTGAGCCAAAGTGAGGCATAGTGAGGTAGGGAATCGCCGAGATCGCACGTCATCGCGCGACATCGCCGAGATCGAAAGATCAAATCCTTGCCGCGGATTAACGCGGATGATCGCGGATCAGGAAAACCAGGGGAGCCAGAGCTGAGACAAACTTTGGGATGAGATTGGGATGTTTTCGCTAAGTCCTTTAGATCTTGGGATGGAGGGGGAGGGTAGGGTTCCTTCGACTCGCTTCGCTCGCTCAGGATTTCGCCTGCGGGCTCAGACGCCCGCATAACGGCTCAACTTGGGATGACCCGGGAGGGGGCACCCAGTCGAGATTTGGTAAATGAGTAATTGGAGAACGAAGATCTGGTGATCGGAAAGGCAAGCACAAGGTCCATCCGACCTACACCCGCGCTGAAGAGTGCGCGCGGTCGCTTTACGGTCGTCGGGATGACGGCGGGTGTGGATTGAGTTGTGGGATAAACTTTCTGTCTCACCTCAGGGGTGCACCTCAAAACCCACGCCAAATTGGGATGACTGGGATCGGATGGGATAAACCGGGTGGGGAGGGCCATTCAATCGCCGAGATCGGAAAGAGGGTAGCTGGCCGCGGAAGCGATAGGACCCCTTAAAAGTCACTAACCAACCTCCGGTTGCGTCTTTTTACAGCAACCTGACGGAAGTAGCGGGAATCCATCCCAGCAGGGGTTCTCCAGAGAGAGGCCAGTCAGGTTCTAGAGCGTAACCCGCCTCCCTGGGTTCTGCGGGGTCTTTTATTCTGCACTACGGGTATTCTGCGCTACGGGTTGCGGCGGCGAGGCACGCGTTTGGGCAATTTCCAGGGTGGCACACATGGAGCTCCGGGAAAAATGGTTTCGCACTCTCATCCACAATATCTCCGATATTGTTGCGCTGATTGATGCCGAAGGCATCCTGCGCTTCGTAAACCCGCGCATGGAAAAGGAGCTCGGGTACAGGGCCGCGGACATGCTGGGCCGCAACGTCTTTGAGTTCGTCCATCCGGAAGACATACCCCGGGCCACGCAGGAATATTCTGAAACCCTTCAGCGCCAGGGAGAAAACGTTCCCTCAGTGTTGCGCCTGCGCGACGCAAAGGGCGCGTGGATTCCGTTTGAGATTATCGCCAACAATCAGTTGGACGATCCTGAAATTCAGGGCGTGATTTTCACGGCGCGCGACGTGCGCTATCGCGATGAGGTGCAGGAAGCCATCCGCTCCGCCAACGTGGATGTGACGGAACGCGTGGAAGAACGCACCAGCGAACTGGCGAAGCGAAATGCAGATTTGCGGATTGAGAACCAGATCCGTCTGCAAACTGAAAAGCGACCTTCAACTGGCGATCTCCCTGCTGAACGCCACGCTTGACGCCACAGCCGACGGCATTCTGGTGGTGTCCACCGAGGGGAAGATCAGCAGTTGCAATGGAAGATTTCTGGAGATGTGGGGTATGGAGTGCAGGTCCGCGGTTGGGCACCGGGATGAAGAGCTGCTGCGCTACGCGTTGCCGCAACTGCAAAACAGCGCGGAATTCCTGACCAAAGTAAAAGAGCTCTACTCCAACCCTGAATCCACCAGCTTTGACGTGCTGCAACTGAAGGACGGACGCATCTTTGAACGCTATTCACAGCCGCAACGCATTGATGACAGCGTGGTGGGGCGCGTGTGGAGTTTTCGCGACGTGACCCAGTCGCGGAATCTGGAGCAGGAACTGCGCCAATCGCAGAAAATGGAAGCCGTGGGCCGGCTGGCCGGCGGAGTGGCGCACGATTTCAATAATCTGCTGATGCTGATGTCAGGATATCTTGGCCAGCTTGCGAATGATGGCTCTCTGGCCGATGACCAAAGGAGTATTGTTGACCAGCTGTTGGCGACAACCAAGCGCGGCGCAGCGCTGACCCGGCAGCTGCTTTCCTTCAGCCGCAAAGACCAGACCACTCCTACGGTGACCGATCTCAATGCCATTGTGCTGAACATGGAATCGCTGCTGCGGCGTCTTCTTTTTGATTCCATCCACCTTGAGATCTCGCTATCGGGAGACCCTCTGTATGTTTTTCTGGATGTAAACCAGGTTGAGCTCGCCATCATGAATCTGGCGGTGAATGCCCAGGACGCGATGCCCGGCGGCGGAACGCTCTCCATCAGCACCAGCAGTGAAGCGCTGGCTGTGGCAGGACCAGACGGTGAAACGTCGGTGACCAATTATGCGGTATTTCAGGTGACCGATACAGGCCACGGAATGACGCTGGATGTTCAATCGCACATCTTCGAGCCATTCTTCACCACCAAAGAGCCGGGAAAAGGCACAGGGCTTGGACTGGCCACAGTGTATGGAATCGTGCAGCGCGCGGAGGGACAGATCAAGATCAGCAGCCGCCCCAATCAGGGCACCAGCTTCCGCGTGTACCTGCGGCAGACTGCCGTGGCTCCGGGGACAAGGCAGCCGGCTCCGGAAAAGCTGCCGGCACCGCGTGGGCATGAGACGATTCTGCTGGCCGAAGATGAAGCCGGAATTCGCGCCATGACGCGCGCCTTCCTGGAAGGACTGGGTTATCGCGTGCTGGAAGCTGCCAACGGCACGGAAGCGATTGCGCTGGCGAAGGAGTATCGCGGAACCATTGACCTGGTGCTGACTGACGTGATGATGCCGGGCGTGCGTGGCGATGAGGTGGTGGATATGATCCGCCAGAACAGGCCGGCGATCCAAGCCGTATTTATTTCGGGATTTGCCGAGGGCACCAACATTGACCGTTCTCTGGAGATCCTGGAAAAGCCATTTGAATTTCCTGATCTGGCGCATCGCATACGCGCGCTCCTGGATCTTCCCAGGTCGCACGAAAGTGACAGCGCGGCATGATGAACGTGAATGTGTCGTGATCGGAAAGGTGAAGGTGGGAAAGTGCGGATGGATCCTGGATAAAGCGATGCTCCCAGGCGGGTTGGAGCGAAGCGCCCCTGAAAGGAAAGGTAAGGGCGAAGCCGAGCACGCGCTGAGTCCGCTGCCAAGAGTGCGGATTGATCTTGGAAAAAAGCGATGCTCCCAGGCGGGTTGGAGCGAAGCGACCCTGAAAGGAAAGGTAAGGGCGAAGCCGAGCACGCGCTGAGCCCGCTGCCAAAAGTGCGGATTGATCTTGGAAAAAAGCGATGCTCCACTCCAGGCGGGTTGGAGCGAAGCGACAAACAAATGAATGGTGAGCGCGGCTGGATTCGAACCAGCGACCCACGCCTTAAAAGGGCGTTGCTCTACCAACTGAGCTACGCGCCCACACACAATTAATCTAACACATGCAGAAAGAGTTCGGGGACGCGGTGGAAGAAGCAGAAAAAATACAATGCTGTCTTCAATTCTTGTCGCTGCGCGACAAACCGCTTGAGATTTTCTGTTTCCCCCGGATTCTTCTATGCTCCTGGGGCGGCGGGCTCAGCGCGTGTCCGGCTTCGCCCTTGGTTTTCGTCATTAAAGGTCGCCTCGCTCCAACACGCATGGGAGCATCGTTTTTTCCGATGATCAATCCGCACTTTTGGCAAGCCGCTCGGCGCATTCCCTATTTCAGCTCATATAGTGCAAATAACCAAGACCAACGCGCATGTGATGGTTCAGGCTGTCAGGCACAGCCAGAGCGATGGCGAGTCCGACAAGGCCGTGAGCAATCCCGAGTGGAACCACGGAGCGGTATCGGCGATAGAGCTCACTCAGAAGCCATCCGCCAAGAAAAGTAAGCGGAGCCAGAACAGGATTGGGCAGATGGGCCAGACCGAACAAAGCCGCAGTGGTAAAGCTGGCCAACACACCTCGCTCAATCACGCGTTCCATGCGCGCGAAGAAAAAGGACTGCTGGATCCACTGTTGCACCACGGCCCATATCAGATACGTACTTCCGTGGAGGATAGCGTTTGGTTTGCCGAACAGCCGGTGCAATGTGCCGAGTTGGGCCGAGGCCAACAACACCGCAGCCGCCGTAATGATTCCCAGACCGATCACCACGATGGAAAACTGAAGCGGCGGGAGATCGAGATGAGGCATCCGAAATCGCTGGCGGAAAAAGCGAACGAGCGCATTGGAGCCACGCGGGTCCTGGACGCCGGAGCCCTGGCTGATTTGGCGAGCAGTTTCGACTTTGAGACTTCGGGCTTCGAAACCTTCCTGCCCGAGGATGGCGTTGGCGTTAGTCATCGCGGTGTCACCCAACGTCGCGGTAGCCAGCGGACGGTGATAAAGCGCCAGCACAGCCACGGAAAGGAAGAAGGCTACGTCAATCCAGAAAAGTTCTCTCTGGAGGGCGCGCGTGCTCCAGATGGTAATCAGGATCAACGTGTAACCACACGCGATATTGAGAAGAACGCCCGACTTTCCCGGATAAATAATTTCCAAGTTACCGCCTCATCCACAGTAATAAGGAAAGCAGCCCGAAACGCGTGGGCTGCTTTCGCTTAAACATCGATACTAACCCGAATCCATCATTGAACTAAACCGAAACTCGAGGCCGATGAACCCGATTCTAAAAACCCGCAAGTCTGCAAGAAAGCTAGAATCGGATTTGCGGTCCAACGGTGAAGCGGAAGTTGTTACGGGCTTTGTCTGGGAAAAAGATAATTTCGTCGCCCGCTTCAGCGCGAATACCCAGCCAGCCGATATTAAGTTCGATGCCACCGGCCGGATAAACCGCTGCATCGGTGTCACCGTCCACAATGCCATTGAACTGGTTGTTAATGGTTCCGATCGTCACCGGGCCACCAACGCCAAAGTTCACAAAGCCGCCTTTGACCGTAGCAAAAATGCGCGCCGGACCTGTGCTCTGAATTTTGGGGCCAAAAAGGCCGTGCAGCAGGCGCAGATTGGAGCGCGAAACATTGGTAATGCCGCTGGAAGTGATGCTGGTGGTGAAGTTTCTCTCAAAGTCATAGGCCATTTCACCTTCGAGAACAATATGTTTGGCAACATTGAAGCCAATACGTCCACCCACTCCGAACATGTTCAGATTGTTAGTGGATGAAAGGCGAGTGTAGTCGAAAAACACGCCGATGTTACCGTGGTTTTTGTCATCCTGGGCTGATGCTCTGGGCACTATCATGGCGAAACATAGAGCCAGAGCGGCTAAGATTGCATAACGTTTCATTTAGTTGCTTTCTCCCGTGACGATGTTTTACTTTCCCCGAACCGTACTCGAGATGCCGAAACAAATTGGGAACCATAACTCCAGCACGGTTTTATCTGAACAAGTACGATGCTGGTCTGCTGCACTGGGTGGGCTGCGATGAGATTCCATCCAGTTAGAAACTGGCCGGATTTTCAGCACAAAGGTTGCACCGCCCAGACACACAGAATTAAACTTTGTGCGTCCAAATGGTAGCGGAGGAAATCATATGCCTCAAGGTACTCTCGATGTAATGAAGCTGGATGGTCAACCTGTAACGTATCAGGTGATGTTTGAACAGAATGCCGGCGGTACGTTCGTGGCGCGGGTAGACCCCGCTGGACTGGTGCCGCTCATGCATGAAGATATGCGCGTGGACCTGCCGGCAGCGGAATCGATTGCGCAGAAAGCCGAGAGCGAAGGCCGCGTGCGCGTAGCCAATGTTTTTCTGGAAGAGAATAATCTGCACGCCGCAATGGAGTACCTGGAAGAAGATATATAGGGCAAAGAAGAAGAGATTTTGAAATTCGAAATTTAAAATTGTAAATTCGAAATTCAAAATCACTCTTCATTCACCCATCCCGTGCGAGTGACGATCGGTCTCTCCGCGGCTGTTGACTTAGAGTGAAAACTCGGCTTCATCTTCGCCGCCAGGTCTTCTGCGATCTTCTTGCCGTGAAAGCGTCCGTTCTCGATAAAAATTTCACTTGTCCGCGCGCCTGACACAATCACGCCAGCCACGTAAATTCCGGGCACGTTGCTCTCAAACGTCCTGGGATCGCATACTGGACGCATCTCCGGATCAGTCAACTGAATGCCGACAGCACGCAAAAAATCATAGTCAGGATGGTATCCGGTGAGAGCGAAGACAAAATCGTTTTTCAGCACATGTTCGCCTTCGGGGGTTCTCACCCGCACAGCATCAGGCATGATTTCGCATACGGCGGAATTGAAGTACGCTGTCACCTCCTTGTTCTTGATCCGATTTTCAATGTCCGGCTTGATCCAGTATTTGACGTTGTTGTGTATGGCAGGACCACGATGGACCATGGTCACGCGCGATCCGCGCCGCCACAATTCAAGCGCCGCGATGGCCGCTGAATTTTTCGCGCCGATGATGAGCACGTCCATATCAAAATACGGGTGCGGTTCCTTGTAGTAATGCATCACCTTGGGCAGATCTTCGCCGGGAATACGCATGTAGTTGGGCAGATCGTAATATCCCGTGGCGACCACGATCTTACGTGTCGCATATTCCATCTCCTGGTTGTCGCGATTGCGAACGGCCACGCGAAAAGCGCCATCGTTTCCTGAGACACGGATGACCTGCTGATACTGCCGCACATCAAGATGGTAATGCTGCGCCACATTGCGGTAATACTCCAGGGATTCCTGCCGCGTAGGCTTCTGGTTGGCGCTGTTAAAGGGCAGATCGCCAATCTCCAGCAGCTCAGGTGTGGTGAAGAAAGTCATGTTGGCGGGATAGTGAAAGAGCGAATTCACCAGGCATCCCTTTTCCACCAGGGCAGTCACAAAGCCGGCGCGCTGCGCTTCAATGGCAGACGCCATGCCGGTGGGACCGGCGCCGATTACCAGAACGTCAAAGGATGTGCGGTCATGAGGCATAAGGAAAGTTCATTCTATCGTGCCGGTACCGCTCAGCCGGGGTATCCGGCGATTGACAGCAATAAAAAACCCACCCTCTTGCCGCGAAGCAAAGGGTGGGCCGTTTTTTTAAACTGTGTTAGTTCAACACCGCGTTAGTTCAACACAGTTTTAGTTAAGCACATGGCTGGCTTGTGCTGCTGCAATCAGTGCGTCAGCATCTGCCTGCAACAGGAAGCCGCTGGCTACTGCCTTGGCTGCTGCGGCCTGCACTGCTTTCACGTAACCAGCATGCGTTCCGTAACGCTCTTCCAGAGATGGACGAGGATCGCCGCTAGCGATTCGGTCGGCCTTGGTGACTGAGAACGGCACGTAGCCGCCGGTGTAATCGCAATTCTGCGATTGGTGGAATCCGGCAGCGGTAATGTTCCATCCGAAGTATGAACCGAGAGGCGCGTCGCGAAGAACTACGGGCACGCCGCCAAGTTCGTTGCCGTCAGAATCCGTACGCGGCACAAACATGTTGATCACCTGCTTGATTGGCGGCGGGAAGTTGGTGGGAATGCCGGAACCGTTGCTGGGATCGAACTGCGGGCCCCAGTCGTAATCGAGTACCGGATTGATGAAAGGCGTTTCGCTTGCGCCGTTGATCGTCGCTGACTCAGGGGCACGAGGCGCGAGCGTCTTAAGCAGCGGGATTCCGGTGGGGAAACCCATGGCAGCCAGAGTCGGAGGAACAAGGTTGCGTACATGCTCGTCGCCCTGATCGTGACCACGACCATCATTGCCTTTTGCATCGCGACCATCTCCACCGTCTTTTTCCGGAGTACGCAGCCGTGGATAGAGGCTGTCCGGCGGAGTAATACCGGACATCACCCAGTCACGAAAATGTACACGGATGGCGTTGACCGTCTCTGTGTGCGGAACAGGATTGCCTTTCAGAGCGCCGGTTCCCCACTTATTTCCAGGACAGTTCGGCGGGTTGGGGACGAAATCAAACAAGTTGGTGCCGGCCGGAGTTGTGGTTCCGCCATGCGTGGTGCTGGGGATGTAATAGCGGCGGACATTTTCGGGGATAGGAATATCCTTTTTACCGTCAGTTCCCACCCACTCAATCGGCAGCTTCAGTTCCCAAACCTCAGCGGCGCCAAAGTGCTCAATGATCTTGGGGCATGTCTTGGAATCACGGCAACGATCAAGGATGCCGCGCTTGGGCAGATCGCGAACCTTATCTTCATAGTCAGCCCACCACTGCGGGCCTTCGCTGCCGGCTTCAAACAGTTCCAGAACGCCGTCAGGCTGGGCCCAGCGGAAGTTCAGGGCAATGCGACGGCCGGCGATGATCGGCCACATACCGTCACTTACCTGGCGATGAGATTCATCCTGATTGAAGCCCAGGTGCAGCCATCCGCGCAGGAAGTTGCCGCTCTGGGAAACGCCACGGCTGATGGAAAAGCGTATGCTGCCCGCCAGCGGATTGGCCTGGCCATTGTCATCCGCTGTTGCGTGCTTAAAGAATGATTCAACATCGCGGAAAGCGGCAAAGCCCACACCAAGAACAAGTGGATCACGCGCCGTGAAAATGACTTGATAGAGCTTGTTGCCGTCAAAGCCATTGCGGAGGCAGATTTCTGAGGTGCTGGGCGTGCCAGGAAATGGATGCGTTGCGTCACAATGCGCCCATGCCCAGTCAGCGCTGGCGATGGTATTGCCAAGCGTAACGTCACCTGTCATGGTTTCATGCAGATGTTCAGTCAGGGTTGCTTTGGTTGTGTCGAGCGAAGCCGGCTTATAAGGAAACGGATTCGCCTGAACCAGAAGCGGAGCGGAGTTCGGACCGGTGGCCGGATTGATGATGCGAGCCAGCACGGTGCCGGTAATCGGAGAGCCATCAGCGTTTACCGCGGTGGGAACGTGCACCCAGTCATTGTTCGTTCGCGTCTGGTCTGTGCCGCCTTGATTGTCACCCTGCCAGCCGCTGGAGATACCTACGTCGCCAAAAGCCTTCTCGGCATCAACAATGGTTACGCGGCCGCCGCGATTGGGCACGTCATGCCACATCAGACCGCTGGCCTTGGTCATATCAATCGGCTTCACAATAAAGAATGTGGCGGTGTATTCAACTCTGCCGTTGGCGTTGCGTGGAGCAAGCTGAATGTCCTGAATGATCGCATTCAGCGGATCATTGGGATCAAGTTCACCGAAAGCTCGTCCGGCAATGGTTTCATATTGTCCGGCGCTGCCAAAGCTGGCGCCGCCGAATGCAGGTGACGTTTTTGTATCTACAACGAAACGAACTACACGAGCGGATACCGGCGTGGCGAGCGCAAACGCGAGAAGTAACGCGAGCGCGGTCGCTTTGGGAGAGGGCATTGGGGCCTCCATGGGCACAGAAAGGATTTTTGACTGATGTTTCCGAAAAAGTAGAAGTGGGCGGGAGATCACCTTTCGGAAGCGACACGAAATCTATGCCTCCGTTATAGATACTGTCAAGCTATTGTCTAGTAAGGATGTATATGCATCGTGAAGTTTTGTAAAGCAGGATCTATCCTTGAGCTTCTCAATCTTTTCGCATCTTCATTATTTATATGTTTCATAATCGGGTAGGAGTAATCAGGATTGAAGATCGTAGTAATTTTGGCTTTGATGATAAGTCGATTTTGCGCGGTGAGGACTGATGAGGCCCACGCGCAGCAATCCGCTGCAAAACGATCACCACCAGTGTTGCGTGACACGGACACAGTCCCTGGCGGCGACGAGATCAAATCAAGACCCATCAACTTCAATCAGGAACGTATTGATCTTACTCTGGCCTATCGCAGAATTCATCAGGACCCGCAACGCTAAAGACATATTGATCCAGCCGAAGATGATCATCCTCCACTGGACTGGAATCGATTCTCTGGAATCCACATGGAAGTATTTCAATCGCACGCGAGCGGAAGCAGCAAGGCCAGAACTGGCGGCAGCTGGTGAGGTCAATGTCTCAGCGCACTTTCTTGTTGATCGGGATGGAACCATCTATCGCCTGATGCCGGAAACATGGATGGCTCGGCACTGCATCGGGCTGAATCATGTGGCGATCGGCATTGAGAACGTGGGAGACGGGGCCAATTTCCCTTTAACCGACGCGCAGGCCAAAGCCGACGCCGCTCTCGTGCGCTATCTCAAAGGCAAATACCCGATCCAATATCTCATCGGTCATATGGAATATCGCAAGATGGAAGGCACGCCGCTGTTTCTGGAGCGTGATCCGAAATATCGAAACAACAAACCTGATCCTGGAAATAATTTCATGGAGAAGGTGCGCGAGCTGGTCAATGACTTGAACCTGGAGCCGACGCCTTAACCCAAAAACAAAAGTTGAGGGAGCACAGGCCACGCTTCGGCCGAGCTCCCTCGGGCTACAGACAAGACAAAGGGGAGGAGGAACTTTGTCTCGGCGCTGGCTCAGGACCGCACTATTATCCCTCTGGCGGGAGCTTGAGAAAAACGCCATCGTGCGCCAGCCGGGGTGATTTGGAACGCATGTGGTCGCAACGACGGGCGATTTATAATGTAGGGTTTGGCCCGTACCGCAATTGCATGGACGGCTCATGCTGCAACGGTACCGGCCAACAGACAATTCCAGCACGATTATTTTCTTTGGAGAGGCAGGCACATGGCCACAGCCAGCAGCAATTTCCGTCAGGAAAAAGATTCCATCGGTATCAAAGAGATTCCAGCCGACGTCTATTACGGCGTGCAGACCGCACGCGCCGTGGAGAATTATCCCATCTCCGGCATGCGCGCGAATCCCACACTGATCCGTGCTTTTGGCATGGTGAAGTATGCTGCCGCTGAGGCCAACAAGGAACTGGACCTGGTGGATGACAAGCGCGCTGACGCCATCATGAAGGCCGCCAGGGAAGTGATGGACGGCAAGTGGAACCAGTCATTCGTTGTCGACGTGTTTCAGGCTGGAGCCGGCGTGAGCTTCCATATGAATTCCAATGAGGTGATCGCAAATCGCGCCACGGAAATCATGGGCGGAAAGCTGGGTGAATACACGGTCCATCCCAATGACCACGTAAATTACGGCCAATCCACCAATGACGTCTTCCCTACCGGAATGCGCGTTGCCTCTCTGCTGGAGCTGGAAAAACTTTATCCCGTACTGGACTCACTGGCTGCGGCCTTTGAAGCCAAGGGCAAAGAATTTCATAGCATCATGAAGTCCGGCCGCACGCACATGCAGGACGCGGTACCGATCCGCCTGGGCCAGGAATTTGCGGCCTATGGTGTGACAATTCGCAAGGCCATTGCCGACATTCGCCACGCCGGCGATTCTCTTCGTGAACTCGGGCTCGGCGGCTCAGCGGTCGGCACCGGAATCAACACGCATCCCGACTATCGCGCCAAAGCTGTGGCTAACCTTGCGAAAATTTCCGGACAAAAACTCACGCCCGCCGACGATATGCGCTGGGCGATGCAATCGAATGCCTGCATGGCGCAAGTTTCGTCGGCACTGCGCAATCTGGCGCTGGAAATCATTCGCATCTCTAACGATCTTCGTCTAATCTCATCGGGTCCGAACACGGGTTTTGCCGAAGTCAACCTCCCGGGACTACAACCAGGCTCGTCCATCATGCCGGGCAAAATCAATCCCGTGATGCCGGAACTTGCGGCGATGGTTGCATTCCAGGTTGTGGGCAATGACACAGCCGTGGCGCTGGCAGTTCAGGCGGGACAGCTTGAACTCAACGTAATGATGCCGACCATGACCTACAACGTCCTGCAATCGATCTCTATCCTCACCAACATGCTGCGCGTCTTCACCGAAAAATGCGTAAAGGGTCTCACCGCCAATGAGAAACGCAATCAGTTCTACGCCCAAAGCACTGTCTCACTGGCGACGGCTCTTAATCCTTATATCGGTTATCAGAAAGGCTGCGGAGATTGTGAAGGAATCGATCGCAACGGGCCGGTCAATCATTGACATTGCACGTGACAAAAAGCTGCTCAGCGAAAAAGAGATTGAAGAAATTCTGGATCCGGTGAACATGACCGAGCCGCAGTATCCCAAGGAGTCGGCCAAGAATCGCGAGGATATCAAAAAGAAGAAAGAATAGAACGGCTCGGTCTTCTGCAATCCCGATTCTTCTTCGAATCCCGAGCGGAGCGAGGATCCTACGGTATTCAAGAATCTCAAGTTTAGACAACGCGATGCGGAGACAGTTGAAATTCCCTGGAAAGCTGGCGCCCTCGCCTGCCCCTTTGCTAGACTTCCGCAAAAGCTCTCACGGGAAACGTCCCAAAGCCTTTCACCTTCACGGGCAGAGCGGAAAATCTGAAGCCGGTTAACGGGACTCGCGCCAGTTCAGTCATGTGTTCCACAATGAGAACGTTGGCACGAAGAAGCGTGGAGTGCACTGGCCTGTGACCGTCCTCTGTGCTGTCGATGTTGTGAGAATCGATACCAACGAGCACAACGCCGGCGTCGAGAAGAAATTGCGCCGCATCTTCGGTAAGAAAGGGATGGCCTTCATAATACTGGTCGGTTTTCCAGTGTCGTGACCATCCGGTTTCAATCAATACTGCTTTGCCTGCAAGATCTTTGCTCCGCGAAGAATGAACATCCCGCAGAAATGCGGCATCAACGAACTTTCGATTCGTGGCAACAACCTTAATAGCGGGAAGACTTGCCAGTTGCTCAAGGCGAAGCTCGGAAAGATCCTTGCCGTCAGAGTAACGATGGAATGGAGAGTCGAGATAAGTTCCGGTGTTTGCCACCATCTCAATCTTTCCAATTTGAAACTCCGTGCCGGCGGCGTAGAGATTTCGCGAAGCCTCACGACTGAGATAATCGCAAATGATCGGCGCGGGCAGACCTTTATAAGTAATGAGGCCATGTTCAACGGTGTGACTTAGATCGATCAGCAAGATGCAACTCCAGAAGAATCAAGCTAAGTGACAATGCCCCGGGACGCGCGAGCCCTTACTCGAAAATACGCAGCGATGGCTATGAATATCCAGATCAGGTTGACGAACGCCGAAGGGAACGCACGGTAATAGAGGGTGTTCACAATCAATAACGCACTTCCAGCGGCATTCATGAACTGATAAAAGCCGGAATCAGGCTGCATCTTCTTAAACGAAACCAAAGCATACGCAAGCAGCAAGACAGCAGCGCCAAGCCATCCCGAACCGTCAACCAGAAACTTTGTCATGACCGGCGACTAAAACGCCCAACGCAGCAACGTCGCACCCACTGTGAATCCCGCGCCGACTGAAGCGATCAATATCAGGTCGCCCTTCTTCAGCCTTCCCTGTTGCCGCGCTGATTCCAGCGCCAGAGGTATGGTTCCTGCCGTGGTATTGCCGAATTCGCCGATATTGATAATGATGCGGTCCTCTTTCAACCCCAGCCGATCGGCGGCCGACATGATGATGCGGCGGTTCGCCTGATGCGGAACAAAAAGTTTTACGTCGTCGCCCTTGAAGCCGTTGCGTTCCAGCAGACGCTCTGAGGCTTCTGCCATTTTGCGGACGGCATATTTAAATACCTGGGCGCCGTCCTGGTGGACGAAATGCATTTTTTTATCGACCGTTTCGTGGGTGGTCGGATGCAGGCTTCCGCCGCCGGGCATATTGAGATAACATCCGCCGGAGCCGTCCACTTCATGGGTGAAGTCGATGCAGTAGTTGTCGTCCGTGGCGGGTTCCACAATGACTGCACCTGCGCCATCGCCGAAGATCACGCAAGTGGCGCGATCGGTGTAGTCGATGATGGAAGACATGGTGTCCGCGCCAATCACCAGCACGCGCTTATGAGCGCCGGACTCCACAAATTTCACCCCTGTCTGCAACGCGTAGACAAAACCGGAGCACGCGGCCGAAATGTCATAGCCCCAGGCATCTTTAGCGCCAATGTTGTGCTGGACCAGACAGGCCGTGGCGGGAAAAGACATGTCAGGCGTCACTGTTCCGAGAAAAATAGCCTCAATGTCAGAGCCGGGGATTCCCCGCTCCGCCAGCGCTTTGTTCGACGCTTCCGTGGCCATATGCGACGTGGCAACGCCTTTATCAACGATGTGTCTCTGCTTAATGCCGGTGCGCTCCATGATCCATTCATTGTTGGTATCAACCATCTTTTCCAGATCGGCATTGGTCAGAAGGCGGGGCGGCACATAGGTTCCAAGAGCAGAGATTTTGGCTCTCACAAGGTTGGACAATTCAGTTTCTCCAGAGAAAACAAAGGATAAAGTGGATATTGTAAGCGGTTTTCTGCTGCGAAGCGACCGTGACAAGGAGAACTGAGGGCTGCGGCCGACCACGCGCCGTCAGCCCGCTGCCACAGGAGACTAGACGCGATTGAGTGTGCGCGCAGCGCACCTGAAAAAGGTTAGTACCGGGCGCCCCGCTGCACACGCACTAGCCCGTTACCGTTGCTTCCTTCCGGACCTGGCGGGGTTGGCGGGATTGCGTCGCGCGGGACCCGGCCCAAAGATTCTAACACTTTCGCCACGTTGTGTGAGGGTTCCGGAGCGCTTTCTGCTTTGAGAGCAGCGCCAATTCGAGGACAATACAAGGATGCCTTCAGCAGTGGTTCTGGCCAAAGACAGTGTTGTACCCACAGGCAGTGCGGAGCGATTTTTTCAATGGTCGCTCTATCTGTTATTGGTGACGGGCTTCATGGCCCTGATGGGTACCAACAGTCTGGACGCGCCTTCCCTGATCGTAGTGATCCCGGCCCTACTGGTCCGCGGATACCTCATGCTCATGCGAAAGTCGTTCACCATCTCTGAACGCTGGACCACATACATCACGATCGTTTATTTCGTTTTTTACGCGCTGGATTATTTTTACGTCTCGCGCTCATTCATTGGCGCGACTGTCCATATGGTGCTGTTCAGCATGGTCATGAAAGTGTTCTCTGTCAGGCGCGATCGTGACCTGGTTTATCTGGCGGTGCTCTCATTTCTCATGCTGCTGGCAGCGGCTGTATTGACCATTGACTCATTGTTTCTGTTGAATTTTTCGCTCTTCATTCTGGTAGCGATCGGCACCTTTGTGAGCATGGAGATGCGTCGTTCGGAGCGCGAGGCCCTCGCCGCGGGAATTCCTCGCCAGCAGGAAGGAACTTTCCAGCGCTCACTGGCCGGTGTAGCCGGACTACTGGGCCTGCTCACTCTCGGCGGCGCCGCCCTGATTTTTATTATTCTGCCCCGCATCAATCGCGGACAGTTCATGCAGAGCTTTGCCTCACGCAGCAGCATCTCCACCGGCTTCAGCCAGGAAGTCCAATTAGGTGGTATTGGAGAGATCCAGCAATCGAACGCTGTGGTGATGCACATTAAGTTGCTTTATGGAAAACTGCCGCCCGATCCACGCTGGCGTGGTTTGTCTCTGGCCAACTTTGACGGACAGGTATGGCGTAACCCGGCACAGGTTCGAATGACCCACGGTCTTCTCAATGGCCCCCTGGATCTGACCCGACTGGGTGGTAATGGAACGCGCCCACAGAACACGCGCGCCCAGCACATTTCCACGCTGGGTTACCGGGTAACGATGGAGCCGCTGGGACTGGACGTTTTTTTTCTTGCACCCGTAGCAGTACGGATCAATGGGCCATATCGCTCCGTAGTGGTTGCACCGGACGGGTCCGTCTTCAACGCGCACAATACATTTTACGGCGATGGAGAAGACGAGCCCAGCCAGAATATTCTTCAATACACGGCTGATGCAGACACCCGCGACCCGGAGCCCCTGGTTAGCGATTCCACCTCCACCGACTATCCTCCAGGGCTGGCGCTGATGTACCTGCAATTACCCAATGGCAGAGTCGACCGGCGCATTCCGGAACTTGCGAACGAAATCACGGCTAACTCCGGGTCTAATTATCAGCGGGCCAAAGCCGTAGAGACTTATCTAAAGACGAAATTCGGGTACACGCTGGCTCTGCCGGGCGATCGCGTACCTGATCCGCTCGCTTATTTCCTGTTTGAACGCAAGAAAGGCCATTGCGAGTACTTTGCTTCATCGATGACGGTGATGCTGCGCACACTCGGAATTCCCGCGCGCGTGGTCAACGGTTTCCGCGGCGGTGAATATAACGATCTCACCGGCAACTACATCATCCGCCAGAAAGATGCACACTCCTGGGTGGAAGCCTACTTTCCTGAGTACGGTTGGGTGTCCTTTGATCCCACGCCCGGCGGAGCGGCCACAGCGCCGGAAGATACGTGGTCGCGCATGGCCCTGTACCTGGACGCCGCCAGCGAAATGTGGCGCGAGTGGGTGATCAATTACGACTTCAGCCACCAGATGAGGCTCAGCGCGCAATTGAATACCAGCACCGGCAAGGCACAAACCTCATTCCGGGGATGGATGTGGAATACCTACCAGAAGCTGGTTCAAACTACTCTACGCTGGCAAGAACGTCTGGAAAAACTTTCATCTGCGCAAATGGCCGTCGCCTGCGTGGTGCTGGGATTTCTTCTATTTCTGCCATTCACTCCCAAAGCATGGCGCGCATGGCAGCGGTCCCGCATGGCGCGTGATCCGCAACGCGCTCCGCGCAGCGTGGCCAGTTTCTGGTACCTGCGATTGTTGAAGAAGCTTTCTCATCGCGGCTTCCATAAAGAACCCGCTCAGACGCCGGTGGAGTTCGCCGAATCGATTGACAATCCGGCGGTACGCAAAGAGGTGGTAACGTTTACGGAACATTATGAACGCGCCCGCTTTGACGAGTCAGTGGATGACGCAGAAAGACTGCCGGTGTTGTTTGAAGAGATTACGGGGAAGAAGTAAATAAGCCTGGGCGAAGCCATCGCAAATCATCGTTCATTAAGAGATCATCGTCATCCCGAATCCCGTACATGAGGCGGTGTTTTCTTCAATCGCCGAAGCCGGGGTCCCCGGCGCGCGCTTCGTGCGATGGGGTGGAAGTAGGCGGTGAGGGACCTTGCGTTGCCGTCTGTGGGAAGAAAGCAAGCACAAGATCCTTCCGCCCTACTCACGCGCTGAAGACAACGTGCGTTCGCTTACGGGCGTCAGGATGACGAGTATTTTTTCGCTCTTACCCAGGCTAAATGCCTGCCAACCAGTTGTCCTTTACTGCTTCGCGATCACGCCGCACGCAATGCGATCACCAGCAGTCGCGGGATCGCTCTTCTGGTCGTCAGCCTTGGCGTGGATCACCAGCGCTGTTCCGCTTCCGGTAAAGACGGAATTCGCGCCATCACCCATGGTCACGCCCGGGGCCACCACGGTGGTTTTGGCTTTGCCGTTTGCGTCCACGTTGAAGTCAGGCATGTCACCGGCGTGCGGCCCATCAGGATTTTGCAATCCGTGCTTCTTGTTGTCCGGATTCAGGTGCCCACCGGCAGACTTGAAATCGGGTCCATCACACTTCGGCGTCTGATGGACGTGAATTGCGTGTTCGCCCGGCGGAAGGTTCTTCAAGTCCAGCTTGATGTTGACGCCCTTCGCGGCGGGAGTAAGAGTGGCTGTGCCTACATCTTTGCCCTGTGCGTCCTTGAGGTTCACCTTGGTTGCGGCTTCTTTGCTTTTGGCAAGCGCCACTGGCAGCGCCATTAACAACAGCGCGGTGACCAGACCAACTTTCACGATCGAACTCAGTTTGGAATGCATGGATGTTCTCCTCTCAGGAAGCGGATTCGGTCTCTGACTCGCTCTCTAATGACAATCCCAGTAACCGCTTAGCCTGACGACGCATGGATTGTAACCGAATATCGAGTATGAGACGGGTCGCAGATGACCCTACAGGATTGGCGCGTGCCTGAATGGACGAGTGAGTTGCCAGACGCCGGATCCGTCAGGCAGAAGCAGCTTCAAACCTTACGCAAGGACGTTTTGGGCCGTCCTCGCTTGCTTCCGATTTACTTGTCTTCCTCAATCCTTACGACGTCCAGGGTGTTGGTCCTGGCGTCCAGGGTGCCAGTGACTTTTACTTTGGCCCCTGCAAATTGCTCAGGTAGAGTCTGGTTGCTAAGCCGGTAAACGTCTTTCTTCGTCACCAGCACATACTTTCCGCCCATTTCCTTGACGCAGCGAAGAGTGCAGCTCTTGTCATCGCCGGCGCCCTCTACTTTTTTCTTCATCCAGTCATGCGAGCGGCTGTCAGAGTGGACATTGAACGCGCACTGGCTGTCTGAGATGGCACCGCTCACCGTAATCGTGCCATCTTTGTCTTTCCCTGCCGAATAGGAGTAGGAGGCCAGTGCCAGGAAAAGCACCGGTAAGGCGATGATTGCTTTGTACTTCAGGGGATTCTTCATGAAAACAATTCCTCTCACGCGCCGAGCGCCGCGGACTCACCAGTCCAGAGTAGATGATAAATGTCACCGTTAGACAACAAGAACTTTTATCCGCATTCCTTCATGGTCACCGCTGCAGATGACAGTACATAGCACTTCGTACTCACCCGGCTCCGCCGGTGCGGTAAGCGAATATTCATGCATGCCGGCCGTCAGCTCAAAGTCCCACCCGGGAACTCTGGCCCGGTCTTTCATGCGGAGCATAGTAAATCCATGCACCACGCCATCGCGGTTCCAGGTTTTTCCTTTGCGCGCATCAATCCGGAGCACAACTTGTTCGCCTGCCTTGACCGTGATCTGTGCCTTGGCCTGGCCGGCAACCTTGAAGTGGCTGTCTTTGTCCGCCAACACTTCAATCACACGCGGTTGCGCAAAGGCTGGAAAGGATGCCGCCAGAAACCATGCGGTCACTACGCACGCAACCGCCCGCCTCGAAAATAGAATTGCCGACTGCCTGGGATTTTTCATGGTTATTGTGTCATGTAGCGCAGTATTAAGCGCCGGTCTTCATCTGTAATGTTTGCGCGCACGCGCATGTGGCGAACGATGGTGGCCATCATACGCGGCGGGAACTTGGGTGGCGCCTGATGGCAGCGACCGCAGTTAGAGTGAAAACGCCTTTCGCCTTCCAAACGCGCCGTATCGTCCTGCGTATTGTGGCTCGCGGAGGCGACTGGTGCGCCGGCATCTTTTTTAGCGTCTTCCGTCCTGGCAGCCGCCGACAAGGCCAGAAACATCGTTATCGTCATCAACGCGACGTAAACTAAGGAGCCCCGCTTCACATTGCGCTTCACATTGCACCCCCACCGGGCCAAAGAGGTGAGACAAAACGGTAGGTCATGCCGATGGTCCAGAGATTCGCGTTCCTGCCCAGAGCGAATTGCCGGCCATAGCTGGCCGAAGCCCGAACGTCTGTGCGGAAGTAGTAGTTCAGCCCAAAATCGGCTTCGTTGGTGTCCAGGCCCAGTGCGCCAAGCTTCTTGACCGTTGCGGCAGGGAGGTTTCCAGCGGCGAAAAATTGCTGGCCGCGACCCACTACCTCAACCTTTTTCATCACGGGAATCTGTTTAAGCAAGTAAGCGGATTCAATCCAGTATCCGCTGCCCTTGATTCCGGACTGCCGAACGTATTCTGAGCGCAGGGTCAACGGCAGCGCATTGGGCTGCCACACAAAATGTACGCCAGCGGAGTGCGGCCGGTCGGCCTGCAGCACCTGCTGGAATGATGCTCCAAATTCTAATCTTGGTCCCGGCAGAAAAAATCCAATGCGCCCGCCAGTGGAGCGGTCCGTGGCCAGGATGTGGTTGGTATTGTTGCTGGAGAAATAAAAGGCGTAGTTGAAGTTGACCTTTTCCGTCCCGGCAGGAATACCGCCGCGCAACATTCCGCCCAGGCTGGCGCCGCTGGTCACGGGAACAATCAGCGGTGTCCCTTGCAGTGCCTTTATCCAGTTGGGTGCGAGCCTTTCCCCGTAAATTCCGAAAGGAGTGGTAAAGCGCCCAGCCGTCAGCGTGACGTATTTGGTGATGTAATCGGCTTGAGCGTACGTCATGCCGTAAGTGACTGTGCCTGCGTAATTGCCCTGAGTATTTTTATTGTAGGTATCAGCCAGGGATCCCTTGGCTTCAATCAGGAAGTTGTCGCCGATGGGAACCAGCAGAAGCGGGCTCAAGGAAGGCGCGTCCTGTATCTGGCCCGCGGTGACCCGGGTAAAATACGCTCCCGAGCCTGTGAGAACCGGCACGGCCTTAAGCGTGTAATTATCTGGTAGCGCGTCGTTCTGGCTTGTGACAGGGCTCGCCCCAATGTCCTGGCCGCGCATGGCGATGGCAGACATTAAGAAGATCCCGAATAGAAATCCCGACGCGAACTTTCTGGCCCGCAAACTAACACTGAACATAAACGTTCTTTTCTCAGCAATGAGGCATTCGTCCGGAAGTGTTCTTATTTAGCGCCAAAAAGCGGCCGGCTCCAAGAGTACGTAAGTAACGCCACAGAGCCACCTGCCTCGCAGGCCGTAGAAATCGCATCTTCAAGGCCGTCGATTTCAGGAATTCGACGATGTTCTGGTCGTGTTCCTTTTCGGATCGGCGCTCCGTCGAAAGGGAGGCTCGTGGCCGAATGGTAAGCCCGCCAGATGGTAAAATAGAGAGACAGAATGCCAGTTGAAAACCCCACAGTTGCGCCTCCACGGGAGATCGCCAGCCCCCTGAAAACCGAAACTAGAGCTCCTTTGAAAGTTGGTTTCGTCAGTCTGGGCTGCCCCAAGAACCTCGTCGATAGCGAGGTCATGATGGGTATGCTGCAATCCGGCGGCGCGCGCATCACAGTCAACGCCGAAGACGCGGATGTGATCGTGGTAAATACCTGTTCGTTCATTGATTCCGCCAAGCAGGAGTCCGTAAACACGATTCTGGAAATGGCGCAGCATAAGATCACCGGCAAAGCTAAAAAACTGGTGGTGGCCGGATGCCTGGTGGAACGCTATCGCGATGAGATCCAGAAGAACATTCCTGAAGTTGACGCTGTTGTTGGCACCGGAGAGTTGGATCACATTCTGGCCGCGGCGGGAATCGATGTGGGCGGCCAGGCAGCGGAAGACAATTCGCCTTTTAAGATTCTGAATTCCACGTCAACCAGCCAGTCACTCAAATCAGGCGTTGGTGCACGCGCTGAAGGTCTGGCACGCGAGCAAAGTGGACGCTTTTCGCGCGCGGAGTGGGACGGTGCCATCGCCGATCTGCCTAATTATCTTTATGACGAGAACACGCCGCGCGTGCTGGCAACGCCGAAGGCGTCCGCCTATATCAAGATCGCCGAAGGCTGTGATCACCCTTGCGGCTTCTGCATCATCCCGCAGCTTCGGGGTAAGTTCCGCTCGCGGCATTTTGAATCCGTGATCGCCGAAGCGGAGCGGCTGGCCAAAAGCGGGGTGCGCGAGATTACTTTGATCGGTCAGGACACCACCTGCTACGGTGAAGATCTTGGCCTGAAAGACGGGCTTGCAGTGCTGCTGGAACGGCTGGCCCAGATCCCCGATCTCCGCTGGGTGCGTTTCCTCTATGCCTACCCCAACAAGATTACGGGCAAGCTGCTGGAGACCATTGCAAAGCACGAAAAGATCTGCTCGTACATTGATGTGCCGCTGCAGCACGCTTCGTCTTCCCTGCTGAAGCGTATGAAGCGCGGCGCCGGAGCCGAGATTTTTCTCAAGTCGATTACCAGGATGCGGCAGACGATTCAGAATCTCACGCTGCGTACTTCATTCATCGTCGGCTTCCCCGGCGAGACCGAGGAAGACTTCAATGAGCTGTGCGAATTCGTGAAGGCAGCACAGTTTGACTGGCTGGGCGTGTTCAGCTACTCCGACGAAGAAGGCTCACAAGCCTTCCACCTTGACGCTAAGGTCCCGACCCGGACGATTGAAGCGCGTCGCCGCAAACTGATGCAGATCCAGAAGCAGATCAGCAAGAAAAACAAGCGCAAACTCGTTGGACGCCAGCTTGATGTCCTGGCGATGGGTCCTTCAGAGGAAACCGAGCTTCTCTGGGAAGGCCGCACTGAGCTGCACGCCCCGGAGATTGACGGCAAACTGTTTATCAATGACTTTGGCGACCACGAAGAGCTGGTCCCCGGCGCGTTCTACCGTTGTGAGATCACCGAAGCCCACGAGTATGATCTGGTGGCAAGAATCATTGACTGATATTTCTTCATCTAATTGGAGTATGGCCAAGAAGAAAAAAGCGAGTTCGTTGCGCTGCCCTACATGCCGCGCTCTGGTGCTGGCCGGCGACCCGGATTTCCCTTTCTGCAGTGACCGATGCCGAGTGATTGACCTGGGCAAATGGGCCAGCGGGGGCTATGTGATCTCCAGCAAGATCAACGATCCGGAAGAACTGGAAAGCATTGCGGAAGCGCAAGCGCGCAAGCAGTTCGACCCCGATGACGACGATATCTCCTCGCGCGAACGGTGAACTACGCGCCCCACAAATACTCGGCGACAATAATCAGTGCGTCCTTCGGCCAGATCACGTATCCTCAATTGAATGGAACCGGCCGCTGCGGTCAAAAAGTCGCGTCTCTCCTGGCTGATTGCCACTTTCTTTTACATCGGCTACATGAAACCCGGGCCGGGAACCTATGCTTCGGCAGCAACCGTGCTTCTCTGGTGGTGCGCCGCGCATCTAATTTCTGCAAACTGGCTTACGCCTGTTGCGGTGGCAGCCGCGGTGGTGATTACTCTACTGGGAATTCCGCCGTCCACCGTGGTGGCGCGTGAAAGCGGACGCGAAGATCCCGGATTTGTGGTGATTGATGAAGTGGCTGGACAGATGATTGCGCTTATCGGCGCGCCCTTAAGCTGGAACTACCTGATTGCGGGTCTTATACTTTTTCGTATCTTTGACATCCTGAAGCCGTTTCCTCTGCGCCGATTGGAAAACCTGCCCGAGGGAACAGGCATTATGATGGATGATGTGGGAGCGGGACTTTATTCCCTGCTCATCCTGCAGCTCTGGATTCATTTTGTAGGTAATCATATTCATGGGAATTTCTGACACACTTTTGGGCAAGAAAAACGCCGAAGGCAAGCCGGTGATTGATGCCATTGAGCCTTCTGCGGCTTTGCCGGGCGGAGAAGTCCGCATTATCGGTAAATCCCTGAAGCCGCCGCAAATGGGTCGCCCGGATATCCAGTTCAGCGGAGTCTCAGGCTCACTAGTCTTTAGTACGGAGGATTTTGCCATAGCCCGCGTGCCGCAAGGCGCGCAGTCGGGTGACGTGACCGTCCTCAACAATGGCAACATCAGTAACGCGCGCGACCTGAAGATTGCTCAGCCCCTGGCGGAGAACCTGCATCCCGTCGCCAATCCCGCCATTGATCCTCAGGGAAATATCTACGTAACGTTCTCCGGCGGACGCGGACAGAAAGTCCCGGTATCAATCTATAAGATTGATACCAACTACAGCGTTAAACCATTTCTCTCTGACCTGATGAATGCCACCGGCATGGCTTTTGACAGCGAAGGCCAGCTCTACGTTTCATCCCGTTATGACGGTACGGTTTACACAGTGGCGCCGAACGGCAGCATGACAACGTACGCCGAAGGCATGGGCGTGGCCACGGGGATTGCTTTCGATCGCGAAGGCAGCCTATATGTTGGCGACCGCAGCGGCACCATCTGGCGCATTGCTCCTGACCGGCAGATTTTTGTTTATGCCACACTGGAACCGAGTGTGGCCGCGTACCATCTCGCGTTCGCTCCGGATGGCCTGCTCTATGTCTCCGGCCCCACCACGTCCAGCTATGACGCAGTTCATGTGGTGGATTCCCACGGCACCGTGGAAGTGTTCTATCGCGGCCTGGGGCGTCCGCAGGGGATTGCCTTTGATGCTCAAAGCAATCTTTACGTGGCAGCATCGCTGTCCGGCAAGCGTGGCATTGTGCGCATTACCCCGGACAAGAAAGCGTCGCTGGTGGTGGCAGGACACAAACTGGTTGGCCTGGCTTTTACCCGTACAGGGGGCGCCGTGCTGGCCACCACGGATTCGGTTTTTCATCTCACATGGAATGTCCAGCCGCTGTCTCTCATCTAGAATGCTTGTGTGAACGCTGAGATCATTGCCATTGGTTCTGAGCTGTTAACACCCTTCCGCCAGGACACCAACTCTCTCTATCTCACCGGAAAGCTCAATGAGCTGGGGATTGAGGTGAGTTTCAAGACCGTGGTGGGCGATCGGCGCAGTGACATCACCAGCACAGCCCGCACCGCACTCAACCGTGTAGACATCGTGATCTTCATGGGCGGCCTTGGCCCCACGGAAGATGATCTGACTCGTGAATGTGCGGCAGAAGCCGTGGGACGTGACCTGGTCCGCGATCAACAGATCGTCCAGGAATTGCGTGAGCGGTTTGCCGCGCGTGGCTGGACCATGTCAGAGAACAATGAACGCCAGGCCGACGTCATGGAAGGCGCTGAAGTGCTTTACAACAAGCGCGGCAGCGCGCCCGGCCAGTTTCTGCGCGTAGACCGTTATGGCAGCCTTAAGTTCATCATTCTTCTTCCCGGCCCACCCCATGAATTGATGGCCATGTTTCAGGATGAGTGTATGCATCGCCTGCGGCGGGTGGCTCCGGTGATGAACATTGCCAATCGCGTGCTGAAGATCGCCATGATCGGCGAATCCGCGGCGGACAAACGTGCAGCCGCCATCTACTCCAAACGTTCAGACGTGGAAACCACAATTCTGGCCGGCACACCGGGCGAAGTGCAGCTTCACCTGCGGGCGCATGGAGAAACGCCGGAAATTGCGCAGAAGAAAGTTGATTCCCTGGCCGCGGCGCTGGAAGACGAGTTCGATGAGGCGATCTTCTCCACTCATGGAGAGAGTCTGGAACAGATTGTGGGATATTTTCTGGGTATGCGTGACGTGACGCTGGCGGTAGCAGAATCCTGCACCGGAGGCATGCTGGCGGAACGCATCACTTCCGTGCCGGGCAGCTCGCGATACTTTCTGGGCGGAGTGGTTTCCTATGACAACAGTTTGAAAACTCTTCTGGTGGATGTGCCTCCCATACTGATTGCCGAACATGGCGCCGTGAGTGAGCAAGTGGCGGCGGCCATGGCAGAGGGCATACGCAAAGGCTGCAGAGCGACGTTTGGTCTCAGTATCACCGGCATCGCCGGGCCTGGCGGGGGCACGGAACAGAAGCCCGTTGGACTGGTCTATGTTGGTCTTTCCGATGAGAGCAAGACTGAAGTGGTAGAGCGCAAGTTTCCCGGCGACCGTGATCGCATACGCCATTGGGCCACGCAACAGGCCCTTGATCTTGTCCGGCGAAGGCTGATGTAGCCATGCGCCTGTTCGTCGCACTGGACATACCGCAGGAGGTGCGAACACGCATGTCCGCCTTCGCCGAGCGGATACGTCCGTTGTGCCCCGGTGCTCGCTGGGCACGCGTGGAAGGTCTGCACATTACGCTCAAGTTTATTGGCGAAGTCCCGGACGCAAAAGCTCTCCGAGATCACGCAGTCGCTGGCTGGAATCAAAGCTTCGCCATTCGATGTGAAGTTTGAGAATGTTGGATTCTTCCCTTCGCCGAAGTCACCGCGGGTGTTCTGGATTGGAGTCCATGCGGGCGACGGCTTGCCGAAGCTGGCCGAATCTGTCTCAGCGGCAATGGAGAATGTTGGCGTCGCCCGCGAAGACAAAGCTTATTCGCCGCATCTCACGCTGGCGCGCGCCGGATCCAAGAGGGGCCCTGATCAAAACCTGAAAGCTTTGACCAGTCTGCTGACCGGCGAAGCTGAGACGTTCGGTACAATGACGGCGCATGAATTCTTTCTCTATCGCAGCCAGCTTGGTCGCGGAGGCTCGACGTACACCAAACTGGAACGGTTTGGGCTCTCACAGTGACTAACCAATGACTCACCATTTACTCATCATCGTCATGGTCGAGGGCTATCTTCTCGGCTCGATTCCTTTCGGCTTTCTGCTGGTCAAGTTTCTACGCGGCGAAGACATTCGTCTGACCGGCAGTGGCAACATCGGCGCCACCAATGTTGCACGATCAGGAGCAAAGGGTCTCGGCATAGCCACGCTGGTTCTGGACGCAGTCAAAGGTTTAGTGGCTGTGGCCTTTGCCTGGTGGCTCGCATCTAGTCGAGGCGTGACGCCGCTGGGTTATATGGCAATCGCCGCTCTGGCCGCTGTTCTCGGCCATGTATTTCCCGTGTGGTTAAAGTTCAAAGGCGGCAAAGGTGTGGCCACGGCGCTGGGTGTGTTCATTCTTTTATTTCCAAAAGCCCTGCTGGTCTCACTGGCGATTTTCATTCTTGTTGTCGTCACAACGCGGTTGGTCTCGCTCGGCTCAATTCTCGCCGCCATCGCCTTCCCAATCGCCGCACATTTCATTAACCATCCAGATCGTATGACGCTGGAGCCCGTCATCCTGGTGAGCCTCATCATTGTCGTGAAGCATCACGCAAATATTCGCCGCCTGCTGGCCGGCACTGAGAACCGTTTCGGCAGCAAGCAACCCCCGGTTGCCGGAGAGCAATCATGAGCCGGATCGCTGTCATCGGCGGCGGAGCCTGGGGAACGGCGCTGGCCATGGTTGCCGGCCGGCGTGGCGATCATGACGTGCGGCTCTGGGCGCTGGAAAAAGAGGTTGTCGCCTCCATCAGCAAATCGAGAGTCAATGACCTTTTCCTGCCGGGATGTCCTTTGCCCGTATCGGTGACGGCGACCGGCGATTTTCGCGAAGCTCTGGAAGGCGCTGAGATTGTAGTCAGCGTGATGCCGTCACACCATTGTCGCCGCAGCTTTGAGCATATGGCCCAGTGGCTGCGTCCGGAGATGCTTTTTGTCAGCGCCACCAAAGGGATTGAAAACGAAACCTACCTGCGCATAACAGAGGTGATCCAGGAAGTGGTAACGCGGTACTGCCACTTCACGCCAAAGATCGCGGCGCTCAGTGGACCTTCTTTCGCGCTTGAAGTCGCCGAAGGCAAACCAACGGCTGTCACCGTCGCTTCCAGAGACAAGGAGCTGGCAGCACGGATGCAGAAGGAATTCAGCGATCCGCGTTTCCGGATATACGTGAGTGACGATCTGGCGGGGGTGGAACTGGGCGGCGCATTGAAGAATGTGATCGCGATCGCCGCAGGCGTTTGTGCCGGATCGGGCACGGGACATAATTCTGTCGCCGCGCTCATCACGCGTGGACTGGTTGAGATGACTCGTCTCGCCGTCGCATGCGGAGCCAGGGCGCAGACCATGGCGGGGCTGGCAGGCATGGGCGATCTGGTCCTGACATGCACGGGAGGTTTATCGCGCAATCGCAGCGTGGGTATCGCGCTGGGCGAAGGCCAGAAGCTCAATAACGTGATTGCAGGCATGCACGGCACGGTGGCGGAAGGCGTTCTGACAACCAACGCGGCAATCGGACTGGCGCGTAAATGCGGTGTTGAAATGCCAATCACTGAGCAGATGTACGCAATCCTGCATGATGGAAAGTCAGCGCAGGATGCGATTCGCGAACTGATGGCACGGCCTGGAAAAGCGGAAGACCGCTTTTAGGCGCTAGGCCGCCTGGTTCGCAGGACGGGCCTGCAGGAAGCTCATCATTGCCCTGACCACCAAATCATCACCAGTCGCTGTATTCAGCATGGCGTGATAGACAGGGCGGTTCGGCCACTCTACATGGAAATAGGTCTTGATGAAGGCGGCCCGTTCGCGGTCAACCCGCTCAACCAGATCTTCGGCCTCTGCCTGGCGCGTGCCCTGTGCAACCAGGCGGCGGATTTTGTCCTGACTGGGCGCATAAAGGAAGAAGCGTAACGTGTCATGCCGGTCCTGCAGGAAATGTTGAGAGCCTCTGCCCACGATCACGCAGTTGCCCTCATTGGCTGCCTTTTCCACCACGCGTCGCGTGATGCGCACGATGCTATCTGAGTCCAGCGAACTAAGAGGATCCAGCATCACGGGATCAACCTTCATGCTGCCTTCATAGCTACCACGCGTAAATGACTTCAGCAGCCGGTAATAGAGCGGATCGCGACGTTCCTCACGCTGCTCTATGGCAGAAAGTTGACAGTTGGCCGCACGGGCGATCTGGCTGGTCAGATGCTGGTCCCACAGCTTCCAGCCAAGCTGATCGGCCAGCTTGTGCGCGATCTCCGCTGCTCCAGACCCGTACTCCCGTTCAATGGTGATGATTCTGATTGTCATTAGTTATGTCGCTCCGCTCCAAACCGCTGGAGAGCAAATATCCCCGATACGCCATGAATGCTCCTGCTGCAGCGGGCTGACGGCGCGTGGACGGCCGCAGCCCTTATGGAAGCATTTTCATGTCGCTCCGCTCCAAACCGCTGGAGAGCAAATATCCCCGCTTAGGCTTGGATGCTCCCGCTGCAGCGGGCTGACGGCGCGTGGGCTTTCTTTTGGTCGCTACGCGACACACCGCTTGAATTTTCTCGATCCACATTGTTCGGTTAGGCTCCCGTTGCAAACGGGCTCAGCGCGCGAGTCGGCTTCGCCCTTCCGGACGAATGGTGACTCCTTCGCTCCGACCTCCTGAATGACTGGGCCGCCCGGAATCTGCCACGTCCCTGACTTCGTGTACGTTCCAGCTTGCTTAACACTTCTCTCTGGGCGCGAATCATACCGCCGATTCGCCACAGCGGCAATTATTTCGTTCTACAAGTTGGATGCCGAGAGCAGCTGAAACGTATATGAAGTCGGGACGTGGCAGCGACCAAAAAAGCAAGCCGTTGTGGCCGTCCACAGAAGCCTCTAAGACTGACGAGCGGCCAAGGCATTCAAGCGGTGTGTCGTTCGAAGCCGCCGGAATCTCGCGACCCACATTGTGTACCGGCCTGCTCGGCGCACGAGGGCCTCGCAGGCTTTATCTTGCTCCCGTCGTGCCCGCTGCATGAGGAGCGTTCAGGCTTATCGAGGGATGTTTGCTCTCCAGCGGATTGGAGCGGAGCGACCAAAAACGCTCCAAAGGGCGAGGCCGACCACGCGCCGTCAGCCCGCTCGCACAGGAGCATTCAAGCGGATACGCGAGGTAAATTGCTCTTCAGCGGTTTGGAGCGGAGCGACAAATCGGAGCAAGCGACATGACTTAGGTCCATGGACCTGGTGGCCACGTTTTTGCGGTAGAAATTGGCCGATTTCAGCTTACAATCTCACACATATACCCTGGCCCTATGAAGCTACCCTTACCTACCCGAGTTCCGATTATCTATGCAATTCTCGCGGTTTTGATCGCCGTCGGGGTGGTACCGCTCTATTTCTATGCGACCAAGGTCGTGGAGACCAACCGGGACCGCCTGCATCGCAACGAAATGATGCTGCAGAATACGGTCACCACCACGCTGGCCCAGGCCATCGGCCAGCGCGCCAGGGACATCCGCGGCAAACTCTCTGATCTGGCCTATTCTGTACTCATCACGGCCGGCGGTAACCTGAGTGGGCCGCGTGTGGCATCACCCGGCGTGGTTGGTCTACTGCAAAACAGTATTGGAGCTCCTGACTCCATTGTTCCTTACGTCCGCCTGGTCAATGCCGAAGGCCGTGGCAGCTTTGCCGGAACCATTGATCCCGATGCGTTTCTGATCAAGGAACTGGACCGCGGCGTAGGTGCTGCGCGTGAACTGCGCGAATATAACGGCGGAGCCATTGCCATTGGGTCAGGCAAACAGACCAGAACCGTAATGGTGATGGCCAAGCCCATTCTGGACGCCAACAATAACTACCTGGGCGCTCTTGAGCTGATTGTTGACTTGAATTTCCTGACCCAGAAGCTCAAGGAAACCAGTGATCGTGACCCCGGTCTGGAAACCTTCGTGGTCGACGAATCCGGGCGTGTGATTGCGTCGCCGATTCCGCAGTACGCCACCGGCCAGGACATGACGTCGAATGATCTGGTGAAGCTTTTTGTGGATCAGGGCGTGAATAAACGCTTTGGCCTGACCAAGGAATACAGGCTGCAGGTTGGCAAGAACAAAGTTCCCATGCTGGGAACGTTTTATGCAGTCCCTGGACTGGGCTGGGGTGTGATGTCCCAGACCACGCAGGCCGATGCTTACTTTGACATCCTGGATATGCAGCATGACGCGGTGCGCTTTGCGCTGGTTGCCATTGCCTTCAGCATTCTGCTGGGCATATGGGCGGCGCGGAGGCTAACCACGCCTCTGCACGTGCTTACGCAATCCAGCCGGTCGATTGCCGGCGGAGATTTCTCACAGCGCGTTCAGTTGCACAGCCGGACGGAGTTCGGTGAACTGGCTGAAACGTTCAACACCATGACGGACGAGCTTGAGAGATACGTTGACGATCTCAGGAACGCCGCCGAAGAGAACAAGACGCTGTTCATGCGCTCCATCCAGATGATGGCCGGCGCGGTCGACGAAAAAGATCCATATACCCGCGGCCATTCGGATCGCGTGACGCGCTACTCAGTGCTGATCGCCACAGAGATGGGACTGAAGCCGGAAGAAGTGGAAAAGATCCGCATCTCTGCCCAGCTTCACGACGTGGGCAAGATCGGCATTGAAGACCGCATCCTGAAAAAACCAGGAGCCCTGACACCGGAAGAGTTCGAGATCATGAAGACGCACACCACCAAGGGCGCCGCGATTCTGCGTCCGGTGGAAATGCTGCGTGAGATGCTGCCGGGAATTGAACTGCATCATGAATCGCTGGATGGACGTGGTTATCCGCATGGACTCAAGGGCGACCAGATTCCGCTGATGCCGCGCATCATCATGGTGGCCGATACCTTTGACGCCATGACCACCAACCGCCCGTATCAGGCCGCTATGGATCCCGAATACGTGATCCGCATCATCAACTCACTGGCCGCCACAAAGTTTGATCCAATTGTTGTCTCGGCGATGACCCGGGTCTTCGAGAGCGGACGTCTCCGCATACAGCGCGCCGCTACCGTCAGCGGAGACCAGGCTGCCGCTGCCTCGCAGGTCATCACAACGGCAGAGCCGGTTTAGAGAAAATAATTATGCCGCAGACCTTTGTAGGATTTAAGCACTAAGTCGTTCTTCTATCGCGACGTGATCGGCGATGAAATCATCTATCCTACGAATCCTGCGAATATCGGGTGCTCTTGCGATATCAGCCGCAGGTCTTTTCGCCGCTTATATAGCTTTGCTCGAAGCTATCACTTTCGATGGACAGCTGATTTCTACCGGGAACTGGAAAAGCCTGCTGATTCTGGTCATTTCAGCTGCAGCTGTGGTTGCTTCCATTACATCCGGATGTTTGCTCCTTTCGAAGAGTCTGCCAAGGCCATCTAACTAAAGTTAACCCGCTATAATCAAGAGTCCGGCAGATTCTTCTGCTTTGGACAGCTATCATTCATGATTCAAACACTTTTTGGCACGCCTGAACCTACCTTCCTCGAAAAGATGAAGCAGGCCGTTACGCGCACGCGGGAGAACCTGAGCGACCGCATTGACGAAGTAATGGCCTTTACCAAAGAAATTGACCGCAACACCCTGGACGACCTGGAAGCCATTCTCATTAGCGCGGACATCGGGACAGACACCACCGAACAAATCCTGGGCAAGCTGCGGGAAAAAGCTGATCGCAAGCAGATCAAAGACGGAACCCAGCTCAAGGAAGTGATCAAGGAACAGATACTCGACATCCTGAAATCGACGCCGCCACGCGGCGGCAAGCCGTTTAAGGGCGAGCCGGAAATCGTAATGGTGGTGGGAGTGAATGGCACGGGAAAGACCACAACCATCGGCAAGCTGGCGTATGCCATGCGTTCGGAAGGCAAGACCGTGCTGATGTGTGCGGCGGATACCTTCCGCGCTGCGGCCATTGAGCAGCTTGAAATCTGGGGATCGCGCACCGGCGTGGAGGTCATCAAGACCAAACCGGGTGGCGACCCGTCAGCCGTACTCTATGACGCGCTCACCGCGGCAAAGGCACGCCGTACCGATGCGGTGATCATCGATACGGCCGGCCGCCTGCACACCAAGACCGGCCTGATGGCGGAACTGGAAAAGATGAAGCGAACCGCGCACCGCGTTGTTCACGGAGCGCCGCATGAAGTTCTTCTGGTGATGGACGCCACTACCGGCCAGAACGGATTGCAACAGGCACGGTTGTTTACCGAGTCTGCAGGCGTGACCGGCATCGTCCTCACCAAACTGGACGGTACGGCCAAGGGCGGAGTGGTGATTGCCATATCCCGGGAGCTGGGCCTTCCGGTGCGTTACGTAGGCGTGGGAGAAAAGATTGGCGATCTGCTTCCCTTCAGCCCGGAAAATTTTGTCGATTCGCTTTTTTCCGGAGCATGAACTTCAGCGCACAAGACGAGCAGTATATGCGACAGGCACTCGATCTCGCGCGGCAAGGCACTGCCCTGGCTTCTCCCAATCCACGTGTTGGAGCTGTGATTGTTACGCCGGGGGGCAAAGTAGCGGGAAGCGGTTTTCATACCTATGAAGGCGTGAAGCACGCCGAAGTTCTGGCCATAGAACAGGCGGCACAGGCGGTGCAGGCTGGCGAAGATACACGCGGTGCAACGCTCTACTTGAATCTTGAACCATGCAGCCATCAGGGACGCACCGGGCCGTGCGCGGATGCGGTCATCGCCGCCGGGATCAAGCGCGTTGTGGCTGCCATGCAGGACCCGAATCCCCGAGTCGCGGGACATGGCTTTGACAAACTTCGCGCCGCCGGCGTGCAGGTCGATATCGGATTGCTGGAATCCGAAGCCCGCAGGTTAAATGAAGCTTTTGCCCGCTACATTACGGCGAAGAAGCCGCTGGTGACGATCAAGTCTGGCATGACGCTGGACGGCAAGATTGCTCCGCCGCCCGGCGAGACGCCGACACCGGCCACGCCGAGTGCCGGAGGAACCACCGGCGGCTGGATCACCAGCGAAGAAGCGCGCGCACATGTTCAGGAGCTGCGCCATGAGTCCGATGCGATCATGGTCGGCGTAGGCACGGTGCTGGCTGACGATCCCCTGCTCACCGACCGTACAGGACGCAAACGCCGGCGGCCGCTGCTGCGTGTGGTGGTGGATTCACGGCTGCGTATGCCGCTGCATTCCCGGCTGGTGAAGACGGCAAAAGACGATGTGCTGGTTTTGTGTTCCTTTGCCGAAGAAAAAAAACGCCGCGCGTTGGAAGACCTCGGCGTACGCGTTGAGCAGGTTGCGCTGGGATCCAGCGACGGCCGCCCGGACCTCAATAAGATCGCGCTGCGTCTGGGAGAACTTGAGATTACCAGTCTGCTGATTGAAGGTGGCGCTCTGGTGAACTGGACAGCGCTGGCTTCCGGCATGGCCGACAAGATATTTCTTTACTATGCGCCCAAGATTCTGGCAGGCATGGGCTCAGTGCCTTTTGCCGCGGGCGAGGGATTCAGCAAGATGAGCGATGCGGCGCTGGTGCAAAATATCTCGCTGCATCGCTTTGGAGAAGACTTTGCCGTGGAGGGCTACCTGCGCGATCCCTATGCGGCTTCGTCTGCAAGCAATGGCTCGGAAGCGCAGATTGCCTTCATCACAGGAGAGAAAATCTGATGTTTACCGGGTTAGTGCAGGAGACAGGCGAAATCACTGATCTGCGCCGGATAAAAGCGCGCAACGGCGATATACTCACGCGCATTACCGTATCCGCCAAAGCAATTCCCAAAGAGTTGAAACTGGGTGACAGCGTTGCCGTGAGCGGCGTGTGCCTTACCGCGGTGGCGATCGGACGCAGGAACTTCTCGGCCGATCTGGCCGATGAGACGCTGAAACGAACTTCGCTGACCGGGTTGAAGAAGAAATCGTTGGTCAATCTGGAATTGCCTGCGCGTCCGCAGGACCGGTTGGGCGGTCATATTGTGCAGGGTCATGTGGACGGCACAGGAAAGCTGGCAAGTCTCACAAAAATTAAGGGTCATGACGACTGGCGAATGGTGATCGATATGCCGCTCGAACTTGCGAAATACGTGGTGGCGCAGGGCTCGATCACGGTGGAAGGAATCAGCCTGACGGTGGCGGCGATTGAAGGCCATCGAGTGGAGATAGCCATCATCCCGCATACTTATGAGCAGACGAACCTGCGGGACTTGCGTACGGGATCGGCGGTAAATCTGGAAGTGGATGTTCTGGCCAAGTATGTTGAGAAACTAACGCAGAAGGCTTCGGTTTCCGCATTGGATATTGCCGGATTGGTAAAGCGTGGCTTCTAGACTTGTTCTGAAAGATTAGTTCCCCCAAAAAAACAATCAGCACAGTCAGGTTCGGCTGTGCTGATGTCAGGTCGGGTTAGACCTCAGGGTCTGGTTGAACCCTTAGTGTTACCTGTTTTGGCTGCACTCCATCCTTCTCAACCGGCCGGAAACGGATGGTAAATTCCGGTGGCACCTGGAAACCTGGGTTGCCTCTCCTAGCGAGACGAGATCTGCACCACGGCTACGGCCTGATTCTCAGGCTGCGCCGGACTCTGTACGTAGGAGCTGTTGGCGAATACATAAAGCATAGCGATACAAAGAGCACCGCAGATGCGAATCTTGATTGCTGTTGCGTCTTTCTCTTGCTTCATTGCCCTGTCCCTCCATCCCGGAAGTGCTAACGTTGGGGGTGACGTCTGGTCATTTCTAGAGCATCGACATTTGCTGACTATCAGTCTTCATGGCTTATCGACATGCCTGATAGTCTCAGCAGTCCTTGTCTGATACAAGAATGCGCTATCCATCCTAGAATCTGATTAGAAGGCCATTAAAGTTGCTCATTAAATTGTTTAAACGTTTCCAGAGCAGCTTTCCCCGCTCGGAAATTAAAAAGAAGATTTGAAGTATGGTCGTTCCGAAAATCCCGGCTCTTTAAGAGAACAGTATGTGCTCCGCAGGTTCACCCGAAGGCCGGAATCCGGAGCGAGGACGATCATCTAAGACCAGAAACAACAAAGACTTAGCCAGCGTTTTAGGTGTATACCCGGATTTGTGTGCAGTGAATAACCCGATGAAATATAGCGATTAAGAACTTTAATGTTACTTTAATCACTCTCCAAATGTACTCAACGCAAACTACCTGCGAATTGACGGGTGGCTTGCTATCGGGGCATTCTCTGGTAAGGACGCTTTAAAACCCTTAACGGCGTTCCCATCAGCAACCACAAAACTAAAAGACTCTCGTAGCGCCGGAAAGACCGGCGCAGGTTGGGTCAACTGTCAGCCATGAGTCAGGCAAGTCAGGTCAGGGCCGCTGTTTCCGGCAGCCGCAGCCTCCGTCTCATGGCAACCGCAGTGTTGCACAAGACTGCAGACGCTATACGTGTGTCTTGTCTGCGCTGCCCGCCAGTTGGCCGAATTGTGGAGCACGCAAGGAGTGCAAGAAATGCGGTACCAGAAAGCAATACATCAATTGGCCCTGACAACCGTGATCGGCAGTTTGCTGGTAATGGCCGGCTGCGGCGGCGGGGTTAAAGCAAATTCGAATTCTAACCTGAACTCAAACCCAGGGACCCCATCAGGCAGCGGCGGTGGCAGCCAGAGCATTCCGACTCCGACCCCAACACCTTCACCCACACCTAATCCAAGTTCCAGTTCAACACCGAGCCCAACCCCGACGCCCACACCGGCGCCGACAGCTACGCCCACACCGGCACCGACGCCTGGCATTATCAGCACCGGTGGCGGAGGTGATGATGGTGGTGGCGGCGGCAGAGGCGGCAGCGGTAAAGGCGGCAGAGGTGGAAACGGTGGCGTTGGCGGAGGCGAACGGAAGCTGAATTCGCTGAAAACCGTCAGCGTGCCCGGCCCATCACAGGCTGAGCTCGACAATCTGATCGCTAACCAGGCGGCAACCATCGCTCTGGGTAAAGCGTTCTTCTGGGAAATGCAGTTCGGCAGCGACGGTGTTACCGCCTGCGCCACCTGCCATTTCACTTCCGGATCTGACAGCCGTTTTGGCAACCAGATCAATCCCGGACAGCGCCGTGTAGACATCAACGGCAATTCCGCGGCTGATTCCAATACATACACTTCTCCTCTCTCAGCGAATCATTACCTCACGGCGTCGGATTACCCGCTGCACAAGCTGAGTGACATCAACAACTCCGGCTCCGCTGTTCTATCTGACAACAACAACATTGTTGGATCACAGGGTGTGTACAACACCACATTTGTTGACGTGGTGATGGGCCAGGCGGCTGAAAGCCAGACGCCTGTACCTGACGACGTCTTCCGCATGCAGGACGGTTCCGGTAACTGGGTCAATGTGCGTCGCAGCACACCGCGCAACGCGCCTTCCGTAGTCAATGCGGTATTCAACTATCGCAATTTCTGGGACGGCCGTGCACAGGGCACCTTCAACGGTGTGAATCCCTTCGGCGCCGGCGATCCGAATGCCTTCATTCTCCAGGCAGACGGCAGCGTCAACGGTTTCAGCCATGTTCAACTGCGTCTTTCCAACTCGGCGCTCGCATCGCAGGCCGTTGGGCCTCCGGGCAGCAACACTGAAATGTCCGCCGCCGGACGTTCCTTTGTGAAGATGGGCAAAAAGATGCTTTCGCTTTCACCACTCGCAAAACAGCTTGTGGCCGGCGATGACAGCGTGCTCGGCTCCATGAGCAATGCTCCTGCAAACGGACTGAACACTGATTACGTAAGCATGATTCAGGCCGCGTTCCAGCCCAAGTGGTGGAACTCTGACGCCATTGTTGACGCCAGCGGTAACTTCCTCCACACCGGCACGGCACAGAACACTGACGAGTACTCAATGATGGAATACAACTTCTCCATGTTCTGGGGCGTTGCTATCCAGGCATATGAGTCCACGCTGGTTTCTGACAGCTCGCGTTTTGACCAGTTCGCTGAAGGCAACAGCACCGCCCTCACTGCTCTGGAACAGCGCGGTCTTGATCGTTTCACCGGTAAGGGTGGTTGCATCAATTGCCACAGCGGCGCTGAGTTCACTGACGCTGCCGTGTCTAACGTTCAGTCACGCGGCGTGGTTGAGCAGCTCCTTAGCGGACAGTGGCATGATGTTGGCTTCCACAACATCGGCGTACGTCCAACCCTTGACGACATGGGAGTCGGGGCCGGCGATCCTTCCGGACTTGCTTCCCTCTCGGTAGCCGCATTGGCTTCACAGGGTCTGGCGGCGGGAACACTTGTTCCCCTCAACGCCCCTGTTTCTGTCAACGGAGCCGTGAAGACTCCTGGCCTTCGCAACATTGAACTGACCGGTCCCTATTTCGTCAACGGTGGACAGGCGACGCTCAGCCAGGTAGTCGATTTCTATAGCCGCGGTGGAGACTTCCCCTCCGCAGACGTTGATCCTAACTTGAAGAGAGCCGGCTTCAGCCCAGACGATAAACAGGCTGTTGTGGCTTTCCTCAAATCATTAACCGATGAACGTGTAAGGTCTCAGAGTGCGCCATTCGATCACCCCTCGCTCACCATTCCTAACGGAGTGGACATGGTGGATGGCATGGCTCTGGAGCAGACCATCACTCTGCCGGCGACAGGCAAGAATGGTGGTGCAGCGGTACCAAAGTTCTGTGAGAACATTGGAGCCGGCTGCGATTAGTTTGGCAAGTCGCAACCTGATGTAAGTTGTGGAGGCCGCACCCGCAAGGCGGCCTCCACTTTTTCGTTTGTTAGAAGTTCCGGTTGCAGGTCTTGTTTTTCAATCCCCAGATCGGGAAGTCCTACTGATCCTGCCAATAGAATTATTCTGCCAACCTCAACTCGCTATAAGGTCAATTCTTGGTGGGCCTTGCTAAGCTGGACTCAAAACTGAGTAATATAGATGACTAACTAGAATCTAACAATGTTGACAGAATTTTTACGCGGTATGAATTTGGAAGACGGTGCGTCGCCGCTGGAGATCATGGAAGCAGAAGACAAATTACATTTGCCTCTTCCACCAGACTACAAACAACTGCTTTCGTTCGCGAATGGGGCTGCAGGAATTCTGGGATCCGAGGAAGTGCACCTGTTTTCCCTTCAAGAAGTAAGTAATGTCAACAGCAAATTCCGCAAGTTCTCCGAAGGGCTTATTATTTTCGGAAGTGATAGTGCAGGAGAGGCGTATGCCTTCGATACTCTCAATAAATGGACCATCGTTATGGTGCCGTTTTCAACAATGGCTCGTAAAGATGCGATGTCGATCGGGGCGAACTTAGCAGAATTTTTTGAAACCATAAGAAGAGGAGACCGGCGTGGCTTGATCTAAGAAGTTCTGGAGGCTGCACCCGCAAGGCGGCCTCCACTTTTTTGCTGGGTTAGAAGCTGCTTCTGGGACGATTGCAAGCTGCATTTTTGGCCAGGTTGGTTCAATAAACAGATCAGGACACGGCAAACTTACAATAATGATCTATTCCAGATTTGTTCTCTGTCCCACTGATGGCACCGGCCTTCACACGATTACTTGATAGGCGCGTTCATCAATTTGACATGCCCTTTTTCTGGTCTGAGAAAGGTGAAGCCATCGTCAGAGAAACAAACCAGCGTAGAGCCCAGCTCCGCATCCGGCTGATAAAGGCGTATCAATTCTCCTGTGGAAGGGTTCAGGAGTTGATATCGGGCCTTCATTTTGCCGGATATATCGGGGGAAAAGTAGCCAACCACCAATCTTCCGCGATTCATATAAAGCTGGTCCGGCACATATCCGGGCTCGGGAGGAGTAAGCTTCATGGTCCGGCTAATGGAACCTGCAGGCGTGATAACAGCGACACTGTCAGGGAAAAGGAGATACGTGGTACCGTCTTTGCTTTGTGCCGCCTCAGTCTTTGCGCCACGCGATGCGTCACCCGAGACCATTGACTTCAACACATCATCCGCGGCTTTCTCAAGCGATAGCTTCAATAAGCTCCCTGACGGATCGAAGGAAGCAAAGAAACTCTTACCCTTTTTGTCTGTTGGTGCTTTCGTGTCGAAATAGCCCTGAAGGAGAATACGTCCGTTTGGCAAGACCAGGAAGTTTTGAATCGTCCAGGCGTTGACGCCATCGGGAACATCCAGCTTAATCCGAGATGACTTAGCGGGGTCGTTTTCATCAAACAAATAGACGTATGGTTCATCCTTTTTCCCGCCTACCAGGCTGGTCACATGGGAATCAACTGACACATGGAACGCCAAAAGCGTGGTCTCTGCGCCAGTCTCATCCCTTGGGCGAAAGATGGTCGTAGATCCATCTCTTGTGGCGAGCTTAAGTACTACTTGCGATTTTGCTGTAGAGCCCGCGTTGAAATACAGGTCCCCATTGGAATCGCATTGCGGACCTGTTTCAAACGAAAACATTGGCATGGGCAGCACTTTAGAAGAATCAGCCTTCAGAGTGATTGGATCCTGCTGATGGTTTGGTGGATCATCTGTCGCGAACAGCATAGTTGAGAAACAAAAGGTGAAAACAATGACTCTGAATAAACCAGACCTCATACGTTCCCTCACTTTAAGGCTCGATTTGCGTTACCGCGCCGCCACCCGTTGACTAGCGTTGATCGTCCCGCTCACCAGGGTCACGTTCTTTGTGTTGTCATCTGGAATGCGGTCGATGAGCAACGCAAAGGGATCAACGCCGGCTTTCTCCGGTAACGTGGCGGTCACAAAAGTAAATTGCGATTGCTTTTGTGTGATATGCACGCGCTCACGGTACAGCGTGTCGCCGTATTTCTTGTTCTTCGCCGGTTTAGCGAATGCTCCGATATCGATGTAGTCATTCACCGGCACTTCCGTTTCGTTGCCTTTGGCGTCCGCCTTGTATTTACGCGTCTCCACCTTAATCGTCACGTCGTATTTGCCGTCAGTACGTTTCTGGGCAGAAGCATCCAGCGTGCGATTGGAAAAGACTGTAATGTCTTCAAACAGGTCTTTGATCAGATATTGCAGGTCAGGCGGCGTCTGCTCTTTGAAGGCATCCACCAGCGCATGCGAAGTCGGATACGGCGGCTGCGCATATGCGTACTGCTGGATGATCTTCCGCAAGGCGCGGTTGACTGCTTCTTCACCGATCATCTCTTTCAGGTAGTAAAGCACCACACTGCCCTTGCGATAGTGAATGTATCCCTGGTTTGCCTCCACGGTCAGCAACGGACGCTCTTTCAACCTCTCCGCGCCGCGTGACCGCAGATAGTTGTCCATTTCATACTTCAGGAACTTGCGCATCATGTCGCGGCCATATTCCTTTTCCATCACCATTAGCGCCGAATACTGCGCCATGGTTTCGGAAAGCAGCGTGGCGCCTTCCATGTTCGCGCCCACCACCTGATGGGCCCACCATTGATGACCCATCTCATGAGCGACCACGTAAAAGACGAAGTCGATATCGTCAGGCTTGTTGATGTTGGCTATGAAGCCAATGGACTCCGAATAAGGCATAGTCCCGGGAAAGGCCTGGGCAAAGCGCGCGACGCGGGGAAATTCAATGATGCGCGCTTCCTTGTGATAGTACGGACCAAAGTTTTTCGTGTAATAGCCCAGCGATTTCTTGATGGAGTTCATCATGCGCGGAACATTCCACGGATGCTGCCTGTCGTAATAGACCTCAAGCTTGATGCCGTTCCATTCCTCGCGCGTCACTTCATAACGGGCAGACATGAAGGAATAGAAGTTCAGTGATTGATGATCAAGCTTGTATTCGAAATAACGCCGGCCGTTCTCCTGCCACTCCCGCTCCAACGAACCGGGGGCGATGGCGAGTTGATCCGGTGAAGTGCTGATGACCGTCTGGACGTCCACCCAATCGGAATGTCCGCCGAGATAGGTGTCCATGCAATCGGTGGTGCAGTTGGTTTCCAGGCGCGGCATGAGATCAATTTCTTTGAGGCCGTACTTTTTGCGGTCATTGGGATCGGTGAGCTGGCGTTGCGGATTGGTAGCCAATGATTGGGCCAATGGTGTTGTTGAAGAACGTTCCGTTCTGAACAAGTTCAACCGTGCTCAAGTTATTCTCAAAGCCGTGGTTCTTGCTCTTGACGGTAAATTTCATCGTCCGGCTTTCACCCGGCTGCAAGGGAGAATCAAACTTGTAGATTCGATAAAAAAGCTTCTGGTCATCTTTGCTGATGGAGGCGCCGGGAATCTGAATGTCAGTCAGATAGTTGGGATCAATGGTGAAATGAATTTCGCTGAGCGGCTGCCCAGTCGGGTTTTGAATGACTTGCTCGCCCCGCATCACAATGTTGCGCGCTTCAGGATAGACGTCGATCGCGTACTTCACGTTGCGCACGCGCGGCTGTGGCATCTTTTCAAACTGCTTGTAAGCTTTTTCGTAATCGGCCTGGCGATGCTGCAGGGTCTTGGGGCCAACCAGACGATTCAGTACGGCCGTGTTGTACCAGATCCATCCGCCGGTGGCGGCGAACAGCCACCAGGCAAAGAACTGTTGCGGAAATCCAGCCACCGTGGAACCGCAACGCAGCATTGCGGCGACGGCCACGCCAGCGGTCCTGCTTACCGCGCGGCCAGAACATCACGGTGAGTATTGCCAGGAGGCCGCAGAAGATACACCAGTAAAGCGTGTACCAGTTCCACGCGGTGCGATACGGCGCTTCGCCAAACATGTCTGAATAGGTCACGTTTGACCTGGTGCCGAACTGAACCAGCCTGGTAGCTACATTCAAAGGCTGCCACACAAAGGCGTTGGCTGCGACGAAGGCGATATAGAAGAAATAGCCAAGATACTTATTGGGTGAGAATACATGGATCAGGAAAGCCAGCACGCTTAGAAATAGAAAACCAGATGCATCGCGAACCAGAAGCTCATACAAATAGAGGCCAATCTGATAGCGATAGATAGCCATGCCAGGCCTGGACTATCATGCCGCTCAGCAGTGCGGCGCTCTGCATCAGCATGACCATCAAAATCAAGGTGAGCAGCCGCGAGGCATAGGAGATCCAGTCCGGAGTGGGCGTGGAATCTGCAATTTCATCCATGCGTTCGTCGCGGTCTTTCCAGACCAGCACGCCGGCATAGTAGGTGATTACGATGACCACAAACAGATAGAGCGTGCCGCGTATCAGGTCAAGAATCCAGTAGGTGACGGGAAGGGTCTGGTTGCCATAACCTTCCGTGGCACTCAGTGGCAAGACTGGGAATGCAGTTCAGGAGTGAGGCAACGGCAATCACAACAAAGAATGTACTTCTTGCCATGCCCATGAAGTGGATCTTGAACGAGCCTGCAAATTTGGTCCATGGCGCATCGTGCAACTGTGGGCGGGGCGAGCGAAACCATGCGACGGGCGATGGCTTCCTCAGCATCAGCTTCAATGGGCCGGGGCTTGGTGCTTCTTTCAGCAAAGCTGAAACGAGCATAGGCGGCGGCAAAAACCAGACAGCCGATCCCTATCCACAGAAGGCGGTTCCATAACAGCAGCCCTTGAAAACCAACCGAGACACCGTTCTTCTCCGCAACTGTCCAATATCGTGTGACCAGGTCAAAGGCGCGTGTGCCGAACGGATCGATAAGAGCGGCGATCTGGTCATGCTGAATGTCCTGCAGCAAGATAGCCGGCGACACCATACCCCGTGAGCAAGATCAGAGCGGCAACAAACGAAAATATCTCATTGCGGGCCAGAACGGCGATGGCAAAGAGGACGGCCGCCATGAAAAACGCATTGGGCAAAGCAAAAATGGCAATGCCGTTCAGGTGCGCAGTCCAGTTCACCCGCTCCCATCGATCAGGATCGACCCAGGGCATGTACTTGGCCACAAGTATGCCAATGGACACGCCGAGCATGGGTATGACAGAGATCAGCGTAGCGCCAATAAAACGGCCCAGCAGAAAATCAAAGCGCTTGATGGGTGTGGTGAAAATAATCTGATAGGTATTATGAGCTGAAATCACGAATGGCAGCGGAGGTCACAAACGCTGTGGACATCAGCAGCGTGAGCAGCCCAATGAACGAATAATAATTCTGGATGACATAAGGCGCGTTGTGGTAGGTGTTGGACAAAGCGCCGCCAAGCTGCACATTGTCTGTACTTACGGCCCCGAAAATCAGCAAGCCTATGATGAAAAGAAAGATCCAGACCATCCATGAACGGAGCCAGAAGCGAATTTCAAACAGCGCGATGCTCAAAAACATTTGTCGCTCCTAGTTCCAGTTCCGGATTTTGGTGAAGAACACGTCTTCCAGATCAGGCTGGCTGGGTAGAAATCCGTCGCCCGGAATCTGCTCTCCGAATACATGAAGAGAGGGCCGCCCGCCCACCAGCTTGTTGGAAACAACGCGGAAGGTTTCTTCGTAGTGCGCCAGCTCTGTCTTCTCGATGGAACGCTGCCATATCCTGCCATTGAGCTCTGAGATCGCAGCTTGCGGCGCGCCTTCATAAAGGACTCTACCCTCATGGATGATGGCCATATCGGTGCAAAGATCCACTACATCTTCCACAATGTGCGTGGAGAGAATTACCACAACCTGCTCGCCTACTTCAGCCAGGAGGTTGTAAAAGCGATTGCGCTCGCCGGGATCAAGACCGGCGGTGGGCTCGTCGGCGATCAACAGTTGAGGGTTACCAATCAGCGCCTGGGCAATGCCAAAGCGCTGGCGCATGCCGCCAGAGAAGCTGGTGAGGGCTTTTTTGCGAACGTCATACAAGTTGCAGCGCTGAAGCATGGCAGCGACCACCTGCTTGCGTTCACCGGCATGGGTGATGCCTTTGAGCAAGGCGAGGTGGCTGAGCATATCCTGCGCGGAGATGCGCGGATACACGCCGAAGTCCTGTGGCAAATATCCAAGACGGCGGCGGACCTCATCTTTCTGCCGGAGAACATCAATCTCACCCATGAATACGCTGCCGCTATCCGGCTCCTGAAGGGTTGCGAGCGTTCGCATGAGCGTGGATTTACCTGCACCGTTAGGCCCCAGCAGGCCATACATGCCTCGCGGAATCGTGAGCGAGATATTGTCCAGCGCCTTCACGCCATTTTTGTAGGTCTTGGAAAGGTTGCTGATCTTCAGTTCCATGCTCATGCCTCTTGTCTATTTCAGCCGATTTGTCGTTTTGTTGTTTTGTCGTTTTGTCGCTTTATTTACGCGATAAGGATCAGGAAAGTTCCTGGCGAGTCCGAAGAAAAGATGTTGCGAAAAAAATATATCCGTGAAAAGAAAGACGAGGGAAAATACGGAACGTCAACAAGCCTTGGGTCAGGCAGATTGCTGCGTGATGAAGACACAATGCTGCACTGCTCCCTTCCGCATACCCCGCACTGACTTGATAATCGTGTGGAGGCATTTTAGACAAGCTTCAGGATGATGTCTAGAAATACGAAGTGCAGTACGGGAATGGTCAACGACGCGGACCAAAAAAGCAAAACTGCGTAGGAGACAATCGCGCCGCTGACGGGCTGAATCGTTAAGCCCTGCGCAACGTCTTTTTGCTGGTGTTCTTCTTCCGTGCGGCACGCGGTTGAGGAACTTCACCGCTCTCCGGCGTCAGATCCACCAGAACGCCCAGGACCAGCGGCCTGCCCTGATTGTAAAAGCCCTTGCCGCGGCTGGACACCACTCGAACGGAGCCGTCCGGACGGCGGAGGCGCAACTCCACGGAAAATTCCTTTTTTCCCCGCAAGCGCTTGCTGCATGGCTGACTGAGCTGCATTGCGATCGGAAGAGACAAACAGTGCATTCAGGAAATCATCGTAGCGCAATCGCGAGACGTAAGCGGGCAGACCGATGATCTCCGCGAATTCCTGTGAGATGGTCAGCTCTTCGGCTTCCACATCCAGCTCCCAACTGGCAATTCCGGCGGCGCGCTGCGCCAGTTGCATGTGCTCTTGTTTCAGCCGCAAGGCAATCTCCGCGCGGCGACGCGCGGTTATGTCCGCAACGTAAGAGACAATTCCGCCGTCGGGAGAGGGATGGACCCGCGTGGCGTAATATCTTTGTCCGTGAAACATTTCAAATTCCACTGGAACCCGCACTTCCATACAGCGGCGAAGCTGCGTCTCCAGATCGGTTCCCGGAAGTTCAGGGAAGGCCTGCCACAGGGTGGTACCGATCAATCCGTGGTGGCCGGCGCTGATGACACCCACCCGTTCCGCTGCCGGATTCGCGTAGGTTAATCGCCAGTCGCGGTCATACATGAAAAAGCCGTCACTGATGTTTTCCACCGCCTCCGCTGCCATGCGGCGGGCCTCATCCAGCTCCTGGCGCAGCTTGAGTTCCTTTTCGAGTGCCTCTCGGCGAAACCGCGAGATCTTGAGGTGGGCATCCACACGCGCCACCAGCTCGCGCGCGGTAAATGGTTTTATCAGATAATCATCGGCGCCTGCTTCCATGCCTTCCACGCGCGACTCTTCCCCGGCGCGGGCCGAAAGCAAAATAACAGGTACGGACTGAGTGACTGGGTTTCTCCGCAGCTCATGCAGCAGTTGAAAGCCATCCATCTCCGGCATCATCACGTCACTCAGGACAAGTTCCGGAACATCCTTGAGCGCCCTCTCCAGAGCTACGCGACCGTTGGGCGCCGTGGTTACATGAAAGCGGTCACTCAACAACTGGCGCACATAATCCAGCATGTCGATGTTGTCATCCACCAGAAGCACGCGACCGCCTACGGTGGCCGGAGATGCTGCTTGTGTCGCCGGCTCCAGTTCGGTGTCGAAATCCTCGAGCGCGTCGGGGCGGTTGCCAGGCAGCCAACTCAACGCTTCCTGCACGTACGCCACTCTGCCGGTGCTGCCTGAATGCGGGTTGCCGTCATTCTTTACTCGTCCCGGAGGAAGATGGGCGACGCCGTATGGGATGGTGATGGTGAACGCCGATCCTTTGTTGACGGTGCTCTGAACTGTGATATCACCGCCGTGCATCTTCACCAGTTCATTGGCCAGGGCAAGTCCGATGCCGCTGCCTTCATGGGTGCGACGTCGCGCATTTTCAATGCGGCGAAAACGTTCGAACAGACTAGGTATTTCTTCCCTGGGGATACCTGTGCCGGTGTCTTGAACCGTTACCTCAGCGTGATCACCGGCATCGCTCACTTTTACGACGATGGCCCCTTCAAACGTCGACTTGAGTGCGTTGGAGAGGAGGTTAAGAACAATCTTCTCCCACATTTCCCGGTCGAGATAGACGGGCTGAGGGAGTGGCCGCGCATCAACGACGTACGACAACTGGGCGCGCTCCACCGCGGAACGGAAGACACTCGCCAGTTCAGCGGTATAAGAAGAGAGATTCGTAGGACGAAAGGTAGCGTTGATGCGTCCGGCTTCAAGACGAGAGAAATCCAACAGCGTGTTGACCAGCTTAAGCAGCCTGAGCTCATTGCGATGGACAGTCTCCAGGGCCTTACCGTGCAGGCTCTGTTGCGGCGTGGCCAAGGCATCTTCCGTGGGTCCCAGCATCAAGGTGAGCGGCGTGCGAAACTCATGGCTGACGTTGCTGAAGAATATTGTTTTGGTGCGATCGACTTCCGCCAGCGCTTCCGCGCGTTTCTTTTCCTGCTCATAGGCGCGCGCATTGGCGATGCCGGCGGAAATTCCTCCGGCTACAAGCGCAAGGAAATTCCTGTAGCTTTCGTCGAACTGGCGAAAAGGATTCAGGCCGGCAATCAGGACGCCAGCCAAACCCTGCTGCCCTGAAGGAGCAATGTGGATCGCGACTGCCTGCGTTGGCGTTCGATCCCAAATTCCCCTCGGCAGGTCCATGGTGCTGCCACTCAATTCGGTAAGGATCGAGATTTCAGGACTCTTCAACACTTGTGGGAATGGCCAGATGGATTCGCTGCCAAGCTCAACAATTATGGGGGCCGCTGAGCATCCAGGCTCGATACCTGTCGCACACGCCAGCCGCGCACGCGTGGCGCCCTGTTCAAAAAGGTAGGTAAGCGTGAAGGGGAGGTCCTTTAAGTTGGACTCCAGGCTCCGGCAGATATTGGAGAGAACCTGCGTTTCTGTAATTGTGGAACCGATTGCACCGGCGAGCGAACTGAGACAACTGAGACGGCGCTCATTGATGACGCGTTCCGTGTCCTCCGAGACTACGCAGAGGTGGCCGTTGATAGTTCCCGTGTCGTCGGTAAGAGGGCTATAGGAAAAGGTGTGATAGGTTTCCTCGAGATAACCACTGCGCTCCAGGAACAGGAGCAACGCTTCGTCCCACGTGGCTTCACCATCGCGCAGTACTTTTTGGATTCGCGGTCCTATGTCCGGCCAGATCTCGGCCCACACGTCGTGAGCAGGCTTGCCCATGGCCCAGGGATGTTTTTTCCCCAGGGTCATATGGGCATAGGCATCGTTGTATAAGAAGGTGAGATCCGGGCCCCAGCCCATCCACATGGCGAAACGTGAGGTCAGCAAGATGCGTATGACGGTACGCAGGCTTTGCGGCCAGGTTTGCACGGGGCCGAGCGATGTGCGTGACCATTCGGTGGCCCGCATGAGCGCACCGGTCTCGCCACCGCCGGCGAAGATCTCGCTTCGAAGCTGAATGTCATCCTCGAACGAATGGGTGTGGTTAAGCAGACTCAATGGCGTCACTTTTAAAGAAAGTAGGACGCACCTGCCGAATCGAGCCGGACGTAGGCGCGCGCCACAAGCGAAAATCTGATGCAGGATGTTTGTCTCTGGTTGTCTGACTGGACCGTCGAGGACGGATGTGACTGGCAGCACAGGGCTTGGAGCCCGCCAGATTTACCCGGCCTGGGGTTCCTGCTGAGCATTTAATTCCGGATGGAAGTGACGCATCACGGCTTCTGTCTGGGCCTTGTTCAGGATGGAACTCAAGGCAGTGGCATCTGCCGTTTGTACCGCGCGTACGCTGCCGAAGTGTTGCAGTAATCGCTGGCGCGTGCGCTCGCCTATGCCGGGGATTTCCAGAAGTTCTGAAGCACGATCCCGCATCTGACGGCGCTTGCGATGGAACGTGACGGCAAAACGGTGCGATTCATCGCGCACCATCTGGACGAGGTGTAACACGGGTGAGTGGCGCTCAAGTACCACGGGCTCGTCTTCCTGTCCGTAAACGTAAATAATTTCTTCTTTCTTGGCGATGGAAGCCAGCGGCTGATTGGTGATCTCCAGCGACTCCAGTGCCTGCGCCGCAGCATGCAGCTGGCCCAGGCCACCATCCACAAGAACCAGGCTGGGCATGGTTTTATCTTCGTCGCGCAGCCGTTTGTAACGGCGCGTAATGACCTCGCGCATGGAGGCAAAATCATCCACTCCAGTTACGGTCTTGACGATGAACTTGCGATACTCTGACTTGTTCATCTTGCCGTCTTCCCAGACGACCATGGAAGCCACGGTTTCCGCCCCTTGAATGTGCGAGATATCAAAGCATTCGATGCGTTTGGGCAAATCCGGCATGCCCATGGCGTCCTGCAAGGCTTCCTGTACCGCTTTGGCTGCGGGTTTCATCACGCGGAAGCGCTGATCAAATAACTGCCGCGCGTTCTGCGCTGCCAGATCAATGAGCGATCTCTTTTCGCCCCGCTGGGGAATAATGATCTCGACTTTGCTGCCGCGCTTTTCTGAGAGTAGCTCTTCCAGTTCCAGACGATCTTCAAAATCCACGGGCACAAGAATATCTTTGGGTACGTACTGCTGGTCGATATAAACCTGTTTCAGTAGCGCGGAGAAGAATTCGCCGGTATTGAAACTCTGGCCAGGCTCGTGCTCCGGCAGGTCTTCCCAGAAGAATTCGCGCCGATCGAGAATTTTTCCGCCGCGCAGATGGAAGACATTCACGGCGAGCATCTGGTTTTCAAAGTGGTAGCCAAAGACATCCTGGTCATCGCCTTCAACGGCGGCCATGCGCTGCTTTTCCTGCAACTGCTCAACGGTTGAAATCAAGTCGCGATATCGGGCAGCCCGTTCGTATTCTTCCGATTGTGCCGCCTGCTCCATTCGCGCACGCAGGCCGCGCGCCAGGTCCGTCTGCCGGCCTTCCAGCAACAGCTTCACGTCCCGCACCGCCTCCTGATAAACCTCCGGAGTCGTCAGATCCTGCACGCATGGCCCCAGGCAGCGCTTGATATAAAACTGAAGGCATGGACGCGGATGGTAGCGCGTGAGATCGACCTTGCATGACGGCACCAGAAAGTGACGATGAATCAGGTCAACGATGCGATAGGCGAGGTTGCCGGGAAAATAAGGTCCGTAATATTCGCTGCCGTCTTTCCTTAGACGGCGGGTCACGTAGACGCGCGGATATCGCTCACCCAGAGTCAACTTGATGTAGGGATATGTCTTGTCATCGCGCAGAAGGATGTTGAAACGGGGCTTCTTCTGCTTGATAAGGTTGTTTTCCAGGGCCAGCGCTTCTTTGTTGTTGGCGACGACGATGTAATCCACGTCCACGGCTTCGCGGAGCAGTGAGCCGGTCTTGGCGTTGGCCTCACCCACACCTTCCTGGAAATAAGACCGGACGCGCGACCGCAGATTCTTGGCCTTGCCCACATAAATGACCTCGCCTTCGGCGTTCTTGTACAGGTACACGCCCGGCTGCATGGGAATGGTCCGGATTTTCTCGAGGAGATCCATCTGAATCTATTTCAACACGGGAGAGCCAGAGGCGGGCAGCCGCCTAGGCAGCTACTCTGGATTTACTATTATGTTAACAGGTAAACCCGTGAGTAAAAATTCCACGGTTGCTGGCCAAAGCTGCCCGTTTGAGCGGGGTTGCTTCAGAAACAAACCTTTATATATCATCAACTTAGGAATTCGTTGCGAGTTTCAGTGCGTTGGCATCCCAGTTGCTTTACCTTAGGGTGGTAAAGCCATTCTGGCGGTTCCATGCGCCGCAACGGTTTTGAAGGAGCGTCTTCCCATATGAAAGTTAAATCTAGTCTCTTGGTTCTGCTGGCTGGTGCAAGCGTGATGTTCAGCGCTGGTTGCTCAAGTAAAAACTATGTGCGTCAGCAGACGCAACCCATCATCGACAAAACCAACTCGCTGGATGAACAGACGGCGAAGAACACTCGTGACATCCGCGATGTTGACTCCCGCGCCACCGCCGGCATTCAGGGCGTAAACGGCAAGGCCGCTGACGCTGACCAGAAAGCACTGGCCGCCCGCGGACGCGCTGACCAGGCTGCCACGCTGGCTGCCCAAGCCAATACCCGTGTTGACGCCCTCCAGACCCAGGTGGCGAATCTCGATAACTATCGCCCGGTGCTGGAAACCAGCGTCCACTTTGCTTTCAACAAGGCCAATCTCACGCCCAAGGCCAAGACTGCTTTGGACCAACTGGTAGCCGAGATTCCCAACACCAAAGGATACCTTGTGGTGGTTGAGGGTGGTACCGATGCCGTTGGCTCCGCGAAGTACAACTACAAGCTGAGCGAGCGCCGCGCTGACTCCGTTGTGCAGTATCTCTCCGGCAAGAGCGTTCCCGCTCACAAGATTTACATTCTGGGACTGGGAAAAGACAAATCAGTGGCCGACAATAAGACCTCTGAAGGTCGCGCCCAGAACCGCCGCGTTGACGTTCGGCTGATGACGAACAGCACCGGCCAGGAAACACCCGCTTCTGCGCAGAGTACAGCTCCTAACCCGAGCCGGTAGTCTCCTCCCCCGGGACTTGCGCAGGTTAAAGGCCGCCAGACTTCTGGCGGCCTTCAACTTTTAGACCTAAAATATCCGTTATGAGCCCCGTTCGTTTTTTATACTGCACTCTTTTTCTGCTGGTGTGCCTGATCTCCATGGCTGTGGCACAGGACAACCAGGAAGAGCAGCCACATATTCAGCCTCGTAAGGAAGAGAAGGAAAAGCACCCGGCGAGGCCATCGGCCACACCGAACCCGGATTCTCCGACCACGCCAACCCAACCCACCAAGACCGAGTCACCGGATGACATCGCTCACCGGCCCAATGATCCGCCGCCGGGCATGCTGGATGCGGAACCAATCGGCGAAAGCTCCAGCAAGGATTCACAAATCGATCTCAACGCGGGTCCCGATTCCAGTTCGCCTGCGCCCATCGCGGCGGCAGCCTATCCGTTTGACCCACATCGTGCCGCGAAAGACGTGGAGGTGGGTAACTGGTATCTGAAACAAAAGAACTATCGCGCGGCGCTGGACCGCTTTCATGACGCGCTGCTCTACAAGCCCAAAGACGCGGAAGCCACCTTCGGCCTGGCTGTGACGCAGGAAAAGCTGGAGCTGCTGTTACAGTCGTACCAGAATTACAAAGAATATCTAACGCTGCTGCCTGACGGCCCAATGGCAAAGGATTCGCACGAAGGCGTAGCACGTCTGGAACCGCGGATCGGCAAGAACAACCTGGGGACATCGGCGGCCACGCAGGCTACGGCAAAGACAGAAGAAGGCCAGCGGTTGCTGGCCAGCAACGACTATGCGGCCGCCAGACTGGACTTTGAAGAAGCGCTGCGTCTGGAACCGGACAACGCGGACACGCATTTTCATCTCGCACAAAGCCTTCAGGGCCTGCAGCAACTGGAACCGGCAAGAATGCACTATCAGAAATATCTGGAGTTAAAGCCCAAAGGCCCGTTCGCCGCGGACGCGCGGAAGAACATCAACCAGATCAGCGACATCATTGGAAAGTGAAGAGGAATTTCGAATTTTAAATTTCAAATTTTAAATTTTCAAATTCCAAATCTTCTTAGCCTTCCCACACAAACGCATCGAACTTACGCTTGGTATGGAAGCCGATGCGGTGATAAAGGTCTACGGCGCCGAAGTTGGCTTCCGTCACCGTAAGGCTGAGGTCGGAGAAGTTTCGCGTACGCAATTCCTGTGTGCAGAGACCGATGAGCGATTCGCCAATTCTTTTTCCGCGATATTCCGGCAGAACGCAAACCTGGGTGATGTGTCCTACATCTTCCCGGACCCGCGAGCACAGCAGCAGCCCGGCAATTGAGCGGGTTGGTTTGTGCACAGCAATGAAAGATGAGTGGGCGTCAAAGACGCCGCAGCCAGGAAATCGCACAATATTATTCAAGAAGCGCAACGATCCGTTCAGACTGCGGTATTGATCATTAATCTCGGAATCGATGTGATTGCGGTAAGACGTGGTGATCACGGCCGCGGCAGGCTGAAAGTCCGCCTCAATCCAGCGGCGAAATTCAAACTCAGGCAATTGCGTTATCTGCGGACGCGGACTGGTGCGCACGGGCAACACCATAAACAATCTTGGATATTGCCGGAAACCTTCCGCCAGGAATGGTTCCGCCAACGCTCCTGATTCATGCGGCAGGAGTTGGGCTTCAATCCGGTGCACGCCCGGGGAGCGCTGCAACGTGTCAATCACATGGACAGCCAGCCGCCGCTCCACGGTATCGTTGGCCAGCTGAATCGTATTGTCGGCGTAGAGATCGCCGATGACGCCTTTGCTACCTTCATAGACGAAAAAGGCGTAACCTCCCAGGCGATCATTCTCCACGGCGGCGTAACCAGGCAGGATTTTGGAATCCACGTAACGCAGAATCATCTCCGCCGAAGGCTTATAGTCCCACGACATCAGGTCATGCCAGAGACGGGTTTCCTGCTCCAGCAGGGGCCGCAGGTGGTGCGAGTTGAAGTGTCTCAGGTCGAGGATTTCCACGCCAGAAAAATGATGAGACCCGTGCGTTTCAATTGGAGTATGAAGGCCCATGATCAATTCCTGCCGGACACGGAGCGAAACGGCGATGAGTTAAAAGTCTAGCTTCGCAGCGGATTTTCCGCAACGCCACATTGGCCCCTGAACCAAAGCAGTAAGGATTACTGGGCGGAAACACGGAAAAACTCCAGATGCTGAAACGTGAATGCGCCGATCCGCTCAACCTTCCTATCGCCCACCAGGGCCTGCAATGCAGCTTCGCTTCCCTGTTTGGCGATAACGACGTGTGCCTGGGGCGGGATGCCATCGCGTTCGTACCGTGAGATGGGTTGGTTGCGATAAAAATTCAGGCCGTATTCCACGTCTCGACGCACGTTGAAGACCGCAATTGGACCGGCGGTGACGCCAAGTTGTGACAACTGTGCGTTCACGGTGCGAGCTGAGGTTGCACTATCGATGGCGGATGCCGATGGCTTCAGCAGAAACGTAAGCGCCAGGACCAGAGGCACAAGCGTGGCGAAGTGCAGAATTTTGAGACCGCTGCGGCGAACCAGCAGCAGGACAAAGACTGCCATCACGCCGGCGAAGATGATCGTGAAGGTGCGGCTGGATTCCGGCATAGGCTGCTTTGTGATGATCCAGGGCGCCAGCAGCGCTCCAGCGACCAAACCGCCGCAGACCAGCGAATGCAGCATTATCTTAACGCGATCAATCTTTATTCTTTGCGTGCGGTGCAGGTATGACGCAGTCAACATGGTGGCCGCGGGAATTGCCGGCAGGATATAGCCGGGCAACTTGGAGCGCGAGAAGCTGAAGAAAACGATGGGGATCAGCGCCCACAAGGCAAGAAACAGAGACAGCCAGTCACGTTCCGGGGTGGCTGCAAGGTCTTCAGGATTCTTTCCGAAATTGCTCCAGAACGCACGCGCAGTCTCATAGAGCGCGGGAATGGTGAATACTACCCAGGGCACGGTGGCAAGAATGAAAACCGGAATGTAATACCAGAATGGCTGGGAGTGCTGATAAAGATTGGTGCCGAAACGTTCCAGATTATGCTCAAGAAAGAAGACCCGAAAAAAAGTGGGGACCTTAATCTGTACAGAGATATACCAGGGCAGAACAACGGCGAAGAACAGAGCAAAGCCGGGCAGCCACAGAGTACGGACAAAAATCTTTCCGTCGCGACGCATGGCCGCGTACGCGGCAACAATCAACACCGCCATCGCCGGTGAAATTGGGCCCTTGGCCAGAGCGCCCACTCCCAGCAACACGTAAAACGCCGACAGCCAGAGCTTTCTGCCGGTCTCATGCCATGTCCACCATGCCAGCAGGGCCACACAGAAGGGGGCAGAAAGCTGCATGTCAGTAGACGCACCGCGAGCAAAGCCGATCATACCGGCACAGGATGCGGTGATCAGCGCGGCATCCAGCTCGCTGCCGGGACGAAATCTGCGCATGAAAACAAACACCACCAGAACCAGCAGAGTGGCAAACTTGGCCGAGGGGGCGCGCGCCGCCCAGTCTTGTACTCCGAAAACTTTGTACGACGCCATCTCCTGCCAATACAGCAGAACAGGCTTCTCCAGCCATGGCGTGCCGTTGAGTGTGGGAACAATCCAGTCATGGCGGGCCAGCATCTCACGGCCAATCTGCGCGTAACGCGGCTCATCAGCACCAACCAGGCCAAATGATCCCAGTCCAAAAAAGAAAACGAATACGCAGACGCCCAGCACCAACGCGAGTTGGACCAGCAACAGTTTGGTCCTCAGGTTGGTGGGCGGTGGTGAAGGTGTTTTCATTTGCAATTTACTTTGAGGGCCGCATGCGCGGACGCAACTCATGAAGAACCGTTTCTGCTGCTGCGGGGATCGGGCCCTGAACCGTGAATCCGGCGGCACATTCATGGCCGCCGCCGCCGAACTTCTCCGCAATGTCCGCCACGTTTACCGCTCCCTTGCTGCGTATGCTTACGCGGATCCTCTCCGTGGCAAGCTCGCGAAAGAAAACTGCCACCTCCACGCCGGCGATGCCGAGCGCGTAATTCACCAGGCCTTCGCAATCTTCTTCCAGCGCGCCGCTTTGCTCCATGTCCTGCCGCGTGACGGACATCCAGGTAATGGCGCCTTCATGCTGCAATCCACTCAGGGCAGCGCCCAGCAGGCGCATCTTGGAAATTGGATTAGCGAAATAAACGCTCTGCGCGATGTGAGCCGGGTCCGCGCCGTACTGCACCAGACACTTGGCCAGATCAAATGTGTGCGCGTTGGTGGGTGAATAACAGAATGAACCAGTATCCGTGAGCACCGCTGTATAAAGACACGTGGCCATTTCCGGAGTGATTTTTACCTTTGCGGCAAGCGCCAGGCGAAAAACCATCTCCGCCACCGCGCTGGCGTTGGGATCAATCCAGTTCAGATCCGCAAACGTTTTGGAACTGACGTGGTGATCAATGTTAATGAGGAAGTGCTGCTCCAGGCCGTCCAGCCGGGTGCGCTGTATGCTGTCACATTCCAGGATGATGGCGGCGTCAAAGTGCCCATTGAGGTTGTTGGCGTGGATGTCAGTCGAGTGAACGATCTCATCCGCGAATGGGAGAGGCTTGTAGATGACAGGAACGCTGTCTGCCAGGACCACATGAGCGTGCTTGCCCATGGCCCGCAGCACCTGCGCCAGCGCCAGCGTGGAACCAATCGCATCGCCATCCGGGCGCGCGTGCGAGGTCACAACAAAGCTGCTGCGCTTTTCTATCTCCTCCAAAATCCGGGAGAGCTGGTCCATGATCACCTATTTCTTACGTTTTTTGATCCTGCCCAACAACTCATCAATACGCGAGCCATACTCCTGGGAGCGGTCCAGCAGAAAAGTTAGCTCGGGCACGTGGCGCACGCCCATTCTTTCCTGCACTACGCGCTTGATATATCCCTTGGCGACATTGATGCGCTTGATAGTTTCATCGGCTTCATCATCATCGCCGGCAACCTGTATGAACACCCGCGCGCTCTTTCCGTCCGGCGCCATCAGCAATTCGGTAACGGTACACAGAGCGATTCTGGGATCGGCAAGCTCGCCTTCCAGCATGGTCCCAATCTCTTCCTTCAAGGTCTCACCAATGCGCTGGCGATGATGATCACGTCCGCGATGCTCAGGCATACGATTTCTGCTTATCTGGCAAACCTACAAGGTTAGCAGAGACTTAACCCTTCAGGAAATAGGAGCCTGATGGCCTGCGATTGGGATCCAAAGTATGTGCCTATGGCTACGATAGTATGATCATCTGCGAGCCATGATCTCTCTACTGCCCATCACCCCGAATCATGCACTGACCTTTAAGGCGGTGCGGCTGCACGCACTGCAGGAATCGCCGAGTGCGTTTGGCTCGACTTACGCAAAGGAAGTTCAACTCACGGACGCCGATTGGGTGGAACGCGCTCTGCGGTGGAACGGTGAGCAGGGGATCGGATTCCTGGGGATGGATGGCGATAATGACGTCGCGTGCGGCATGGTTGGCTCGTTTCTTGATGAACATGACGCGACGCGGGCAGATCTGATTTCCATGTGGGTGGCGGACACGCATCGCAGTCAGGGTATAGGCCGACGGTTGGTGAATGCCGTTGTGGACTGGGCCCGCATGCGCGGTGCTGGTACGGTTCTGTTAATGGTGACATCCAATAATGACTCGGCAATTACATTCTATGAGAGGCTGGGGTTCAATCGAACCGGACGGACGGAGCCTTACCCAAATGATCCAGCACTCGAGGAGTATGAGATGTCCAAACCGATTTAGCGTTATCCATGCTCGCCTTCCCTGTCAGGGTCGTCTTCAGCTGGCGTGTCGCCGCTTTCCAGGTAGTCCATAAAGGCATCAATTACCTCGGCGCCATGGTTATTGGCAATTTTCACGGCGGCGTGCTCAACGTTGCGCATGAGCCCCTCCAGATAGTCGCGCGAACTGGAGATGCTGACCACGCCAATGGTGGCGCGCTGCCATAAATCGGTGACTTCGATTTCAGCCACCGAGATGTTGAAGCTGTTGCGCAGACGGTCTTTCATGCTGCGCACGACCTGTCGCTTGTCTTTGAGCGAATGCGCGGCTTCAATGCGGATTTCTAAAGTGAGAAAGGCTACGGGCATCTTCTAGAAGCTTACCGCGGATTAACGCGGATGATCGCGGATTCAAAATCAGTCTGATTGAATGTTTGCCGCTTCGGTGCTTACAGGGCTTTCCTTTTCCATGACCGAGATGGACGGATTGCCGGGTTTAATGCGAATGATCAATTCTGTGCCCCGGGGAATGCGAGCGGCATACTCATCGCCCCAGGAGCCGAACCATGGCTTCTTGTATGTGCCTGTGTAGCTCTGGCCGTCGACACGATACTTGTAGTGAATTTCCACGATGTCGCATCCGCAACCGGCTTTGACGTAGAAGGAAGATGTGACTTTGGCTGTCACGGACGGCCAGGAGCGGCTACGAATAAGCTGCGCTATCCGCATCACCACGCGAGCAATATATTCCACAAAAATATCTAAAACCAGACCGCCCATGTACGCGGAAGCTTAGCAGATAATCCGTGAGTTGTTCATCCGGTTGCTTGCCGGCTTCGCTCCCTGACTTCCTCGGACGTGAGCCCATAAATCGGCGGAGTCTTTACATCGATCATTCCCAGGTAGGTATAGATCTGGGCGCGATGATGGATTTCATGCTCCACCATGGCGCGCAGCCATTTCCAGACGCTGATTGACGTGCCTCCGGGCGTGACGCATTTCTTCTTCATGTCTTCGTCAGTGAGACGGCCGAAGATTTCCATTGATTCAGAGTGTTTCTGATTGAAGAAGGCCAGGACATTCTCCGGGCCATCCGCCAGCTCTTTACCATGGCCGGGATAGCTGCTCGGCTTGAACTGGGCGTTTTCCGCGTACATGTAGCGTTCGATCATGGCCAGGTGGCGGATGATGTCGGCAAAGCTGAACTTGCCTTCTCGATGGGTCCAGTCGAATTTTTCAGGTGGAATGCAGGCGATCACTTTGAGCGTGCGCTGCCGGACTTTTTCGTAGTAGTCGAGAAATTCCTTTGTTGAGTTGGCTTCCATATCAATATCCCGGTATTGGATTGCCTCAGAGCCAGCCGCGATCCTTAAAAACTTTATACCCGGACTTGGTAAGGGCTCTTAATTCCTTGAAAAGCGGTGGATCAATCGCTGCAAAGTTGAAGCAGGCTTTGCCCTGCATGCGCTTTTTGAGTCCGGGAGATATTTCCTGATTGAGTTCCGGGTTGGTGTACACCGGTAAGAGGTGGTAGGTGATGTAATTCTTTTCCGCCTTTACACCGGCAAAAAACATGGGACGGTCTTTATAGGTGGGTTCAAGACTCTCCATATAGAAATATCCGGGATCTCGCTCGCGTGGCGCCAGACGTCCTTCATAAGGCGTGAGGATCTTGCGCAGAGCGGCGAAAACTTCAGTAAATTCTTTTGCCGGAGCCGTCTTCTTTTGTTTTACCGCTCCGGCGGCGCTTTTCTTTGCGGTCTTTTTCTTTCTTGTCTTGCCGGCCGGCGATTTCTTACTCACTGATTTTTTCTTTGTCATGTTCTTTGCTCAACCATTTGGGCGGTTTCAGAGTTTCCTTCACCTGCACGCCGCTTAGCTGCTGCGACATCATGGATTGTGCCAAATGGATGATTCTTATGGCAGCGGCATCGGCTGCAACTCCCCGGGCATGGATATTGGAAATCAGGTTGCGATGCGCGTCATTATCTCCCCTGCGCGGCTGAAATGCCATATAAGCGGAGAGGCTTTCAGCCGTCGCCAGGCCCGGACGTTCACCGATCAACAGCAGTACGACTTTCGGGTTCAGTAGTTCCCCGACTAGGTTCATGATGCCGACACGACAATAGCGTACGGCGAAGGGACGTCCCAGGCTCCATTGGCGCTCATTGGCAAGCTTGGCGATCAACGGCAGCAGGGCGGGCACCTGAGATGCAACGGCGGTGACGGAGAGCCCATCGCCAATGATTACTTGCAGATCGGCTTTTGCCGGACATTCTTGTTGGATCAGTGCGGCTGTGTCACTCGAAAAGTTGCGGCCAAGATCGGGACGAAGAAGGTATTCGTCTTTGGACGTGGCCAGGGTTGATACCTCGAACATTTTGTATTTTTCGATGAGATCGGCGCCGAGATCGCGAACGAAATCGAATTCAGTTCTTACGGCGTCACGGGCTGCGGCGTGAGCGTGACGAAGTTCCAGCTGGGTGGATGTCCGATATCCGGCGCCGGCACGGTCAACCAGCACACGTGCGGGAGTGCGTTGACGGATTCGCTGGATGAGGTCGTCAGTCATGAAAAATCACACCCACCACGGAGACACGGAGGCACGGAGAACAGCAACTCTGAGCTTAGGATCGAACCGATTTCTTTGCAATGGAAATCAAATACATAGACCCTTCGACTGCGTCGTCGCAGGCGCTCCGACTGCGCTCAGGGTGACAAAGGGAGGCCATTCTGGGAGAACTCCCTGAGGCGGCATTTACATGACCAGCGTCTCGGGATGTTTCGACTCCGAGCCGGGTCTGTCGCGCGGCTCTTCGCTCAACATGACAGGGTTCAGCGGAGATGGGCCTCCTTTTAAATTGTTTCTAACTATTCAATATGGCGCCGAAGCGTTCGATCAATTGTTTCCGCGCTCCTCCGTCCGTCAACACCGGTTCGTTTCCCTGAAAGATGTGCATCTCCTGCAGCCAGGCCAGAAATTCCGGCGCCGGCTTCAGATTAAATAGCTTTCGTACCGCCAGTGCGTCATGAAAGCTGGTGGACTGATAGTTGAGCATCACGTCGTCAGCGCAGGGGACCCCCATGAAGTAATTGCAGCCGGCCGCAGCCAGCAGCATCAGCAGGTTGTCGGCGGAGTTCTGATCGGCGGCGGCGTGGTTGGTGTAGCAGACGTCGCAACCCATCGGCAGGCCAAGCAGCTTGCCCATGAAATGGTCTTCCAGTCCCGCCCGGATGATCTGGCGCTCGTCATAGAGATATTCCGGACCAATAAAGCCGACAACAGTGTTCACAAGAAACGGATGGAAGACTCGGGCCACACCGTAGGCACGCGCCTCAAGAGTGAGTTGGTCGATGCCGTGGTGAGCGTCGGCCGAGAGGGCGCTGCCCTGGCCGGTCTCGAAGTACATGACGTTGTGGGAGCAATTGGCCGGAACAACATCTACCCCGGAGGCATGGAGACACGGAGAACTGCCAGCAGTATCTTCTGTTTGGGTATGATCGTAATCCATGCCCTTCACGGGCTGAATGCTGACTGCTGAGTGCTGAGTGCTGGTTAGCCCCCGATCTCTGTGGTGTTCCAGCACACGCTCTTGTCCTTCGCGCAGCATCGCCAGTGATATGCCAAAGCTTTCGATGGCTTGCTGCGTACCTGCGACTGACTGGAACAGGAGATCGACAGGCGCGCCTTTATTTTCCATCGCCGACAGTTGGGTGGTGATGTGCGACAGGCAGCAGGCCTGTGTGGGGATGTTGTACGCATCGATCAGGCGTTGTAAGGCATGCAGGATGGCTGAAACTGTCTCCACGGAGTCAGTTGCCGGATTAACGCCGATCACGGCGTCACCGCAACCGTACATCAGGCCGTCAAAGGCGGCCAGCAGGATTCCCGCAATATCGTCCGATGGGTGGTTGGGTTGCAGGCGAATGCCCAGGACGCCACGCTGGCCCATGGTATTACGGCAATGCGACTCAACCCTGATCTTGCTGGCAGCCAGCACCAGATCTTTGTTACTCATGAGTTTGGCGGTTGCTGCTGCAATTTCCGGCGTGATAGCCCAGTGCAGACGCTTCAACTCAGCTTCGGTAGTCTGGTCATCCAGAATGAACTCACGAAATTCGCCGACAGTCTGGCTCTTGATCTGGGCGAAGCCCTGCTGATCGTGAGAATCCAGAATCAGGCGGCTTACATCATCCTGGTCGGGATCGATCAGAGGATTTTTGACGATATGCTCCAGCGTCACGTCGGCAAGGGCACATTTGGCGGCAACGCGCTCACGTTCTGATGACGCGGCGATGCCGGCGAGCTGATCGCCAGACTTCTCTTCATTCGCTTTGGCGAACAGTTCAGGCAGTCCCGAGAATTGGAAGCGCTCCGTCATGAACGCTTCATTATCCGCTAAACCTACCACGGAGGCACGGAACAAAACGAGAGAAGGCTTGGCCGCGAATCAACGCGAATTTTCTTAGTGATTATAGAAAAGAGGAACTTTTGTTTGTGTCGCTCCGCTGCCGCTGCGCTCCTGCCTACGGCAGTGAGGTCGTGTTCTATGTTCTAGCTTTCCCCGCCCTAATCCCTCAGCGCGGCTTTTCTTCAAAAAGCACGCACCTCGGGAACGGACGGGGCTAGAACTGTGTCGCGCCTTTGGCGCTTTGAATATGGGTGGCTCGGGAGAACGTGGAAGTTTGTGCAGCATCAGGGCAAAAAAGCGGGCGGCCCGCGCGGACCGCCCTTTTAAAAAAGCACCATCGTCAATCGCGGTCATGATCCTGTTCGCGATTGCCTTCCGGTAGAGACAACAGGTATTGGGAGAGGTCGCTCTTCTCGGGCGCTGTCAATCCCAGACTAAAGCAGCTGTCATAGTGATCAATCACGTCACCGAGCGTGGCAAAACGTCCATCGTGATAGAAGCCGCCAGTGGTATGTGTCCACAGGCCGTTGAGCGGCGCAGTGCGATAGCGTTTGTCCGGAGCGCGATTGGCCTGGAAGTCATCCACGCAGACTTCGGCGGGTGTGTGCATGTTCCAGCCAGGTTCGGTGGTGAGTGAACCAACGTGGCAGGTGCTGCACTGGGCTTTGCCGGTAAAGACGACCTTGCCCCGCTTTGCTGCTACGGCGTCAAAGCTGCCTTTTGGAGGCGCCGGAGCCGGGATGGCCAACTGGTAAACGTGCAGAGAGGCCAGCTTGTCAGTGATGAGATCTTCCGAGCTGCGTACGTTGTCAAAACCGGCTTTGGCTGCCACCGGGAACTGCGCAGCATCTTTCAACCTTGGATCGTAGAACGTGCCCTTTCCGTGCATTTCCAGATTGGCGACAAAGGCATTCCAGTGCGTCACGGATCCCCAACCAGTCCATGTATGCATGTTGACGCCTGCCAGGCCGAATGCCGGCGGAATAAGAACGGAGCCGCTCTTGCCATCAGGTCGAAATGCTTTTCCGTCCATGGCGAGTTCCGCGTCGAATTTGCCAGGCCCCCAGCTATTCAAAACAGTGCGCACGGTCGCCTGGTCCACGCCCAGCAGATCAGCGAACGGCTGTACACTTGGCGACAACGCAACGATCGCTCCGACGTTGAGATCACGATTTGCCCAGCCATCCAGACGATGTCCGATGCCGGCAGTAAGACTGTTATCGACGTTGGTGTGGCAAAGCGCGCATTGAATGCCCACCGATTGCAGCGTGCCATCGGGCTTGAAAAATCCCGTAACGCCGATGACCGAATTCAGTTTCAGCAAGGCAAGGGTCGTGCCTGGGTCGTTGAGATTCACCTGTCCATTCTTTAATTGCTGGATCAGCGTGGCCGGGAGCGCATCTACGTCTACTTTCAAGCCGACTGCCAGAGCGGTGGCTGGTGAAACGCCTGGGCCGACGCCGCCATTTTTCGCACCCTCGATGGCCTGATGAAGTCCCAGGGCTCCGCCCCAGAAATCCTGATCGCCAAAGGTGTCAAAACGGAAAACTTCACGGCCCTGTTCCAGCAAGCGGTCGGCATTTTGCTGGATTGCTGCGTCGTTGGGCGAAGAAGGTCGATGAAGCCTTTGTTCGGAATACAGAGTTGCTAACGTAAGGACTGCCACAGCTACTACCAGAGGGAATCTCATGTTCCGCACGGTGGTCTTCCTCCTGATTCAGGGGATGATGGAGGGCTAGCCGGAAGAAGCTCTCCAGCGGATAGAGTGAGCAAGGGTACTATCGTTACACTTTTTAACAAATATTTCGTAGTACGACATTTTCGGTGCGTGCCGTTCGCCAGCCAATTGGTTTTATGCTTTCATCGGCCGGAGTTAGACTGGTCAGCAAATGGTTACACCCATGTCGCCCCGAAAGATGTCTTCTCCTTATTTGTTTGACGTCCATCCCAGCCTCGCTATGGTGCAGAGCGTAATTGCCGGAATGAAGCAGAAAACCGGGCGCAGCGTGGAAGAATGGGTCAAGCTGGTCAAAAAAGAAGGACCTGCGGACGAAAAAGGCCGCCGCATGTGGCTTAAAGAAGAGCACAACCTGGGAACCAATTACGCAAACTGGATCGCTGAACGTTCATTCGGCAAAGGTGAGGATGGTGATCCGGAAACCTACCTGCGGAATGCCGAGGAATACGTCCGGAAAATGTTCGCTGGAGCAAAAGAGGGATTACGTCCCATCTTCAGCGCGCTGCTTCAACTCGGAAAAAGCCTTGGCGACGAGGTAAAGGTCTGTCCTGCTCAGACCATCGTGCCGTTTTACCGCAACCATGTCTTTGCGCAAATCAAACCAACGACAAGGACAGCGAATCGATCTGGGGCTGGCACTTCAGAACACAAAAACACCGAGGCGATTGATTGATACCGGCGGATGGGAAAAGAGAGACCGCATTACACATCGTTTCGAGATTACTTCTCTTGATGATATCGATGAGGAAGTGAAGCGTTGGCTCAAGAAGGCCTACGACATGGATGCTGAGGCAAAAAAAGGAAAATAAGAGGTGAAATTTTCCGCAGCGTGATCGAAGTTCTTCCTTCGAGATGACAAAAATTGACATTTCAGAGCAAACAAAAAGGCCGCCCGGCAACGGGACGGCCTTTTCTTTCAAGGGAGAATAGTTCCAACGGAGGTTCAAAAAACCATCAGAACTTTCTGTAAAAATCTTATGGGCCACGGAAAGGCAGTGTCAAGGAATTTCTCCAGAATAAACACCTTTCTTTTCAACAACTTAACTAAACAATCAACAAGTACTCAGCGGTGACAAAAAATGTCACTTTAGGATTTTCCAAGCTATTTTTACTGCTCTGGGGCGGGCCATAACCGCCTGCCTCTCAGGCATTTACGGCTCACTTAAGGTCCAGCTGGATGATCTCGACGTCCTCCGGCTTGTCAAAAAACCTGTCCGGGAAGAATTTTTTGGCTATAATGCGAACCCCACCAAAAGCAAATCCCAGGATCAGAGCGACGAGCAGGAGCATTCCAATCAGGGTGAAAATTGCCATCAGAATGCTGCCGATATTGTCGCGCGGGTTCGGTTTGGTGGGCTGGTTCCACGTGACATCAGCGTCATAGTTCACTGAGGCCAGCAGCGACTGCGCTTCACTCTCAGGGATGTTGCCATTCACCGCCGCCACCAGCGGCCCCGATCGTTTGAAATAGAACGGCCCACCTGCCAGCCCAGCAGATTGAAACGCTTTTAACCTCTCGCCGGCGATTTGCGGTGTGGGATATGCGATCAGCGTAAGGTTGGCGCTTCCATTTGAGCTGCGATAATTGGCGAACTCAATTTCCGGACTCACACTGAAATTTACCAGTGCAGCCGGAATCGGCACGCCCTGTCTCTCCATGGCCACCGGACCCACGATGTAGCGTGCGCTGTGCTTGACCAATGACGGCGTGGGGACGTTCAACGGCAAAGTCGGCAAGGCAGACGTGTTGCCTCTGGGACGAGGCAGCAAATCCGCCAGGGCCCTCAGGTCGGCCGCGGACATCGCCGTAACCTGGTCCAGCGTGGCATCCACCAGAATGTTGCCGCGATAAAACAGGATGCGCTTGTTATTGGAGGCGCCATCGTCGCCAATCTTCTCCGATTGCATTTGCGGCTGGAGATAATAGGTGAAGGCGCCGTAAGCGCCGCTGGCGTCATTAAAACGCGCGGCTTTGATCTGCATCTGGCGGCCGTTACGCGTGTAAGCCGCGTTCTCATAACCAGCAAATCCGTACTCTTTCAGAACTGGAGCATCAGTTGCGTCAACCGCAGCGGCGTCTGAACCCGTTTTCAGTGACGGCTTTTCCTGCGTCCAGCCGTTAAACGCCAAAGGCAGAACGACTGATTGATCGTTATTATTTTGGCCCTTATTTTGGGTCTTATCCTGGCCCTTGGACGAATCCTTTGGCGGAGTCGCTGACCGGCGCAGTGGCGGCAGGCGATTTCTGAGACGACGGCCCTTGCGCATCGACGATCTGGACCGATACCAGACACGATGCGATCATCCCCAGGATCAATAAACGTTTATTCATATTTGATAAAAACACCCTCGTCTTTAGACACCATTAGATCTTATGAAGATTCTAGTCCTCTTAAGGGGAAAGCGGGATTGTTGTGTATTCTTACACTCTAGTCCTTCTGATGGCGACCCTACTCACCCATGCACTTGTCGGCGCGGCATTGGCGGACCTCAAAACGCCCATCATCAAGCGTCCATCATCGCGAGCCACACGATGGTGGATGGTAGCTGCCTTGTGTTCCATGATTCCAGACATCGATGTGGTGGGGTTTGGGTTTGGCATACATTACGGCGATCTTTGGGGGCATCGTGGTATGACGCACTCCCTGCTGTTCGCAGCCGCGGTCAGTATCGCGGCAGCTCCGCTCGTTGCTGAACGCGGAAAGATGATCATTGCCGCAACATGGTTGTTTGCCATCACCGCTTCCCATGGCATCCTGGATGCCATGACTAACGGCGGCCTGGGAGTGGCATTCTTTTCCCCTTTTGATCGGCACCGCTACTTTTTCCCCTGGCGGCCGATCGCGGTCTCTCCCATAGGCACACATGGCTTATTTTCGTCGCGCATGGCGCATATTCTTGTTACCGAGTTTCTTTGGGTCTGGATTCCGATGGCGGTGGTGTGGGTGGCGGTACGAGGCATGCAGAGAGCGCGGCCAAAGAAGCTTTCCAATTGGCAACCATCGTCCTAGTCCCCTGGTGACTGCCCGCGGAGGCCACATCCAGCTCTAAATCGGTTAAACTAGAGACAATGGCACTCATACAGCGCAGGAAAAGTGTTACGGCAAAAATCGGCAATGTCCGCGTCGGCGGAGATGCGCCCGTGGTGGTCCAGTCCATGACCAACACCGACACGGCGGACGTGGCGGGGACCATACAGCAGGTGGCGCAGCTGGCCCGTGCCGGGTCAGAACTGGTCCGCGTCACGGTGAACAATGACGCCGCAGCCAAAGCGCTACCCGCGATTGTGGAAGGCCTGGCCAGGCAGAACATTCATGTCCCGATCATCGGAGACTTTCACTACAACGGCCATCTTTTGCTGACTAAATATCCTGAGTGTGCCCAGGCCCTGGCCAAGTACCGCATCAATCCCGGCAACGTGAGCGTTGGCCGTAAGGATGACAACAACTTTCGTGCCATGGTGGAAGTGGCGGTGAAGAACAAGAAGCCGGTACGCATCGGCGTGAACTGGGGATCGCTGGACCAGCAGTTGCTGACGCGCATGATGGACGAAAATTCCAAGTCCGCCGAACCCAAAGACGCACGTGACGTGACCATGGAAGCGATGGTAGTAAGCGCGCTACGGTCAGCCGAGATCGCCGAAGAAGCAGGCCTGCCGCATGACCATATTCTGCTCAGCGCGAAGGTGAGTGGAGTCCAGGATCTAGTTGACGTTTACCGCAACCTGGCCTCACGTTGCGATTACCCGCTGCACCTGGGCCTCACGGAAGCCGGCATGGGAGCCAAAGGAATCGTCAGCAGCACTGCCGGACTGGCCGTACTGCTCCAGGAAGGTATCGGCGACACCATTCGCGTATCGCTCACGCCGGCGCCGAACGGGGCCCGCACGGAAGAAGTCCTGGTGGCGCAGCAGATTCTGCAGTCGCTGCAGATTCGCAGCTTCACCCCGCAGGTGACCGCGTGTCCCGGTTGCGGACGAACCACCAGCACGTTCTTCCAGGAAATGGCCGAACAAATCCAGACCTACCTGCGTGAAAGCATGCCGGTGTGGAAAGAAAAATATCAGGGTGTGGAAGAGCTGAAGCTCGCCGTGATGGGTTGCGTGGTCAACGGCCCTGGTGAATCGAAGCACGCCAACATCGGAATTTCATTGCCTGGAACATTTGAAGAACCCAAGGCGCCGGTGTTTGTTGACGGACGCCTGATGACCACGCTGAAGGGCGATCGTATTGTCGCCGAGTTCATTCAGATTCTGGATGAGTATGTTGAGTCCCGCTACGGGGCTTCCTATTCTGTCGCTTCGCTCCAGCACCGCTGAACACTATCTACCAGCGGTAACCTTGAAGGCGCTTGCAGCAGCGGACTGACGGCGCGTAGACGGCCGCAGTCCTTTTTTAGTTCTGAAATCATTGTTTCTCGATGCGACACAATAAATGTTTGTTGAGGGCGAGGCCGACTTGCGCGCCGAGCCCGCTGCGACAAGCGCATCCACAGTTACAATCGTCGCATGAGCATGGTTTTAACGCGGTTTGGAGCGCAGCGACACAACTAACGCACTTTACTTCATCAGGCTATAGCTGATTGCCAGCCATGCGCCGAAAGCCAACACCACCATACTGATACGTACTGACGCCCTGTCGATTACGTTATTCCATTTCGCGTCCATAAAATCTCTCCCGATTTCCGTAAATAAAAGTTGTTTGAAGTAACTTGCTTCTGTCTTGTTTTGACGGCTGCAGGTTCCTTTGGTTAGTAATACGGCGGGCACGAAAAAAGGTTCCATACTATTTCACTGATCTGGAAGATTGTTTACAGAGATTTAATGGAACTTGCTGCTATCTATACACGGGATGACACGTCTTATTAGTATTCATTCTTTTTCTCTCACACTCGTGGGTGCGAAAACGAGGAAGAAGACGGACACCGAAGCAGGCGATTTTTGCAGCTGGTCCTGACCTCACAGCCAGCTCCGGGTATTGCTCTCTGGTTTCGAATTCCAATCGCTTCGCACCCTCGGGGTGCTCGGCCGCTACATCTGCATCAACCAGCAACTCTGACCAGCAGTTTCCCTTCCCGGCGCTTTCTCATCCAACCATCGCAGTGATTGATTCCGGCAACGATGGTTCCGAGACCAATCGATGCAGATGAAAAGCGTTGGAGAGAGCCATGCAGTTGCGCAGGGTGATTCCTCAGCCCAGGCAAGTCAGACCTGAAACACCCAAAGAGCGGGTCGCGCAGGCCGGGCCGGCCAAGGTTGAAGCGACCAAAGAAAAAACTTCCCCGTGGAAGCTCGGCGGACTGACTCCAATCCAACTCGGCAAGCGCGTATATGAAGAATTCGACGAAGATGAAGTGCCCACCCGCTCCGCGGCGCTTTCTTACTACTTCATGTCCGCACTCATTCCCATGCTTTTCTTCCTGGTCACATGTCTTGGCATTTTTGCCAAGAGTCACGACTTACGCCACAGCCTGATCGGCTACCTGAAAGAGTTCATGCCGCCCGACGCGTTTACTGTCCTTATGCGTACGCTGCATGAGATCGCCACGCGCAGCAGCGGATTCAAGGTGACCATTGGTCTGGCGCTGGCATTGTGGTCAGGTTCGGGAGGAATGCGCTCCATTATGGACGCACTCAATCGCTGTTATCACGTGAAAGAAAACCGCCCGATATGGAAACAGGTAGCCCTTTCCATGGCGCTAACCACAGCCATTTCAGGATTGACGATTCTGGCTCTTGTCATCGTCCTGTACGGCGGAGCGATTGCCCAGTTGGTAGGCAACTATGTCGGTCTGAGCAACATTACGATCCTGCTCTGGAAAGGAGTGCAGTGGCCCCTGGCACTGTTCTTCGTTATGCTTGCGTTCGCCTTGATGTACTACTGGGCCCCGGACGCTAAACAGGAATGGGCGTGGATTACGCCCGGAAGCCTGATCGGGGTCATCCTCTGGATCATTGCGTCTGTCGCCTTCCGTGTCTATCTGCACTACTTCAATAGCTACGGGAAAACGTACGGCTCGCTGGGAGCTGTGATTGTGTTACTGCTGTGGTTGTATATCACCGGAATGGCGATTCTGGTGGGCGGCGAAATCAATTCAGAGATTGAAAACGCCGCAGCGCGCCGTGGCCATCCGGAAGCCAAAGATGTGGGCGAGAAAGCTGCCTGAAGATTTCAAATTTAGAATTTTAAATTTCAAATTTGAAATGCTTTACACCGTCGTCTTTTCCGGATGTGGCTGCAGTGGCGCAACGCTCGGCGCCAAAGGCAATTCAATGGTGACGATCAGGCCGTCCTTCAAGTTCTCCGCACGGATGGTGCCGCCATGCAGCTTCACCGTCCGATCGGCGATAGAGAGACCAAGCCCCACGCCGCCGCTGGCCCGCTCACGGGCCTCACTCACGCGATAGAACGGCTGAAATATGTGCTGCAATTCCGCAACGGGAACGCCCGGACCATGGTCGCGGACCGTGAGAACGGCTGCGTTCATGCGCCAGCGCAGCGCCACTTCCACACTTGTTCCTTCGGCGGTATAACGGACAGCGTTACGAATCACGTTTTCGATTGCACTGCGCAAGAGCTCCACAGATCCGCGCACGCGGCAATGTTCAAGCTCAGTTGAAACGACTGAGCGATGCAACGGCCTGGCTTCATACTCAGCATCATCAACCACCTGATTGACGATTTCTTCCAGCACCACCACTTCCGGCGGAACGTGCTCTGAACCGCTTTCCAGCTTAGTCAACGTCAGGAGCTGCCCGACCAACTGGTTCACGCGTTCGGTTTCCTGCTCAATGCGATTGAGCGCCGATATGGCCCTGCCGTCAGCCGACTTGCGCGCAAGTTCCAATGCGACGGTAAGGCGCGCCAGGGGTGAGCGCAGTTCATGTGAGATGTCCGCCAGCAGGCGTTTTTGCGAAGAGATCAGGCCTTCAATGCGCTCGGCCATGTGGTCAAATTCACGTCCCAGGTTGGCGAGTTCATCGGCGCGATTGCCCAATTGTGGTGAAACGCGCGCTTCCAGATTGCCTTCCGCAAACGCTTTCACAGTGGATTGCAGTTTCTTGACCGGATTGGTCAGATACAGGGCCAGTAAATAACAGACCAAACCGGCGATAAGGATGCTCACCACCAGCCGCGCGGAAGAAAACGCATCTGGACGTGGCAGCACCGGCTGGCGAAGGCGCGTGACGAAGATGTAGTTGCGGCCGCTGATGGCTTCCACTGATCTGCCCCAGGTCAACCTTCCCAACACGATATGAGCAATATGTTTCTGCTGGTCGCGGACCTCATTGGCAACCTCGGTAGCGGCACTTGTTGAGGGAGTGATCGGCCGGGCATTGCCGTCAAACAGGAACAGCTCTGTTCCCGCCTCTTTTTGCGACCTTGCAGCATATTGCGCGAACGCCTGGGGACCTTCGCGGTCGTACACCTGGACCGCGGATTCGGCATAGAGGTTCAAAGACTCACCGAACGCGCCGCGCCGCTGCTCCGGCATGGGCAGTTGCGAGAGTGACGCCCAGAACATGAGGTTCCAGGCGCCAAACATCATGGCCGCGGCCAGCCAGAACCACATAAAGATCTTGAAAAACAAGCTGCGAAAGATAAGAAAACGAGGAAGCCTCACTGCTGCTCTCCCGGTAATAAGTATACGTAGCCGCTGCCGCGGATCGCCTTGATGCGTTCCTGGTCGCCTTCATACGAGCCCAGCTTGCGCCGAAGATTGCTTACATGCACGTCAATACTCCGGTCCATGGGTGACATGGGGCGTGCCAGAGCAGCCTGCGTTAGATCTTCACGGCTGATGATCTTCCCAGGGCTTCGTAGAAACGTGTACAGCAGGTCAAACTCGGCGCCGGTGAGGGTAACGCTCTTGCCGGCACAGGTCACGCTGCGCGATTCAGGATGCAGTTCCACATCCGCCAGATGGACCGGCTGTCCTGTGGCTGCAACACCGCCGGACGCCGTGCGCCGCAGGATCGCCCGCAAACGCGCAACCAGTTCGCGCGGATTGAAGGGTTTGGGCAGATAGTCATCCGCGCCCAGTTCCAGGCCAAGGATGCGATCAAGCTCACTGCCGCGCGCGGTCAGCATCAATACCGGCACGCTGCTTTTCTGGCGCAGCTGCTTCAATACGTCCAGTCCGCTCATGCCTGGAAGCATCACGTCCAGAATCACAACGGAGTATTGGTTGTTAAGCGCTTTTTCCAGTCCACCTGGACCATCATGCGCGGCGTCCAGCTCAAGCTGCTCACTTTGCAGATATTCTTCCAGAAGCTTGCTTAACTCGGCATCATCATCAATCAGCAGCACTGAGACCATAACTTTCACCTTATATCCAAGCGTAAAATCAAAGCAGTTAAGAAATGTGAAGGGTACCAGAAGCCCATTTACAACTCATAACCTTCAAGCCCGCGCAGCAGGGTTAATACTACTGGCAGATCAAAACCGGGTTACACCCGGGTTCGGCTGCCGCTCGATTGTAAAGGAGTTCGAATGAACAGGAAATTATTCCTTGTACCAGTGGCAATCATTCTGGCCGTGGCAGCCGGTCTGGCAGGTACGACATATGCCCAGAGTTCCGGGGCAGGTTTCAGACACCACCGCGGGGGAATGCTGAAACATATGGCGCAACAGCTGAATCTTACTGACGCTCAGCAGGGTCAAATCAAGACCATCATGCAGAGCGAACGAGCCAAGATGAAGCCGCTGACGCAACAGCTTCGCCAGAACGAACAAGCACAGAGTGCCGCGACCACCGGCGACTTTAACGAAGCCCAGGCGCGTGCCTTCGCTCAAAAACAAACCCAGATCATGAATGACCTGATCGTGGAAAAACAACGCATGAAATCGCAGATCTATGCCGTGCTAACTCCTGAACAGCGCCAGAAAGCGCAGCAGCTCATGCAGCAACGTGAGCAGCGCCATCAGGAACGCATGCAACAGAAGTCACAACAGCAAGCGCAACCTAGTCAGTAAGTCTTCTTCTTCTCTCCTTAATCTTTCTTTCTTCCCTCCAGAGGAAACCGGGCGAGCCTGAATGGCCGCCCGGAATTTTTTCAATTGCATTGAGCGGTATCTGCCCGAATGAGTGAGCAGCGTGCCAGCCACGAATCGTTGGCGTCACCGCCGGTCCCGCGCCTTATCCCTGAGCAAAGCGACAGAGTAAAATGTAAGTGCATGCCGACTGGCTCTGAAATCCGTGAAACCTTCCTGCGCTTCTTTGAAAGCAAAGGCCATAAACGCGTCCACTCATCGTCCCTGGTCCCGGCGAACGACCCGACTCTTCTGTTCATCAACGCCGGCATGAACCAGTTCAAGGACGTCTTTCTCGGCAATGAAACGCGAGACTATGTCCGGGCCACCACGGCGCAGAAAGTGGTCCGCGCCGGCGGCAAGCACAACGACCTTGAGAATGTGGGATTTACCAAGCGGCACCATACCTTCTTTGAGATGCTGGGCAATTTCAGTTTTGGCGATTACTTCAAACGTGATGCCATTGCCTACGCGTGGGAGCTGGTAACGTCGCCGCAGTGGTACGGGGTGCCGAAAGAGCGGCTTTATTGCACCATCTTCAAGGGCGAGCAGGGCATCCCACGCGATGATGACGCGGAGAAATACTGGCTGGAAACAGGCGTAGCTAAAGATCGCGTTTTTGAAATGGGCATGAAAGATAATTTCTGGTCCATGGGTGACACCGGTCCCTGCGGCCCGTGCAGCGAAATTCACTATGACATGGGACCCGCGGCCTCAGATGAGGGGCATGCCGACTGCAAGTTTCCCTGCGAATGCGGCCGTTACGTGGAGATATGGAACCTGGTCTTCATGCAGTTTGATCGCGATGCGGGAGGCACGTTCAACCCGCTGCCTCAGCCTTCCGTCGATACCGGTATGGGGCTGGAACGCGTTGCGGCTGTGCTGCAAGGCAAGCTGTCAAATTACGAGACTGATCTCTTCACACCGCTGATCCAGGCGGCGGCCAAGCTGGTTGGTGTTGATCTGGGACGCGAACTGGCGGCTGAGCGCGGATCGAAGTCAGCGGCGTCATTGCGTGTGATTGCTGATCATGCCCGCGCCACTACTTTCCTGATTGCCGATGGCGTGGTTCCCGCGAATGAAGGCCGCGGTTATGTGCTGCGTAAAATTCTGCGTCGCGGCATCCGTCACGGACGCCTGCTGGGCGCGGAAAAGCCGTTCATGTATCAGATGGTCTATGCGGTTCGCGACCTGATGAAAGTCGCGTACCCGGAATTAGAGGAGCACGCGGACCGTGTGTCGAAAGTGGTGCACGAAGAAGAGCGCCGCTTCGCCCACACGCTGGATGCGGGACTCTCACGGCTTGAGGCCGATCTGCAAGCTGTGCGCAAAGAGATGGCGGACGCGCAGCGCATGGTGGCCGCACAGGACCCGCATACTGACTCCGGCGTTGGCCGCGCGACCATGGCGCAGTATCGTTTCCAGGCGGAGCGAGGCATGCGTTATCGCGGCGACCACGCTTTCAAGCTTTATGACACGTTTGGCCTGCCCTTTGACTTCATTATGGATGCATGCCGTGACGCGGGTATCGCGCTCGATGTTGAAGGTTTTGAGCGCGCCATGGAATCGCAGCGCGAACGCGCGCGTGCGTCATGGAAAGGCGGCGCCAAGGCGAGTGCTTCGCCCATCTATCGCGACCTGAGCAAGACCACGTTTGAAGGCTATCGCCAGACGGAATCCAAAGGCTGTGAAGTCCTCGCGCTGGTGAAAGACGGGGTTGGCGTGAAGTCACTCAATCCCGGCGACGAAGGCGAGGCGGTACTTGATCACACGCCGTTCTACGCTGACTCCGGCGGCCAGGTGGGTGACATAGGTGTCTTCTATAACGCGGAACACAATCTGGTTCTTGCCGACGTGAACGGATGCTACATGCCGGTGCAGGGCGTTCGCGCGCATAAGTTGAAAGTCCGGCAACCGATGCATGTGGGCATGAAGGTTGATGCAGTGGTGCACGCGGAAGTCCGCGATGCCACGCGACGCAATCACACAGCAACACATCTGCTGCATGCCGGGCTCCGCGAAGTTCTGGGGAAACACGTGAAACAGGCAGGATCACTGGTTGATCCCGGACACCTGCGCTTTGACTTCTCACACTTCACGGGCGTGGCCGATGAAGAACTGCAGGACATTGAAGACCTGGTCAACAAGGAAGTGCTGGGCAATATTAAGGTTGAGACGATTGAAGATGTGCCGATAGATGTGGCCATCAACGAATACAAAGCCATGGCGCTGTTCGGCGAGAAATACGGTGAGAAGGTGCGGGTGATCAAGATCGGCGACTTCTCGACAGAGCTGTGCGGCGGCACACACACCAGTGCTACCGGCGAAATTGGCCTGATCAAGATCATGAGCGAAGGGTCGGTATCTTCGGGCGTTCGTCGCGTTGAGGCTGTAACCGGAGAAGGATCATTGCTCCACTTCCGCAATGATCACGCTTTGGAAAGTATTGTCTCTACCCTGGTTCCGCGCGGGCAACAAGGTGGTTCATCGGCGCAAGCATTACGCTCAGAGCTGGAAAAGAAAGACAGCGAGATCAAAAAGCTGCAGAAAGAACTGGAACAGCTGCGAATGAAGTCAGCAGCGTCGAGCGTGGCGTCAGTGGATGACAAGGTGAAAGATATCCACGGAGTGAAAGTACTGACGCATCGTGTGGACAATCTTGATCGCGGACAGATGCGCACCCTGGTGGACAACATGCGCAATAAGCTGGGTTCGGGTGTGGTCGTGCTGGGATCTGCACAGAGCGGAGATGGAAAGGTCGCGCTGATCGTGGGCGTGACAGCCGATCTTACGAGTAAAGTTCCGGCCGGAAAAGTGATCAAGCCAGTCGCAGAAAAGGTGGGCGGATCAGGTGGTGGACGCCCTGATATGGCCGAAGCCGGCGGCAAAGATCCGGGTCAGCTTGATGCCGCGTTGAATGAGGCTTACGCGGCGGTGGAAGCGCTGGTGAAGTAGGCTCGAGCGGAGCGAGGGATCGCTACCCTTGATAGATTTTTATGGCAAGCCTTCATCTCGAGCGGCTACAACGCCCCGCAGAGAACCTTTCAGGCCATTGTGCCGCCCCTGGCGGGGCTCACAGTTCATAGCTAGCCATTCCCAGCGCTTACGCCGCTGGGCAACATAATTTCGCCCCCAGCGCATTCTGAATGTGCGCGCGAAAGCGATTCTCGCGAGCTATTACCTTGAGATGTCATATCCGATGTCGACTCGGCGCAAACATCGATCGTGACCTTCGGCGCTTTGTGCATCGGGCGGCCATGGAGCTTGTTTATGCGCTGCAGAGCATGGGGAGACTGTGAAAAAGATCTATTTTCCAATGAAATCAGCGGCGCGAGGCCTGCCGCGCTGCCCGAGCCCGCTGTCGGGCGCTTCGAAGCGTTATCACGGAGGGCAATAAGTTCGAACCTGTCGGGAAACCGGAGACTCTTCACACCGAATCGAAAAGGGAAAGATTAGGGAGCCCGCGTTTAGCGCGCAGAATAATAGATTCGCCGTCAAACGAAGCCTGAACAAGTCTAACCGACAGGGCACTTCGAAAAACAACCAGGAGAAATGGTCTTAAAGCGGGTTGGAGCGAAGCGATAATAACGTTAGACCTTCCGCAGCACCAGTGCCGAGTTCTTCGACCCAAAAGCAATGCAGTTGCAAATCGCATGTTCGATCTCAATCTGGCGGCCGATTTCAGGCACATAGTCCAGGTCGCAATCGGGGTCGGGCTTTTCCAGGTTGATGGTGGGCGGAATCTGCTTGTGCTGCATGGCAATCAGTGTCGCCGCTACTCCCGCCGCTCCGCAGGCTCCCTGGGGATGGCCAATCTGCGACTTCAAGGCCGACATCGGCACCTTGTAAGCATGATCACCCAGGGCCAATTTAAGTGCGCGGGTTTCAATGCGGTCATTCAAGTCAGTGGACGTGCCGTGCAGGTTTACATATTGGACATTCTGCGGATTGATGCCGGCTTCCTTCATGGCCAGGCCAATGGCGCGTGCAGGCTCCTCACCGCACTCCTGCAATCGCACGCGATGAAAAGCTTCACACGTGGAACCATAGCCGGCCACTTCGGCATAAATCCGGGCGCCGCGGGCGACAGCGTGATCATAATCTTCCAGCATGAAAATCCATGCGCCTTCGGCCACCACAAAACCCGAACGGTCGGCATTGAATGGACGCGATGCGCGCTGCGGCTCCGCATTCCACTTCTCTGTCATGATCTTCATCAGCGTGAAAGCTTTGATAACGCCCCACGAAAGTGGCGTATCCACGCCGCCCACCATCATCATGGGTTGAACGCCAAGCTGTATCTGGCGTCGTGCGTAAGCAATGGCATCTGTGGATGATGTGCAGCCGGTGGTGATCACGTGGCTGAGGCCGCGGAAGCCGTAACGCATACTCACTTCACTGGCCATGGTACCCATGGTGCCACTGGGAATGGTGAAAATGCTTACTTGCTTGATCTTGCCGCTGAAATAGAGCTGATATTGCTGGTCAGTGAAATCATTGGCGCCGCCGCCCGTGCCGAGAACCACGCCGATTTCTCGTTGCTCATCAAGCGAGAGTTTGGTGTGGTCAACGCCCGCATCCTGGAGGGCCTCACTGGCCGCGGCAATGGCCAACGGCACCGAGCGAGATACGTGCTTACGCTCCCTGGCTTCAATCCAATCCAGTTCATTGAAGTCTTCGGCAGAGATCTCGCCGGCAATTTGCACTGGGAGGTCGCTGGCATCAAAACGGGTGATTTGTTTCACGCCGCTTTTGCCATCGAGAATTGCGCGGCAGAAGGCCGTTTTGCCGATTCCGTTCGGGCTGACCACGCCCATTCCTGTGATAACAGCCCGTTTTAGCATAGATGTGATTCTATAATTGATGCAGGATTCCTGCTGAACGACAGCAGCTTTCAATCAATTTTCAAGGACTGCCGTGCATGAAGCCGATTTGGGAATGTAAAGCTGTTCTTAACATTTCGGCTGATTGTTTTGACCATCGTTATTTTGACCAACTACTTAAAATGCCTCTCGGTCTCTACATCTCGGTTCCCTTCTGCCGCACAAAATGCTCCTACTGCAATTTTGCGTCGGGCGTATTTTCTGCTTCCCAGATGGCGCATTACGTGGAACGGCTGTCGGCCGATGTGCGCGCAATTCGCGGGTTTGCCAAGACCATCGCGCGGAAATCCCCGAACCGGTGGACACCATTTATCTTGGGGGCGGCACGCCCAGCCTGCTCCCTCAGGACGAGTTGAAAAAGCTGTTCTTTGCCCTGAAGCAGGAGTTCAAGATTCTCCCCAAAGCGGAGATCACGGTGGAATGTGCCCCTGGCACGATGGCTGACGAGATGATTCAGGCCATGGTCACGCGCGGCGTGAATCGCGTGAGCCTGGGCGTGCAGTCGTTTGTGGATAAAGAAGCGGCGTCAGTCGGCCGGCTGCACACCGGCGAAAAAATCCTGAGTGACATAGCAAGGCTGCGCAAAGCCGGGATCGGCAATATCAACGTGGACCTGATTGCCGGTCTTCCTCACCAGACGCGCGAAAGCTGGGACTATTCCCTGCATCAGGCCATTGCCAGCGGCGTTCCCCACGTCAGCGTTTACATGCTGGAAGTGGATGAAGATTCTCGCCTGGGCCGAGAGCTGATTGCGGGAGGGACAAAGTATCATGCGCATCACGTCCCTGACGATGATTTGACCGCCGAGTTTTATGAAACCGCATGCGCCAGGCTCAACGCGGCAGGAATTGAGCAATACGAGATCTCCAACTTCGCGCGAGCGGGATTTGAGTCGAAGCATAACAACAAGTATTGGACCCGCCAGCCATATCTTGGCTTCGGCGTGGACGCACACTCCATGCTGCCCTCCACGTCGGGCGACCATGACACCGATTGTCTGCGGTTTTCATCCGTCGATGTGTACGATCGCTTTCTCGCCGCGCCGGAGATTTCGGCGACACTGGTTTCGCGGGCGCAGGCGTTGGAAGAGAGTTTTTTTCTGGGGCTGAGATTGAATCGGGGCGTTGATCTCAATTCGCTACGCTTGCAGTACGGTGAACCATTAGACGCCTACATGCCGGCGGTAAATGAACTGGTTTCCGAAGGATTGCTCGCCCGTAGCGGCGATAATCTTCGGTTGACGCCGGGCGGACGATTGCTATCGAATGAAGTGTTTGAGAAGTTTGTTGGGGAACGGGTTTCGACGTGATTGTATCGGCACTAGCTGCACCGGGATCCTTCGGCTACGCGCCTATCAACCTGGCACGTTGAATGAGTTACATGCGGTCCGCTCAGGATGACAGAGGTCGGCGCAGTGTGTCGCCCCCTACGGGGCTCGGTTTTATTTTGATGCTCACCCAGGCCTCACGGCCTGGGCTACATATTTCGCGCCTTCGGCGCTGGCGCGTGGTCAACCTGATGATCGTGGATGATCGGTGCTGCGCGGCCGGAGATGACGAATCTGATGAACTATCGGTATCCTGTATGACGACAGGACAATCATGGAATCCAGAGTCGCCCAGCCCGAAACTTCGCCGACGTTAGATAAAAAAACGTCAGACAAGAAAACCAAACCCACGCTCGACTTCCGTAGTGACACGGTTACCAAACCCACGCCGGAGATGCGCCGTGCCATGGCCGAAGCCGAAGTGGGCGACGACGTTTATGGCGAAGATCCAACCGTCAATCGACTGGAAGAACGCGCGGCGGAGATTTTTGGCCGTGAGGCGGCCATCTTTGTTCCGACCGGAACCATGGGCAACGCCATTGCCATCAAGATACACACGCATCACGGGCAGGAGATCATCTGCGAAGAGCGTGGCCACATCTTTAATTATGAGATGGCGATGCTGGCCTGGTTTTCCGGATGCGTGGTGCGGCCCATCTATGGCGAAGACGGAATGCTGACTTGGTCAGAGATCAAGAAACGCATTGCGCCGGGAATCTATTACAAAGCCCAGACTGGACTGGTCTCCTTGGAGAACACGCACAACATGGCCGGCGGCACGGTTTACCCGCAGGCGCAGTTTGACGACATTTGCGATCGCACCCATGAAGCGGGATTGCCTGTCCATCTGGACGGTGCTCGCGTCTTCAACGCCGCTACTGCGCTTGGCAAACCTGTTGCGGAAGTCACGCGCAAAGCTGATTCGGTGATGTTCTGCCTGTCCAAGGGACTTGGGGCTCCCGTCGGCTCGATGCTTGTGGGCAGCAAGGCGTTCATCGTAAAGGCGCGCTCGGTGCGCAAAGCTCTGGGCGGCGGAATGCGACAAGCCGGCATTCTGGCTGCAGCCGGACTGATTGCCCTGGAAAAAATGCCGCTGCGTCTGAAAGACGACCACGAGAACGCACGCTTTCTTGCCGAAGGTCTGTCACGCATCGCGGGCATCAAGATTGACCCGAAGAAGGCGGTCACCAACATTCTTGTCTTTGATATTACCGGCACGGGAATGAACACCGCTGATTTCAGCCAGAAGCTGGCGGTGAAGAACGTTCTTGCCGCAGGCATCAATGCTGAGCAGATGCGCTTTGTCACTCACATGGACGTAAGCCGCGCAGATTGCGAAGCCGCGCTGGAGGCAGTGACGGAGATTAGCAAAGGCAAGAGATAGCCCCGGGGCACATCGTACCTGAAGTCCATATCCATTCGACAGTTGGCTGGCGATAAATGCTTTGCTCACTGCTGACAAATGCGTTAGCTTACCCGCATGGCCTCCGAACAAGATGATTTAGCAGCGCTACGAGCACAGGTCGCGGCGCTCACTGTCCGTGTGCACAAGCTGGAACAGCAGGCAGGGGTCGAACCTCTTACAGTTCCGGGCACGCCGGTGCGTCCAGCGGCGACGCCATTACCGCAATCCCCGGTTGCGAGCGCAGAAACACCATCACGGCCGTCGCTTCCTTCTTCACACCTCCGCCGCCTCCGCCGCCACGAACCTCTGCATTCGCATACACAACACGTGTGAAAGACACCAGCAGGTCGAGCGACGATCTAGAAGGAAAGATTGGCAAGCTATGGCTGAACCGAATTGGCGTCGCGGCAATCCTGATCGGCGTGGCGTATTTCATCAAATATGCGTTCGACAGTCAGTTGATCGGAGCGGCCGGGCGCATCGCCCTCGGATTGCTCAGCGGAATTGCCGTGATCGTGCTGAGCGAGATTGTCCGCCGCCAGGGGCAGGTCGCGTTTTCCTATTCGCTGAAGGCCGTGGGCATTGGCGTTCTCTACCTTTCATTATGGGGAGCGTTTCAGGTCTACCATCTCATACCCGCGGAAGTGGCTTTCGGCGCCATGCTTCTGGTCACGGTTTTCACTGTGATTCTGGCGCTTACGCAGGATGCGGAGATTCTGGCTGCCTTTGCCATCATCGGCGGCTTCAGTACGCCCGTGCTGCTTTCCACGGGAACAAACGCGGAAGTTTTTCTATTCTCCTATGTAGGGCTGCTCGATCTGGGCATGCTCGCCCTGGTCTTCCTGAAGCCCTGGCGAAGGCTGCTGTGGGGCAGCTTTGTCGGCACATTGATTCTTTATGTTGGCTGGTATGGCAGATATTACCAACACGCGGCACAAAGCGTAACGGTGGGTTTTCTTCTGTTCTTTGTTGCCATCTTTGCCACGGTCCCATTGGTCACACCGCTCACGCGTTCGCGCTGGCATTCGGGATTCTCAATCACGCTCACGGTCCTGCCGTTACTCAACGCGGCGCTCGGCTTTCTGGCACTTTTTGAAATCTATGACAAGGAATTTACGACGCTCACCTGGTGGGCGCTAGGTTTCGCCGCTGCCTATCTAGCCATCAGCAGCCAGTTCAAGCGCCGCGTGAAAAGCGATCCGGATGTAGTCAAGCTCGTTAACCTCTTACACATCGCCATTGCCGTGGCTTTCATCACCATCGCGATTCCGCTCAAGCTCGACTCGCACTGGATTACCCTGGGCTGGCTGATTGAATCCGCCGTACTGCTGGGCATTGCCGTTCGCACCAACACGGATTTTCTGCGCTGGTTTGCCGGGGCCGCGCTCACACTCGGCATCGTCCGACTGCTCTCCTTTGACAACTTCCATGTGGACACCCTGGTCTTCAATGCTCGCTTTGCTACATATGTTGTAGCCGTGGCGATTCTTGGCGGCATCGTGTGGGCTGCATCGCAGTCCGCTTCAGCCAGAGAGCTTCCCATAGTGCGTGTCTCGGGAATCATCCTGAACTTTCTGGCGCTGAGGGCGCTTTCGCTGGAATCATCCAGCTACTTCGGCCGGGAGCTATCCGCGTGGAATGCCAGCCATCATTACGCCACGAACTATGAGGCTTACCGGCAGATGGCGTTTGCTGAGAACCTGAGCTATTCCGTGATCTGGTTGTTATACGGCGCCGGATTGATGCTGTTCGGTTTCAGGCAACGCTCAGCCTTCGTGCGCTGGCAGGCGATTGTCCTTCTGGCCGTAACCGTAGGCAAGGTCTTCGTGTTTGACACCTCCAATCTGCAGGAGGGATACCGCATCCTGAGCTTTATTGCCCTGGGCGTGGTGCTGATGGGAATGTCCTACGTCTATCATCGCGGCTGGCTCAAACTGGCCGACCATTCACCAAGTCCGGCAAATGAGGGAACCGATTGATGATCACGCCGACCACGAAACTTTTTGCCCTGGTGCTGCTGGGTGTAACTTCGTCCATTGCGTATTTCAAGTACCAGAGGCCCGTGCAGGTTTCCGGCTCTGGCCAGCATTATGTAGTTGTCGACGATGCCGTCTGGAGCCATGCGCGGCCTGACCTGGGCGATCTTCGGCTCTACACCGGCCAGACGGAAGTTCCCTACGCGCTTCTAACCGAGCATGGCAGCCAGCAGCATGAACACGAAGAAGTATCGGTTCTTCAGCAGTCAGTGGTTGGTGGCAAGACGCAGTTTCTGATCGATATGTCAGCGGTGGCAGAGTATGACCATGTGGACCTGAGATTGGGCGCAAAAGATTTTGTCGCACACTTTCACGTGGAAGGACAGGACGATCTTCACGGTCCGCAATGGGCCGAACTGGGTGACAGCATTCTTTATGATCTCTCGCGCGAAAATCTGGGCAACAATTTCATGCTTCGCCTGCCTCGCTCCACGTACAAATATCTGCGCGTAACCGTAGATGGGCCAGTGAAACCCGCGGACATTCTGGGCGCCATCTCAGAGCTGCATGAAGACCGTAAACCTGTCTGGCACAACGTGAGCACTGCTCCTGCCATCCAGCAACAAAATAAAGACACCGTTCTGACATTCAACGTTCCAGGCAACGTCCCGGTTGAGAAAGTTGTCTTCACAATCGATCCATCCCAGCCCAACTTCCGCCGCTCGGTTGAAATTCGCGATGACAAAGATCTGGTCCTGAGCACTGGCGAAATCAATCGCGTACACATGGTGCGTGCCGGACAAAGAATCGATTCGCAAGATGACGAAGTGGATTTCTCAGAGATCGGCCAGAAATTGCTGAAAATCGTAATCCACAATGGCGATGATCCGCCACTGAAGCTGACGTCCGCCAGCCTGCAGCAAATTGAAAGACGACTTTATTTTGATTCGCCGGAGCAAGGGCAGATCACGCTCTATTACGGCGATGAAAAACTGGAACGCCCTGAATATGACTATGCCAAACTTTTCCTGAACTCTAAAGATGCAAGCGCGGCACAGTTAGGCATTGAGGTGAGTAACGCCGCATATACAGGAAGGCCGGATGATCGCCCGTGGTCGGAGCGCCATCCAGCCGTTCTGTGGACTGCCATTGTCGCTGCTGTGCTGCTGTTAGGCGCATTGGCACTGAGATCCATGCGCGCCGTTACTGCTTAGGCAAGCCGCTTAGGAAAGTGTAATGATAGCTCTAGTGAAAAACACCCGATGAATGCGTAGGTTTGGGTTGACTCGCCAGATGCTCCAGCAAGGTCTTAAGCTTCTTTTCACTCTCGCGGGGAAATCCCTGAAAAGGCAACGCCCATCCCAAATCCCGGATGCGAACTCACGGCGCGGCCGGCTACGTTCAAATCAAGATTGGCCGTCTTGATGGATAGCGTGATAGTTTGTCCGACCGGCAGCGGCGAAGGGATGCAGACATAACAGCCTCCGAGCGAAATATCTGAAACCGTTCCCCAATAACTCTTGCTGCTGAAATCCGGAAGGATTTTTACTCCGGTGTCACAAGCATATCGCGGATACCTGCGCTTCATTTTGTACTCGGCCATTGCGGTACTCCTTGTCCTCTATTGTTCCACCATTAGTGGTGCATCCGTTGTTACGGAGGAACACGCGGCGAAGCGTACAAATGGGCTATGTACGGCGGAGATCAGCCGTTGTGCATCTTTTTTCGCATATGGAAGTTGGTGGCCTTTGGTTTATTGCCGGCGAAAACGGTTCAGCGCAACGCTTCTTTTGCTACAGCGTCGTCTTTTGCCACGGCTTCATCGAGGAATTCAATCAGGGCGCGCAAGAGCTCAGACCGTTCACTATCAGACCGTTCATTATGAAACCCTTCACTATCGGTGGGCGCTATGAACTCAATGCCCATGCCGCTTCCGGGCAGACTGGTTATTGTCCTCCCAACCAACGCTGCCTCTTGTTCACCGGCTTTGAAGTGGACCAGAACGGTTACACCTGCCGGCAGTGGAGTAATCATGGTGACGTAGCAGCCACCCAGGCAGATATCGGCTAGCTGGCCGCGATAAACATCCGCTTCGCCTGACGCCTGCACGTCCACAGTTAAGTCACAGGGATAACGAGGATGTCGACGTCTTTCCGCTATGGGCATTTGGGGGAAGTAACGAGCCAAGGTATGTTGCTCTTCGTGGAATGAAAAAGCAAGATCGTTACTAGTCAGTAGATAGCTGGGTTCTTGGTATCTTGGTACTTGGTTCTTGGTTTTTGGTTCTTGGGTTTTTACTCCCGAGTGAAACGAGGGATTCCCTACGGACTCAAAAATCGCTGAGCGTGAGCCAACGCAGGCTTTCGGCGACCGGGAGTCGATCACCGTAGGTTCTTCAAAGACTGTAGGGATCCCTCGCTTATTGGCTCACGCGACGTTTCAGACTAAAGCTTCGGGATTTGAAAGAAAAGATAAACGGCTAACCGCAGCGCCTCTTCCACCTCGTTCAACCAATCCGGACGCTTCAGCACTTCACGCGGTTTCGGACCATCCGCTGCTCCCACGATTCCATCTTTTTCCATGAGGTCGATCAGGTGCGCCGCGCGCCCGTAACCGATGCGTAACCGGCGTTGCAGAAGCGAAGTGGACGCCTTGCCGAATTCAAGCACCAGCTTCACCGCGTCATGATAGAGCTCGTCGTGCTCCTCGCCGTCGTCGTCACTATCAGAGCCTCCGGCCATGACCTGCTTTTCGTCTTTTGGTGCTTCCAGGAATTTCTGTTCGTATTGCGCCTGGGCCTGTGAACGCCAGAATTCAACCACAGCGTGCGTTTCTTTTTCCGTGGTGTAAGGCGCATGCACGCGATTGACGCGCGCTGAGCCCGACGGCAGATACAGCATGTCGCCTTTGCCTAACAATGATTCGGCGCCGTTGGCGTCAAGAATCGTGCGCGAATCAATCTTGGTGGCCACGCGGAACGAAATGCGCGACGGGAAGTTGGCTTTGATCAGGCCAGTGATCACGTCAACCGACGGACGCTGCGTTGCCAGCACCAGATGTATGCCGACGGCGCGCGCCATCTGCGCCAGCCGCGTAATGGACTCTTCCACGTTCGACTGGTCGAGCATCATCAGGTCGGCCAGCTCATCAATGATGATGACGATGTACGGCAGCGGCTTCTCTTCGTTGCCTTCTTCCTCAAACAGGCTCGGCGTATCTTTTTCGAAAAGCTTGTTGTACTGCTCAATGTTGCGGACACCTTTGGCCGCCAGCACTTTCAGCCGCCGCTCCATCTCGCGTACCGCGTTGCGCAGCGCATTGGCCGCCAGCTTGGGCTCGGTAATGATCGGCACATAAAGGTGCGGCACACCTTCATACACGCCAAGCTCCAGCCGCTTGGGATCAACCAGGATCAGCCTCACCTGGTCCGGCGTGGCTTTGTACAGGATGGACATGATCATGGCATTGATGGCCACGCTCTTGCCTGAGCCAGTGGAACCGGCGATCAGCAAGTGTGGCATCGCCGCCAGGTCAGCGGTGATGATGCGGCCGTTGATGTCCTTGCCCATGGCCAGCGTGAGCTTGCTCTTGGTGCTGAGAAATTCCTGCGACTCCACCATTTCGCGCAGCCAGATGGTTTCGCGTTCATGGTTCGGCACCTGAATTCCCACCGTTGACTTGCCCGCCATTCGCTCGATCAGAATACTTTCCGCGCGCATCGCTAAACAAAGATCGTCACACAGGCTGGTCACGCGGCTGTATTTCACGCCGGCTTCGGGCTTGAATTCGTAAGTGGTAACCACCGGACCGGGATTGATCTGCGTGACGGTTCCCAGAACGTCAAACTCAGCGCACTTTTCCGTCAAGACCAGCGCGAGCTCTTTTAATTCCTGTTCATTGATGGTGTGGCGATCATCTGACCGCTGCAGCAATGAGCTGGGAGGCAGCTTGTAACCTCCCGCGGCAATCTTGGGCAACACAGTCCTGGCTTTACCTTCAAGGTCAGCACGCGCGGCGATAGGCGGCTCGGGTTCATACGTGCTTGCAACATTCTGAGCGGCCAGAGGGACCGGCGCAGGTTGTGCGGGTACGGGCACCGTAGGACGCTGAGCCATGGCCGCTGCAGGCTTTTCTTCGAAAGAACGCGCTTCGAAATTCACGCGTCGATCCCACTCTTCGTTGCCACAGTCTGCGGTGCAGACTGGACCGGCTCAGGCTGCATGCGCCGAGGCGGAATAGCAGGTCCTGCGGCACGAACTTTCTCTTTGTCCTGTGCCTGCTTCTGCAGGGCTTTTTTCTTCGCACGATCGGCACGCCAGTCCTGAAAACGCTGCCACAGAGCAAAGGTGAAGGCAAAGCGTGTCTCCATCCATATGCGGGCAGAGCTAAACGAGAATGCCGTGGAAAGATACAGCGCAACGGCTACTACCGTCGCGGCGACAATATAAGCGCCAATCAGATTGAAGTAGTGCAGCAGTACGTCGCCCAGGATCCGGCCCATCAGTCCTTCAATGGGCACAGCATGTCTCCAGCGCAGATGTCCGGGCAACAGCGCCAGCAAGGCGGGCGAGAAGATCAATAAGATGGACGCACCCAGGGCCTTGGCGCCGGGAGATGAGACGTCGCGCGACTTAAACCAGCGAATGCCCAGCAGGGTGATCGCCACCGGCAACAGGAAAACGCATATCCCAATGCTTTGCAGGAGAAGATCGCTCAGCATGGCGCCGAACAGGCCAATCCAGTTATTGGCGGATTGAACCCCAAGGGACGCAGCCGTATTCAAAGACGGGTCTGTGGGCGAATAACTCACCAAAGCAAGGAAAAGGAGGACCGCGGAGACAAACAGAAGAAACCCGGCCAACTCATTGAGTCGACGGTTCTTTGTGGGCGTAAAGACGCGCGAGAAAAACTTCATTTGGGCCTGTCTTTCGGTCAGAGACACCTCGTCCCGGCCAAAAGTCCAGAGTACACCAGAGCCAGATCATTATATCGAAAAAGGCGTGGAAAGTTGGCCGTAAATGCGTAGTACTTCAGGACTATGGGGTAGCAAGCCATGTTCCTCATTTGGATGCGAGAATCTTCACCACGGAGACACGGAGGCACGGAGAAAAGCAGGAAATCTGGTGATCTGGTGATCGGATGATCTGGTGATCGGCAAGACTCAATTTGCGCTCGTCCGCTTGTATCTGCGTTAAATTCTTTGGACCCCGAGCCAAATCTTCACCACGGAGGCACGGAGGCACGGAGAAAACCTAATCAGGGGGTGTGGTAATCCGGTGATCGGCGAATCGGATGATCCCGTGATCGGCAAGACTCAATCTGCGCTCATCCGCGTGGATCTGTGGTAGTTCTTCCGATCCCGGCGATGTCGCGCAATGACGGCGTTCGCGGCGATCCTCTCAGTTCGGCTCTCCGTCACCCATCGCACTATAGTCCGGTTTGGGCAGCAGACGGTCGCGGTCATAGGGTGGGTCTACATGCTCAGGCATGGGATCTTTGGGAAAATCCTTGTGCCAGTGCCGGCGAAAATCCTCGTCCGCGTAGAACTTCAGGTAGAGCAGGTTGTCTTCATCGCTGCCGCCGCTGAGCAACTGAATGTGGCACGCCGCATTGGGGGCCATCAGCAGTGACTTAGTTTCTTCCCGCAGAGAATCGGTCCAGAGATGGTTATAGAGTTCGCGGTCGCTGAGATGATCTGTCTGTTCGATAAACACCTGAAGCAGGGCGAGCTTTTGGATCACCTCCCAGAGCTTTGCATTGACTTGCTCATCGTTGAGGGAATCTGGCGAAGGAAGTGAGACGCCCGCGGTCTCCAGTTGTTGGAAGTTGGTGGTCCACGGAGCTTCCTCGTAATCCACAACGTGTTTCCAGAAAGCCTCTTCCACTTCGGCCGGGGTGTCGTCGGAATTGGACTCTATCATCGCGCTGCCGGAAAGTTCTTTTGCGCGGCGTTTCAGGTCTTCGATTCGATCTTCCTGCTGTCTATCTTCCTGCGGTTTATCTTCCTGATGACCCTTAGCTTTTTTAGGTTTTGCCACATCTGCCTCCCGGCGTAGCCGAAGCTACATCAATCCAAGCTGTCCCTCGAATCGGCGCATCCCCGTTTCGCGTCTGCAAAAACGCACGCCAATACTACATGACGCTGGATGAGCCTTCTACTGAGAGATCCTATTCGGATCAGTGTCATCCGTGTTGATCAGTGGTAAACCTGGTTTTCTGATCCGCGACTATCCGCGTTCATCCGCGGTAGTTCTTCCGATCCCGGCGATGTCGCGCGATCTCGGCGATCAACGTTCTTCTCTGGCCTCTGTGGTAAATAAACGGGAGACTCTCGCAATCAAACCCGAGTTCACGATCTGCGCTAAAATGGGGCTCTCTTCGCCCCGTAAACCGTCCTGTGTTACCAGCCAACCCACCTGAAAGGAAATGTTTTATGCGTTGTTTGCTGAAGGTCACGATTCCCGTTGAAGCCGGCAATGCCGCCATCAGTAACGGCACCCTGCCCAAAACCATCGAATCGATTCTCAATGAATCCCGGCCCGAAGCGGCTTATTTCGCTACGGAGAATGGTAAGAGAACAGGTTTCATTTTTATCGACCTTAAGGACGCATCACAAATCCCGGCCGTGGCGGAGCCATGGTTTCTCGCCTTCAATGCGCAGGTTGAATTCCATCCGGCCATGAACCTGGAGGACCTGAAGAATGCAGGTCCGGGATTCGAAAAAGCAGTCAAGAATTATTCTTCGGCCGCACGCGTCAAAGCCGCTTAACAACTCTCGACATGTCTCACTCGTAGAAAAGCCTTGCTGCTGATGGCACAGATGGCACCGATTTTCACTGCTAAAGCTTTTTGCCGCAGAGCAGCCGCTCCCCGGGAACGGTTTATCAGTGCTCATCCGTGTCATCTGTGTTGATCAGTGGCAAAGCTTGTTTTGCCCTGATCCGCGACCATCAGCGTTCATCCGCGGCAGTCAAATCTTCACCACGGAGACACGGAGGCACGGAGAAAAGCAGCAAATCGGGTGATCTGGTGATCGGATGATCTGGTGATCGGCAAGACTTCATCTGCGCTCATCTACGTGTAAACAGGTCATCGAACCTTCGTGCTCCTTCGCGTCCCTCGTGGTTGGCCGGTTTTGCAGTTGAGGTTTTGTTCCGATCAGTGTCATCAGTGTTGATCAGTGGTAAGCCTAGCTTTTAATCCGCGTTTATCCGCGTGATCAGCGGTATGGTTTGCCTCTTCAGATCCCGGCGATGTCGCGCGATGACGGCGATCTCGGCGATCTCATGTAATATCCATTCCAGAATGCAATTCCTACTCTCTGCCGGTGAGGCATCCGGGGACAGCTACGGCGCGCAGCTGATGGACGCACTACGCCAGCTTTCGCCTGGTGTGGAATTCTTCGGCATGGGCGGAGAGAAGATGCGTGCCGCGGGCGCTGAATTGCAAGTCCATGCGCATGAGGTCGCGGTGGTAGGGCTGGTTGAGGTGCTTACGCACCTGCCTGCCATCCACAAACGCTTTCGCCATCTGGTGGCGGAAGCCGCGTTGCGCAAACCGGACGCCGCCATCCTCATCGATTTCCCGGATTTCAACCTGCGCATGGCCAAAGAGCTGCATGGGCTGGGAATTCCTGTCTTCTATTTCGTCAGCCCGCAGCTATGGGCCTGGCGTACCGGACGTGTGAAGCAGATACAGCAATATGTGCGCAAGATGATCGTGATCTTCCCTTTCGAGCAGGAGTTTTATCGCAGGCACGGCGTGGACGTTTCCTACGTTGGCCATCCGCTGGCCTATCTGCCTGCGCCGGAGGTGAATCGTCCGGAGTTTGCTGAGCAGTATCATGTTTTTCCACGTAAACAGTGGATAGCACTGCTGCCGGGCAGTCGCCGCAAAGAGCTGAGGTTGAACCTGCCGGTGATGCTGGAGGCCGTTGAACTTCTACGCAAACAAGGCCACGACTATGAATATCTCCTGCCCGTGGCATCGACGCTGGATTCAGAATGGGTGCGCTACCAGCTTGGGCCGGCGACGGACTGGATCAAGCTCACCGCCGACGCGCGCGCCACCGTCATGCTCTCTCGGGCAGCCGTCGTCGCCAGCGGCACGGCAACTGTAGAAGCCGCGCTTACCGGTACGCCGTTTGTCGTCGTATATCGTCTGTCCCCGTTAACCTGGCTGCTGGGGCGCAGGCTAGTCAGCCTGGACACCTTCGCCATGCCCAACCTGATTGCGGGACGTCGCGTGGTTCCGGAATTGATCCAGGGCGGCTTCACCGCTGAAAACGTGGTGCGCGAGCTAACGGCGATCATCGCCGATGGCCCCGTGCGTCGCCAGATGCAGGAAGGCCTTCAGGAAGTGCAGCAACGTCTGCGTGATAACGAGGGCGGTGAATCTCCGGCGATGCGGGCGGCGAGAGAGATATTGGGAAAGTGAAAACGAATCAGGGTGACCCACCGTCATTGTCATGTTGTGTGCAGCCGGTTGTAACAATGCGATACAGGGAATTCTACCGAGAACGCCGATAGTGACAAGAGAGTTTGGGGAGAACTCCTTGAGGCTGTCTGGGCGGCGTTAGTGTTCTCGGGATGTTTCGGCTTCGAGAGGCGATGTTTCACGCGTCTCTTCGCTCAACATGACAGGGTTTGAGGGCATTTACTTTTAGAAACACCTCTCGCTCTCCGGCGAGCGCAATTTAGAATCGCCAAAGATGAGGAATATAATTTCTCCCTATTTTCTGATCTTCCCAAACTATCTTCACAAAGATTGACCTATCTAGTTGAACCTGGAAGGAACGCCAACGTAAGTTCCGGGTTCAAACCATCCGAAGCGCTTCGCAGTTTGCCACAACAAAACTGAACTCAGATTTGTAACTGCATCAGGAGCTGGATCATGAGCACGCTTTCGTCTACAGCTTTTCCCCGTCTGAAATTCTTGCGTTCTATAACTATTGACCCAGGCACAATCGCGTGGGCCGGCGTGGGGTTGATCTGCCTCGTTGTGCTCACCGGATGCGCCGCCATCCAGGTCAAGCTTGGGTCAAGAGTTTATCTTGCCAATACGCCAGTTGCGTCTATTGCCGCCACCCTGCCGAAGGGCCCGACCATTGCCCCCGGCGAAAAGTCGCCTTTGGTGGTTGTGGTGACTCAGCCTGATGGCACAATCCTTCAGACCGAAGGCAAAGGCGGCGGCAAAGTTCTATGGAAAGACCTTCAGGTCAAGGCCGATGTTGTCGCGATCAACAACAAGGGCGTTCTTTCATTGGACAAAGATCCCCGCGTGACGGAAGGAAAGATCGGTCACGTGGTCATTACTGCGCCCAGCCATCCTGACGTGCATGCCGAACTCGACATCCCGTTGCGCTACGACTACCCCTACACGGCCATCTTCAATGGCGCGCCGGGATCAAGCGGCCTGAATGGCAGCGACGGCACGGATGGCAGCAGCGGTATGCCCGGGTCAACCGACCCGGACCATCCATCCGCGGGAGGCAACGGATCGGATGGGACCAACGGATCAGATGGCCAGGATGGCGGCCGGGGTGGAGATGCGCCACAGGTACTCATCAAGGTAGCGCTCCGATCAGCGAGCCAACCGCTTCTTCAACTCAGCGTATCAGCGGAAGGACGCGAACGGTTTTACCTGATTGATCCCCGAGGCGGCTCGCTTACCGTAAGTTCCAGCGGGGGTTCGGGCGGTTCAGGCGGAAAAGGCGGCAGCGGTGGACGTGGCGGATCGGGTGGAATCGGAATTCCGAATGGATTCAATGGAAGAGACGGATTGAGCGGACGCAACGGTTCCGATGGCAGCCCCGGCCAAGATGCTCAGGTCACGGTGATCTATGATCCCGCAACCGCTCCCTATCTTGGCGCGATTCGACTCTCCAATCCAGGGGGCCCCAAGGCAGTGTACAGGAAGGAGCAAGTAGGACCATTGTGGTGATGAGCAAAGGCTGAGATCTGAAGAACTTACCGCGGATGAACGCGGAAGGGCGCGGATCACAAACAAGTCTTACCACTGATCAACACTGAGGACACTGATCTGAATGACGGAATGTATCGCGGCGATCTCTGTCATCCTTCGAAATTTTTCTTGTCACAGTCAGAAATCGTGTTATTATACTTTCGTATTTTATTCGCTATAAGACAGCACAGCCGAGGGCGGCTGTGCCACACGTGTATCTACCAATGCATTTATCGACCCGGCTTTGGAGCCGGGTTTTGGTTTTTAGGGACTATGTCCCTCAGCCTGATCGGCAGAGGGGACGTAAAAGGCCAAGATTGGTTGACCTTCCCAACAACCCAGAGGCCGAGCGTACCGTCGGTTCCCAGGGCTTGGGTGACATTGGGTGACCTTGGGTGTAATTGGGTGAAACCGGGGGGTAGGGGCGCCCCCTCCATCTGGAGATCGGTATCTGGTAATCGGGAAAGAGTGGTAATTGGTGCTTGGTACTTAGTCAAAAAGCAAAAATGGATAGCAAAACCAAAATCAAGGACGGAAGTGACCATGAACGAAAATGATGAGGGCTTCATACATCCGAAACCGCACACGGACAGAAGGGCGTCGGCAAACATTGAAGGCAAATGGTATTACCCGGAGGAAATGGAGCAGGTAGAGCGGCAGAATGCCGCCAGGCGAGCGGAGACCGCGAAAAAGACGAGGGAGGTGTGGGAAGCCACCCCGGAAGGCCAGTTATGTATGGCGTTGTACGAGGCCTTTCAGGCGTACCGGACGTATCTGGAGCAGAACCCTCATGCGGGACAGACGCGATGGGGTTCAAAGGTTGAGTACGACGAACACAAACTTTTTGAACATGGGCTGTGCGTGGTGGAGGACCACAGACACGAGCGTGAAGAAAAGCTGCGCAAGAACCTGGAAAAGGCGCAGGCAGCAGCCCGGTGCGAGCATGAGCATTTGAATGGAAGGCGATGCAAGGCACCCAGGCTGAAAGGCGGGAAGCTATGCCGCATGCACGAGCGGCTGGAAGAAGCCAGGACGGTGAAGCTTGACCTGGGTCCGATGGAAGATGCGGACAGCATACAGGTAGGAATCAAGAAGCTGCAGGGAGCGATTATTGAGGGGACGCTGGAACCTCGTCAGGTGGGACAACTGGCGTACACGATTCAACTGGCGGCGTGGAACGTAACGAGAACAACAATGAACCGCTCGGGGAAACCAGATGAGAGCCAGGCTGCGGATGCTTTCGAGTAGGCAGAAGAGATGGAAAACATTGCCGGGGGTTGGTGGTTTGTTGTTGGTACTGAGCAGGTAAAAAATCGACCATTCATGCCGTAAATGCATGGCAGAACGCAAGCTTTGAGTCCCTCCGCGTTCTCAAAAGTGGTATAAAAGCAGCTTTTTTGAAAAAATGGACATCTAAGCTGATATCCGAGCAGCTCTGGAGAAATTCATGCACACAGCACGACCGCTCAAGCGCCGTGCCCGCCTTTTTATTGGCGCTGCCCTTCTTGTTTTATTTGCTTTGCCCGCGCTCGCCCAGAAAGCCCGCATCAAGGCCGATGACTATCAGATTGACGCTGAAATCATTCCCAGGACCCATCATCTGACGGCCAAGGCCAAGGTCAAGTTCACTGCGCTGGAAGACGTGAACTTTGCCAGCTTTGAGCTCCACAACGCGCTGCACCCCACCCGCGTGACTGACGAAAGAGGCAAGCCGCTCACCGCCGAACGCGTGAGCCAGGACAATGCTGTCCGCGTGACCTTCCCTGCGGCCATTCCCAAAGGCACCACCACCACGTTGACCTTTGAATATGAAGGCGCGCTGGCCAGCGCCGAAGACAGCCCGGTGGAAGGGCTGAAGCTGGCTTATATCGGCGAAGACGTGACCTATCTCCTTTATCCCGGACGCTGGTTCCCGGTGACCGGATACGGCATTGACCGCTTCACGGCCAACATCACCATCACTGCTCCGGCCGGCACGGTCATCGTAGGCAGCGGCAGTATAAAACCGGAAAAGACCGCCCCAGCAGGCAAAGTCGTGGCGTCCTTTAGCTGGCCCAGGCCGAGCTTTCCCGGGACTATCATCGCCGGACCGTTTGTGGATCAGGTTTACGGTGGCGGTAATGTGCACGTTTATTTCACCAACGCCAAAAAGCAGTTTGCTCCGTTCTATGGCGATACCGCCATCAAAGAGCAGGAGTTTTTTACCAGCGTCTACGGCGCAGTCGGTACGCCGATGTTGAAGATCGTTGAACTGCCGGACGATACGGTCCCCACGGCGTGGGCGCCGGAGATTTCCGCCATCGCATCGCCGCGATATCAATGAAAAGACTAACTATCGCCTTCTGGCTGATTCAGTCGCACACCAGTGGTGGGGCAGCTTGGTAAGCGCCTCCAGCAAGGACGACTGGTGGCTGGTGGATGGAGGAGCGCGCGCCTCGGAAATGCGTTATGTACAGAACGCTGCCGGCGCCGCAGCCTTCGAAGATGCCACCCGCGACATGGCCGTAGGCGCCCTGGCCTATGACACTACGCCGCTGGCCAGCGTAAACAAGCTTGATACCTTCTCTCCGCAATTCCAGTCACTGGTAACAGACAAAGGCGGCATGATCTTTCATATGCTGCGCTGGGTCATTGGCGACCAGGCATTTGACCAGACCATGAAGGAATTCATGGCGAAATACGCCTACAAAACGGCGTCCGTGGATGACCTTCAGGCAATCGCCGAGAAAAACCACGGCGACAAACTTACATCCTTCTTCACCCAGTGGGTCAACGGCACCGGTGCGCCTGAATTCAAGATGAAGTACACCGTCTATCGCATCAAAAAAGGGTTCCGCGTGACGGGTGAAGTCACGCAGGACCTGGACCTGTTCCGCATGCCCGTCGAACTAAAAGTTGACACCGACGGCCAGACAGAGATGAAGCGCATTGACGTGGTGGGGACGGAGTCGCCATTTTCGGTGGAGACATTCGGCAAGCCACGGCGACTGGTACTGGATCCCAATAACTGGGTGCTGAAAAATTCACCCGATCTGAAAGTCCGCGTTGCCATCCGCAGGGGCCAGGAGTTGACCACGGAAGGCAGTCTGGCGGAGGCGCTCACCGAATTCAACAAAGCTCTTGAGGTCAACCACAACAGCTCATTGGCGCACTATCGCATTGCTGAGGTGTTCTACCTGCAAAGAAATTACCAGTCGGCGGCGAATGAATATCGTGAGGCGCTCAATGGCAACCAGGACCCGCGCTGGACGGAGGTCTGGAGCCACATCATGCTGGGGAAGATCTTTGACGTTACCGGACAGCGGTCGCGAGCAGTGAACGAATATCGCCAGGCCATCCAGACCGGCGACAACACACAAGGCGCCCTGGAAGAAGCGCGACGTTATCTTGAACAGCCGTTCCAGCGCGAAAAGAAACAGAACGGAATGTAAAGGAATTGGGTAATCGGGGTATTATTTGTGATTTTTTAATTTGTAATTTAATCCGAAAACGTTGGGCAGTTGATACCTTGCGACCGTACCTAACGCCGTGCCAAATCACAAATTACAAATCACAAATTACCCGATTTGCTAGCCTGCAGCACGGCCGAGCAAGAGCTTGCCGGCGCGCATCATCGCCTTAAACCGAGGGTGTTTCCGGACTGAAACGAAATCCGGATCATGCTCCATCCATTCCTTGTGACCGAATCCTTTTTGAAAAGCTTTTTCCAGGCAGTCAATGGCCTTCTCCGGCTGATTGAGCAACGCATAGTTGCAAGCGACGTTGTAGAGAACTGATGATTCTTCCGGATCCATGGCCAAAGCACGGTCAGACCATTCCAGAGCCAGCTCAGTTTCTCCCAGCCCGCACAGTGCGCCGGATTTCATGTACACGGCACGGACGTCATCGGGATTCAGCTGAAGATGGTTGTCCGCCTTCTGTAAGCACAGCCGGAATGCCTGGCGGGCTTGAGCGTCTCGACCCAACGCACGGAAACACAGCCCGGCCAGTGACACTGCCTGAAAGTCAGTGGGGGTTACCTCACTTGCCAGACCGAATAATTCAGCAGCCTTCTCAAACTGTCCCTGCGCGAAACAGGACCGTCCGTAGAAGTAGTAGGCTTCGTAAAGTTCGGTGCACAAGCTGATTGCGGTTTCAAACTGAGCGTTGGCGTTTTCATAGTTTTTGCTCAGGAACTCGGCCAGACCAAGCGATGCGTATGCAACCGGTGACTCAGGATCAAGGTCCACGGCGCGCCGGCTGGCACACAGGGCCTCCAGCAGGTTATCTGAGGTGGCTTCAAACCACATATAAAGGAATGAGGAGCAATCGGCCACGCCCGCGTAAGCGCGCGCATACCCGGGGTCGATCACGATCGCCCGCGCAAACATCTGGCGGGCAAATTCCAGACTTTGCCGCCGCAGCTGATAAAAGAATTGCCGCCCCCTCAAGTAGTAGTCATACGCCTGAATGTTGCTCGTCGGGACCTTCTCAATTTCTTGCTTCTCAGTTTCCGTGAGCACTACCCGCAACGCTACAGCAATGTTCTTGGCAATCTCATCCTGGATTGAGAACACGTCCTGCATGCTGCGGTCATAGCGTTCAGCCCACACGGAATGGCCACTGGCAGTTTCCCCCAGGCGGGCCGTGATGCGGAGTCGATTCCCGGAGCGCCGAATGCTTCCTTCCAGAACATAAGCGGCACAAAGCTTGTCGCCCACCTCCGTTAATGGCAGCGGCTTGTCACGGTACGCTAGCACTGACGTGCGCGGAAACAGTCGCAGTTCCCTGATTTTTTCCAGCTCTGTAATCACATCCTCGGTGATTCCGTCGCGGAAGTATTCGTCATTCGCGTCGCCGCTCAGGTTCTCAAAGTAGAGCACCGCCACCGTCTTTCTGGCGTCGCTTTTCACAGTCGCCGCTACGGGCTTGGCATTGTCCGCCGGCATAGACAAAGACGGGTCAGACTCGACTACCGTTGCGGTAAACCGGTAACCCACGCGTGGAATGGTTTCAATGTATGACTGGCCGTTCTCCTGCTCGCCCAGCACTTTCCGCAACAGAGAAATGTTCTTGTTTAGATTATTTTCTTCCACCGTGGAGTCAGGCCAGACCAGACGCAGCAACTCTTCCTTGGTCAGCAGGCGCTGGGAGCGCTCCACCAGAATGCACAGGATCTCAAAGGCTTTGAGCTGCAGCGGCACATCAGCGCCATTGCGGGATAAACGATGTTCCCTGGCATCCAGCCGGAAGGGACCAAACTGGTGCGTTGAGACTGACGACATAACTTGCTCATTAAAAAGTAACAAAAAAAGACTCCCACCGGAAGGACTCCGCGAATCTCGCTCAGGCCTACTGGAAAAGTCACCAGCGGCCATTCCTTAGATAGTCGGTTCTCAGCCGTAGTGGCAAAAAATTCACTCAACAGCAGGAGAATCAAGCCGTGACCAACGTATTAAACAACCAAGACCTCCGGGATTCGAACAGTTCCGCCATTTCAGCCATGTATCGCGTTCTGATTCGCCGTCCCTGGAAAACATGGGCATTTTCAGCCTGGAAACAGACAAAACAGGCCCTTCAGGTAGCCGGCTTTACAGCCCTGATGGTCATCTTCATGCCGTCAGCCCCGGCACAGGCCCAGACCTTTCACAGCGTCAACGCTGACGTTCCTTTCGAGTTCACCATTGGCGCACAAAGGTTTAGTCCGGGCAGCTACGAGCTGGTATTCAGAGGCAGAGGTATGCTCGTGCTGCGGGACCCGCAAACCCGTGTTCTTGCCGCATTCTATACACGTGAGGTGACCGCCAAAAGTCCTGTGGTCGAGTCCAAATTGGTTTTCAACATGAAGGATGGACATCAGCAACTTCACCAGATATGGCTTGAAAACCACCCGGAAGGCTTCGAAATCATCAGAGCGGAACTCGCCATGCGGTCGTCGCGCTCCGCTTCCCCCTCCACCTGTCTCCGTGGACGTTCTTTCTCTCTTCGGCCGTCGCTCAGCCCCAGGCATGAAGAATTGACGATCAGGAAACAATTGACGATTGAGCAGTCGGGTAATTGAGTAATTGAAAGGCGGTATTTGGTACTTGGTTCTTGGTATTTGGTTCTTGGTAGTTTTGGTGTTTGGATCGCGGTGCCACGGCAGATGTGGGCGCAAAAGTAGCAACTACTGAGCAACCTTTGAGATGATTTTCAAATTACCCGATTACCCGATTACCCGATTACCCGATTACCCGATTACCCGATTACCCGATTACCCGATTACCCGATTACCCGATTACCCGATTACCCGATTACCCGATTACCCGATTACCCGATTACCCGATTACCCGATTACCCGATTACCCGATTACCCGATTACCCGATTACCAACTTTACTCAATTCGTCTAATTCAGGCTTTTCAGGAAACTTACGATTTGCCACCGCTGTTGTTCCGGCAGTCGCGACCAGGATGGCATGCCATTCTTCATACTGCCGTTGGTAAGCAGCCATTCCAGTTCGCCGGGCGTCGCGCTACGGATACGATCAGTGCGCAAGCTGGGATGTCGATTGCGCCCCGTGCCATCGTCGCCGTGGCAGGATGAGCAGTTCTGGACGAATAGCTTGCCACCTGCCGCCTGCGCTTCCGGCTTGCTGTCAAAAGGATTCGGTTTCGTCCGCGCCTTATCCGGCACTTTGGACATCCACAAGCCGTCACCTGAGGCAGCATAGAGTGAAGCAGCGGAAAGCAACGTAGCCGAGACAACCAATAAAAGCGCGCAAATTGAAATTCTGGCTGAATTCATTATTTTCTCCGCAGCCGTGAAAGCAGTTGTGGAATTTCCACGGACGCGCCAAAACGTAGCAGCACGCCATTGCTGTTGTGATTCAGGCCCGCAGCGGGGGAAAAACTGAGCGTCGGACCATTGGGCATCCTGAATGCCACGGTCGGCGCCAGATACTGTGACGTATCCGTGAAGCCAAAGCTGTAACGGTCACCGAGTCCACCGTAGAGTTCTGCTCCCAGGGAAAAGTTCTCGCGACAAAAAGTACAGCTTTTTGCGCTGGCTGCCAGCGAAAGCGGCCGGCTTGCCGCCAGGGCATAACCAAACTCCCATGGATCGCCGGCAAGATTTTTCTCGCCAATGAAGTTTTCGGCAATGTTCCAGCCCTTTACATTGCTGGACAGGATGAGCTTCCACTCAACTTCGCGCTTCTTTTCCGCGCTATCATTGCGTCCCAGAACATCGGAAACGCCATCATGACCCACAACTTCCAGAAGAGCTTTGTCCGCGCTGTTGATGTCCTCGAACTCAACATAAAGAACAGGATTGATCCAATGTTCTTTTAACAGCGGACGGAAGCGGTTCTCAAAGCGGAAGCCGGTGAAAACCGTGCTTTGCTGGGCCGTGGTCTGGCCATCCAGGTAGAATTCACTGGTCCACCAGGCCTTTACTCCATACTCAAACTCCACCGCGGTGCCCAGAAAGCTGTCGCCCGCTTTTGGAAATCCCATCACTGACTTGTTGCCGATCTCCAGGCTTCCCGGCTCCTCCATGTGGTGTGTATAGGTGACAAAGTAGTTCTCCTGCGCCTTCATCAGCGCGGGAAATCCCATCAGGCATGCCAATGCAAAAATCATGGCACGCGGATGGATGCAGCGTTTACTCACTTCCGGCTCCTGTTATTTCCTGCTATCCCAGATCGATTTTGAAATTGAAATTGAATTTCATTTTCAAAATCAATTCTATCGTAGTTTCTGTCGTGATCAGAATTTAAAAATCACACTTAATCAGATAAGACAGCAAGGGGCGTAAGGAACAGAAATGCCGGAAGCCGCGATCAGCAGTCGATGGGTAAAGGCCTGGGCAGTGGAGCGTTATTCGTAGCGCAGGGCCTCAATGGGGTCAAGGCGCGATGCTTTCAGCGCGGGAAGCATGCCGCTGACAATGCCCACCAGAATCAGGATCCCGGTGGAAACAAGGAGGTTAACAGGCGAAATGATCAAGCGGATGTCTGCGGACTCAGCATTTTTGGCAATCACGCTGTAGAGGGGAATCCTTCCTACGGTAAAAGAAATAATGTATGCCACCACAATTCCCATGAGGCCACCTGCAAACGTAATGGCCATGGCTTCAGCCAGGAATTGCACAAGAATGTCTTTACGTCGCGCGCCCAGCGCTTTCTCCACGCCTATCTCGCGTGTGCGCTGCGTGACCGAGACCAGCATGATGTTCATCAGGCCTACGCCGCCAATACCCAGCGTGAGTGTTCCAATAAACATCAGAAGTATTTGCAGCGCCACAGTGATAATGGTCCAGTTGTTTACGTTCTTCATGGCGTTCCAGATGAAGACCGCGCGCTGATCTTTAGGGTTGAAGCCGTGAAGCGCAGCCAGCGTGCTACGTATGTTGTCTTCAATTTTTTCGAACTCGGTACCTTCGTAGCCCACCCATATGCCGTCAAGATACTTGGTGTCTTTCAGGTCGCCCGCCGCGGAGAAGGGGATGTAAACAATCTTGTTGATATCATCATCGCCTTCCTGCATCTTGGCCGCGAGCACGCCGATCACCTGAAAGCTCACGCCCTTCAGACGAATACTTTCGCCGACTGCGGGCTTGCCGGAGAAGAGTTTGTCTTTGGCGTCAGAGCCGATCACCGCTACCCGGGCGCGTTGTAATTCATCTTCAGGGCTGAGAAATCTCCCCTCGGCAACCTCGATGGCTCGAATGTACTGAATCTGCGAGTAGAAGCCGCCGACGGGAAATGTGTATGACCGCGTGTCATATTGCACAGTGGTATCAAGATTGGCTTCCGGCGAGATATGCCGCACCAGTGGCACCTGATCTTCAATATGTTGCAAGTCATCCAGGGTAAAACGTGTCTGCGTCCCCGCTTTGGTTCCGCCAGCCTGTAAGGAACTTCTGCCCGGAAACACGCCCATCATCTGCAATCCGAAATTGGAGAAGATATTGTGGATCGCGCGTCCAAACCCGGCGCCATAAGCCAGCAAAATAACCACTGTAGCAATGCCCCAGGCCATGCCCGCCATGGTAAGTGCGGTGCGACGGCGATTGTGGCGCATTGCGCTCCAGGCTTGCCCAAGAAGATCGTGGACCATGGCGTTATTCCTTTCGCAGCGCTTCTACAGGCGCCAGCATCGCGGCTTTCCGCGCGGGGTACAAACCGGCAATAATTCCAGCGACGGATAGCGATCCAACCGCCAATGCCGCCGACGCTGGAACCATATGAGGAGGATCGAATCCGTTGGGCGGCTGAAACAAACCAAAAATTGCCATCAGGCCGGCCGTAGCGCCAATACCGATACCTCCACTGATCAAAGTCAGGAAGGCGCCTTCCAGAAAGAATTGCATGAGTATATTGCGATTGGTGGCGCCCACTGCCTTCATGAGGCCAATCTCACGCGTACGTTCGGTCACTGAAACCAGCATGATATTGATAATGCCAATTCCGCCAAGCATCAGCGTAACCATGCCCACGCCGCCCAGGAAAAGGTCCATGCCGGTAAAGATTTTGCCCACGGCCTCAGAGCTCTTCACCGTGTCCCAACCTTCAAATGCCTCTTTGTTGTCAGGATCAAAACCGTGGTTGCGGGCGATGATCTTGTGCACCTGCTCAATGGCATTGAGGTGCTGCTCACGACTTACCGGACGCAGGTTCATGGCGCTGATATCGTTAGTGGTTTTCGCCGTCTTCATGGGGAAGAACATGCGCATGGTGCTGAAAGGCACGTAAATGCGCACATTGTTCATGTTGTTTTCTTCCCGCCCGATATTGGCCAGCACCCCAATCACTTCAAATCGTATGTCGTTCAACAAAATCGTGCTGCCAATCGCGGGTCGTCCGGGAAACAGGTTGCGCATCATCTGATATCCAAGCACGCAAACGTTGCGGCGATCTTTCTCGTCGGCCTCATTGAACCAGCGCCCCTGCCCCTGCGGCAAATAACGAATGTTGGAATAGTTCGGCGTACTGCCCGTGACGGAACCGCTACTGGTGTTCCATTCACTTACCGCACGCAGATCACCACGATTGATGATGGGCGCCACATCTCCCACCAGCGTGGCTTCTTTCTTGATATCGAGATAATCCTGATAGGTAAGGAAATACGGCCGCATGGACTGGTGTTGACCTGGCACTGCAGGCACCTGCCCACCCCATACGAAGATGATGTCCTGGCCGATGTTGGCCATGTTTTTCACTTCGCCGGAACGGAAGCCTTCACCCAGACCCACCAGCATCAGAAGAGAGCCCACACCCCAGGCTATTCCAAACATGGTGAGAAATGAGCGCAGCTTATGCGCCCAGAGCGTTCTGAGTACCTGGCCAAAGATGTCGATGATCATCCTCATGGGTTATAGGTGAATACGTGGGGCGAACGCCTGAGGTTCCAATAAATGCATTCCAAAATAAGCAGGCTGCAATAAATTTTATCGCAGGCACTCAGGCTTCCCTGGGGTTAGACGAAAACCCGCGCTCAACGTTAGGAAACAGAGTGGGCTAAACGCAGATTTAAGTCTGGATTAATACTGCTGGAGAGCTGCCAAGATCCACATCATTTTCCGGTAACCCGTCTTCCCTGAACCAGCCAATAGGCTCCGCTCAAAATCACCATATAGAAGATGGCGCTCTTGGCCGCCACGCTGGATTGCTGCACCCACCAGGTACTGGCAATCACGGCCACGATCGCCACCAATCCAAAGATGGAGCCGGCCGCGCCAAGCGGTGATCGCAAGCCCAGAGCACGAAGCTGGTCAGAGGACGTGACACGGCGGAAACGGACATGGGCCAACAGGGAGACCAGCCATGCAATCATGCCACCCACCAGCGCCGTATTGATCATGTAAAGGTAAGCCTGCTCTGGTGCCCGCATCTGCACAACAATGGCCAGCACAATTCCCAGCATGGAAGCCATGAGCGCGCCCATGGGCACACCGTGTTGGTTGAGATCTCCGAGCCGCCGCGGAGCATGGCCGGCTCTGGCCAGGGAGAACAACATCCGTGAGGTCACATAAAGGGTGGCATTCGCCCCGGAGAGTGCCGCCGTAAGCACGACAAAATTCATGATGAATCCGGCCGCGGGAACGCCCGCCACCTTAAAAACGGTGACGAACGGACTCTCGGCAACACCGGCGCTTTTCCATGGCATCACGCCCACCAGCACGGCCATTGCTCCCACATAGACAAAGGTCAGAGTGGCGAAGGCGATACGAGTGGCACGCGCAACCTCTGCTCCTGAACGAGCTTCGCCAGAGGAGATTGCCACCATCTCAATGCCAAGAAAACTGTAAAGCCCGAATGATACCGCCATCAGCGACGCGGGCCAGCCGTTGGGAGCAAAGCCGCCGCCGGTCAGATATTCAGGATGGACGCGTCGCCCAAAGAGCAAGGCTGCGCCAATTACGATAAAGACGAAAATCGTCACGACTTTAATGAGTGCGAACCAGTATTCGAAAGTCCCATAGTGGCCAACCGAAAAGAGATTGATCGCGATGAGAAAGATTCCAAACACCACCATCCACACAACCACCGGGATATTTGGATACCAGATCCGCATATAGGTCCCCGCTGCCACCAGTTCTGACCCGATGGCAATGACCACGGAGAACCAATAGCCATAACGTGCAATAAAGCCGGCCCACGGATTGAGGTAGAGTTCCGCGTAGACGCCAAAAGATCCTGCCGCCGGATGCATGGCGGACATCTCACCCAGGGCCATGGCCACTGTCCAGGAGACAAGGGCGCTGAGCACGTAGGTGATGATCACGGCCGGCCCGGCTACCTGAATGGCGGCGCCGGAGCCCAGCAACAAGCCGGTTCCAATCGACCCGCCAACCGCTACCATGGCCATTTGGCGTGCGTTTAATTCGCGTTTAAGTCCCTGCTCTTGGTTACTCATCAGTAGGCGCAGACGGCTTTCCTAAGTCAGATTGGCCGGATGCAATACAGATTTCTGCTTGAGGTTCAGAGGCGAGAGAGTATCACAATTGGTGACAAACGCCAGTCTTTGGACTGTTGATTGCTCCCGAGCATTGAGCAGAGCAGTGTTTTCCGCATAGAATGAACCTACTGTAAACCTCAGTCTATCTTGGCCGTTATTCGCCAGACGCCCTGAGGTCCCGAATCGCATGGCGGACATTTCAAAACGGCTGGATAAAGCGGAAAAGTACCTGCAACGGGGCAAGCCTGACGCTGCCCTGGAAGAATACATGTCCATCCTGCAGGACGAGCCCCGGAATGAGCAGGTAAGGCAGACGGCCGCCGACTTGTGTCTGGCCCTCGGTCGTGGGGCAGAAGCGGCTTCCCTGCTGAGTTCCATCTTTGAACTGGAAGTGGAAGTTGGTGACATGGCCAAAGGCGTTGTCACCTTCAAGAAGCTTCTGAAAATCTCCATCCCCACTCCGCTCCAGACATTTCATTACGCGCAATTGATTGAGAAGAAGGACCGGCGGGAAGCTCTGGAAGCCTACGAGACCGCACTTGCCGGATTTGAAAAGCAACGAAAAAATGCTCAGGCCCTGGCGGCTATCAAACGCATCGTGGAGCTTTCGCCGACGGCAGAAAATCATCAGCGTACCGGTGAAAAGGCGGCGCTGATGGGCGAAGGCAAGGTTGCCGCAGCCAGCTTTGTGCAGGTGGGTACGCTCAAAGACGAAAGCTCACCCGGCGCCGGCTTTCAGTGGTTTGAGCGCGCCTATAATCTTGATCCGATGAATCCGCGCGCGGTGCTCCAGTACGGTCGCGGATTGTTCTCCCGCAACCACCTGCCGGAGTGCATTGACGTTCTCATGCCCATGGTTACGCGCTTCCAGAGCACTCCAGAAGTTCGCGAGCTCTACTCACATGCTCTGATGGCGGCGCGACGCCCGGCAGAGGCTGAGCCTTATGCATGGGAGTTGTTCGATAAAAACCCAGCGCTACTGGAAGATATTGGATCGCTGGTTGGCGTCTACCTTGATATCGGAGATGTGGACGGTGCGCTGCGGCTGGCTCGAAAGCTGGAAAACCATGAAACCCGTACGGGACGGCGTAGAGAATTTCTGAACGCCATGTTCGAAATGTCTGACAAGCGTCCGCCCGCGCTCGACTTTTCCGAATACATGGAACAACTCTTCAATAACGCCGGACTCGAACACGAATACAGCCGCATCCTGATCAAGCTGTTCCAGCTTTATTATGATGCCGCCCGTTTCAGGCAGGCCGGTGAAACGCTGGATCGCGCCGCCGAACTTGATTCCTACGAATCAGGCCACGGCAAGCGATTGGCGATGCTGAAAGGAAAGATCGAGCAATCTCAGTACAACCAGATTTCCAATCGCTTCCAGAAGGTTTCCCGAGCGGTGGAAACACCAACGGCAACTGTACCCATAGCTCCAGTGAAAGCCCCGGAACCAGCGCAGCACCTTGAAGATGTTGTGCTTCAGGCGGAGATTTATCTCCAGTACGGCATGCGCGCCAAAGCCATGGAGTGCATTGAGCGCATTCACAAAGCGTATCCGCGGGAAGAAGTGAAAAACGAGAAGCTGCGCAACCTGTATCTCTCAGCCAACTTTACGCCGCGCTATGCAGAAGCGAAGCCGGCGGCGGCGCCACCGAGCGATGCCGCGTCAGCTTCCAATCAGACTGAAGAGCACGCGGCTGATAATTTTTCCCGCATCAGTGAGATCACGCGCACTCTGTATCGCCAGGCCAACGTAAAGAGCGTCTTGTTTACCGCCGTCAATGAAATCGGCAAGCACTTCGACGCCAGCCGCTGCGTGGCCGGATTGTGCACGCCGGGCAAGCCCCCGTCTGCCGCGCTGGAATACTGCGCTCCGGGAATTAAGCAATCCGATGTGATGTCGATTGTGAGACTAATCGCCGTGACGCAGCAGCTTGCCGCGAACGGTACGGTTGCCATCCCAAACGCGCGCTCCGCCAACGAACTTGCTCCGGCGCGGGAACATATTCTGGCCCTGAACATTGAATCGCTGGTTGCCATCCCTCTGCTGGATGCGGGCGAGCAATCCGGAATCCTGATTCTGGAGCAGACCACACCGCGGCAATGGCGGCAGACTGATCTGGTGATCCTGAAAACGATTGCCGAACAGGTTGTGCTTGCCGTGTCCAACGCCCGCCTGCGCACGCTGATGAAGACCCTGGCCGTGACGGACGAAAAATCCGGATTGCTCAAGCGGTCTTCTTATCTCGATGTACTGCTGTCTGAGGTGAAGCGCTCACTGCAACAGCAGACGCCGCTCACCATGATGCTGCTGCATTTTGGCAAAGCGTCTGCAATGGTGAAAGAAGTAGGCGAAGCGCCGCTGGAAAACATGATGCAGCAGATTGGCCAGACGCTGGCTTCGCACATTCGCCAGAATGATGTCGCGGTCCGCTATGACCTCACCACGATTGCTCTGGTGCTTTCTGACACAGCGGAAAAAAATGCGTTTCTGGTTGTGGACAAAATGCGCAAAGTCCTGCGCGAGATAAAAATTCCCAATAGTGATCGACTTCCGCCCATGACTGCAGGCATCGCAGAGGCAGTCATGCTGGAGCGCTTCGACCCGGTTGATATCGTCACCGAGGTCATCAATCGCGTGGAAGATGCTCTCACGGTGGCCCGGACCGAAGGCGGAAACAAGGCACATGCGGTCGCCGCCAACCTTCAGCCCAACGCGGTAGCGTAGCCCGCCCAATCACTGTCTTAAAAAGAGAACATCACCTGCAAGTCAATTCTGCGGTTTGCGGATTGCGTGTTGAACGGCCCACCGGCCAAACCCGTAGACTGCAGGAACTGGGTTGAACCCAGGTTGCCGATCGGCGTGTTTGGATTCACGTTGTTGAACAGATTGCGGGCATTGGCGCTGAACGTCATGCTGTACTTCTGATTGGAGCGCTCGCCCAACGGACCGCCCGGCCCTCGCCCGCCACCCATTGGACCGCCCATCGGACCACCGCGCGGACCACGCCCACCCGGACCACCGCGATCACCACCACCCTGTTGACCCTGCGGATTGCTGTTGACGCTTTCTAATTTGGGGCCGAGACCGATGGTTTTGCTGAGACGCAGGTTGAAAGTGAACTGTGAGGGGCCATCACCTAAGTTGATCGGCACGATGGTCTCGCCGGCAACGGGCTTCACATCAAAGTTACCGATCGGGGTGGAAACAAGATTTGCCGCGCTCGTAAGGCTGCTGGCAAATGCCGGGCGATCGTTAAACACGGAATCGCCATTCAGATCGGTGCCCGTGGTTACGTTGAAAGGCGCACCGGTGAAGAACAGAACGAACGGGCTCACGCGGAATCCATGTGGCATGGAGATACTGCCGCCAAGAAAGAGACGGCTGCGAACGTCAAATGAGGCGCGCCCATAATCCGCGCTGATGTCCTGCGAATTCGACGCAAAGCTGTTGGGGCCGCCAGTATCGCTATTTGCAAAGCTCAAGCTGTAATAGCTGAACAGCGTGAGCTTTGCGCCCGCGCGCACCGTGACATTGGCGATCATCTGGTTCTGCTTGAAGTCCGCGCCGGAAGTGTACTGGTTGATCTGGCCGTGCGATGGGTCAGGCCGCGACGCGGGATCAAGCGGATTGGTGGGCGCATTCACATTCAATAGAACAAACTGATGAAGGCCGCGCGAGTGTATATAAGTGAGCGACGCCGTCGCAGTTTTGGAAACCTGTCGCTCCACCGCCAGCGCTGACTGTATCGTGTAGGGTGAGCGGAGATCAGGGCTCAGTATGTAAATGTTCGACGGGCCGCTGAATGGGGTGAGCGCGGAGACTGGAGGAAGAACAGGACTGGCAAAGAATGCAGCCAGCGCTTGCTGGTTCGCGGGCGAACCCCCGTTCACCGTAAATTGCTGCTGAAGAATGCCATTTCGCTGCTCGGCATTCAACGCCAGGTCCTGGGTGAAACGATCGTAGAAAATACCGAAGCCGGTACGGATAACAGTCTTGGGAATCGCGTTCTTTTTACCGCCGCCACCCACGCCCCAGGCAAAGCCGATGCGCGGCGCCCAGTCATTGTGGTCGTGGATTTCATTCTGAGTTTCATAGCGCAAGCCGGCGCTCAGCGTCATATTAGGACGCAGCTTCCAATCGTCTTCGGCATACAGCCCGGCGTCATAGTATGTGTTGCTGATCGCGGGCGTGCCGACCGTGAGCGAGAACTGGCTGGGCTGTTTGGCATTGAAAGAGTCCAGGCCTTGCTTGAAGGTCCCAGTCGGGCCAAAAACGAAAGTCCCGTTGAAATTCTGCGTGGTTGTATTCGTCTCTGACGTTGCGCGCAGCCTTCCTCCGAAACGCGTGAAATGCGTGCCATGGCTGATCGAGGTGTAGTTCTGGACCTCATAGTGACTGCCATCCAGGTTCGTGATACCCAGTGGGTTACCACCCTGGTTGAAAGTATCCAGAACATTGACAGCGGCGCCACCGGTGAGTGCGTTCCTGTCATTGTTGGTCTTCTGGTATTCAAAGCGGGTTTCGTTCACGGCTTTCCCGCCCAGTACCTGCGTGTCACTGATCTGGACCGTATGCTCGGTGAGTGCGGAGTTGTACCCGTAACTCGGCAGCGACAACTGGCCAACCCCGGCGTTCTCCTGCGTGTCATGTACGTACTGATAGCGCGCCGTGAGAGTGTTGTTTGCGGAAAGCTGGTAATCAACCCGCGGGCTCAGGTTTGTTCGTATGTGTGGATTGGGCACAATGGTGGCAAAGTCCTGTCCCGGCAAATCATTGACCACACTTTGGTTGATCAGGCCAACATCATTGATATTGCGCCGCTCCATGGTGAACAGGAATGACGATTTCTTGCTCAGAGGGCCGCCGAAGCTGCCGTTGTACATTTGCGTACTGAAATCTGCCTGATCGGCCGTGAAAGGGTTGCGGGAATCAAGTCCCGAGTGATTGTCATTGAACATGAACTGGCCATGATATTTGTCAGTGCCCGGCTTGGTCAGAATCTCAATGCGACCGAAACCCATGCGGTCATATTCCGCGGAGAATGGATTCTGGTTGATCCTGATTTCGCGAATCGATGACTTCGGGGGAAGCTGTCCGCCGGTAAAGCCATCAATATAAATCTGCCCGCCGTTTGGTCCGGCAGAAGGTCCAGCAAGGGCCTGAAGTTCGGATTGGAGTTCGTCCGGATCGTCGGAAAGGGCCTCAAGATCTTTTCCGCTGATCACCACCGAACTGGCGTTGGCGTCCGGATTCACGTTTACCGTCGCCCCTTCACTGCCCACGTCAACGTTTTCCTGTTTGACGTGGATCTCCAGCGTGATATTGATCTTCTGATCAGCGCCGGCAGTCACCTCCACGTCCTGGGAATAGGCAGCAAAACCTTTTTCCACCACTGCCATGGTGTATTTCCCGGCGGGAAGGTCTTTCACCAGGTAAGAACCAATGCCATCAGACTTGGCGGAAAAAGTTTGCCCCGCTTCATTCTTCAAAGTGATATCGGCATTGGGGATGACCGCCCCTGTTGGGTCAATTACCTGTCCGTGCAGCCGGCCGCTGGAGGGCTTGGATGAAGATGAAGACGTCTGGGAAGAAGGCGTTTGGGCCGACAGAGCGCCCATTCCCAGACATGCGATCGCGATACCCGTAATAAAAAGGACACAAAGACGCGCCGCTTTCGGCCAGAAAGTCATTTACTTCTCCTCAAAATTGTTTACCCTGCAGATCTTTATCTGCATTACTGCGCAATCTGCATTACTGCGCACCGGCGTCGCCGCCTGGGGCAGAAAGATTCCATCCACTTAACAGTGCCGCCGCATTGGAGGGCGACGCGGTAATAATTGGTTCCACTCCGCTCAATAGAGTGATGGCCGAAACTTCCGTTCCACCTGTTCCGGGAGTGGATACGATCATCACAGCTTCATCCTTCTGCAGATCAGATATTGCTACAGCGGGCAGGCGTCCAATCACCTGCTGAAAATCGGGCGCGCCGCGTCCACCGGCTGCGCCAGCGCCACCACCAGATGCACCTGCACCCCCCATTTGGCCAGGGGATGCGCCCGCGGCTGCTCCGCCGGCGCGAGCCGAAACAGCTTGAGCTGCGTCGGGCGATTTCAGAAAGAATGCAATCCGCTGCGCTAATTGCGCGGGAATTTTGCGCATTTGCGAGTCCGGCGTCAGTTTTACTGTGACGCTCTTCTTGCTCAACACGTCTTTCACCACAATGGTCCCGGAGGTTGCGTCAATGCTGGTGATGGTTCCCGCGATATTGCGGAACGTACCTGATATCACTTCTTCTGCCGTGAGTTCCCTGCCGTCTTCGCTCTTGACGCCACGGGCGCGCAGTTGGTCTCCCACTTTGATCTGGTCAAAACTCCCTTTTTGCGCGTCAGAAAATTTCACTGAATTGGGAGCGTAGCGCAAAAACTCAGTCTCTTTGCTGGTCTTCACCATCACGCTCAAGGCCGGATTCACGGAGACCGTTGCCGCGCCCGTTGCGGCATCGATAGCTGTGACGATTCCGCCGCTTCCACGCTTCTGCCAGTCTTGCATGTCTTTCTGCTGCTTCTGCGCGACATCGGCCTGCTTCATGACAATGATCGAGGAGGCCACCAATGAATCCTGGGCGTCACCCGGCTTGCCGCGCACCAGCATGCGGTCGCCAACCTGGATTTCCTGCAAGGTCATTGGCGCCGCGGATTTCAAGTCAGTCTGTCCCGGCGCGATTCTCATCACCTTGGCGCCATCCTGGACTGTCACGTTGACGTCAGCTCCCGTGTCCGGCTTGAGCGTAATGGCATTGCCCTGGATGGATTTTACGGTTCCGGTCTTGCGGGCGACAGGTGCGGCGGTTTGAGCTTCCTGCGTCGCTGAAGCTGAACTCAGCAACAACTGCGAACCCATGACGCCGGCGACCAGCCATAAAGCCAGTCTCATCTTTTGTTTCATTCTGAATGCCTCGAATCCGATCCTAAAGAGTTTGCAAACGCGTAAGAGACTCCCTGACGCAGACGCCCTATCGTGTGTAGCCCCCAAAGCCCAGCTCCGCGAAGCCTGTCTTCCTTCTTGAAAGACACATTGTGAAAGAATCGCGTGAGCCCGGGCGATCAAAGACGGTGGCGTAACAGCAACCGCAAATGACCAACGAGCATTGCTGAATATCATCTCAAATAGACACGTTAAGGCGTTAGATCGAAAGCGTAAAAAGGTGGAAAAGTTTTGTTAAGGTGTTCGCCTACATTTAGTGTCGCTTCGCTCCAAACCGCTTGGAGAATCTTTCTTCCCGCCTGAAATCGCTGACGCTCCTAAATGCCGCGGCTCGGCGCGCATGCCAGCCTCGCCCTTGTTTTACAATTTCCCTGGAATACCGATGACTGGAGACAAATGGAAGTCCACCTGATCGACGGAACGTATGAATTGTTCCGGTATTTCTTTGCCGTACCCGCCAGCGCCGATGTCAATGGCCAGGAGGTGGGCGCAGTCCGCGGTGTGCTGGGCTCGGTGATGTCGATGATTGAGAATGGGGCGACTCATATCGGCGTCGCAACCGATCACGTGGTCGAGAGCTTTCGCAACGACCTCTATCATGGCTACAAAACCAGTGAAGGCGTGGCGCCGGAGCTGCTCTCGCAATTTCCTATCCTGGAAGAAGCTCTGCAAGCCATGGGCGTGATGGTATGGCCCATGGTTTATTTTGAAGCCGACGACGCTCTGGCATCAGCCGCCGCCAAAGCGGCGAAGGATGATCGCGTGCGCCAGGTATTGATCTGCACGCCTGACAAAGACCTGAGCCAATGCGTTGTAGGTACACATGTGGTACAGGTTGATCGCCGACGTGAATCAGTGCGCGATGAAGCAGGCGTGGTGGCCAGATTCGGCGTGAGTCCGCAGTCCATCCCCGACTATCTAGCCGTCGTCGGCGACAGTGCAGATGGCTTTCCCGGCGTAACCGGCTGGGGAGAAAAGGGCGCAGCATCCACGCTCTCACGCTATCCTCATCTGGAAGACATCCCTAAAGACTGGCAGCACTGGGACCCCTCAATCAAGAAGGCGCGCAAGCTCTCCGAAGCACTGTTCGCTGCCTGGGATGATGCATTGCTTTTTCGTACATTGGCGACTTTACGTCTGGATGTTCCTGTTTTTGAAACAGTGGACGAGCTCCGCTGGCAGGGACCGCGCCAGGATTTTGATGAAGTCTGCCGCAGGATGAAAGCGATCAACCTCCCCAGGCGCGTTATGTCCGCAAAAGCAAAAACGCGGTAAAGCCACCGCAGCATGCATGCTGATGAATCACTCCGTCAATTTCCGATTGTTCGCGCCCATACATTAAACTAAGCAACCACAAACTAAGCCCGTCGAAAACAAAGTCTAAAGTGAGAGAAGGAAGCATCATGGCCGCAATCTGCCGAGCGAAAATAATCACCGTAGAGTTCGAATACTTGCACGCGTAAAACGGGCTTTGCATGGAATGATGGGACTGTTAGCGATGGTGGCTCTCTGTACAGCGAATGCCAGTGCTGCGCCAGCTCCTGATGCCATCGCTTCAAAATTTGCCACCGTGGATGGACTCAAGCTGCACTACCTGACCGCCGGGCACGGACCGACGGTGATCCTTCTGCATGGTTATGCGGAGACATCACGCATGTGGCGGCCGCTGATTCCCATGCTCGCCTCCAAATTCACAGTCATCGCGCCCGATCTGCCTGGCATCGGTGATTCAGATATCCCCAAGCAGGGTCTGGATATGAAAAATGCCGCCACCACAATCCATGCTCTGGCCAAATCACTGGGCGTGGAGAAAGCACGCGTGGTGGGCCACGATATCGGATTGATGGTGGCGTATGCCTATGCGGCTCAGTTTCCCGGCGAAACGGAAAAGCTGGTGCTGATGGACGCGTTTCTTCCCGGCGTGGCTGGATGGGAAGCGGTCTATAACAATCCATCCATATGGCATTTTCGTTTCAACGGCCCGACACCGGAAGCCCTGGTCAGCGGCCGCGAACGAATTTACTTCGAGCACTATTGGAACGATTTTGCCGCCGACCGAAACCACTCAATTCCCGAAACGGAACGTGTGGCCTACACCGCAGCGTATGCTCGCCCGGGACGCATGCGCGCCGGCTGGGCCTATTTTGTTTCCTTTCCGCAAGCAGCCCAGGACTTTGCCCTGCTTGCCCAAAACAAGTTGAGCATGCCGGTTCTATCGATCGGTGGTGAAAAGGCCAACGGAGAAATGTTGGGACAGCAAACAAAGCTGGTCGCGACCAATGCCACGGTCATCGTCCTCAAAAATACCGGGCATTGGCTGATGGAGGAAAACACAAAAGAAACCACTGACGCGCTGCTGAGTTTTCTCTGATCGGGAAAGGCCGCCATCCTTCGTGACCGAATCGGCCGCTTACGGTATAGTGTTTCGATTCAAATTTGACTTTGCTGTGATGAAAGGTGGTCCAATGATTCGCATTCTGCTGTGCTGCATGATGCTGTTCCAGGCCGCTTCACAAACGGCGACTAAGCCAATCATCGATAATGAGCGCGTGGCAGTGTGGGATACGACCACCGCCGCGCACCTCGACGACTGACAGCGTGGTTGTGTCCCTTGCCGGCAACGCGACCTTCGCGCCGAAGAACACGCAACCTAAGGTTGATGGACGTTCCATTGTGATCAACCTGAAAGACCATGCGGTGGCGCCAATCGAAAACAAGAGCGGCTATCAGCTTGCCTTTCCACGGCCTGGCTCCAAGAAGATCCTGGAGAACGATAAAGTGATTGTCTGGGACTGCACATGGACTCCCGGCGTGGCCACGCCCATGCACTTCCACGACAAAGACGTGGTGGTGGTGTTTTTGCAGGAAGGTGACTTGAAATCAACCACACCAGACGGCAAGGAAACGCTCAATCAGTACAAGCCGGCAACCGTACGCTTCAACCAGCGCGACCGGACCCACACGGAGACTCTGGTGCGCGGAGAACAGCGGGCGATCATCACGGAATTGAAGTAGGCATAGTTCAGGCCATACGAGATTCAGGGTGGAGGCGTGACTGCACGCCTCTACCTTGCGATTTTGACCTCTACCAGTTGGCTTTCCGCTCTTGTGCGCCGGCTAAAACCAGCGTAGCTGTTTTGGAAGTCTTTGCTGCAACCGAATTGTGTGCGATAAGGCAAAATCGCACGCAATTCTATTTACGTTACTCCGCTGAAGCGTCATAATAGCCAGAACTGAGCGTTTGGGCTTCCATGAGGTCCAGGCGCAACCAACCATGGCAACCGCATTTCCAGCTCATCCCAAGCGTGCAGCGCTACTCATTGATGCTGCTGGTAACCAGCGTCGTGTTTCCATCTCGACCATTCCTTTCAGTATTGGCCGTGCCGACGACTGTGATGCCACCATCTCTGACCTGAGGATCTCCCGCGTCCATGCCAGGATTGTGGTGGAACAGGGACAGTATTTTATCGTGGATGCCGGGAGCCGCCATGGAACGTTTGTCAATGGTGAGCGTCACGAACGCGCGCAGCTTAAGCACAATGACGAAATCAGGCTGGGCGCCGGAGCAAGAATTGTTTTCCTTGCCGGTGACACCAGAGGAAGCAACACCAGCAACAGTTTGCTCTCACATCTGGCTTCCAGTACAGATGGCACTGATCTGGAAAAACTCCGGCTGTTTCTGGAGGCCGCGCGCAGCCTGAGCAGCAGCATGGTGGTACAGGATGTTCTACCCACCATGTTGAGCTATGCACTCAAAATCACCCGGGCCGAGCGCGGCTTTGTGTATTTAAAGGACAAGACCGGAAAACCGGCGCTTGCCTGCGGAGTTGACAGTGCAGGCGCTTCCATCGCCAGTGACGCCAACGTTTCCCGTTCGGTGGTTCATGAGGCAATGGTTTCGGCCTCGGAACTGATTACGGAAGACGCCACCCAGCAGGATGCGCTGGCTGATCGCAAGAGCATCATGCTGAACGACCTGCGGACCGTTGTCGCGATTCCGTTACGCGTGCGGCGAGGATCGCCCGCCACCCAGGCTACACCTGAAGTGGACGGGGTTCTTTACCTGGACAGCCGTGCTGTCTCGCACAGGATTTCCGGCGTGAGCCATGAGGTGCTGCGCGCGCTCGCCAGTGAATGCGCTGCGGTACTGGAAAGCGCCAAACTCGTGGCGGCTGAGCAGGCTGCGTCTCTCTACCAGCAGGAAATGATGATTGCAGCTTCCATCCAGCACAGCCTGATCTCATCGCCCGCCGCCCAGAGCGATTTTGCCCGCGTCGTCGCCAAGAGCATTCCCTGCCGGGAAATCGGAGGGGATTTTTTCGACGTAAATATTTCCCCTGACGCGGTGACTGTGATTGTGGCTGACGTTTCCGGCAAAGGAGTCTCCGCCGCATTGCTGGCTTCAGTGATTCACGGTATGTTCTATTCTCAAATTTCCAGCGGTTCCGGATTGGTGAGCGCCATTTCTTCCATCAATCGTTTTCTGTGTTCGCGTGTGGCAGGACAGAAGTATGCCACGCTGCTGGCTGCACAACTGTTACGGGATGGAACGCTCCAGATAGTCAATTGCGGACATGTGCCGGCAATGGTTGCGAGTGACGGTGCTGTGACCCATGTACTGGACGGTGATATGCCAGTGGGACTCATGGAAAATGCGGAATTCCATCTGATTGAGCGCCAGTTGACCACCGGTTCGCGCGTCTGCATCCTTACTGACGGGATCAGTGAAACCGAAAACCGCGCCGGCGAAGAATTTGGAACAACACCCGTGGAAACCTGCCTCTTCGATGACGAGCCAGTTCAACGGGTGATGGACAGTGTCTTCGCTTTTTCTGACAATATGGAGCCACAAGACGATCGAACCGTCCTGGTGCTGGAAAGAACCCGGTAGGGGAATCAAGAAAACCGGCAGCGATGCGGTCTTTTTTTCGGTCAGGTTAACGTTGCCACGGAGGCGGAACGCGCACCCATGACATTCCGGCCGCTTTGGCGGCATCAATGCCCATCTCAGTGTCTTCAAATACCAGGCACGATTTCGGCGCCACGCCTAATCGCAGTGCCGCCAGCAGGAATGGTTCCGGATCCGGCTTGCTGTTCTTATAATCGCCTGCACAAACCAGCGTCTCGAACTTCTCCAGCAAACCCGTTGCGCCGAGCGACGCCTGCACCGATTCCCGCTCGCTTCCCGAAACAACTGCGAAAGGAATGCGGCCATGTTCCCTTTTGATATGCTCCAGGACTTCCGGGACGGCCTTCAGGCTGGGAAGATGCTCGTAATACAACTCTTCCTTACGTGTAGCCACTTGTGTCACCGGCATCGCAATGCCATATTCCGTTGAGAGTCGCGTAATGATCTCAACGATCGGCATGCCTCCCCACAGATAAAACCGCTCTTCGGTAAAAGGACAGCTCCATTCACCCAGGGCCTTTGACCATGCGATGTAATGCAATGGCATGGAGTCCACGATGGTGCCATCACAATCAAACAGGAAGGCCTTGAATGTTCCGTTGGGTAAGGTCAGTTTCGGATGGGTCACAGGATATTTTATCAATGCCGCTACGTCGTGACACGCAGAGGCAAGCCCTTACCGCTGATGAACGCAGATCAACACCGATAGAGCCAAAAGCCCCTGGCTGATCGCAATCGGTCAACCTGGCCTGAAGACTGGAGACTCAAACAGGGGTGGAACGAAATCCAACCGATGAAGCGGCGCTCAATGCGTGCGATTCGCTGCCTCTTTCGGGAGAACCGTCTTGCCACGCTTTCCAATTCCTATTTCCATCGCCGTGTTTCTGGGGAATATCACTTCTTGTCCTCGGGCCAGAAAGTGTGAATAGACAGCGCGGCTTGCTCCGTATGCTCCCATGGCCATGCCAAATTCTTGTGACTTGATGGCTGCTCCAAGAACAATGCCCACTAGTTTGAAACCTCCGGCGCCACCGGCTACACCGTTATGCGATTGGTCCGCATCATCGGCATCCGTGTGCTGACGAAACGCTGCGGCAGCCAGCGCCAGAGAAAGGGCCGTGGAAAGATAGCGCGTATTGGGCGTCGAGGCCTCTGCGCCGCCTTCCGAATCCAATTTCACGTGACTTTTCTTTCCCGCCCGCACGCTTTCCAGACTTGCCACAATCTTTTGTTCCACGCCATCCGGAGGAACGATTTCACGAAAGCTGATTCGAAGTTGCCCGTTGTGATGAAGCCGGCGAGCGGACTGCGCTGCAAGGACCGAACCCTTGATGCGGCTCCCGGCCGGCAGGATCAAATGATCGCCATCAAACAGGGGCTGTGAGAGCACTGCTTCTATCGGCTCCCCTTTCTTCGAAGTCGCGGAGTTGAGTGGCGTTACCAGCAGAGCGTGAATCAAACTGTCTTTTGGCAACGCGGTTCCGATTGACGCAAGTTGTTGCGGCGTTACCTGCTCGCATCCGAAATCGAGAGGCTCCTGTAATTCCGCAACATAGACAGCTCCTGCTTCAAGATATTGCGGACGAGCGGGAAGCTGGCTCAAGGCATACCTTGTGAGCCGATGAACTTTGCCAGGCTGTTTGACCTCTTCCATCGCCTGGTGCCATCGCATTTTGGCCTCCTGCTTAGCCTGATCAATTTTGCCCGACGCTACACTACTCTTCTTGTCTTTGGCGCTGGCGAGTTGCATCACCTGACCTGACCACGGCATGACCGCAACATGCAGTGGAATTTTTTTTCCATCACCCAGCACCAGTTCGTCGAACTCGAGACCAACTTTGTGCGGCGGAGAAAAATCTGCATTCAGGACAGCCATCGTCCGTTGTTTTCGCGAAAAATCTTCAATTTTGGCAACGCGACCAGTTACTTCCGTTCCAGCGGGCACAACCTGACGATCAAAAGCGTAGATTGGCTGCACCGTTCGTCCGCGAATCGGCTGGCCCACTTTCTTCACGCGCACTTCCTGCTGCAGAGCAATCTGCAACGGGATACCCTTGGGCACATTGAGCGCGATATTCTGCGACAAAGCGCTTCCAGAGCGATGGGAATCGACTTCAGCGGACAAACCCTTCGTGGCAACGCACTCTTGATCTACGGCCATCAACGGACCGGCAGTCAGCAATACGATCCCGATCATTTGAGCGAATAGACTTGCCCTCTTGCCCCGTCTGATGAAGCGCGATTCTCGAAATACATCAAGAGACCGGCAGTTTGCCGCAGGGCTGTGCATGGAAATGCTGAATGCGATAGACATTACCTCTCACTCTAGTCTTGCTACCATAAGAACTCAAGCCCCCGACTGCTCTTCTCCAGTGGTAAAAGTTGGCCTCTGGCTGACCGCGCATCTCCCAGAGCCCTTCTAAAGCTCACGAGTGGAGCACGCATTTATGTCTGCCTAAAACTTCAAAAGATCCCGGCTTCAGCCGCTGAGGTCAATCTCACCCCGAGGAGGATCTCTGGAGAATGTTCCTAAGTTTTATCTGCGTTCATCAGCGGTAAGGTTAGCAACTCGCCCGCGATAGAATGTCCTTTCATGCCGTCGCCCGATATCAGTCGTATATGTGTTGTGCTGGTCTCCACGCGCAATCCTCTGAACATTGGGGCCGCAGCGCGCGCCATGAGCAACTTCGGGATCCGCAATCTGCGTCTGGTCAAACCCTACGAACCGGGATTTCGCGAAGCACGGTCTGCCGTGGGAGCTGCGGCAACCTTGCGGGACGCCCGCATCTTCTCCACCCTGGCCGACGCGGTTGCCGATTGCGGACTGGTGATTGGCACCACCGGTGGACGCGATCGCCAGTTAAACAATTCACTGCGTCGCCTTCAGGACGCGGCTCCTCTCGTCACACAGGAGACCACTCGGGGCATGGTCGCAATTGTCTTCGGATCGGAGAAACGCGGCCTCTCGAATGACGATCTCAGCTACTGCCACTGGACCATGCACATTCCCACCGCGGAAGATCATGTATCGATGAACCTTGGCCAGGCCGTGGCCGTTTCTATGTATGAAATCACGCGTGCGACTGCCATCGCTCCCGCTCCTGCGATCCCTGCCCCGGTCTCGACTCCCAATCCGCAGGCCGAGGACACACAGGGTGAACGCGTCTCAACGTTCGTCTACCATCCGGGGCTGTCATTGCAATCATCTTCAACGCCGGACGCCTCATCGGATGCGATTACCTCTCTCGCCACCTCAGATCAATCTGAACGCCTTTCCGCGTCACTGTTGCATGCACTCACTTTGAGTGGGTATGTAAAACCCGGCAGCGACGCTGCCGTGGAAGATCGAGTGCGACGCCTGGTCCGACGCCTCCGGCTCACGAACGAGGATGCTGACATCATGCAGGGAATGGTGAAGCAGATTTTATGGAAGTTGAGGACTTGAGATTGTCTGAGAGACTTCGTGGGACCGTCGCGACGAAGCATCATTACGAACGCCGGCAGAACCAATGCTTTCTGAGTCAACCGATTCCCTGGGATCTTGTAGCGACGACGCAGTCGAAAGGGTCTATGTATTTGAACTTGGAAGATAGATCGAAATGGGGCGAGCCCAAAAGCGCCGCGATCGCGACACAGCACGTTTTCACAACTGTTTACCCATCGTATCCGGCATTATTTCTGCTATATTTGTTGTCTCATCTCTGAGCGCCGGGATGGCGGAACTGGCAGACGCAGCGGACTCAAAATCCGCCGGGCTTCGGCCCTTGGGGGTTCGATTCCCCCTCCCGGCACCAAAATCTTACTCCTGTCGCTCCGATCCAAGGGTTTCTCCTCAATCGTGCCTCCTAATGCAAATGTCGAGGGCGTTGCGGGCGCCATCGTCAAGGTAGTCGGTGCTCCCAGAATCCTGAACCTCGGATGCAGATGCTTGATGGCTTCAATGGAGGGTGGATCGATTTTGAGGTCGGCTTAACGGAACGCCGTATTGGCTCGACGACACTCGAAGCAGTGTTGCGCAACCTTGTCAAAGATCGTGGGTGAAGCAGGTCCGAGATTGCTGTCGCTCCGCTCCAAACCGCTTGAGAAGTCCTTCGCTGTATAGATCTTAATGCTCCTGCAACGACGGGCTCGGCGCGTGTTCGGCCTCGCCCAAACCCGGTAATTGAAACTCCCAAATACAAGAAAGCAGCGGCCCGCAATCCGCTGCTTTCATTGTTCCCGGAGCGTCAGGCTCCAGCCTCGGCGCCGCTCTCCCCCAAAAGCAGCGCCAGGGAACATCAGCAAATCAGTTAAGGTTCGTTACATCACGTACCGTAAGCACCGGACATGGCGCGCCGGCAATGATTTTGTAAGTCACGCTGGAGTGGAAGGTGCCGTTGAATTTCTTTCCCGCCGGCAGACCCAGAACGATCAAATCAGGCCGCTGAGTTTCCGCATAACCGAGCAGCTCTTTCACCGGATCTCCGACTTCAACGACAAAATTAGGCTTGCACCACTCTTTGGCATCAGGGGGTGCAATCTTCTTTAGCTTCTGATAAGACGTCTCCACCAGTGCGCTCCGATCACGCTGGAACGCCTCATCCTGCGTGACCACGTGCATAAAGGTGAGGCCGGCGCAACTTTTCTGCGCTACTGACAACGCGTACTGTGCGCCAAACTCTGCATGCGTTCCCAGGTCAGTGGGGAACAGAATGCTATCCACGCTGAAGTCGTGATAGGGCCTGGTTGTCACATGTGGCCCAACAGTGAAGACCGGGCAGGTAGCGCTGCGGACAATCGCTTCCGCCGTGGAGCCCATCAGGAAATGTTGCAGCCCGCGCCGCCCGTTTGTCCCCATCACAATCAGATCGATCCCATGTTCATTGATCCAGCCGGGAACGGCGCTCGCAACTGGACCAAGTGTGAACAGAGGAATGGTCTTTGGGCCGATCTCTCTTGCCAGCGTCTCCAGCCTTGCGCGGCTGTTGTCTTCCACCTCCTGCAGGATGTTGGTTGCAGCCGTCTCAGTAAGAATGACTGGATCACAGCTGTGACCGGCGTAGAGTTGCGCGTCGTAGCGCCGTGCCAGGCCGATTGCATGGGCCAGGGCGGCGTTGGAAGCTTCGCTAAAATCCGTCAGGAAAAGAATGTTCTTGAATGAAATTTTGTTGACTGTCTGTAGGGCCTGCATAAAATCCTCCTGCTTATGAAGTCGTTAGATCTTGTATTTTTTTCTGGAGCCACATCCGGTAAAGCTGGTCCAGTGACTCCTGGGAACCAAGGGCATATAAGTCCGCAATGGTTTCGCCTTGCGGGTTGAGCGGAATGTGGTGGCATGGCACCAGCCTGTCTTGCTTGCCGGGCCCAACCAGAGAGAACAGCGGACACTCGCTGCATGAATTCTGACGGTCGCCGTCGCGATAGTTAATGCATGCCGGTGAATCCCGCAGAAGCAACGTGGGCCGCCATCTGCTGCGAAACGGCCTTCCATATCCACCTGCGTCGAAAAATGCGACCTCTTTGCGCAATACCTGCAAGAGCCGTTGATTTTCTGATGGCTTCGGATCTGTCATTTCTGTTCTCACATTTAACTCTGTCGCCAGTATTCACCAATGCCCAACTGTGTTTCTGTGACCTGCATCACTGGGGTTACGCGCGATCAGAAAAAATCCACTCGGCAAAAAAAGAAGCAGAGCTGTGTAAGCCGCTGCTTCTTGTCCCGCGAAATATGCAGGCTCAAAACCGGAGCCTGAGCAGAACTGAGCTGAGTCAAGACTCCGGCTGCGGGAAATCCATCGGAAATCGTCCTATGGCCCTGGGGTCGACGACGGCCCGATTCGAAGTCACGGGCTGTTTGCTTCATGGCTCGATTTTGCTTGATTTGAGGCCAGGAAAGCTGTGATCGCAGTCACTGGTCCCCATCGATTTGCGGTACACTTCATGTGTGATGGCCATCACATCGCCATGTGACGGACGCGTTCTAGCCTTGTATTCGGGCCCTGATAAAAGGAGTTCAACATGGCATTGCCCTATAACTTCCGCATCATTGAAGACTGCACGAAATGCACATTTCGGGAACAGCGCCTGTTTTGTGACCTGCCTAAACCTGCGCTGACCAGGCTGCAGGACATCAAGGCAACTGTGGTCTATCCCAAGGGAGCGCTGCTATGCCTGGAAGGCCAGCCGGCCCGCGGGATCTATGTGCTTTGCACCGGACGAGCCAAGTTGACAACCACCTCCGCGGAGGGCAAGAGCATCATCCTGCGGATCGCGGAACCAGGCGAAGTGTTGGGATTGACAGCGGTAATCTCCAGCTCACCCTATGAGGCGACCGTCGAAACCCTTGAGCCCAGTCAGGCCAATTTCATTTCGCACACAGATTTCGTCCATTTTCTAAAAGAACACCCGGATGTGGGATTGAAGGTAGCCAACCAGCTGACGCATAACTGCCAGTGCGCTTACGCCGAGATCCGTTCCATCGGCCTCTCGAATTCTGTCCCGGAGAAGATTGCCAAGCTGGTCTTGCAGTGGGCTGAACGGCCGTTGCCACCTGCCGCCGGCAGAAAACCCGACGAAATTGCCTTTCGCGTAACGCTCACACAGGAGGAGATCGCGCAGTTGGTCGGCACATCGCGCGAGACCGTCTCGCGTGTTCTGAGCGACTTTCGAAAGAAGGGATGGTTGCGGATCAAAGGTGTGATCTGGACAATCCTTGATAAAGGTGCCGTTGAAGGCATAGTCACCACATAATCACAACCGTGGGTGACGGCTATCACATGGATCCTGGCCTGTAATCATCTATAAGCTCAGTGATGCGTACCTCAATGTCTCTGGAAACCGGAAACACCAACGAATTGTATGCCACGTTGCGCGCGGAGTTGCGCCATGAACTGGCACAGCATGAGCAGCTGATGACCGTGCCGGAAGGGGCGATTCTGATTGACCACAACATTCTGCCGGACTATCTGGTAATTCTTAATTCCGGGACAGTCAGGGTCTCCGTTCCAAGTCCCAAACGTGCAGTCTCAATGACCACGGGACAACAGGGCAAAGTGTTCGGCATGCGCGCAGCCATCTCTGGACAGCTTCCGGAAATCGACGTAACCTGCATTGAACCGTGCAACATCACCGTCTTGCCGCGCGATGTGTTCCAGGACCTGCTGAAGAGCCATCCTGAAATCTACTTTGCCGTGGCCAAAGTGCTCAGCGCTGACCTGCAAATCGCAGACCGCATTCTGCGTAATCATCCCCGCCGCACTGTACCCATTCCGCGTTTCCGAGTGCCGAAACCAGTTTGAGCCATGCCGTCGTCTAGCAAACAATTTGCTTCAAACTAGCGGAGTGTCCTATTTTGCACACTACGTTTGCACACTATTCTTGCATATATTTTTGAACACTACCGCAGCCAACCTTACAACCTCCGGCTGGAAAGGTCAGTCTGATCCCTTAGGTATTTAGTGCCCGCCAGGGCTCGGCCCCTCTCTTTTGACCTGTGATCTGAGTCACAGCCGCCCAGGAAACTCTCACTTATAGTCGACGGTGTTCTAAACGCCAAAAAATAAGAGGCTCGCTCATGGCAGGAAGATCAATCGCCAAGTTTCTCTTCGTGCTGTTCCTTGGGTCTGGGGTTGGTAACACTGGGTGCGACCGCAGCCGGCAGCTCGCAAGGCAATGACAACGGGTCCGGCGCCAGCGCTAAACCCAGCCAGAGCGATAGCGGGAAGAAGAAGCAGAAGAACGCGGTCGCAGACGTTCATCAGGCAGTTGATCCGTCACAATATGTCGGCGCGGAAACCTGCAAAACCTGCCATGAAGACGTCGCCAAGGGCTATGACAAGGGCCCGCACTGGAAGACCACTCTAGCTAAACATCAGGGACCGGAATGGCAAGGCTGCGAGGCCTGCCATGGACCAGGCAAAGCGCATGCTGAGTCGGCGGATCCGGACAAGATCATCCGCCTGGGAGCCTTGAGCCGTGAGGAATCGTCGAAGCGCTGCCTGAGCTGCCATGAATTTGGCCAGGAGCACGCGAACTTTCTGCGCTCTGAGCACATCAAGAATAATGTCGGCTGCGTTGATTGCCATTCCATTCACGCGCCAAAAGTACAAGCCCGGCTCTTGAAAGTGCAGGAGCCGCAGCTTTGCTACTCTTGCCATCTTGATGTCAAACCTGATTTCTCCAAGCCATTCCATCACAAAGTGAATGAAGGGTTCCTGACATGCAGCAATTGCCACAATCCTCACGGCGGATTTCTTACGCATCAGTTGCGGTCCACCAACGCGCAAGATCAGCTCTGCTTCAATTGCCACACTGACAAAGCCGGGCCATTTGCCTTCGAGCACGCGCCCGTCAAGACCGAAGGTTGCGTAGCCTGCCACACGCCGCATGGCTCGGCGAACCCGCGCCTTTTGCGTCGCAGCCAGGTCAATCTGCTTTGCCTGGAATGCCATACCTTCACGGTGGATTCAGCAGCGCCGGCCATTCCGTCATTCCATAACCAGGCCCAGAAATACCAGGCCTGCACCATGTGCCATACATCGATTCACGGGTCGAATTCAGACCATTTCTTCTTTAAGCCGTAAGGGAGGGGGGTAAAGGTGATGAAGCATCAGATCGAATTTCGCAGAGTGCTGAAGCTGGTCCTGGCCCTGGCAGTTGCAATACTCCTGTCTCCGGCAATGTATGGTCAGGCGACTGACGACAAGAAGAAGGAAAGCAACGCGGCTGGGGAGAATCCCACCTCAGTAAGCATAGCGGTGGACTCCGGCCGCAAAACCACTGATCTTCCGCCCGCAGTGGATACCGAAAAGAACGAAGGGCAGACGTATGGCGACTTTGAAGTAAAGCAGTCCGCTGAATTCGGTGGACGCATCTCCAGCTTCACCGGCAGCCAGGCCATGTGGGACTCGTTGGTCAATCTTGGCACCGGCCCCAGGCTGCTGGAGTACACGCTGGACATGCGCTCGCCCACCCATACGGGAAAACTGTTTGATGATTTCAGCTTCAGCAACTTCGGCTACGGCGGCGAGCCGCTGAATGTGAGCCGTCTCCGGTTCTCCAAAGGCGCTGCATACACGTTTTCCTCCAGCTTCCGGCGAGATCAAAATATCTTTGACTATGATCTGTTTGCGAATCCTCTCAACCCGCCGACTTCCAACCCGAATATCCCGGTGCTGAACTCTCCGCATGAGTTTCTGCTCACGCGCAGAATGAGTGATGCCAATCTGGAACTCTTTCCCGTCGGCCAGGTCAGGTTCAAAGTCGGCTGGTCGCGAGTGGTAAATGAAGGGACAACTTTTTCCACGGTCCATCTGGGTACCGAGCCGCAGCTCATTCAGCCGACGCTGAATACCACGGACACCTATAGCTTTGGAGTGTCATTCCGATTTATCCCAAAAACGGCAATCAATTATGACCAGTTTTTTACGCACTTCAAAGGCGATACCACTGCTGGCCTGGCGGGCACGCCCTTTACGCTTGCCGGCGGCATTCCGGTGGATCTCGGCTTACCTTTCAACACCGTGGCAGGGCAGCCCTGCGCGACGCCTCTGTTGGCCGGGGGCGTGGCGAATCCTGCCTGCAACGGCGTTTTCAGCTATTCGCGCTCAGGTATCCTTCGCAATAACTACCCCACGGAACAGATAAGTTTTCAGAGCAACTATTTCAAGCACATAGATATGTCCGGGCGCTTCGGCTATACAGGCTCGACAGCCGACAATCCGGCCTTCAACGAAGCTTTCAACGGACTCATTACCCGAAGCCGCCAGAGAGTGACCAATATGGTCGGATCCTCCTCGGCGCAGCGCATAACCAACAACGCCGATTTTGGCATTACGTTTCGCGTGACTGACCGGCTTAACCTGATCGATACTTTCCGCTTTGATAATTTCCGCATTCCCACGGGCTGGAACTACACCACCAACAGCCTGTTCGGTGCAACGCTGTTGGCACCGGCCAATCCGTTTGCACCCGGCACCTGTCCGCCGCCCTTCACCGCGGCCACCTGCCCGCAGCACAACGCGAGTTCCGGACCTGATGTGGTCGTGGATGCTCTCAACCAGTTTCTCAAGCAGTTCATCGCCATCAATACGTTTGAGGCTGAGTACCAGTTCACGCCGCACTTGACCGGTTACGTCGGATACCGGTTCGAACGCCGCGAAATTACTGACAATGATTCTGATCTCCAGATTCAGACCTTCTTCCCCGGCCCAACCGCGGCATTAGCGAATCGCGGGGCGTGCGCCGGACAACCGTTGGCCGCAAATGGCACGTGCACTGTCCTTGTTCCCGACAGTGGAAGCGATTTTGTTCGCATCAATGGCCAATCGGCGTTGTTTGGCTTCTCCGCGCGGCCCAGCAGCAAGCTCCGGTTCAGTTTTGATACCGAACTCTACTACGCAGACAACATTTTTACCCGCATCAGCCCTCGCCATCTGCAATGGTACAAAGGCAAGGTCCTTTACAAGCCAAGGGAATGGTGGAATCTCGGAGGCGCGGTGAACATCCGGGAGAATAGCAATAACACGAGCGATATCGGTAACAAGCAGCACAATCGCAGTTATGCAATCAACAGCGTTCTTGCACCCGCAGAGGCAAAGTGGGGTCTGGATCTTTCTTATGATTACAACGATCTTTTCTCCCAGACGAACATATGCTTCGTCGCCACTCCGGTTCCGCCGAATTCATTGAGCTGCGGGACACCGTTTCTGTCCGGAGTTTCCGTGTACAGTGAAAAGACCAACGTTGGGACTGGCTCAATCTATCTGAAGCCGACCAAGCGGGTGACTGCCGCCGTGGGGTACACCGTGACCAGCAGTAATGGCAGTACTCTCATTCTTAATCCGATCGCGCCCACTGGTCCGCTCTCATTTAACTATCATTTACCTACGGGATCGCTTGTAGTCGAGATGGCCAGGAACTTGGCCTTCAAAGCCGGCTGGAACTACTACGGCTACAACGAAAAATCTGATCCCGGACCAACATTACCACGTGATTTCCGGGGAAACAGTTTCACACTGTCATTGCGCTACTCGATGTAAATCAGAAAACAAGAATTTGGAGGAACACATGAAAAAGATCTTGAGCATGTTGATTGTTTTGGGATTCATCATGGCCGCCCGGCCGGCCCTGGCTGATGATGCCGAGGCTCTCTACAAGTCAAAGTGCCAGGTTTGTCACGGTCCTGACGGCAAGGGCAGTGCAGCCGGGCAGAAAATCGGCGTGAAGGATTTTCACTCTCCCGAGGTCGCGAAGCAAAGCGATGAGGAGCTGTTCAACGCGACCAAGCAGGGCAAAGGCAAAATGCCCTCCTATGACAAGAAGCTGACTGACGATCAGATCAAGCAGTTGGTCAAATTCATTCGCAGCCTGAAATAGAAGCCGCAGTTCGATTCATAAGCTCGGAGGGCATATGCCCACGTTTCTGATACTCGCTGTTATGGTGATCGCGATCATCCTCGCCGGATTGGTCATCGCGCGTCCGGCGTTGACCGTGGCGCGTGGTGGCAAGGTGCTGGCGTTTCTGGCCTTCTTCATCTTTCCGGTATTTGCCGGCTTGTTGGGGATGGAGAACCACGTGGAACGCTCAAAGCAAACGTCCTTCTGCCTGACCTGCCATGTGATGGGCGACTATGGAAAGAGCCTCTACGTAGATGACTCTTCCTATATTCCTGCAGCGCATTTTCAGAACGGGCGTGTACCGCGCGACCAAGCCTGCTATACCTGCCACACTGATTACACCATCTTCGGCGGTTTTAGCTCCAAATTGAAGGGGCTGCACCATATCTACGCGCAGTATGTCACCAAACCGCAGCAGCCCATCAAGCTCTACCATCCTTACAACAATCGTGAGTGCCTACACTGCCATGAGGGCTCACGCAGCTTTGAACAGGGCGCCCTGCACACGGCGGAAGCGCAAACCATGGCCGACATCAAAAGCAACAAGCTCTCCTGCTTGTCGTCTGGGTGCCATGACATGATTCACGACGTGAAAGACCTTGACCACGTTAAGTACTGGAAACCGGTGCAATAATGCAAACTCAAACCAATCCCATTCACGCGAGACTGCGCTTTGCCGGAGCGTTCATCATCCTCGGCCTGATGGTCCAGGCACTTAGCCTTTTGTGGAACCATCCTCTTTCTTTCATTGCATTTGTGATCCTTGGCGGGCTTCTTCAGGTGATTGGAATAGCACTCTACCTATTGACCGTCGTAAACATGGCCGAACGGCCGGCGGAAGGCTCTGACGCACAGCCCCGGCCTCCACTGAACTTCCCTACTCAGAGTTGACACTCTTCTGAGTGTGATCAGGGTCACAGCGCACTTGTCCGTTCCGCCTTATCTTTGTGCCATGAAAAACAACTTTGATCTCAACCAAACCCCGTTGGTGGTGATCTGGGAAGTTACCCGGGCTTGTGACCTGGCGTGTTTTCATTGCCGCGCCTCTGCCCAGCCGCAGCGCCATTCCCGCGAGCTCACCACAGTGGAAGGAAGGAAACTTATTGATGACGTCGCCGAGCTCGATCCTCCAATTTTTATTTTTACTGGAGGAGATCCGCTCAAGCGCCCTGACATCTATGAACTGGTGGAATATGCCGCCCGGAAAGGCCTGCATCCCGCGATGACGCCCAGCGCCACGCCGCTGCTCAACCTGGACTCGCTCATGAGTCTCAAACAGGCGGGACTCCGGCGTCTGGCGCTCAGCCTGGATGGTCCGACTCCGGCGCTCCATGATTCTATTCGCGGCGTGACTGGCTCATTCGAGAGAACGCTGGACGCAATGTATTGGGCGAACGCCATCGGCCTTCCAGTCCAGATCAACACTACTGTTTCGCGGCGCAACATCGCAGACCTCGAGCAGATTCTTGCCGTCATCAGAAACTCCCGCATCGTCATGTGGAGCTTGTTCTTTATGGTTCCTACTGGCCGCGCTGAAGTTGCTGACCTGCCCTCACCTGAGGAGTTTGAGAGAGCATTTGCCGAGATTTACCGGCTTGCGCAGAACGCGCCTTTCAAGGTGAAGACGACTGAAGCGCAGCATTACCGGCGCTATATGCTGCAACAGCGACCGCGCAAGAATCCAGCCGAATCGCCCGATCAGGGAATACCTGGGATCCTGCCGGTGAATGAAGGCAAGGGGTTCATGTTCATCTCGCATACTGGCGAGGTGCAGCCGAGCGGCTTTCTTCCGCTCTCCGCGGGAAACGTGCGCTGCGCCAGCGTTACGGACATTTATCGCAAGTCTGAACTCTTTCTCAAGCTTCGTAACACTGATAACCTACACGGCAAGTGTGGCGACTGTGAGTTCCATGGAATCTGCGGCGGTTCCAGAGCCCGCGCTTATGCGCTGAGTGGCGATGCTTTTGGCGCTGACCCAAGTTGCGCCTATGTTCCCAGGACAAGCAAGGCTAAACGCCGCGAGTTGAGATGCACTAACAATCGCTCTTGCCCGCATCAAATGGAAGTAGGGAAGCCGGCTGTTGTGGATGATGCACATGGTACCGAATGATCCGCCCGAACCCGCGAACATTGGAAAATCCGATGGCGCTCCGCCACAACCGTATCCCAGTTGGTACACCTCGGAATTTCAGGCGAGTGATGGAATACGGTTCACTGTGCGTCCGATACGCCCCGATGATGAACCGTTGATGGTTGATTTCCACCGCCATCTTTCTGACGAGACCGTCTACCGACGTTACTTTGCTCCTCTGCGACTTGACGCGCGGATCGCACATGAACGGCTGTTGAAGCGATGCCTGATTGACTATCACAATGAAATGGCTCTGGTCGCCACATACCCAAACGGCGGCGGACGACAACGGCTGGCGGCCGTCGCCCGGCTGGTGAAAATAGGGGATAGCAATCGCGCGGAAGTGGCCTTTGTGGTGGCCGACCAGCATCAGCATCACGGACTGGGAACTTACCTATTGGCGCGCATCATTGATATTGCCCGCCGGGAGGGGTTGGGGGAGTTGGAAGCAGTCGTGCTGGCAGACAATCTCAGCATGAAGGACCTTTTTAGCCGCGCCGGATTTCAATTTCTCGCGCCTCAGGGAGGCGAGGTGACAGCGTGTCTCAAGCTATGCTGACCTTGGGGCCCGGCAGCGCGATCCGCGTTCATCAGCGGTAAGATTTTCTTTTAGTGGCGACGAAACAAAAGATAGATCACCACCAGCGTCACCACGGCGTTCCAGCTCAGCAGCGCGATCACCCATATCCTCGCGCTCTCCGCTTTTCTGGCCAGGTCTTCTTGCAGCGCCGCGATCTGGGCTTCCGCCTCCACGGCCCGCTGGTTGGCCACGGCGATCCGCTTGTCAAACGACGTAAGGACTTCATTCAGCTCTTCAATCGGATTGGGGCCCTGCGGCGGAGGAGTATTGGCGCCCATGCGCTCACGCGCGATATCCACCGCGCCTCTGGCCATGTGCGGCGCCGCGTGCGTGGCCGCCGTTTTCAGCACCTCAAGTAGTACGCCCCATAAACCCATACATTGCACCTGCTGTGATGGCTGATTGTACATTGATTGGTGCAGCCTACATACATGGTTTATCGCCCTCGCCGATCACGCACAATCTCCGCAAAGCTGGGATAATCTGATGTTTGCATAATCTTTCCCAACATCCGTATGACGTCATTGTCCTGGGCGCGGGTGCTGCCGGACTCATGTGCGCCATTGAGGCGGGCCGTCGCGGACGCCGTGTGGCCGTGCTGGAACGGGCCGAGCGCATCGGCAAGAAGATCCTGATCTCCGGCGGCGGACGCTGCAATTTCACCAACCTGCATTGCCGTCCGGAAAACTTCATTTCCGCCAATCCGCATTTTGCCAAGTCTGCGCTGGCACGGTACACGTCTGCCGACTTCATTGATCTGGTACGCAAACACAACATTCGTTATCACGAAAAAACGCTGGGCCAGCTCTTCTGTGATCACTCGGCGATGGAAATCGTGAACATGCTGGAAGCAGAATGCCGGGCTGTGGGCGTTGAGATCTTTACCAGCGTGAACGTTGAGAGGGTTGAAACCGGCAACGGCTTTGCGGTTCACACAACAAAGGAACGCTTTCACGCGTCGGCGCTGGTGGTCGCCACCGGCGGTCTCTCCATCCCCAAGATGGGCGCAACCGGTTTCGGATACGACCTGGCACGGCAATTTGGTCTAAAGATCGTGGAGACGCGTCCTGCTCTGGTGCCGCTGACGTTCGGTGTTGACGATCGCGACACTTACAGCGATCTTTCCGGACTCTCGGCTGATGTAGTGGCGTCCATCGGCAAGCAGAGTTTTCGCGAGAAAATGCTGATCACGCATCGTGGGTTGAGTGGTCCCGCGATCCTGCAGATTTCTTCTTACTGGAATGGTGGAGACGTGGTTCATCTGGATCTCTCGCCGGAACAACCTGTGATGTATGAATTGTTGGAGAGCAGCGCCGGCCGTGACCTGTACGCGGCAAAAGATGCAATGCGCGCCGTGTTGCCACAGCGCTTTGCCGACCGATTTGTGGAGAAGAATGCACCGCAACGCTGGACAAACCATGCATTAGAGCAGTTCGAGCAGCGTATACACCACTGGCCGGTGAAGCCCGACGGAACCGAAGGCTACGCCAAAGCCGAAGTCACCGCAGGCGGGGTTGACACCAGCGAACTTTCTGCCAGGACGATGGAAAGCAAAAAGGTCTCGGGCCTTTTCTTCATCGGCGAAGTGGTTGACGTCACCGGGCACCTGGGTGGTTTCAATTTCCAGTGGGCGTGGGCGTCAGGCTTCAGCGCCGGACAAGCCGTTTGATATTTACTGAAAACGAATGCGGCGGCGCCAGACTGTGCCCTCAATTGAGCGGCCTATTGGTCAAAAGAAAATTCCCGCCGTTTTCCTTCACCACAATCAGATTCGCCCGGCCGACCAGTTTTTCCATGTGCGTCATGTCGGCCCCATATGTCAGAAGATAGTAGCGATCAGGCTGGCTCCACAATTGCGCAAACCGCGCATCGTCGATAAATACTTGCGGCGCTCTCGGAGCATACGATCCGTACTCCAGGTTATTCATGCGCCCGTTCAATAACAGAGCCGTTCGGTCCGTATAAAAAAATACCGATGAGAACGCGTAGTAAGCGTCGGCTTCAATCAGCTGTCCGGGAGGCGATTGCTGCAGGGCAATCGCCAGCGCATGCGATCCAAGATAGGGATCAAAGCGCACCAGCGCGATGCGGGACGCCTGAAAGAAAATAATCATCCCGGCCGCAATGGCCAGCACGGCACGGCGCTGCTGATTGCGAAACGCCGCCAGCAAACCGGCAATGATGCCAAAGGCAATCACAGCCACTAGAAGCGGCAGCTTCAAATAAGCGAACGATTGCAAGGTAAGGTCGCCCATGTGCCCCAATGACAACGTATAAAGTTCAGGATGCTGGCTGACTGCCTGTGAGATATCGCCCGGTGCGGGAATGTTTCGCACCCAGAACAGAATGCCTGCCAGCACAAGGCTCAGGATGGCCGCGATTCCGAAGACGATCCACTTCCCTGTCTCTATCCAGCGCGATTCGGAATCCAACGCCGAACCGATCAGCAACGCCAGTGCCGGATAAATCGGCATCGAGTAGTACTCCTGCGTGGTGGAGAAAGTAAAGAACACCATCACAGAACCGATCCAGCATAAGGCCATCAGGCGTGCACGAGCAGCGCGTGAGTCGGAGCGATAAGGCAGCTTCACCGCGGCAGGAAGGTACGCCGACCAGGGAAACAGCCAAATTAGATTGAACAGCCAGAACAGAGCGCGTGGGACCGTGTTGTAGTCTCGCGGATAACGCAGGTTAAGAAAGCGGAGAAGATGTTCGTTGAAAAAATAAAACCAGAAAAACCCGCGATACTCGCCGGGACCGCTATGCATGGAGAAGGCAAAGTAAGGCGGATTTCGCAGAGTCGCCAGGACATGCCAGGGTGCCGCGATCGCAACCGCCACCGCAATCACCAGTCCGACATTCAGCTTGCGCCACGCTGCCAGTGAGAACGCCTGTCGCGTAACCACCATGAACACGACTCCGGCAAGAATCGGAAACACAATGGCGATCAAACCCTTGAGCAGCAACCCAAGGCCAAAGGACAGCCCCATGATCAACGCCCAGCGGCGGGGATGCGGTTCATCGGGCTCAAGCAGCCGCAACCATGCCCAGATTGCGCCGGTGATCGTGAGAGTGACCATCGCGTCCGGGATCAAGATGCGCGTGAATAGATAAAGGCCGATGCAGGTGGCAAGGGCAACGCCGGCATATAATCCGGCGGAATCAGAAAATGCCCACCGGCCAAAACGGTATGTGGCCCAGCACAGCAGGATTACGCAGAGGGCAAGAGGAAGGCGCGCAGCCCAGTCATGCACTCCAAAAACGCGATAAGAAACGGCCATTGCCCAGTAGACAAGGGGGCTCTTTTCCAGATACGCCACCCCATCCAGTCGCGCGGTGACCCAGTCGCCGGACTCAAGCATGTTCCGGGCAATCTGTGCCTGCACCGCGTCCACATCATCCATCAGACGCGGCGGGCTTAATATGTTGAGGAGAAAAACCAGCGAGGCGGCAACTACAACGATCCAACCTGATCGAGTGCGAACATGGGTGCTTCCTGGTTGTTCAGTTCTTCCGCTGGGAGCGGCGGCGCGATCTTCCACTCTTTCATCCATAACAACAGAATCATCAATCCCCATAAGTGATACCCCAGATTCGCACGTCTCTCCAAGTGGTCAGTCAGAATTTTTTCTACGCCGGCCCAGTGAAACAATCCGCTGGCCCGGACGCGATCTTCAGAAATGGTGTCCAGCAGAAGAGGGCAAAGCACGCCGCGAAGCCAGTCATGCACGGGAATGTCAAAACCAATCTTCGGACGCCGCATGATCTCCGCCGGCAGTTTGTCTTTCATGAGTTCGCGCAGCACGAATTTTGATTTTGATCCATGCAGCTTGAAATTCTCCGGCAGGCGAGCGGCAAAATCCACGATCCGGGGGTCAAGAAAAGGCGGACGCGCTTCCAGTGAATGCGCCATGCTCATGCGATCGACTTTATAAAGAATGTCGTCAGCCAGGTAATAGCGCAAATCAAAATCAAGGAATTGATTGAGGCCAGGCTTCTTTCCCATGCCACGCAAGATTCCGTCAAGAGCCGTGGAGTCCGCGTAGCGGAAGAACTCCCGTTTCTCAGCTTCGGAAAATGTTCCATTCCAGAAAATGTGTGCCTGTTCGGGAGAAAGCAACGATCCCTGAAGAAACCGTTTGAGCTTGTACTCAAAGCTGATCTTGTCGTCGGATACAGGAAGCAGATTCGCCGCCTTGAGAGCAATGCGCCGCATCGCCGGCGGGACCTTCCGCGCCATAGCCGCGTAGCGGTCAGCCTGATAAGTCAGATAGCCGGCGAAAAGTTCGTCGGAGCCTTCGCCACTCAACACAACCGTAACTTTGCGAGCGGTCATCTTTGCCAGGAACCATGCAGGTAGCGCACCCGCATCAGCGCTGGGCTCGTCAGAAAAATACGACATCTGCCGGATGGCGCCTTCCAGATCGGCGTCCTCGCCAAGGTTGAATTCTTCGTGCACGCTGCCGTAATGGCGGCGAATCTGGTTGATCGGTTCGCTTTCGTCGAATGTGCGTCCGTGAAACGTGATGGAGAAAGTGCGAACCGGATCAGGATTGATCATGGACGCGTAATGAAGAATGGTGGATGAGTCCAGGCCGCCGCTAAGCCAGATGCCCACCGGCACATCGGAGACGAGCTGTTCTTTCACTGACTTGGTGAGCAGGTCGTCGAGCCGTTCAGTAGCTTCCTGAATGGAGCGCGGCTCCGATGCCGCGGAGCCGGCCATGAGATAAGAGCGCTCCGTAAAACGGCCGCCATGCCATTCCAGCATGTGGCCGGGAAGCAGTTTGCGAATTCCCTCCACCAGCGTATAAGGAGCAGGAACGTAGTTGAGACGGAGATAACAGTTGAGTCCATCCAGGCTGATGCGTCGCGGTACTTCCGGATGCGCAAAGATGCACTTCAGCTCGGACGCAAAAAATATTTCGTCCTGATGCACGCAGTAATAAAGAGGCTTGATGCCCATTTGATCGCGGGCAAGAATAAGACGGCGTTCTGACTCAATCCAGATGGCCAGGCCAAACATTCCGCGCAGCCGCGCAAAGCAGCCCTGTGCCCCAGTGCAGAAACGCAGTGAGTACAACTTCTGTATCACAGGTAGTGGCAAAGGTGTAGCCGTGCTGTTCCAGCTCACAACGAATCTCATGATGATTGAAAATTTCGCCATTGAAGGCGACGGCAACGTCACGGTCCGGGCTCAGCAATGGCTGATCGCCACCGGCCATGTCCAGAATGCGCAGACGTGTGGCGCCCAGCGAAAGAGCTTCCGTGCTGTACTGCCCCTGATGGTCAGGACCACGGTGGGTCAGCGCTTCCAGTCCTCTGTTGAGGACGCCCAGAGGCAGCCGCTTTGATACGTGAGAGTACCCGAGAATTCCGCACATAAATGTTCAGCTTTTCTGGGCAGACGACGACTGTGAGAGTCTGTCCGGCCCGGCGGACTCAAAGCGGTGACACGCTTCCACGGCTGATTTCGTCAGCTTGCCACCCTCACGTGATTCCAGGATTTCTGAATTCTTTGGCCGAATTATACGCGGGATTTCAGCTTTGCCAACCATAAAATAAAGAACTGTAAAGCCACCTAAGCGCTTGATCTTAGGGAGATAACGCCGCTCTCATAAATTCTTATACAGCTAAGAATAGCTTACTGTGAATCGCTGGGTTAATCAATCTTAACGTTACAGCACGCGCAGTGAGGCAGGGCACCATGGATGGCGATATTTCTCCATAGGTATATTTAAAGAGAGCGGTTCGAGCGAGAAAAAGCACAATGAAAATCGGAATCATCGGCGCGGGAAAAATTGGCGCCACGGCTGCCCGGCTCTTCGTTACAGCCGGCCATGATGTCGCCATTAGTAACTCGCGCGGTCCAGAGTCGTTGCGTCAGTTGGTCCATGAGTTGGGACCAAAGGCTGCAGCCATGTCAGTGGATGAAACAGGAAGCTTTGCCGAAATAATCTTGCTGGCAGTCCCCTGGCACATGGAAAACGCGCTTCCCTCGCCGGAACGGCTGCGTGGGAAGGTCGTAATCGACGCGATGAATCCTTACGACCCCGCGGGAGGCTTTTTTGACCTGAACGGAACCACGTCCAGTGAAATCGTGTTCAAGCGTATTCCAGAAGCCAGGTTGGTGAAAGCGTTCAACACCATTTACTACGAACATCTGGCAACGCGCGGGCGTAAAGAACTTCCTGTACAGGAACGCCACGCCATCTATCTGGCCGGCGACGATGCGCAGGCCAAGCAGATTGTAGCGAATCTGATTGAAGAGATAGGTTTCGCGCCGGTCGACACCGGATCGTTGCATGACGGTGGACAGCTTCAGCAACCAGACTCACCCATCTATAACCAGACATTCAGCGCCCGCGAAGCACGCTCCTTTTTGCGCAACCAGCTCCACAAGATCGTGGACAGCCTTCCCGATAGCGCACTTGCCCAGGCACTGGAAGTCCTGAACCGGTACAAGGCCTGAACGCTGAACAACAAACGCTGAACAACAAGAGAGTGACGCGTGTGAAAAATTATGGACTGAACATTGTGGTAACCGGCGCTGGCCGTGGCCTGGGCCTGGAGTTTGTAAAGCAGCTATTGCCCCGGGCAGAGTGTCTGATTGCAACGGTTCGCAATCCTGAAGCCGCGCAGGAGTTGCAGGAACTGGCGCGCAACAATCGCCCGCGTTCTCAGGATCGTCCAGCTTGACGTCAGCGATGAAGAATCCATCCAGCGCGCAGTAGTGGAAATTGGCAAGCTCGTCAATTCTCTTGACCTTTTAATCAACAATGCAGGTATTTACATCGGGAGGCCGGGGACCACTGCGGGCTCTGACCGGCTGGGTAAACTCACCATGCAGGGTGGTGTGGAAACACTACGCACCAATGCCGTTGGACCCATGATCTTCACCCAGGGCCTCTTGCCCCTTCTGCAGGCATTACCCCAGGCAAGCATTATTAGCCTCACGTCAGGCCTGGGTTCGATTACGAATACTTCCGGAGCTCCCATGCATTACAGTGTTAGCAAAGCTGCGCTCAATATGTATATGCGCGGGCTCGCGGCGCAATTGCGAAGCTCAGGAATTATCTCCGTCGTCATCAATCCCGGATGGGTGCAGACGGACATGGGAGGACGTGGTGCTTCCATTACACCAAAGGAATCTGTAAGCGGAATTCTCCATGTGATGGACGGACTGACGCCGGAACAGAATGGGAGCTTCCTGAACTATAGAGGACAAACGGAACCCTGGTAATAACCTGACTTCCCACTTGCCAGGCCAGTCCGATTCCACGATTATTCGGGAAGAATTGCTGTGTACACGGAGAGAATGGCTCTTGCAAACCTCGGCCCAGAAGAAAAATAATTCTCTAGTTGCGCTTCGGCGCACCGCTACAGTCACTTTGCTGGTCTTCACGTTTATCTGTGCATCCCTGGCGGTAGCTCAGGGCAAGGCGCAGCAAAAGACTCAGGCAAACTAAAAGTGTGTCCCTGGGTGAGGCTGCGGAAAGGGCGATGCAGCAATCACAGCTGACCTTCCCTGGCAGTTCGCCATTTCTTCTAAAAGCCACCATTTCAGACGTGAACGGTACCCACCCTGAATACAAGGCGGAGCTGGAAGAATACTGGGTATCACCCACCATGTGGCGCAGGACTATCCATTCGTCAGACTTTTCACAAACGCTGATCGTGAACAATGGCAAGATCTCTGAAAACGACAGCGCTGATTACTATCCTTTCTGGCTGCGCAATCTGGTTACCGCCGTCTTTGATCCCTTACCGATGCTGGCACAGCTGAAACAGCTTTCAGCACAGCTGGAATTGCCGGAGGAAGACAAATCGACCTCGTGCGTGAATTTTTCCAGCCCTGGGAATAATCCCGCAGTCCCAGTCAGCTCTGCTTTCGCTTTTTGCTTTCAGGACCGCCGGGCTCTTCTTCAAATCGTGAGTACTCCCGGATACAAGGCTCATTTCGAAAACTTCAAAGCATTCGGCAATAAGCAGGTTCCGTATCGCACTGCGGAGGATCTTCAGCCCGGGCTGACGCTGGTGGCGGCCATCACGGAACTTACGCCTTTGAAAACTCCGGACGAAACTCTCTTCGCAATCGACACCCCAACCCCGCCCGAGCGCCAGATCCGCGCTACCCAGGTAGTTGAGTCGACCGCGAGATCGATTGCCATCGATACGCCTAATCCGAACTGGCCCGCTGTGCGGGAAGGCAAGACCACGGGCACGGCCAGCGTGTATATCTCAGTGGACCGCAGCGGCCATGTGCGCGAAATCTGGCCCCTTACTTCTGACAATCCGGAAATCATCTCTGCTTTGCAAAGCCAGCTCAAGCACTGGCAGTTCAAACCTTACGTAAATGGCGTACCTATGCAAATGGAAGCGGTGTTCGCATTCGCATTCACCAGCCAGCAGGGCCCGCCAATCCCTTTGCTGAACAATACGGCAGCTCGGAAATTGGCAAAACACATAGTTGAGCCCAGGATCGCACCATCGGCAGCAACACCAGGAAGCACGTTCATCGTGAGGGTCCGTGTGGATGAAGAAGGGAGGCCCCTTGCCGTGATGAATGTCAGGAAAGTAAAGCCTGCTCTTTATGACGCCGCGGTGAAAGCCCTCAAGCAATGGGAATTCAATCCCTATGTCAAGGACGGCAAGCCAGACCGCTTTGACGCCGACCTGGTATTTAAAGTCCGATAGTTCAGAGCAAGGACACAGTATGACCGGAGTATAAATGTCGCAGGAAAGACCTTGCGATGCTTAGTCGCGTTTTACTGAAGCAGCCTTTGGATGAATATGGCTGTTGTCGCGCTCACATTTCCTCGCGCGGCATCGTTTGACACTCAAATGATCATCTAACCTTGGAAGTACCTATCGATCGTCAATCGGGGCTTTCCAATGAAAATCAGACTTTTCTCGTCATTGTTTCTGTCCGTGGTGATTTGTTTTCCACTGAACGCGCTGCAGAGTAACCCATCCACAGCAGACCAGAGTTCAAGCTCCTCGCAGAACTCGCCGGACAACACGGCAACTCAACCTTCCAGCCAGACTTCAGACCAGAACAACGGCACTCAGGCACAAAAACCAGACGACCAGGACAGCAACACAGGCCAGGTACCAACCTATCGCGTAACCGTAGTTGAACGCACCACGGAAGCAGTAGATTACCGCGATCGTGGCGGCACAACGCAGGTGGATTTCAAAGGCACCACACTAACGCCAAAAATCACGGGCACCGCCAGAGTCACCGGTCATACCGGCCGGCTGGCGATCGATGCCAACGTGCACGGACTGCAACCGCCGCGCACCTTCGGGCCTGAGTATCTGACTTACGTTTTGTGGGCCATTACGCCTGAAGGCCGCGCCCACCAACCTGGGGGAAATGATTCCGAATGATGACGGCAACTCTCGTGTCCAGGTCACCTCAGGACTTCAGGTATTTGGTCTTGATCGTCACGGCGGAACCTTACTTTGCGGTTATCGCGTCCCAGCAATCTGGTGGTCGCGGAAAATATCGTCCGTAATGACACGGCCGGCGGCATCCATCCCATCAACGACAAAGTTCGACCTGATTGAAAAAGGCCAGTACACGCAGCATCTCACGCCTGACCAGTTGCCGGCGAACACGGCGGACAAAAAAGTCCCACTGCAGTTGCTGGAAGCTCAGAACGCCATCGCCATTGCCACTGCAGCCGGTGCTGATCAATATGCCGTAGACACGCTGGGCAAAGCCAAGGCGTTTCTGGCTCAAGGTCAGGATTACTATCGCCGCAAGCAGGGCATCACGCCGATTGGCGCCGTCTCACGTGCTGCCGCACAGTCCGCCGGAAGACGCACGTCTTCTGACCATCCAGAAAAAACAGGAAGAAGTTCGCTGCCGCAGAAAAACAGAAATCTCTGGACCGCATCCAAGCGGCGCAGACTGAAGCGGAGCAGCAGTCGGCTCGCGCGGCAGCTGCTCAGGAGGATGCCAGACACTCGGCTGAACAGCGTGCTTTAGCCGACCAGGAACGTCAGGCCGCGGAACAAGCCAGATTGGAAGCCGAACAGGCCGCACAGCAGGCAGCGCAAGACCGTGCTGCCGCCCAGCAGCAGCTTCAGGCGTCACAACAACAGCAGCAGTCTCTTTCTGCCCAGGCCGAGCAGTCAAGGTTGCAGGCGCAACAAGCGGACCAGGCACGCCAGCAGGCAGTACAGCAGGCTGAGCAACAGCGTCAGCGGCTTCTGGCGCAACTGAACCCGGTCCTGCAAACCCGGGACACTGCTCGCGGTCTCATCGTGAATATGTCAGACGTTTTATTTGACTTGAATAAAGCCACGCTTCGTCCCGGTGCGAAACTGAGATTGGCCAAAGTCGCGGGTATCATCCTGGCTTATCCCGACCTGCGACTGGAAATTGACGGCTTCACGGACAACACGGGATCGCCGGGATACAATCAGGCGCTTTCTGAAAAGCGCGCTGCTGCCGTGCAGAACTTCCTGGTTTCACAGGGAGTGACCGCCAACAACGTGACCATCAAAGGATTCGGTCAGCAGAATCCGGTGTCCACAAACGCCACGGCCGCCGGACGGCAGATGAACCGTCGCGTTGAGGTGGTGGTGAGTGGTACGGCGATTGGCAGAAGCATTACTCCTGACAGCAATAGCGTGTCTGGACCGAACGGAACTCCCGGCATGAGCAGCACAGGAAGCGTCGGTGCAACCGGCCAGACCAGCCCAGCGCAACCAGCGAACAACCTCTCACCGGCAACCCCGCAAACGCCTGCCACCCCTGGCGTTTCCGGTTCAGCCAGTGGCCCTGTAAATACTCCAACCACGACAGCTCCATCACCCTCAGGCAACGGAACGTCTTCCACTACAACGACAACTCCGGCAGGTACCGCGCCGGACAATGGAGTGCCTTCAACTCCCGCCGGCACGAGCGTGCCGCAATCGCAACCGGCCGCGCCGCCACCCTCTGGCGCAAAGCCAATGCCTACCCCAACGCCGCATCCGCAGTAGGCGGCAATCGATTGGGAGCAGTCGAAAGGGAGATGCTGAATCGGCATCTCCCTTTTTTCGTTCCAAAAAAGAAACCATTTCCCGTTGACATTCCGCCGGGCGGACGTCTAACCTCCCATAGATCATCTATGAAGGAAACCTATGGTACGAAACGCCAGCAAGAATGAGCTTCTACCCGGCACGCTGGAAATGCTGATCCTGCAGACGCTTAAACGGGGAGCAATGCATGGTTACGGGATCGCCCAATTCATTCAATCGATATCCGATGACGTCTTGCAGGTGGAAGAAGGCTCCCTGTATCCGGCCCTGCAGCGCCTGCTCCTTAAAGGATGGGTCAAGGCCGAATGGGGGACTTCAGATAACAATCGCCGCGCGCGCTATTACACATTAACTCTGGCCGGCAGGAAACAACTGGGTGTGGAATCAGAAAATTTCAGCCGCATGATTGAAGCCATTGCCCGGGTGATGCAAACCGCGTAATTCAGAGGTGGTTTATGACGTGGGTAAGACAAACGTTGCGCAAACTGCTCTTTCTGCTTCGCCGCTCTCAGCTGGACCGTGATCTTGCGGAAGAAATGCGCCTGCATGCCGAACTGAAGGCCCGCGAAAATGTCATCCAGGGCATGCCGGTTGAAGAAGCCCGGTTTGCGGCAAAGCGCCAGTTGGGAAATCTGACTCACCAACGCGAACAGAGCCGCCAGCATTGGGGATTCCCTTCCCTGGAAAGCGTATTTCAAGACGTGCGCTACGGCGTGCGCGGATTGCGAAACTCACCCGGCTTTACCCTGATTGCGATTGCCACCCTCGCATTGGGGATTGGAGCAACCACAGCAATTTTCAGCGTAGTAAACACCGTGCTTCTGCGGCCTCTGCCTTACAAGGACTCAACCCGGCTTGTCCATTTATGGACGGTGTCGCCCATGTTTCCGGAATTTCACATGGGACAGTCAATCCCCAATCTGAATGACATTCGCTCGCGCTCCCATGTCTTTGAATCGATCGCGTCTTACCAATCCTCAACCACAGCGCTGACGGGAAACGGCGCACCGGAACGGCTTTCTGTGGCGCCAGTGACAGCGGACTTCTTTTCGCTATTTTCCGTTCATCCAATTTTGGGCCGGGGAATGCTGCCGCAGGACGAATTCGGCAAAGATGGCAATGTTGTCTGGCTGAGCTACGGTCTCTGGCAAAGAAGATACGCTGGTGATCAGAACGTCGCCGGCAGAACCATTTCACTCGACGCAAAGCCGTATGTGGTGGCCGGCATAATGCCGAAGAGTTTCGATTTCCCAGAGGAAACCGACGTATGGAAGCCCCTGCTACTCAGCGCCGAGCAGAAACAAAACCGTTCGATGTGGATGTATTACACCCTCGCGAAGCTGAAGCCAGGCATTTCCCTGGCCCAGGCCCAGTCTGAATTGAACAATATCGCTGCCCAGGTTAGCCGTGAGAACCCAAAAGATGCTGAGGGAATCAGTTTCTCATTGAAGTTGTTGCAGGATGACGCGGTTACCAAAAGTTCACGAAATCTACTGTTGATGTTGCTTACCGCGGTGGGTTTTCTCTTGTTGATTGCGTGCGCCAACGTGAGCAACTTGATTCTGTCACGCGGTGTTCAGCGCCAGAGGGAGATCGCGGTCCGCGCGGCGCTTGGCGCCAGCCGTCTTCGCATTGTCCGGCAGCTTTTGATTGAAAGCCTGGTCCTCGCCCTGGCCGGAGGTCTTTGCGGGCTGGCCGCAGCCATGGGCGGAGTGAGGGCTTTCCGTTTGCTGGCGCCACATGATTTTGCCCGGCTCCATGAAGTGACTGTGTCGCCATGGATGGCGGCAATCGCGTTTATTATTGCCAGCGCTACCGGAATCATTTGCGGACTGGCGCCGGCCGTACACGCGTCACGCGCTGATCTGAATCTGACCATCAAGGAGAATACAACTGCGCCCGCCGGCAAAGGACGATTCTCCATGCGCAGCATTCTAGCCGTGACTGAAGTTGCGCTCGCTCTGGTGTTGCTTACGGGCGCGGCGCTCATGGCGCAGAGCATTATTCGCCAGCTTCGCGTGGATGCAGGTTTCCGCACGGACCACCTGCTCACCGCAAAGTTACACCTCAACCTCACGAACTACGAAAAGGAAGACGCGCAAAGAATCTTCATCCAGAAGTTGCTCGACGCTTTGCGCGCTCAACCCGGCGTGGGACAGGTTGGCATCAGCAATACCGGTGTGATGGAAGGTACCTCGCTTATGTCGTGTGAGCCCACAGTCTCGGGACTAAGCGACAAATTCGAGACCATTCAGGTCCGCTCGATTACGCCCGGGTTCCTTGAAACCATGGGCATTCGCCTGCGCTCAGGCAGGTTCTTCACTGATCGCGATACCAACGGCGCTCCTAAAGTCATGATTGTTAATGAAGCCATGGTGCGCCGCTTCTTTCCGGAAAGAATCCGATCGGACGAACTTTGCGGATCAGCCGTGACTCAAAAGAGCATTACGAGATTGTAGGCGTCGTCTCTGACACCCGTGACATCCGCCCTCGCTGCCGGCTCGCCCCGAGATTTACTTTCCGTCTTTTGCAGGGTCCAATGCAGTCACTCTACGTGGTCGCGCGCAGTCCGGCGATAGCCCAACTCTTACATCTCTTCTACAGGCGAGCGTGTGGTCCGTGGATAAGAACCTCCCTCTCACCGACGTGAAAACCATGGCAGAGGTCGTATCGGCCACGATCTCTGAGCCGAAATTTCACACCTGGTTGCTCACTGCCTTTGCCGGCGTAGGACTCGTGCTGACCCTGATCGGCATCTACGGCGTGATCTCCTATTCCGTCAGCCGGCGCACACATGAGATGGGAATCCGCATCGCTCTGGGCGCCAGACCGCAGAGCGTCTTGCGATTAGTGTTGAAACAGCCGCGAAGCTCGCTGTGATTGGTTCGGCCTGTCGGTTTGCTCGGATCTCTGGCGCTCACACGCCTCCTGGGCAGCCAACTGTATGGGATCAAACCTCGCGATCCCGTGACTTTGGTCTGTGCCGCGTTGCTCATGCTCGCTATCGCCATGGCGGCTTCTTACATTCCAGCTCGACGCGCTACCAGGGTCGACCCCATGATCGCCTTGAGGCATGAGTAGCTCTGCCGGTCTTTGCAAATCTTTTCCTTCCGCGCTGCAGAGTGAAACATCCGTGAAACCTGTGCCTTTCTCAGTAGTCGCAAGAGTTTAAGAGTTTATTAAGTCACATCACACTTGTGCTGTGCTCTTTAATTATTGTGTGCCGCGGAAAAAATCGGATACTATGTGTCGCGTGGCTGTCTGCGTCAAGCGCGCGATCTGGCTTTTGGTGATCTACGGCATCCTTTATGTGCTAATCATGCCAATACCGGAGTTGGGAGCGGCATTCTCAGCTAAGTCACCGATTGCAACATTTGCGCTGATAACGTACATTCAGCTGGCTTTTTGCTTTTTACTTCTTTCAATACCATCCCGCACTTTGGATTCGGGTTCGCTTTCCGCTTCCGATGTTCTCGAGCGGCTCTGCGTCAGGCTCTGCTAAGGTGAAGTTTGTCGCGCCGCGGGCTATGTGCCGCAGAGCTTTCGCGAGATGGATTCCGGGGCCATGACCGGCCTACGGGGTCTTCGCGCCTGAGGTGAACAGGAACCTGAAAGACCACGTTACGGGAAGGTGCCTCCGCAATGAGTTACATCAAAAAGATCCTCGAAGGGGCAACACTGTTGCCATTTGTCAAATTGCCGTTCGTTGGACGCCCGCCGGCACCGGACGACCAGGTCCGTCTCGATCTGGTTGAATTCGGGCGCATGCTGCACACGCAGGGATTTGTCGCCGCCACCGACGGTAATCTCTCCGTCCGCCTGGATAATGACCGGGTGATGGTGACTCCTACCGGAGTGAGCAAAGGCATGATGCGGCCAGAAGATATGGTCATTGTGGACATGGATGGCAACCGCGTCAGCGGATGCTGCTCTCCCACCAGCGAAATCGCCATGCATCTGACCATCTACTCCATGCGGCCAGACGTCAGCGCTGTGGTACACGCGCACCCGTGCACGGCCACTGCATTTGCATCCGCTGGACTGGCGTTGGACGAACCTCTTTGCTCTGAGGTTGTAGTCACTTTGGGAGCAGTTCCCCTGGCGCCATACGCTACTACCGGCACCGTTGAACTCAGCGATTCATTGCGGCCTTTTATTCCCGAGCATAATGCCATCCTTATGGCGAACCACGGCGTTGTGACCTATGGCCACGACGTGCGCAAGGCTTATCTGCGGATGGAAGCGGTGGAACACTTCGCCAAGATCGTACTGGCAGCCCGCCAGCTTGGCTGCGCCCGCTCGCTGGATGATGATCAGTTGGAAAAACTTTTTGAGGCAAGATCGCGCTACGCCGGCAACGCCCACTAATTCGCTAAAACCCGAAGACGCGCGATTGGGCCGATAGAAGCTTAAGGGATCGTTACTTCTTGCGCGTCTTTCGCGAAATATTTTCGTTGCTCTGGGAAGCCTTGCCACCTGGGCCGTTAACATCGGTTAAACGGACATACCTTAAACTGGATACATTGTCTGAAGCAGCCGCCGCGTTGGTCACAACAACTCTTTGCTGTCCGTCTCGTCCAGTCACTAATCCCACAGAGGATACGACAGTCAGTGTCACCGTCAGGTTTCCTTGCGCACGTCCCGAGCCAGCAAGATCAGGGACGGCATTCGCACGTTGTCCAAAGGCCGCATAGGTGCGCAATAGGATGAATGCCAGTACGGCTGCGACTTTGAGCTTGCATCCAGTCATCGCCCGGTCCTTTTGGTACCCGGAAGAACCTTCCCATTCCGACAGCCATTTCCTATCGACAGATTCTTCCCACGCCTTCGGCGCTGCCCTGCGAATTGGGGCTCACGTTCGTGAACAAGGATAGCTCTCTTGTTCCTGAACTGATTCTTCTAGATGACTTGGGTACTCGCGCGGTTGTCATGGAGAAGACGCCACTGCATGGATGAGGGGGAAGCGGGCGCTGTCGATGTTCTGCCGCAATTTTTCGCAAAGCAAACGAAACTAGCCTGATCTCTGCACCAGCCAGATAATCCGATCAGGCTTACAATCTATTTACCTGTTTCTTACATCACCATGATGGGAGCGCCATCTCTCACGTGCTTAGATGATCTTAAGACTCCAGGCCGGCAAGAACGGAAATGAGACCTCATGACGCGTTTTCACCTCCGCACATACTCTTTATTCACAATTTTTGTGGTTTCTCTCTTCCTTTTTACAGTTGATTTCGATGGCCAGCAGAATGGCGGCACTTACTCAGTCAAAGTAAAGGTAGTGAACGTGCCGGTAACTGTGCGCGATAAACACGGCGAAATCAAACGCGACCTCGCCAAAGATGATTTCATATTGGAAGAAGACGGCCACGTACAGAACATCGGTTATTTTTCCCGTGAAACTGACCTCCCTCTCACTCTGGGTTTGCTGGTGGATACGAGTCTGAGCCAACGTCGCGTGCTCGATGATGAGCGTCAGGCTAGCTATACATTCCTCAGCCGCATCCTCAGGGAAGACAAGGACAAAGCCTTCATCATCCACTTTGATCGCGAAGTGGAATTACTCCAGGACCTGACTTCATCCCGAGACAAACTTTCCTCGGCTCTGCAAGCCCTGCAGACACCATCCATGGATGATCAGCGCGCAAGCAGTGGAGGAGGCAATGGCGGCGGCAACGGTGGCGGCGGAACATCCGGTGGCGGCGGAACATCCGGCGGTGGCGGATATCCGGGAGGCGGAGGCTACCCCGGTGGTTATCCAGGGGGTGGTGGTTATCCGGGCGGAGGCGGCTATCCCGGTGGCGGACATCGAGGTGGAGGCTATCCCGGCGGTGGCGGTGGAGGAGGACGTGGCGGTGGCAGAGGTACTCGAATGCCCGGCACTCTTCTCTATGACGCCGTGTTCCTTGGTTCTGATGAGTTAATGAGCAAGCAGCAGGGCCGCAAGGCGGTCATCATTCTTTCCGATGGCGTAGATACCGGCAGCAAATTCCCGCTGGAAAGAGCGGTTGAGGCTTCGCAACGCGCGGACACCATTGTTTACTCCATTCTCTTCTCTGACGAATCAGCATACGGCGGAGGCTTTGGTGGTTTCGGTGGTTTGGGGAGGCACGGTGGCGGACAGAACCACCCCGACGGCAAAAAGGTTCTGGAGAGAATTTCCAAGGAAACCGGTGGCAGGATGTTTGAAGTTTCAAAGAAGCTGCCGATTGAGAAAATCTACAGCCAGATCGAAGAAGAGCTGCGCAGCCAGTACAGCCTGGGCTATTCACCCGATCGTGCCGATCTCGCTGCCGGCTACCACAAGATTGTTGTCAAAACAAAAGCCAAAGACCTGGTGGTGCAGGCCCGCGACGGGTATTACCTCGATCGTTAATCAAGCAGGTGTGGTTGTCGCTAGTCCCGCAATTTAGCCGCGAATGAATTTACCCAGCAATGATGCCACCACGCCAAGGCCGAGGATAGCCACAGGGCCGTGGTTCGCCTGCAGCGCCGCGGCGAAATCGGTGCTCTGGGTATAAAGATAGGCAGCCCAGCACAAGCCGCCGAAAATACAAATTCCGCCCAGGATGCGCAGCAGAGATGACCCGGGTTCGGGCTGGTTTTTGCGTTGTACTCGATGAGCACCTCGATCCTCGTAGCCCTCGCGGGCGCCGGTTCCCCAGTCGTCTTCGTAAACCTTTGGCTTTTGTGGCTGAGTGTCTGGCATGCAGCTCCAATTTGACGAATTTACTTCAAAAATTCAATGTTGAAAAACACCTAGACGGATTTTTTTCGGCCTTTTCAGGCTCCCGCCCATATAAAGTGCGCCGGAAGCATCACGCTTTATTCCCATTTACAATCGCAGGTTGACACTATGGCCAATCTCTTTGAACCCCTGCGGTTACGCGAAGTTGAATTTCCCAATCGAATTTTTGTTTCGCCCATGTGCCAGTATTCATGCCTGGACGGCATGGCCAACGATTGGCACTTTGTCCACCTCAGCTCGCGCGCAGTGGGCCGTGCTGCGGCGGTCCTGACAGAGGCTGCGGCAGTCACCGCCGAAGGCCGCATCAGCCCTGACGATCTTGGTATATGGAGTGACGCCCACATTGAGCCGCTACGCCGTATCTTTTCCTTTATTACCCAGCAAGGTTCAATACCGGGCATGCAACTGGCCCATGCCGGGCGCAAATCCAGCACCAGCGCTCCTTTCAAGGGGGGCAAACCATTGCCACCCGAGCAAGGTGGCTGGACGCCAATTCTCGCTCCCTCTGCAATTCCCTTTGCTGACACCTATCAAACGCCTGAACAACTCAGCAAGCCGGAGATCAAGAGAATCATCGCTGCCTTCGCTGAAGCAGCCAGGCGGGCCGAGGCAGCCGGCGCAAAAGTGATTGAGTTGCACGGAGCTCACGGATATCTTCTCCATGAATTTCTGTCACCTCTCAGTAACATACGCAAAGATGAATATGGCGGCTCCTTTGAAAACCGCATTCGTTTTGTCGTTGAGCTGGTGGATGCGGTGAGGAATGTCTGGCCGGAAAAGTATCCCGTGTTCATGAGAATCTCGGCCACCGACTGGACTGAAGGCGGATGGACGCCCGAAGATTCAATTGCCCTGGCGCGAGTTCTCAAAAGCCAGGGCGTTGATCTGTTTGACTGCTCTTCCGGCGGCAACATTGCGCGTGCCAAAATTCCTGTCGGTCCCGGCTACCAGGTGGAGTTTGCGGAAAGAGTTCGTCGTGAAGCCGGCGTTCCCACAGGAGCGGTAGGGATGATCGTGGATCCGGCGCAGGCCGATCAGATCATCCGTTCATCACAGGCGGATGTGGTTTTTCTTGCCCGCCAGTTTCTCCGCGATCCCTACTGGCCACTGAAAGCAGCCAAAGCCCTGGGACATGACATGCAATGGCCACCACAATATGATCGGGCAAAATAGCCAGGTTGTATCTTGAGCCGTTAGAGTGCCTGATGGCGAAGTGTATCCTGCTATTTCTTTGGGCGGTGCGCGCTCATTAAACGTGCGGCGGCGGGGCAATCTCAATTTCGTCCGGCTTGTGGATCTCGCGTCGTTCGACCGGTGACGAAAGCACAATCGACGTGGAAGTGGTTCCGAACGGCGTTAGCCGGTCAATCAAGGATTCCAGATGCTCAACCGAACGCACATGCACCTTCATAATGAAAGAATCGGCGCCGGTACCGCGATGGCATTCCACCACTTCAGGAAAAGTCTTCACAGCCGAGGTGATACGGCTGAACACGTCGCCCACCACTGACATGCGTATGAAAGCGGTGATTGGCATGCCAACCCTCATGGGATCAATATCGGCATGGTATCCAACGATAATCCCCGCCTCTTCCATGCGCTTTACGCGTTCTACAACCGCAGGCGTTGTCAGACCAACCCGACGGCCAAGCTCAGCGTATGAAAGCCGTCCATTGATCTGAAGTTCATTTAACAACTTCCAACCGATTTGGTCTAAAAGCTTGTCGTTTTTGAGATTGGAGTCCATTTTAGGGGGTCATTGTAAGACAGAATCTGAAATCTTTACGTGCTTTTCTGCCAGCTAACTTAGGGGAACCTTAATTTTCTGATTTGAAGCATACATTAAATCATTCTAGCCGGACTTATGGCCATAAAAATCGCTTAAAGCCGTGGAGTAGCTCATAATCTAAGTCGGGACCTGGATTTCCGGTATTATCAGATCCAGTGTCTTCGCCCTGCGCGCTCAGCCTACATCTTTACCTTAATCAGGCCAGGTCGGTTAAGTGTCGCCACGACAATCATGCCTCGAACATGTAGCTTTCAAGTGACGCTTTTTCATTTTCGATTGTTTCTCGCTTTTGCTTAAAACAAGAACGCAAAAGCAACCAGCATTCCCTGAATTGCAATTGCAGATTTCCTGACAGCACGCCAATTGATCATCCAAGATCACTGTCCGTCCATCTCTGGAGCGAAGCAACCGTCTCTTTTTCCGTAGAGGTTTTTTACGCAAGCTATTTCTTTGAGGAGTAGCAGGGCCCGGAGCGGCTCACGTGAGAGTTGCACGCCCGGAAAGAAAATTTAGCGTGCGCGTACCAATTTGGGAATGATTTTTTTTGATTTCTAGTCTTGCCTTCGTAGTAAACTCCCTCCACATTAAAACGCTTCATTCGCTTTCAGGTATAAGGGCGACGGTTGAGCGACAAGGCAAGACAGAATCATAGAAATGAGATTACAGGCAAGTCTCTTGCATGAACCATCATCCTTATTCGGCTTCCTCTGTTTCTTCAAATCCCAGACAGAAGTTGCACACACTTCAACTCAATGAGGTCAAGAAATGACAGCTCCCCTCGGAAAAGTACGTTTTGCGTTGGCGTTCCTCTTTGTAATTCTTGCCGTGAATTTCCTGGCGGCTCAGGCTGTCCGTCCCGGACAAGGTAATGGCGATCCGGTGCCGGATGCCCACTCCCACAACGGCAATCCTAATCAGACATTGCCCGCGCTCGTCGGCCCCATCGGCGAGACAGTGGTTACCGGCAACGGCATCAACTATCACGGCGGTCCGGTTCTGAAAGGCAATCCAGTAAAGTTGTACGTGATCTGGTACGGCAACTGGGCTGGTTCAGGTTCTAATACAGCGGCTTCCGTCAGCTTGATTGAACATTTCATCGGCACCCTTGGTGGAAGCGCGATTGAGCATGTGGCCACCACGTACGGTGACACCACCGGCAACGTCAGCGGCAACGTGAGCTTCGGCGGCCATACATTTGTGAACACCACAACCAACCTGAATGATAACCGCCTCAGGTCAACTGTCGGCAATGCTCTCACCAGCGGCGCACTCCCGACTGATGCAAACGGCGTTTACCTGGTGCTGAGCTCTTCGAATATCAACGAGACTTCGGGCTTCTGTACCCAATATTGCGGGTTCCACACGCATGCCACACTCAACGGCGCGGACATCAAATACGCGTTTGTCGGCAATCCTGACCGTTGCCCCAGCGGCTGCGAAATTCAGACGACCGGCCCGAACAGCCCGTCAACTGGCGTGGGCGGCGCAGATGGCTTGATTAACGTCCTCTCGCACGAGCAGTTTGAGGCCATCACGGATCCTGACCTGAACGCCTGGTTTGACGCCAGCGGCCAGGAAGATTCCGATAAGTGCAACTTCAACTTCGGCGCCACGTCCACCTGCACTTCGACCAGCGTCTGCTCGGCTGCCGGAAAGGCCGCAGCTGCAAAATTCAACCAGACCTTTGGCGGCAATGACTGGATGGTCCAGCAGCAATGGGAAAATGCTGCCGGCGGCAAGTGCGTCCAGCACCTCTAAACTCAACCTAAGGCCGTAGTAAAAGGCGGCCTGCTTGAACTGCCCGTCCGCTTCGGCGGGCGGGTTTTTCGTTTCGATAGAATCGAATCGCCCCTCAGGAGGTTGTTCAAAATGCAAGTTCGTCTGCTTGCCCGCGTGTTCTCTATGCTGATTGTGCCTGGGCTGGTGCTGGCCCAGGAGCCCGTAAAAACAAAGCTGAATTCCAGGATCATGACGGGTACCAGGCAGGTGGCCACATTCACCAATCTTGAAACGCAGCTTTTGACTGCGGTGCAGAAAAAAGACAAGGCGGGATTGCAGGCAATGCTGACTGACGATTTTGGCATTGAGATGCCGGACGCCAACCGTCTATCGAGTGAAGAATGGATCGACTCGATCATGTCCCCTGACTTCACGTTAAAGAAATTCGGCGTGCGCCAGGTTTCCGTATCAGATCTGGGGAATGCGGTCGTCGTGAAATTCGATCGTCTCCAGCAATCCACTTTCAAGAACGCCGCTGATGACGGAGAGTTCTTCGTTGTGGATCTTTGGAAGAAGGATGGCGATACCTGGAAGCTTGCCGACCGCTACGTCTCCAAAGTCAGTTCAGTGCTACCCGCTCAAACAGGACGTCAAGCCAACGGGAAAACAGTAAGCGCCGGTCAGTTCTTATTGGCTTCGATGAACTTTCCCACCAGCGGGTCGGCCTCGTCGTGAGAATCCGTCAGCATGTAGAAGCGAAGCCCGTTCTGCTGCCATGACGTTGAATTAAAGGAGAGGCTGTGGGTCTTCTCCGGTGGCCTCTCCCGGCCGTCAGCAGCCTGGAAGATAAAAACCGACACTTTGTGCTGGCCTACCTGATAAAGCAACTCCGCGCCGGGCGCTTGTTGTGCGTAGGCCAGTTTGCCGCCAATCAACGTAAACTGCGTGCCTCCTATTGCAGGCAAACGGAACGTGAACGGCACCTTGCCCTGGAACCAGGGAATCACCACGTGCATATTGCTGTTGGGGATATCGACAGGATTCGGGCTGGAAAGTGCAATCACGTGCTGGTCAACAAGCCCGGCGACCATCGGGTCTTTGGCCATTCCTTTTGGCCACAAAGCGGCGCCCAGTGCAGCCACCAGCACCGCACTTACCGCGGACATTCCCCACTTCCACCACGGGCTCACGCGCGCATGCGGATGCAGTTCGCGGTAGATGGAGGCATGCAGCTCTGGCGGCGCCACGAACTTATTGGCGGCCACGCGCACCGCTTTCTTCAGCGCCAGATGCTCCGCCACGGCCGCGGTACATTCTGAACAACCTGCCAGATGCTTCGCGGCCTCCTGCTGTGCCGTGGCATCCAACTCATCGTCCACATAAGACGCGACTTTTTCCCGCCAATCGCAATTCATGATTTTGTTACCAACTTCCTGTCGCCCGGTTTGCCCTGCAACGCTTCGATCAGAAAGACCTTGAGCTGTTTCCGCGCCCTGGCCAGGCGGGACATCACCGTCCCAATCGGGATATCCAGCACCAGCGCTATCTCCTGGTATTTCATCTCTTCCAGATCGGCCAGGATCAGCACCTCCTGAAAGCCGTGCTGGAGGTTCGCGATTCCCTGCTGCACCAGTTCGGTGTCCGCGCGACGAATGAGTACCACCTCCGGCGTCTCCTGCGTCACCACTGAGTCTTCAAATCCCTGTTCACTTTCCTGCTCCGTATTGCGGCGTTCCAGCCCGGTACGGCTGGTCAGGAAAGTGTTCCGCAAGATGCGAAACATCCAGGCGCGAAAATTGGTGCCTTCGCGAAAGCTGTTGACGTTTTTCAGCGCCTTGGCAAACGTCTCCTGCACCAGATCGCGCGCCTCATCCGCATCGCCAGACATCCAGCGGGCGAAATTGTAGAGCGGATCCAATAACGGAAGCGCCAGCTTTTCGAACTCTTGCCTGGGAATGCCGCTCACATCTCCTCAACTTACCGTTGGAATGGCCAACGTTGCCGGTGCCACGGCAGCCATTCTGCAGGGTGATTCCTGCGGAGTACCTGCCAGTCGCAAAGCTCACTTCTTTCAAAGTTCACTTCAATGATTCCACATTCTCCCTGCTATTGCACGATAACTTTTGCAGTCATCTTCGGATGCAGAGAGCAGAAGTAATCATATGTACCCGGCTTGTCAAACTTGTATTCAAAGTTATCATTCGTATCCATCGCCTTGGACTTGAACAGCTTATCCGTGCTGGCCACCGTATGCGGAATATCATCACCGTTTGTCCAGTGCACCGTGGAGCCTGCCTTGATCGTGATTGTGGCCGGGTTGAAGGTGAAGTTATCGATCTTCACCGAGGTTTTCCGACCGTCGGCCGCGCCGGGCTGCGTGCACGGCTACCCCGACCATCAGCATCCCTGACAAGATCACAACAAGCGTTACACTAAACAGATTTTTGCTCGTCATAAAGTTCCCTACTTTCCTTCATTTTCAAAGCTGATCTTCGCTTGCTAGCAGTTAACCCAGGTTCGAATCAACAACTGCAAGCGCGTGTTTTCCACGCACATAATTCACGTCCGTCACTCCGAGCAAGCTGCGCAACTGCTCCGCGGGCACTTTCATTGGTCCCGGCGATGGTGCTTCTCCTGGCTTGGGTTGCGGAAATGCCGTGGACGCAGCGGTGTGAAACGTCACGTTGCCTTCCACCTTCTGCATGGTCTGGTGAATGTGCCCGTTGAGCACGGTTACGGAACCGAACTTCTTGAGATACCCAAGAGCCTGCGCGCTGTCATCGGTGCCCCAACCCCATTCTGGATACACCGACCAGAGCGGGATGTGTGCGAAGACAACGATAGGTGTGCTTTTGGAAAGATGCTTTACATCTTTTTCCATCCACTCCAGTTGCTCATTGCCCAGACTACCGAGTCCGCCGGCCTTCAGGTTCATTACGTTATTCAGCCCCACAAAGTGCACGCCCTTATGATCCAGGCTGTACCAGCCCTGTCCCTTGGAAAGTTTGCCGAAGCGCTCTTTGAATTGCTGGCCTTCGTCAAGCAGATCATGCTCGCCGGGGACGTAGAATATTTCCTTCGGTTTTGCCTCTTTCAATAACTGTTCGGTGGTATCGAATTCGGCGGGTTTTGATAGGTGAGTAATGTCGCCGGTGTGCAGCATGAAATCCGGCGACCCCGGAAGTGCATTGATCTTGGCGATGGCAGCTTCGAGTGTGCCCACCACATCGGGATTCGCCGCCTTATCAAAGCCCATGTGACTATCACTGATCTGGACAAAGCTGAAGGCGCCCTTGGTTGTGCCTTCATCGATTTCTGACAAGCGGCTCAGGCTGTAGGATTGCAGCACTCCGCCCTTCATCACACAGAACGCTCCCGTCCCGGCCCAGGCCATACATTTGAGAAACCCGCGGCGATCAACGCCGTCATGATTATGGTCGTGCTCGATTTCGTCTTTTTTGTGACTCGCCATTGCAATCTCCTTGCTCTGAATTGAAGCCGTTAAACTCAGGCCCTTCAAAGGAGATAACTAAGGCGGGCGGCCTTTATTCCCAGTCAACTCGCGAATGACCTTAAAAAACCAGGGTTCCTCATTGGGGCTATTTTCACGAGCTTTACAAAGATTGACGTTCGGGCGCTTCGTTGCATGGCATCTTTGAGAAGGCCCAAATCAACACGACCTGCATCCTACTGATTACACCAACCCACGACGCTACAAATTCTGTTGACCAGGGTTTCATTTGATAACGAAGGGTATAGCAAACGTGAGAATCTTGCCGGCCAAAGCGGCGAAGACGATTGGGATCGCGGCATGGATGTTGGCAACAACTCTGCTTACTTTGCCAGTGCGTGGACAAAGCGTGGGTGTCCCACAATCCCGCGTGCTTTTGGACCAGGCCTACACATCGATGTACAACCTGAAGTTTGATGTGGCTTTCCAAAAGGCGGAACAAGCCAAAAGCTTTGCTAAAGACGATCCCATGCCGTGGGTGGCCGAGGCATGCGCGGCGCTCTTCCGCGAGTTTGACCGTCACCACATATTACGCAGCGAAATGTTCTCGTCCGATGAAAACTTTGAAGCCCGCGGAGCGTACAAGTGGGATCCGCAATCGAAGCAACAGTTTGAAACCGCACTAACGGGAGCTGAGAGACTGGCGCAGGATCGACTGTCACACAATAAAGAAGACGCAACGGCGCTTTTTGCCCTGGCGTTGACGCATGGCCTTCGCGCCGACGACGCAGCACTCATCAGTAAGAAAAATATGGCCGCTCTCGGCTTTATCAAGACTGCCAACGGCTATGCCGACCGGTTGCTGGCACGTTGGCCTGACTATTACGACGCCTATGTGGCTACCGGGATGGGCAAATATGTGATCGGCGGCAAAGCGGCGCCCGTACGCTGGGTGCTGCGCATTGGCGGAATCAAAGGCGATCAGGCTGAGGGGTTGAAGGAACTTCAACTTGCAGCCGATAAAGGGCACTTCCTTGCGCCCTTCGCCAGAATCCTGCTCGCGTTTGATGATTTAAGGCACGACAACAAGGTTCAGGCCCGAAAAATCTTTGCCAGTCTCCATGATCAATTTCCCGCCAATCCATTGTTCGCGCAGGAAATGGCCAAGATTGACCAGGTGGCCCGTTCAGTTGGTCCCAGCCAGTGATGTTGCGGCTGCGCCCAATATTTTTCCGGAAGTCTTTTCCTGCACGAAAATAACTGCGCGTAAATCCGCGCGCTTCCAGTCTTTCCCCGCGTTGAATGCCAGATCGGATTCGAAGCTGCCATCGCTGAGCTGTCCAACCTTGCGAAAATCCCGGACAACCGCCGCGTGGCGCAAGACATGTCCACTATTTTCGCCTCTTTTCACGCTGGTGGAGAGATTGTCTTCCGTGATCGCTAACAGAACATCCGCTGTACTCCTGGACGCCGAATTAATTTTCACATGCAGCTTATCGCCGGCTGCCCGCGTGACTCCCACCTCGACTCCCGGACTGCGACCAGCCGCCTGGGCAATGGCATCCTGGGCACGGTCGGCGTTGTTGCCGACGAATTGCGTATCGCCATCCACCACCATCTGTGGTGTGTACGGCCCTTCCAGTTTCATGCGATCGGCGTAATCTTCCTGCCTCTGGCTGTAAGCCGCGGAAGAAAAACGGTCCCGCCATCCCAGCCGGTTCCAGTAGTCCACATGGAAACCAAGCGGAATAATTTCCACTCCATCATTGCGATGTTGTTCGCGGAAGTTTATCAGGAGCTTGTCCGCCGGTGGACAACTTGAACACCCTTCGGATGTGAAGAGCTCCACCACGACCGCTTTCCTGGCGGGGGTCGGCGCAACTGGCTTCGGCAGCAAGGCCGCGGCGGTCGTAAACGTCGCGGCCACCACAACCAACGCGAAGATATGAGCTTTGTTCATGTCAATCTGATGCGCGAGTTACCTTTTGGCTGCAAGAATTGAGTAAATTTAAGCTATCTAGCGGTTACCGGTGTGCGGCTCTCCGGCGTATATGTCCATCTCCAGCTCAATCTCGTCTTTCACCTTCACCGTGCCGCCACCTGCGGACACCGGCTCGATGCCAAAATCTGTCTGCTTGAGTTTGGCATTGCCTTTATATTCCTGCGGCCCACCAGTCATTTCAAGCGTAATTTCTTTTTTCATGCCATGAAGTTCAAGGCTGCCCGTTACGCGGAAGTGCTGCGGCGAGGTCTGCTCAATCTTCGACGATCCAAAGCGAATATCAGGAAACTTTTCCGCGTTTAGCACTTTCGGCCCCAGCATCGTCTGCTGAACACTGGCCCGGTCCTTGTCAGAAATCTCGGTGTCCACCACTTTTAAATCGGCTGCGTGGACCAGAATGGCAGCCGACATTGCCTTAGCGTCAATATCCGCCCTGGCCACAGGCGCACTGATCTCATGGTTGTGTCCCATTGCCGAAAACAATCCCGACTTATGTACATGGATAGAGATAGTGGAGTAGCCGGGTGTAGTCTGCGCATGACCTTGAGGCAAGTCCCTCATGCCGCCGAGCGAGATAATTATGACCGAGATAATAATCACGAACACTGCAAATCTATTGGACTTCACGGCATCTCCTTGCAAATTCAACCGATCATGTTCCAGTAATAATTCTATCGCGAGGGCGCATTTGCTGTAGCCGCCTGGCGCTCCAGTTCCTTGCAGAGATAGATGATCTGGCCGGTATGATGCCCAAGATGGGACACGCAGTTTAGAAACACATAAAAGCGGTCTTTCGCTTGTTCCAGGCCTTTACCAGAGTACGCGGCGGACCAATCCTCCACGGACTGCGCTCCAAGCGCCGCCTCCACCACGGAAATCGCCTGCGCGAAATTTCGCAGGATCCGGTCTTTGGAATGACGCGTGGGATCACTGAACTCAAGGGGCCGATCACGCACATACCCGGTTTTCACGATCTCCGTTCCAATGTAGTAATTCAGGTTGCCGGTCAGGTGAAGCATGAGATGTCCAATAGTGTTCCCGTAGGGATAAGGGCGTATCCAGAGCTGTTCGTCGGTCAGAGGAGCCAGCAACTCAAAAATTTTGGCAGCTTTTTCGCGATAGAACTGTGCGAAATCGGCAGCGATCGTAACACTCAGCGCAGGCATGAATTTCCTCCAAAAAGAGCCAGAATTGTAGCAGCCGTCGCTCGCTTGAGCATCATCAGCACAACTTCCCGCGGACGCGTTAGAATATATGGTTCACTAACACCATCTGCTCACCTCTTGAGCGTTAAAGGAAAATTATGTCAGCGACCCTTGAAGTTTCCCGGCCCACCTTGCAAGTTCCCCGCGACCCGTTCCGAAATGAACCGCTCACCGATTTCAGCAATTCGGAAACCGCGCGCCGCATGCAGGACGCATTACGCAAAGTACGCGCTGAACTCGGCCAGGAGTATGACATGGTCATCGGCGAGAAACTGATCCGTACCACGGAGAAGATCAAGTCTACCAATCCTGCCAATCCATCGGAGGTTATCGGCATATTTCAAAGCGCAGGCAAGGAGCACGTGGAAGCAGCGATTCAGGCGGCAACTACCGCTTTCGAGAGCTGGAAGCGTACCACGGTGGAGCAACGCGCATCCATGATCCATGCTGCCGCCGGCATTCTGCGCGAGCGTAAATTTGAATTTGCCGCGTGGATGGTCTATGAGGTTGGAAAGAACTGGGCAGAAGCCGATGCCGACATTGCTGAAACCATCGACTTCGCGGAATTTTACGCCCGCGAAGCATTGCGGCTGGCCAAGTCGCAAACACCTGTGCAACTGCCCGGCGAGCATGACACGCTCAGCTATATTCCTCTCGGCGTCGGGGCCGTCATTCCTCCGTGGAATTTCCCCTGCGCCATCATGGCCGGCATGACCATGGCTGCCATTGTGACCGGGAACACCGTTGTCCTGAAGCCTTCGCACGATTCACCGGCGATTGCCGCAAAGTTTTTTGAAGTTCTGCAGGAAGTCGGCGTGCCCGACGGTGTGGTGAATTTCTGCCCCGGTTCCGGCTCCAGCTTTGGCGCCGGACTGGTGGAACATCCTTTGATGCGGTTCATCGCTTTCACAGGATCCAAGGAAGTTGGTCTGGACATTAACCTGCGTGCGGCAACTCCTCGTCCCGGGCAGAAGTGGATTAAACGCACAGTGCTGGAAATGGGCGGCAAGGACTCCATCATCGTGGATTCTGATGCGAATCTGGATGCAGCTGTGGAAGGCGTGGCCCAGGCTGCGTTTGGCTTCTCCGGACAGAAATGCTCAGCCTGCTCGCGGGCCATTATCGACGAGAAGATCTATGACGTCTTTATCGAGCGCCTGCGTGATCGCGTAGCCAAGATCACGGTTGGCGATCCGGCCACCAATCCGCCGATGGGCCCTGTCGTGAGCGACAAGGCTTACCAGAGCATCCTTCAGTACATCGAAATCGGTAAGAAAGAAGGACGCGTGATTAACGGCGGCGGTCCAGCCAAAGAAGCCGGCAATGGATACTTTATCCAGCCCACGGTGATTGCGGATGTTGCGCCGAATGCCCGCATCGCCCAGGAAGAAATCTTTGGCCCGGTACTGGCCGTCATCAAGTCACGCAACTATGACGACGCTCTCCAGATCGCCAACAACACCGAATTTGGGTTGACCGGCGCGGTTTACAGCACATCACGCGAAAAGCTGGAACGCGCACGCAATGAATTCCATGTCGGCAATCTGTACTTCAACCGCAAGTGCACGGGAGCCATGGTGGGCGCGCATCCTTTCGGCGGATTCAACATGTCCGGCACCGATTCAAAAGCTGGCGGCCCGGATTATCTGCTGCTGTTCACCCAGGCCAAATCAGTCGCCGAGAAAGTGGGCGAGGCTGGTCCTATCAATCAAAGCATGACCGCGAAGACTGAACCATCGCGATAAAAGAATGAGTCATCTGGAAACGGGCCGGAGCGATAAGCTTCGGCCTGTTTTTGTTCAGGACAAGAACAATTGCATTTTGCGTCAGGCAACGCCAACCTTCTGACCATGTTTTTACACAATGTTAAGAATGCTCAATTCAGCTCTGCGCGCGCGACTTTGACCTCCGCACTTGCGTCTTACTGAGTAGCACAAATCAAAAGGGGAATAAGCGTTTTATGAGTAAGAAGTATTTCTTACCCGCATTCGTGTTCATTTTTTCTGTCTTTGGATCTGGCGTGGGTTCTGGCTTTGCCCAGGACCAGCGCTCAGAAATCAGCATTCAGGGCACAGCGAACATCACCAGGAATTCTGACAATCTTGATATTCCGCATGAAGCCACAAAGAGCGGCGGCTTTCTGGCGGGCTATCGCTATCACCTCAATCCCTGGTTTGCCATACAAGGCGACTATGGTTACACGCGAAACACACAGAAATATTTTGACCCCATTTTTGGGTTCACCGCTATTCAGGCCAATGTGCAACAGCTATCGGGTGAGGCTGTGATCACCGCGCCTACCAGCAGCCGGGTGCGGCCTTACGCTCTGGGCGGAATCGCGGGACTATTCTTCCGCCCTACCAATAGCCTGGACAACGCTTTTGTCGGCGTGGGCAACAACACCGGCAACAACCAGACGAAAGCCGCTTTTGTGTATGGCGGCGGCGTTGATTTCGATCTGTCTCATAACGTGGCCTTCCGTGCTGAGTATCGCGGGCTGGTCTACAAGATTCCCGACTTCCAGATTCCGGGCCTTGCATCGGATGCTTTTACGCACACGGCCCAGCCATCCGTAGGCCTGGTCTGGCGCTTTTAGTCTGGCGTCTAACAGCGTAAATCGGTAAATCAAAGACAAGAAACGAACGAGGCTGGCCCGTGTGGTCAGCCTCTTTTTGCATCTCATAGATCGCGAAGGCCACGCTTGATGAAGGCAATTCGTGAATTCTTTGGCATTTAGGACGTATTAGGGCTTTGGAAGTTCCTAAAGTCCTTATTTGACTTACGATTGCGAGTGCCTCAGAATAAGATGTTGGATAAGCGGTTAAGCGGCGTATAAGCCGCATCCCCCTTGAGGCGCAAAAGTGAGCGGGCGCCGCCTGAGTAAGGACCTCAATATGGCCAGGATCCTGTGCGTCGACGATGAACCCCACGTAGTCACTCTGAAGTGCGCCATTCTTGAAGCTGCTGGCCACACTGTAACCGCGTCAACCTCCGCGCGTGACGCAATGGAGAAACTGCAGAACAACACCTATGACGCGGTTGTGACCGACTGGAGACTGGGCGATGCGAATGGTCGCGCCGTGGTTCAGGCGGCCAAGAACAATACAACCATGCCTGTGGTCGTGGTCTCAGGATATGTAGCGGAAGCGTTTCAGGCGGCTGAGCCGCTGGCGGACCTCTATCTGGAAAAGCCGGTCAATCCGGAAGAGCTGGTCACCATTGTGAATGAGCTGCTGAAGAGCAGCGAACGCGCCGCTCCCCGCTAAAGGTTTCCTGGTTTCACCTCGACAGGTCTAGCGCTGGCTGGCCGCCGCTACTGATGTGGCTGCCGCTTCCGCCAGAATGCGATGGTGGATGGTGAAAAGCGCCAGTTCCAGCCGGTCAGAAACACCAATCTTGTCATACACGTTGCGCAGGTAATTCTTGATTACCTGCTCGGTGGTACCAAGCTGGGTGGCGATTTCCTTGTTCTTGTAGCCCTGAACAATCAAGGCAACAATTTTTAATTCCTTGGCCGTCAGGCGGTCACGCACACGGGCACCCACCAGATCATTCTCCGCGGTTTCCTTGCTTTCCTGCGTGTCCTGCACCCACGTCTCGCCCTTGCTTACTTTGCGGACGCACTGCGTAAGTGACTCCCCGCTGACATTGCGATAGATCACACCGCTGATGCCGTTGGTGAGATAGTGCCGTGAATCCTGGCCCGTGTCCGCAATGATCACCAGCCGGGTCTTGTACTTCCTGGCTGCGTCCACCACTTCCTGCAGATTATTGTGCATGTCCGCGCCGAAGATCATCACCGTGGCGTGGAATTTTTCCAGCGCCATCAGCATTTTTTCTGAGTTTTCAGCCTGGGCAACAATGCGAAGATCGTCCTCTACGGCAAGGACTTTGGCGGCCCCGGTGCGGAAGATTGCCTGATTGTCAGCCAAAATGATCTTCTGCATCTATTTGGTCCCTTTGCTTTTGCGAATGAACTTGTACTGGTCGATCACGCAGGCGACTCCGCTCTTGGTTTTCTTGCGCTTGGACGAATTGGCTGCAGCGGCAACGGCAGTTCCATCTTTACGGACCACTCGACCCGAGCAGCGGACCTCAACGTCCGTGGGCGTTCCCAGCACTTTTGCGGGGAGGGTGATATCAAATTCAATGGAAGATCCGATGTTGAGATCGAGATCGGCCATGATGTATACGCCGGCTGCACTCATATTGGCCGTGGTAGCGCTATCATCCCCGCGCTTGCCATGGATCTTGATGGGCAGTTCCAGTGGGAATCGTTTTCCCGTTCTAGCTTCTGATGACAAAGTGCCTCCTCGAAAAAACACCCGGTGCCCGCCCAATAGGGGGCTTTATAGTTTGGTGGAGAAGAACGATTCTGGTTTATATCATGAAATTGTTGGGCATAACAGCGGATTCATCTACTTAGGTCTTGGCCTTTAAAGTACCCACCTTCCGGCTCAGGCCCAAGAAAACGGGCACCCGACTTTCGCCGGATGCCCTGCTCAGGAGACGCCACGAACAAGATCAATCTGTAGTGAAGATACCCGCTGCGGCATAGCCCAAAACCAGACCCACCAGGGCCACACCTCCGGAAATTCCCCAGAGGTGGTCGCGCAGGTTGCGTTTTACGTCCAGACGCTCGCGAACACTGTCTTTAAGTTCAGCCACGGAATGGTGAAGCTGCTGGCGCTGCTCAGCCGCCCGTTTTTCAAGTATTTCTACCGGTAGTCCTGAATTCATGCGGCTTTCGTCTCTTTCTGGATCCAAATCTGGTCCTGTTTCAATACCTCCAGAGTGCGTGTTGGAACCATTTGCACGGCCTTGATACGGTTCACCGCGGAGACGCCAAGAATAGCCCCGATCGCCAGGTAAACAAGGGAGACGACGGCCCCGCCCAGGACCCACGCAAATGGGCTCGGCTGAAATAGCGTCGCCAACAATGCAACTACCGTGAAGGTGATCGAGAACCATGCGGTCAGCAGCAACACGGCGGCAATAATTGCCATGGGAATCACTGCCTTCCAGCTCTTAATTTTGCCGGAAAGTTCTGCCTTCAATATCGCGACGCGAGTCTGAACGAAATTCTTAAGTTCTTCCCTGGTCTCGGAGAGCACGGCGGCAATTGGTTTTTCATTATGCACGTTTCGCCCTCCAGATTCTCAAACCAATCCCGAGCGCCAGCCCCACTGCACCAGCGCCGATCGCAACATGTTCAGGCTTGTCGCGCTGAATTTCCCGAGCGCGGACCCGGGCCCGCTTCAAGTTGTGGATTGCGCGACCGCGCAACCACTCGGCCCGACGTTCAGTTTCAGTCCATATCTCCTGCGCCTTGTTGCTGGCCATCTGGCCGGCTTCTTCGGCCCGCACTTTTAATGAGTCGGAAGTTTGATTGAGAGTTGCGGTCGCGTCCTCAGTGATAAGGCTGAGCTTCTGGCCGGTGACGTTTTTTTGATTGCGCAGCCGCAGGACGAAATGCCCCAAAGCCGCGCCCAGCCGCACTGCCCTCAACTCGAGCTCAGATTGCCTTGCAGGGTCCAGTAAGCCCCGGGGTGAACCAGACTGCCGAAAGTACTCTCGTGTGGAACTCTCTTGCGGTGAATTCGCCGGCGGTGAGTTCGATGGATAAGTGTCAAAGCTTGGGATATCTGAACTGCTGTATTTTGGTTTCGACATTAAGCGGCGCCCCCCCTGGCACGGTCATGCATACACCTTAGTCTTTCTCTCTAACTTGGATGAGGAAAGTGGACGCCGCGTTTGCAGAAAGTCCGGGGGATGCGTAAACCGCTGTTGAACGACTACCAGCCGCCAGTTCCGCCGCCGCCAAAGCCGCCGCCAGAGAAGCCGCCTCCGCTAGAACTGCCGCCGCCGCCAAAACCGGAGGAACTGGAACTGGCGCGAGGCGCAGAAACAAAGGTGCTTGTAGCCTGTTGGGACATGCTACCCAGGCTGTTTACGAAGTAAAACGTGTTGAATGTTGTCCAGTCACCGGAGTACCAGGTTGGCGGATTCTGGATGATCCCCTCAAAAGCCTTGGCCCAGCGATGTTCCACGCCCAGAGCCATAGCATAGGGTAGAAACTTTTCAAACGTGTCCGGCGGCATCCGCTTGAGCCGATCTGCGTCCACGCGATTCATGAATTCCTGGAAGCCAAGAATCTGTACTCGGGTCCTGGCGCCCTTGAGGCTGGTAGCCGTAAGCTGCCGGCCAAAAAGAATCAGGATCAAAAAGGCAATTACGCCGCAAATCACAGCGGGAACCGGTGAGTCCGTGAAGTCGGTAAAGCCGGTCCACTGCAGAAACGCAAACGGAGCAACAATCAAAATGCCGCCTACGACCCAAAGTCCGGCGGCGGACTCGGGATCCACAGAATACATACCCTTTGATTTCAGAGCGCCCATCACTTCACCCTTGATCGTCGGCAGCACCGGGTAGAAGTGGTTTCTGAGATCGGACAATAGCGTGGTTTTTCCGCCCGCAAAGATCTGATCCAGCATGGCGCGTTCATAGTCAGAAGCATCGCCCCATGATTCGCGATCTTTCACCAGATCCAGTTGATAATCCTTGCTAGAGAACAACAGGCCTTTGTGCTGTACTTCCGTGATCTTCAGGTAACCACGGACTGCCAGATCAACCATGATGGCAGTGATGTCTCGCGGATGAATGGCGTCATCAATCAGCGTGCCCACTTCGGCCGGACGCATATTCTCCGGCGGTTCATACATGGGAGCCACGGACAAGCCCGGATCAGGGTCGCGGCCCTTCAGCCACCACAAGGTGAACATCACGGCGAAAGCCCACACTGGAAGAGCCAGGATCGGATTGCTGCGAGCGAACCATATCAGTTTGGTCAGAGCGCCGGGCTCATGCAGAATGCCTTTTGGAATATACACGTCAACCGTCAGTCCGCCATGCATGGGCAATGGGCCATTCGTTTCAGAGCTGGCAACTGCACCCTGTACAGACGCTTTGGCCGCCTCTCTGGAACCGTACACTCCGCTGAAGGCCTGCGCTCGAAGCGAACCTGCGGTGCCTGCGGGAAAGAAGGCATCAGCCGCGGCATACAGGATTGGGAGCGGAGAATCGTTACCGGTAACGTTCCAGTAGAATTCATCATGATCTTCAAAGAACTTCACCGCGTTCGAAACGGTGTATTCAATGTTGACCACTTTGTCAGAGTCAACTGCCCCGGGCACGGTCACCTTGAGCTTCAGGTAGCCGTTGCTCACCTTTTTTTCGAATTTTAGCGGTGCTCCCAGCGCATCTGTGATGCGGTCCACTTTCACGAACAATGAGTAGTTGGTCCCGGTGCCCTTCGGACCGGGATACTCAATCGGGATATCACGGTAGATTCCGTGATACGAGCCGGTGAAGGTGTAAGTGATTTGCTCCGATACGCGGGCGGAACCATCATCGTCCACATGGATCGTATCCACCCATCGCGTGATGGTGATGCTGCGCGCCATGGCGGTTGACGCTGTCAGCAACAAAAGCGCTGTCAGGGAAATCAGGAATCGAATCAGGCGCGCGCTGGGATATCTCTTCATGCCCGTGGATAGCGCCTAGAACTTTACCTGGACATTTTCGCGGTCAGCCGGCGATTCCATTTCAAAGAACTGCCTGGTGGTGAAACCAAACATGCCGGCCAGAATGTTGGTGGGAAACGATTGCACCCGCGTGTTGTAATCACGGACTACAGCATTGTAGTAGCGGCGCGCATTCTGAATATTGTCTTCCACCGAGTTGAGGGAACTTTGCAGGCTGGTGAATTGTTCTGAGGCCTTCAGTTCAGGATAGTTTTCCGCCACGGCAAACAGACTTTTCAATGCGCCGGAAAGCTGAGTCTCAGCCTGGGCCTTATCAGCGGGCGTGGAAGCCTGCATGGCCTGAGAACGAAACTTGGCGATATTTTCGAACGTTCCCTTCTCATGGGCTGCGTAACCCTTGACCGTCTCCACCAGGTTCGGGATCAGATCATGGCGACGCTTCAGTTGAATGTCGATATCTGACCATGCCGAGTCCGCACGCACACGGAGCTGCACCAGACTGTTGTACATCCCGGCAAGAATCAGAACCGCGAGCCCAGCCACCACCAGTATCACAATGCCAATGCCCATCGTTTCCCTCCGGGTTCAACTTCGCTTCAGAAATGCAAGTTCTGAGCGGAAGGTAACATATTGAATTTACAAGTGCAAATTACAATCTGGTAATTTTCCGCCTCCCGGGTGAGACGGGCGCAGGTTCCATCCGGGTGGAAGCTTCGACTAGACGTCAATGTAACAGGAATCTGGGCCGATTAGTCGCAGAATAGTCCTAATGGACGATGGACTAAGTGACCTCTAAACCGAGACTAGTCCGGCCATTGAATGTCCCACATAATCGTCCACCCGGCCATGGATGCTGCTTGTGCTCACGGCCAATCCAATATTGATCGTGCTTTCCATATTCTGCAGCCATCCCTATGGATTTCAGAATTAACCAAAAATGCGGACTACATACATGCATGAAGGCCATTCATTATGCATGGCTTACGCGTAAACCAGAGTTGGCATGAGGTGTGCATTGTCGTGCCCGAGGCTGTAAAAAATAACAGGGCCCTCAAGATAGTAAAGAAGCATTAAGTGAAATCAGATTAAGGAGCAACCAATGGGTAAGAGGATTCTGCTAGGCGTAATGATTTCTGCTCTCTTCCTGTCCCTAGGTGTCGGCGCATTTGCTCAGGAGTCCGCTGTAAAAGGAAACCTGGGTGGTGTAGTTGTTGACTCCACCGGCGCTGTGGTACCTGGGGCCAAAGTGACATTGACCGGTCCCACCGGAAATACAACGGTGACGAGCGACAATGAAGGCAATTTCAACTTCTCTCGACTGGTTCCGGGAGTCTACGCGGTTAAGGTAGAAAAGGAAGGATTCAAAGCTACTGATGTAAAAAGCGTGGAAGTTGCCATCGGACGCACGGCAAGCCTGAAGATGCAGCTTGCTCCCGGCGCGGCCAACGAAACAGTGGAAGTAAGTGCCGAAGCCGTAACGGTTGATACCAGTTCAACTGCGTCCGGCTCAGACTTGAGTGACACGTTCTACTCAAAGGTACCCACTCCTCGCAACGTGTCGGGTCTTTTCTACGTAGCGCCTGGCGTTGCCGATAGCGGCGGTGCAGGCCGCTCCAATCCATCCATTTCCGGCGGCTCCGGTCTTGAGAACCTCTACATTGCCGATGGCGTGAATATTACGGACGCGGCTTTCGGCGGTCTCGGCGTATTTACGCGCAACCAGGGCTCAATCGGTTCTGGCATCAACCTATCCTTCATCAAGGAAGTACAGGTAAAGACGGGTGGATTTGAACCCCAGTACGGTCAGGCGACCGGCGGCGTAGTGCAGATCGTTACCAAATCAGGCGGCAACTCTTACCACGGCGCAGTTGCTGGTTACGCGGCACCTCGTGGTGCCGCAGCCACTCGCTTGCAGACCGATGATTTCCGCGTCAATCAATCGGGTAGGGTAGACAATCCGGCGAACTATGACATCAGCGGCGAACTGGGCGGCTATGTACCTAAATTCCGCGAGAAGCTGTTCTTCTTCGGCGCCTACAATCCAACGTGGAATTACGTGTATGCGACCCCTCCGCAATTCACTGATACCGTCTGCACAGAGTCCTGTCGGCCTGTTTGCTCTAAGCGGCGGCAAGCCATTTGTAAACCGCACGTTCGTCAACAGCTATGCCGGAAAACTGACTTACAAACTAAACGACAGAAACACAATTGAGTCATCTGTGTTTGGTGACCCTTCTCGCAACAACGAGGGCCCGGAAAATCTTGTTCTCACCGCTGCAACCAACGGTGGGTTCAGCAAGTGGGACTACGGTACACGGAACTGGGTGGTCCGCTACAACGGAACCGTATCTCCGACCTGGCTGGTAAACGCGAACTTTACCTGGAACAACAACCGCTTCACGGAAACGCCATTGTTCGATGATTATTCCGTGACCGACCTCAGCGGCGGAGCCCCGAACCAGCTACAGGGATTCGGATTCAAGGAAAACCACAACGCTGATGACTTTGCGTACACGATTGATACTTCCAAAGTCGTGAATTTCGCCGGACAGCACACGCTGTCACTTGGTTTCAACAACCAGTTCCTGAACTACGACAATGATCGCCGCCGCAGCGGTCCAGGCTTTGCACCTCCCGCCACAAACCTGGCAGGCGGCGCAGTGGCCTATGGCCTCTGTCCCGGCGCGTCATGCCCCACCAACGCTGGAGCACTCACAGACGCAAGCTTCAATCTGCTGGCCGAACCCGGCTGTTCAATTTGCCCCAATTTTAATGGCGTACCGGTTGCTCTTGACCAGAGCCGCGGGCAGACAGGCGGCAATCTCACGCCCACCTCGGGCCTCTACTATGCCGGCTACGCAAATGATAACTGGCAGATCAACAAATTCGTAACGGTAAGCATGGGGCTGCGCTGGGAACAATACACAATGCGCGGAACCGCGGCTAACTACACGTTCACTGATAACTGGGCACCACGACTGGGCCTTGTCGTTGATCCGAAAGGCGATCGCAAGACCAAGATTTACGCAAACTTCGGTCGCTACAACTACCAGATGCCTCTCGATGCGGCCATCCGTTCGCTCAGCTCTGAGACCGATCTTTCCAATCTCTTCTTCGCTCCGATCGTTAATGGTGACGGAACCATAACTGTTGCTACAGACTCGGCACACTTGCTGAACAACGCTCCGGGTGGCATCGCCAAGAACCCGATCGTTTCACAATCGGGCGCCGGTGAAGCTTTCTCACCGGGAACCAAGATGCAATATGAAGACGAATGGATCGCGGGCTTCGAGCATGACATGGGCCACGGCGTCGTTGTGAGCGCACGTTATGTTGACCGTCGCCTCCGCCGCGTGGTGGAAGACATGTCTGGAATGTCACCCGAAGGCGCCAACATCGGCCTGACGCAGCAATTCTCCATCGGCAACCCGAGCGCAAGCACGGACCTTTTCCACAACACTTCCCCGCATCTGTTCACGGGAGCATCTGCACCTTGTCAGTTGTTTACGGACTCAAGTGGTAATGTGATTAACGCCGCTGCGGGCCCACTAACAGACGCGAACGGAAACCAGGTTAGCAACCAGGGTATTTGCTTTGACCTGGATCCGAATCACCTCGCTTCAACCCCCGACTTCTCCTCATTCGGAGGAGACGTAGGACCGGATGGGATTCCAGATGGCTTCGCCAATCCTGTTCGCAACTATCAGGCAGTTGAGTTTGAAGTCAACAAAGGCTTCAGCAACGGCTGGCTGATGCGCGCCAATTATCGTGTGGCCCGCCTGCGTGGAAACTACGAAGGCGCGTTCCGCAACGATAACGGCCAGACCGATCCCAGCATCAGCTCTCTGTTTGATTTCACCACTGGAATCTTGAATGAACTGGGAGACCAGTTTGCAGTGGGACCGCTGAACACAGATCGCCGCCACGTTGTGAACGGCTTCTTCAGCTACACGTTCCCCAAGAGCAGATTGAAGAACCTGACCATGGGCACGGGCATCCGCGTCCAGGGTGGTATTCCGATCAGCACTCTGGCCGATCACCCGGTCTACCAGAATGCCGGCGAAGTGCCGATTGGTGGCCGTGGTGTTGACGGCAGGACGCCAACCAGCGGACAGGTCGATCTACACGGCGACTATCCGGTGAAAATTAGTGAACGTCAAACCATGCGCTTTGCCATTGATCTGTTCAACGTGAGCAACTCCAAACCGATTTTGCAGGTTGACCAGACCCGCGACATCAGTGTCGGAGCGGCATTCTCTAACCCCGACTTCCTGAAACCTGGAAATCCAACGGCGAACATCTTCGGCGGATTCCAGGATCCTTTCCGTGCACGCTTCTCCGTACGGTGGGAATTCTAGAAGGCAGTTCCTGATACACACAGTGGGGGAGGATGGCGAATCCTCCCCCACGCTTTTTGCGAGTAGAATCATGTCGAGGCTTTTCACGATGCCACGCGGAACTTTTTTCGCAGTCATTCTGGCTTTGCTCGCCTCATCCAGCTACTCCCAGTCGATCGGGGCATTCGGCGGAAAACACATCAGCGGTCAGATCCGAATTGAAGGACAGACCGCGCCTCAGGGAGTGCTCGTCCTGCTGGACCGGGCAAGAGGCAGAGACGCTTCCTTTGTGAGCGGTAGCGGGGAGTTGGGCAACACGATGACCGACTCGCGCGGCAAGTTCAACTTCGATAACATTGACGGCGGTCAGGAGCATCCCGAAGGAAAAGTCTACGTAGTCACAATTCGTTACCCCGGATACCGTTCTGCCACTCAGGTTGTAGACCTCACGGCTTCGCCGTTCGGCATGGTCAACGTCGACCTCAAACGCGATACCAGCAAAGATTCGCCTAACGTACCCGGAGGCGGTCCCGGCACCATGATCTCTGCGAAACAGCCATCCTCCGGGAGGGCCCAGGAGGAACTGGCTAAGGGCGAAGAACTGCTGATTCAAAAACGTGACCCCAGGGCCAGCATCAAGAACTTCAAGAAAGTATTGGAGCTTGATCCGCAATACGGTCCCGGATACCTTTTGCTTGGCACGGCCCATATGCAATTGCAGGAATGGGGGGATGCCAAATCAGCCTTCGAAAAAGCTGCCAAACTCGAACCCGCCAATGCATCTGCCTACCTGGGAATAGGAGCTGCCATGAACCAGGAGCAGGACTTCACCGGTGCGCAAAAGCCGCTGCTGCGCGCCCTGGAATTGAACGCGAACTCAGCCGAAGCACACTATGAGCTGGGCACGCAGCTTATGGGCGCAGGGCAAGTGGCAGGAAGCTGAGCCGCACGTTCATAAAGCCATAGCCATCAGCAAGGATTTTGCTCCGTCGCATGTTCTGATGGGAAATATCTATCTTCGCCACCGGGACGCCAATTCTGCAATGTCGGAATTCCAGGAATACCTGCGCCTTGATCCTGAGGGCGAACATGCGGAGGCGGTGAAGCAGATGATAAGCAAAATCCAAAAAGCGCTTGAGCAGCGTTAAACTAGTAAGAGTTCCTCACATTTATATATGCGTGTTTTTCTAAAGCAGTGCCTCTGTACCCTTTTCGTCCTGATTGCAGCTTCTGGATTGGTGGCTGCAAAACCTTCCATCAAAGACCTGCCACCGCACTACCGGCACTGGATCCAGGACGAGGTTAACTTCATCATTACGAATGAGGAACGCGATGCGTTTCTTGCGCTCCCCAATGACGAGACGCGCGACAAATTTATCGAGCATTTTTGGGAACTGCGAAATCCCACTCCCGGCGCTCCAACGAATACCTACAAGGACGACATCTACCAGCGGATCGAGTATGCCAAGCAGTATCTCGGCGGTGTCCATACGGACATGGGGCAGACTTACGTGACCCTGGGTGAACCAAAACAGCGTTCGAAGTATTACGGGCGTCAGGAAGTGCGTCCCATGGAGATCTGGTTTTACCAAAACACAAATCCCGCCCTGCCTCCTTACTTTAACGTCTTGTTTTTCGATAAAGACAGCAATGGCAGCATGCACTTTTATAGCCCCTATATGGATGGACCGGGCAAGCTAGCCACGTCGGTGATGACCGTCAATGACAACAAGCATGCGTTACAGAATATTGACCGTGCGCTGGGACGTGAAGTAGCGCGCACAACGCTCTCTCTGTTGCCGGATGAGCCGGTCGATATGCAGAATGCAACCACCAGCCTCACATCGGATGTGATGATCGGAACTATTAAGGGACTCGCCAACCATCCCCTGACCAAAGACGAGCTGAACTTGAGGCGCGCCACCGAAAGCGTGACCCACCGCATTGTGCTGGGCGAAGATTATCTTGATGTGGTAACGGCCACCCTGCGCGACGGAACCGGCAATTTCAATCTGCATTACCTGCTGCGCCTGCACAGGCCATCTGATTTTTCCATCGCGGAGGCCGATAACAAGTTCTTCTACAATGTGGAGCTTTCCGCCCGCGTTTATGGGCCGGACAACAAGCTGATCTTTAAACAAGACAAAGACATCTCACAGTATCTTGATGCCGGTGACGTGGAGCGCATCAAGAAAAGCCTGTTCGGCTATGAGGGATGGCTGGCTCTGGCTCCGGGAAAGTACAAAGTCAATTTCCTGCTCACAAATAAGGTGACGAAGACGGCTTATAAAGCCGAGCGCACTGTAGTCATCCCGGCCCCTGTAACGAATGGTGTCCGTTTATCAGAAGTCGTACCTTTCTCCTCGGCGGAACAGGTAGGACCGGGCAAGGATTACCTGCCGTTTACGATTGGCGGAGTCAGGTTCACGCCGACAACCGGAGACGGCCTCACGTATTCGCCGGGACAGAACCTGAACGTCTTTTATCAGATCTGGGCGCCGCCGGCTGATCCCAAGATCTTTTGCCGCGAAAAACCTGACAGTGGATTATGCATACGGACGCGTGGGCGCCAGTGGTGATGCCCGCAACCTGCACGAGGAAGTGGCCAAGTCCCAATTGGATTCATTCGGCTCCCTGCTGACCGGCAAAAAAATTGCGCTCCCAATGGAAGCGGCAGGCGGCAACTATCGTTTGCTGGTTTCGTTGAATGATCCGGACAGCACGCAGAAGGTCTACTCTTCCTTGAATTTCCGCGTCTCTAATCAGGGCGACACAGCGACGTCATTTGACATAACGGACCCGGACCTTGCTCAAGACGTAACCAAAGGCGTCCCACAGTTTGACCGTGCGCTTGCGTACATGGCACAAGGCGACAAAGATTCAGCACTCGCATGGTTTAAGACAGCAATAACACGCGATCCCGCGAATGAAATTGCAAGATCACGACTGGCCGAACTTTATTTCGCAAAACAGGACTATGCCAGTGTGGCGGAGTTATTCAGCCGCTCCCCGGTCACCCCAGAGACAGACGAACAGGCGATTCTGCAGGGGGCGGAAAGCATGGCTAAGACAGGCAGCGTGAGTCGCGCCATAACATTGCTGGAAGGCGCCATCAATCAGCGCAGCAAGAGTGGCCCGCTTTACATGGCATTGGCCGGTTATTATCGCAGTGAGGGTAAAGCTGATCGAGCCACAGAGTTGGAATCCAAAGGACGCGAACTCATCAAGGAATAATCGACTGACACACGCGCTGCAAGTTTTTGGGGCAGCAGCGTTCTTCATCGTCCAAATGAATTTTCCTGAAATGTTAATACGAAGATCTTTGATCACCTGCGTGATCGCCGCTTCTCTGACTGCTGCGAATGCGGGAGCACAAACTCCCTCTCCAACGCCTCCTCCTGCTGAACGCCACATTGCCGGCACAGTTAAACTGGCAGGCGTACCCGCACCCAAAGGTCTAAAAGTGGCATTGCAGATTGCTTTCAGCCCGGAAGATAAGGGCTCAGGCCAGGAAGTTGCTCACACGGAAACTGACGCTGCGGGCAAATTCACCTTTTCACATCTGGAACTGATTGGCGATAACGAAGGCAAGGAAGCCTATGCCGTAAGTGCCGTATATCCCAGTTACAACGGAGACGTGAAAGTAGTTGACCTCACCAGTGAAACCAGCGGCGAAGCTGATCTGACACTCAGCAGGCTGGTGCCGGAAAAGAATCCCGTAACCGCCCGCCCTTCATCTACTCCCGCGATAACGCCACTTTCGCCCAACCGACCATCAAAGAATCCGCAGGCGCAAGAGGACATGCAGCAGGCCGAGGAATTGCTCTTTCGCAAGAACGATGTCAATGGCAGCATTGAGCTGTTAAAGAAAGCAGTGAAACTGGATCCCTGGTACGGCCCCGCTTACCTGCTGCTTGGACTCGCACAAATGCAAACTGGCAACTGGAGTGAGGCACAATGGGCGTTCGAAGAGACCACAAAGGTCGAGCCGGGGAATGAGCGCGGCTATCTAGGGCTGGGATCCGCGCTGAATGAGCAGGCCAACTACGCCGCGGCAAAAAAGGCGCTTGAGCAGAGTCTGGAAATCCGCGAAGATTCGGCGGAATCACATTACGAACTCGCGCGCTGTCTGGCCGCTACGGGCAGGTTGGATGCAGCAGAGCCGCATGTGCGCCGGTCCATTGAGCTCAATCCGGACTACGCCGGTCCGCACGCGCTGCTGGGCAACATCGCTCTGCAATCCGGCGACGCACAAACTGCTTTGAATGAATTCCACACTTACCTGAAACTGGCGCCGCAAGGCAGCCTTGCGCCCCAGGTCAAAGCGACCATCGAGGAACTGGAAAAGGCAGTGAAAGAGGACCAGCCAGAACCCTGATGAACCATCTCTGGATGGGATAAACATCCGCCGGTCCTTACCGAAGACAATTTTCGCCTTTTGCTCCAACACCATCGCCGTAACGAAACTGCTGACTTCCGCGACGAAAGCCGTTATCCTAACAAGGACTATGAAACTTCACGGTTGCGGAACAGCCCTCATCACACCCTTCAAGCACGACCAGACCATTGATCAGGACGCACTCGGACGGCTCGTCGAGTGGCAGGTTGAATCGGGAATCCATTTTCTGGTCCCCTGCGGCACCACCGGCGAGACACCTGCTCTGAGCAAGGAAGAATGGCTGCGCGTGATCGATATCACCATTGAAGTGGCCGCCGGCAGAAGTACCGATTGTGGCCGGGGCCACATCCAATTACACCGCTGAAGCCGTGGAAAAAGCGCGTGAGTTGAGCAAGCGCAAAGGCGTGGACGCCATTCTCACGGCATCGCCTTACTACAACAAGCCTACGCAGGAAGGCCAGTACCAGCACTTCAAAGCCATTGCAGAAGCAGTGGACAAGCCGCTGGTTCTTTACAACGTACCCGGCCGCACAGCCGCAAATATTGAACCCGGCACCCTGGGACGATTGGCCAAAATTCGCAACATCATCGCAGTGAAGGAAGCCAGCGGCAACATCAGCCAGATTGCTGAAGTATTCAATCATGTGCCGGACAACTTTCTTGTCTTCTCCGGTGATGACGCCGTCACGCTGCCCGTGGTCTCTCTCGGTGGTGTTGGCATCATCTCAGTTGCTTCGAATGAAATTCCCCGGGAGATGTCTGAGCTGACGCAGGCAGCGCTTGACAATGACTGGAATAAAGCGCGCCGCATCCACCGCAAATTCCTGCCGTTGATGCAGGCCAATTTCATTGAATCAAACCCGATGCCGGTGAAAGCCGTGCTGGCGATGATGGGAAGAATTGAAGAAATCTATCGTTTGCCCATGCTCCCGATGAAACGCGAGACTCGCGCCAAACTCCAGCAGATCGCGTCAGAAGTCGGTTTACTGGAACCGGTCACCGCCGCCGTGTCTGACCTTTAGAATTTTTTCCAGCTCTCAACCTGGGAACCTGTTCCGTGGCAGCGGTGTCTCTTAACTGGGTTCCCCACAAAGTCCAAACATCCCGCCAGCCTGCGAAAAATTAAGTGCCTGTCGCGGAAGTGCGTTGCACCGCCGTGCGTAAAGAAGTAAGAAGTTGGTTGACCAACCTTAACCCGACTCTCGAAACTAACCACATATCAGAGTGTTTCAACCAATAGTCATGTTCGTGTGCTGACCGCGATACTATTGCTGCGCAACGAACAAAGGAGAGAACTGTGAGGCGAATGCGTATAACTCAGTTATCTGTGATTACACTGGCGATTGCGGGGCTGGTTTCTTGCCTGGCGGCATTCGCGCAGTCAGGATACCCGCACAATCATGATCAGGCAGGATATCCGCCCAGTAATCAATTGGGTGATCCATCCAATAACCAGGCGGGTGACCCGCCAAGCCGCGTGGCGCGACTGAGTTACCTCACGGGCAAAGTCTCATTCGAGCCTTCGGGTGAGGAACAGTGGAGCCAGGCTTCCACGAATTATCCCATGACCACCGGCGACAGACTCTACACGGATAACGATGGCCGCGCGGAACTGGAAACCGGCAACATCGCCATACGCATGGCCCCCAATACTGACTTGAGCACCACCACGCTCAGTGATCGACTCCTGCAGCTTGGTCTGGCTCAGGGAACATTGCGCGTGCACGCCTACGACATCTATTCCGGAAACTCGGTTGAAATTGATACGCCCAGCGCAGCGCTGACTTTGTTGCGCGCAGGCAGCTATCGCGTGGAAACCTACCCCGACGGCAATACCACCCTGGTGGCAGTGACCGAAGGCGACCTGGAGATAAGCGGCTCAGGCATTAACCAGACGCTGCATGCGGGACAGGCGGTCAAGCTGGAAGGAACCGATCAGGTCCGCATGGACTGGATCTCTGTGCCTGATCGTGATGACTTTGATCAATGGTGCGCAAGCCGTGATGGCCGATTCGTAAATTCCAATTCTCGCCAGTACGTGAGCGAGTACACACCCGGCTACGCCGATCTTGATCAATACGGGCGCTGGGACAACGCTCCTGAATATGGACGCGTATGGTATCCGTCACAGGTCCAGGCGGGCTGGGCGCCTTATCGCTACGGACGCTGGGTCTGGGTTGAGCCGTGGGGCTGGACGTGGGTGGCGGAAGAGCCCTGGGGCTTCGCTCCATTTCACTACGGTCGCTGGGCTTTGATTGGATCACGCTGGGGTTGGGTCCCGGGACCGGTTGTGACGGTCCGGCCAATTTACGCTCCGGCTCTGGTCGCTTTTGTTGGCGGGCCAAGCGCCGGTGTTCAGGTCTGGTTCCCGCTGGGACCGCGCGATCCTTATCTACCCTGGTATCACCACACAGATGTCTACCTGCGGCAGGTAAACGTAACCAATGTTCGTTATGTGAACGTGACAAATATCAGAGTTGAAAACATTCATTACGCCTATCAGCGCATTGCGCCAACGGCGTGCAACACGGAAACGTTCCGCGGATCACGCCCCATTGAACGCGAGATGGTACGCGTAAATGCTGAGGAGGTGGGCCGCGCCCGGATCATCAATCATCCTGAGATCCAACCGGATGAACGTGCCATCCATGCCGGACGGCCAGAGGCGCATCCGCCGGTGGAACGCGTGCGTCCGCACATTGAAAACCGTGTGGTCAACGCTCGACCTGCGGGACCTGAAGCCATTCGTCCAGGAGAACCACGTGTTGATCGTGGCACGCCGCCTGAGCGCAATGATGGCCGCCAGGGCCCGGATCGCAATCCCGTAATCAGCCATCAGGGCGAAGCGGGCAATCCCGGTGGACCAGTTCGGCAACCGGATGTTAATTCGGGAGAAGGTCGTCAGCGTGACGATAGGCCGAGCCAGGATCGCAACAATCAGGATCGCGGCAATCAGGATCGCGAGAACCAGGACCGCGGCAATCAGGATCGTCGCGGCGATGCCGGACGGCCTGGGGATCAGCGCAACCTTCCTGGTCGTGACAATCCGCCGGCAGCGGGGGACAACCGCGACGGACGCGGAGCCAACGCCGGTGGGCCTTACAAACCGCAACCTGCGATCGTTCCCCAAAGTGGTCCTTACAAACCGCAACCTGCGATCGTTCCCCAAAATGGGCCTGACAAACCACAGCCCGCGATGGTGGCGAATGGAAATGGTCGCGGGCCGGACAATGGGCCTCCGCAGGAACGGCGCCCGTTGGTGACGAAGAACCCGGCGCCGCCGCAGAACCCGCCGTTCTCACAGCGGCAACCGGCGATGCAGGACCACCCCGGACGCCCGCTGGAGCCACAGCAGGTGAACAACATACGACGCGGCGAACCGGCAGGACCACGACAGGACCGCGAAGTTCCAGCACACGTGGCTGCACCGGTCCAGAGACAAGCCCCGCCACCAGCGCGGAATGAGTCCAAGGACGACAAACCGCACGACCGCCGTTAAGACGGTGAGTGAATGAAAGGCCCGAGTGATCGGGCCTTTTTTATTTTTTGATCTTGTTTCTGATCCCGAGTGAAACGGATCCTCTGTCAAAATCTTCCGGTCGATAATCTCGAAGTCGAGACGGAACTGGTTACGTCTTGATGCATGGCCGCTATTGTTTGCCTACTTCGCCAAAGCTTCCAACACCACTGGCGACGGCGTCTCTTTGCCGAATTCGCCTTCCCATCGCGCCACCACGGCGGTAGCCAGGCAGTTGCCCAGTACGTTTGTAGCCGTGCGTGCCATGTCCATGAGTTGATCGATGCCCATGATGATCAGGATCGGCCAGGCAGGCAGATGAAAAGACTCTGCTGTTCCCAACAAAATCACCAGACTTGCGCGCGGAACGCCTGCTACACCCTTGCTGGTGAGCATGAGCGTAAAGACCATCACCAGTTGCTGACCAATGCTCATATGAATTCCGGCCGCCTGTGCGACGAACATTGAAGCCAGCGCCAGGTAAACCGTGGTGCCATCAAGGTTGAAGCTATAGCCGGTGGGCATGACAAAGGCAACAATGGGCCGCGGCACGCCGAACGCTTCCATGGATTCCATGGCGCGTGGCAGCGCCGCTTCCGAACTGGCGGTGGCAAATGCAATGGAGACTGGTTCAGCGATGGCCTTGATGAACCCTCGAATCGGAATGCGCGCGATGGCCGCAACCGGCAGCAGCACGCAGGTCAAAAAGACAAACAACGCGGCGTACAACGTAGCCAGCAATTTGATGAGATTTACCATCACGCCAAATCCCATGGTGCCCACGGTGTAGGCAATGGCCCCGGCCACGCCGATGGGGGCAAACAGCATGACGATGTTGGTGAACTTGAACATGGTTTCCGAAAGGCTTTCACAGAAGAGCAGCATGGGGCGGCGCTTGTCATCGCTCAGCATCGCCAGAGCGATGCCAAAGATAATGCTGAACACCACCACCTGAAGCACCTGGCCTTCAACCACGGCTTTGGCAATGTTCTCCGGGAAACTGTGCAGAATAATGTCGGAAGCTTTCTGCGGCGGGGCGTTGACTTGTGCTGTGGCTGCATTCGCCGGAGGCGCGACACCCGCGCCGGCCTGAGAAATATTGATGGCCAGCAGCCCAATGAATAGTGCGAACGTGGTGATCACTTCAAAATAGACCAGGGCCTTCACGCCCATGCGTCCAACCTGTTTCAAGTTGGCATGGCCGGCGATGCCTACCACCAGCGTGCCAAAAATGAGCGGCGCAACCACCGTCTTGATCAGACGCAGAAAGATTGAACTGAGTACTTGCAGGTCTGCAGCCTGCTTCGGCCAGTCATGGCCGATCTCCGCGCCAATTAGCATCCCGGCGAAGATCCACGCAGTGAGTGAGCGCCGTGCCCACGCAGTATCCGCAGACAGCAATCAGCGCCGCCCAGCGAATGAGCATGGTGAGTGCCGGGGAAATAGCCGCGCCGGCGTAATGACCCACACACCACAGAATCGCCGCAATCGCTGCCAGTCCCAGAAACGCAAAGAGAAATTTGTTTTGAGACGATGGTTTAATCATCGCAGCAGGTCCTCAAGTTCAATAGATGTCGCCGTCTTGGCGTCACGATACTTCACGATTACCGGCGTGTACAGAGATAATCCCCACTCCACACCTTTACCTTTGCTGATGGCCCGCGACCCAGGCACCACTACCGCGTTCTCAGGAATAATGAGAGGCGCATCCGGCGTGGAGCGATAGATCTGGCCGCGTACCACATCATAGACCGGCGTTCCGCGCGTCAGGATCGTGCCCGAACCGAGTACCGCCCCGCTGCGCACCTGTGTCCCTTCATAGACTCCGCAATTCCCGCCAACCAGCACATCATCTTCAATGATGACCGGTGACGCATTCACCGGCTCCAGGACGCCTCCGATCTGTGCTGCAGCGCTCAGATGTACACGCTTGCCAATCTGCGCGCAGGAACCAACCAGCGCGTGTGAATCAATGAGCGTGCCTTCGTCCACGTACGCGCCGACGTTCACATACATCGGCGGCATGCATATCACGCCTGCGGCAAGATAAGCACCCTGACGCACGGACGATCCGCCAGGGACAACCCGTATCCGGTCATGGAGTTTGAACTGACGAGCCGGGAAAGTGCTCTTGTCGACAAAAGAGAGTGCACCCGCTCCGCTCATGTCCTGCAGTTCTCCCAGCCTGAAGCCGAGCAGGATTCCCTGTTTCACCCAGGCATTCACCAACCACTGTCCGTCTTTCTTTTCCGCAGCCCGAATCTTTCCGGAGGTCAGGGCTTGCCGGAATTCCTTGAAGACCGCAAGCGCCTGCTTTGCAGTCCTGGGAGGCATTGGACTCTGGGAATAATATTTCTCAATCTTGCTCTGCAATCTATGCATTGTGCCTGCTCATGGTTGCTATGAACGGGGAGTATAACTGCCCGGCCTTCCAGCGGCCAAGGGTGGATTTGCATCTAAAAGACCTGCGTTAAATCATGGTTATCAAACATGGTTGATCAAAACATGTTTGCTCAAGAAAATGATTGGTCAAAAAACGATGGATCCTTTGCAGCCTCTGCTGAACAAGACTCTGATTGTTGTTGCGCATCCCGATGATGAGGTGATCGCCTTTGGCGCGCTCATGCAGCGTATGCGTGACGCGGTGGTCGTGTTCGCCACAGATGGCGCTCCTCGCGATGACTATTTCTGGAAGGACTACGGATCACGCGAGGCCTATGCCCGGGTTCGTCGCCAGGAAGCAGACAAGGCTCTGAGCATAGTAGGGGCGCGTCCTGTTTTTCTGGATGATTTTGGAGCCGGAGATCTGGTGGATCAGGAGCTGTTCCGTAACCTTCCCTTGGCTTTGGCAGGTCTGAAAAAGGTAGTGGAGGATGAGCAACCGGACGCGCTGCTTACTCTGGCCTATGAAGGCGGCCATCCTGATCATGATTCCGCCTGTTTCATCGCTTCGATCTGTGCGCAGTCGCAGAATCTGCCCATCTGGGAGGCTCCTCTTTATTATCGCGATGATAAGGGAGAAGGAGTGGCCCAGCAATTTATCAGACCGACAGGACGTGAGATCGTCACTCAGATTGAAGGTGTCGCCCTGGCGAAAAAGATCGAGATGTTCCATACCTATGTATCGCAAAAGCTGGTGCTCGATGGTTTCCGACCCGAACTGGAACAGTTCCGCCCCTTGGCTGGGTATGATTTCACCCGTCGCCCTGCGCCCTGGAAATTGAATTATGAAGTCTGGCAATGGAAGATGAGCGGCGAGGAAGTAGCCGGCGCATTTGCCGACGTACTTGCCGCAAGCACTTCGCGGAAGGCTGAGTTGGCGGGCTCCACGCGGAGCGGCCATCCCGACGACGGAAACTAATGGCCGCAGCAAACCCGAGCTAGCCGCTTTGTGCACCTACATACTTGTGTACCAACATCTGGTGTACGAGCATAAAGACGAAAGCTGAATCGCCAATCCGCGTCCTGTACGTGTCGTATCCCCTGCTCACGGTCTCTGAAGCCAGTGCCGGTGGAGCCGAGCAGATGCTCTGGGTGCTCGAACGTGAGATGTTAAATCGTGGATTCGAAACCACTGTGGCGGCATCCGCGGGGTCGCGGGTGAACGGTGAGCTTTTTGTGAGCGGCGAGCCCTGTACTCATCCAGACGATTTTGACCGGCGCAACCGGGAGCATCAGGATCGAGTGGTTGCTTTCGTTCATCAGTGCAGCCGGGAAGAGCGCGGGTTTGATCTGGTCCATGATGAATCCGGAAGTTTCTGGACTCGAGCTCGCGAGGTGGATGTGCCGGTGCTGGCGAGCCTTCATCTTCCCAGGAATTTCTATCCTCATGATTTGTTTAAGCATATTCCTGAAAATGTGAGCTTCAACTGCGTGTCCCACTCACAGGCAAAATCCTTTCAGGACGTTCCAGGAATGCTGGGGGTGACGGCGAACGGAATTGCTCTGGAAAGATTCTTAACGTCTGAAATTGGTGTGGGGGTTCCAGGTGAGAAACCTCCTAGTGTCATACATAAAAGATCCGGCCTCTTGTGGCTGGGAAGGATTTGCCAGGAAAAAGCTCCGCACCTGGCGTTGGAGATCGCCAGAAATACCGGCTCTGCCATCAATCTAGCCGGACAGGTCTATCCCTTCTCTTACCATCGAGAGTATTTCGAACGACAAGTCCTGCCGATTCTAGCGCGAAATGCCCGGCTCCTGCTGGATCGATTCACCTTCGTTTGAGGAAAAGCGCCGGTTACTACAGAGTGCAGAAGCTCTGCTGATAACCAGCCAGGTGGATGAAACAAGTTCGCTGGTCGCAATGGAAGCCGCAGCCTGTGGTACGCCGGTGATCGCTTTTAATCGCGGCGCACTCACTGAAGTGGTGGAACAGGGCAAGACAGGGTTCGTGGTGAGTGACATAGACGAGGCTGTCAAAGCCGTCAAGCATCTCGGAGACATTGACTCTGATACTTGCAGCAATCACGCGCGTCAGAATTTCGGCAGCGCCCGAATGGCTGACGGTTATGCGGCGATCTATGGGGCGTTGGTGTGTCGCGAACAGCAGCACTACGCCCGTAATTTTCTTCCCTTCTTTGCGCAAAAAAGGCTCGCGTAAAGAGAGCTCGCGCAAATTTAAATATGGCGAAAAACGCCTTGCAAGAAATAAAAGGCCGGGCGATCTAACAAGCAGAGGGATGTTTCTCCTAGTGGGAACTCCGGGCAAGGCTGGGCACGGATTCACTCCTTCCAGTACAGCCGGGCTCTGAGTTGGTGTGCAAAGGCCGCATTGGAAGATGCGGCCTTATTTTTGCGCCAAACTGACGCGGAGGAAGCTAAATCTGCCCGCCGTTTGCCCACCCCATCATTCATTAGCGCTTTTAATTTGAGAATTGTTAAGAAATGAAAAGAGAGCTGGGCTACAATACCGGGTACTCTGGTTCCCATGGCTTTGAAGCTGGCCCTCTCCAGGTCGCTACGCTGGCGGCGCCTGCATGTCTTTGTGTGGGCCGGCATAGTGTTATGCGCATGCCTTGCGCTCGGGCAGGAAGCCCCGCGCCAGTCGCTTTCCGTCAACATCCGCGACAGCCAGAACCTGCCAGTTGCCAGCGCCAAAATCACCGTAAAGACACACAGCGGCGTGGTGGCTTCGTCCAGCACGAATGCAGAAGGCACTGCCACGCTCGGCTTTCCAGTTGTCGCGAATGTGGAACTCAACGTCAGCAAAGATGGCCTGGAACCGATCACGGGTAAGAAGATTTCATTGGACAGCCTGAGCACTGAGATTGAAATCACGATGATCGCAAAGATCGAGGCCCGGGAAACGGTCTCCGTCCATGCCGGCGACTCGCCCAGCGCTTCCACTGTGGAAACCATCGGTCATGACGCCATGAAGGAGATGACGAACCGCCCGGCAACCGTTGCGGACGCTCTCGCTCTTACTCCTGGCGCTCTGCGCACGCCGGATGGCGTGACCATTGCCGGTGGCGATGAAAAACACAACGCGTTGATCGTGAACTCGGTTGATTCTACGGACCCGGCGACGGGGCAATTTGGTCTTCTGGTTCCGGTGGATAGCGTTGAAACGCTGAGCGTGGCCGCAACTCCTTTTCAGGCGCAGTACGGAAACTTTACCGCCGGTGTGGTCTCAGCCGACACACGCCGCGGCGGAGAAAAATGGGACTTTAGCCTCAATGATCCCTTTCCGGAATTTCGCATTCGCAGCGGCCATCTTCAGGGCCTGCGCTCCGCAACCCCGAACGTAAGCTTTGGCGGCCCGGTGATTGACCAGAAACTTTATTTTCACCAGACCGGGCAGCTCTTCCTGCAGAAAAATCCAGTACTGACACTGCCGTTCCCATTTAACGAATCGCGCACGCTGATTGGTAATTTCTTCAGCCAGGCTGACTACGTATTTTCGCCGCAGCACACGCTCACGGGAACGTTGCAAATCAACCCGCAGGACACCACATTCGCCAACCTTGATTTTTTCAATCCGCAACCGGTCACGCCTGACGTAAATGGCATGGCGACATCGATAGGGTTTACTGATCGCCTGAGCGTGCGAGGCGGTGTTCTGCAAAGCACGCTGGCACGTCAGTCGTTTGAAGTGGACGTAACGCCGCAAGGCACGGCGGCCATGGTGCTGACGCCGACTGGTAATACGGGAAACTATTTTGGCAGCCATGATCGCCAGTCCGGCCGCGTGGTTTGGGGCGAGAACTTCTCTCCCCGAGCCACTGCAATTCCTGGGCGCACATAACTTTCAGGTCGGGATCAGTTCAACCTTCACCGGAGACCATGGCGTCTTCACTGCCCGCGATGTGAACATTGAGAGCACGACCGGCGTTCTGCTGAAACGCATACAGTTTGTTGGCGGTGACAGGTTCAGCAAATCAGATTTTGAATTTGCTTCATTTGCGCAGGACCACTGGACGCTCAATTCCAAGCTGGCCTTTGACGCCGGCGTTCGTATGGACCGGCAGAAGATCACTGACACAGTCCGCTTCGCACCGCGTACCGGCTTTGCTCTTACTCCATTCAAAAACAAAAACACCATTATTCGCGGCGGCGCCGGCGTTTTCTTTGATCACGTCCCGCTCAACGTTTACGCCTTTGAGCATTACCCGCAGCAACTGATCACCACGTTTGACAGCAGCGGCAATTTGATCGACGGCCCGCGGCTTTTCCAGAACCTGATAGACATCTCCGGCAGCCGCATGTGGCTGGTCAGCCGCGATGGAAACAGAGCTCTGCCGGGTAACTTTGCTCCTTACAGCGTGGCGACGGCACTGGAACTGGAACAACGCGCCTCCCGCCTGGTCCTGCTGCAATTTAAATTCAGCTATCGCGCTTCCCATGGATTGATTACCGTGGCGCCCAGACAGCTTGCCAGCGGGCAGGACGCGCTGGTCATGCGCGACTCCGGCAGCTCACAGTATCGTGACTTTCAGTTCACAGCTCGAATTGCCGAAGATCGCAAAAACAAGCTTTTTATTTCTTACGTGCACAGCCACGCGCTGGGCAGCGTGGACGCGCTCAGCACCTACCTGGGCGACGTCAGCTTTCCCATCGTGCGCAAACGCTTCTACACGAACCTGGCTGCGGACACTCCCAACCGCATCCTGGTCTGGGGCGAAATGCCGCTGAAGTGGAAGATGAAGATTGCGCCCATGGTAGAGTACCGCACCGGCTTCCCTTATTCGCAGTTTGACGCATTTCAGAATTTTGTCGGCATACCGAACAGCAATCGATTCCCTGCGTATTTCTCGCTGGATACCCAACTGATCAAAGACGTTCCTATCAACGCGAAATACACCGGACGCTTTACAATTCGCGGACTTAACCTGAGCAATCATTTCAACGCTCTCGCCGTGCACCCAAACATTGCCGATCCCCAATTTGGTGATTTCTTCGGCAGCTATGGCCGCAGGTTCAGGTTGGACTTTGATGTTCTGTTTTAAAGCGTGTTTGCAGGTTATGGCACAATAACCCACATGTTTCACCATCGCACAGGCACACAGCTTGTTCCCCCGGAACCGCATTTCCGCTGGCGCGGCGGAGAAATCACGCGGCTGGAAGGCTTCACGGACGCGGTGTTCGCCTTTGCCGTGACGCTGCTGGTGGTGTCGCTGGAAGTGCCTCGCACATTCGAAGAGCTGATGGTAGCCATGAAAGGCTTTGTGGCCTTCGCGATCTGTTTTGGCACGCTGGTTCAGGTCTGGCACCGGCATTACATCTTTTCGCGCCGCTACGGACTGCAAACCGGTTACGCGGTCTTGCTGAACTCCACGCTGCTCTTTGTCGTTCTCTTTTATGTTTATCCCCTCAAGTTTCTGTTCACGCTGGTGGTTGGCGAACTCTCCGGCGAACGAACCGTGCCCAGGGAACAACTCAGCAAGATGATGAGCTCACAACACCAGGTTCCGGTGCTGATGGTGATTTACGCACTTGGAACCATGGCCGTGTTCCTGATCTTCACCCTCCTTTATCAATACGCGTATAAGAAACGGGCGGAGTTGGAGTTGAACGAATATGAGGCATTGTCCACCCGTAACCAGGCGATCCAAAGCGCAGGATTCGCAGCAATAGGAATCCTTGTGGCCATTACGGCGGTCACTGTTCCAGAACGGTACTCAGGTACAACCGGGCTTCTCTTCACCCTGAACGGCTTCTGGGGGTGGTTCGCTGGGGTGCACTATGGCAAACAAGAGCGTCGGGTACGCGACCGGATGGAAAAGGCTGGGCAGATGGAAGCAGCGGCAGCACAGTCGGCAACGCCTGCTTCATAACGTAAGTGAGTCCACCGGCGCTGTTCTCTGATAGCATCATTATTACTGCATGCCTGCTGGAAAATTACATCTAGTACCTCTGGGCGGTCTGGGCGAGTTCGGTATGAACTGCATGGCCGTGCGCTGGGGGGAAGACATTCTCGTCATCGATGCCGGACTCATGTTCCCCGAGTCAGAATTGCTGGGCGTCGATATCGTTGTCCCCGATATTACTTACCTGATCCAGAACCGCGAGAAAGTCCGTGGCATTGTGCTCACGCACGGGCATGAGGACCATATCGGCGGGCTACCCTGGATTCTGAATGAGCTCAACGTCCCCGTTTACGGCACCGAGTTCACTCTGGCGCTGGTGGAAAACAAACTGGACGAGCATGGCCTGCTTGATAATGCCGACTTGCGGGAGATTCGCGCCGGTGAACGCTTCACCATGGGCCCGTTCACCGTGAATCCCATTCGCGTCACGCATAGTCTGGTCGATTGTGTGGCCCTGGGAATCCATACGCCTCTCGGCGTAATTATCCATACAGGCGATTTCAAAGTTGATCCCACGCCAACCGACAACCGGCTGTTCGACCTGCATACTTTCGCTGAATACGGCAAAGATGGCGACGTGCTGGTACTGTTGCAGGATTCCACCAATGCGGAACGCCGCGGGTACACGCCCAGCGAGCGCGCCGTACATCCCCGCTTCGACGAGATTTTTGCCCGCACCAATCGGCGGCTGTTTGTATCGTGTTTCTCGTCATCCATCCACCGCATCAAGCTCGTGTTTGATATGGCGCGCCAGTACAAGCGCAAAGTTTCACTGGTGGGGCGGTCCATTTCAGAAGCAGCCGATATCGCCATGGACCTGGGCTATCTCGAAGTCCCGGAAAATACGCTGATCCATCCCGGACAGATCAAAGACTACGCACCGCAACAGGTGTGTGTGCTGATCAGCGGAACGCAGGGCGAACCGATGTCAGCCTTGTCGCGGGCCGCAGTGGACAACCACAAGCACGCGAAGATCGAGCACGGCGATACTGTGGTGCTGTCCTCACGCATCATTCCCGGCAATGAAAAAGGTATCTACCGGATGATCGACCATCTATACCGTCGCGAGGCTGACGTGATCTATGACGATGGTTCCAACCCGCCGGTCCACGTGAGCGGACATGCGAGCCAGGATGAGCTCAAGCTGATCATGAATCTGGTAAAGCCAAAATACTTCATCCCGGTACACGGCGAATATCGCCAGCTTCGCGTGCATGCCGATCTGGCGCGGTCCATGCGCGGCTCAGTTGGACAGGTAATGCTGATGGAGAGCGGCGACGTGATGGAGTTTGACGAGCTGGGAGCACGCAAGATCGATAAAGTGCCGGTGGGCCGCATCTGCATCGACTCCGGCTCACGCGGTGACGTGGTAGAAGACCTTATCATCAAAGACCGCCGTCATTTGAGTGAAGACGGCTTTGTACTGCCCATCATCGCCATCAACAAACTGAACGGGACGGTGGAGTCCATCCCGGAGATCGTGATGCGCGGCTTTGCCGCGGGCAGTGAGAACGGATTTGTGCAGGAGGCGCGACGTATCGTCTCCAGCACGCTGGATAACTCTACGGCGGAAGAAAAGGCCGACTACGGAGTGATCAAAGAAAAAATTCGCGCGGACCTGAAAAGGTTTATCGTAAAGACGACCGCACGGCGGCCGTTGATTATGCCGGTGATCCTGGAGATCTAGTTGGCTGTTCCGCGAACTTCGCGCCGAACCAAAATTCTTATACTGATCGCGTTGTTACTCGGCGGAAGTCTGGGCGCGCGTCGCCTGGCTGATTCCCATTTGCGCGCGCTTTCCCTGCTGGTCCGCTTCACTGATCCGCAGGCTCATGGGATTGCCGCAGACTTTGCGAACCATCCGATCGCAGAAGAACTTCGCACCGCACAGACAACACACGGAACGTTAAAGTACAGAGTGTTTGTACCAAGAGATATTGCCCATCCGCCAATGATCCTCCTGCTGCATGGAGTGCATCATCTGGGGATTGATGATCCGCGATTGATCAACCTTTCCCGCGCCATGGCGATGTCTGGTGTAGAGATTGTGGCGCCGGAACTGAAAGATCTCACTGAATACCACGTCTCACCGGAGACAATCGATGACATTGGCAATGATGCTGTGTATTTCTCGCAGGCCTCGGGCAAACCAGTGGGAGTCATTGGGCTGAGCTTTGCGGGCGGTCTGGCGCTAATTGCCGCTTCACGGCCGGCATACGCTGACCACATGGGCTTTGTACTTGCGGTGGGTTCACACGACAGTATGAGCCGGGTGTCGAAATTCTTTGCCAGCAATCTGCTGGTACGGCCAGATGGAACTCAGGAACATTTTCAGGCACACGAATATGGCGTGCTGATACTTGCCTACTCACATCTGGAAGATTTCTTCGCACCGGCGGACATTCCTTTTGCGCACGAGATATTGCGCCGGCATTTATGGGAGCAGCCTTCGCCCCCAGAACACCGGACTTACGAGACAGGGACAGGCAGAAATGGACCTGCTGGTGAACCATCGTGAGCGTCTGGAACAAGCAATGCTCCAGGAGATCGATCGCCATGGCGCAGAGATGAACGCGGTGTCTCCCGCCGGCAAAATGTCTGGCCTGCATGTTCCTGTTTACCTGCTCCACGGAGCAGGAGACAGCGTGATTCCACCTTCAGAATCGTTGTGGCTGGCCCAGGATATTCCGCATAACGATCTTCGTGCGGTGCTGATCAGCCAGGCGCTGGTTCATGTGGACATGGATAAGAAGGTGTCGTTCTCTGACGAATGGGCGCTCGTCCATTTCATGGCGAAAATACTGGATGCGGCAAATGAGCTGCAGTAATTCCCGAAGCCAGAGTCGCTGTTCGATGGCCGTTTTAAGTCTGGGCCCGGATGGTTCTTTTCCACTCCGGAGTCGCAAGACATTTTTGGAAATTTATTTTTCTCGGCCCTTGACCTTCCGGGGGATGGTGGAGGATATTATCCCTAGAAGCCAATAGGAGAGCCTTTCATGAGCCGAGAAAAACCGGAACTGCCGCAAGGAACGCTGGACATGCTGGTGCTGAAAGCCCTCTCGCTGGGACCGATGCATGGCTACGGCATTGGGCAGCGTATCCAGCAGATGGCGGAAGACATGCTTCAGGTGGAAGAGGGCACGCTCTACCCGGCGCTGTACCGGATTGAGGAGCGCGGTTGGATTGAAAGCGAGTGGGGCGTTTCTGAGAACAACCGGCGGGCCCGTTTCTATACGCTGACACGGGCGGGACGGAAACAGCTGGCCACCGAAGAATCGCAATGGCAGCACCTGTCACTGGCGATCAACAAGGTAATGCAGGCAACGTAAGAGGTACGCCATGGCTGCTGCACTCAAGAGGTTAGTACGTCGTCTCCAGTCTCTTCTGCATCCGGACCGGGTGCACAATGAGATCGCTGAGGAAATCTCCTTTCACATTGAACAACGCACCGAAGAAAACATACACCAGGGCATGAATCCGGAAGAAGCCAGACGAGAGGCGCAACGGCGCTTCGGTCATCTCATGCGGATCAAGGAACAAGGATACGAAGTTCGCGGCGGCGGATGGATGGAGACGTTCCTGCAGGACATTTCCTATGGCGCGCGCGTTTTGCGCCGGAATCCCGTATTTGCTTTGACTGCCGTAGTAACTCTCGCTTTGGGAATCGGAGTGAACACAGCGCTGTTTGCCGTCCTGGAAAGCGTGCTGATCCGCCCTTTGCCTTATGACAATCCGGAAAAACTGTTCATGGTCAGGGAAAAAGCTGGTCCGGATGCAACAGCTACGCGCGTTTCAGGCCCGGATTTTGACGACATGCACGATCAGAGCCGTTCCTTTGACAAGGTCGCAGAGGTGCTCGCGTACTTCACGTACACCATGACAGGAGAGGGCGATCCCCGAAACGTAAAATGCACTGGCATCAGCCATGACTTTTTCCCGATGCTTGGGGTGCACCCTCTGATGGGAAGGCTGTACACGCCGGAGGAGTATCACGTTGACGGCGGCAATGTTGTGATCTCGGAGCGTTTCTGGAGAGAACAGCTGGGCAGCGATCCGCATGTGATAGGTCGCGTTCTGATGATGAGCGGTGAACCCCTGCCCGTAATCGGCGTTATGCCTGATCTTCCTGATTTCCTCCCGGAAACCGAAGTCTGGGCCAAGATGGTGCCGGAGCTGGAGTTCATGCACTGGCGCCAGAATAAATTCCTCACGGTTGTGGGACGCCTCAAAAAGGGCGTGGACCGCCGGCAGGCGGAGCAGGAACTGTCTACCATCCTGCGTCGTGCATCAGGACAGCCGAGCGAACTTTCGGTCATGCTATTGCCCTTGAAAGACGAGCTGATCGGCAAGGTGGGCAGTCAGCTGAAATTCGCCATGGGAGCAGTGCTGGTTGTATTGCTGATCACATGCGTAAACATGATGGGCCTGCTTCTGGCACGGGCATCCGAGCGTGGAGCGGAAGTTGCGATGCGATTGAGTCTCGGCGCCAGGCCAATCCGCGTCCTGCGGCAGTTCGTGACTGAAAACCTGCTGCTGGTAAGCATTGGAAGCCTGGTGGGCTTTGCCCTGGCGGAGATACTGATTCGCCTGGTCAGGAACCTGAACCCGGCCAATCTCCCGCGGACCGCGAATATCAGCATTGACGGCACGGTCCTGGGACTCACCATTCTGGTCACAATCCTGCTGAGTTTGTTGCTGGCATGGGGGCCGGCCACTTTGCTCAACCGGCTCAATGTGCACGCAGCGTTGAAGACGGGTCGGGCTGCGGTTGGGCGTCCGCGGGCGTTCCGACTGCTGGTCGTCTCAGAGATGGGGTCCGCCGTGGTCCTGCTCATCGTAGCGGGGCTTCTATTGCGAAGTCTCTGGCTGGTGCAGCATGTGGACCCTGGATTTAAAGCAGATCACGTTCTCACCACATATCTGCGCACGCATTATTACTCAGTGGAAGGCGGGCCGTTCTATGACGGACTGCTGGAGCGGATTGCGCAAACGCCCGGCGTGGCGAACGCAGCCGTCGCTGACTGCCTGCCGGCATCGCGGGCATCAGCCGCGCAACTGGAATTTGATGATCGTCCCAGCGACCCAGCGAAACCAGTCATGGTTGACGGCTGCTGGACGAGTCCAACTTTCTTCACCACGCTGGGAACGCGTCTTGAACGAGGCCGAGTTTTTTCAACGCAGGACATGGCTAGTGCTCCAGCGGTGGTGATCGTGAATGAAACGCTGGCACGAGAATATTGGCCGGGAGAGAACCCGATCGGCAAACGCATAGCCGTGGACTATACAGGGCCAGGCCGGAGAAGCACCGGTAAAGCGCGGTTCCGTGAGGTCGTGGGTGTGGTTGGCGACATGAAACTCCACGCTCTGGACGTACCTGCCAGCCCGGCGCTCTATTTGCCGTTCCATCAGGATGAAACGAACCACGTTTTTGCCGGCATGGATCTTTTTGTCCGTACGACCGGCGCTCCGGTCTGGTTCGCAGACACGGTAAGAAAACAGATTCGCGCCTACCGTCCTGACCAGACTCTGGGAAACATGGCCACGATGGATGACGTACTTTCCGTGGGTTTTTCGCCGCGACGCCTGATCGTTGCTCTTTTGGGATCATTTGCCATCCTGGCTCTTCTGCTTGCGGCGGTTGGTCTTTATGGCATGATTGCCTTCTCAGTGAGCCAGAGGACGCGAGAGATCGGACTGCGCATCGCTCTTGGCGCGACCCGGCCCAGTCTGCTCGGACTGGTTGTCCGCGAAGGGCTGATGCTTGCAGCTATCGGCGTCGCAATTGGAATCGGCATGTCAGTGTTATGCACGCGCGCTATGGCGAGCATGCTGTTTAAGACCAGCACGGTTGATCCGCTCATCTTCGTTGCCTCCAGTTTTGTGCTGGTTGCGGTGGCGGCAACGGCATCATTTGTGCCGGCGTGTAAAGCGGCCTTCGTCGATCCTATCGAGGCATTGAAGGCGGAATAGCTCCAGGCTGACCAAGGCCGCGGTTCGCCTCTCTTCCGCACGGGCACTCTTCGCTGCACCAAACTCATTTAACATATCTGTGAGACTTTCACATTTCCTATGGTGACCATCCAGGACATTGAACAGGCGCGCGCGCTGCTACACGGCATTGCCGTGCGGACGCCGCTGGTAGCGGCGGAATTACCAATCCCACGACGCTTCTTTGTGAAGCCGGAGAACCTGCAGCCAATTGGCTCATTCAAACTGCGCGGCGCGTACAACAAAATCTCATCCCTGACGCAGGAAGAGCGCGACCGCGGCGTGGTGGCGCATTCCAGCGGCAACCATGCACAGGGTGTCGCATTTGCTGCGCGCGCGTTGGGCGTGAAAGCCACAATCGTAATGCCCCGCAACGCGCCCCAGGTGAAGCTGGATGCCACCCGCAACCTGGGGGCAGAGATCGTGATGGTTGGTCCGGCCAGTGCGGAGCGCATTCAAAAAGCCGAAGAACTAGAAAAGGAACGCGGCCTGGTACCGGTTCCGCCCTATAACGATGAGAAGATCATTGCCGGACAAGGTACCATTGGCCTCGAGATCATGGACGAGATGCCCTTCCCTGACGTGGTGCTGGTGCCTGTCGGCGGCGGCGGGCTGATCAGCGGCGTAGCGGTTGCGATCAAAGAAGCGAACTCGCGTGTGAAGGTGATTGGCGTGGAGCCGGAGTTCGTGGATGACGCAACCAGAAGCTTTAAGACCGGTACCATCCAAAGCGTGGACGGAGCGGTGGCTTCCAAGACAATCGCGGATGGCCTGCGGTCGGTCAGCGTGGGGCCCATCAACTTTGAGCACATACGGAAGTATGTTGATGGCTTTATCACCGTAACGGAAGACGAGATCAAGCGGGCGATGCGTCAGTTATTGTTTTCCGCGCGTATCCTGGCGGAGCCCAGCGGAGCCGTAACCACCGCTGCTGCCATGTTCCATACGGATGAATTGGAAGGGTCGGGACCGGTGATCGCCGTGGTAAGCGGTGGAAACGTTGAGCCCAGGCTGTTCACTGACGTACTTCAAGGTACTATCTAAACTGCCATGAAATGGTCCCACATAGCTCTGCTGATGTTCCTTGCCGCCGCCGCGGTCCCATGCGTCAATGCCCAGCAAAGACAACGCGCTACGCTGGTCCGTGAGGGATCGCTTGTCACGCAGCCTAACGGTGGATCTGAGATTGCGCCTCTTCCACGCGGCAGCGACCTGACTGTACTCGAGCAGCAAGGCCCGCCGGACAGTCTGTGGATGAAAGTGACAGTAGCGGGAAGCAAGGGCCAGCCGGCGCGTGAGGGTTGGGTTGCGGGCAAGACGGTGATTACCGCATCCACGCAGAATGCGGAAGAAATAGTTTACGGCGAGGCCGTAAATTCCGAACGTGAAGCCGAAAAGCGCTCTGGCCGGCGCAGCGCTGCGGATGATGCAGCCAGACTGTATCGTTGGACCGCTGAGACATTTCCCGGCACACAGCTTGCGGGTGAGGCCTTGTGGCGTGCGGCTGATATCGATTGGCAACTCGCCCGGGCCCGCGGACGTACGCCCATTGATGAATCGGGCATGAAGGAAGTGCAGGCAAAGTATCCGAACTCGAAGTGGTCTGACCTTGCTGCCTACGAGATGATTGAGAACCAGCTTTGTACAGACCCCACGGCACAAGCTTCCTGCGCGGAGAAAAACGGCGGAGTCTATGAACAGTATGCGCGCCAGCATCCACAGGCAGCCAGGGCGCCTGAGGCGTTGTATAACGCCGCGCAACAAACCGGGCTGCTTGCCGATATTTACCGAGTACGGGCCGATAAAGAGCGCAGCGCAGCCGCCAAAAAGAAGGCTCTGGCACTGGCCCAGGAGTTGGCCGGCGGAAATACCGTTGAGTGGAAGGCACGGGGCCTCGATCTGTTGTACAAGCTGCAGCAGAACATTCCTTTGTACGGGCTGGAACAGGAACAAACCGAACAGTAGACGGCAAGTGAAAGAGTTTTGAGGCGATTATGGCAAGAACAGGAAAGTTGATCCCCGTGTTTGGGAAAATGGTGTTGGGAATCCTGGTGATGACCGCAGCGGCCTGCCTGGCAGAGGACAAAGAGCACGGCACGCTGGTGCAGGAGTCGCCGATCTATGTCTCACCGGATTTAAGGGCTTCCCGCGTAGGAACAGCCACCCGGGGCCTTGATACCTTCCTGATGGAGCGTTCCACCATTGAAGGTAAACCGTGGGCGCATGTGCTGGTGACCATTCAGGAAGGGCTGGTTTATCCCAAACAGGTGACCGGATGGGTGGACGGACGCTACGTCATCACTCCTTCGATCCCGAATGGCGACCAGATCATCTTCGGCGAAGCGCAGGATTCAGAACGAGCGTCAGAAGATCGCAACGGACGCAAGCACGCCGGCGAAGATGCCGCGCGCCTGTATTACCGCCTCTATGAGTACTTCCCTACCTCGCCGCTGTCCGGGGAGGCACTCTGGCATGCCGCTGATCTGCGCTGGCAACTGGAGAAGACCGGCGTTTTCGCCCGACCGTCAGCACGCGAGATGAGCCCAGACGCCCGCAGTGAGATTGATGAAGAGCTGATGAAAGAAGTAGAGAAGAAGTATCCGCATACCAAGTGGTCTGATCTGGCTGCCTACAATCTTCTCGACAACAAAATCTGCGGGCAGTGGAAGGGCGAGACCAAATGTCCGGAGAAAGAATCAGAAATGTACGAACGTTATGCTCGCGAACATCCGCAATCACCCAAAGCATCGGAAGCACTGTACAACGCGGCATGGCGACAGGCGGCCCTGGTCGACATGTTTAAAGATCTGCATCAAGCGGACAAAGCCGAAAAGGCAAAACGCAAGGCCATGGAGATTGCCCAGGAAATCTCAGGTAAATATCCGGATGGCGATTGGAAGCCGCGTGCTGCACAATTGATCTACGTACTGCAACAGGGACTCACGACGTACACGGCCGAGAAATCCAGCCGCTAGACTCGTTTTTTACAATCGCTAAACCGGGGGAAGAGTTGAACGAATATCTGCTGTCTGTGTTTCTAGGCATCGTTGAAGGGCTCACGGAATTTCTTCCCGTAAGCTCCACGGCGCACCTCCGCATCTGCGAAAAACTTCTGGGTCTGGACCTGGGCGACGGCTACTGGAAGATGTACTCCATCGTGATTCAGTTGGGCGCTATTCTCTGCCTGCCAATTTACTTCCGTTCGCGTATCGCCAAGTTCATCGGCAACTTTCCCAAAGGGGAACGTGGAGACCGCACGGCGGCAAACCATCCGCTGACGCTGGTGATGATTGCCTTTTTCTGCACGGCGATTCCCGCATTTCTTTTGACCAAGATCATCGGCAAGCATCTGGAAAGCCTTACGATTATGGGCTGGTCACTTCTGCTGGGCGGTATTGTGATGTGGATCGTGGATTCACTGTATGGATCTACTCGGACCATTGGTCGTCACCAGACGGAGCGGGTGGAGGAGATGTCAGTGCCGCAGGCGGTATGGATCGGCCTGTGCCAGAATCTGTCGGCAGTGTTTCCGGGTACGTCGCGTTCGATGTCCACGATCGCGGCCGGGCAGCTAGCCGGGATGTCGCGGACAGCCGCGCTTGAGTTTTCCTTCTTTCTTTCAATGCCGACCATGGTCGCCGCAACGGGTTACGACCTGCTGCGTACCCTGCACCCCAAACACGGCGCACCACTGGGCACCATGCCGGCCAATGCACAGCAGTGGATTGTGCTGATCATCGGATTCGTAGTGTCATTTGTGGTCGCCCTGGGCGTAGTGGCGTGGTTTATGAATTGGGTGCGGCAACGCGGATTTACCCCGTTCGCCATTTATCGCATTGTGCTCGGAATTGCCGTGCTGGTATGGGTATATAAGGGCTAATTACATTGCCCACCATCAAAGTTAACAACACCGAACTCTTCTACGAAGAAACCGGGAGCGGCCGGGAGACGATCGTGTTTTCTCACGGACTTCTGATGGACCACACGATGTTCGCAGCCCAGCAGGTTGCATTTGCTTCTGGCTATCGCGTGATCGCATATGACCATCGCGGCCAGGGCGCGTCGCCCGATCCTGGTTCTGGTTATGACATGGACACCGTGGCTGAAGATGCCGCTGCGTTGATTGTCGCTTTGAAAGCTTCACGCTGCCATTTTGCTGGTCTATCGATGGGTGGGTTTGCCGGAATGCGGCTGGCAGCGCGGCGTCCTGAGCTGCTGCAAACCCTCACTCTCATGAATACCGGCGCTGAACGCGAACCGCTGTCGGGCCGCGTGCGCTACAACTTTTTGGCGCAACTGGTAAAACTTGTGGGCACGCAACCGTTTACTTCGATCGCGGTGAAAGAGCTGTTTGGAAAATCAACGCGGGCTTCCAGCGATCCAGCCAAGCAGGCAATGCTCAAAGAGTGGACGGCGAAGCTGGCCTCGCGACCGAAGAACATCGCCGGGGCATTGCTGGGAGTGATGAATCGACCGGAGTTTTCGAAAGACGAGCTGGCCAGAATTCAGTGTCCTGTGCTTATCATCGCCGGAGACGATGACACGGCTCAGCCGCTGATAGTTTCAGAGCGCATGGCCCATGCCATTCCGAATGCGCGTCTTGTTCGAATCCCTGCCTGCGGACACTCCAGCTCACTGGAACAGCCGGACGCCGTGATCAACGTTATGCAAGAACTGCTGGAGAAAGCCAGAGGTTAGCCGCGAATCAAGGCAAAAAAACCTTTAACCACAAAGGGCACGAAGGAACACAAAGGAAGGACAAAGAGTTGCCTTGTGGATTTCTGCGTTCAAGTGCTTTTGAATGTGGCTATGTCCTCTAAATCAGCGCAATGAGGTTCCGTTCCAAACTCACAGGATTGCTTGTGCTCCACAAGACCCTCGTGTTCCTTCGTGTCCGTTGTGGTTAGGGTTTTGACTTGCCAAGACTAGGACTATAATCTCCCCATGAAACCAACTTTCCTCCAACGATCTCTTTCCCTGGGCCTCATCACTGTTTTCCTGGCTTCACAAGTGTGGGCCACCTGCGGAGGCGGCGGTGGCGGCGGCATGGGTGGAATGGCCGGAGGCGGGTCAGCGCAGCAGGTTTACACGGTTCCATGGAAGCCGGTGAAGGCAGAAGACGGCCCCATCAAGGAGGGTCTGGCGGTTTACTGGTTCCCAACCGGGATGGATGAGGTGAACAAATCCAGCTTGCGCGAATCACGTACGTTACAGATGTATTCGCAACAGTGCGTGAGCATGGGACTGGTGGATTCGCGCTCACCCATCGGGCAAAAGTATGTCCCTGATGGCAAGGTGCCGGCTGTGGTGATGGTGCAGCCGGATGGCACCGTGGTGGGGAAGCTTGATTCTAAAGACGGCAAGCTGCGCGTGGGCGATTTGGAAAAGCTGGTGGATAGCCAGATGAAGAAGATGGAAGATTCGCTCAAGGAAAGAATGGAGAGCGCCAAGGGTAAGGCCAAGGCTGGTGACAAGGATGGCGCAGTGGCTGAATTGCGCTCGGTGTATGAGCAAAAGTGCCTCTTTCCCAAGCGCGCCAAAGATGCGCAAAAAGAGTTGAAAAAGCTGGGCGTGGAAGTGGCGGAGGTTCCGGACGCACCCAATTTTGATCCGGCGGTAACTGCGAAAATCGAAAAGACGATGCGCGCCGGGCTGAAAGCTGAAGATGCAGGGCGCTACACCGACGCCGAGCGTCTCTATAAATCCGCTCATGCGATTGATCCGGCCGATCCCACACCATTACGTTTTCTGGGCGAGCTTTATCGCCATCACATTGGTGACTGGGCAAAGGCCCGGCAGACTTTTGAAGCCATATTGGCCATGCCCGCGGATCCAATGTCCCGCGCCGTAGCTCTGCACGGGCTGGGCAAAATGACCATTCATGAAGGCGATTTCAAGAAAGGCCTGGGGCTGATGGAAGCCTCCGTCAGCGAATATCCACTGGCGCTGGCGTATCGCAACCTGGCCGTCTATTGGAACAGTGAAGGCGATAGCGCCAAGGCCAGCCAGTACACACAGGAAGCCCTGAAGCTCGATCCCAAGGAGCCGTACAACCTGATCTTTGCTGCAGCGTTCATGGCCGGCAACGGACACGCGGAAGAAGCCCTGAAGATTGCACGCGAGAATGAAAAGCTACTGCCGGCGTCCTACAACCTGGCGGCGATTTATGCCCAGGCTGGACAAAAGCAGAAGGCGCTGGACCTGCTCAAACGTCACTTCTTCACCTATGAGCGCTATGAGGCAGTCCGAACAAAAGAGATGATGGAAGCCCGCGTGGACGCCGTTTTCGCGTCATTAATCCAGGACAAGGAGTTCCTGGCCCTGACCAGCGGGGCTGATGGCAGGCTGCCTATGCCTATGCGATCGGCAGGCTCAGGTCAGCGCTAATTAACTGATTTAAAAGGGCTCGGAATTGTCTCAGATTGGGATATTCCGGGCCTTTCTTATGACCAGCGCATTAACAATTCTAATTCGGCTCTAATCTTTGCATAAGGAAATCAGGCGATACTCGTTTTGCGTCCGGAGATGGGCAAAGGCCGGACAATCTCAGTCGAGTTGACGTACGCGGAGGAATTTCATGTTTGAAGGCATCATGCAACCCATGCACCTGGTGGTTATTCTGATCATTGCTCTCTTGTTCTTCGGCCCTTCGAAACTGGCCGGTCTGGGCAAAGGCCTGGGTGATGGTATTCGCCAGTTTAAAGACGCGGTGAAGGACGAAGCCGGCTCCGGCGGCGATCAGAAAAGCTAATCACGGCAATCAAAATTTTCAGGCCCCTCCCCTAGTTTAATCCCGCACTAAACAATGGTTCCCGAACTGACCCTCGGGAACCGTTGAGTTTTTGTGGAGAAGATTCGCAGGACTTCGGTTAGAAACTCAGGCCTTGGCGGCTGAGCCCGGTTGTTCAGAGTAATCGAATACTCCTTTGCCGGTCTTGCGCCCAAGCCGGCCTTCCTTCACATACTGAACCAGAAGCGGAGCAGGTCGGAATTTTTCGCCCAACGCCTGGTGCAGGTATTCCAGAATGTGAAGGCGAGTATCCAGGCCAACCAGATCGACCATCTCAAATGGTCCCATAGGGTGGTTGAGCCCAAGCTTCAGGGCCTTATCGATGTCGGCTGCGGAGGCAATTCCCTCTTCCAGCATATAGAACGCCTCATTGCCGATCATGGCATTGATGCGACTGGTGATGAAACCAGGGGCTTCCTTGATTACCACCACTTCTTTGCCCATGCGACGGCCTACCTCCGCTCCGGCGGCGATGGTTTCATCGTCAGTCTCAAGTGCGCGGACAACTTCCAGCAGCTTCATCTTATGAACAGGATTAAAGAAGTGCATGCCCAGAATCTTGTGCGGGCGATAGGTGACGGAAGCCATATCAGTCACGCTGAGAGATGAGGTGTTGGAAGCCAGAATGGTATGGGGGCGGCAGATTTTATCGAGAAGGGTGAAGATCTCGATCTTCGACTCCATTTCTTCAGGCACGGCTTCAATGACCAGATCGGCTTCACGCGCCGCATCTTCAACCGTGGAGGCATATTCCAGTCGGCTCAGGGCTGAATCCGCATCTGTTTTGGAGACCTTGCCAAGTTCAATGGCTTTATCCAGATTGCCGCGAATCTCGCCTTCGGCGCGACGCAGGCTGGCGGGAAGAATGTCTTCAAGGATCGTGCGGTAGCCGCCCAATGCGGACACATGGGCAATACCTCTGCCCATGATACCGGCGCCGATCACCGCAATTGTCTTTACTTCTACTGTCTTAGCGTCAGCCATGGGCTGGATTTCCGCCATGCGCCTAGCTTTTTTCCAGGGTTTCCAGAATCACCACATAGTTCGGATCGGCTTTGCGCATGTAATCGCCCAGGCGTTTTTTCTCCTCCACATTCATAGCGGAAACGCCGGCCTGTATGCGGCGAAGAGTGGCAGCAATATCATCCACAAAATTCATCATGCGAATCAACTCACCAGTAACAACCATGCTTTTTCTAGCTCCTTATAACAATCTTTTATTCTCAGCTTTCCTGGCACTTTAGTAAAGGCATTCCGTGCAGTTTCGCTCCCGCACACCCCTGCCGATTTGCATCTAAGTTTCACGGGGGAATGCCTGCCTTTCGTGGCTTCCCTTTTGTTCCCCTATGCGATCAAACCCAGCGGTCATCAGTCCCGAAACCAGCGGCATCTCCGAGTGTATGGACCGCCTGGCAGCGCAAAAGCGCGGGGTCCGCCCGCTGTCCACGTATCGCCTGCAATTTAACTCTGATTTCACGTTTGTACACGCCAGGCGGCTGGCAGGTTATTTACACGCTCTGGGAGTTTCGCACGTTTATTCCTCGCCCATCTTAAAGGCTCGCACCGGCAGCCAGCACGGATATGACATCACTGACCACAACCAGCTCAATCCTGAACTCGGCAGTTATGAAGAATTCACGGAACTCGTGAATGAACTGCGCAATTACGGTATGGGACAGGTGCTGGACATTGTTCCCAACCACATGGGAATCGGCTTTGGCGCCAATCCCTGGTGGAAAGACGTGCTGGCCAACGGACGCGCGTCAGAGTTTGCTGAATTTTTTGATCTCGATTGGTATCCGCTTAAACCTGAATTGCGTGACAAGCTGCTGATCCCCATTCTGGGCGATCAGTATGGCGCTGAACTGGAGCAGGGGCACATCAAGCTGGTAGTGGACACGGACGGCTTTAACATTGCGTACTATGACAAGACTCTTCCCATAGACGCGCAAACGATTCCATCGATCTTCGAGCCGCTAAGCGGTGAGATACATGACCCCGAGTTGCGCAGCATACTGAACGGTCTGCGCAACCTGCCTCCGCACAGCTCAACCAATGGCGAACTGGTGCGGCAGCGACGGCGCTCGATTCCACCCATGCTGGCGGCTTTGCAAAACATGATCACAAATTCGCCCGCCACGCGCGACCTGATTGAGAGAGCCGTTCATCACTGCAATGGACAAGCGGGCAATCCCCGGAGTTTTGACTGCCTCCATCGTTTGCTGGAAGCGCAGGTTTACCGGCTGTCACACTGGCGCGTCTCAGGTGAGGAAATTAACTATCGCCGCTTTTTCGATATCAATGACCTGATTGGCCTGCGCATGGAGAATCCGCGTGTTTTCGCTGCCACGCATCAACTCCTGCGCCATCTACTGGCCGAGGATCTGATCCAGGGTGTGCGCATTGATCATTGCGATGGCCTGCTGAATCCGCGGCAATATCTGATTCGAATGCAGATGCTGTTTGCCGCCAGCCAGTGCATTGGCGCTACTCCCAAACCGCCTTTGGCTGAAAACGGAATTGAGGCCGATGTCCAGCAGGTATTCGGACAGCATGACTGGATGAAAGATCGCCCACCTCTCTATACGGTGGTGGAAAAGATCCTGGAACCCGGCGAAGATCTTCCCACCGAATGGCCAATCGACGGGACCTCCGGATATGACTTCACCACGCTGGTGAACGGCATTTTTATCGATCGCCGCAACGAGCGCGCTTTCACCAATGTGTACAACCGCTTTACCGGCACTTCTTTCAACGTTGACACGCTGATCTATAACAGCAAGAAGCTCATCATGGGGGCTTCTCTGGCCAGCGAAGTCAACGTTTTGGCCCACATGCTGGACGCCATCTCCGCCACCGACCGCTATGCCCGCGACTTCACGCGAAAAGCCCTGCGGGACGTGATTCGCGAGACCATTGCCTGCTTCCCGGTGTATCGCACGTACATTGACGAGCGCGGCGAGATGACGGACCGTGATCGCGCCCACATCAATGAGGCGATCGCGCCGCGCCAAGCGCCGCAATCCGGATAAAGCCCCGGCCAGTTTCGATTTTCTTCGCGACATCCTTCTTCTGAAGAACCGTGACAACGGCGGCAATGAATCAGACCAATATCGCAGCAAGCAGTATTTCACCCTTAAGTTCCAACAGCTGACTGGTCCTGTGATGGCCAAGGGACTGGAAGATACGGCCTGCTATGTGTACAACCGCTTCATCGCCGTCAATGAAGTGGGCGGCTCGCCCAAGCAGTTTGGTGTTTCCGTGGATGAATTTCACCACGCCAACCAGAAGCGCGCTGACTGCTGGCCATTCTCCATGCTGGCCACGTCAACGCACGACACAAAACGAAGTGAAGACGTACGCGCGCGGCTCGACGTGATTTCTGAATTACCAAAAGTCTGGTCTGCTCAGGTGATGAAGTGGCGAAAGGCGAATCGCACGCGCAAGCGGGTGCTGCCGGATGGGCGCAACGTGCCCGATCTCAACGAAGAATACCTGCTCTACCAGACTCTGGCTGGTACTTTCCCATTTGACCTGACGCAGGCCGGCATGGGCGATGACGGTGGCCGGAAAAATTACACCGAACGCATCAAGCAATACATGTCCAAGGCAGTGCATGAAGCCAAGACCAATCTAAGCTGGATCAATGATGACCCTGCATACGTG